>NZ_JAMKFI010000009.1:576971-642730 GCF_024494415.1 Pseudarthrobacter sp. R1 | reverse complement strand
GTCAGTGAAGGACGTCAAACGACTGATCCAGGGACTCACCTGATATCCGCTAGAACTCAAGCCCGGGCGCGGAACTCGGCTGGGCCTGCTTCTACTCCCGTGCCATGAATAACCGTGTATGCCAGTTCAAAAAGCCGTTTCTCAAGTGCCGTTTGCTCCTGCGCGTTCAACTTCGGTCGTCACGGCAGCCGGGTGCGTTGTGGCTGGGCTTGGTACCGCAGCCAGAGGGTATCGCCTTCGACGATGTCTGCGCTGATAAGGCTGAAACCCGAGGGCGGGGTCGAAGGCAGTCCAGAAGGCCTTTCGAACGTCGTGTTGGAACTGGTGTCATCGTCGAGAACCGGAGCAACCACGAGGCTTAGTTCATCGATCAGGCCCGCATTGAGGAACGAGCCGTTAATGAGGCCGCCGCCGGAGACTGCGAGGCGTTCGATGCCGAAGAGTTGTGCGAGCTTTTGCGCCGCCAGAAGCAAGTCCAAGTCCTCTTCACCGGCGAATATGTAGGAGATGGAGTGCTCGCGCAGGTACGACACGTAGGAGTCGGAGGCCTTACCGGTGAGCACCTCGATGACATGGGCCGGGCCACGGTTCTCGTAGTCGATTGTGTTACTGATCCATCCCACCCTGCCCGAGGCATCGATGACTACGTGGAAGAATGTAGCGTCCGGAACGGCCGCATAATCCTCGCGCGGATGCACGGGCGCGTCCGGATCGAGGTTTGGCTTGCGCCAGTTCGTGAAGGCCTCTTCGGTAGTCACACGACCGCTCAGCCAGGCCTGCGTCTCAAGCTTCTCGTAAAAGACCTCGTACAAACCCCGAGCGGGGCCGGCTTCCGGAGTCTCCATGTATGGTCCACTGATCTTCGAGTTCAGCGAAGTGAGCATGTGACAGATGATGTATGGCCTATCCACGGGGGACCTCTCGTTGCATTGCTTGGCTAGCGCCCGTCACCGGGCAGGAGTTAGGGCAGCCCGACCTTCGCATTAGCTGCAGGTTCACCGTACGCACGGGTCGCCATCCTCAGCGCCCTGCTCCCCTACTTGGGAAGTCATCCGTGAGACGTTCAGCCGCTTGAGGCGACTGCCTCTTCAACCCTGCTCAGCCTTGTCCGGCGGCCGGCTTGTCGGTGACTTCACTGCCTGCCTCTTGAGTGCTCCACCCGCGGGATACGGGGAAGCAGGCCCGCAACCGCCACGTGATCACGATGGAGACCCAGAGTGCAAGTTTCAAGGCAGTTTTGACCTGGATGAGCAGCGCGATTGTATAAGCCAGCGCGGCGACACCTGGCGGGTTAGCTAGGATGCAGCGACGTGCCTTTAAGGCAGCAGGAGCGGCGCCATCTTTCCGGCTTTGGTCTAGAAGTTGCCTGTGAGACCACTCACCAGAAGGAATGCTCCGGCAATGGCGGTAAGCACCGCTGCGGCTGGGGTTGAAATAGTGTGCATAGTTCGCCCGGATGCCGTCCTCACCGGTGGGAGCCAACGAGTCCAGACCAGGGACTCCTTCGACAAGACAGCAAAGGCTAAGAGCATCAGGGCCATACCTAAATAGTGCATGCAGTCATACCCTTCAAACAGGCGCTGGCGCATTGGTGACCTAACGCCGCTGTATTGGCAAGAAACCCAGTATTTAAAGGCTAGTTTGGCTGACCGTTTATGGCAATAGGTAGGAGGCGTTAGTTTGCGTTGCAGCTCGGCAAGGCCGAAACGCCCGGCACTGGCTTATCCTCGCTCCCCAGGAGGGCAGGTCTGGGGTCGAGGGGGCGCCGTTTAGGCGGCCATAATAGGTGCCTGATGTTCACCCTGATCCCAAGGGGCGTCTGGGTTGTCGGGGCATTCCCGATCCCACTCCCAGGTTCCCGTTGTGGCAATGGGCCAGCTTTATGGCCTTAGGTCGCGGCCCGGGTCATGGGGACATGTGGAATCCCGTCTTCGACGAAGAGTTCACCGGATCGAGCGAAACCAAAGTTTTCGTACCAGGTCTCCAGTTGTTCTTGGGCGTCCAGAACGATTTTCGTTCCGTTACTCAGCTCAACAGCGTGGCGCATGAGTTCTGTGGCCAGCCCCCGGCCGCGGCCCATGGCCGTCGTGGCGACTCTCCCTATACGGCGGCCATCCTCCTCCGTCAGTAGCCTCAGGGTCGCCAGAACTTGCCGGTCTTCTTCGGCCCACAGAATGACGGCTCCGGGTTCAATATCCCTGCCGTCCAGTTCCTGATATGCCGAACCCTGTTCCAGGACGAACACATCGACTCTTACTTTCAATATTGCGTAGAGGATGAGTGGGTCCATCGAAGCGACGCTTGAGTCCCGAATGATCACGGTCATAGCTCTTCTTCCAGCAAAGCAGTGTACGAGTCGGAAACCGCACTTATTAAGGAGCGGCTTTGTCGATTGCCCCCATCGTAGAAAATCTCGTTGAGCACATCGAACGTTCCGCCGAGCTCATCCAGAGGGTGTTGCCAGGACCATCGACGCCGACACAACCCAAGGTCCTGAGACCGCAGAAACAGTGCCCCACCACCAGAGGACCAATGCCTCCTAACACCCTGCACATCAGTTATACCGCCCGAAAGTGCGTCATCTGAGGAGTGTCTGGAAAATTGGTCCAAAGCCACAGCGTCCCCGAGCTCATATTGAGGCCTAGTCGCAGGTCAGCGCGCGAGCTCCTCAAACATTTTCACGGTCGACTGCTCCTGGCCGCGAAGCCAAAGGATTGGCTGGCCGTCCAAAGCGGGCATGACGCTTCCCTCCCCGATGAACCTTGCTCCAGAAGTGTCTGGCTGGACCGGATACCACCACCCACTGTCCGGACAGTGCTCACCGGTGCGGACGGAGGTATTCTCCGCCGAAGAGGGGGCTATACGCTCGGGGCGTCTGCGTTTCATGGGAACTCCTGAAGGCGGGTCTACTAGCTACTGTGCTCTCCACCGTATTCCCGCCGCACCCGCCGCGACATCTATACATCTGTCGAAAAGAAGCAGGCTGCTGCGCCAAATGTAGCGACTCTGACCGGCCTGGGAACTACTACCGTTAGGGGCAAGCCGCTTCCGGCATCCCATCGTCATTACTGAAAGCGAGAAGAAGCGTGTCCGTGAACCAGGAACTTCCCGTACTGTCCCACTGGATCGGCGGAGCCGAATCCCTCTCATCGGGAGATCGCACCGCTCCCGTCTTCGACCCGGCCCGCGGCATTGAGACCAAACGCGTTGCACTCGCCAACGCCTCGGACATTGAAGCTGCGATTTCCTCCGCGCAGAAGGCTTTCCCGGCCTGGCGTGATCTCTCCATCACTAAACGCCAGCAGATCCTATTCCGCTTCCGCGAGCTCCTTAACGAACGCAAGAGCGAACTCGCCCAGATCATCACCGCAGAGCACGGCAAGGTGGTTTCCGACGCGCTGGGCGAGATCACCCGCGGTCAGGAAGTCGTCGAACTCGCCACCGGATTCCCGCACCTTATCAAGGGCGAGCACTCCGAAAACGTCTCCAGCGGTGTGGATGTCTACTCCACCAAGTCCCCGCTTGGGGTCGTGGGTATCATCAGCCCGTTCAACTTCCCGGCCATGGTGCCGCTGTGGTTCCTCCCAATCGCCATCGCTGCCGGCAACACCGTGGTGCTCAAGCCCAGCGAGAAGGATCCGACCGCCGCGAACTGGCTCGCAGAGCTGTTCACCGAGGCGGGCCTGCCCGATGGTGTCTTCAACGTCCTGCATGGTGACAAGGAAGCCGTCGACGGTCTCCTCGAGCACAAGGATGTCAAAGCAATCTCCTTCGTGGGCTCCACGCCGATCGCCCAGTACATCTACGAGACGGCTGCTCGGAACGGCAAGCGAGTCCAGGCCCTCGGCGGGGCCAAGAACCACATGCTGGTCCTGCCCGACGCCGACCTCGAGCTGACCGCCGACGCTGCCATCAACGCCGGCTTCGGTTCCGCCGGTGAGCGCTGCATGGCCATCAGCGTCATCGTCGCCGTCGAACCCGTCGCGGATGAGCTGATCGAAAAGATCACCTCCCGCATGTCCACGCTGAAGATCGGTGACGGCCGCCGCAACTGCGACATGGGCCCGCTGGTCACCAGGCAGCACCGCGACAAGGTCGCCTCCTACATCGATGTGGCCCTTGAGGACGGCGCCAAGGTCGTGGTGGACGGACGTGGCATCAACGTGGACGGCGACGAGAACGGCTTCTGGCTCGGCCCTACCCTGATCGACGACGTTCCCGTCACCTCCCGCGTGTACACCGAAGAGATCTTTGGCCCGGTCCTGTCCGTGGTCCGCGTCCGGAGTTACGAAGAAGGTGTGGACCTGATCAACTCCGGTGCTTTCGGCAACGGCACGGCCATCTTCACCAACGACGGTGGCGCAGCCCGCCGGTTCCAGAACGAAATCGAGGTGGGCATGGTGGGCATCAACGTGCCCATCCCCGTCCCCGTGGCCTACTACTCCTTCGGTGGGTTCAAGGACTCCATCTTCGGCAGCTCAAAGGCCTATGGGCTGCAGGGCTTCCAGTTTTTCACCCGCGAAAAGGCCATCACCTCCCGCTGGCTCGACCCGAGCCACGGCGGCATCAACCTGGGCTTCCCGCAGAACTAGGGTTAGCACCGCATAGAAGTCAGGGACCCGGCACTGGCCCCTGACAACAAGGGCCTCCGGCGCATACCTCGCGCGCCGGAGGCCCTCCTGTCGTTTACGTCTTTTCCAAGAATTGAACCGCTGCATACAACTCCAGGCGGTCCCGCATGCCGTCCAGGTTCAGCCCGAGGATCCGACCGACGGCGTCGATCCTGTTCCGGAGCGTGTGCCGGTGCACACCAAGGCGGCGGGCGGTTTTGTCCCACACGCAGTTGTTTGCAAACCATTCCCGGACAGTCTCCAGCAGCTCTGTCTTCTCTGCGGCGTCGTAATCAATCAGCGGCTGGAGAAGTCCGCGGGCCACCGGTCCCGCTTTTTCGTCCCGCAGCAAACCCAGCATTCCACCGTCGGACAGCTCAGAAAATGCTACGACTGCGCGTCCGACTTCGACGGCACGGTGCAGGGCCCGGGTGGCCTCTTCGAGGGCATTAGGCAACTCGTTTATCCCCGTAGGAGAAGAAATCCCGGCTACAGCCCCATGGCGCTGCAGCAGTTCCAGCACCCTATCCTGGTGCGCGGGCCCTGCGAGGACTATCAGCTGATCACGCCGCTGGGCGTAGAACACCGCTCCGCGGTAATCGTCTGCGAGGAGCTCCAGTGCTTCGAGAAGGTTCGGTGCAGGGTTGTCCTGCTGTGAAACCGTCACCAGCACGGATTCCCGAGGGAGTTGTCCCCAAACCTGCCGGGCCGTGCGGATGGCAACGTCGGTGCTTCCATCCAGCAACTGCTCGAAGACACCGGCACGAAGATGTCGGCGGGCCGTATCCAGAGTGCGTGCCTGCTCCAAAGCCAGGCTGGCCAACCCGATCACGCTGTTAACAATGTCCGCCCGCGCCGGATCCAAGGGCTCGATGGCACCAAGAACCAGCGCGCCGCGAAGACTGCCTTTACGGCCAAGGGTCTGCAGCGTCACCGACTGGCCGCCGACGTCCAGGTGCGAGGCAGACCGTGTCCCCAAATCCAAAGCATCGCGCACCCTCGCGCTTACCTCCGCGGCAAGATCAGAAGGGAGCGGACGATTACGAGGCATGCGAACGTAGTTCCCCGCGGCGTCATACAACGCGACCCAGCTGTGCAGCTGCCGCTCCAGCTCGCCCAGGATCGAGGTTAGGCCGTCCGGCCGAAGCGCTGCACGGGAAATGGCCCGCTGCGCCTGAAGAGACCACTCCGCCCGGGCATGCTCCTCCCGGGCCAGGTAGTCTGCCACCATACGGATAATGGCGATGAACGGTGTCCGGTCCGGGACCTCCACCAGTGGCAGGCCCTGGTTCCGGCAAGCTTCCTCCAGCCCTTTCGGCAACACACCATGGATGACCTGCGTGGCGAAGCCCAGACCTGCGATCCCGTGATCAACCAACCGCCGCACATACTCCTCATAGCCTCTGTCGGTAGGCAAGTCTGAAGTCGCGTGCCCGGCGGCACCGTGCGCCATCTGCCCAGCTCCAGACTCCACAGGAAACTGGGTACCATCGGTCAGGAGCAGCTGCCCTGCATCCAGGAACGGGGTGGGATCTGCAAGGTCAGAACTGTGAACCCAGGTGATCGGCTCTTCAAGCCGGGGGGCACCCAAGTCAGGGACAACCAGCCGTAGCTTCAACGCGCGGCTACGGAGAAGGACATTAAGGCTTGGCGGCATGGCTCAGCACCCCTTGATGTGAAAACGTCGAACGCTAATGTCTTGATTGTACAAACGTATACGGCACTACGTGCTTGCAAAACCCGATGATGGAGCAAGAGCCTAAACCATCTATCGAGAGGACCTGTCATGTCCGTCAGCCCGGCAACCCTGGACGCTTCAGTCCCCCAGTCATCCCTCAGCAATGCCGAAGTCGTCGCCGAAGACAAGGCGAACGTATTCCATTCCTGGTCAGCCCAGAAGTCCTTGAACCCTATGGCAATCGCCGGGGGCTCCGGAAGCACTGTGTGGGACCACGAGGGCAACACCTACTTGGACTTTTCCTGCCAGCTGGTCAACACCAATATCGGTCACCAGCACCCCAAAGTCATCGCCGCTATCGCCCAGCAGGCGACCAGCCTGGCAACTGTGGCACCCGGCGCGGCCAACCATGTCCGTGCTAAAGCAGCAGGCAAAATCCTGTCGCACGCCCCCTCCAACATGGAGAAGGTGTTCTTTACAAACGGCGGTGCTGACGCAAATGAGAACGCCATCCGCATGGCTCGCCTGCATACCGGCCGCGAGAAGGTCATTTCCCGCTACCGCAGTTACCACGGCAACACCGGCGCGGCCATCGCAGCCACCGGCGACTGGCGCCGTATCCCCAACGAATACTCCCGCGGTCACATCCACGTCTTCGGCCCTTACCTGTACCGCTCCGAGTTCTGGGCCGAAACACCCGAGCAGGAAACCGAGCGCGCCCTGCACCACCTGCGCCGGGTCATCCAGGCGGAAGGTCCCCAGTCGATCGCCGCTATCCTGCTCGAAACCGTCCCCGGCACAGCAGGCATCCTCATCCCCACCCCCGGCTACCTTGAGGGAGTTAGGGCTTTGTGCGATGAGTACGGCATCGTGATGATTCTCGATGAAGTGATGGCCGGGTTTGGCCGCACCGGGGACTGGTTCGCCTTTGACGCCGTCGGCGTAACCCCGGACCTGATCACCTTCGCGAAGGGCGTCAACTCGGGCTACATCCCCGTAGGCGGTGTCATTATCTCCAGCGAGATCGCAGCTACCTTCGACGAACGCGTCTTCCCCGGCGGACTGACGTACTCCGGGCATCCCATTGCCGCAGCTTCCATCGTCGCCTCCATCGAAGCCTTTGAAGAAGAAGACATCATCGGCAACGCCGCCAGGATCGGCCGCGACCACCTCGAACCAGGTCTCAACGCCCTGGCCGAAAAGCACTCTGTCATTGGCGAAGTCCGCGGCCGCGGCGTCTTCTGGGCACTTGAACTCGTCCAGGACCGATCCACACGCCTGCCGGTCACCCCGGAATACATGGGACGGCTCAAGGCTGAGCTCTTGCGTCTGGGCCTGCTTCCGTTCATCGTGGAAAACCGCATCCACGTCGTCCCTCCCGCCGTTGTCACCCCGGAAGAAGTATCAAAAGCGCTCGACATTTATGACCAGGCATTGACGACAACCAATCTCTAAGGTCAACACGCGCAGGTGAGGAGCGTCTGATCCTCACCTGCGCGCCCTCAAGCTCAACCTCACGCCTGCCGACGCACGGGGCGGGTAAGTAACCGCCCGCGACGCGTCCTCTATTTTCGGGGCGGGGTGAGCCTCCCGATGTCGGTATTTGGCGTGGCCTTCGCTGAGGTTCCGTGCACGAGAGTTCGCGTTGCCCGGCACCCGCCCGTGGACACGGTGTCCGCCGCCGTCGGGGATCCGGCCGAGTTTCTTGACACCCACGTGGATCATTTCGCCTTGCCAGGCATATTCGTACCGGCGAGCCCGGTCCCGGCGGCGGACCCTGATCCCTGTGGCCGAGTGGGTGAAGCGCAGCGAAGGGCAAAGGTAGCGGGTCAGGATGCGGTGGACCGTGGAGATGTTCAGGTGCAGCTGGTAGGCGGTCCGGGCCGGACCCCAGCGCCGACTCACGCGCAGTCCCAGTACGCGCGGCTCGGTGCGCCTACCGGTTCGGTGGGGGCAGGTCAAGGGCCGGCTCCGGCGGTCCTCCAGACCAGCCTCACCCAGCTTCCGATACCGGGGCGGACCAGCGCACCGCGGTCGGGACGGAGACGTTGAATCTTTCAGCGGCACGTCGCATAGGCCAGACATCAACCAGGCTCTTCGCGGTTCGTGGGGAAACGGGTCCCTGAGATATGTGTCATGCCGCTGTCCGGACGGCACTTCTCAAGAGAATAACCGATTTGTAATTGGCAGGGTTGCGGTAGCCGCGGGCGGTTCGTTTGATGTTTTTTATCGCGGTGCTGTTGGCCTCGACCTTGCCTGTCATGGCGCCGGTGATGATCAGCACCTCGATCTCTTTCCACCACCGGCAGACTGTTCGGTAGAGCCTGTTGGTCTCGGACCGTGCTGCTTTCTTCACGAGTTCTTCGAGCTTTGTTTTCGGTGCTGCGGCGTCTTCCAGGGAGCCGGTGCGGAGCAATGCCCTGAGCTGTTCTTGACCTGCCAGACCGCCTGGAGGGTGCCGGTTGGATCGTCGACGGCGAAGACTTCCTCGAGCCGGAGCGCCCGCCCGGCAGCTGAGTGTGTCGCCGCCGCGCAGCGGGAGCATCCGGTGCGCCCAGGCCTTGTCGATGGCCCTGCCGCGGCGGCCTTGACCTGCTGGGAGAGGTTCTGCCTGGTCTCAGTCATTGCCTGGTTGGCCAGGGAGATCAGGTGGAAGTGATCGACGGCGACCGCGGTGCGGGGAAGCCAGATCCGCAAGGTTCTTCTGAATGCCGCGGAGGGGTTGATCGCCACGACCTGCAGCCATTCCAAGGGCCGGGCGAATAGCCAGTCCCCGACGCCCTTGTGGTCTCGCCCGTCGACCACGCCAAGGACCTGGCCGGTGTCCAGATCGACGATGGTGGTCATCCAGGGTTCGAAGCGGGTCCAGGTCTTTGTTCCCGGGTCCTGGAAGTAGCGCACGGACCGGAACCGGTGCTCGTCAATGCCCAGCATCCGCGGGCTGAGTTGGTCTACGTCGGGCAGCTTCAGCAGGTACGCTTCGGTGACGGCGGCGCGGACCATCCACCAGGACACGGCGAAGGAGGGCTGTCTCAGAGACGGCCCTGCCGGACCGGATGACCGCGTCCACGAGCTGGTCCCGGAGCCGGCTTGTGGAGCGGGCCCGGCGCGGGACCTGCGGGGTGGATTCGAAGAACGATAGCCGGCCGCATGTGGTCTCTTCGCAGTACCAGCGGTACTTGGACCAGAGCACCTCCACCGGCCCGGCGAGGGGAATATCGCGGAGTCGTTGAAGACGGCGTTCTTTCCGCCGGGACGAATGGACCCCGCAGCTCGAGCAGACCGGAAGCTGGTCGGTTTCGATGGTCACGTGCCGGCAATAATAGCGGTGGAAATGACACGGTAGTCGGGCAGGTTGAAGAGAATGGTGGTAGCGTCGGCTGCGACCCCGGTAGGCTCGTTCAAGGGCTCGTGGTCCTGTTCCAGGTTGAATGCTTAGACACACTCATCCCGGCAGGGCCACGGGCCCCCTTGTCTTCAACGACACGAACTCATTCCCATCGACCGCGAAGAGCCATCAATCCCCGTGTCAGCAACCTGCCGGGACAGTACAACTAGCTCGCCGCCCAAGTCTCGGACCGGGACTTCTGTGATGAGGCTTCGGAAGGGCGAGGGCTGGGCCACACACTGGCGGCGTTACGGTAGACGTAATCTTCGGCTGATTTGCAGCCCAGGCCCACCGATCAGTTTTTGGATCAAGATGGGCTTGTCGACCAACTGTTATGGTCTGGTGGTCAGGACGAGGTCGGAGCACGTTGCTTTTTCCTGCCCCGACCTCATCCTCGGGGTTTATGCGCTGGTATAGAGGCTAGCGAGAATGCCTCCATCCACTGTGATGGCACTCCCGTTGACGAACGACGAATCGGAAGACACCAGGAACCTGACGACCCGTGCCACTTCCATGGGGTCAGAAATCCGTTCCATAGGGTAGGAAGAAGCGACCTGGCGGCGCGCGGCCTCTGGATCGTCATGCGAGGCGAAGTACTTCGTAACCATGGGAGTTTCCATGTCTCCTGGCAGGACTGCGTTAGCCCTGACACCCGCCCGTGCATATTCTCTCGTGACCGCGATGCTTCGGGTCAGTCCTAAAACAGCATGCTTGCTGGCTGTGTAAGCCGGCAGCATGGGGTCTGCCGTCACCGACAGAACCGATGCGATATTTACTATGCTTCCGCCCCCATGTTCAATCATCCATTCAACGGCATATTTGCAAGCCCAGAACGCGGCCCGAACATTTGTAGAATCGACGAGGTCCCAGTCTTCGTTGGTCGTTTCCAGCAACGATTTTTCAACTTGAGTTCCAGCGTTATTGACGATGTAATCCAATCCTCCCAAGTCGTGGACACATCGACTGACCAGGTCTTTCACCTCCGCTTCCCTCGTAATGTCTGCCACGACTCCGACAATCCTGCCGGGGAGGCCTGAAGCGAGTTCCACCGTTTCGGCGAGACTCTCCCGGTCGCGAGCAGCTGCCACGACATGGGCGCCGGCCTCAGCGAGAGCCAAGGCCGTTGAACGTCCCAGGCCCCGAGAAGCGCCTGTGACGATACCCCGCTTGCCATCCAAAGGATTCACTTGAATTCCAGTCATTTCAATCCATCATCAATCCGCCGTTGACAGCAACGGCCTCACCGGTAATTTGGGCTGCCCGTTTGCTGGCAAGGAAACATACTGCCTCCGCAATGTTTACAGGTTGCTGAAACTGGCCCATGGGCAGGCCGGACAACCAGTCATCCTTGAGCTCGCTTTCCGTCTTCCCGGTCATGGCAGAGAAGACCTGGTATTCGGTCTGTTGCATAGGCGTTTCCACAACACCCGGACACACGGCGTTCACTCGTACCGTTGGAGCGTATTCCAATGCAGCGACCTGTGTCAGTGACAGGACTGCCGCCTTGGAGGCGCAATATGCCCCAAGGTTTTCCAATGCCTTCTTTCCTGCTAATGAGGAAAGGTTCACAATGCTGCCCGATCCTTGCCGGAGCATTACAGGCAGAACTGCTTGCATTCCTAGATGAACGCCGAGGACATTGACATCCATTAGCTGGCGGAATTTGTTCGACGGCGTCTCTACCGTGGAGCCTATGTGGAGGATACCGGCGTTGTTCACGAGGTGGTCAATGCGGCCGAACTCGGCCAACGCAGTATCTTTCATGGCCGTAACGGACGTTTCATCTGAGACGTCTGTAACGGTCCAGGAAATTTTCGAACTGCTGCACTTCTGCAACTCATCGGCGGCACTTTCGACACCTTCCTTGTTGCGGTCAGCCATGAGGACGCCGGCGCCACGCGCCGCGAAACTGGCGGCAATCTGAAGCCCGAGCCCCTGGGCAGCACCCGTAACTATGACAGATTCGCCCTGGAAAAGCTTCCGGTCGTCTTCTAGTCCCATATCAAACATGGTTATTGTTCTCGTTTCTTCTATTTATACAGCAGTTCAGCAGTGATTTCCGAAGGTCAGGAATTCAGCCAAATATTTTTGAAGTCGTAGTTCCCAAACGGGAAACCGCTGACATCTTTTACAATGCCCCCGACCTTGGTAGTTGTGGCATCGATCTGTGGGTAGAAGAAGGGGATGATGTTGCCCCCTCGTTCAAAGTCGATATTCTGCATGTCGGCTATTATTTGCCGTTGCAGGTTCTCGTCGCGCGTAGCTGTAGCCTGCTCGAAGAGCTTTTCGTACTCGCTGTCGTTGAAATGTGTAGCGTTATATGCGGCCGAGGCGGCTGTGGCACCCGCAACGTTGCCGAGGTAAGGAAGGTTGAACCAGTAATCCTGGGCAAAGGGAGCTTTCAAATAATCAGTGGCGAAGAAATCAGTAGCCGTCTTTTGGGAAACGTTGACGGAGACGCCAGCCTCCTTGGCCTGCTGGGCGAAGAGCTGGGCGACGCTCTTTTGGAAGGGAACCACGTCGTTGGTAAGCAGGGTGAGCTGCAGGTCGCTCCTACCCGCGGCTTTCAGTAGGGACTTAGCCTGCTCGACGTCCCGCTGGCGCACCTTGTCGAAACCACTCAAGGGATCGACAACTCCAAATACGTCATTGCCAATGGTGCCGTGGCCTGCGAAAACGATGTCAAGCATCTGCTGGCGGTCCACGAGGAGCCTGAGTGCCTGGCGCACTCGAACGTCTTCGAAGGGTGCTTGATCGACTCTCATGGTGATCGGGGCCCAACCGCCGGTCTCCGAGACGGTGACAACGGCACCGCTGTTTTGCAGCTGCCGGATCGATTGTGCAGACATGTAGTTGACCGCATCGACCTGCCCACTCTGCAGGGCGTTTACCTGCGTGGTTTCATCGGCCATGTTCAGGGTGACGATGCCGTCAAGGTGGGGCTTGCCGGCATCCCAGTAATTGTCGAAGCGGGTTACAGTGCTTTCCACGCCGGGCTTGAATGACTTGAGCTTGAAGGGTCCGGTTCCGATGGGGCGTGCCGGATCATAACCACGTGGAACGATGTTAAACGACGCGTGATTCGCTATGACCTGCTTAAAGATGGCATTTGGCCGTATGAACGACAGCTGAACGGTTCTCTTGTCGAGCACCTTTGAAGCTGAGAAGTCGATGGGTATCAGGAGGGATGATCCTGCAAGCTTGTTTTCTTGGATCCGTTGGAAGCTGTACAGGACGTCTGCGGCCTCGAGGGTGGCACCATCATGCGTCTGCACGCCTTCACGGATCTTGATGGTCCAAACCTGCCCTGAAGAATCTGGCTCGGCTTCCTCGGCCAGGACCATCTGGAATTTCCCTTCATGGTCCAAGCGAAGCAAGGGATCATAGAGCTGTGCGAGCCGGGCAAAGTCGGTATTTGTCAGTGGATTATGTGCATCCAGGGTGTCGGTTCCAGCTCCCCCTGAAGCCCCGATCCTAAGAATGCCGCCCCGTCGCGGCTCTCCCGTCGCACCTGTCACGGTTTTTTTATCTTCTGCTGGAGAGCATGCAGTGGCCAGGCCTCCTACTCCAGCCAGCAGGGCGCCGGCGCCCAGTCCCTGCAGCAACGTGCGTCGCCTTATTTCCTGCGAAGTCATTCCATGCGGAAGGAGCAGAGGGTTCATGAGGATCAGCTTCCTGTTGTCAAAATGGCTAGACCTGATAAATTTAAAGGCTAGCTGAAGTGCCCATTGCTGGCAATGGGTTTTGGTTTAAGGAGGCTGCCGGCATGCACGTCGTTCCTCGATGATGTTTGGATTACGGGTTCCGTATACGCCGCGGAAGTAGTTTGTTGAAGTGCAACGCCACGTTCCACCTCTATCGGCGAGGACATCTTGCTGCCGGGCGGACGACTGTGGCCTAAAGCGACGCCTAGGCATAAAGCGGGCGTTCAGCAACGATCACGCGTCGCCAATGCCAATTGACTGCCTCATCGTCAATGCAGCAGAAGCGACGCTGCACCGCAGCAGGGAGTAACGCGAGGACTGCTAGCATGGCGGGCGGAGCAGGTAGTGCCCCCCAGAATTTTGAGTCAGTGGCGGCCCCACCAGGCACACGGACGTTGCCAGCAATGGAACCCAACGCGACTCCCACAGCGCCACAAGCCTCCGCAGCGGAATGGCGACCGGGATTAGCTAGCCGATTGGTCTATTACTGGCCAGTCAGGCCCTTTACCAGAAGGAAGGCGCCGGAGGCTGCAATGAGAACAGCTGCGGCCGAGGGCGAAATCGTGTGGAAAGTTCGTCCGGATGCCGTCCTCGCCGGCGGGAGCCAGCGAGCCCAAATTTTGGACTCCTTTGATAAGACGACAAACGCCAAGAGCATCAGGGCCATACCCAGATAGTGCATGCAGTCATACCCCTTCGTATTGGGCGCCAGCTCGTAGTAACCCAAGGAGCCGAGGGCATTGGCAATGCGCCCACACAAGAAAGGCTAGGCGTATTGGCCTTTATTGGCAAGGAAAAGGATGAAGCGAGGGGTGGTCCATTGCCGCACTCCGGGCATTCGGCTCCTCGCTTGCAGACGTACGAGCTTTCGGACACCGACCCACGCGGGTTCCTGTGACGCAGGGAGCTTCTGTACCTTCAGGGCCAGCGTCGTGCCCAGATTCTGTAAGCCGCCGGGACGGGGTCAGGAGCTCATCCAGATGTTCTTGAGGTCGTAGTTTCCAGGGTCCACGCTAGAGCGGGACGCGATGGAGGCTCCGGAAACTTGTCATCGGGGACCTTCGGGAAGTTGCATAGAACACCTGCTCCCCCCAAGATGCCGCTGTCCTGCTCCGTGTTGCTTCGCAAATGCGAATGGTCCAAACCGACCCTGTAGCCTCCGGTTCAAATTTCTTTCGCCAGAACCAGCTGAACTTTTACCTCCTGATTCATCCGCAGCACTGGATCATAGAGTTTTGCCGCAGCGGGCTAGCTGACTTTTGTTAACGGTCATGTGCATCAAGCGTGTCAGTGGCACCACCGGAAGCTACGATCCGCAACGTACCGCCGGGCCGGGGGCGTCGACGGCTGAACCATGACGCAGGTGGGGTGTTCTACGGATGGGCAACCACGGGCCAGACCTCCGACCCCGGCAACCAGGCACCAGCGCACAAGCTTTGTAGCTGTGCCCGAGCGATACCGCATGATGCCCGTTCGTTCCAATGTCCTTCTGTGGCACCAACTGCTGGAACAACTGCCCGCCCGCCACCCCCCAACGGGCGTGGAAGTTAGATTTCCTTACCCATCCGGGACAGCTCTACAGCCCAGTCGGGATGGACCGCCTCAGGCCCCCTCCATCCAAGTGAAAAGTAAGATCCGGGGCAGGGGCGGCGAAATAAAGGCAAATTACTATGGCCATTGTTTGGAGTTCATGTTACCTTCATTGGGCTACGCGTGCCCTCCGCCCGCTTGCCGGGCGATGCAAAGGCTGCGGGCTTCCGCCCCGGGGCTTGCGGTAGGGGCTTCCTTCTTACCAGTGCCCCATCCTGCTCGGCATGCTGTTGAAGGGCATTTGGCCGCCCCCCGACTGGGGCAAAGGCTTTAGAAACTAAAGCAGAAAGCATTGCCATTAATGGCCAATACCTCTAGCCTATTAGTGAGCTACACCACAAGGCATGAACCAATCTGGAGGCACCGATGAAGAAATCCCGTCCAACGCCTGGGTCCCCGGCAAGGAGCCGGAGATGAGCGCGACGACGCCTTACACTCAAGGGCGGTCTCGTTTTCGTCTGCCGCCGCTTCTTCGGCTGACCCTTTCACGACTGGGCTCGGGGGTCCTGTCGATTACTGCCGTGAGCATTATTGTGTTCTGGGCGACACTCGTCTTACCCGGTAACGCTGCCACAGCAATTCTTGGGCAAAGCGCCACGCCAGAGCGGCTGGCGGAGCTGACAGAAAAATTGAAGCTGGATCAGCCGCCTTTGGAGCAGTTTTTGTCATGGATCGGAAATGCTCTCACTCTCAACTTCGGCAATTCGCTGGCCAATGGCGAGTCCGTCGTCGCTTTGCTTGCACCCAGGCTCGTCAACACTGGGATTCTTCTGCTCATTGCAACTGTTGTTTCAACCGTCCTTGGCATTGTGTTCGGCATAGTCGCGGCATCTCGCCGTGATGGCTGGTTTGACCATGTCGCGAGTGTGGCGGCCTTGGTTGCCAGCGCCCTCCCCGAGTTCGTTGTGGCGATCTTCGTGATTCTCGTTTTCTCGGTAGCCGTGTTCCACTGGTTCCCAGCGGTGTCCGTGATGCCACCTGGTGACACCGTGCTTGGTCACCTTGATCAGTTGGTACTGCCGGCGCTGACGTTGGTCATTGTTGTGACGCCATATGTTTTCCGGATGATGCGTGCCGCGACGATTGAAGCGCTTTCGAGCGAATACGCGGAGCTGGCAACGCTCAAGGGGCTCTCTAGAAGGCGGATTCTGATACGGCACGCGATGCCGAATGCCCTTGCTCCCACCGTGCAGGTAGTCGGTCTCAATATCTTGTACCTTGCCGGCGGGGTCGTCCTCGTTGAATCGGTCTTCAACTATCAGGGGGTCGGCCTGGCTTTGGTAAGTGCCGTTACAACCCGGGATGTTCCTGTCATTCAGTACGTGGTACTGCTCTTGGCATTCTTTTATGTCCTGCTGAACATTGCCACTGACGTGGTTGTTCTTGCTCTTACGCCTCGTCGCAGGAAGTCGGTGTAATTATGTCCGCTGTTGAACTACCAGCCTCTCCGGCCCTGCCCCCCACTGACGTGGAACGGTCCCGATCCGGAGCGCTGATCATCTTCAAACGCACCATGCGCAGTACGAGAGGCAAAGTAGGAGCTGGCCTGCTCCTGTTCATTGTGCTCTTGGCAGCAATCGGTCCTTTCGTGGCGCCGTTCCCTTCCGACAAGGTAGTCACCTTGACCTTCGGCAGCCCGGATGCCTCCTTCCTCTTTGGAAGTGACTCCCTCGGACGGGATGTGCTGTCCAGAGTTTTGAACGGCGGTTGGGTTCTGCTCCTACTGGCTGCGTCGGCGACTGCAATTGGAGTCTTACTCGGCGCGGCTGCTGGACTGATCGCCGCCTACGTCGGTGGCTGGGCTGAGACAGTGATTATGCGGCTTGTCGATATCGTGCTTGCACTTCCACAGCTGATCTTCGCGCTGCTACTGCTGAGCGTCGCTGGCCCGCAGCTGTGGTTGCTTGTTTTGGCTGTGGGCTTCTCCCATGCCCCCCAGGTTGCCCGGGTGATTTTTGCCGCGGCCCAGGACGTAACCGAGAGAGATTTCGTGAAAATTTCCCGACTATGGGGAGTAAGCGTTGCCAGAGTGCTACGGCGCGACGTGCTTCCCAACCTTCTGGGGCCAATGATTGTCGAGTTCGGTCTACGGTTGAGCTTCTCGATCATCATCCTTGCCGGTCTGAGCTTTTTGGGGTTTGGCCGGCAGGCTCCAGCTGCAGATTGGGGACTAATGATCAACGAGAACAGGCTTGGCCTTGAGCTCAACTCGCTTGCTGTCGTCGTCCCCGCACTCCTTCTGGCGATACTCGCTGTGGGGGCAAACACCTTCGGTGACGCCATTGCCCGGGCCTGTATGGGAGATGAAAGCGGCGAAGAAGCAGTCATTGCAAGCTCACTAGGAACGGTAATTGACCGATGATTAATGCAACCAACCATGATGTTGCCGAATCACCCCGCGTTCAGGTCAAGGACCTCACGATTACCCTTAAAAATGGGGGTAAGAGCGTCGTCCGCGCCGCCTCCTTTGACATTCGAAGGGGTGAGGTCCTTGGCCTCGTGGGCGAATCGGGGTCGGGGAAGACAACAACCGGGCTTGCCCTGCTCAACTACGTCCGCTCGGGCCTAAAAATTCAAAGCGGGTCCGTCCTAGTCGATGGCGAAGACATCCTCGCCCTGCGAAATGGAGCGCTCCGCCAGGCTCGCGGCGGGACAGTTGCTTATGTGCCCCAGGATCCGGCAAGCGCACTAAATCCATCCATGCAAATAGACGTCCAGCTTGCTGAAGCTATCAGTGCCCACGCGGGTTGCCTTCAAGAAAGCGAAACGGTCGCAACGAGGATTAGCGCTCTGTTGGATCAGGTGGGCTTACCCGGCGGTGACAGAATTCTGAAGGCTTACCCTCACCAGCTCTCCGGGGGGCAGCAACAGCGCGTCGGCATTGCCATGGCACTGGCGGCCCGGCCGGCCCTAGTGGTTTTTGATGAACCCACGACTGGTCTCGATGTAACCACCCAGCGCAAATTCCTGGACCTGGTTCGGAGCCTCACGGTCACGACCGGCATCTCGGCGGTATACGTCAGCCATGACCTCCCGGTCGTTTCAGAAATCGCCGACAGAACTGCCGTGATGTATAACGGCGAAATCGTAGAGATTGACGATTCAACCCGCATTTTCGGCGATCCCCAGCACGAGTACACGAAGAAGCTCCTTGCCGCAGCACCCTCGGTGGACAAGGGAGGCGCGCTCATTCCGCAACAGGATGACGGAGCGCGATCCCCAGTTGTGCTTGCTGTCAACGGTGTGCAGGCATCCTACGGATCCCGCCAGGTTCTCAGTGAGGTCACGGTCGAACTCTCGAAGGGTTGCTGCGTCGCAGTTGTGGGCGAATCCGGATCCGGTAAGTCCACGTTCGCCCGGTCCCTTATCGGCCTTCACCACGAGTGGCAAGGCAAAGTCCTCTTGGATGGGGAACCTCTGCAAACCAAGAGTTCCAAAAGGACCAAAGACCAGAGGCGCCGCTTTCAATACATTTTTCAGAGCCCCTACAACTCCCTGAATCCACGTCGCACGGTTGCCGATATTGTCAACGAACCGCTGGAATACTTCTTCGACCTGCCGCGGAACGAACGGGACAGAAGAGTACGGGCGGCGCTGGCAAGCGTGTCACTCCCCGCCAGCTACCTCAACCGTTATCCCTCCCAGCTGAGCGGAGGTCAGCGCCAACGCGTCTCAATTGCCCGCGCCCTGGTGGTAGAGCCGGAAGTAATTCTCTGTGATGAAGTCACTTCTGCCCTTGATGTCTCAGTCCAGGCTTCAATTCTGGAAGAACTCAAAGGTTTACAAAAGAGCAGGGAGTTGTCCCTTCTTTTCATCACCCATAATTTGGCCGTTGTACGGGAAATCGCCCAAGAGATCGTCGTTCTCCGCGACGGAACCATCGTCGAACATGGCTCGACCGACCAGGTGCTGGATAACCCTCAACACCCCTACACGCAACGGCTCCTCGCCGATGTTCCCCGCATCAAATCCTCTTTCAACACCGGTATGGAGAACGGAAGCCATGCAATTAACTGATCGGGACCAGGCTTTCCTGGATGGCGAATTCGGGCCGGGGGCGCAATTGGCAATGAACCTTGTTTGCGACCTCGCCACGGCAATGGGTGCCGAGTCGCTGGTGGACATCGCATCTGCACACGTTGACGGGTGCTTTTACGTCGGCGACTCCAGCGTTGATTTCGTGCGTACTCTTGTGGACGGCGGCGCACGGGTCGCTGTGCCAACGACCCTGAACGTTGGCTCTGTTGATCTTCTGCATGGCCTACTCAAACCCCTGGTGGGTGCGGGGGAAGCGGCCAAGGAGCTCATGGACCTCTACGCTCGGCTGGGCTGCTCCCCCACCTGGACATGCGCGCCCTACCAGGTGCAGCACAGGCCAAACCTAGGCCAGCATGTAGCGTGGGGCGAGTCCAACGCCATCATCTATGCCAATTCCGTACTTGGTGCGCGCACAGAACGATACGGTGACTTTGTCGACGTCGCTTGCGCCATCACCGGCAGGGCTCCACACGCCGGACTTCATCTGGCAGAGAATCGACGCGCTACAGTCCATTTCGATGCAACGGGAATACCGGAGGATCGAAGCGCCGACGACGTACTGTTTTCCCTTGTCGGGCATATCGTAGGAAAGCGTGCTGACGGCCGCGT
Organism: Pseudarthrobacter sp. R1; assembly: GCF_024494415.1. NCBI lineage: Bacteria > Bacillati > Actinomycetota > Actinomycetes > Micrococcales > Micrococcaceae > Pseudarthrobacter > Pseudarthrobacter sp. R1. Next base: position 623,113 of record NZ_JAMKFI010000009.1, on the reverse strand, counting down.
ACCTGTCATCTCGGGCCTGCCGCCAGCTACATCGGATCAAATGAAAGCTCTCGGCGCCGCGGCCGCGAGCTCAGGTTCCACGGCGTTATTTCACTTGGTTGGCTCTACCCCGGAAGCACCGACCCTGGACGCCATTGCTGCCGGCCCTGACATCCCCGTCGTCGCGCTGACGGACGCCGACCTGCTTGAGGCATGGCGAGAGCTGAGTACCGCGACCGAGGGAGAGCTGGAGTTTGTCTGTCTGGGAACTCCCCACTTTTCCCTTCAGGAGTTTGTTGCCTTCCACCACGCCTTGCGCGGTCGATCCATCGCCTCGAACGTCCGCCTGGTAATCAGCACAAGCCGACGGACCCTTGAAGAAGTGGACGCGGCAGGTATATACGCTGAACTCATCAAAAGCGGCGTGGAGGTCGTTGTGGATACCTGCACCTACAATTCGAGGGTTCTTGGTCCTATGACTGGCGTTGTCATGACCAACTCAGCAAAATGGGCCTGGTACGGTCCCATGAACATTGGGGCAGAGGTAATTTTCGCAGGTCTTGGCGCCTGCGTGGACGCTGCGGTGACGGGAAAGGTCCCCGAGAATGCCTTCTGCTAAAGCTCTCCAATTTAAGGTCCTCAACGAAGGGCAAGCAGAAGGGCCAACGATTCGGCTAACTGCACCGCTCAACATTTGGGGAGGGTTGGACCCCGCAAGCGGCACGATCGTTGATCCCCGCCATCCCCAATATGGCCTCTGCATTGCCGGACGCATCGTACTAACTCCCCCTACACGGGGCTCTGGTACGAATGCGCAGATCTTCGCTCAGGCCTGCGCTCGGGGGATGGGCCCGGCCGCAGTGGTTTTGTTCGCGCCGGACTATGTTGTAGCCGTGGGGGCGATGGTTGCCAAAAGGCTGTACGGTCTTCAGTGCCCTGTCATTTCCGGGCCCGATGAGGGTTGGGACGAAAACGCGAGTGTTCTGCTTCGCGTCTCGGCAAGTGCAGGCGAACCAGCTGAGTTAACTGTGGTTTCAGCTTCTTAATCTCAGCCGGGACATCTCCCTCATCATCGGTCGAATCACCAAGCATAGGCATTCATTGCCGATTTTGGCCAACCGTGTATACCATTTAGGGGATGAGGAGGTGCGTCCAATGATGGCTGAGTTCAGCCCGGTGCGTAGCCGGCGTGTGAGTGCTGATGTGATGAACCAGATTCTCGACCGGATTAAGTCCGGCGAGCTCCGGGAGGGAGACGTCCTGCCCGGGGAGCGGACACTGGCCGCGCAGATGGATGTATCGAGACCCACGGTCAGCACAGCGCTTACCAAACTGGTTGAAGCGGGAATTTTGCGCACAGGGCAAGGCCGGGGCGGTAACTCGGAAATTGTCTCGATCTGGATCCCGGCTTGGCTTGAGGAGCGGGGCCCGGACCAGACCGACGAGCCGGGAGCTGAGGCAATCTTCCGTGTCCTGGAAGCCCGCAAGGCTGTCGAGCCCCGAGTAGCCCAACTGGCGGCCCTGCGCGCAACCGACGCCCACTTCCAGTCCATGCAGAACTCCATTGACCTGCTGCGCCAGCAGCGCGATGACCTGAATAAAGCCGAGCAGGCAGAGATCCTCTTCCACCGCATCATGTGGCGGGCGGCCGAAAACCCGTCTCTAGAGCGGATGATGAAGAATTTGGCCCGCGAACTGTCGCCCATTCACGACATGATGTTGCGGACGCCCGACGACTACGAAGCTGGCATTGAACTGCACGAGAGAACCCTCCGGGCGCTGAAACGGGGAGACCCAAACGAAATCGAACGAGAGATGATTCACCACCTGGAGCACTTCGAGGGCATCGTCGCAGACGTGCTCCAGCGCACCCCCCACCGGCGGATACCAGAGTTCATGCTCCCTTCCCTGCGCTAGCCAGCCTTATTCCGACCATCGGACGAGCCTTCCTGTCATTCCATGGGCGGACCAACCTACTTCTCACGGGCATTATGGGAAGTACCGCTACCCGTCCCGGTAACTAGGGACTCGTCAACCTGCAGCGTTCATATGAACTAGGAGGCGGGATTACGCCTGCCCCGCGTTGGGTCCTCTTCATTAACTCAGCAGCAATGTCCAGTGAAGAGATGGCGGTTCTCATCTTTCAGCGCACAGTCGTAGTAGGGTCCACGCTCCTGTGAGCCGTCAGGCCTGCAGGGATCCTCTTACAGCTTCACCGCTGCTGGGCGGCGAGCTCGTTGGCGATTCGTTCCTGAATTATGGCCGTTTCCCGAAAACCGTCGCGCAGATGCCGGCGCGTAAGTGGATCCAGCCGCTCAGGAGTAATTGATAGTTGCGGACTGCTGCCCCGCCGAAGAGCCGCAACCTGCTGATCGGTGACCAGTGAATGGTACAGAGTGAAGGCGGACTTTAGAGTTTCCATTTCATTTCTAGTCAGCATTCCCGCGGCCTCGGCCCTTTCCAGCCGCTGGAAAGTGGATCCTCCAACGTCCCCTGCCCGGAGCCCAAGGGCGCGTGCCAGGGAAGTTATGGGCCGCAGCCCGGACTCCTTTAGATTAAGGCTTCGCTTGCCATCACCAAGGCGTTCGATAACCCTGTTGCGAACAAAACCGACCGGTGGGCGCTCGCTGAGAGCAGAGCGGATCATGCTCCTCAGAAAGCGGTCGTTTTCGCCGGCTCGTTCAACCAGGTAGGTTTTCATGAACGCCCCTAGGGCGGGTTTGTTCAGCGCCCGGGAATCCGCGGCAACTGCGGCCAGAACCAGATATTTGGGGACATCCGGGCGGGAAATCCAGTTGTCGATGGACCTCTCCCAGTCCACTAGCGATTTATTAAACAGTGGAGAGGAAGCGTTAGCGCCTTCTGGGCAAGGCTGCAGTCCGCTGGATTCAAGGTCCTGGACAAACACCCGTGATGCGGCCATGGGGCTGGCTGTATCGGATGCCAGCCTGGGTATTGCTGGACGCCACACAACGGCAGTGTCGACGTCGGAGCCGGGAAGAGGCTCGGAGCGGGCCATGGAGCCCGTAACAAGCCAGGATTGTTCCACACCCGGCAACTGTGTCTTGTCCTCCAGATCTAATATGCGAAGCAGTATGGAGTCAACGACTGCGGCGACTACCGCACTGATCTGCATGGATGACACGTCCGCGTCCCACAATTCCACGATTGTCGGTCGGAGCAGGGCGGCGGCCTCTTTCAATTCCTTAAGAGACGATGCAGCGGCAATTGCGCTCCTCACGACGAGAGGATGTTTCACGTCAGCAGCCGCCATATCCAATACATTCACCACGCCCACGGGGGTTCCGTTACTTCCGGTGATCACCATGTGGTGGATGCCTTGCCTGACCATCCTTAGGTATGTATTCCACATGGTCGATTCGGCCGGCATCGTGTAGACGGGTGTACTGGCAATGAGGTGCGCTGGAGCGTCCAGGGCAACCTTCCCGGTGGCAACCTTGGACCGAAAATCATCATCTGTGATGATGCCAAGAGCGTTGCCCATCCACATGAGAACACTGCGGAAGCCGCCCGCTGTCATGTTCTCGGCAACCTCTCGAACCGTGTGGTCGGGGCTGCACCACAGCAGCTCCTTCATGTATGAAGACGTCTGCTTGTCCATCCGACTGGTAACACCGCCAGCGGCTATCAGCCGATGGCGGGCAGCAAGCGTACTGTAGTGAGCAAACTGAAGTTTCGTGGGATCTCTTACAACGCCCCCGGGATCCGGAAGCCTGTAGCAGAGCGTGTCCTCGGCGGCGGCGACACTCATTGCCGCTGGCAAACCCGAAAGCACGGCAACATGCCCGAACGTGTCGCCCGAGGCCAAGACATCAACTACCCGGCCGCGGTCGGATACTTCGACGCTTCCGGTCCGGATTATGAAGATATGGTCAATACCCTTTGCCCCGTACTTGATAATCTCGTGGCCCTGGGGAAAGAATTCCACTTCCACTGTTCCGGCCAGCAGTTCCAGATCCTCTATAGCGAGCTGGTTATAGGGAGAATGGCTGCCCAGGAAATCTACAAACTCTTTCATTTCATCTCCAGCCGTAGTGGACTCCCGTGCTGGTGCTCTGTGAAAGGGAGAGGAGTTCGCGCAGCACCAAGGGCTGTTGGGCTGCGAGCTTGTGGGCAAGCACCAGGAAGACTTGGGCGGTGGTCAGGGCGTCGGACAGTGCGTCATGGGGAGTGTGCGTCGGCAGTCCAAGGGATTGCGACAGGTACTCCAAGGAAACATCAGCCCGGCCAAGTGGTGGCAGGTCCAGCGCTTTCTCAGCCATGCGAGCCGTGTCAATGATCGGGAGGCGAAACGGCAGCTCCCGACGTCCGAGGGCATGCGTAAGGAAGTTTTGCTCCATCCATGCAGAATGGGCTACGACGATTCTTCCTTCTACAGCGGCGGCGATAGCCGGGGCGTAGCTACCGATTCGGGGCATCTCCCTGAGGTCTTGATCCCGCAGCATGTGGATTTTGGCGGATTCAATGCCGACAGCGCATTCCGGCCTTATCAGGAAGCTGGTTCCGTGCGGCACAGAGATGCGGCCTTCGATTATGGGCACTGCACCAAAGGAAATGATGCTGTCCTTGCCTGGATCCAGGCCCGTGGTTTCAATATCAATCACGCAGTAGTTGAACTCGGTCCATTCCCTGGCCTGGGACTCACGCCAAGCCCTCGCATCACGGATACGAGAACGAAGTGGCATCGCCATGGTGCGCCCTTCAGCTATTCTCCGTTGGGTAGGGGTCAAGTCTCAGCTACTTTTGGACTGAGGCGGCACCGGTTCATCTCAGTCGATCAACCGGTGCCGCCTTTGTGTCTCTCCGTGCTGATTCAGAGGCTGAAAACAGTCCTGTGCCAGGCTTTGGCCTTCTCGCCGGTGAGATCGAACATCACGTGCTTAATGACGGTGTATTCGTCGAAGGAGTAAGTGGACATGTCCTTGCCGAAGCCCGACTCCTTCATGCCGCCGTGGGGCATTTCGCTGATGATGGGGATGTGGTCATTGACCCATACGCAGCCGGAGCGGATCTCACGGGTGGCGCGCAGGGCGCGGTAAACATCCTTCGTCCACGCCGAGGCTGCAAGGCCAAATGGAGTATCGTTGGCCAACGCTATACCCTCATCGTCGGTATCAAACGGTGTCACGGCCAGCACCGGACCGAACACTTCCTCCCGGAAAATTTCACTGTCAGCCGTGGCGTCAGCCACCAGCGTTGGCCGGTAGTATGACCCATCGGCCAGGTCGCCTTCCGGAATGCCGCCTCCAAGGACGCGCGCGTAGCCCCGGGCTCGGTCGACCATGCCTGCCACCTTGTCGCGGTGGTCCATGGAAATCAGGGGACCGAGGTCTGTGGCCGGATCCGCGGTAGGCCCGAGCCGGACCTTGGAGTACAGGTCCGCTACTCCATCGACGAATTGGTTGTAGAGGGAACGGTGCACGATAGCGCGGGTAGCTGCGGTGCAGTCCTGGCCGTTATTGATCAGGCTGCCAGCAACGGCGCCGTTTATTGCCGCTTCCAAGTCGGCATCGTCAAACACCACAAAAGGTGCTTTCCCACCGAGTTCAAGGTGGACTCGCTTGGCAGTGGTTGCGGCGGCTTCCAGGACGGTCCGGCCTACGACGGTGGAACCGGTGAAGGAGAGCATGTCCACATCCGGGTGGCGCAGCAGTTCGGCGCCCACTACTGAACCGCGCCCGTTGATGACGTTGATGACGCCGGCCGGGACCCCGGCTTCCGTGGCTACTTCGGCAAACAGCAGGCTTGTCAGTGGGGTGATCTCGGCGGGTTTCAGGACAATCGTGTTCCCGGCGGCGATGGCCGGCAGGATCTTCCAGGCGGCCATCTGCAAGGGGTAGTTCCATGGTGAAATGGAGCCGATCACGCCGATGGCTTCACGCCGGATTGAGGACGTGTGGTCCGCGGAGTACTCACCGGTGGCTTTGCCCTCGAGGTTGCGGGCGGCGCCGGCAAAGAATGCGATGTTGTCGATTGTTCCGGGGACGTCGAACTCCCGGGTTAGGCGGATGGGCTTTCCTGCCTGGCGGCTTTCCAGTTGAGCAAATTCTTCCGCACGTTCGGCCATGAGCGCGGCAAACTGAATCAGTACGCCAGACCGTTCAGCCGGTGTTGCTCGGGACCAAGCCGGGAAGGCGTCCCTAGCCGCCTGAACAGCGAGTTTTACGTCGTCGCTGCCGGCCAGAGTAATGGTTTCCACAGTGGTGCCGTTGGATGGATCAATGACGTCCTTCGTCTGTCCTGAGGTACCAGCGCGTCGCGTGCCATTTATGAACTGGCTCACAGTTCCTGCTTTCATTTGGTCGGGGCAGCCAATTTCTTTTGCTGCCTACACGGGGGCGAATAGGTCGGCCGCCGTCTATGAGCGACGGTGCTCGAGTTGGTCTAGGTACTGTGGGCAGTTTCGGAGGACTGAACTTTGGTGATGTGATACTGCACGGCCACGTCGTCCGATAAGGCCCATGCCTGAAACCACTCGGCCTTTTCGAACAAGCGCCTGGTTCCCGCGGCGGGGCAAACCCACAAGATACTTCCATCGGGTGTTACTGCGTCGACCCGCCCGGAGCAGATGGTGTTGCCCTGGAGGCGAACGTCAATGTCCAAGCCAACCAGTGCAGTCCAGTCGTCAATTTGCACGAAGTACATGGCAAGACTTTCTGGTGAGAGTGGGAGGACTGGGGAGAACTAAAGCGTGTTAGCGGACGAGAGCTCCGGCGGGACGTACAGGCACTTGCCCCGGCAGGAATTGTCCTACCGGGGGCAAGATTCCTTAGAGAGCTGCCAGGTGCTTGCTGAGGATGGTCCGGCGTTCCTCATCCATGTCCTGGCCGGGCGAACGCTGCGGGCCAGCCGAGTGCCCGATAAGTTCGAGTGCACCCTTGATGCCGGCGTTGTACCCCCCGCTCACGAAGCTGTCCATAATGGGGAAGAGCTTGGACCAGAGGAAATGCGCCTCTTCCAACCGGCCGGCCTGAACTGCGTCATACACAGCGACCAGTTCCTTTGGCACTACGTTTGCGGCACCGATGACCGAGCCGGCGGCACCCTCAAAGAGGGCCGCAAGGAAGAGTGTGTCCCAGCCGACGAATACAGAGATATCGTTTCCGAATTCATGGATGAGTTCAGCCGCCGCCGTGAAATCGCCGCTGGTGTCCTTGACATACTTGACGTTGGGGACTTCCTTGACCAGTTCTCCGAGAATTTTCGGCGTAAGGTTAACTCCCGTGGCGGCAGGCAGGTTGTACGCCATGACCGGGATTCCGACCGAGCCGGCGATGTCCCGGTAGTAGGTTTTTACCTCGGCGATGGAAAACGGCTCGTAGTAGGGCGCGACTACCATGATGGCGTCCGCACCGGCTTCTTCTGCGTGCTTGGACAGTTCAATCGCTTCACGCGTGCTGGTCGCGCCGGTTTGGGCGATGACGGGGACGCGGTTCCTGGTTTCGTCGAGGACGATCTCGAGAACCTGCTTCCGCTCACCCTGGGTCAGGGCCGCGAATTCGCCGGTCGAGCCACACGGTACCAAGCCGTGCACGCCACCGTCGATAGTACGTGAAACAAGCGACCTCAGACCTTGTTCGTCCAATGCTTCGTTTGTGTCAAAGGGCGTGGCAACGGCCGAATAGACGCCTTTAAGGGTTTCTGACATTTGTTCCTCCGGTTCTTGGCACTCGGTGGTTCACTGCCCGAGTGGGTGCAGACCAAACCGTTTGTGAAGCACGCGCATGGTCCTGCGCCGCGCACAAACTGTCCATACCGATAATGGTAATACAAGCTATCCAAAATTGGTAGAGGAGGATTTTTTCGATTCTGGACTGGGCGGTTGGCTAACTCAGCGAAGGGAGCATGAAATCAGGCACGCGCCGATGGGGGGTGCGCTGGAGCACGTCGGCGACGATGGCCTCGAAGTGCTCCAGATGATGAACCATTTCGCGTTCGATGTCGTCAGGGTGGCCCCTCTTGAGCGCGACCAAAGTCCTTTCGTGAAGTTCGATCGCGGCCGCATAGTCCTCGGGTGTCCGCAGCATCATGTCCCGGATGGGCGAGAGTTCCCGGGCGAGATCTTTCATCATCCGCTCCAGGGGCGGGTTGTCTGCGGCCCGCCACATGATGCGGTGGAAGAGGATCTCTGCTTGCTCGGCTTTATTCAGGTCATCGCGCTGCTGGCGCAGCAGCTCAATGGAGTTTTGCATGGCCTGGAAGTGGGTGTCCGTGGCGCGCAGGGCCGCGAGCTGGGCCACCCGGGGTTCGACAGCCTTGCGGGCTTCCAGGACACGGAAGATTGCTTCGGCTCCCGGCTCGTCGGCGTTGTCCGGGCCCCGCTCCTCAAGCCAGGCCGGGATCCAGATCGAGACAATTTCCGAATTGCCGCCCCGGCCGTGCCCGGTGCGCAAGATTCCCGCTTTCACAAGCTGGGCCAAGGCGCTGCTCACCGTGGGCCTCGAGACATCCATCTGCGCGGCAAGTGTCCGCTCCCCGGGCAGGACGTCCCCCTCCCGGAGCTCGCCGGACTTAATCCGGTCGAGAATCTGGTTCATCACATCGGCACTTACGCGCCGGCTGCGCACCGGTCTAAACTCAGCGACCACGGTGGCACCTCCCTAATCTTTGATTCGAATGGTATGCCAGTTGAGGGTTAATGGCTATATTTATTGGCCGGAGCAGGCAGACGCTTTAGCACTCGCTCGGATTCAGCCTCACTAGCCCAGACCGCACGAAAGATACCGAATGGCCAACAGATCTATCCTTTTCGGGCAAAGTTTGCTTACAATACTTGCAACCCCCGTCATACAAGAGGGTGACGAAGCTGCTGGTGTACCTTGCCGGCATCTGACCAACCTGACGACTCGCAAACAAAGGAAGCATCGTGAATTCTCTATCGACCATGGGCATGTCGGAGGCGGTGGATGTGCTGGTCATCGGCGGCGGACCTTCCGGCGCGGTCGTTGCCGGTCAGATGGCCGCCGCAGGCTTCTCTGTCACCTGCCTGGAGCAGGGCCGCTGGCACAACAACAGTGAGTTTCCCGGCGACAAGCAGGAGTGGGAGCTCTTATCGCAGCAGAAGTGGCATCACGAGCCGAATATCCGCAAGACACCAGACGATTACCCCACCAACATTGCCGAAAGTGATGTACATCCGGTCATGATGGCAGGAGTGGGTGGAAGCTCACTCCTTTACGGCGGACACTGGATGCGCCTTTTGCCCTCAGACTTCCGTATGAAGAGCCTGGACGGGGTGGCCGATGACTGGCCGCTGACCTATCACGATCTGGCGCCCTACTACGACCGACTAGACAAAGCTGTCGGCACCGCCGGCGTCGAAGGTGACCCAATGTATCCGGAGGGTATGGAGGTTCCCATGCCTCCCCATCCAATCGGCAAGGTTGGACGCCGCGCCGCGGTTGGCATGAACAAGCTGGGGTGGCACTGGTGGCCAGCCCCCAACGCGATAGCCTCACAGCGCCTGGGGGAAATGGCGCGATGTGTTCGCTGGGGAACCTGTGAAACCGGCTGTCCGGAAGGAGCCAAAGCCTCTTTCGATATCACCCACTGGCCTGGGGCGATGCGCAGTGGAGCGCGCCTCATCACGGGAGCCCGCGTCCACAAAATTACAGTGGACGCTAAAGGACTCGCAGACGGCGCTCTCTACTACGACGAGAACGGCAAAGAACAGCGGCAACGGGCCCGTTTCGTCGTTCTGGCCTCCAATGGCATCGGCACTCCCCGGCTACTGCTACTCTCAGCCCATGCTGGAGCCCCTGACGGTCTTGCCAACTCATCCGGGCTGGTCGGGAAGCGGCTTATGCTTCACCCCAACGCGGAGGTGACGGGAATTTATGACGAGCCCCTGGAAAGCTGGCTTGGACCGGCCGGGCAGTCGATTCATTCGCTTGAATTCTACGAGACCGACACCTCACGCGGGTTCGTTGGCGGTGCAAAGTGGCAGGTCATGCCCACCGGTGGACCCCTTCGGGCCCTTTCACTGTGGGACAGGCACAGCTTCCACGAGCAATGGGGCAGCGCTATTCACGACCGCATGAAAGAAACAATGGGCAGAAGCCTGCAATGGGGCATCAACTCCCAAGACATGCCGGAAGAAAGCAACCAAGTAACCCTGGACTCGACCCTGACGGACTCCAGCGGCATCCCAGCCCCCAAGATCCAGTACCGTATCTCGGAAAACACCAGGCAGCTTCTGAAGTTCAACCTGGACAGAGCAACAGAGGCGCATGAGGCCGCCGGGGCAGTCGCGACGTTCGCCACCGACCTCTGGCCCGACCAGCCAGGACACCTTCTGGGGACGGCGAAAATGGGCTTCGACGCCACCACGTCAGTAGTCAATGAATGGGGCATCGCACACGATGTGCCAAACCTGGCAATTGTGGACGGCAGCACAATGCCCACATCAGGGGCCGTCAATCCCACCGCAACGATCACAGCCATGGCGCTTCGCACCGCCGACTACCTCATCAAGAACGCTCGCCTGCAGGAGACAGCCCAATGAGCACACCGAGCACTCTCCCCCTTACCGATGCCGAGCTGGACACCCTTTGGGCCGTTGCGGACGTCCTGGTTCCGGCTACAGAGACAATGCCCTCCCTAAGGCAGGCCGACCCCGACTCGTACTGGCTTGCCAGGGCACTCGACGCCCGGTCGGACATCATCGACAACATCAAAAGGTATCTACAAGAGCTAGGGGTGGTAGTCAACCTGAGTACGGAACTGATCCGCTGGCACTCCGAGTCCCGTGAGGACTTTGACAACTTGGCTGCGATAGTCGCCGGCACCTACTACATGGTTCCACGCGTACGGGAACTTATTGGATACCCCGGGCAGGAGCGCCGGCCGGCTCCGGTCGAATTGGCAGCTGACGAGCTTTCGGATGACATCTTCGAAGGCGCCATGGCCTACGAAGGCAAATACCGCGAAGCGTAAGAAATCTTCCACCTACACCGCATATGAAAGTTGAAACTATGAACCACCAGATTGTTGACCAGAAGGAAAGAAGCCTCGTCCTGGAGTATGCCAAGAAGGTGACAGGCAACTTCATCGGAGGTCACTGGGTTCCCTCGAAGAGCGGATCCACCATTGAAATCCTTGATCCTTCCACAGGCAGGACGCTGGGCGAAGTTCCCAACTCGACCGCCGATGAAGTAGCAGCAGCGGTTGAGAACGCCGCCGCGGCGCAGCACTCCTGGGCCGCAAAGACCCCGTCGCAGAGGTCCAAAGCCCTCCTGGACCTCGCCCGCCTCGCCGAGGAAAACTTCGAGCTCTTCTCAGTCCTTGAAGCTGTCGACGCCGGCAAGCCGATTTCTGCAGTACGGGACGATGAAATGCACGGCACTCTTGACGCCATGCGGTTCTTCGCGGGCGCCAGCCGGACTCTGCCGGCACCTGCCAGCGGAGACTATCTGGAAGGTGTCTCTTCAGTAATGAGGCGGGAACCGCTTGGAGTCATTGCCGCAATCACTCCCTGGAACTATCCGCTCTTGCAGGCCGTTGCCAAGGTTTACGCAGCCCTCGCCACCGGAAACAGCGTGGTGCTCAAACCTGCAGAAACCACACCTTACTCAACCGTTTTGCTGGCTGAACTTGCCGCCCAGGTTCTTCCGGCAGGGGTGTTCAATGTGGTCTTCGGCTCCGGCGCAGTCGCCGGAGACGCGCTGGCCAGGCATCCCAAGGTTGCAGCCGTCTCCTTCACTGGCTCCATTGAAACCGGCCGGAAAGTTGGAATTGCCGCCGCTGACGGGGTTAAGAAGAGCATCCTTGAGCTGGGGGGAAACTCGCCTGTCATTGTTTTCGATGACGCTGACCTGGATGCTGCTCTTGACGCCATCGCCGCCGGCGGTGTCTATAACACGGGCCAGGAATGCATGTCGGCGAGCCGGCTTATTGTTCATAGCAGCATTCTGGACCGGGCAGTGGAAGGCCTGAAAGCACGCTTGTCGGAGTACCAGGTTGGGGACGTCCTTGATCCCGGCACTGCAATCGGGCCGATGAACTCCGCGGAGCAGCGCTCCCGTGTTGAAGCGAAAATAGCTGCGCTTGGCCCTGACGCCAAGGTCGTTCTGGGCGGGGTAAGCCCCGAAGGCGACGGGTTCTTCTTCCCTCCCACGATCATCACGGGGGCAGGCCAGCACGACGAAATCGTCCAGGAAGAGATTTTCGGCCCTGTCTTTACGGTGCAGCCTTTCGACGCCGAATCAGAAGCAATCACGATGGCAAACAGCACTCGGTACGGGCTCGCGGCATCAGTTTTCACCTCCAACGTCGGCCGCGCGACTCGTGTCCAGAATGCCTTGAACTTCGGCACGGTGTGGGTCAACAACCACCTGGTATTCGCAGCTGACCTGCCTGTCAGCGGCTTTGGCCAATCTGGCATTGGAACAGAGAACGCTGAACTCGGCCTACTGGAATACACCCGCCTGAAGCACATCATGATCGACCAGCGCTAACGAGCCATCCGCGATCATCGAAGGCCCTAAAGCCTCTTACGAAAGGAATCACCAGTGCGATTTTCACGCACCCTGACTGTTGTTGACTGTCACGCTGAGGGCGAGAGCGGCAAGGTCGTCACCGGAGGCGTCGGCGACGTTCCCGGCGAGACAATGTTCGACAAGCGCGTATACCTCGAAAACAACCTGGACCAGCTGCGAAAGCTTCTACTGTTCGAACCCCGGGGCGCAGTCTGGCACAATGCCAACATCGTTTTGCCCTCCAACAACCCGGAAGCATCGCTCGGATACGTGATTCTCGAATCCACTGAGTATCCTGCAATGTCGGGATCGAACACCATGTGCGTGGCCACTGTGCTTCTCGAGACCGGAATGCTGCCCATGGTGGAACCGATAACTGAGATCGTGCTCGAGTCACCGGCAGGACTGATCAAGGTCGAATGTGAATGCAAGGACGGCAAAGTCGTCAGGACGCGCCTGACCAACCAACCAGCCTTTGTTTATCACTTGCAAGCGCCTCTTGAGGTGCCGGGCTTGGGCACGCTCACCGTTGACGTCGCTTACGGTGGCATGACCTATGTCATCGTGGATGCGGAAGAAGCGGGCGTGCACCTGGAATCCAAAGACGCACGCCTCATGTGTGAGCTCGGCCAGAAGATCAAGAAGGCAGGTGCAGAGCAGCTCGAGGTAAAGCACCCCATCAATCCTCTGATTCCGGGGATCACACAGACACTCTTCGCCGGTCCCCTGACGCCCGAAACTGACCCGGATGGCAGCGAGATTATCCGGTCCCGGAATGCTGTTATCGTCTCCCCGGGACGGGTGGACCGGTCACCGTGCGGAACCGGTACTTCGGCCAGGCTTGCGGTGCTTAGTGCTAAGGGACAGATCAAGCAGGGGCAGACGTTCCGTAATGAGTCCATCCTGGATACCACCTTTGACGCCCGGATCGAGGAGAACGTGAAGGTTGGACCGTACGATGCGGTTATCCCAAGCATCTCGGGCCGATCCTGGATCACGTCAATCAACACCCTAGGACTTGATCCGAGCGATCCTTTCCCCAACGGGTTCACCATGGGAGACACCTGGATGGCTGATTCCTGACTCTGGTCACGGCCATATAGCCGATTGCACCGGGCAGGGTGGAGCATTCGCAGAACAAGGTTTTACGAAGGGAACTGCTCCCCGGGAGTTGGACGGAGAAATTCAGATCCGACTCCCGGGGAGCATTTCTATTCATCCATCTAGTTCGTTGTTCGAGGACCAGCGCGATGCCGCTAAACGTGATTGGCGAAGGGCGTTGCAGATAAGACGACGGCCAACTCTCAGGGCGCCGGCGTATCGCCCAAACTCTTGAAACGTAAGATCAGCCACACCGCCGAAAACGGCTGGATTCCATGTGCGCGTAACGAGCGCCAAGAATGCTCGGTCGGATTGATTCAGGGCAGAGAACTTAGTCCCCTGTTCGAGGGAACGTTCCGATCACTGCACTAGCGATCGCCCCCGGAGTCAGCGCCTAAAGAAACATTCGCTTCAAAGGTAAAGAGCTTAAGGTGAAGGTGAAGAAGCTGATGGACAGCGTGAAAATTGAGTACAACGTTCCGGTTCCAATGAGAGACGGAGTCATTTTGCAAGCCGACGTCTACCGTCCAGAAGGAGACGGGCCGTGGCCTGTTATCGTCGCTCGAACGCCCTACGACAAGGGGGAGGTTCCCGAACTCCTGTTTCTTGACCCTTGGTTGGCCGCTCGTCGTGGCTTTATTGCCGTCGTTCAAGATGTTCGAGGCAGATTCAAATCCGAGGGTGATTTCCGGCCATTCATGGCCGAAGCACCGGACGGCGAGGACACTATCGCATGGGCCGCCTCCCTTTCCGGTGCTAGCGGCGCTGTCGGCATGTGGGGCCTCAGCTACCTGGGAAACGTGCAATGGCAAGCTGCCGGACGGCAGCCTTCTGCGCTAAAGGCAATTGTCCCGTCCTTCACTTTTCGGGAAACCGCCGATGGGTTGGGAGCACGGGGAGGCGCTAATGAAGTGGGGCTCGTCCGCAGTTGGGGCGTTTTCATGGGATTCGACCAGGTTATCCGCCGCCATGGTCACAACAGTAACGAACTGGACAAGCACATTCGGATGCTTGCCGAAGCCTCAGATGGGATTCCAGGACCAACTTATTGGGAACTACCGACACAGCCTGATGCCGTCATCACTCGATACGAGCTTCCCAATCTCTCGGGTCCCGACTCGAGAGCGGTGGCGGATGTTCCACCTCATCAGGAGAAGGTCACCGTCCCGAGCCTGCACATAGGTGGCTGGTACGACGTCTTCATCCAAGGGACAATAGACAACTATTGCGCTGCTGCCGAAAAAACTCCCGCAACCCTGGTCATCGGCCCTTGGAGTCACACCGTCATGACCGCTCAACAAGGTGATATCAACTTTGGCTTCGCCGGAAACGGGTCTGCCCTTGATTACACAACTTCAATCTTAGAGCTCACCTTTGACTGGCTGCATTCATGGTTGACGGATGGTAAGGCACCCAACGATGAGCTGCCCGTAAAGATCTACGTCATGGGGGCCAATGAATGGCGGTCAGAGGCGGAATGGCCACTTCGCCGAGCCATCGAAACACCTTGGTTCCTAGGCGCCGGAGCGGCGCTTAAGGCGCAGGCGGACAGCACGGCTTCATCCGTGACCTTCTCGTACGACCCTCAAGATCCCGTCCCTTCCGTAGGCGGTGCCAGCTTCATTGTTCCTAGCCCTTCCGCAGGCGCCATAGACCAAGGACAGGTGGAGGATCGAGAGGACGTACTTGTGTTCACAAGTGACGTCTTGAACGACAACGTTGAGGTCACAGGCCGCGTGAGTGCCACCCTTTCAGCCCAGACAGATGGACGGACCACTGACTGGGTGGTGCGCTTGTGTGATGTTCATCCGAATGGCCGTTCATACGTTGTCACTGATGGAATCACCAGGGTAAATGGGGAACCCGGCGAGACCGCATCAGTGGCAGTGGACCTGTGGTCTACAAGCATGTTGTTCAAAAAGGGACACCGGATACGCGTACAGGTAACATCCAGTTGTTTCCCGCGATGGGACCGAAACCTCAACACGGCAGACGGGCTCAAAACCGGGAAGATGCGGGTAGCCAACCAAATAATCCATCTTGGTGGCGGCCACCAGTCCTTCCTGACCCTTCCAATCGTGCCCGCTTCATAGGCAGGAGAGGCCTGCCGTTGAACTGCTCCCGGACGTTTGGAGCGTTCATATTTTTCCATAACCAGTTCAACGGCTCCGCTCTCGGGTTTCGAAAGTGACGTACTCGACAAATGCAGGTCGTTGAAAGTGTCCTCCATACCTGGAAAGGCAGCCCGGCCTGTCACCTTGCAGCAACCAAACGCGCTGCTCCGTTACGCCGCCGCCCATCCACTCAGCAACGGTACGGACGGCTCCGCGGCTCGCCTCTGAGCAACGCAGCCGCAGCCGCAGCCGTTACTTAGCCGAATCAGCAGGGAACAACGGTAGAGTCTTCAGTCCTCGCAAGGGCTTTGCCTACCCTGCAACTTCGAATTATTTTCCCGGTGAAGGCAGTTAGGTTCTTGGAAAGAGGGCACGCGTCCCTCCTTAAGGGCCTCGGTCCCCTTCACCGGAAGGGGACCGAGGGTAGTGCTTTTTCGGCGGACTGCCTGCCTAGCGGGAAACTTTTCCCATCGTCGAAGCTATAGGCCGAAGCAGCAGTGGACGGGAAGCGAACCATGCTGCCAGCATGATCAGGAGAGATACAGCGAACACGATGAGGCCGGCCCACCCGTCATCGTTTGTTCCTGCGTACATGTGGTTGAGATTCCGCAGGGCGCCCGTAGCGAGGACAAGAAAAACATGGACTACGACAAAGATGACGAAGTAGATCATGACCGGAAGATGAACAGCCCGAGCGATTTCGATGGGGTAGAAACGGTTTAGCTTCGTGGCATTGGCGGGCCATGCGGGCGACATCCTAAGGCCACTGGTTAGTGCCAGCGGAGCCGCTATAAACACCGTTACAAAGTAGGCCAGGACTTGCAGGGAGTTGTAGTTGACCCATCCGTTTTCCGTCGGCCAGTTGAATGAGGCGTACTGCAACAACGCCGATAAAGCGTTGGGAAATACATCCCAGCTTGTCGGAACGATACGGACCCAACGGCCGGTGACGGCGAGCAGAACCACAAAGATCACACCGTTTAGAACCCACAAGGCATCCAGCGTGAGATGGAACCAAAGTTCCAGGCTGATCTTTTTCGGCGGATTTTTCGTCTTGATGAATCCTTTGTTGTTGCGCGTCCAGTGCCCTGACGGCCGGGCCATCGTCCTGACCTGCCACCCGGACCGGATAATCAACAGTAGGAAGAACCCGTTAAGGAAATGCTGCCAGGACAACCATGCGGGCATGCCCGTGGGTGTGTCCGGCGGCAGTTCCGAGTGGCCAGGGTAGGTCCTCATGAATTCAGCTACAGGACCGAGGCCTGTCAGCCACTTGGCTACGAAGACGACAGCAAGCAGCGCGAGAAGAACTGCGGGTACGCCCCAGTAGAGCCTGGACCGTGGGTTGTTCAAAAGCTTCCCAGCCGCCTTAGTTGGTGACATTGCTAGTCGCGCCTTTCTGTTTTCCGTGAGTGGTGGTAAGCGTCAGACCGACCGGGACTCCAGCGCACTGATCAGTTTGGGCACCACAACATCGACATCGCCGACGATGCCAAAGTCTGCAACATCGAAAATGGGAGCATCTTCGTCCTTATTGATGGCAACGATGGTCTTGGCAGTCTCCATCCCGGCCCGGTGTTGGATAGCGCCCGAGATGCCTAATGCGACATAGAGCTTGGGCGAGACCCATACGCCTGTCTGTCCAACCTGATAGGCGTGCGGCACGTAACCTGCATCCACTGCTGCCCGTGAGGCACCTACAGCCGCACCAAGGGCATCCGCAAGTTGCTCCACGAGAACGAAGTTTCCCTTGGACCCGAGACCGCGCCCGCCCGATACGACCTTGTCGGCAGTTCGAAGCTCAGGACGTTCAGAAGCGGAGGCAGGAGAATATGAGTCCACCACTGCGGCCGTCCGCGGATCAACGGTAACCTCAAGTGTTCCGGCCGTGGCGGTCGACGGGCCAGCGGCCTTGACCTCAACAGCCCCTTGTCGCAGGGTCAGGACGGGCAGCCCGTTTTCAATGACTGCATCAACAGAATACTTTCCGCCGTATACCGAATGTGTCGCCACAACCTGGCCGTCGATCAGTTTCATATCAACTACATCAGCGAGAACACCTGTCCCCACCCGTACCGACAGTCGTCCCGCGATTTCTCGCCCGTCAGGGGAATTGGAAATCAGCACGGCAACTGGGTGCAGCTCCCTGACTGCCGCAGTTAGCGCTTCGACGGGTAGTGCCCCCTGCAGATCCCCCGCCCCGCTATTCTTCGCGAACAGTACCGTTTCAGCTCCGAGACTGCCCAAGTACTCGACTACATCCTGGTTGGTTGGGTCCAGGCCGCATACGAGTGCAATGGGCGAACCAAGCTTGGCCGCCGCGGCTAAAAGACCGCCGACAGAACCGCTGACGGAACCAGCACGGGTAACTTCGGCAAGGACTAGTACATTTGACATTTCATTTCTCCTTTAAGCCAAGCGGTTGGTGACCAGGAACTCTGCAAGTTCCTCTGCTGCGGTGCCGTCGTCGATGATCTTCCTGCCGGCGCTGCGTGCGGGACGGGTTTGGGTTGAGAGAACAACAGTGCGGGAAGCGCCCTGCTCGTTTAGCGGCGGCAGGTCCTCAAGACTGAGCACGTTGACCTGCTTACGCTTTGCGCCGAGAATGCCTTTGAAACTTGGAAAGCGGGCCTCGGCTGAGCGTTCCGTCACTGTGATGACGGCAGGAAGGCTTGAGCGAAGCTGCAGGACGCCGTCCTCACCTTGGCGTTGGCCTCGGACATCGCCCTCGGTGATCTCGGCCGACATCAGGCCGCCAAGCAGCGGAAGGCCTAAATGTTCGGCGACCATGGCCGGTACAACGCCGGAGCGGCCATCGGTGGACTCATTGCCCGCCAAGACTAGATCGAAGTCAACCGTCCTAAGAGCGGCTGCGAGAACAGAAGCCGTTTTTGCTGCATCAGCACCCTCCAAGCGCTGATCCAATACGTGGACGGCAGAATCAGCGCCCATAGACAGGCCCCGGCGCAGTGCCTCCAAGGCATCTTTAGGACCCATGGACATGAGGACCACGCTGGTACCTTTGTTCGAGTCCTTGTACTGCAGGGCAACTTCTAAAGCCCGCTCATTAATCTCGTCGAAGACTGCCTCACTCGCCTCACGATCGAGGCGGCCGGTGTTGACGTCGAGTAGACGTTCTTCCGCCGTATCCGCTACCTGCTTGATCAGTACAACAATTTTCATTCTGCAACTCCTTCGAATTGGTGGCTGAGTCAGTGCTGGTCACTCTGACATCCAAAGCCAGTGTGCGACGGCTGTGCGCGACGTAAGACCGCACCTCGGATTTTGATCCAGACCGGCTCCCGTGGACGGCTCAGGACCGGATGTATTTCTTATCCCAACACCCTCCTCGGAGGGTCAACATACCGATAATGGTAATGTACTTTTGCCGTTAAGGATAGTGGATTTTCAGTTCGATGGTTCACTTGAGGGGCGGTATGGGAAGTGGCAGGCCGCCCCCCCCCACTCGGGGGATCATGACGCGGCGGAGGTGGTCCGGTGTCGAAAGTCACAAAGACCGATTGCCATTAACGGTAAATCAGATTAGCCTTTATTCAAGAGCTGGCAGGCGGAATGCCTAGCCGGGCTGAAAGTGACGGAACATGTTCGTCAAGGACCAATCGAGGTTTGCGTCCAGTCAGGATAAGCCCCTGGACCAGACCGCCCAGCATGCGGAGGCTCCCATGTCTAGCCCAACAAACAGCGCCGATGCGGTGCAAAAGTCAAGCATAAAAGTATCGTCTGACGACGACCACCTCAGGGCCCTAGGATACGAGCCAAAGCTCGACCGGAAGATGGGCTTCTGGAGCAACTTTGCTCTCGGATTCATCTACCTTTCCCCAATGGTGGGTGTCGTATCCATCTTCGGTCTCGGCCTCACATCAGCCGGCCCTGCATCCATTTTCTGGATCCTGATCGTTGGCGTAGGCCAACTGTTGGTTGCACTGGTCTTTGGGGAAGTTGTCTCGCAGTTCCCCTTGGCCGGCGGCCTGTATCAGTGGGCCCGTCGTCTATGGAGCGGATCGTACGCCTGGCTCATGTCATGGATCTACACGGCAGGCATCACTATCGGCATTACAACGACCGCGCTGTTCAGTGCCGATTTCGTGGCAAGTCTCTTCCTGGGCACGCCGGAAGAGCCCTCCGTATCGGCGTCACCTTTGCAAAAGTCCTTCATTGCAATAGTGGTCTTGGTAATCTGCCTTCTGTTTAACCTGACCGGCACGCGTACGCTGGCACGTATCTCCAAGATCGGCCTTTTCGCAGAACTCGCAGGTGTCATTCTCCTCGGCCTCTATTTGCTGATCTTCCAACGGAAGAACGACTTGTCCATCCTGTTCGACACCATGGGTACCGTGTCCGAAAACGGCATGGTCGCAGCGTTCCTAGGCGCGTCTCTCGTAGGCCTGTACATGCTTTACGGCTTCGAGTCCTGCGGCGAAATCGCGGAAGAAACGCCCAACCCCGCGCGTATGATCCCCCGCACCATGGCCCTTACGGTCATTGTGGGCGGCGGCTCTGCCTTCCTTGCCTTTGCCGGCTATGTGCTGGCCGCTCCCAACCTGCAAAGCATTGTCAGCGGGGAGACGACCAACCCCATCCCCAACATCCTTCAGGACACACTGGGAACTTTCGGTTCCAAGGTGTTCATCGTTGTTGCACTGACCTCGTTCCTTGCCGGGGTTATGGGGCAACAGACAGCGGTCAGCAGGTTGGTGTATTCCTTCGCCCGCGACGACATGTTCCCGGGGGCTCGCCATCTAGCGAAGGTTAAGAAAAGCAGCCACGTTCCGGTGAACGCCCTTCTGGCCGTAAACGTAGTACCAGTCCTTCTGATCGTTTTTGTGCTCTTCTTCCCCGACTCGCTGTTCCGGATCGCAGCCTTCCAAGTCGTCGCTGTCTACTTCTCATTCCAAATGGTAGTTTTCGCTGCTTTGCGTGCCCGCTCAAAGGGATGGAAGCCGGCAGGGCCTTGGAATCTCGGAAGATGGGGAGCTTTGGTGAACGTGGCGGCACTTGTGTATGGAGTGGCGGCCATCGTTGTCCTGTCAATGCCGTCAGGCGACGAAAGCCTGGCCTTCACAGACAGGTGGATTGCCCTTATCGGCTTCCTGACCGTCGTAGCCGTAGGCACCGTCTACATGCTGGTTGCCAAGCCGCACCGCAAGTCCACGGCGCCTGAGGGTGACGCGATCGAGGTTGCAAGGCTCCTAAGCCAGTCGAAGTAAGACTCCTATCCTGAAGGCGGCGGCTCCGAGATCCGGGGCCGCTGCTTTTTTGAGCCGCAGTCAACCCGATGCAAAACGGGAGCAGTGCAGCCTCCTGAGGAAAGCGCTTCGGCTTCGACTCCAGTAGGGCAGAACAGGAAGTTCGTTGGTGACGGTCATGCTCGTTGTCGCTTTCAGAGTTTGTCAGGATGTCACTGGGCTCGGAATGGACTTCTCTGCTGACGCCTGCCTCTGCTCACCAGAGCTACAAACCGTTCCATCTGCGCCTATTGACATTTGGAGTCTCACGCCCCGGCTGCTTGGACATATGGAATGAACCGGCGGGTGTACGGCGCCGCTAATGTAGTTGGATACGGTCCTTCACTCCGCATTCGGGAGCACCCATGAAAAGGCGCCAGCCTCTGCTCTAAGCCAGCCCCTCTCAAGTGCTATTCGCACATCGGCACACTCCCCCGAAGCGGGTGGTGGTACGTCGCAAACTCCAGCGCTGATCCGCGCAGGCAAGGAACATTACGTTAGCGAAGGGACCCTAATGCCAGCTATGGGGGGCTCCCCTGTTGAATGGCTCCCTTCAACTGATAGAGGTGTGCTGCACGGACCAACGGCTGAGTCCTCGTGATACACCCTCATGCACGGCTGCAGTTGTGACGATGTCAAAGTACTCCCACCGACGTTGCCTATTCCGTCGCCTCGTTAAGGCCCCAGGTGGGCCGCCGTTGCCCACATTTTAGGTACGCAAACAGTTTTATAAGAGTCAGGAAGATCCGTATGAAAGTTTTGGTCGTTGGTGCGAGTGGACGTTTGGGAACGGCAGCCGCGAACGCCTTGGCGGAACGGCACGAAGTCATCCGCGCCTCGCGTTCGGGAGATGTCGAAGTCGACCTGATTGATTCAGTGTCTATTCAAAAAATGTTCGAGAAGGTCGGCAAAGTCGATGCGATTGTGGCGTGCACGGGCTCGGTCCCATTCAAGCCGATGGCAGATCTTTCCGAAGAAGACTTCAATAAGGGTATCCAAGACAAAGTTCTGGGCCAGGTCAACCTGGTGCGCCTGGGCGTGCCCTATCTAAACGACGCAGGTTCCCTGACGCTCACGACTGGCGTCTTGGCGCGAGAGCCCATCAATACAGGTGTCGTCGCTTCCTTGGCCAACGGCGCCCTCGAGTCATTCGTTATGGCTGCAGCTGCAGAACTCCCGCGTGGACTGCGTATCAACGCCGTGAGTCCTTCCGTCTTGGAGGAAGCAACCAATTATCACGATTACTTCCCCGGGTTTTCACGCGTCCCCGCCGAAGTCGTAGGACAGGCGTACGTGAAATCCGTTGACGGAATCCAAACCGGTCGTATTTTTTCACTCGGCTAACGAGACCGCGTCAACACTAACGTTGTAACCTCGCTGCCCCCACTACAGCTACGGAGCATAATGATTACCGACCAGACCCGCACGGGCAGCAGCCGCGTGAAGCGGGGCATGGCTGAGATGCTCAAGGGCGGCGTCATCATGGACGTCGTCAACGTCGAACAGGCCCGCATCGCCGAAGACGCCGGTGCCGTTGCTGTCATGGCGCTGGAACGCGTTCCGGCCGATATCCGCGCCCAGGGCGGCGTCTCCCGCATGTCCGATCCGGACATGATCGACAAGATCATCGACGCCGTGTCCATCCCGGTCATGGCCAAGGCCCGCATCGGCCACTTCGTCGAAGCCCAGATCCTGCAGTCACTGGGCGTGGACTACATTGACGAGTCCGAGGTCCTGACCCCGGCCGACTACGTCAACCACATCGACAAGTGGAACTTCACCGTTCCCTTCGTCTGCGGTGCCACCAACCTCGGTGAGGCGCTGCGCCGCATCAACGAGGGCGCGGCAATGATCCGCTCCAAGGGCGAGGCCGGCACCGGCGACGTCTCCAACGCCACAGGCCACATGCGCCAGATCCGCTCCGAGATCGCCAAGCTCGCCGCCCTGCCCGAGGACGAGCTCTACGTCGCGGCCAAGGAACTGCAGGCCCCGTACGAACTGGTCAAGGAAGTCGCCGCTGCCGGCAAGCTTCCCGTGGTCCTGTTCACCGCCGGCGGCATCGCCACCCCGGCCGACGCCGCCATGATGATGCAGCTCGGCGCCGACGGCGTGTTCGTCGGTTCCGGCATCTTCAAGTCCGGCAACCCCGCCCAGCGTGCCGCCGCCGTCGTGAAGGCCACCACCTTCTACGACGACCCCGACGTCATCGCCAAGGCCTCCCGCGGCCTGGGCGAAGCCATGGTAGGCATCAACGTCGACGAGATCCCCCAACCCCACCGCCTCGCCCAACGCGGCTGGTAATTCAGCCATGGCGAACCTGGAGGTGAGAGGCGTTCCTTCCGGGCAAGTCCATGCTCGAAGGGACGGCTTTGACTCCATGCCGAGAACGCGATGACGCTGAGACCTGGTCTCTGCCCGCTGTGGCTTATCCGGACCGAGGGGAATGAATGGAACCACCTGACAGGCAGAAACGGCAGCATGGGGGCGAAGACCAAGGTTCGAATTCCAAACCTGTAGCGAAGCTACTCACGTCCACGGAAGCATCGTTGTCCTCCTAAGGGAGCGTTCCAGAGCCACGAGAAACGATATGTTGCATCTTCCTCATTACCTTAGCTCGGGTCGGCAGAGTTCCGATGTGATATTTTACGACCCCCTCGCTACAGCAAGTCTTCAACCCGCCCAGCTGCGCCCTTTGGGCACCATTGGCTCCCGTAGACGGGAGTCCAAAAACCAACACACGCCCAAGGGGAGAAAAGCGCGCCGGGCAGAAGCCATAGATGCGGTCGTCCGCGAACTGGTGCAGCTGTCGCTTCGGAAGCATGATGACAGCAGTGGGACCGGAGCGAACGGTGGAGCCAGATGAACTGGATTAGCGGGCAGTCTGCTTATCTCCGTCCCAGCCACACTTTTCGTCATCGTCATCGTGGATCCCTTTGGAACAGTACCTCTGTTTATATCCTTGACCTCGGCTTGACGGTACTACCCGCGGACGCACGGTCCGTAGGTAGGGACTATCACCTCGCCGTGGTTCCTCTCCCCCACAGGGACTGTCTCAAACGAACGCAGTGCTTCTTCAAAAGGGAGGCAACCTTTAGGGGAAAGCTTGCTGTTCCTACGTCCCCCGATGGGGATTATGGCAAGCTTGGCGACTTCTCTCCCTCATCACCGGCTATCAGGAAGAGTCCTTAGTGGCCGTCTTTCGCGAGACTATCGAGCGAACAAATAGCGTCACCTACCACCCCGGACTCTATGACGAGTTCCTTGCAGCGAGGACTACCTACATGCAGAGTGAAGCCAATGAACTTGAGGTCGCTCCGTCGATGGCTTGGCACAAGGATTCAAGCAGTAAACGGCGCTCCCGGCTTCCGCTTGTTGTCTACGTACTAGCGGTAGGCGCCTTTCTCATGGTGACTAGTGAATTTGTGGTGGCCGGCGTTCTCGGGCAGATCGCAGAAGACCTAGAAGTTGGAGTGGCCGAGGCCGGGGCCTTATTCACAACCTTTGCTATCGGGATGGTCGTGGGCGCGCCGCTGATGGCAATGCTTACTATAGCGATGCCGAAGCGTATGACTTTGGTTTCGGCTCTGATTGTCTTCATCGTGATGCATGTGATCGTAGCCGTAGGCCAAGACCTCACAGCGGTCTTGGTGGCGCGGTTCGTCAGTGCTCTAGCCACAGGTGCGTTCTGGTCGGTATCCGCCGTGGTGGCCACAGCAGCCTCTGAGCCGTCATCCGCCGCCCGCGCAGTAGGGGTAGTAGGTACTGGTGGCGCCGTTGCCACAGTGCTTGGCGTTCCCGCCGGCGCCTTCGTTGCTCAGTTGATCGGATGGCGAGGAACGTTCTGGGTGCTGGCGGGAGCCGCGGTTCTAGCCACCGTCCTCGTGGCTTCACTGGTCCCGAAAGTCGCACCAGTCCATTCGTCGAATTCATTCGTGAGCCAGTTTTATGGTGTCCGGTCGGGACGTCTCTGGCTGGTATTAGCTGCCTGCACCACAATTTCCGCCGGCGTATTTGCTACTTATGCATACATCACACCAATACTCACCGATTACGTCGGAATCGCTGGACCCCAAGTCCCGCTAGTGCTGACGGGATTCGGACTTAGCTTGGTCGTCGGCACGCTCCTTATCGGTCGTTTCGGTGACGCTCACTGGAGTTTGATCATTTTAGTTACGCCAGCCACCACAGCGATCCTGCTACTTGGGATTAGTTCGTCGGGCGATGCGCCTTGGCTGGCCGTCGCACTTGTAACAATGCTGGGTTTGTTCGGCCTAAGCGCTAACAGCCTCCTGATCCACCTCGCGGTCAGATTTGCCGGCCAGTCAGCTACCCTGGGCTCTGCACTGAGCATTTCCGCTCTCAACGCGGGCACCGCCCTGGGCACGGCCATGGCACGAGTCACCTTAGAGTCCCCACTCGGGATGCGTGGGCCAGCACTCGTTGGAGCGATCATGGTCGCCTTGACACTACTACCGGCCGGCTCCCTCGCTCTGGCCAGCAGGAGGTCCAAGGCTTTGCCAGCTGACTTTCTTGCAGGGCGGGATTAAGATCCAGCAGGCGCGACGGAGTAACTTGCCGGTCCTCGTCTACGCCTGCCGGAGCTTGTTAGTCACGTGCTCCGGAACTTTGGGGTTTTCAATGGTGGCGGGCACCTCGTAGTCCTCTCCGTCTGTGATCTGACGCTGGTTTTCCGGAGGATCTTGCCCGATCTCGTTTTAGGCAGGGCCTCCACGACTGCCACCTGTTTGAAGTCGGCAACGGCTCCGATGTCCCGGCGGACCAAAGCAATCAATTCTTGGACCAAAAGTTCTTCCGTCAACTCCACTCCCGACTTGAGCACCACGTACCCGCTCGGCCGTTGGCCCTTAAGGGGATCCGAGAGGCCGATTACCGCACATTCAACGACCGCAGGGTGCTGTCCGAGGATCTGCTCTATGGCTCCGGTTGAGAGCCGGTGGCCGGCGACGTTGATGATGTCGTCTGTTCGACCCATCACGTATACGTATCCGTCCTTGTCGCGATATCCGGAGCCTCCTGTGGCATAGCAGCCCTCGAACGCCCGTAAATACGATGAGATATATCGCTCGTCGTTACCCCAGAGAGTCATAAGTGCGCCCGGAGGAAGCAGCAGTTAGAGCACAATGTTGCCTTCTGTCTCAACTCCGACGTCCACCCCCATGCCGTCTACGATTCTGAGCTTGAACCCTGGCATGGGCACGCTTGGAGAACCTGCCTTTATCGGCAATGGCTCCATTCCCCCGGGTTTGCGCAAATAGCCCAGCCTGTCTCGGTCTGCCACCAGTGATCTACCACCGGGACACCCAGTGCTTGTATGGCCCACTGAAATGTGTCCGTGTCCAACCGTTCCCCGGCAGCGAAAAGAGTCCGCAGGCTGGAGACATCGTAATCCTTCAGCAGACTCGCGCCCGGGTCAGCCCTCCGAATGGCGCGCAGAGCGGTGGAGGCGGTAAACCGCGCATTGACCTGGTGTTCTTGGATGACGCGCCAGAAAGCCCCCGCATCCGGTGTACCCACGGGTTTTCCCTCAAAGAGGACTGTCGTGCTGCCTGCCAGTAACGGCCCATAGATGGTGTAGGAGTGCCCCACCACCCAGCCCACGTCCGAAGCTGTTTACATCACGTCCCCGGGTCCGATGTCGTACATGTTCTCCATCGTCCAGCTGAGCGCCACAGCGTGGCCGCCATTATCGCGCACTACTCCTTTGGGAGCCCCGGCGGTTCCGGAAGTATAAAGGATGTAAAGCGGATCGGTGGTTGCGACCTGCACCGGTGCTGCTGGCACTGCTCTGTAGTAGCTAGCCTGGATTGTCCGTTGCAACATTTTCAGCACAACCTCGTCGCAGAACCTCTTTCCGAAACAACAGGGTTCGGCCATATGAGTAGCTGGGCGGCAGAGATATCGAGCCCCGAGCCGCACTTGTGCGGGCGGAAGAGGACCGGCAAGTTCTGGCGACGCCGGGAGTCCGCAAGCCTAAAGTGGCACACGTATTTCAGCATCAACAACAGGGGTATAGAAATGGCCCGACCCAGCCATGCGGACTGATTCACCTTTGCTTAGTGCCGAGCGGACGGCGTCCCGGACCCCGATCTCCGCACCCGGGTGGCGGGCCTCTCTAGGGATGAACCTCTGATTCTGTCCCCTGTTACGCCGTTCAGCAGCTTCTGACGATGTCCGTGGAGGACTAGAAACTTCTCGAGCATAAACACCCATCGTTTCTAGCTGTGGCGGTTAGTACGCGCCGTTGTCGCCGCTGGTGATCCGAGGACAGATCATCTTCTTAGCTGCGGCACCGAGCGCGCCACCTACCGTATAAGGTAACATCGAGTGATTAAAATGGCCATATCAACTTGCCATTTCTTGCCATTTTTCGCCTCAGTTGCGTCTTCAGCCTTGCCGGACTACACAATTACCCCTAAAGCACTATCCAGAAATGGTTACTTCCACTATCCTTTACATGTACACGACCCCGCCGGCGGTTGCTGCCGCAACTGAACCCTGTGGTGGGCAGACAATTGGAGCAATCATGCATTCAGGACAACTTACGGATGTGGGACGCAGGCGCTTTATGCAGTTGAGCGCGCTCGGTGTAGGAGCCTTGGGAGTCAGCCTCAGTGCCTGCACGTCGGGTGGGAACACTTCACCCCGGCCTTCAGGCCCGTCGGGACCAGCCCAGCGAGGTGGTCACTTGCGTGTCGGTGCTTCTGGGGGCGCCGCTACTGACACACTGGACCCCCATTTGGGAACCAGTAATACGGACTACATGCGCTTGCCCCAGGTTTATGATCCGCTGGTCAAGCTTTCTCATGACGGAAAAGGCATCAAGTACTTCCTCGCGGAGTCCCTGAAGGTTGACGCGCAAGGCACGAAATGGACAGTAAAAGTGCGCCCTAATGCCAGAACGCATGATGGCAATCCGTTCACGGCCGAAGACGTGTTGTGGAATTTCAGGCGCATTGTTGAGAACAACTACCAAGGGGCAGTGCCTTTGGGGCCGATCAACATCGGCGCTTCCCGCATAGTAGACAGCACGACTTTGGAACTGGCTTTCAATTCGCCTTTTACTATTCTCGAAGAAGTGCTCGCCGCACTGCCTTTCTACTACATGGCTCCTCGAAACTGGACGGCTGACAAGCCCGTGGGCACTGGCCCGTTTGTCCTGGACTCCTTTAAACCAGGCGTCAGCAGCTCCGTGAAGCGCTTTGACGGATATTGGGATTCCGGCAAACCCTACCTGGATCAGATCACGGTCCTGAACATGGCGGACGAAACCACCCAGGTGAACGCTCTTCAAAATGGACAGGTAGAGGCTATCAATTACCTCTCTGCCCAGTCGGTACGTCAGGTCCAAGCGGGAAACTACCAAGTGATTATTTCCAAGACCGGCGCGTGGGCGCCCATTACAGTGCGCTGCGACACAGCCCCTTTCGATAACCCAAAGGTACGGGAGGCGCTCCGCTTGGTGATCGACCGCCAGCAGATTAACCAAAATGTCTACGGTGGCTATGGGACAATCGCCAATGATGTATTCGGCGTGGACGACCCACTCTCCGCCGGCGTTCCCCCGAGGAACCGGGATGTAGGCAGAGCCAAGGAGCTGCTCACTGAGGCCGGACATCAAAACCTGAAGCTCACGCTGATCACAAATGATGTCGTTCCGGCGCAGCGCAGCGTCGCTACTCTCTTCGCAGCCCAGGCGAAAGAGGCGGGCATCGATGTATCGGTGGAATTCCAGACAGCAACGACTTTCTTCGCTCAGAGTTATTTGAAGGCACCGTTCACCCAGGACTACTGGTATTACGTGCCGTATCTGGCCAACGTTGCGGGAGCTACGCTTTCGACCGCTCCCTTCAATGCCACGGCATTCCATGATGATGAATACGACCAGCTATTCCAAAAGGCCATTTCTACACTCGATGCCAAGGAACGTGCTGGCTACGTCCAGGCGATGCAGAAAATCGACTACGACCGCGGAGGAAACATCATCCCTGTGTTCTACCCCATAATCGATGCAGTCACTCCCAAAGTCGGCGGCGTAGTTGAAGACATTTCGGGTTTTCCATTGGGCAACAATACATACCAGGACATCTGGCTCCAGCCTTGACCTGTCAATGTCCGATAAAGCCCATATTAGAGCCAGGCTCATGAGGTCGAGGACTGAAGTGGACCAGAGTCTTGCTGCCGCACGGAGCTTGGCCTTGAGGCAAGCGAAAACCGAACGGACAAACTCGCTAGTCGTAGTCCAGTTGGTTGTTGCCACAAGGCTGTTGTACTAAGACACCAGCGAGACGAAAAGCAGAGCTGGGAACACGCTGCGAACAGCAAAAAGTTGCGATCGGAGCGTTTCCTAGCAGTGCGCTGGACTTGGGGACCAGTGGGCTTCCCAACTACATTTTTCAAAAACCAAAGGAGATCTCATGGGTGCCTTCACTGAAAATAAGACGTTTCCGGATCTTGACGAGACGCACATGGTTACTTTGGACGTCCTTGACGCCCACGCGGGGGGAAATCCTACTCGAGTGCTCACAGGAGGCTTCCCAAAGCTAGCGGCAAAAAGCGTGGCTCACGCTCAGGCCGAATTCCGTGAACGGTTCGACTACATCCGTACTGCCTTGGTTCTTGAACCTCGCGGTGGTGCTCTTACAAGCGCGGCCGTCTTGGTTGAACCGGGTGATGAGCGGGCAGACATAGGTCTTTTTTTCATGGAAGCACATGGCTACCTGGACATGTGTGGAAGTGACACTATCGCCGCAGTCACCGCACTCTTGGAGTCAGGGGCAATCTCTATGGCGGAACCGTTGACACATTTGGTGATTGAGACCCCGGCGGGGCTCGTGGAGGCCGCAGCCAGTGTTGGCGGCGGCCGCGTGAAAAGTGTGACCTTTACGAACATCCCGGCTCACTGCATTGCGCTGGATCAAGAAATTGACCTTTCTGATGGCCATCAGGTGGCGTTTGATATTGCATGGGGGGGCAACTACTTTGCGCTTGTAGATGCAACGAACCTCGGCATGAGCGTCAAAAGGGACATCCACGCTCTGAAGAGTATGGGTATAGCACTACTGAGCAAACTTGAAAAATCCTCAGCAGCATCGTTTCGGCGAGTGGATCACGTCCTCTTTTACAACGAGCCACCGGAGCCTGGAGGGGCTTGGCCGATTGTCGTAATCGTCGCACCCGGGACTGTCGACCGCTCTCCCTGCGGAACGGGCACGACAGCGCGAATCGCATCGCTGGTCGCCCGAGGGGTCATGCGTTCTGGGGAATCTCTAACTCATGAGGGACCCCTGGGCGAATCTTTCACCGGGCTTGTGGACCGCGTGGAGCAGTTGAGCACGAACCTTCAAGTAACTGTGAAGATAACGGGTCGGGGCTACGTGATTGGCAGCGGAAAGGTACACATATACGGTGACGATCCGCTGCGAGCCGGGTTCTCCATCCCGGAACTCCCGCTTTGATGGAAGTACTAGGGATCTCGACCAGGCCTCGGCCTTCGCGGCGATTTCAATAATGGGCCGTTTACACTCGGAAAGATCACTACTCCCATCATGTCCATCGCTATCCCGTGGAGCTTTGTCTTCTCCGCAATGCAGATTCTTCAACACCCCGTAACGACGAGCATCGGCATAGACAGTGTCATTGCCGTGGACAGGTGTTTGAGTTCCTGATCGTGGCTCAAAGCGACGCCGTCCAACAGTTCAGGTAAAGGAACAAATAAGAGTGATCTATCGAAGGAGTACGGACATGACATCGGCAACGAACAGTTGGACAAACTGGGGCCAGAACCAGACCTTTGTCCCCACCAAACGGCAGAGGGCATACTCAGCCGAAGACGTGGTGAATTTGGTCTCCTCAGCAGCGCATAATGGTTCAACCGTTCGTGCCGCCGGAAGCGGTCACTCCTACACACCAGTCGTCGAAACCCAGACATTGATCGATATCAGTCCGATGAGCGGGCTCATCCGCATCGACCCAGAAAAGAATATAGCAACCATCGCCGCCGGCACCTGCCTCAAGGATATGGGCCGTCTTCTGTGGGAAGCCGGATACTCCACCCTCAACCAAGGCGACACTGACGCCCAAACCATCGCTGGTGCAACAGCAACAGGGACCAAAGGCTCAGGCGCACGCTTCGGCAGTCTGTCGTCAGCCATAACCGGCATGCGGGTCGTTACCGCTTCAGGCGAAACCGTCAATATCGACGAGAGCACACCGCAACTGCTCAGAGCAGCCCAAGTTTCTATCGGCCTGCTCGGCGTGGTCACCGAGATCGATCTGCGCGTCACCCCGGCATACTGCCTCAAAGAGGACAATACTGTCCTGCATGTCGACGACCTGATCGACCGCTGGGATGACTGTGTTGAACAATACCGGCACTTCTCCTTTTTTTGGGCTCCCACAGATGCTTCATCCGTCCTGTACGACCTTCCTGCAATCCCCGCTGACCATGCATGGGTAAAATTTCTCGCTGAAGTGCCAAAGCTGGACGAAAACGGTTCCGAGCGGCCTTCGATTGCAGGCGAATGGGGAAATCGCACAGGGCACTCACACCTCGTCTACCCCGACATATCCGACGCCGAGGGGTCCGGCTATGTAGAACTCGAATACATGGTGCCGGCCCATGAAGGACGCGACGCGTTCCTTGCCGTCAGGGATCTCATGCTGCACAAGTTTCCCGAAGAACTATCGCCAGTCCAGGTCCGATGGCAACAACGAGACAACGCCTACCTTTCTGCTCAGTACGAGCAGGACACAGTTTCCATTTCGGTGTCAGGCCTCCTGACGCGCGACTACCATTCCTTCCTCAAAGCAGTAGACCACGTACTCCAGCAATGGGACGCGCGGCCCCATTGGGGCAAGATGCACTATCTTGACGCCCGCCGGGTAAGGGCACTCTATCCCGCACTCGACAAGTTCTTGGAGATCCGGCAAAAGTTCGACCCCGATGGAATTTTTCTAAATAACCACTTCCGCGAAATGTTCGATATCTGAACAGTTCGCTTGGAATCAGGCCGTTCCAGCCATTATTGACTGGGGCGGCTCTGTCATTCAGTGAAGTCGAGGTCGGCGCTAACTGCCAGCGGAACATCCTGCCTCCGATTCCATCGCGAAACATCTGACGTCGAGACGCCAGAAATGGCGGGCTTCAACAGTGCCACTCAGGGAACCAGCACGAAAGCTTGACACGCGCCGACTTCCCCCGGAGCGGATAGCTGTTTGACCCCCAGACCCTGACTCTTTTGCGAAAACGATCGTTCCTTGGACACGCCCGCGGTACTGCAGCGGCATAGGCCGCCTTCAGCTATCAAGAAGTGGGAGCCTCTGGCCCTCATCCGGGGTACACCCCAACCTGTCGTAAAGGCTTCTTACAAGGGAGGATTCACCTGCCGGTGGGGGGCTACCGTCTTGTTCTCAGGCACCCGTCGAGCCGCAAGAGGAACTTCGTCAACTCCTGCCGCAAGCGAGTCTCATCGAGTCCGGCTTCTTTGGCCTACTTCGATGATTCTCGGGCTACCGCACCTCGGTTTCCTGCCGTTCGACTGGCAGAGTGGGATGTGAGACATCATGAGCGACTGTCAATAAGATGGAAATTTCGCCCTATTCTGACGCCACGTGATCGTTGCTTTGAGTTTCGGGTGCCAGGCGAGGCCGGCCGATCGGCGGTCTCAAGTGGCCCCGTGCTCCCTGCGAGGCCGTCCAATGCGGCTCTTCGGCGAGGCGATCTCCGAGAACCTGAGCGGGTGCGAGGGGACACTCCTACGGTTCCTGCTCCCCTGGGGCTAACGCGATCACTAGTTGACCGAATCATCGTTATCGGCGTTTTTATATTGGTCCGGGGAGTGCCTGCGCGGTTCCGGATTCCGACGCGAGCAGCAGCCATCAGATACGGCTGGTACTTCCGGCTCACTTTGACGAGACGGGATCGGAATGCGACCAGGAAGCCATGCGGGTGCCATGAGCTCTAGGTCTGATGTGGCCGGGGTCGGCAGTCCTTGAGGGTCATGTGTGTGGAACCGAAGGAAGCGTGGAAGTGTCCGTGGAGCGCCGTCAACCCGAGCTAAGTCTTGCTTGAGGACGGTTAGAGCGAGCCTTTGCCCACTAACGCCTCAGGCCGTTTTTCATATGAGCGAAATACGATTGACTATTTGTAATGCGTCGGTCATAGTCTTAGACAACCGGAACGGACTTTGTTAGGCAAAAGCCGCCTTTGAGAGGACTCGATGATGACTCCCCAATTAATGATGATGACCCGCCGTAGGCTACTTGCCCTAGGCGCAGGGGCGACGCTTACCGCCTTCCTCACCAGCTGCAGCTCCGGAGGCGGTGGCGGCTCGAACGACGCGGGAACGATCAAATTCTGGAACATGCCATGGGGATCGCCAGCGTTCAATGTTGTGGACAAGGAGATCACCGAGGGATTCCAGGGCGAGGGTGGCCGCCGCGCCGAGTACCAGGTCGTGCAGTGGAGTGCCTTCGCACAGACGTTTGCGACCGCTATCGCGTCGAACACTGGCCCTGCCGTGTCGTCGGGTAGCTCGACCATGGCATTCCAATACGCCGCGCAGGGAAAGATTGCGTATGCGGACAACCTCCTGAAGAAGTGGAAGGAAAACGGGCTCTACGACGACTTCCTCCCGGGTCTCTTCGACCGCCTCAAGATCGACGAGGGGTACGTCGCGATTCCCTACACCCAGGACGTTCGCGTGCTGTGGCAGAACAGGAGGCTCCTCGAGCAGGCCGGCGTGGAGACACCCACTGACTGGCAGTCCTACCTCGACGCCTGCGAGGGGCTGAAGAAGATCGGAGTCTATGGATTCGGCACGGCCGGCGGCGCCGGAAGCTCCCTCGCCGCGCAGACGATCCAAGGCCTCATGATCAACAACGGTGGCGGGCTGTTCGACGAGGAACAGCAGCCGAACTGTGTGACGCCGGAGAACATCGAAGCTGTCGACTTCGTCCTCGAGCTCGTTCGAAAGGGGTACTCGGACCCCGCGTCGGTCAGCTACACCCTGGAGAACAAGGTGAACTCTTGGGCCGAGGGGCGGTTCGGGATGGGCTGGGACGTGCCGACGGTCGGCCGCCTCACCAACCCGAACTCTCCCACCGCCGCCGACATCGAACTCAACCCTCCCCTGACGAGCCCGAACGGCACGAAGGGTGCTCTGGCGTTCCTTTCGAACATCATGATGCACACGAACACGCCCAGCCAGGAGGCCAGCGAGGAGTTCATGACCTATTACTTCCAGAACATGTCACGGCTCTGGACCGAAAACACCGGGCTGGGGCTGCCCGTTCTCAAGTCCACTACCGAGACACCGGAGTTCAAGGCCGACAAGGTGGCCTCCAGGGTGCTGGAGGAGTGGCTGCCCATCGGCAAGACCTATGGCGCGCCGGGGAACCAGGGAATCTTCGAGAACGTCATCGCGGTCGACGGTACCCAGCCTCCCATCGACTTCGCCCAGGCGATCCTCCAGGGCAACACCGACGCCCGCACGGCGCTGACGACCCTGCAGAAGGCCATCATCGACACGCTGCCCAACAAGTAAGTGCCGGCCAGGCTTCTCACACCATCGACGCCCAATGAAAGAGGAGCGCGCTGAATGACGGACGTTCGGGCAGTGCACACGACACCTCCCACGACTGCGGGGCGCCCCGAGGGGCAGAGGCGCGGCCGGCCTCTACCCTCAAAGGGCTTGCTACTGATCGCGCTGGCGATGCCGTCGGTGGTGCTGCTCCTGCTCATCAACCTCTACCCGCTCGGCTACGCGGGGCTCCAATCCGTGCGCGACGGCGATCTCATCGCGCCTGGAAAATTCGTCGGTCTCGAGAACTACGCGTACGTCCTCGGGCAGCCGTCGTTCTTGCGCGCGGTACTTTTCACCCTGGTCTTCACGATCGTTGGGGTTTTCGGCAGCTGGCTGGTCGGTCTGGGCTTCGCATTGCTTCTTCAGACCGTCATTCCTGCGCGGCCGCTGTTCAAGACCCTGCTGCTTCTGCCATGGGTGGTTCCCATAGTCGTGACCACAACGGCCTGGAACTTCCTGGTGGCCACACCGCAGAGCCTTCTGCCGGCAATCGGGCAAGCCCTGGGATTCCCGAGTGCTCTGTTCCTCGCCGATCCCGTGCTCGCTCAGATCACGGTGTGCATGTACAAAGTCTGGGTCAGCTTCCCGTTCATGATGATGATGACCTCGTCCGCCCTCGCCTCAGTCGACACCAACGTGTACGAAGCGGCCAAGGTCGACGGCGCCACGAGGTGGCAGACGTTCCGGAAGATCACGTTGCCGCTCATCGCCCGTCCCACCTACGTCAGCTGGGTGCTGATGACGATCTTCTGCGTCAATGACTTCCCGACCATCTACCTTCTCACTCAGGGCGGACCGACGGGGGCCACGACCACGTTGGTCGTGCTCGCCTACCAGACGGTGTTCCAAAACTTCCAAGTCGGCCACGGCGTCGCCATCGCCTTCCTCATGACGACGGCGCTCATCCTCGTGTCCGTAGTTTTGTTCCGCCAGATCCGAAAGGCGCACATCGAATGAGCACGTCTCCGATTAAGACCACGAATCTGCCCGCCGTACGCCCTCGGGGAGCGTCGGTGGCCTCCCCCGATCGAGGAAAATGGTGGCGATTTCTGGTCATCTCCGTGGCCACAGCCATCGTCCTTATCCCCGTCGCCCTAGTGGTCTTTCTCTCGGTACGCGCAGCACCTGGCTCCCCTGCAAGCATCACCTTCGAGAATTTCCGGAGTGTCTTCCAGGAGACGGACGTCCTAACGTGGCTGAGCAACAGCCTCGTCGTCACGCTGTGCACGGTGACGGTGTGTATCGTGGTCGCAGCGCCAGCGGGATATGCACTCTCGCGGGGCCGGGGACGCGCCGTTTCGGCGTACTCGCTCACCCTTTTCGTCCTCCAGTCACTGCCCGTCATCACCGCAATTGTTCCGCTCTTCATCCTCTTCGCGGGTCTCAGACTGGTGGATAACCTCGTCGGTGTCACAATCGTCTACGTCGGGGTCTCCCTTGCGGTCGCGATCTGGATGCTCGCCGCGTACTTCGATTCGATCCCTATCGCGCTAGAAGAAGCGGCCTGGGTCGACGGCGCCAGCATGTTCGGCAGCTTCACACGAATCGTACTTCGCAACTCCATGCCCGGTATCCTGTCGACCGCGATCTTCTCATTCGTGGTCGCGTGGAACGACTATCTGGTGGCCGTCATCTTCCTACGCTCTTTCGGTAACTACACGCTACCCGTCGGGCTGCAAACTTTCTTCCAGCAGAACTCGACCGAATGGGGCCTCGTGATGGCCGTGGCCGTGGTCATGATGGCTCCACCTGTGTTGCTCTTCGTTTTCCTGAACAGGTACTTCAGCGTGGGCGGCATCGGCGGATCGCTGGCTGGCCGATAACCACCAGCGCTACACGAATAGTCGTACGTGCCAAGTCGGAGGACCCGTTAGCAAATGGCCATGCACTACAAATATTCCGATCAGGAACAAAGTAGATGAGAGAGCGGGCCCTACTTTGCCTTCGGGTGTTTCTTCTCCAAGTACCTTTGATCAGCCTATAGACGCAACCAACTTCATGATGGGCGAAGCCATTCATGTCAAAGGCGAGCTCTACATGGCCGGCTGACCCGCGATCCAGTAAAATCCTGTGCATTTGGAACAAGCGCGCGTGCGGAGGATCGACTCTGTAAGCAACCAGAACCCCTTGTTACAAAAGGCGCGACGCGATTGCCCACAGAAGCGGCATCCCAGCTACGAGCCCAATGAGCCAACCGACTTGGCGACTTCTTGAGGTGTCCACTGCTCGCTGTAGGGCACTGAAAGCGTCCCCAATGTGTGCAGGATCCGAGGTTTTTACAGGTGCATCGGGCCACGTTCGGGGCTCTACTGCAACCTCACTCACCTGCTGCAGCTGCTGTGGAGCCAGAATCCTCGGCCTCGCGTTGAGCCAACCCAGAAGTTGGCGGTCCGTGAGAACAACAACATCGGAGGGACCTTCTTGAATGGTCACGCTCTTCGCGTGCACTATGACAATGATCCCGGTTACGGGAACCTGGCCGCTTACGTCTGTGGCAAGCTGCAATGCGACCTTCGATGCTTCGCACCTGGCGATGCCTATGTGCTTTTGCTCCTCGCTCGAAACAATGACGGGCTGACCGGCGACCCACGTTGCCTCGCAAGTAGCCCACATGGTTTGTCCACTAACGCACACAGCCTGGCCGATATAACTTCTGGTCCTCACCGTATACACGCCGCCCGGCCCGATCACCACGTGGTCTACGTCGTCGGAAGAACCAGCACCAATCGGTACCGAGTGCAGGACGGTCCATTCGTGGCTTAACTGTTCAAGCAAGCGGCCAACGGCCACTTGCCCAACAGCTTCCCTATACCGAGATTGACTGCTCGGCCGCCACGGATCGACGCCGAGAATCCGTCCTACAAGTGGCCAGGGGTCCACCTTCTTTTGCCCTGCCAAAAGTTTCTCGATAGATGATTGAGCAACGATACGACCGTGTACGTCCTGTGGAACGGCCGCTCCGCCGGAATGTCCCAGATTGATGCTGCGGTATTCCACAGGTTTCCCTTCTCTGCAGGGTGATGCGCCCCTTTTAAGGGACGCTGATTGACTGCTGTGAGTGTTCATGATTGTGACCAGCGCGGCGTGAGGCGCCTCGGACAACTCGACTCGTAGGGCAAAGAACTGCGCTCACGTCGGGAGTTCCGCTACAACCAACTTCTCCTCCATGAGATGTCTGATATCTCTCGAGTCCAAGCGGTAACAGTAGTCAACACCGCTAATCCGCCACGTTGTTTTCAAGGGATCGGCCCTGAAAAGCAGTAGTTTAAGGAAACGCTCAGGATGAATTACCTACTCAAAGATATCATCTTCATCTGAAGTATGAGCGATATTATTTCAAATAGTTAACAACAGCATCCACCGACAGGAAGGCAGATGTCTGGCTTTGGGGCCCTTCACGCACTACAGCGAAATCTACTCAGCTTTTTGAAAGGCCCGGCTGATGAAGCAGAGGCCGGGGGAATGTGCGCGATTACCGCGCCTGATCAAGCTAGCCGGCGAACCCCTCCTCCGGCCCGGCATTGGGCTTGAACCGCGACCGCCATTCGTAGCCAAAGACTCGGAGCGGCCGCGCCCGCCTCCGCCCGAGAGAACTGAGCTACCAATTTCCGGGACTCTCGGCAGTGAGTTGGCTGGGGCTGAGAACTCGCTCCGTGACGGATTACGGGATCGGGCCGGCGGTCGGGAACGGATCCTGCCTCATGGATGTCTGCGGCCCCTCAGGCAGGCCTTCGGGTGCGATACGCTGCAGCAGAGCGTCGTACGCCTTCTGCAAGGTTTCCCCGCGGGCCTCCGCTGAGGATAATCTGTTACGCAGCTCCGCTGCTTCCCTCAGAGCTTCCCTTTCCGCTGCCCGCGCACGGCTCAACTGATCCTGGTCGGAGACCTGCCGCTCCTCGAGTCGGCTAATACGGGCAACGAGTTCCGTGTCTGGCTTCTCTGTTCCACCCGTCGAGGGAGCCTGCGCGGTCGAGGTGCCTTGCCCCCTTGGGGTGACGTGTGCCTCTTCCCATTCCCTCAGGTATCGGGTTGCGTCTTCGCTGCTAACACCAGCCGTCGCCTGCACCATTGCAACAGTCGGGGGGCACTCAAAACTAATCAGATCAGCTGCAGAAAGCACACGATCCCGCGCACTCATATTCATGATGAACCTTCCGAACGGTAGGTGTGTCCCAGTCAGTTACTTCGATCATCAGCAGCCAGTGGCCAACCGGGGCATCATCGGGCGCCGAACAACATCATCATTGTCCGGTTACAAGTTTGCGTTTCAGGCTAGCAGCATATTCGGCACTCTGGATCCTAACGCGCGGGGTACCTGCCGAACAGGTAACCGGCGGGAGGCAAAAGGACGCCGCAGCAGTCCAAACGACGACTTGAGGCGGGTGTCGGGTGTCTGGAGTGGCGAACTGATAGGAATTGACGACGCTCGGCAGCCTTTGCCGGGCGTGGCCCTGGGCCTGGGCCTGGGCCTGGGCCTGGGCCTGGGCCTGGGCCTGGGCCTTTAAGCATTCGCCGCACCAAGCCCGGGCAGTAAGTAACAACACCGTCCGGTCTTCGCGCCCGGACGAAACAAGCAGGAGTAGACTCGCTACAACCATATGAAATCATTTTCAAATCCCACAGTTTTTTGATACCGTCGTTGGATCACGATCACTGGGCAGGAGAACAACGTTGTTAGAGTCCACCGCAGAAAAAACGTCAAATCGTCTCACTATCAGCCTGGATGGCATATGGGAAGTGGAAGAAGGGAATAGCCGAGAGGAAGTCCCCGCCACATTCGCCCATCAGGTGCATGTTCCTGGCCTGCTCTCGGCCGCCGAGCCGCCCTTTGCGGACGTAGGCAAGTTTTCGAGCGTCGAAGGGCAGTACAACCGGCAGCTGCTGAGTTTTCTTACAGACGGCACGTCGAGCCCTGAGATCGACGAAGCTGCAAAGAACTCGAAGGCCGGAGGTGTTTCGTACCAGGATCGCGAGTACTTCTGGTATCGCCGTTCCTTCACAGCTCCGTCGGCGCGGGATCATGCAACCCTTTCCGTTCTAAAGGCACAATTCGGCTCCGAAATCTGGGTCAACGGCGTCAAGGTGGGAAAGCGGGAAGCCTGCTTTACAGCCGGAAGCTACGATCTGTCGGAGGTGATTCGATGGGGTGAACAGAACGAATTGCTTGTCCGAGTGGGCGCTCATCCGGGTGTCCTTCCCGCCGGTGGCCCGCGAACCTACGACTTCGAGAAAGAGTTTTGGCATCCCGGAATCTGGGACAACGTGGAGCTTCACTGCTTCGACGGACCGTCAATCCGGTCGGTCCAGGTTGCGCCACGTTTGACCCCACGGGAAGTTGTGATCGAGACTGTCGTGGAAAACCTTGAAGGCTCCCCCGCTGTGGTCTCACTCGAGCATCGGGTCCTCACCGTGGACATGAACGAGTCGCTCGGAGATTTCCGCGAAACGCTGCACCTGGACCCCTATGAGCGGACTATCCATCGTTGCACGATTCCCGTCCCTGACGCGCGGCTGTGGAGTCCAAGTTCGCCCACGCTTTATGTACTCGAAAGCACAACATCTGGTGACTCTACCCTGACCCGTTTCGGTGTTCGCGAGTTCCGCTTCGACACCCCAACGAAACGTGCCTACCTCAACGGTAAGCCAATTTTTCTGCGCGGCTCTGCCCTAGCCCTTCATCGGTTCTTTGAAGATCCAATGTGCGGCTCCCTTCCATGGAACGAAGACTGGGTTCGTAAGCTCCTGGGTGACGGGCCTAAAAAGATGAACTGGAATGTGCTGAAGTTCACTATCGGTCCCGTTCCCCGGAAATGGCTTGATATCGCTGATGAACTCGGGATCATGGTGAATTATGAATTCCCAATATGGACGCTGCACCCCGAATTGTTTTTTGGATACCGGAAAGAACACGACCGCGCTGTGGTCAAGCAAGAGATGGGTGATTGGGTAAAGGAAAACAGTAATCACCCGTCAATTATTTGGTGGGCCAGTAGCCTCGAGACCGTAGCGCCATGGCTTGGTAAGGAAATAATCCCTGAAGTGCGAAAGCTCGATCTTTCCGGCCGAGCATGGGGAGACAGCCTTAATCCACCACCGGGCCCGGACGATCCGACCGAAGCCCACCCCTACGAGTTCTCGTCAAACGGCAACGCTCAAACTCCCAACTTCGACATGATTTCTCTCGAGAACAGAGGAGCTTTTGAAGGGCCTCATCTTGGGTCCGCGCCAAGCGGCCACGCCTCCATCGTGGGCGAATACGGGTGGTTATGGCTCACACGAGAGGGAGATCCGACGCTATTGACCCAACCGATTTACCCCACGTTGCCATATCCGACAGCGACCGCGGAACAGCGAATTAAAACCGCATGCTACCTTCTTGCGGGCTTGACAGAGTACTGGCGTTCGTACCGACACCACGCGGGGGTTCTTTTTTACGGATACCTCGCCAGCAGCAGGCTAGGCGGATATACATCGGATTACTTTGCGGACATCGAACGCCTGCAACTTCACGCAGACTTTGAAGACTACGTAGGGGAATCCTTCAAACCACTAGGCGTCTACCTCAATTTCTGGCAGCGCACGCTTCAAGTTGGAACGCAACGAACGATAGATGTAATGCTCTGCAATGACGAGGCCGAAATCAAGGAAGGCAATCTTCGTCTGACCCTCGAGGGATCAAACGGGCAAATCGAGCTTGCGGAGGAACGTTTCCTTCTGGGCAGCCTGGGGCAGCACACAATCCGTTTCAATGTAACTCTGCCGGCAAAGCCTGGCACCTACACGCTACAGGCGTCGGCTACAGCGGCCGACGGTTCCTCTACGGTCAGCCGGAGGTGGCTGACCTTGCAGGAAGAATCGGTGCAGCCCTCCGCAATCGTAGACGCTCAGTTGGGACAAGCGTTCGAGCTGAGCTGAGTTGAGCAAGCAAAACACTCTCCGCAAACCAATATCTCATAGCCTTCGCGGTACCGAATCTTAGAGAACCCGCCGACCCGCCGAATCCCGGCGGGTCGGCGTCGGCCTTACTTTGGTCGCTCGCAACGCCGACTGCCTATAACGGCGGAAAGCATGAACAGACAAATGGACCGGATTGCACAGCCGCAATCATGGAACCAGACAAACAGCATGATCAGGAGATCAACGATGACGGCTTCATTTGAACCCGCAGAACAGTCCGCAGAGCAGCAGGCCGCAGCGCTGGAACTTGAATGGACCGCCAACACGCGTTGGGAAGGTGTGACCCGGGACTACACGGCCTCCGACGTCGTCCGTCTCCGCGGCCGCGTCTCCGAAGAGCACACCCTGGCCCGCCGCGGTGCCGAGAAGCTGTGGAAGCAGCTCACCGAAGAGCACAAGACCGGCGGCTACACCAACGCGTTGGGCGCCCTCACCGGCAACCAGGCAGTCCAGCAGGTCAAAGCTGGGCTCCGGGCCATCTACCTTTCCGGCTGGCAGGTCGCCGCGGACGCCAACAATTCCGGCCACACCTACCCGGACCAGTCCCTCTACCCCGCCAACTCCGTCCCCACCGTGGTTCGCCGGATCAACAACGCCCTGCTCCGGGCCGACCAGATCGAATTCTCCGAAGGCGTCCAGACCGTCGAGGACTGGCTGGTCCCGATCGTCGCCGACGCCGAGGCCGGCTTCGGCGGCCCGCTGAACGCCTACGAACTCATGAAATCCATGATCCAGGCCGGGGCCTCCGGTGTTCACTGGGAAGACCAGCTCGCCTCGGAGAAGAAGTGCGGCCACCTCGGCGGCAAGGTCCTGATCCCCACCCAGCAGCACGTCCGCACCCTGAACGCCGCCCGCCTGGCAGCCGACGTCGCCGGCACCCCGTCCGTGGTCATCGCCCGCACCGACGCCGAGGCAGCAACCCTGATCACCTCCGACGTCGACGAACGCGACCAGGAATTCATCACCGGCGAACGCACCGCCGAGGGCTTCTACAAGGTCCGCAACGGCATCGAACCCTGCATCGCACGCGCCAAGGCCTACGCCCCCTACTCGGACCTGATCTGGATGGAAACCGGCACCCCCGACCTGGAACTGGCCCGCAAATTCGCCGAAGCCGTCAAGGCCGAATTCCCGGACCAGATGCTCTCCTACAACTGCTCACCCTCGTTCAACTGGCGCAAGCACCTGGACGACGCCACCATCGCCAAGTTCCAGCGCGAACTCGGCACCATGGGCTTCACCTTCCAGTTCATCACCCTCGCCGGCTTCCACGCCCTGAACTACTCAATGTTCGACCTCGCCCACGGCTACGCCCGCGAAGGCATGAGCGCCTACGTCGAACTCCAGGAAAAGGAATTCGCCTCCGAATCCCGTGGCTACACCGCAACCAAGCACCAGCGCGAAGTCGGCACCGGCTACTTAGACGACATCGCCACCGCGCTCAACCCGAACGCATCCACCCTCGCCCTGGTCGGATCGACCGAAGAAGACCAGTTCCACTAAGACTATTCGGCTGACTGGCAGCAGGCGACGCGGCGCGTGGCCTGCTGCTCTTCAGTTGTATCTGCACCAGGAGAATTTTAATGAACAGTATTACCATCCAGGGCGTCACCCTGAAGGCGCAGCCCGTGCATCGTCAGAATCAGGTACTGACTCTGGACGCTTTGGAGTTCGTGGCGAAGCTGCACCGGGCTACTGCCGAGCGTCGGCAGGAACTGCTGCAGGCACGCCGGACCCGGCGGGCTGACATTGCCGGCGGCCAGGATCCGAGGTTCCTGCGGGAGACCGAGCACATCCGCAACGACCCGTCCTGGCGGGTCGCTCCGCCGGCACCGGGGCTGGAAGACCGGCGGGTGGAGATCACCGGCCCGGTGGATAAGAAGATGACCATCAACGCCCTGAACTCCGGCGCCAAGGTCTGGCTGGCGGACAT
This sequence comes from Pseudarthrobacter sp. R1, assembly GCF_024494415.1. Taxonomy (NCBI): domain Bacteria; kingdom Bacillati; phylum Actinomycetota; class Actinomycetes; order Micrococcales; family Micrococcaceae; genus Pseudarthrobacter; species Pseudarthrobacter sp. R1. The sequence goes on along the minus strand of NZ_JAMKFI010000009.1, from coordinate 579,682 downwards.
GGAGGACTCCTCCACCCCCACCTGGCGGAACGTCATCAAGGGCCAGCTGAACCTCACCGACGCCCTGGAACGCCGGATCGACTTCACCAGCCCCGAGGGCAAGGAATACAAGCTCCGCCCCGCCGGCGAACTGCCCACCATCGTGGTCCGCCCCCGCGGCTGGCACCTGCCCGAAAAGCACATGCTCATCGACGGCGCCCCGATCGCCGGCGGCATCGTGGACTTCGGCCTGTTCTTCTTCCACAACGCCCGCCGCCTCCTGGCCCAGGGCAAAGGCCCGTACTTCTACCTGCCCAAGATCGAGAATCACCTCGAAGCCCGGCTCTGGAACGACATCTTCATCCTCGCCCAGGACCTGCTCGGCATCCCGCAGGGCACCATCCGCGCCACCGTGCTGATCGAAACCATCACCGCAGCCTTCGAAATGGAAGAAATCCTCTACGAACTGCGCGACCACGCCTCCGGCCTGAACGCCGGCCGCTGGGACTACATCTTCTCCCTCATCAAGAACTTCCGCACCCGCGGCCCCCGCTTCGTCCTCCCGGACCGCGGCCAGGTGACCATGACCGCACCCTTCATGCGCGCCTACACCGAACAACTCGTCCGGGCCTGCCACAAACGCGGCGCCATGGCCATCGGCGGCCCTGCCGCATTCGTGCCCAGCAGAAGGGACGCGGCGGTAAATGCTGATGCTTTTCTCAAGACCCGTACAGATAAACTACGGGAAGCGGATGACGGGTTCGACGGCTCCTGGGTGGCCCACCCCGACCTCGTGCCGGTCTGCCGCGAGGTATTCGACTCAATCCTGGGCGAAAAGCCGAACCAGCTGGATCGTACCCGCGAGGACGTCACCCCTGATGACCGGGCCCTGATTGACGTGGCCGCAACCCAGGGCACCATCACCGAACAGGGCATCCGGAACAACATCGAAGTCGGGATCCGCTACCTCGAGTCCTGGCTGCGCGGCAACGGCGCTGTTACCATCCACAACCTGATGGAAGACGCCGCCACCGCCGAAATCTCCCGCTCCCAGCTCTGGCAGTGGATCTACGCCCGCGCTATTACCGACCACGGCGAAATCATCACCCACCACTGGATCGAGGAACTCCTCGATGAAGAGTTCGCACGGCTCGAACGCTTCGATGGCGACCGCTTCGAAGACGCCCGCGACATCTTCGAAGAAGTCACCCTCGCCCGCGACTTCCCGTCCTTCCTCACGCTCCCCGCCTACGCCCGCTACCTCACCGAAGCCCGCGAAAAGGCAACTGCTGAAGAAGTCGCCCTGGCCTAAGCCAGGCGGCCCCCGGAATTCCGGTTTGGAAAATGCCGAGCACGTGGCGGCTCTCGCTGTAGTTGCTGTTGCCCCAAGAAGGGGACACATAACCACAGCCGCCACCAACGAAAACACTTTCGCCCAGGCGTTCTTGCAGTGGATGACCTGGGCACAACCAAAAACCGTCCCTAATCTGTGAGCCAACCATCAACCGGTCGGCTTGAGCTGGGAGCCCTCTAAAGAATAAACAACACCAGTTGTATCCGGGGGCGAATCTCGCCGAACCGCGTGAATGATGAGAAAGAACTATTGTGACAAGAATCGGGATTGTGGCTGAGTGAGGCCAGGAATCGAGGGTGGCGGCTACGCCTGTCACCGTCGGGCAGTTGCTGGAACTGGGCTACGACGTGGTCGTCGAAAAGGGTGCCGGGGAAGGAGTATCCTTCCGTGATAAGGCATACGCTGCTGCTGGCGCCGTGGTTGTTGGCGCCGACGAAGCCTGGGGCTGCGGATCAATCCTCCCACCGAGGACGAGATCGCCCGGTTGGCGGACGGCGCAACTCTGATTGGGATGCTTGCCCCTGGCCTCAAGCCGGATCTCGTTGAGGCCTTGGCGGCCCGGCCGCTCACAGCCCTCGCTCTGGACGCCGTTCCGCGGATCTCACGGGCGCAGTCGATGGACGTGCTCAGCTCGCTGGTGAGGGAATGTTCGGGTTCGACTGGTGTGGGTGTTACCCAGGGTTGCCGGGAGCGGTTGTAGAGTTCCCCGATCCAGCATCCTGTTTCCTGGATCGCATCCTGCCTGGTTGCCCACCGGCGGCGGTCTCCAACACGGCCCTGCCTGGGTGGATGACCGCTGTCACGAGCCCGTCCCGCAGCCTGGCCGTGGAGCGGGCACAGCGCGGCACCTGCGGGGTTCATCCGAAGAACGGCGGCCGGCCGTACGCGACTTCCTCGCAGTACCAGCGGTACTTGTACCAGAGCATGTCCGCCGGCCCGGCGACGGGAATATCGCGGAGTCGTTGAAGGCGGCGTTCTTGCCTCCGGGACGCGATGACTCGCGTAGCCCGGGGCTGGTCGGCTTTGACATCTGCGCCGGCCGGCCATCGCTCATCGGATCTAAGGTGTCAAGCTGCGGTGAGCGTTTCTTCCGTCCTGCGATTCTCTTCACCCTGCCGACTAGCGTGTCATTTCCAGCGCTATGACGTCGTCTAGTGCTCACCTACCAGCGGCTCGGATACCGAGCTGTCCCGAACGGGCCAAACGGTACACTCCCATTAGGCTCGTGGTCCTGTTCCAGGTTGAATGCTTAGCCTTGATCCACCGATCCGCTTGCGCTGGTCCCGCTGGATGCGGTTTTTGGTGGTTTGCGGGCTGAGGGCGTGCTGGGGTGCCCGGCCTTGCTGCCTTTGGTGTTCCACTGGTGGTCCTGGTTGCG
>NZ_JAMKFI010000009.1:567481-576871 GCF_024494415.1 Pseudarthrobacter sp. R1 | reverse complement strand
AACCAGGACCACCAGTGGAACACCAAAGGCAGCAAGGCCGGGCACCCCAGCACGCCCTCAGCCCGCAAACCACCAAAAACCGCATCCAGCGGGACCAGCGCAAGCGGATCGGTGGATCAAGGCTTAGGTACAGACTTTTCCAACCGCATTGGGGTTTCGACGGCACTGCCTTACCACACCCGCCAATGCTCGAACCTTTGTTCAGGGTTGAGCCCCTCCGGCACTTTGTAGAGTCGCAGACGGCCGCTGTTCTCGTTATCAGATTGAGGCATGCCATCCTCCTTGACCACCTGACCTTTTCGGCGGCCTTGAGAGTTGCCGCGACATTGCGGCGGCTCATAAGACCGGCCAGAAAAGGCTTCAGCTGTCAGGACCATTTTACGTTCGTCCACCTTCGATTTGTGCGTTGCGCGTTTGATCTCGGCACCCGACGCCAGGAGTATCGGCACCGCCCAGGCCCGTGGCGGGGATGCACTTTAATGAGCTGTCTGGGCGACGTGCTCCACTTTCTGCAGATCGTGGGTGGCGTCGAGTCCGGCGGCATGCAGCGTGTTCGCGAGCTCATTCACCCGGTGCGGGGCGAGGGCGTGTTCGACGGCCAGGATGCTGGCCCCAATCACTCCAGCTTCCCGCCCGGTTTTGGATTGGGTGATATTCAGGTGCTGGGTCGCCAACGGCGTTGAGCGTGCATAGGCCATTTCACGTATTCCGGCGATCAGATGTTCTCCGGAGTGTGAAAGCGATCCGCCCACCACAATCAGTGCGGGGTTGATAAAGCTCACGCACATGTTGAGCATTTCCCCGATGTCGCGTCCGGCCTGCCGGACGGCTTGAATAGCAGCCAAATCGCCGGAACGGACGAGCGAGACGACGTCATGTCCGGTGATTGCCTCGAGTCCGTTCTCGCGGAGCTGTGCGGCGATGGCCGGAGTGCCTGCGATGGCCTCCAGGCAGCCACTCTTGCCGCAGCGGCACAGAATTCCTGCTCCCCTGGAAACGGCGATATGGCCGACGTCTCCAGCAACCCCTGCCGCGCCTCGCTGCAGCATACCCCCGCTTACTACCCCCGAGCCGATACCGGTGGCGACTTTAAGGAAGATCATGTTGTCCTCGTCAGGCCAGCGTGCCGCCCGCTCCCCGAGGGCCATGAGATTGACATCGTTATCGACGAGTACGGGAACGTCAAAGGTCTGCTGCACATAGGCGGGGACATCGAAGCCGTCCCATCCCGGCATTATCGGCGGGCTGGTCGGCTTTCCGGTGGAGTGTTCGACGGGACCGGGCAACCCGATACCGACAGCGATGATGTCCGCTGTTGAACACTCCATCACTTGCAGATGACCCTTCAGCGTCATCAGCAGCCAGTCCAGAACAGCTTCCGGTCCGCATGAAATTTCAAGTTGTTCTGTGGCTTCCACCAGCACCCTTCCCGACAGGTCCGTCAGTGCAACAGTGGCGTGAGTGGCGCCGACGTCAGCGGCAGCAGCCACCTTGGCACCCGGGTTGAAGGCCAGTCGCGCGGAGGGCCGGCCTCCGGTGGAAGGCGCATCCGATACGGGGACAACCAGCCCGAGTTTTAGGAGCGGCTCAAGGCGGGAACTGATGGCAGCCCGGCCCAAGCCCGTTATCCCGGCCAGCTCTGCCCTGGTTCGCGGGCGTCCGTCCCGAAGGATATGTAAAAGTTCGCCCGGACCGCCGTTGTCCATGTTTCTCCGTTTCGGGGGATCAAAAGATGTGAACGGTGAGACTGAGGCCGTGACAACAGGCTCACAGGACCCCGAGTGGGGCCGCATCTCACCCAGTGTCAAGCTGCCCGCTTGTGTCCGTCCACCCACCGATGCCAACAGCATCAAAAAGTGCAACTTTGCCGCGAGTTCCAGCACCATCAGCGTCAAAAGGTGCAGACTTTTGCTGGTTGCCTGACTCAAGTTGTGTGGTACGTGTCACTGTTTTGGCCATGGAAAACAACCGAACCACCACAACCCCCTCCCGGTTACGGGCCGGGTTCGTCGGCGCCGGGTTCATGGCTGAGGTGCACAGCAGAGCCGTCCGTGCTGCAGGGGCGGAAATCGCCGGCATCGCATCCTCGAGTCCGGCCAGTGCTGCACGGGCCAAAGACCGCCTGGGCGTCGAACAGGCATACGCATCCGTCCAGGACCTCCTCCAGGACGACACGATTGACGTCATTCACGTCTGCACCCCGAACTCAACGCACCATGCACTGGCCGAGGCCGTTATCAAAGCAGGCAAGCACGTTGTCTGTGAGAAGCCTCTGGCGACCAACGTGCACGATGCCACCAAACTCACGGAGCTGGCCGATGCGGCCGGAGTGGTTGCAACCGTTCCCTTCGTCTACCGGTTCCACCCGATGATCCGGGAAGCCCGGGAACGCATTGCATCCGGCCAAACGGGACATATCTCCACCATTCAGGGTTCCTATCTTCAAGATTGGCTTCTGACCCGGGACGACGATAACTGGCGGGTGGACGCCGCTCTCGGTGGCCCTTCACGGGCGTTCGCCGACATCGGGTCCCACCTGTGCGACCTCCTCGAATTCGTGAGCGGTGAACGGATATCACGGGTCGGGGCCTTGAGTCGCACGGTTTTCTCCGGCCGGGCAAACAACAAAGACGTCCAGACCGAGGACCTGGTTGCGGCTGTCTTCACGACTGAGGCCGGCACCGTGGGAAACCTCCTGGTCAGCCAGGTTGCACCCGGACGGAAGAACCGCCTGATGTTCGAGATTTCGGGTGCGGACAGCACCCTCCAGTTCGACCAGGAAGCCCCGGAGACGTTGTGGCTTGGTAAACGGGCCGGTTCCCAGGTGCTTGTCCGCGACCCGGACGCGCTCAGCCCCGAAGCGGCACGGCTCAGTGTCCTGCCGGCAGGGCACCCACAGGGTTATCAGGACGCTTTTAACGCATTTGTCGCCGACACCTACGGCGCAATCCATGGAGACATCCGCGATGGCCTGCCCACCTTCCGGGACGGTCTCAGGTCAGCCGTCCTCACCGAAAGCATCATCGAATCCAGCAAGGGCGGCGAGTGGGTCGACGTCCCATACCTGAAAGAACTAGAAGGAGTACAGAAATGAAAATTATCCGATCTCTCGATCGCGTCAAGCGGTCACGCATCGTAGCGGGCCTGGGAGCCGCGCTCTCCGTAACCCTGTTGGCAACCGCATGCACGGGCGGGTCAGCAGCACCGAACACGGCGGCGGCCAAACCGGCAGAGCTACGGATGCTCTACACCACCGATGAAGCCAACAGCGCCGCCGTCGCGTCGCTGGTGCCGCAGTTCAAAGAAAAGTTCGGCATCGATCTGGCGATCGATAACCAGCCGTACGACGCGTTGCAGCAGAAGGTCTTCTCCGAGTTCGCTTCCAGCAGCAACTACTACGACATTGTCGTCGTCGACACTCCGTGGGCGCCGGCCCTGGTGCAGAACCTCGAACCCCTGAGCCAGTACCTCGAGAACGGGGTCCTGAACCCTGACGCCCCGCAGTCCAACGTGACCGACTTCATCCCCGAGGTGTTCTACGACACGGCCGTCTACAGCGCTGATTCCCCGATCAAACGCTACCCGGATCCCACGGCAAAGCCGGACGCTTCCGCGATAAAGAATGCAGGATTCGACGTGTACGGGATGCCGATCCAGTCGAACGTGGCTGTCATGGCCTACCGTAGCGACCTGTTCAACGACCCGGCCCAGAAGGCGAATTTCAAGGCCCAGTACGGTAAGGACCTTACGGTCCCGAAGACCTGGGACGACTACGCCCAGGTGGCGGAGTTCTTTACCCAGCCGGACAAGAAGCTCTACGGCACAACGGTCATGGCGGGTGTCGGCGACTGGGCCACCGATGACTTCAAGACCCTGCTCGCATCCCAGGGCGGGGACGGGACCCTGGTGGACCAGGACGGCAAGCCCACGTTCGACACCCTCGAAGGAGTCCAGGCACTGGATTACTACGCCAAGCTGGCGCAAAGCGGACATGTCCCCCCGGGCAGCACGTCAGCGGACTGGAGTACAACCGCCGAATCGTTCGGCAGCGGGCTGGCCGCCATGACGATCAATTACCACGACCTCAAGCTCGGTGACAACGTCAAGGGCGGCACCATCGGCTATGCCCCGGTGCCCTCCGGGAAAGCCGCCGGACCCCACTTTGGGACCTGGATGCTGAGCGTCAACAAGAATTCCAAGAACAAGGAATGGGCCTACCAGGCGATCAGCTGGCTGACCGCCGCCGAGCAGCAAACAACGATGACAGCCAAGTCCCTGCACCCCAGCCGGACCTCCGTCTTTGCCGGCATCAAGAACGATAACCCCCTCGCGCCCTTCTACGACACCCTCGGTAAATCCCTTGAGGAAGGCGTCGGCCGCGCACGGTTGACCAACTACACCGAAGTAAGCCATGAGGTGGCCGTCGCGGTGAACAACGCAGCAACCGGCGCTTCCTCGCCATCGGACGCCCTCAAGTCCGCATCAGACAAGGTCTCGGCCCTCCTGAAGTCGGCCGGCTACTAACCAATCGGACCGTTCAAGGTCGCCCAAGGAGTATCGATTATGAAAGCAACCGCCGCACCATTGGATGCGACCTTGACGGTTGACGTTTCCCGCCGCGCGGACGGCCTTGCCACGGCCGGCCCGCGCGGCAGGAAGCCGCTGACCTGGAAAAAACGTTCGACCCCATGGGTCTACATGGCTCCGGCCATGTTTGTCCTGCTGCTAATGACGGTGGCCCCGGCCATTTTCATCTTCTACTCAGCCTTCCGCAACGACAAGATCCTCGGGGGCGTGGGCAAATTCGTCGGACTGGATAACTTCATCACGGCGGTCACCAATGCTTCGGTCCAGCACGCGTTCCTGATCACGTTCGGCTTCGTTGCGGTCGCGGTGATCCTGGAGATGATCCTGGGCTTCGCCCTGGCACTTCCGCTAGCGGCCCAGACCCGCGCCAACAAGGTCGGGGCCGCGCTCATGCTGCTGCCGTTCGCCGTCACGCCGGCGGTCGCGGCAATGGTCTTCAAGCAGCTGCTGAACCCCAACTACGGTTGGGTAGGCTACTACCTCGGCGTCTTCGGATTCCCCAAAGGCGTCGACCTCCTTGGTGATTCGACATCGGCATGGATCGTCCTGGTCATTCTCGACATGTGGCAGTGGACCCCGTTCATCGCCCTGATCCTCATGGCCGGCCTTCAGTCCCTGCCGGGGGAGCCCAGGGAAGCAGCCATGGTCGACGGAGCGACCCCATGGCAGATGTTCCGGCACATCACCTTTCCGGCCATGGTGCCGTTTATTGCCATCGCGGCCGTGCTGCGGACCATCCAGGCCTTCAAAACCTTCGATCCATTCAAGATCCTCACCGGTGGCGGTCCCGGTGAATCCACCGAGATCATCAACCTGGGTATTTTCCGCGTCGGCCTTCAAAGCTTCAACGTCGGTCTCGCCTGCGCACTGGGCGTGGTCTTCCTGATCGTCCTCTCGCTCCTTATCCCCTTCATGTTGCGTATCATCGGCCGCCGAGCAGACCCCGAGGAAATGTAATGACAACGACATCATCAACCAGCCGCGGGGGTACCGTGGCGCGCGTCATCATCGGACGAACCTTCCTGTGGACATGGCTCCTGGTCAGCCTTGTGCCGCTGCTGTTCATATTCATCACCTCCATCAAGCCGGCCGGGATCGCCAACCAGATCCCCCCGGCCTGGATCTTTCATCCCACCCTGGACAACTATGCCTCTGTACTGTCAGCGGGCGGCGGTAAATCCGAAAGCTTCGGTCAGCTGCTCACCAATAGTGCAATCGTTAGTCTCGGTGCCACCGCCCTGGCCATCGCCGTGGGAGTCCCTGCCGCATATGCCCTGACTATGAGGGAATTCCGGGCCCGCAAGAGGCTCTCATCCTGGATCCTGTCGACCTACATGTTCCCTCCCATCGTCGCCGTCATCCCGGTCTTCGTCTTCGCCGGCAAGCTCGGGCTCATGGACACCTATCCGGCCCTGATCATCCCGTACGCTGCCTTCAACCTGCCCATCGTGGTGTGGATCCTGCGCAGCTCGATCCTGCAGCTGCCCTATGAGATCCAGGAAGCAGCCATGGTCGACGGGGCCTCGACATGGAACGTGCTCCGCCGGATCATCTGGCCCCTGCTCGTGCCATCCGTCGCGACGGCGGCTGTACTGACCATCGTCCTGTCGTGGAATGAATTTCTGTTCGCACTGTCCCTGACCCGCAGCGGAGCGAAGACCGCTCCGGTGGGCCTGCAGCAGTTCACCGGCATGTACGGCACGGACTGGGGCAACATCGCCGCGGCCGCGGCCCTGATCATCGCGCCCATCCTGGTGCTCATGGTCGTGCTGCGCCGCCAGATGGTCGCCGGCCTCACCTTCGGTGCAGTCAAGTAAATGAGTATTGGAGAAGAAAAAATGAAAGCAGTCATCCTCCCCGGTGATAAAAGAGTCACCGTCGTTGACCGCGACATCCCTGAGCCGGGGCCGCATGAGGTGCTGGTGAGGACCCGTGCCTCCGCGATCTGCCGCAGCGACATGAGCATCTACTACGGCACCCCGATCGTCGGCGGGGAAGGCGCCGGCCAAGGTTCGGTGATACCTGGGCACGAGGCAGCCGGCGAAGTCGTCAAGGTTGGGAACGCCGTGACTCACGTCAAAGAAGGCGACCGCGTTGCGGGGTACCTTGCCCTGGGCTGCGGATTCTGCGAATACTGCCTCAGCGGCTACATGATGCTGTGTGACCAGTGGAAATGCTTTGGTTTCGACGTCCACGGCGGTGACGCCGACTATTTCCTGCTCCCCGAACGCAACTGCCTTCAGCTCCCTGACGAACTCAGCTTCCGCGCCGGCGCGGTCATGACCGACATGGTCGGCAGTCAGTACCACGTGCAGAAGCAGCTCGCCGTGGCCGGCGGAAAAACCGTCGCCGTCTTCGGCATGGGACCAATGGGATCCGCCGCGGTACTCATCGGCAAGGCCTTCGGCGCCCGAGTCATCGCCGTCGACGTCATCGACCATCGGCTCGAACAGGCCAGCTCGCTCGGCGCAGACGCCGTCATCAACAGCACAACAACCGACGCCGTCCAGCAGATCCGGAACCTCACCCAGGGCCGCGGAGCGGACGTCTGCATCGATTGTTCCGGCAACCCCGCTGGGCAGAACTCTGCCCTGGACGCCGCCGCCAAGCTAGGCGCCGTCGCTTTCGTCGGTGAGTCCCGGGCTACGCAGATCAACCCCAGCGACCAGATGCTCAGAAAACTGCTCACCGTGGTCGGCGGCTGGTACTTCCCCATCAGCGACTGGGAAGAAATCGTGCGCCTCGTCATCGACCAGAAAATTCCGGTCGAAAAACTGATCAGCCACGACTTTTCCATCAATCAGGCTGAGGAAGCCTTCCGCGCCTTCGACCAGCGCGAAACCGAAAAAGCCGTCTTCGTCTGGTAGACCTCCAAAATCCGTCAAACCCTCTGAAGGAGAGAACTCATGTTCAGATACGCCGCCGAACTCGTCCCATACCACGACCACAGCTTCGAAGACTCGATCCGCGACCTTGCCGACATCGGCTTCAAGGAAGTCAACCTCTGGTCCTCCGCCGCACCGCTGGCCCACCACGTCAATCCGGGAGATGATCCTGGCAAAATCCTCGAAGTGCTTGACAAATACGGAGTCAAACCCTGCGGCCTCACCGTCTACGGAAAGACCCAGGACGAGATCCTTGAACGCGTAGATTTCGCCGCAGACCTCGGAATCGATACTCTCATCTTCGACTGCGAAGCTAACTACCCCGACTTCGTCTCCACCTTCCTGCCACCCATCGTCGAAGCAGGAGCGCGCCGCGGAGTCCGGATCGCGGTCGAAAACCATCTCACCGTACCTTTCGCCGCCGATTTCGAATCCGGTGCCAACGAAGACCAGCGCTGGGACGAAGGCGTTGACACACTCGCCCAGATGAAACGGCTCATCCGTGACATCGACGATCCCTACCTCGGCGTCTGCATCGCTCCCCCGCACCTGTGGGTGATGCAGGACACCATCAGCGAAGCGATCACGTTCCTCGCCGAACGCAAACGGCTCTTCTACTACTACATCTGGGACATCGACCGCGCATACCGCCACGGCATAGACGGGCTGAACTTCGGTCCCGCCGACCAGCAACTTCCCCGCCCCGACGGAACACTTGACCATTCCGTAATGCTGGCAGCGCTGCGCAGGGTCGGGTATGAAGGCGTCGCCAGCCTCAAATGCCACGGCACGCAGGGATGGAGCTTCGAAAAAATCGGTGAACACCTTCGCGCGGCTGACGCCTACGTCAGGGACAGCATGAAGAACTCCTACTCCCTCTGAGTGTCCGGACTCACCACATGGTCCGGGGTCTGCAGCGGGCAATCGCCGGTACTTTCCCGGCCTGCAGTCCCCGGACCTCAAGAACGGGAAATCCGAAAAGGCAGCATTCATTGCAATAGCCGGACCGACAACCGTTGATCCCGAACGCGTCGACTAGAAACCGGCATCCAACCCAACCGGACAACCCAGTAAAGTCAAGGAGCCTGACATGCCCCGCCCCTACACCCTGTTCACCGGCCAGTGGGCTGACCTGCCCTTCGAGGAAGTCGCGCGACTGGCCTCCGGCTGGGGGTACGACGGCCTGGAGATCGCGGTCTCCGGTGACCATCTGGACGCCTGGCGCTGGGACGAACCGGGCTACGTCGAATCCAAACTGGAGATCCTGGAGAAGTACAACCTGAAGGTCTGGGCCATCTCCAACCACCTCAAGGGCCAGGCCGTCTGCGATGACCCCATCGACTTCCGCCACGAAGCCATCGTCGGCGCCAAGGTCTGGGGCGACGGGAACCCCGAAGGCGTCCGCCAGCGCGCCGCCGAGGAAATGAAACACACCGCCCGGCTCGCCAAGGCACTGGGCGTGGACACCGTCGTCGGATTCACCGGCTCCTCCATCTGGCAATACGTCGCCATGTTCCCGCCCGTCCCCGAAAAAGTCATCGACGCCGGCTACCAGGACTTCGCCGACCGCTGGAACCCCATCCTGGACGTCTTCGACGAATGCGGCGTCCGCTTCGCCCACGAAGTCCTACGTCGCCATGTTCCCGCCCGTCCCCGAAAAAGTCATCGACGCCGGCTACCAGGACTTCGCCGACCGCTGGAACCCCATCCTGGACGTCTTCGACGAATGCGGCGTCCGCTTCGCCCACGAAGTCCACCCCTCCGAAATCGCCTACGACTACTGGACCACCGTCCGCACCCTCGAAGCGATCAACCACCGCCCCGCGTTCGGGCTGAACTGGGACCCGTCACACATGATGTGGCAGGGCATCGACCCCGTCTCCTTCATCTGGGACTTCAAGGACCGGATCTACCACGT
>NZ_JAMKFI010000009.1:498492-567381 GCF_024494415.1 Pseudarthrobacter sp. R1 | reverse complement strand
TCCGCACCCTCGAAGCGATCAACCACCGCCCCGCGTTCGGGCTGAACTGGGACCCGTCACACATGATGTGGCAGGGCATCGACCCCGTCTCCTTCATCTGGGACTTCAAGGACCGGATCTACCACGTGGACTGCAAGGACACCAAGGTCCGCCAGACCGGCCGCAACACCGTCCTGGGCTCCCACCTCGCCTGGGGCGACCCCCGCCGCGGGTGGGACTTCGTCTCCGCCGGCCGCGGCGACGTCCCCTGGGAAGCCTCCTTCCGCGCCCTGACCGCGATCGGTTACAACGGCCCCATCTCCATCGAGTGGGAAGACGCCGGCATGGACCGCCTCCACGGCGCCCCCGAAGCCCTCGCCGCCCTCAAAAAGTTCGACTTCCCGCCGTCGAACACCTCCTTCGACGCCGCCTTCAAGCAGTAACCCGAAGAGAAGGCAGGCACGTACAATCCCTGCATGACCCCTTCCATCCGAAAGGCAACAACGGACGACGCCGGCGCGCTGGCTGCGCTGGCGGCCGTCACCTTTCCGCTGGCGTGCCCGCCGTCGTCGTCGCCTCAGGACATCGCGGCGCACCTTGCCAACACGCTCAGCGAACGGCACTTCCAGGCGTACCTCGCCGACCCGGACGTCACCATCCTCGTGATCGATACCGGGGGTGACCTCCGCGGCTACAGCCTGCTGGTGAACCGGCCGGCGGCAGACCCGGACGTGGTTTCAGTACTGGAAATCCTGCCATCGGTGGAACTCAGCAAGTGCTATGTGCACCCCGAACACCACGGGCTCGGTGCCGCTGCGGAACTGATGCACGCCAGCCTCAAGGCGGCGGCGGACGCGGGAGGGCGGGGCGTCTGGCTGGGTGTCAACAGCCAGAACGCCAGGGCCATCCGCTTCTATGAAAAATCCGGATTCCGCAAGGTGGGCACCAAATCCTTCAGACTGGGCAGCACCGTGGAGCATGACTTCGTGCTGGAGCGCGCAGTCCCCTGACGGCTGCACCAGGCTCAGTGCCATCAGTGCTTGTGCCTTCAGGCGTGCTGATGAGCCTTTGGGGGGTAGGCCAGGGGCGGACGTGGCTCCGATAAGAGCTTCAGGCCCGGCGGGAGCCCATCAATGCTGCCGCCGGTCCCGTGGGCCCTGATGGTGATTCGGGAGGTGTCGATCAGGACGTTGGCAGCCTCGAAATCGCCCATGTCCTCGGGGAGGATCGGCGCCAGGTGCACCACTCCGTGGGTGTAGACGGGGTCGAAGCGGAGCAGCACGCGCATCAGCTGCACCGGTGCCGCCGCAGCCCAGGCCTGTGGTGAGCACGCGGTGGGGTAAGGCACAGGTCCTGCGAACTCGCCGCGGTCAAAACCGCAAAACAGTTCCGGCAGCCGTCCGTCAAAGTGTTCGGCGGCCTCAATGAGGCCGGAAGCAACCCGCCGCGCCTCCTCCACGAATCCGTACCGCATCAGCCCTGTGGCCACCAACGCAGAGTCGTGCGGCCAGACCGAACCGTTGTGGTAACTCACGGGGTTGTAGGCGCCCATGTCCGACCCGAGGGTGCGGATGCCCCAGCCTGAGAACATCTGGGGCGACATCAGATGCTCCACCACGGAGGGCGCCTTGTCCTCGTCCACAATGCCCGTCCAAAGGCAATGGCCCATGTTCGAAGTACAGGCATCCACTGGCCGTTTGTCCTTGTCCAGCGCCACCGCGAAATAACCCTTGTCCGGCAGCCAGAACTTCTCATTGAAGGCAGCCTTGAGGGCAGCGCCCTTGTCGGCCCAATGCTGTTCCAGGGCCACGTCGCCGTCCCAGCGCGCAAGCAGCGACCTGCCGATATAGGCGGAGTAGACGTACGCCTGAACTTCGCACAGGGCGATAGGAGCTTCTGCCATGGTGCCGTCGGCAAAGTTGATACCGTCCCAGGAGTCCTTCCAGCCCTGGTTGACCAGACCGTGGTCATTAGGCCTCTTGTACTCAACGAATCCGTCGCCGTCGCGGTCACCGTATTTCTCAATCCAGTCCAGGGCACGGTCCGCATGCGGAAGCAACGGGTGGATGATCTCGCGCGAGAGGCCCCAGCGGCTCAGCTCGCCCAGGAGGCCTACGAACAACGGAGTGGCGTCTGCTGTGCCGTAATAAGCTATGCCTCCCAGCGACAGCCCGGCAGTCACACCCAGCCTCACCTCGTGCGGAATGCGTCCCGGTTCTTCTTCCGAGTCCGAATCCACCTTGGTTCCCTGCAGCCCCGCCAGGGTCTGCAGCGTTCCGGCCGCCAGTTTCGGACTCACCAGCAGGCTCATGTAGGAGGAGAGCAGCGAGTCCCGGCCGAACAGGGCCATAAACCACGGCGCCCCGGCTGCCACCGCCACCCTGCCGGGATGGTGCTCGTCGAAGATCCGCAAGGAGCCCAGGTCACTCTGGCTGCGGTTAAGCACCTGCTGCAGGTTGCTGTCCGTCACTGTGACCTGGGGGACGTTTTCCTCCCAGGCCCGGTGCCGGCGTACGCCTTCGCGGTGGCGTGGAAGCCGCTCCTCGGTGAAAGGATCGGCCGGTGGCTGTCCGTTGACGAGTGGCACCACAATAACGCTGGTGGCCCACTTGCCCCTGGCAGGCACCGTAGCGTGGAAGCGGAGTCCGTCGGTCCCGACGTCGGCACCTGCTGCCCTGATTGAGGTTCCCCGCCGCTGCCCGTGGCGGGCGGCCTCGATCACGAGGCTGCCGTCAACTACTTCGCGCGTGGCATCAGCGCCCCGCGTTGTCCGGCCGCCCTTGACGTCGAAGAGATCGGCCTGGTCGGCATCCAGGAGCAGCTCGACCTCGCAATCCACCGGCTCGGCCGAGAAGTTTTCCAGGGTGATGTCGTCCTGCAGGCCTGGCCCGACGTGACGGGCCTGCCGGACCACCAGCGGGCTGTCGAACCTGCCGTCGGGCCACTTTGCCCGGCCAACAAAGGTGGCTCCGAAGGGCTGGGGCTTCTGGGCGACGAGGGGCTCACGAAGCGCGCCGTTGATGCGCAGGATCCAGCGGGAGATGATGCGGGTGTCCTGGAAAAATGCCCCGTTTGCGCCGGCGTCTGCACTAATGTCACCCGTTTCAGAGGAGATGCAGAACGAGGACCCTTCCACGATCGTGACCGACCCTGATTCGGATGCGCCGGCTTCGGTATCGGCGTTCCATGCGGTCATGAAGGCACTCCTTCGCTAGGCGGCGGACTTTTCGCGGATCCCCAAGACCATTCCTTAAAGATTCTGGTGCAACCTGGCCGTATCCGGAACCCCTGCCGGCGGCTCCCCTGCAACCAGCCTCTCAAAAAGCCAAAGGTGCTCGTTCACCATCCGCTCCTCGCTGAACCGATCCTCCGCAACCTTCCGGCAGGCTGCCCGGCTGAGGCCTTCCGCTTCCTGCACAAAGCCCGCCAGTTGCTGGATGCGCCCCAAGAATCCGGTCCGGCCATGATCAATGATCTCGGGCGCGGACCCCACGGCCGTGCCTACCACCGGGGTACCGGTGGCAAGTGCCTCGATCATGACCAGCCCGAAGGGCTCCGACCATTGGATGGGGTTCAGGAAGGCCAGCGCTTCACCCATCAGCTCGTATTTGGCTGCGTCGTCGACTTCCCCCACAAAGTCTTCGTTGGGTCCCAGCAGGGGTTCAATGACCTCATGGAAGTAGCGCAACTCCTCCGACTCGCGCATCTTGACCGCGATCCGCAAAGGCATGCCCGCCTCGCGGGCAACCATGATGGCTTCCAGCAGTCCTTTGTCGGGGCAGGCCCGCCCCACGAAGCACAGGTAGCCTCCTGTGCCGGATCCCACCGGCACGGATGACACGTTCATGCCGTGATGGATCACCCTGGTTACTGGAACGTCCGGGACATGCGAGGTCTGGTCCCTCGAGATGGCGATGACTGCTCCCCTGCGGGCAATGGCACGGTAGATGTCAGCAGAGTCAGCGGTGAGCGGTCCATGCATGGTGGTCACCAGAGGAACCCGGTCGGGGCGGTGCAGGTACAGCGGTCCGGCAATCGTATGGTCATGGATGACGTCCGCGTCCTGCAGCCCCTCGTAAGCCCTGACTACATGGCTCAGCTCCGAGAGGGTGCAGTTCAACCCGGCCTGTTCTGCAGGCCGCATCCCGGGAACCCTCGGCACGGGGCAGCTGCTTTCCGGGGACGCTGCCATCAGTACCTCATGTCCAGCCTCACGGAACCCGCGTGCCAGGCTGTCCACTACCCTTTCGGTGCCGCCATATGTCACCGGTGGAACCGGAATCCATGGTCCTGCAACCAGTCCTATCCGCATTCGTGGCCTCGCCTAGAACAGGCCGGGCTCCCCAGCTGGCCAAGCAATTTTATCCGCGGAACCTGCTTCGGTTTCCGCAGTTGTGGAGACACCAACACCCCGGGCGTCCGTGTAACCCCACAGTCTGACTATTGCCCAAGACCACCCCGGCGGACAAGACCTTGTGTGCGGTATCTAACAACGGTTTTCGGAATGGTGGCCGGGAATCCGCTGTTGGCCCCAATATGAAGATTGAGATCTGGTCGGACGTCGCGTGCCCGTGGTGCTACATCGGAAAACGCCGCTTTGAGGCAGCCCTGGCTGCCTTCCCGCACAAGGAAGCGGTGGACGTGAAGTGGCGCAGCTACCAGCTGGATCCCACCCTCCCCGAGCACTACGACGGGACCGAGCTGGACTACCTCAGCAGCCGCAAGGGCATGCCCCGGCAGCAGGTTTCGCAGATGTTTGACCACGTCACGCAGCAGGCCAAGGGTGAGGGCCTCGACTACCGGTTCGATTCGGTGGTGGTGGCGAACAGCTTCACCGCACACTGCCTGATTCATCTTGCCGCCGCCCACGGCAAGCAGGACGAAGCCAAGGAACGCCTGCTCAGCGACCACTTCGAGCACGGCAAGGACATCGGCAACCGCGGATACCTGACCTCGCTCGCCCTCGACCTGGGCATCAGCGCCGATGAAGCGGAAGAGCTGTTCACCACGGACAAGTACGCCGACGACGTCCGGCTCGATTTCGAGGAAGGCCGCGCCCTGGGCATCAGTGGAGTCCCCTTCTTCGTCATAGACCGCAAGTTCGGGCTTTCCGGCGCCCAGCCCGTCGAAACGTTCACCGCGGCGCTGACGCAGGCCTGGCAGGATGCCAACCCGCTGGTGCTGGTGAACTCCACCGACGGCGAAGCCTGTGGCCCGGACGGCTGCTCCGTCCAGCCATAACCGCGGTTTGGTGACACTTCGCGGTAAAGTGTCTACATGCCCAGGATTACAGCGGCCAGCAACGCCGAGCAGCGCGCGGAAACGCAGCGCCGCATCCTCACCGCTTTTGGCGAGCTCCTCTTCTCCCACGGCCTTCCCGGGCTGACCATGACGGATGTGGCCCGGCACGCAGGGGTGGGCCGGACCGCCGTCTACAACTACTATGCGGACATCGAAGAGCTCCTGATCTCCTACGCCCTTGAGGAGACGGAGAAGTTCCTGTCCGAGCTCCGCGAAGCCCTTGGCCGCCTGGACAACCCGGTGGAACGGCTGGCACTGTACGTGCGCGCCCAGGTGGTGGACCTCAGCCGCCGCCACCTGCCGCCCGGGCCGGCGATGGGAGCCGTGCTGTCGCCGTCGTCCTTTGCCAAACTCGCGGATCACGTGGGCGAGCTGAGCGTCCTGCTGCAGGGCATCCTGCGCGATGGGATGGAGCAGGGGTACCTGCCGACGGCGGACATCGGCCAGCAGGCGCAGCTGATCCTTGGCACGCTCTCCTCCAGCGCGGCAAGGGGCAGTGACGAGCCCGCGGAACTGGAAGCCAGGGTGGCCAGGACCGTGCGCTTCATCCAGCTGGGGGCGGGAGCGAGGTTCGACGACGCCGGCCACCCCGTCCGCCTTGCTTCCCTTCCCGCCGTGGCCAGCTGAGCGCCTGTCGTCTTTGGTCCCGCCAGGCCGGCTTAGCAACCCGGTCCGATAGCGCATCTGCTGGTTCGACTCAGGGCGCGGGTGCCGCCGAGGGGATGACGGGCGTCTTGTCGTCGTCCGCGATCCGGCGGCTCTCACGGGGGCAGCTAAGGGTGCCCGGCGTCTGGTCGACGAGTTCCGGCGGGGCCAGCGCAGCGTAATCCTGGGCAAGGATCACGTCCACGCTGCCATCGGTCCTGCCGTCCTGGAAGTAATCCGAGCCCGGCAGGTTGCGCTGGACGCTGAACGCCGCTGACTGGCCGGCAGCCCCGGACACCACTGCGGCGACGCCCCGGTAGCTGGCCTCGACATTGGACACCGCCCCTACAACGAACTTCCGGGCCAGGAACTCGTCCGCCACTGACCGCGCCAGGCCCGGCCTGCTCGTGGAGTTGTAGACGTTGAGGTTGATCTTGTCATTGGGGGTGTAGTCGAAGGTCGCCGCAGGGCAGGTGGAGACAGTCTCCTGCGCAGGCTCGGCGGCAGGAATTTTCAGGCGCCCGTTGATGATGGCCAGCGCGGTGATAATCGCGGCCACGATCAGTCCGATGAGGACCACAAGCACCACCGCATGCAGCACGCGGCGGCGCACCCGCGCGGTGTCGTCGGCGCCGCTGTCCGCTTCGAACGCGGCTCGCAATTCAGGGCCTGTAACAACACGGTGGCCGTGGAGGACGCTGACGTCCTGCTGCTTCTTCCTAGCCATCTATGACCAGTACACGGGCATGGATCGCCGTGCGCTGGTGCAGGGCGGTCCGGACGGCGCGGTGCAGACCATCCTCCAGGTAAAGGGTTCCCTGGTACTGCACCACATGCGGAAAAAGGTCTCCGAAGAAAGTGGAATCCTCGGCCAGGAGCGCCTCCAGGTCCAGGGTGCGCTTGGTGGTCACCAGCTCGTCCAGCCTGACCGGACGCGGGGGCAGCGAAGCCCATTCCTTGGGGGTGTTGTAACCATGGTCAGGGTAAGGGCGGCCCTCGCCCACAGCTTTGAATATCACCATGCCACCCTAGGCACCGGATGGTCCCAGCGAAAGTAGCCAGCACGCCGTCGGGCAGGTTGTAGCCAAACAGTGACCAAGTGTTACACGCGGCCATCCATGCGGGCGGCACCGGGAGTTCACGGTGCTGACATAACGGTGCTGCTGACAGAATGGAGGCATGACAGCATCCGAGTTCCCTGCCGCCTCCACGTCAGGCGTACACCACCCGGCCACGCCTTCCCTCGCGCTGCTGTTGGATGTGGACGGGCCAATTGCAAGCCCCGTTACGCGCGATGTGAAACAGGACATCATCCGGGATCTCGTTGCCCTGGCCTCTGCCGGCATTCCCGTCATTTTCAACACCGGCCGCTCCGATGCCTTCATCCGTGAGCAGGTCATGGAGCCGATGATCGCTGCGGGCATTCCGGCCGGTACCATCATCCACGCCATCTGTGAAAAAGGCGCGGTGTGGTTCAGCTATACGGCAGCAGGTCCCGGTCCCATCCACGTGGACCGCGAACTGGCGGTTCCCGCAGCCTATGGTGACGACGTCAGGCGGCTGGTGGCGGAGGACTACGCGGCGCACATGTTCTTCGACGAGACCAAGCGGGCCATGGTGTCCGTGGAACAGCACATCGGCGTGGCCGATATCGACTACCTGGCCGAACAGAAACTTTTCGACGCTGACGCCATGGACCTGATGGGCCACCACGGGCTGGGGGTGGTCAGGCTGGACCACCACGTTCCCAATTCCGACGACGAAGTGGACTACCGGGTGGACCCCACCATCATTTCCACGGACATTGAGTCGGTGCGGCTCGGCAAGGATCTCGGCGCCAGCCGGGCAGTGGAGCTGCTCGCCGCCCAGGGCATCACGCCGCAGGCCTGGCGGACAGTGGGAGATTCCCGCACGGACTACGCCATGGCTGACTGGCTTCACCACAACGACCACGCGGTAAAGCATGTGGATGTCCGGCCTGCCGATGGCGTTCCGGACAAGCCCTACCCTGTCCTGACCGCCTCTGACCTGGGACTCGAGGCCACCGTCATCCACGATGACGCCGGCGGTGCTTTCCTGCGCAGCTGGCTGGAAGAGCTGGGCGCCTAACCCGGTTCCATACCCCGGGCAGCCCCGCCTGAAACCTGCTGTTTCCACTGCACCGCTATCATGCAGGTAGAAACGCTTACTTTGACGAGCACGGAGACGACCATTACAGAAGCACCGGTACAGGACGAGGTCTACTACGGCGGCCAGGCATCCGTAGAGGAACAATTTCACGCGGAGATCACTTCAGCCGAAGCTGAACAGCGGCTTAACCCCCGCCCTGATGTCATCAGGCACAAGGGACGCATTGCGCTGATCAACCACAACAGGACTCCCTACCAGGCAATGGTGGAGGACCTGCTGTTCGTACGCAATGTGCTGGCCAACGCGGACCTGGCGTACCTGCTGGTCAGGGGCAACAATGACCGGCCCGTCATCGCCCTGGATTGGAAAGACAGGAAAAAACTGCGGGCGGCCCTGGTGGAAGCCTGCCGGGACGAGCCGTTCTATTCCATGACCGTGGATGCCAAGAAAAAAATCTCCCTGCTGGTGGCAGACGGCGAGCTCTCCTCCAATCGGCAGGCGCGCATCTTCCGCCTGTACCGCCCGCGCGTGGAACCGGCCGGCGGCTTCGAGTTCGGTGCTTCCGCAGGTGTACAGATCGAGCTTTGGTCCTTCAAGGCTGATGAGATCACATTGCCGATCGAGAATTCACTCACGCGCAGGACCCTGCTCCGGCAGGACGCCGTCCGCGGCACCGTGGAGCGTTACGGCCACACGTGGCCGACCATCGAGAACATGTTCGCCGACCACGCCAGCGACATCAGCTTCGACATCGATCTGGTGTTCTCCTGGGTGGACGGCAGCTCCCCTGAGTACATTGCAGCGCGGCGTGCACAGCAGAAAGATGTGGTCCTCGGCGAAGGCGACGACCACGAGGCCCGCTTCCGGCAGGTCAACGAACTCAAGTACGCACTCAGGTCCGTTTACATGTTCGCTCCCTGGATCCGGCGCATCTTCATTGCCACGGATTCAGCGGCACCTGAATGGCTGGCGGAACACCCGTCGGTGACCATCGTGCGCAGCGAGGAATTCTTCTCGGACCCCTCAGTGCTTCCCACGCACAACTCCCAGGCGGTGGAGTGCCAGCTCCACAACATAGAGGGCCTCTCGGAGCACTTCCTGTACTCCAACGACGACATGTTCTTCGGCCGGCCGGTCAGTCCCGACCTGTTTTTCACGCCGGGCGGCATCACCAAGTTCATCGAGGCGGAAACCCGGATTGGCCTGGGCGAGAACGCTGCAGAGCGCAGCGGCTTCGAGAACGCGGCCCGTGTCAACCGCAAACTGTTGTGGAACCGGTTCGGGCGGATCACCACGCGGCACCTCGAGCACAGTGCAGCCCCGCTGCGCCGCAGCGTTGTGGCCAGGATGGAACGCGAGTTCCCGGAGGAGTTCCGGAAGACGGCGGCGAGCCGGTTCCGGGCGGCGGACAACATTTCCGTCACCAACTCCTTCTACCACTACTACGCCCTGCTCACGGGCCGCGCCGTAACCCAGACAGCGGCGAAGGTCCGGTACGTGGACACCACCATGCGGGCCGGGCTCAACTACCTGCCCAAGCTGCTGTCCAAGCGCAACATGGACTTCTTCTGCCTGAATGACGGCAGCTTCCCCGAGGTGGAGGCCGACGAGCGCGCCAAACTGGTGACCGACTTCCTGGAGAAGTACTTCCCCATCAAGGCGCCCTGGGAAAAGTAGGACGCCGAGCCAGGGTCCGAGCCTGCGGCACGGACCCTGGAGCGCGGATCTGACTGCGCGGATCTGCGGGCGGTTCCTAACGGCCTGTGGGCAGGCTGGCCCTGGCACTGCTCCGCTGTTTGGTGGTTTCAGGGATACGGACTCCGGCGGCCTCCAGTCGGCGGGCTGTCTCTTCGGGCGGAACGTACTCCCCCACCGTTGTGGACCTGCCCAGGGGAACCACCGAATGCACAATCGTGTGCTCGTACACATGGACGAGGTTGAATGACTGTCCGTTGTCCTGTCCCCGGGTGCCGCCAACAGGAACGTTGAGGTCCTGGGTGTAACAGCTGGCGGAGGCGACGGAGACGGGAACCCCGGCAAAGCTCGCCGTGGTGGAATAGTGCAGGTGGCCTGCCAGGATGGTCCGGACGTCCGAGTTGCGGACTACCGCGGCGAGTGATGCCTGGTCCCGCAGCTCAACCAGGACCGAGAGGTCGAGGACCGATGGGACGGGCGGGTGGTGGAGCGCCAGGATGGTGCCGTCCGGAGCCGGTGTCTCCAGCTCGAGCGCCAGCCAGTCCAGCTGGGACTCGCTAAGTTCGCCGTGGTGGAAGCCCGGCACGGTCGTGTCCAGGGTGATGACGCGCAGCCCGTTGATGAAATAGCTGTGGTCCACGGGAGCGTCACTGCCGGGCTGGTCCAGCAGGCCCTTCCGGAAGTTCGCCCGGTTGTCGTGGTTTCCCATCGCCCAAATGACTTCTGCATCCAGCTCCTGGCACGCCGGCTCCACGATGGCCCGGAGTTTCATGTAGGCCTCCGGATCGCCCTTGTCTGCAAGGTCACCGGTGAAAATCACAGCCTCCGGCCGCGCCCCCGACGCCTTCACCTCATCAAAGAGTTGGATAAGCCGCGCTTCGCTGTCAACGACGCCGTAAAGGGGATCCGGCCCTCCCGTCAAGTGGGGATCGCTCAGGTGGAGTAGGAAGTGGCGTGGCCGGGGGTGTTCGGCCTCGATGTGCTCCATTGCTGCCTCTGTGGTCGGTGGGAAACGGCGTTTCCCTTGTACCCTTCAGTAAGGTTTATCCAATCAGACATTTGGCTAACTTTGGGTAAATCGCCGTAGCTGATGTGGAAAAAGGTAGAAGAACTGCGCTTTTGCGCTGCCACATTCGGCCAAAGCGGCATTTTTTAGCCGAGGGCTTCCTCGACGGCGTCAATAACCTCCGCCGAATCGGGTTCCACTGTGGGCGCAAAGCGGTTCACCACTTCGCCCTCCCGGCTGACGAGGAACTTCTCAAAGTTCCACTTCACCAATCCGGGCAGCAGTCCGGTCTTGAATTTGGTGAGCTCCTTGTAAAGCGGGTGCCGGTCCCTGCCGCGGACGTCCGCCTTGACCGTCAGCGGAAACGTCACTCCGAAGTTCCGCTGGCAGAACTCGGCAATTTCGCTGTCACTGCCGGGCTCCTGCCCGGCGAATTGGTTGCATGGGACGCCGAGGATCTCAAACCCGCGGTCCCGGAACTTTTCATAGAGTGCTTCCAGGCCCGCGTACTGGGACGTAAACCCGCAGTTGGAGGCAACGTTCACCACCATCACCACTTTGCCTTTGAATCTGCCGAAATCAGTGGCGGTTCCGACGTTGAGGGTCAGTGGAATCGCGTACAAGGGGGTCACAGGCTGCGTCCTCGGAAAGTTGTCCATGCGTGGAATTCGTTGCCAGTGGACCACTGTACTGGTCCGGGCTGGGACTTCCTGGGTGCAACTCCCGTTGGGGTTTCACGGTTCCGGTGACGCGGACGGACTCGTTGGCGGTGCAGGTTCGGTCGGCGCAGGCTGAATCGGCGCAGGCTGAATCGGCGCAGGTTGGATCGGTGCAGGTTGGATCGGTGCCGGCGCAGGCGGTGGCGGAGGTGCTGGCGCAGGCGGTGGCGGAGGCGCAGGCGGTGGCGGAGGCGCAGGCGGTGGCGGAGGTGCTGGCGCAGGTGCCCGTGCCTTATACACATCTCGAGCCCACGAGACCAGGCATGAATTCGTATGTCGGCTTCTGCTTGCAAAAAAAAAAAAATAACTAACCTCTGGCTCTTACGCTAGAAGGAGCACCACGCATTGTAGCCAACTCAACTTCAAGACCACACGCAGAGGGGCGGGACGGGCGGGGGTGGGGGAGGCACTGGCGGTGGAGACGGCGGCCGCGGCGGGGGGCGGGGCGGCGGTGGGCGGGGGGGCTGAGTGGGCGGCGCGGGTTGGATCGGGACAGGCGCGGGCTCGCTCGGGGTCGGCGCGGGTTGGATCGGGACAGGCGCGGGCTCGCTCGGGGTCGGCGCGGGTTGGATCGGGACAGGCGCGGGCTCGCTCGGGGTCGGCGTCGGTGTTCCCGGATCAGCCGGATCGCTCGGCGTCGGCGTTCCCGGACCAGAAGGCTCACTCGGCGTAGGCGTCGGTGTCGGCGAACCCGGACCAGAAGGCTCACTCGGCGTAGGCGTCGGCGTCGGCGTCCCCGGACCAGAAGGCTCACTCGGCGTCGGCGTCGGCGAATCCGTACCAGAAGGCTCACTCGGCGTGGGCGTGGGCGTGGGCGTCGGCGTCGGCGTCGGCGTCGGCGAATCCGTACCAGAAGGCTCACTTGGCGACGCCGTCCCCGTACCAGAAGGCTCACTTGGCGACGCCGTCCCCGTACCAGCCGGTCCCGTCGGCGATAGCGTTCCAGAGTCTGCGGGCCTAAGCTGCGACAGCGGGGATGCTGTCCAAGAAGGTAATCCGGCAAGCGTCGTCGGCGAACTCACCCAACGAGGAGCCGGAGGAGGTTCATTGCCCTGCCCCACCGGGATGGTCCAAGTTACCGGCCCGGTTGACGGAGCACCAAAGCGCGGCAGGTACGTCCGGAGGTCAGCCGGTCCGGCGCCGACGGATCGAACCGGTATCAGGCCCCACGTCAGGGGACTGACGTGGTGTCCGTTGAGAATCGTCTCGAAGTGCAGGTGGCATCCCGTCGACCACCCGGTCGAGCCTACCCGCGCAATAGCCTGGCCAACGTTGATGGTGTCTCCGCTGCGGACGGCGATGGACTCAAGGTGGTTGTAGGTGCTGATGAGCCCGTTGCCGTGATCTATCTCTACCCGGTTACCGCCGCCCCAAGGATGCCACCCGGCAGCGCGTACCACTCCTGAATCAGCGGCGTAAACCTCCGTGCCGCACGGAGCAGCATAGTCCTGGCCGAGATGGAAATCCCCCGCTGCCCCGGACAGTGGGCTTACGCGGAATCCGAAGGGTGACGAGGGATACAGCAGTTTGAGGGGCGCCATAAGGTAACCCGCCGACGGCCTGCCAAGCCCGGTCAGCTCGACCGCCAGTGGGGACGGAGTGCTCTCGCTGGAGCTGCTTACCAGCGGACGCGGGAAGGTAATCTCCACGTCTGGAGCGGTCAGGATGTTTGCAGTCGCGGGGTTGGCTACAAGGCCGTCCGACGGCGGCACGCCCACATTCGTACTGCCGTTCACCACTGTTCCTGTTTCAGGGCCGGCGCTGAAACCGGTACTGGTTCCGGTGCTGGAACCGGTACTCGATCCCGCGGGAATTCCCACGGCACCCATTCCTGCGACGGGACGGACGACAGAGGCAGTAGCAGTGCCAGGTTCAGGGGTGCTCGCGGAAAGGTTCAAAGCGCAGACCGAAATGGCGAGGACCCCGGTGGCCGCCACAGCACGGGCAGCGGGCAGGCATAACCCTCCGGGGTTTTTGGCGTCCTTGCCGGAAACCGCGTGAGTGCCCATAAGACTGACTCCAGGACGTGGCGACCGCCCCTGTCTTGACGGTACCTCCCATGTGAACATACATGCTGGGCCCCTGTGAACCCCGTAACGAGACAATGCGGTTTTTTTGTGGATGCCCGCCGAATTGTTTCCGCCCGTAGGCCGCCCAAGCCTGCACGTGGACAGCCCGCTTTGTGCTTGTGATCAGCCCCGGACCCGGGCTTTGGACGAAAAGCCCCTTCCTCCCGGTGTGAGGTGTGTCGGTGCCCGGGCTACGACGTTCGTCATTGCCAATTTCGCCGTTGCTGTGGTGTCAAAGGAGTTGGTTTTCAGGCATTTTGGGAGCCGTCATGCAGGGTCTGCCGGATCGCGTACAAGGTTTTCACACGTTGTGCCCTCAGGAAGTTGTCCGCTGCCCGGATCCGTTGCTGATACATCAGGGAGCAGGTTTGGTGTTTCCGGAGTCGGCTCTGCGGGACAGCTATCCTGCGCCGGGAATGTGGCCTCGAGGGGCGACGGCGTAGGCACCGCAGCAGGTTCGGCCGGGTCCGTTGGGTCGATGGGGATCGGTGTCAGTGTCGGGGATGGTACAACCGGGGCAGGGGACGGTGATTGCCTAGGTTCGATCGGTGTCGCGATGACTTCAAGAAGTGTCGGTGTCGGGACCGGCATGACTTCGACCGGCGGCGGTGGGGGTGTGGGCGTGAGCGTCGGCGTCGGTGACGGAGTGGGCGTCGGTGACGGTGACGGCGTCGGCGTCGGTGACGGCGTCGGTGACGGCGTCGGCGTCGGTGACGGCGTCGGTGACGGCGTCGGTGACGGCGTCGGCGTCGGCGTCGGCGTCGGTGACGGCGTCGGCGTCGGTGTCGGTGATGACGTCGGCGTCGACGACGTCGGCGGCTGGGTCGGTAGCGCCGTCGGGGACGACGCACTCGGCGTTCCCGCCGGGGATGACGCACTGGGCGGCACCGTCGGTTGAGGGCCTGCAGCACCAATCGCCGCGGCAGGCCACAGCAAAAGTGGGGACGCGGGCTTTACAGGCGTTCCTGCCCGGACTTCACTTTCGTGAGGGTCGTCGTAATCCTGGCTCAACGGCAACGCCCAACTGGTTGTCCCCTCGGAGGGAGAGCCAAACCCGGGCATGTAACTCCGCATTTCACCGGATCGGCTGCCAGCCAGAGGCCGGGCGGGCATGAGAGTCCACTTCATCGGACTCGTATGGCGGCCATCGAGGATCGTTTCAAAGTGCAGGTGGCATCCCGTCGACCAACCGGTGCTGCCCACCCGGCCGAGGATTTGGCCGGCGTTGACCTCGTCGCCCGTACGGACAGTGATTGCCTCAAGGTGGTTGTACGTTGTGATCAGCCCGTTGCCGTGGTCGATTTCCACCCTGTTGCCGCCGCCCCAAGGGTGCCAGCCTGCAGCACGCACCCGTCCTGAGTCCGCCGCGTAAACGCCTGTACCACAAGGGGCGGCGAAGTCCTGCCCCAGATGGAAGTCGCCGGCGGCCCCGGACAAGGGGCTCACCCGGAAACCGAAGGGTGAGCTGGCATTGAGCAGAGTCAGTGGCGCCATCAGGAATCCGGCCGGCGGCCTGCCGAAGCCTGTCGTTCCCACCGTCAGCGACGGGGAGTTCTCCCCGCGGTAACCGCCTATTGCCGCATGGGGAAAGGTGACAAGTGCCCCTGGATTCGTAAAGGCCGCTGCCTGCAGCATCCCTGCGCCAACACTGTCCGAGGCCTGCGCGTCCGAGCCTCCGTTGCTTGAGGTGGTTGTCTCCGTACCGAGTCCAGCAACCGCGGCTCTCGAAGCCTCCCGCTCCCCTGCGCTGCCTGCAAGGTTCAGGGACCAGATGGATAAGGCAACAGCACCAGTGGCAGTCAGGGCGCGCAGAACAGAAACATGTGGACGGCGCACATCTGTTCGCTTACCCGAAGTTCGACGATTCCCCAACGTGTGTCTCCATAACCTAATGACCCGGCGCGGGACCAAAGCGCCGGTAGCCTGTGAACCTCGTCCTATCGTGCAGGCAACTACTTGAGAAAACCTTGCGGTACGCTCCAACTGCCCCGCCAGGCTCCCTTTGGGCGACAATCATATATGCGGAGTTTCCTTCGAAAATGGCAGGACGAAGTCAAAAAAACCTTTACGGGCAGAGCCGACGAGGTTCCCGACTGGGTGCCGAAGCTGGCTGAAGGCAATGACCCCGGTTACCACCTTCCCGGTTCGGCAATATGGGCTGTCCACGGTTCCATGTCCCCCATCGTGGCCGGAATCCGCACACTATTGATGCAGGCCCTCCATCCCGGGGCACTTGCCGGCGTCCACGAACATTCAAGCTTCCGCGAGGATCCACTGATCAGGTTGGCTAACACCATCCGCTGGATTTTCACTGTGACATACGGGTCCAGTGAGGCTGCCGAAAACGCCTCGCGCAGGGTGCGCCGGCTGCATGAAGCGGTCCAGGGCAGTTACAGCGACAACCTTGGGGCGCAACGCGACTACAGCGCCAACGATCCGGAGTTGGCCAGCTGGATCCATTTGGCATTCACGGACGCGTTCCTCACCGCCCATAAGATATGGGGCGGCGCCATTCCGGGAGGACCGGACGCCTATGTCCGTGAGTGGGCCCAGGCGGGCCGCCTGATGGGGGTGGAAGATCCACCGCTTACCGAGGCAGACATGCACAGGCAACTGGACCGCTGGTACGAAAGCGGTGAGCTTCGCGTTGACGGCCGGGTGGCAGAGACAGTGGAATTCATCCGGAACCCGCCGTTAAACCGGATGCTCCGGCCGGGCTACCGGATCCTGTTTGCCGGTGCGGTGTACAGCTTGGAGCCACGATACCGCCAGATGCTCGGCCTGGCTGTTCCGCGGCTGGGTCCGGTGGCGCTGCCGGTGAGGCTCGCAACAAAGGCGGTTCTCGCCGTCGTACGCCTGGCTTTGGGACGCAGGGGGCCCAGCGAATTGGCCGCCAGGGAACGCCTTCGCCGCCTGGGTGTGCCGGCCGCGAACGCGTAAGTACGCTTTGCCCATAGCGAAAGAACCCGGCCCCGGCAATGCCGGAGCCGGGTTCTTAACCGGCGGAGAATGGGGGATTTGAACCCCCGAGGGCGTTAACCCAACACGCGTTCCAGGCGTGCGCCATAGGCCGCTAGGCGAATTCTCCAACTGCTTCTGAATCAAAAGCAGATACTAGAGTACCTGATGTTTTCCGCTTCGCCCAATTGAGGCTCCGACGCCGGCTTTGAAGGCTTTCCACCCGCTCGGGCGGGCGGGTTCGAGCGCGGGCTTAAACCAGAAATGGACGCCCCCAATGCGCCCATTCCACCGGAACACCGTTGAGCTGCCGGGTCCGGCTCCGTTCAGGCAGGCCTCGCAGCTCACAATCTTGAGATTGCCCCAATCGGTGTACATATCCATGATCGCGGCTGGCGGTTGGATAAGCAATGAATTTTCCGTTTCACCGCTGGCCGGTTAGGGCACGATGGGAGGCATGACAGAGCTGCACACACTGGTGGTTTACGTCCCCGGCACTCACACCCGCCAGGCACTGGAAGCTATCGGCGACGCCGGAGCGGGCCGGATCGGCAACCACTCCCACTGTTCCTTTGTGACCTCGGGCACCGGCCGGTTCACTCCGCTGGCGGGTGCCGCTCCTTACATCGGAGCTGTGGGAACTCCCGAGGAAGTGCCCGAGGACCGGATTGAGTGCGTGGTTGAAGGGCCGCTGCTCAAGGGTGTGATCGCTGCCTTGCGTGCCGTGCACCCGTATGAGGAACCCGCACTGATGAGCTGGAAGGTTGAGGGCTGGAGCTTCCAGGACCCCGATTCGAGTCGGGCCTGAAGTTCGGGTAAAGTATCTGACGGCCCCTCATGTGGCGTCATCCTGTTGAACTCCCCCAGGACCGGAAGGTAGCAAGGGTAAATGGGCTCTGGCGGGTGCATGGGGGGTCTTTACTATTCCCCCACAAGGCGGCAGACTGTCTGCCCGGATTGGTAGGGTTTTCTCTGTGACAGTTACTACCGCCCTCTACCGCAGATACCGTCCAGACTCCTTCGCTGACGTTATCGGGCAGGAACATGTCACCGAACCGCTGATGACCGCTCTGCGGAAAAACCGGGTCAACCACGCTTACCTTTTTTCCGGTCCCAGGGGTTGCGGTAAGACCACGTCAGCGCGCATTCTGGCCCGCTGCTTGAACTGCGCCCAGGGCCCCACCGACACCCCCTGCGGCACGTGCCCCAGCTGCGTGGAGCTTGCCCGTGGCGGCTCCGGGTCACTCGACGTCATCGAGATCGACGCCGCCAGCCACGGCGGCGTGGACGACGCGCGGGACCTCCGTGAGAGGGCAACGTATGCCCCCGTGCGTGACCGCTACAAGATCTTCATCATTGACGAAGCCCACATGGTTACGTCCGCCGGTTTTAACGCCCTGCTGAAGATCGTTGAAGAACCGCCGGAACACATCAAGTTCATCTTCGCCACAACGGAGCCGGACAAGGTCATCGGCACAATCCGCTCCCGGACGCACCATTACCCCTTCCGCCTGGTGCCGCCGGAGCCGCTCATGGCCTACCTCGAACTTCTCTGCAACCAGGAGAACGTTCCGGTTGCGCCCGGTGTCCTGTCGCTGGTGATCCGTGCCGGCGGCGGCTCTGTCCGTGATTCCCTGTCGGTTCTGGACCAGCTGATGGCAGGTGCCGGGCCCAACGGCCTGGACTACGAACTTGCCGTGGCGCTGCTCGGCTACACCCACGCTTCGTTGCTGGACGATGTTGTCGAGGCGGTGGCTGCCTCGGACGCCGCAACCGTTTTCCGCGCCGTGGACAGGGTCATCCAAACCGGCCACGACCCTCGCCGCTTCGTTGAGGACCTCCTGGAGCGCTTTCGCGACCTCATCATCGTCCAGGCGATGCCCGAAAGCGCCCAGACCATTCTTCGCGGCATGCCTGCAGACCAGATTGCCCGCCTGAAAAACCAGGCGCACAACCTGGGCGCCGCCGAGTTGTCCCGTGCGGCCGATGTCACCAACACCGCATTGACCGAAATGACCGGCGCCACCTCCCCGCGGCTGCATCTGGAACTGCTTTGCGCCCGGATCCTCCTGCCCAGTTCCGAGCAGAACGAGCGCGGCATGGCTGCGCGAATAGACCGTGTTGAGCGGCGGCTCAACTATGCAGGGAACGACGTCGGAGCTCCCGCCACCGCAGCCCCGGTCCCGGCCCCGGCCCACCATCCGGCACCGGCCGGCAAGACCTCAGCCAGCCCGGCGGCCCCGGAACCGGCGATGTCCGGACCTTCACGGCCCGTGCCTCCGGCCCCTCCATCCGCCGCCGTCCAGCCCGCCAGCCAAGAGCCCGCGGAGGCCGCAGCCGGCCCCGGGCCGGCACCTGCCTCCTTCCCGGCCCATGCCGCAACGGCCAAGCCCGTGGACCCGGTGGACCCGGTGGACCCGGACAATCGTGCCCCGTTGACCGCTCCCCGGGTAAGCACCAGCGACTGGCCAATCGAGCCCTCCGCAGACTCCCGGGCTGCCCGCGTCGACTCCCGCCCCGGAGTGGCACACAGGGCGGCCGCAGTCACCGCAGAAGGCCCTGCCGGCGGAACGCCGGCAGCCGACAACCGGCAGGCTTCAGCTCCGGCTGCGCCGGTTGCCCAGGCCGCCCCTGCAGCTGGCCGGCCCGAAACGGCCCCGGCTGGATCTGTTCCCGCCGCATCCCCTGCAGCAATGGGCGACGTGGAAGTGCTGCGTCGGGCATGGCCGGATGTCCTGCAGACGCTTTCGAAGATCAAGCGCAGCACCTGGGCACTCGTTGAACCAAACGCTCAAGTCACTGCGTTTGACGGCCACGCGCTCACCATTTCATTCACCACGAGTGGGCTCGCCGGCGCTTTTGGCCGGGCAGACCATTCAGAGAACCTTCGGCAGGCGATCCATAAGACTGTGGGCATTGACTGCCAGATCAATGCGGTGGCCGGCGGAAGCGCCGGCCGGGCGAGCTCTGAGCCAAACCCAAAAGCACCCGCTAGCCGGCCAGCGCCGGCAACTGGTCCGGCGACTTCAGCTGATGTTGCCTGGGGGCTGGCATCTGCGCCCGGGTCGGCGACGACGGATGCACCGGCGCCCTCCGCTCCGGCAAGTGCTGGCCAGGGGCAGGTACCCGTTCCAACAGCGCCAGAAACCGAAGGCAAGGCCGGGAGTAACGGCTCGATTCCCGCCGTGCTCCAGGCAGGAGAAAAACGTCAGTCTGCACCAGGGAGTAGCCCTTCCCAGGTTCGGCGCGCACCCACCGCCGGCTCTTCCCAAACTGAGCCGTTGGCAGTCCCTTCAACGGCCCCTTCGGCTCAAGCTGACTCCTACAGTGGCGGCGTGGAAGACTACTCCTACTCGGACGACGACTGGGGCCCGCCCCGGGATGAAGACGTGCCACCGCTGGAAGAAGAGCCTCCCATGGACTGGGACCCTTCCGCGCGCTCCGATGGCCGCCCCGCTCCGGCAACGGCCCAGGCCGTTCGCTCCGCTCCGGTCGCCGCCTCGGGTGGCATCACCGCCGCAGCCGGCCCACGCCAGCAGGGCACACAGGCTGGTACGCAACCCCTCACCGAATCCGCAACTGCCAAAGCTCCTGTTGCCCATGCCCCGGGCACGGCTGCCTCCGATCCCTGGACCCGTGCGATTGAGCAGGCACCGGGTGTGTGGGTTGTTGGGGAAGCCAGCAACGTGGACAAGAACGCCACGTCCGCGTTGCGTGAAAAGGAAGCAGTTGCGGGTCCGTCAGCCATGCGGTATGAGCCGGCCACCGCCCAGATTCCGCCTTCCATCCCCGTTTCCAACGCGGTGGCTTCCGTGGACGCCGAGTGGGGATTGGCGCCGACTGCGACCCCGCCCACGAAGGCGGGTACGAGGGCGACAACCACGGAACCGGCTACCCAGAGCCCCGTCCCCTCGGGCGCAGCTCCCTCGGGCGCAGCTCCCTCGGGCGCGGTTCCCTCAGTCAACGCTCCCTCCGGCATTGCCCCTTCCGGCGCGGTTCCCTCAGCTACCGTCCCCGCACGTTCCGTTCCAGTCCCGGCCCGGGAGTACGCCATGGCTTCAGCCGCGGCGGCACCTGCCCCTGCCCCGATCATTGCCCCTGCCGTTACCTCTGCTCCGACCAGTGCCCCTGCGGCTTCCCCGCTTCCCGCAGATTCCCCTGCTGCGGCTGGCAGCCGGCAAAGCCTGTATCAGCGCCTGTCCAACAGCCCAGAGGCCGAGGCGGGCCGGGCGAAAGCCCCTGCACGGGCCGTTCCCGCGGCGGCAACCTACGTGCAGGACATCCCCAGCGCCGACGATGAGACCATTGAGGAATCCGGAGTTTTCGGCCGTGCCGCGGTGGAACGTATCCTCGGCGGGAAGCTGATCGAAGAGCGTTCCCTCGACGGAAGTCCCGTTACACCCCGCTACTGATCCAACCACTGTCCGCCCCTAGCTAAAGAGGAAAACGTGTACGAAGGTGCTGTCCAAGAGCTGATTGACGAGCTCGGACGCCTTCCCGGCGTGGGCCCAAAATCCGCACAGCGGCTGGCGTTCCACATCCTTGAAGCGGACCCCCAGGACATGAAGCGGCTGGTGGAAGCCATCACCTCCGTCAAGGAGCGGGTCAAGTTCTGCACCGTCTGCGGCAACGTCACCGAGCAGGAACAATGCAATATCTGCCGTGATCCCCGACGCGATCCGGCTGTGATCTGCGTGGTGGAGGAATCCAAAGACGTCCTCGCTGTGGAACGCACCCGTTCATTCCGGGGCAGGTACCACGTGCTGGGCGGAGCCATAAATCCGATCGCCGGTATCGGCCCGGAGCAGCTGCGGATCCGGGAGCTCCTCACCCGACTGAACGACGGCGCCATCCAGGAAGTGATCATCGCTACGGATCCAAACCTGGAGGGAGAAGCTACAGCCACCTACCTGGCCCGCATGCTGAAGACGATCGGGATTACCGTGACCAGGCTGGCCTCCGGGCTGCCGGTGGGCGGCGACCTCGAATACGCAGATGAGGTCACGTTGGGCCGTGCTTTCGAGGGCCGCCGCAACGCCCTTACCTGAGGATTTGGCCGACATGCTCCCGGGAGAGCCAACGCCGCTGGTAACCCAGCGGCTCGTCCTGCGCCTGATTGATGGTTCGGACGAGGCCGCCATCCACAAGTACAGAAGCGACCCTTCGGTCACCCAATACCTCTCGCACGGCCCCCTTACGGCCGAGGCAAACAGGGAAAGACTGACGCAGCTGCTGGCCCTGGGCGCGGCCTCCAACGGCAAATGGTTCAACTACGGCTGGGCAATTACCCTGCGGGAGTCAGGAAAAGTAATTGGTGACGCGCGGACGTGGAACAGCACAGCCATGGCCGCGACGGGCGTGCTCGCCCCCGGCAGGCATCCTGCCGGCGAGGCAGCGTTGGCCTATGTCCTGAATGCCGATTACCAGCACCAGGGATACGGCCGTGAGGCTGCGGCGGTGCTGGTCCAGTGGCTCTTCACGCACTGCGGAATCAGTACCGCCGTCGCGGCAGTCTACGAACCAAACAGTCCTTCCATCCGGCTCCTCCAAAGCCTTGGCTTCCGGAGGGACCCCTTTCTCCCGGCAGACCAGGAAACGGCCGGCAAAGGCTTCCCCCTGCTGATGTTCAGGCTGGACAGCCCCCAACACTCATCCGACTGAACCGGCGCTGCGCCGGCCAGCAAACTGCCTGTCGGCGACTAATGCTCCGTCGGCCACAGTTCAAGCTCCCACATCTGAAAGAACAGGCCCGGTCCCGGGCGGTCAGGGGCTATCCCATCCTGATCCGCCCCGGCCGGGCCTGTCCCGAGTGGCTCAGGCAAGATTCGCTTAAGCGATACGCGTGCCCCGGGCCAGCCGGTGGGCAGGCGTACGGAGCGAACGCCAGCCAAGCCACATGAGCAGCGCGGCAACCAGGAGCTGCAGGCCCAGTCCCAGCGGCCACATGGGTGTGGACTGTGCCAGATACCGAGGCTTGACCTCCCCATTGGCGCACGGATACGTGCCCTCAGGACCGGCAAGCGCGGAGCGGGCTCCCTGGCTGATACCTTCAATAGCCCCCACTGAGGAGAAGCTGCGCTCCTGCGAGCGGTCTTTGTACGGTATGGCGTCTGCCACCACCACGTAGGGATTCATGGCCAGCAACCACGCCACCCGTTCCGTCCGCATAACCATCTGTTCCTGCAACGGCCCTGAGCAGGTGTACTCGGGCTCCACCGGCCCGTTATTGAGCGGCTCGTACGCGCGGTACTGGGCCTGGTTCGCCAGGACCGTGCCCTGGGTAAGCCCCGCGCCCAGCCCAAAGGCGATCAGCGTGCCGACCGCCAGCCCGGCCACTGCCAGGTACGTGACCACGATGGAGAACAGCGGCCTGCCGGCGAGCGCCGAGATGCCCACACCGATGGCACACACAACCCCCACCTCAACAGCCAGCATGAGCAACGCCACCAGCACATGGCCGGGAGTCATTCCGCCCAGCGCCACTCCGATCACCAGGAACGGGGTGCTGGCCACCAGGAACGCGAGTGCTGCCGCCCATGCAGCGAAAAACTTACCCCACAGGATCTGGCCGGGCTGCAGCAGTGTCACCTGGAGGATGGCCAGCGTGCCCCCTGCACGGTCACCATTCACCGCGTTGGCGGAGAGCGCCGGAGCAACGAGCAACGCAAACAGCAGGACAAAGGCCAGGACCACCTCGAAGATCATGGACCCGGGCCCCGATTCGGGCGGCGGGACATAACCGGGGATTTCGCGCTGTGCGGCCTGCGAGGCGTTCCAGCTGGCCCACGTCAGCCAGGTTACGAGCCCGGTGAGGACAAACCAGATGGCCAGCATGATGTACCAGCCCCGGGACCGCAGCCGCTGCTTGAGCTCCAGGACCACCACGTCCCTGACCCCGGGCAGGTAGCCGCCCGTGGTTCGCTGGCTGGCCGTATCTTGCCGGTCTTCTGTCGCGTGGCTCATTGCCGTTCCCCCTCAAGGCTCATGTATGTCTCTTCAAGGGCCCCTGAAGCGGGGGCGAAGGAATTTACCCCGACGCCTCCCAGCACCAGGTCGCGCAGCAGGCGCTCGGCGTCGTCGTCGCTTGCCAGCATCAGGCTGACGGATGGACGCCGCCCGTCTTCGCGGCGGAACGCCAGTCCCAGTTCGGTGAGCCTGGCAGCAAGTGCGGCCACATCAGAGGCGGTGACTGCGTACCGGCGCCCGGCTGCCGCAGCCTCTTCGACGGTTTGGCGCCGGACCGTACGGCCCTTGTTCACAAACACCGCGCCATCAGCGATTTCGTCCAGTTCGCTCAGCACGTGGGACGAGACCACCACTGCCTTGCCCTCCCCCGCGAGTTGTCGCAGCATGATCCGGAGCTCCACGCGGGAGCCCGGATCGAGCCCCGATGCGGGCTCATCGAGGAGCAGGACAGAGGGGTCATGGATCAGTGCCCGGGCAAGGCTGAGCCGCTGCTGCTGCCCACGGGAGAGCACCCGCGCCGGCTGGTCCGCAAGGTCGGCCAGCCGCACCCGTTCGAG
Organism: Pseudarthrobacter sp. R1; assembly: GCF_024494415.1. Lineage (NCBI taxonomy): Bacteria > Bacillati > Actinomycetota > Actinomycetes > Micrococcales > Micrococcaceae > Pseudarthrobacter > Pseudarthrobacter sp. R1. Next base: position 543,356 of record NZ_JAMKFI010000009.1, on the reverse strand, counting down.
CATCTCCGCGACCCTCGTTCCGATGCCTTGGGCCGGGAGCCGGTAGAAGCGGGCCATCTGGGTGAGAATTTCCCGCGCGGTCAGGGATTCCCATACGCCCAGGGTGTCCGGCATCCAGCCCAACCGCCGGCGCACTTCCGCCCGGTCCCGGCGCGGATCGAGTCCGCCCACGCTGATGCTGCCCGCGTCCGGTGCCAACAGCGACGCCAGCATCAGCAGCAGCGTTGTTTTCCCCGCTCCGTTCGGACCGATCAGGGCGGTCACCTTGCCGGCCGGCGCATGGAAGTCCATGTGTTCGACGGCGCGCACCGCACCGAAGCTGCGGCTCACAGCCCGTGCCGTGATGCCGTCGTCCGGTTCCGGCCCGTCCGCAGCCTCCGGTAATTCAGAAATTATTGCCATCTATTGCGCACCTGTCCCCCACAGTCTTTTTATGCATTTTGACAGTCTGAGCGTACGCCTGCGGCGCTCCCCGGCCGGTCCTTCCCTGGGCTGAGATTCGGTCACAATTCAACGCCCGGCCTTGCACGGCGATAAACTGGAACCAGAAGTCGCGCCAACGATGGCGCTAGTTCCCAGCGTCAGGGCCAGCACAGCGTTACGGCTGTCTGGCCGGACTCCAATTGATCCAATGAAGGTACCCGCATGAGTACGCCCACTACCGAAGTGCACAACGCAACGCAGCCACAGGAGCTGCCCGTCGGCCGTGCCGTCACCAAACAGCTCATCGTGCAGAAGTTCGGTGGTTCCTCCGTAGCGGACGCAGACGGCATCAAGCGGGTGGCCAAGCGCGTGGTGGACGCCCAGGTGGCGGGCAATGAGGTGGTTGTGGTGGTCTCGGCCATGGGTGACACCACCGATGAACTCCTGGACCTCGCAGGCCAGGTAACGGACTCCGCCCCGGCCCGCGAAATGGACATGCTGCTCTCAGCCGGTGAGCGGATCTCGATGGCGCTCCTGGCCATGGCAATCAACAAACTGGGCGCCTCCGCGCAATCCTTCACGGGCTCCCAGGCCGGTATGATCACGGACGGCATCCACGGCAAAGCCAGGATCATCGACGTCGATCCCCACCGTATCCGCACAGCCCTGGATAAGGGCAATATCGCCATCGTGGCGGGTTTCCAAGGCATGAGCCGGGCCACCAACGAGATCACCACCCTGGGCCGGGGCGGTTCGGACACCACGGCGGTAGCGCTGGCAGCAGCCCTCGAAGCCGACGTCTGCGAGATCTACACGGACGTGGACGGCATCTACACTGCCGATCCGCGCGTTGTCCCCTCAGCCCAGAAGATCGACACGATCTCCAGCGAGGAGATGCTGGAGCTCGCAGCCTCCGGCGCCAAGATCCTCCACCTTCGCTGCGTAGAGTACGCGCGCAGGTTCGGTGTGCCGCTGCACGTCCGCTCGTCATTCAGCCAGCACGAAGGCACCTGGGTCATTCCCAGCGCCGAAGACAAGATCACCACACAAGAGGGAGTTGCCTTGGAGCAGCCAATCATCTCCGGCGTCGCACACGACCGTTCCGAAGCCAAGGTCACTGTTGTTGGCGTCCCGGACATCCCCGGCAAGGCGGCCGCCATCTTCCAGGTCATCGCCGATGCCCATTCGAACATCGACATGATCGTGCAGAACGTTTCCACGCACGGCACCGGCCGGACGGACATCTCCTTCACGCTGCCCATCGTGGAAGGCGCCGACGCCCTGACAGCCCTCCACGCAGCCCAGGACCAGATCGGCTTCGAAAGCATCGAGTACAACGAGCAGATCGGCAAGCTCTCCCTGATCGGCGCCGGCATGCGTTCGCACCCGGGGGTCTCCGCCACGTTCTTCAAGGCACTCTCGGATGCCGGGATCAACATCAACATGATCTCCACGTCAGAAATCCGCATCTCGGTTGTTACGCACGCGGACCTCCTGGATGAGGCCGTGCGCGTCATCCACCGGGCCTTTGAACTGGACAGCGACAACGAAGCCACCGTCTACGGCGGCACCGGCCGCTAACCGGCGGCCCGAAAACACAAAAATGCACTGGCCGGGGATTTCTTCCCTGACCAGTGCATTTTGTGTTTTCCGGGAGTGACCACGGCATTGCGTCCCGGCAAGGCCGACGTCAGGCCTCCTTCTCGAGGTCTTCCCGGCGTACGGCGTAGTGATGGCCGGAGGTATCGGTCTCCACCACAAAGTGCGTAAGTTCCTCCTCCGAAGCCTGCTCAAACTCGTCATGCTTGTGCACCACCGGCAGGCTGGAGTCCAGGCGGGTGGCCGGCCCAAAGAAGAAACGGAGCTTGTCGGTCGCGTTCATGAACCCGCTGAGTACATGCGGCACTGTTTTCCACCCCCTTTCTGCATTCAGGGGAACGAAGAGCCATCCCACATACGGCAGCTGCTCCTCGCGGAGTCAGTGCCCTTATTTTACGCCCGGGCGCCTCAAAAGGCTCCGGGTTCCATTCTCAGCGGAGGGACTTGTCGTCGGGGTTCCTGGGCACCACATAGGTGCTGCCGTCCGGCCGGGTGACGGTTTCCCACTGCCGGGTTTCAGCCTCGCGCTGGGCCAGGAGCCTGCGGTTTTCCTCTGTCATGTCGTGCATGAGCGAGGACCGGTTTGCAGGACCGAAAACGGCACGCAGTTTGCCGGTTGCCCGCATGAAGCGCTGTGAGGCATTTTCCTTGCCCTCTGAGCTGGCCTTACCCATGAACTGGCTCCTTCCAGTAACCCTTTTATTATCCACAGTGTACGCTAATCATTAGTGCACTAACAATTGGAGGCCCCGATGACCACTGCATCCAGCACTTCCACCGCAGCGAGGACTGACACAGCCGGCGCAGCCGTCCCGGAGGACAACGACCTGCTGCTTGAGCACCAGCTCTGCTTTGCCCTGACTGTGGCATCACGCAGCGTGGTGGGCGCGTACAAACCGGTGCTTGAGAAGTTGAACCTCACCCATCCGCAGTACCTGGTCATGCTGTGCCTCTGGGAATCCAGCCCGCGCACCGTCCGCAATATCAGCGATGCCTTGGCACAGGAACCGGCCACCATCTCGCCTTTGCTGCGGCGGCTTGAAGCGTCAGGGCTGATTTCACGACGGCGGGTGGACGGCAACGAGCGCGCCCTCGCCGTCGATCTCACTCCCGAAGGAGCGTCCCTTCGACAGGAGGCCCTCAATGTACCCGGAACCATGATGGAACGCCTGGGCCTGACCCGAAGCCAGGTCAGTGAACTGCACGCGTCCATGATGGGACTCATTGCAGCCACCTCCCAGGGCCGGCAGTCTTAGCCAGCCCTCAGGACCGCGGCAGTAGAATGGACATTATGACGGACTTGCCACAGCGCGGGCTCAATGTGCATTCATGGGACACAGTGCATGTGATGCGACCAGCGGATTGTCCCCGCCCAAGGCGTCCCAAAGCCACCATGCACTTCCGCGTCGCGGCGTTGTTGTTCGCGGCGGTGCTGCTGCCCGCCTGCACGCCTGATGGGGGCGGGGGAAGCCCTTCCGTCGATGCCTCAGCCTCGCCCTCGGCCTCCGTTTCCTCCACGGCATCGCCAGGTTCGCCTGCCCCTACGGGCAGCGCGGACCCTGAGGCTGAGACTTCTGTGCCCGCGCCGGCCCCCGAGCCTGCCGCGCCGTCATCGGGCCCCGGGCAGGGCAACGCCGAACTGGCCATCGCCTTCAAGCCGTCTGCCGGCGAGTCCGAGGTCAACTACACCCTGGTCTGCGTCGACGGCACGCCTGACGCGGAAAGTAACCATCCCGCTGCTGACGCCGCCTGCTCCGCACTGAAGGAGAACGCGGCGCTACTGAGCCCCTCTCCGAAACGGGCTGACCAGGTGTGCACCGAGCAGTACGGCGGGCCGCAGGAGGCTACCGTTACCGGCGTAGTGGACGGGATCTCTGTTGATGCTGCCTTTAGCCGCACCAACGGCTGCGAAATCAGCGCCTGGGATGCTGCGAAGGACGTACTTGGTGCAGCTGGTGGAGCGTCTTAACGTCCTGTCGGCCGACGAGTGGCGGGCTAGGGAAGAAGCCCACCAGCAGCGCGTCAGCCGCTACGCGGACCCCTACCTTGCCCGCCGCTCAGCCGGAGAAAAGCATCCGGTGGAGGATTTCCTCTTCACCTACTACACCCAGAAACCGGGCCAGCTCCGCCGCTGGCACCCGGGCGCCGGCGTCGTTCTGCTGGGCCGGGAAGCAGCGGACCGCCACGGGTGGAAACACTATCGGACGCTCGACGACGGCGAACTTGCCTTCCTCGGGCTGCCTCCGGAAGCCCCTGCGGTCACCATGGACCGGGACGCGTTTCTCGCTGACCGCAGGGATGCCGTCGCCTTCGCCGCGATTATCCTGCAAGGCACTGCCGCCCGCCCTGCGCAGTTTGGCTGCTTCGGGCTCCATGAATGGGCAATGGTCTATCACCAGGACCGGTTCGACCTGCGCCACGAGTATCTGCAGCTGCGCCTCGGGTCGGCCGGGACGGACAAGGTGGTGGAGGACAACCGGATCCGCTGCAGCCACTTTGATGCCTTCCGTTTCTACACGCCTGACGCCATTCCGCTGAACGAACTGGCACCCAGCCGGGAAACCCAGCGGCACCTTGAACAGCCTGGCTGCCTGCACGCCAACATGGACCTGTATAAATGGGCATACAAGCTGCTGCCCGCCCTGCCCAGTGAGCTGGTGATGGACTGCTTTGAACTATCGTGGCGGATCCGGGCCATGGATATGCAGGCTTCCCCCTACGACCTGGCGGAGTGGGGCTACCCCGCCATCCCCATCGAAACCCCGCAGGGCAAGGCTGCCTATGTGGAGCACCAGCGGTCCTTTGCAGCCGAGGCAGCAGGACTCCGGGAAAAGCTGGCCCGGGAACTGGCCGCTTTGTCCGGGAGCGGACAGCCGTGATCGACCTGACCGTCCGGCTTCGTGAAAGCCCCGACGCCGGGGAGCACGAATTCCACTTGGTGGCCGACGGCGGGCGTCCTTCCGCTGAAAGCACAGTGCCGGACGCTGAGGCTGCGCTGGCCGCGGTGGAACGCTACGGCGAGGATATTTTCTTTCCGAAACCGGGCCCTCCCAAGCTGTGCACGCAGCAATACGGAGGACCGCAGGTGGCCGTGGTGACCGGGACGTTCCACGGGCGCGCAGTTGAAGCGGTCTTCACCCGGACCGACGGTTGCGAAATCTCGCGTTGGAAAACAATGGCTCCTCTGCTGGGCAACGTTAGAGGAGCGTCCGGCGCCATCTAAGGCAATGCCGCCTGCCGAAGGAACAAGCCGGAAAAACAGGATCCCCGGCGGGTACAACCGCCGGGGATCCTGTTCCGTAAACGTCAGGCTGCTAGGCCCCGGGAACCGCGTCTGCGAGAGCTACCTGCGGAGCTCCGGAAGGAGCAGCGGAGGCTCCGCCCACCTGGACGTTGATCCAGGTCCTGATGCCGTTGTCGCCCAGGCTGAGGCGCGAAGCGTAAGCCCCTTCGGACAGGCCGGTCCAAGCCAGCGTGGCCGAGGTGGCCGTGCCGTTCGGAGCAACAATCGGGTTGGGTTCCACCGTGAGGTTGCCGGCGTCCCCCGCAAACGTCACCGCCTGAACGGACGCGCTGGCTGCTCCATTGTCAGGCTTGGAGTACAGGTTGGCCACGATGTAGTACGTGCCCGCCCGCGGCGCCTCCACATCCAGGAACTCGCTGGCAGAAGCCGTCGCCACCTGTGTTGCCGTCAGCCCGCCCGAAGCATTGGGTGCGTAGACCACCATGTCCCAGTCGACGTCGTTCGATTGCGCCTGGACACCCAGGCGGGCGAATGAAGCCCCGGCGGGCACCGTCACCTCGAGCACTGCGTTGTGTGCGTCATTCTTCGGTGCGTACTCCCCGGGAGTTTTGGTGATGGCTGTCTGGCTTACGGGCGCCAGGCCCTCCACCCCTACCTTGATGGGGTTGTCCGAACCGGACACCAGTTCCATGGTGCCGCTGCCGCTGCCGGTGGCTGAGCTGAAGGTGAACGACGGGGCGATCTGGGCATCAACAGGGCGGATGGCGATGGGAGAGCTCACAGTGCGCGGGCCCTTCCAGGTCAGGCTGCCGGTGCTGAACTTACCCACCGGAGCGCTCACGTTCCTGATGGTCAGGGTAACCTCGCGGGTCTGGCCTGCCTTGGCGAAGTTCAGCGCCTTCGGCTCGACCTGGACGTTGAAGCCGGGCATGTTGACTTCCGGCCGGTACATCCCGGGAACGAGGGCAGTGAGTTGGCGCTTGACCTGCACTTCCCCCACCAGGCTGCCGAGCGCGATGGACGGCAGGTTCAGGTCGCGGGCGGCAATGGTGCCGGCCTGCGGAGCTCCCGTCTCTACACCCTGGCCGTTGAGGAAGCCGAGCCAGTCCTTGATGCCCGAGTTGTAGACCAGGCCCGGATCCAGGACGCGGGTTGAGTCGATGTGGCCCGCGCCGCCCTGGAAGGGATCTGTGTTGGGTGAACCGTCAGCGTTGACCAGCGGGTAGGCAGTGGTCATCATGGCCGACTTGACCATGGCAGGCGTCCATTTGGGCTGCTTGCTGAGCACCAATGCCCCGAAACCGGCGATGTGCGGTGCGGCCATGGACGTGCCGGACATAAAGCCGAACTGCTCGCCCTGGTTGCCAATGGTGGAAACGCCCGCGAGGACGTTCACACCCGGTGCAGCGACGTCCGGCTTCAGCAGGTCGCCACCGGAAGCAAGGCTTGGCCCGCGGGAGGAGAAGCCGGCGATCTGGGGCGCCGGGGAAGCGGGTTCACCGGTCAAGTCCCCCTTGACCAGGCTGACTGTCAAAGCGGGGTTGGCTTCAAGCTTGGACTTCAGTTCCAAGCTTTTCGGAGCATTGACGTGCACCGTGGGGAGCACGTGGTTGTCCGCATCTTCGGAGCTGCTGGTGAGGTTCACCAGGATCATCCCGACGCCGCCCTTGTCCTGGACCTCCTGGCTCTTGGCCGTCCTGTCCACAACGCCGCGGTCGCAGACCACCACCTTGCCCGCCACCTTGGCAGCATCGAGGGAACCGGGGCCGCAGAGGTTCGGATTGGCAGCACCTGCTGCTGCCGCAGCTGAGGCGACCACAACCGGTTTGTCGGCAACTTCCGATTTCATAATGGAAGCTCCACGGTAGAGCGACCCATCGGATACCTTGACGGTGCCAAGCAGGTCACTCGGGAAGGTGGACGCAGCGACCGTAGTCAGCCAGGGTGAGGCATGATTGACCGTTGAGACGGTGGGGCCGGAGTTGCCGGCGGAGGCGGAAATAAAAACACCTGCGGCGGCAGCGTTGAGGAACGCCAGTGCCACCGGATCAGTCGTGCTGTTGTTGTTGCCCGAAATCGAGTAGTTCAGGACGTCCACGCCGTCCTTGATGGCGGCATCCACTGCTTCGACGGAAGCGGAGGAGTAGCAGCCTCCGGTATCGGGGTTGGTGTCCTCCCAGCAGATCTTGTAGACGGAGACCTTCGCGGCGGGAGCAACACCGGAGCTTTTGCCGAACCCGGCGCCGTCAATTACCTGCTCAACGTTCGCGTTGCCGGCCGCGGTAGTGGCGGTGTGGGTGCCGTGGCTTCCGACGTCGACCGGCGAGATGAGCTCTTCGGGCGCCCGGTTTCCGGGCGGTACGGACTGCAGGAAAGCATCGGCAAAGTATCTGGCGCCAATGACCTTGGAGTTGCACTGGGAGCCGTCGAATGAGGCCCCCGTCCCCTGCCCCTTTTGGCAGTCGCCTTCGAAGGTGGTGCCGTCGGCCTTGAGCATGGCGATCCGGCCCTCAGCGGTCCGGTACGGCACGCCCACCTGTGCGGGACCGCTCAGCGGCTGGACTGGCTCACCCTGCAGGAACGGGTTGTCGGGGGCATACCCGGAATCGATGACCCCTACGACAACGCCTTTGCCGGCGTTGGCTTCCCCGCCGAACTGCTTGGCCCAAACTCCGTCGGGGCCAGTCAGCTTGAGGAAGTCAGTGGTGGTGTAGTCCGGGGCATTCTCCACATCCGGCGCCACGGCCAGAACCCGATTGTCCCTGGACAACTCCATGGCCTGCCCTGCGTTCAGCTCGGCGCTGAAACCGTTGAGGGCAGCCGTGAACTGCTTTACCGGGGTGACCCCCTGGCTGTCAGCGACCTCCCGCTGTTGCCTGCGGAGATGGGCGTCGTAAGCCTTGTAGTTGGCGCTTCCGGGTTCCAGCTTCCGGCCGTTCTGCGGCTTGGTCGCCCCTAGTCCCGGCGTTTCACCCTCGTAGGCCGCAGCTGCCGCACCCGCGAGGACAACGATGTAGCGGCCGTCCTTGAACTCCGAGGGTGTGGTCTTCTTTGCAGCAAATGCCATATCCTGTCCGGCCGGCGCCGCGGTAGCGGGACTTACGGCCATCGAGGTGAGGAGAAGAGGCAGACCCACGGCCAGCGCCGCAGCCTTCCGGAATCCCCCGCCCCGCAAGGGGCTCTTTCCAGTAGATCTCACGTGCAACCCTTTCACGAGGTACCGGCCCAGCCACGACTGCGGGCCCAAAATAACTGGCCGTCAGCGAAATTACAGATCTTGTCATTTCGTGAGACCAGTCGATCAAAGAGTACAGACTGATAGCTCAATATGACATAGGACACAGAGAATTTTTCGCCAGTCCTACACCTGCAGTGGGCAGCGCAGAAGGGCATGGAAAAGGGCGCCCCGCAGGGCGCCCTGGCAACTTCAGAGTGAGTGCGGGCAGACGCTGCTACCGGGGTGTGCGCACCACGTCGCTGATCCACTGCCGGGTCTTTTCATCCATGGGCCCCGCCACCCGGTTTTCCCGGGCGAACCGGTCGGCTTTGATCTTCTGGAGCACCATTCGCCCAAGTCCGGCAAACACTGCCGCAGCAACCATGGGCAACAGCACGGATCTCGATTTCTCTGCCATTCAGCAATCCTAGTGACACCTTTGGCTCAACTCTAGAACCCGCGGCGAACCGCCCGCCGCCGCGCCTCTCTCCCAGGGTTCCGGCCCCCGCCGGTGGCTGGAACTTGCCGAATACAGGCTGGGGCGCTCCGGCCGGTAGAATGGAGTGGCAAGCTCGCGGAGCGCCCGTCCACAAGGTTTAACAAGGTGTGAACCCACACCTCGGTACGGCGTGAGACGGCACCACTCCGCTGCGCCCTTACCCAAAGCTCACGCACAGGAGTTACCGGATGCCCCGGATCGTTGTTGACGTTATGCCCAAGCCCGAGATTCTGGACCCGCAGGGGAAGGCTATCGTCGGCGCTCTCCCCCGGCTGGGCTTTACCAGCTTCAGTTCTGTCCGCCAGGGCAAGCGTTTCGAACTGACCGTCGACGGCGAGGTGACCGAGGAGATCCTGGCCCAGGCGCGCGACGCCGCAGAGACCCTGCTGTCCAACCCTGTGATCGAGGACGTCGTCAACGTCGAGGTCGTCGAGGCCTGAAATGACTGAACTTCCCCTGATCGGCGAGCCAATCGCCGCCGCAGCAGACGCCTCTGGTGCCCGCGGGCTCGCCGGCGCCCGGATCGGCGTCGTCACGTTCCCAGGCACTTTGGATGACCGCGACGCCGCCCGTGCGGTCCGTCTGGCCGGCGGCACCGCCGTCGAGCTTTGGCATGCCGATAAAGAGCTTGGCGACGTCGACGCCGTCGTGATTCCCGGCGGCTTCTCCTACGGCGACTACCTCCGCGCCGGCGCCATCGCCCGCTTCGCACCGCTGATGTCCAAGATCATCGATGCCGCCAACAGCGACGCCAAACTTCCCGTGCTCGGCATCTGCAATGGCTTCCAGATCCTCACCGAGTCGCACCTGCTGCCCGGTTCGATGATCAAGAACGACCACCTGAAGTTCATGTGCCGTGACCAGGTCCTGCGTGTCGAGAACAGCAACACCGCATGGACGCTGGACTACGAAGCCGGCCAGGAAATCACTGTGCCGCTGAAGAACCAGGACGGCCAGTACCTCGCGGATGACAAAACCCTGGACGCGCTCGAGGCAGAGGGCCGCGTGGTGTTCCGCTACGTGGGCTTCAACCCGAACGGCTCCCGCCGCGACATCGCCGGCATCTCCAACGCCGCCGGCAACGTGGTGGGCCTCATGCCGCACCCCGAGCACGCTGTGGAGCCCGGATTCGGTCCCGAGTCTGTTGGGTCCGGCGGCGCCGGATTCGGCGGGTCCGACACCGACGGGCTGGGCTTCTTCACCTCCGTTTTGACCAAGATTGTGGGAGGCGACAAGTGAGCATCGAAACCACCAAGAAGTTCAACATCGACACTGTCGAGAACGCCGCGAAGACTCCGGATACCGAACTTCCCTGGGCCGAACTGGGCCTCAAGCAGAACGAGTTCGACGAGATCGTCAAGGTCCTGGGCCGCCGCCCCACCGGCGCCGAACTCGCCATGTACTCCGTTATGTGGAGCGAGCACTGCTCCTACAAGTCCTCAAAGAACCACCTGCGCCAGTTCGGCGAAAAGGTGACCCCGGAGATGAAGAAGGACATGCTGGTGGGCATCGGCGAAAACGCCGGCGTGACCAACCTGGGGGACGGCTGGGCCGTCACCTTCAAGATCGAGTCGCACAACTCGCCGTCGTTCGTTGAGCCCTACCAGGGCGCTGCGACCGGCATCGGCGGCATTGTCCGCGACATCATCTCCATGGGTGCCCGCCCCGTTGCCGTGATGGATCCGCTGCGCTTTGGCGCCATCGACCACCCGGATACCGCCCGCGTGATGCACGGTGCCGTTGCCGGCATCGGCGGCTACGGTAACTCCCTGGGCCTGCCGAACATCGGCGGCGAGATGGTGTTCGACTCCGTCTACCAGGGCAATCCGCTGGTCAACGCCCTGGCCGTGGGCGTGATGCGGCACGAGGACATCCGCCTCGCCAATGCCTCCGGCAAGGGCAACAAGGTGGTCCTGTTCGGCGCCCGCACCGGCGGCGACGGCATTGGCGGCGCGTCCGTGCTGGCCTCCGAGTCCTTCGACGACACCAAGCCCTCGAAGCGCCCCGCCGTCCAGGTAGGCGACCCCTTCGCTGAGAAGGTCCTGATCGAGTGCTGCCTTGAGCTGTTCAAGGGCTCGCTGGTGGAAGGCATCCAGGACCTGGGCGCGGCAGGCATCTCCTGCGCCACGTCCGAGCTCGCTTCCAACGGCGACGGCGGCATGGCCGTTGAGCTGACCTCCGTACTGCTCCGCGACCCCACGCTGACCCCGGGCGAGATCCTCATGTCCGAGTCGCAGGAACGCATGATGGCCGTGGTCACCCCGGAGAACGTGGAAGCGTTCGAAGCCGTCATGGACAAGTGGGCTGTGGAGTACGCCTGGCTCGGCGAGGTGACGGACAGCGGCCGCCTCATCATCACGTGGGAAGGCGAGGTGATTGTCGACGTCGATCCCCGCACCGTGGCACACGACGGCCCGGTCTATGACCGTCCGTTCGCCCGTCCCGAGTGGCAGGACGCCGTGCAGGCCGACACCTTCACCGGCTCCGTCCAGGACGCCGGCCGGCCCTCTGCTCCGGCAGAACTGGCCAAGGCCGTCACCGAGCTGGTGGCATCGCCGAACATGTGCTCCAAGTCCTGGATCACCAACCAGTACGACCGCTACGTGGGCGGCAACACCTCCATGGCGTTCCCCGATGATGCCGGCGTTGTCCGCGTGGACGAGGAAACCGGACTGGGCGTGGCTCTGGCCACCGACGCCAACGGCCGCTACACCTACCTGGATCCGTACCACGGCGCACAGCTGGCGCTGGCCGAGGCGTACCGGAACGTTGCCACGTCCGGCGCCGTCCCCATGGCTGTCAGCGACTGCCTGAACTTCGGCTCCCCCGAGGACCCGGACGTTATGTGGCAGCTCGCCGAAGCAATCCGTGGCCTGTCCGACGCCTGCATGGTGCTGGGCATCCCGGTCACCGGCGGCAACGTCTCGCTGTACAACCAGACGGGCACCACGCCCATCCACCCCTCCCCTGTGGTGGCAGTGCTGGGCAAGCTCGACGACGTTGCCCGCCGTACGCCGTCGGGCTGGCGCGAGGATGGCCAGGCCATTTACCTGCTCGGCACCACCGCGGCGGAGCTGGACGGCTCCGAGTGGGCCAACATGCGCGGCCACCTGGGCGGCCAGCCGCCCAAGGTCGACCTCGACGCCGAACGTGCCCTGGGTGAGATCCTGATCAACGCTTCACGCGACGGCATGATCGATTCCGCGCACGACCTCTCCGAGGGTGGCCTCGCGGCGGCCCTCGTGGAATCCTCGCTGCGATACGGCGTCGGTGCCCGGATCGCTCTGCAGGATGTCCTGGACCGGGACGGCGTGGACCTCTTCACGGCGCTCTTCTCCGAATCCCAGGGCCGTGCCGTCGTCGGCGTCCCGCGCTCCGAGGAAGTGCGGTTCACGGACATGTGCACCGCCCGCGGCTTCGCCCACACCCGCATCGGCGTGGTGGACGCGGCCAGCGGCAATCTGGAGATCAACGGCGTGGAGAGCCTGTCCCTGGACGCCCTCCGGGAAGCCCATGAGGGGACCCTGCCGAAGTACTTCGGCTGACCCCAGCACTGCCAAACACACGGAATTCCGCGCCCCCTCCGGAAGGGGGCGCGGATTTCCGCTTTAATCGAGCTATGGGCAAGGTGGCAAAGTTGCTCAGCTTCCTGCTGCTGCCGATCCTGATCCTGGTTGCGGCGGCGCCGACACCACGATCGGCCCCGAACGCTGCCTACCCCCACAGCATGGCGGCCCTCGGGGACTCCATCACCCAGGCCTACAACGCCTGCTGCGTGCATGGCGACGATCCGGCGCAGTCCTGGTCCACCGGTGACGGCCCGAGCGATGGTGTGACCAGCCACTACGAACGGCTGCTCCAGCTAACACCCGGGATCAGGGGGAAAAACTTCAATAACGCCGTGAGCGGGGCGAAAGTAGCAGATCTGCCCCGGCAGGCCGCCGCCGCAGCCGAACAAGGCGCCGCGTATGTGACCGTGCTGGTGGGCGCGAACGATCTTTGTACACCGTCGCTGGACAGCATGACCCCGGTTGAAGACTTCCGGGCCTCCGTGACCCGCGCACTTGCCACGCTGGACCAGATGCGGCCACGGCCCCAGGTTTTTGTCAGCAGCATCCCTGACATGTACCAGTTGTGGAATGTGCTGCGCCTCGACCAGGCAGCACAATCAGCCTGGTCCGCTGGCCGCTTTTGCCAATCCATGCTGGCTGCTTCGAACTCCGAGGACATGCGCCGGCAGGTGGTCCAGCGGGAGCTCGCATTCAACGAGGTCCTCGCAGAGACCTGTGCCCGGTACGAAAGCTGCCGTACTGATGGCGGAGCCGTCTTCGCCCACGGATTCAGCGCAGGCGACGTGAGTGTCCTGGACTACTTCCACCCGAGCCTCCAGGGCCAAGCAACGCTGGCGGACATCACGTGGCAGGTCGCCTGGCAGCGGAACTAGCAGTCAGTCCTCGCTGTGGTGGTCCCGCTGCCGTGCGCTCAGCAGTTCGATTTCCGGCCGTCCGGCCACAAGGCGTTCGACGGCGTCGAGCACCTCCACGAGGTGGGCCCGGTCAGCTGCCACCAGGCCGGCGCCCACTTGCGAGCGCCGGTATTGGTCCTGATACCCCACCTCAGCCACGGACACGTCATACTTGCGCTTGATGTCAGCCAGCAGTGGCCTGATAACCGAGCGCTTCTCCTTCAGGCTCTGAACGTCGCCCAGGAGGATGTCGAATTCGATCCAGCCGATCCACATGGCATCAGCCTAGCGAAATACGGCTGCGGTGTTAGATGGAAAGTTCGCCCATCCGGTCCCAGCCTTCGCCGTCGAGCTGGCGGCTGATGATGCGGGGTGTCTCGGCGAGGGCCTGGGGCATGTCAGCCATGGCCTGCTTGAAGTGTGGGCTGTTGACGTGCTCTCCGGCGGCGTCGTCCTTGAACGCTTCAACCAGGACGTATTCATTCGGGTCCTCCAGGCTGCGGGACCAGTCGAACCAGAGGTTGCCCGGTTCCTGCCTTGTTGCCTGGGTGAAGTCGGCAACAAGACCGGGCCAGCGCTCCGACCATTCAGGCTTGACCTTGAATTTGACGACGATAAAGATCACAGGAGTTGTCCTTCCACGGCGAGTTGGCGTGCCCCTTCAATGTACCGGGAAGTAACGTGGCGCTGCGCCGCGCGGGTCACCAGTCCGCCGGCCGCGTAAAACCAGTTGCCCGGCTTGCTGAATGCCCGGATTCGAACAAGAACCTCACCGTTTCCGTTGATCTCCACCTCGAAGGATTCTTCTCCCCGCGCGGGATGGCCGGGCAGGGCTCCGTACCCGAATCCCGCAGACTGAGGCATTCCCGCCGGCAGCGGTTCACGGACCCACACCACCTCGCAGGGCGCGTCCAGCCGCAAGGGCCCGACGCCGAACCCGCTCGCCACCCGGGCCCCGGGCACTGCACGCGGGGAATCAGTGCGGACGCGGAGGCCTGCACGCCGCTGCAACTCCCAGGACAGGATGCCGGCGGCAACCCGCTGGTAAACCGGCAGGCCGGTGCCGAGGCGGACCTCCTCCAGCACGGTCGCGTAGCCCGCAGGCGCCGAACCGTGTTCCGTGCCGCCAATGCAGGGGTAGTTGAGGACGCCGCCCGCCGTGCGCTTGGCTTTCACAGGTGCTCGCCTCTATTCCCTGCCAGGCGGGCCCATCCGAGCTGCTCCTGCTGCTTCCTGCTGAGGCCAGCCACCACCAGGTCGTAGGAGTCCTCCACCATGTCCCGGACCATGTCATAGGGCAACGCCCCATCGAGGCGGACGCCGTTCCAGTGCGTTTTGTTCATGTGCCAAGCCCCGGTAATTTCCGGGTGCGCTGCGCGGAGCTGGACGGCCAGGGTGGGCTCGCATTTGAGGTTCACGTAAAAGTCGCTGGCGTCCATCGAGGACAAGGCAAAGAGCTTGGCCTCGTGCCGGGCCCCGCCTGCAACGCTTGCGCGGACCTTAAATACGGCAGTTTCGGGCCCGAACGGGTAATCCTCGAAGGCGCCCGGAAATGAAAGGCAGATTTTCCTCAGCGCGTCGGGGTTCATAAAGTCAGCCTATAAAGCAGGCCACTCACGGTGCTAGTCTGCGAGGATGTCACACGATCAGGGGATACCTGTTCTGGACCTGAGCACCGCGCGGCAGCCCTACGGGTCTTTCAGTCCGGAATTCATTGAACAACTGCGGTACGCCACCCATAACGTCGGCTTCTTCCAAATCACCGGCTACGGTGCGGCACCGGGCCAGGCTGAACATCTACTGGACGTCATCCAGCGCTTCTTCAACCTGCCCCTGGAGGAACGGATGAAGCTGGACAACCGTTTGTCGCCCCACTTCCGGGGATACACCCGGATGGGCACCGAGGTGACCCAGGGCAGGGCGGACGCGCGCGAGCAAATTGACTACTCTCCCGAGCGTGAGCCGGTCAGTGGCTATCCGGCCCACCAGCCGTACTGGCTGCTCCAGGGTCCGAACCTGTGGCCGGACGAGTCCTTCCCCGAGCTCAAGCCTGCGGCGATGGAGTGGGCCGAGCTGATGTCCACGGTTGGAATGGAGCTCCTTCGTGCCATCGCGGTTTCCCTGGAACTGCCCGAGGACTACTTCGACGAGCCCTTCCGCGATTCACCTGCCTGGATGGGAAAACTGGTGCACTACGTCGGCGGCGTGGTCGAGGCAGCCGGCGATCAGGGAGTCGGCTCCCATGCGGACTACGGATTCGTCACGCTCCTCCTGCAGGACCAGGTAGGCGGGCTGGAGGTCCAGCCCCCCGGCGTGACGGAGTGGCTGCCTGTGGAGCCTATCCCGGGCGCCCTGGTGGTGAACCTCGGCGAGATGCTGGAAGTTGCGACGGAGGGATACCTGGCGGCCACCATCCACCGGGTCCAGGCGCCACCCCCGGGTGTGGACAGGTACTCCGTCCCGTTCTTCTGGTCTCCCCGGCTGGACGCGGTGATCAATCCGGTCCCCCTGCCGCCTGAACTGAAGGCTCAAGCGAGGGGCATTTCAGACGATCCCGCGAACCCGCTCCTGGCCTCGTACGGGATGAATATGCTCAAGGGCAGGATGCGTGCCCACCCGGACGTCACGGAGCGGCACTATCCCGGGCTTCTGAACCGTTAAGCGCAAGCCCGTCAGAGGTTGTATTTCCAGGCCTGCTGGGCGGGGCAGGTGTCCATCACTACGTCCAGCCCGGCCGCCTTCGCCCGCTCTGCCGCGGCCTCGTCGATGACCCCAAGCTGCAGCCACACCGACTTCGCCCCTACGGCGATTGCCTGGTCCACCACTTCCCCCACTTTCTGGGAGTTCACAAAGCAGTCCACGACGTCGATGGGGTGCTTCTCAGCGGGAATGTCATCAAGGCTGCGGTACCCGGCCTCCCCATGTACGGGCTCGCCCGGAAGGTTGACGGGGATGATCTCCATCCCCAGCCGGTCCCGGATGAAAAGCGAAGTATCGTAGGCTGCGCGCCACTCGTTGGTGGTGAGGCCCACGATGGCCCACCGCCCCTTGGTCCGCATCAGGCGTTCGACAACGGCAGGATCATTTTTGTGCCCCATGTGCCTAGCCTACGTGGCCGGGAGGGCCCGCAGGCTAACGTACTTCCCCGTGCGGCTACCGGCTGAACTTCTGCAGCCATTTCGCACCGGGCACTGCATGTGCAGCTGCCCCGGCGGCGTCCACACCCTGCCTGAGGACTTCCGGCACGGAATCCGCCCGTCCCCGTGGCACCGCTCCAGCCGCGTGGTCAGCCTCGTCCCGGGCACCTGCGCCTCCCTGACCAGCTGCCTGCTCCGGGAGCACACCGGCAGGGACCGCATTTTCCTTCTCGTCAGCCGCCTCGGCGTCGCTCTTCCCGGAGCCGGTGGCAGTGATCCGACCGCCGCCCCCTTGAGCCTCCCCGTTCCCTTGTTGCCCCTGCCCGGGCCTGTCCGGTGCCGCGGCTTCCGGGGCGCCGGATGGGACAGACGAATCCTCCGGGGCGGGAGGGGTTGTGCGGGTGCCACCGGCAGCAGTGTCTCCTTCGGCGACGCCAGGTTCCTGTTCCCTGTGCGCCGCTGCATCCGGGCCGGGATCATCCACGGGGTCCGGCAGCACCATGGCGCCAAGGACGCCCTGCGCGGGCAGGCTCCAGGCGGGTGTCCAGTCTTCAAGCATGTGCTGGATCGAGAGACTGCCGGATGCGGCGGGCACTGCGGAACTGGCAGCTACCCCGCCCACGCCAAGTCCCATGCCTGCTATCAGGGCAAGGCCAACGACGGTCGGCCGGTGTGCCCGAAGCCCCCGGCGCCTGGCAAGTTCATCGGGTCCGCTTTCCGAAGTCCCGGCCGCGCCGCCCGCCGCCCGTGGACCCGCCGCGGCGGGTTCCGCCAGCAGATCGGCAAGTTTTCCGGACGGGGCCGGTGCGGGCAGTGATGCCAGCGACCCCAGCGCAAGAAGGGCGGTGCGAAGCTCGGGGTCCTTGCCGTGTCCGGCGTCGAGGAGCATCTCCTCCACAATGGCGGGCAGATAATCTATGTGCGTCATGGCCTCAGGTACTCCTTCACGGCCGCAAGTTCGCGAAGTTTAGCCAGTGCCCGCCGCTGAAGCTGCTTTACGGCGCCGGCGCTCTTGCCCATGGCTTCCGCTGTCTGCTCCACGGTGAGGCCGGCAACGAGACGAAGGGCCAGGACCTCGCGCTGGTCCTGCGGCAATCCGTCCAGCAGGCCCATGACCTCGCGGGGTGAAATACGTTCGAGGGCATCCGTCTCCGCGGAGGAATCTTCACGCTGGTCCAGTTCAGGCTCGAAGGGCAATCTGGCCGGGGTGCGGCTTTGGCGGCGGTGATCGTCCACCATACGGGCGTGCGCGACGGAGAAGATAAAAGTCCGGAGGCCCGCCGCGCCGCCATGGATGGTGTCGAGCCGTGGCAGGACGGAGAGGAACACTTCCTGCATGGCCGCCTCCGGGTCCTCGACTCCCCGGGCCGCGAGATAGCCCAGGACTTGTGATGCATAGGTCCGGTAGACAACGCTGAAGACGGACGCGCCGGCGGCTTGGTCCCGCAGGGTTCCGTCTGTGAGTGCATCTGTCACGGACGTAGTGCTTTCAGTCAAAAAGGGGTTCCGGGCGGAAGAGGCCTGATCCGATGGGGAATGCCTTTTCCCCGCCTCACTTTACCCCTCAGTAACTACTGCCCGGGGCCAGCCACGCAAAGCGCTGCGGCCAGTTGCCGCAACTGCCTTTGGCACCGGGAAGTGAAAGAGCCGGCCTGGAACGTGATGGGGGACAAGTTCCAGACCGGCGCTACATAGGGGTAATCGCTGCAGGCCTACAAAGGGTTACGCCTTGCAGCAAAAACTTTTCAAACTTTTTTCTGCGGGAGGTTCAGCGGGCCGCGGCCGGGGCCCAGCGAGGAGCACTCCCCTGCCGGCGCGGTTCCTTGGCGATGGTGAAAGCGTGCACCCTGGCGGGGACGCGCTTGTCATCGCAGTCGGCCTGGGGCCTCATGGGAACAACAGCAGGAGCCGCGGCGGCGGTCCTGGTTACGGCCCCGGCAGGGCAAAGATCGGTGACCAGCCCGGTACCTGCGCATTCACGGACGGCGGCAATCCCGGCGGCGAGCGCGGATTTGTCCTCGAAAGGGCCGGACACCGCCATCACCGTGCCATCGGGGGCCAGAAGCCGGAACCTGAAAAATGAATCTGAGTCGACAAAAGCTTCGAACTTTCCGGCCATAACAAATCCTTCCGGTCTGCGGGGATCCTGCCCGGCGACATCTTTGTCACCGACCGGTCCGTGCGCCGTTGCTGCGCATGCTTCCGCGGGTTTGGTCGAACGAATTGGTGATCGCATCACGTGGTGCTTATAAGTCTGACGTCCAATGACGCAGCCTTACAAGGCCTGCCCCGTAAACCCTGTGTAAATTGCCGCGGCGCCGGAAAGACAAACGGCGGGCCACCTTCCAAAGGTGGCCCGCCGCCGTCGTAAATCCTGACGCGTCAGTCGTTGATGAGGTCGTTCACCACGATGGTCTGGTCCCGGTCCGGTCCGACACCGATGGCTGAGAAGCGCGTCCCGGACAGCTTCTCCAGGGCCAGGACATAGTTGCGTGCGTTCTCCGGCAGGTCCGCCAGGGTCCGCGCACCCGTGATGTCCTCTGTCCAGCCCTCGAAGTATTCGAAGATCGGCACTGCGTGGTGGAACTCGGTCTGCGTCATGGGCATTTCGTCGTGGCGGACGCCATCGACGTCGTAGGCAACGCACACCGGGATCTGCTCGATGCCGGTGAGCACGTCCAGCTTGGTGACGAAGTAGTCCGTGAAGCCGTTCACGCGTGAGGCGTGGCGGGCCAGGACGGCGTCGTACCATCCGCAGCGGCGCGGCCGGCCGGTGTTGACGCCGAACTCACCGCCGGTTTTCTGCAGGTAGACGCCCATCTCGTCGAAAAGCTCCGTGGGGAACGGGCCGGCGCCAACACGTGTGGTGTACGCCTTGATGATGCCGATGGAGCGGGAGATGCGGGTTGGCCCGATGCCCGAACCCACGGAGGCCCCGCCAGCTGTGGGGTTGGAGGAGGTGACGAACGGGTAGGTTCCGTGGTCCACGTCCAGGAAAGTTGCCTGGCCGCCTTCCATCAGGACCACCTTGCCCTCGTCCAGGGCAGAGTTGAGGACCAAGGTGCTGTCGATGACCAGCGGGCGGAGCCGGTCGGCGAAGGAGAGGAAGTACTCCACGATCTCATCCACGAGCACGCCACGGCGGTTGTAGACCTTGACCAGGAGTTCATTCTTCTGGCGCAGCGAACCTTCCACCTTCTGGCGGAGGATTGACTCGTCAAACACGTCCTGGACCCGGATGCCCAGGCGGGCCACCTTGTCCATGTAGGCGGGGCCGATGCCGCGGCCCGTGGTCCCGATGGCGCGGCTGCCGAGGAAGCGCTCCGTCACCTTGTCCAGCACCTGGTGGTAGGGAGCAACAAGGTGTGCGTTCGCGGAGACGCGAAGCTTTGAAGTGTCGGCGCCGCGGGCCTGGAGGCCTTCGATTTCCTGGAAGAGTGCCTCGAGGTTAACAACGCAGCCGTTGCCGATGATGGGTACCGCGTTGGGGCTGAGGATGCCTGCCGGAAGCAGCTTGAGTTCGTATTTTTCACCGCCTACGACGACGGTGTGCCCGGCGTTGTTTCCGCCGTTGGGTTTGACGACGTAGTCAACGCGGCCGCCCAGCAGGTCGGTCGCCTTGCCTTTTCCTTCGTCGCCCCACTGGGCTCCTACGATCACAATTGCTGGCATGGGATCCTCCCCCATTCGTTCGGGCTGCCCGTGCCATGCCACAACGTGGCGGCCTGGTGCAGCGCCGTTCATGAGAATGCCCCGAATGGACCGGCCTTCGCTGGTCCGCGGGCGGCACAGCGACGCAAGAGTTCCGGGGCTCTTACCACCCAAGTTTAGCCGATGAGCGACTTTGTCCACTCGTTGGGCCGCCGCGGTCCTTCTTGCAGGGTAAAGGACTCCTGCGCGGCAAAGGACCGCGGCGGACTGTCAGCGGTGATGCTACTCGTCGTCAGCTTCCTCGCCCGGGCGGGAGGTCTGGGTGGCGAGGCTGTCCCAGAAGGAGGTGTCGGCGTCGGCAATTGATCCGTCAGCGATTGCTGCGGGCGGTTGCGGTAAGGGTGGTGACCGTCTGCTTGATCAATTATCCGTTGCTCCGGAGCCCCAGGGCGTAGCCGTCCAGGTACGTTTGAAAGCTCCGCCCCTCGTTTCCCCGCCGACATAATCCGACAGCGGATTTGCTCCCGGGCGTACCGGTGCATTTAAGTGAGAGTACCCATCCGGAGCGGCCGAGAGACCTGGATCGATGACGCCGCAGCAACCCCACATAGTGCAGGTACGTCCTGCCTGCGAAGGTGCTACTGCCAGGACCGATGGAAAGGAAATCCAGCATGTCCCTGAACACAGACCACATCCGCGCCACCCACGCCGGATCGTTGCCGCGCACCCCTGAACTGATCGCAGCCAACGCCGCCCGCGAAGAGAACCCTGCCGATGTTGACGGCTACAACGAACTCCTTGCCGCCTCCGTGGTGGACCTGGTCCAGCGCCAGCAAAGCCTGGGCATCGACATTCCCAACGACGGCGAATACGGGCACGCGATGTCCGCCGCTGTGGACTATGGCGCATGGTGGTCCTACTCGTTCGCGCGCATGGGCGGGCTGGAACTGGACAACGACGCCAAGTGGGCGGTTGAACCGAAAGAATCCACCCCTGGCAACGTCCAGCTCACCGGCTTCATCCACCGCCGCGACCGCACCGACTTTGCAGAGGCCTACAACGATCCCACCAGCGGCATCTTCACCGGTGGCCCCAAGCCGTTCCCCAAGGTCACTGGACCGCTCGTCTACACCGGCCAGGACGCCGTCGCCTCCGACGTCGCAAACCTGAAGGCAGGCCTGGCCGCCGCCGGACTGAAGGAAGGGTTTGTTGCGGCACTCTCCCCCGGCAGCGCCTCACGTATCACCAATGAGTACTACGCCACGGAGGAGGAATACATCTACGCCTGCGCCGATGCGCTCCGTGAAGAGTACAAGGCCATCATCGACGCCGGCCTGATCCTCCAGATCGACGATCCCTCCATCGCCGAGAACTGGGACCAGATCAGCCCCGAGCCGAGTGTGGCCGACTACCTGAAGTTCACGCAGATCCGCGTGGAAGCCCTGAACTACGCCCTCCGCGGCCTTCCCGAGGAGCAGGTCCGGTTCCACCTCTGCTGGGGCTCCTGGCACGGCCCGCACACCACGGACCTCCCCCTTGCGGACCTGGTGGACACGATGCTGCAGATCAACGCCGGCGGCTACTCCTTCGAGGCTGCCAACGTCCGCCACGAGCACGAGTGGCGGGTCTGGGAGGACACTAAGCTCCCCGAGGGCAAGGTCATCATCCCGGGCATCGTCTCGCACGCCACCAATGTGGTGGAGCACCCGGACCTGGTGGCAGACCGGATCGTACGGTTCGCAGAGGTTGTGGGCCGGGAGAACGTCATCGCCTCCACCGACTGCGGCCTGGGCGGCAGGGTCCACCCGCAGATCGCCTTCGCGAAGCTGGAAGCCCTGGGCGAGGGTGCTCGCCGGGCTACCAAGCGGCTCTGGTAGCCCGCAACAGAAACGCAAAAACCGCCGGTTCCGTGCACCGCTTGGATCGGGTGCGCGGGACCGGCGTTTCGTTTCGCAGGGCTTGCTAAACTGGTAAAGGCCGACCAGGAATCGGTCCGCCCCATTTCAACCACTTCGGATCTGCTGCGCCATTGTGCGCCCATTTTCGCGGTGGCAGCAACACCAATCCCCGCAGGAGACCCAGCACTACATGACAGCCCTGGCACCCGAATCTTTCCATGATCAGCTTCTGAACCGCCGCTACGAACCGAATGTTGCAGCCGTCAACGAACTGTGCGATTCCCTGCAGGGGACCAAGCCCGGCACCATTGTGCCCTACGTGGACCCCATGCACGACGTCGACGAGTGCCGCATCATCAGCCTGTACTCGAACATCGGCGAGGCCGACCCCTCCGGTTTCATCACCGCCGGCGACCACGACGCCGCCACCCGGATGCTGGGGATCCAGTGGAAGCTGGGGCTGCGGCCGGAGTTCGTTATGCCGTGGAACGTCCACCCCTGGCACGTCGCCGGGGAGGCCAACGGGAAGTTCACGCCGGACCAGATTTCCGCGGGCCTGAAGCCGCTGCTGAAGTTCCTGGCGCTGGTTCCGCGCGCCTCGGTGATCGTGGCCCACGGCACGGAGGCCAACCGCCTGGCCAACCTGCTGCTGAAGACTGAGGTGCCGCTGCTCTGGCGCCGCGGACTGAAGACCTACAAGGTGCGCTCCCTCAGCGGCCGTGCGTTCGCCGGCTCGCCTGCCCGCCAGGAGGAGTACCTCGAGGACATGCGCGTGGCCTACGCCGACGCGATGGCCCGGACGGGCCTGCAGAAAGCTTAGCCACCAGCCTCACCGCTTACGACGGCGGCCGGCCACCTTTTCGAAGAAGGTGACCGGCCGCCGTCGTAATAAGGGGCCTCCGCCGCCCGGCTTCTCTGAGTGAGCGCAGCGAAGCGAGGGAGGCGGTGGGGATTTACTTGCCTTCGATGGCTGCTTTCGCCGTGGGGTCGGAGTCGTTCAGGAACTTCTCGATCCGTTCCGGCTCCTCCGCCTCACCAATCGCCGCGGCAGCGCGCCCCAGCGAGTACAGCGCCCGCAGGAAGCCGCGGTTGGGCTCATGCTCCCAGGGGATCGGGCCGACGCCGCGCCAGCCGTTGCGCCGCAGCGAGTCCAGTCCACGGTGGTAGCCCACGCGTGAGTAGGCGTAGGAATCGATGGTGCGCCCCTCAGCCCAGGCCTCTTCAGCCAGGACGGCCCACAGCAACGAGGACGTCGGGTGCTTCTCCACCAGGTCCAGGGCTTCCTGGCCGGCTTCCAGCTGCTGGTAGACCTCTGTCTCGGCAGGCAGGAGCGTGGGTTCCGGGCCCATCAGGTTCTTGCGGAACTCGTCCGACATCTAGAAGGTCTTTCCGGCCGAACCGAGCTGCTTGGTGGCTTCCACCACGCGGGCTGCCAGGCCGGCTTCGGCCGAGGCACCCCAGACGCGGGGATCGTAGGTCTTCTTGTTGCCCACTTCGCCGTCGACCTTCAGGACACCGTCATAGTTGCGGAACATGTGGTCGGCCACCGGACGCGTGTAGGCATACTGGGTGTCGGTGTCGATGTTCATCTTGATGGTGCCGTAGGAAACGGCGTCGGCGATTTCCTGGTCCGAGGAGCCGGAACCGCCGTGGAACACGAGGTCGAACGGGCTGTCCTTGCCGATCTTGGCGCCCACCTGTGCCTGGATGTCCTTGAGGATCTCCGGGCGGAGCTTGACGCCGCCGGGCTTGTAGACGCCGTGGACGTTGCCGAAGGTCAGGGCGGTGATGTAGCGGCCGTTTTCGCCGGCGCCAAGTGCCTCAATGGTGGCCAGGGCATCCTCGACCGTGGTGTAGAGCTTTTCGTTGATCTCGTTCTCGACGCCGTCTTCTTCGCCGCCCACAGTGCCGATCTCGACCTCAAGGATCATCTTCGCGGCCGCGGTGCGCTCGAGCAGCTCGCGGGCGATGCGCAGGTTTTCCTGCAGGGTCTCGGCGGAGCCGTCCCACATGTGGGAGTTGAACAGCGGGTTGCGGCCGGCCTTGACCTCAGCCTCGGACGCTGCGAGCAGGGGCAGGACGAAGCCGTCCAGCTTGTCCTTGGGGCAGTGGTCGGTGTGCAGCGCGATGTTGACGTTGTAGTTCTTCGCCACTTCGCGGGCGAAGGCGGCGAAGCCCAGGGAGCCTGCAACCATGTCCTTGGTGGAGGCGCCGGACCAGTAGGCCGCACCGCCGGTGGAGACCTGGACGATGCCGTCGGACTCAGCTTCGGCGAAGCCGCGGAGGGCTGCGTTCAGCGTCTGCGAGGACGTTACGTTCACGGCCGGGAATGCGAAGCCGCCCGCCTTTGCGCGGTCGATCATCTCGGAGTAGATCTCTGGGGTTGCAATGGGCATGCTGACTCCTATGCTGAGGTTCGTCTGTGGGCTGGTAACCCTGGAGTACCGCTTACGGCTAGCACCATCCTAGCCATTTCCGCGCAGCGAGTGTTCCGGGTTACGCCCCACCCGCACCTGCCCCGCTACGCGTGCTGGTTGAACACGTGCCGGCGTACCCAGGCGTGCATGGCAATTGCGGCCGCCGAGGCCGCGTTGATGGACCTGGTGGAACCGAACTGTTCGATGGACAAGGTGGCGAGGGCGGCCTCGTGGACCTCGGGCGTGAGCCCGGGACCTTCCTGGCCGAACACCAGCACGCAGTCCTTGGGCAGTTCATAGGTTTCCAGCGGTACCGAATCCGGGAAGATGTCTATCCCGATGATCGCCAGCCCCTCCCCCTGCGCCCAGGCCACAAAATCCTCCACTGTGGGGTGGTGGCGGACGTGCTGGTAACGGTCGGTGACCATGGCGCCCCGGCGGTTCCACCGCCGTCGTCCGATGATGTGCACCTCCTTGGCGAGGAACGCATTCGCGGTGCGCACCACCGTGCCGATGTTGAGGTCGTGCTGCCAGTTCTCGATGGCGACGTGGAAGCTGTGCCGCCGCGAGTCCAGCTCCGCCACGATCGCGTCATGCTTCCAGTAGCGGTACTTGTCCAGCACGTTGCGGCGGTCGCCGTCCGCCAGGAGGTCAGGGTCCCAATGGTCGCCTTCCGGCAGCTCGCCTTCCCAGGGTCCGACGCCGACTTCCGGCTTTTCGCCCGGCGCCTCCGGGTGTTCCTGTCCAGATACTGCAGGCGGTTCGGACGTCATACCGGGCGTTTGGTTCACCCCTCAACACTAGACTGGACCTTTCGGGCTTTCATCACCGGCGGAGGTAGGCATGGCAGAAGCGGACAAGGTTAAAGGGTCACCATCGGTGTACCGCAGCGGGCAGGACATCGAGTGCTGGCTGACGGACATGGATGGCGTCCTGGTCCACGAAAACCAGGCGGTGCCCGGCGCCGCTGAGCTGATCCAGCGGTGGGTGGACACGTCCAAGCGCTTCCTGGTGCTGACCAACAACTCCATCTTCACCCCGCGCGACCTTGCCGCGCGGCTGCGTGCTTCCGGGCTGGAGGTTCCCGAGGAGAACATCTGGACTTCGGCCCTGGCCACCGCCCAGTTCCTCAAGGACCAGGTGGAGGGTTCCGGGTCGGGGAACCGCGCCTACACCATCGGCGAGGCAGGATTGACGACGGCGCTGCACGAGGCCGGCTTCATCCTCACCGACCAGGATCCGGACTTTGTGGTGCTTGGCGAGACGCGCACGTATTCCTTCGAGGCCATCACCACGGCCATCCGCCTCATCCTGGCCGGGGCACGGTTCATCGCTACGAATCCTGATGCCACCGGTCCTTCCAAGGACGGCCCGTTGCCGGCCACCGGCGCCATCGCAGCGCTCATCACTAAAGCCACGGACCGGGAACCCTACATCGTGGGCAAGCCCAACCCGATGATGTTCCGCTCGGCCATGAACCAGATCGACGCACACTCCGAGACCACCGCCATGATCGGGGACCGGATGGATACGGACATCATCGCCGGCATGGAGGCGGGGCTGCACACCGTCCTGGTCCTCACCGGCATCACGCAGCGCGAAGAGATCGGCTCGTACCCGTTCCGGCCCAACCAGGTGTTGAACTCCGTGGCGGATTTGAAGAACCAGATCTAGGACCGGCGCTAAAAGACCGTCACCCGCGATCCGCCCCGGGGCAGCGGGAAGTTCTCGTCCAGGAGCTCTTCAAGGATGGGGCGGTAGATGTTCGGGTTCCAGCCGGGGCTGGCGTGGGCGGGTACGGCCCCTTCTGTCTGAAGCTCGCTGGGGACCATGTTGTTCTTGAAGGCAACTGCCCAGGCTCCCACGGCTGTCTGGTAGCGCACGGTGCGGTCCCGGGGGTTGCCGATGTAGGCCATTTTGGCGCCGCCTATTTTGTCCGTGAACCGGGTGCCGTCAAAGTGGTAAATGTAGGCAGACTCCGACTGGACCAGCAGGCTGGATGGTGCGATGGGCGAGAGCTGTTCGAGCGTCTGGTCAAGGATCTGGCGCCACGTCCGTTCGTCTTTGTGAATGACGCGCTCGCCCAGTTCGTACCCGCCGCGGAAGGAGGAGGGGAACCGGAAACCCCTTTCGTAAAGGAACACCACGCCGTCGAACCAGCTTTGGTCCAGGACGTCGTGCCTGCTGTACGGGCTCGAGTCCAACACGATGAATTCCACCTCCACACCATGGAGCTCCAGCAGCCGGGCGGCGACCTGGGTGGCCACCATGCCACCGAAGCTGTGTCCGTAGAAAAACAACTTGGTCAGCTTCTGGGCGCGGACGTGCTCGATGACGGCGATGACAATCTCATCGATGTCCAGGCCGAGGTTGGAATAGCCGACCGCGGCGAGCCTGGCGCGCTTGTTCAGCGCGCCCCGAAGGGAGTTGAGGATCCACTGCCCCTCCTCCCAACTGGTTTTATAGCCGGGGAACAGGAACCAGCTGGCGTCCGGGTAGTAAACATCAGCGAAGTCGTCAGGAACAGGGAGGATCCGGTTTACCTGGCGGGCGGACTGAACCTGACGGGTGACCAGCATGTCTGCCGCAAGCAGGCCTGACATGCCTGCCCCGGCCAGGAATCCCCGGCGTGAAAACTGCTTGAGGGCAGCGGCCTCCTGCAGCAGCCGGGCTTCAGAAGCCCCGCGCCGGTCCTGCGGATTTACTTCCCCCTCATATGGCACACCACTACCGTAGGCACACTGGAAGTCACCGTCG
The DNA here is from genome assembly GCF_024494415.1 of Pseudarthrobacter sp. R1. Taxonomy (NCBI): domain Bacteria; kingdom Bacillati; phylum Actinomycetota; class Actinomycetes; order Micrococcales; family Micrococcaceae; genus Pseudarthrobacter; species Pseudarthrobacter sp. R1. The sequence continues at coordinate 516,049 of NZ_JAMKFI010000009.1, read as the reverse complement.
CAAGAAGCCGCCGGTAACCTTTCAGTGACGTCGTATCAGCTGGCAGCCTGTCCTTCGGCTGCCGAAATTGGGGCCGCGACGTCCTGCCGGCGGCGCAGCATCTCCTGCCCGATGTCGTCGTACCTGCCCAGCAGGTCCGATCCCGGGAAAACTGCCGGGTTGTCCAGGAGAGTGAAGAGGGCGTCGCTGGCAAGCAGCAGTTCCTCATCCGAGTACTCCTGCAGCTCGCGTCCGCACAACACCTCAAACCCCGTGAGATCCAACGGCAGGATTCCGGCGTCGGCAGGAGCGGCAGCCGGGTAGCCAAGGGCGCCGATGTCCAAAACCGCGCCGGCGGAGAAGCCGTCAAGGATGGTCAGGGGCTGTTCAGCGTAGTCAGGCGCGGCAGCCGATTCGCCTCCGGCGGGCGAGAGATCAAGGGACACCCCTGCGCCGTAAGTCCCTGGCAGGATGCTGGTGTCAATGGCGTTGAGGTCACTGCGAAGGCCCGCGAGCGCCGAAGACTCCACCATGGCGGCGCGGGAAAGCTCTACCCGGATGTGCGAACGGATCCCAATTTTCCTGATCCGGCGGATGATCTGGACCAGGCCCGGCCGGGAGTCCTGGTTCAGGCTCCCCTGGACATCGATGCAGACGATGTCGGCCGGGACATCAAGGTTAACGAAGGCGTTTAATGCGCGGTCCATAGGTACTCCAAAAGAGGGTGTCTATGGCCGACGGCTCAACCTCGGTAAGCCTAACCTCCAGCACGAGCCAGGCACAAGCCGTTGGTCACGCGGTTTGGCCGGCCTGCCGCTGCCCGGGCTCCTGGTAATGCGTGCGCGTACCCGCACCCCCGACCGAGTCCACCAAGGATTTGGCGATATCCCGCAGCTTTGTGTTGCTGTTACTGGAGGCCTCGGTGAGGATGCTGACCGCCGCCTCCTGGCTGCACCTGTTCTGTGCCATCACAATGCCAATGGCGAGGTCGATGATGGTCCGGGATTCCAGGGTTGCCCGGAGATTTGCGGCGCTGTCCGTGTGAAGCGAGAACCTCACCGCGAGCCTCAGTGCCTGCGAAATTTCCCTTGTGTAGCCACGTGCCTTTTCGGTGGCGCGGTCATCGAATTTATGGGGGACATCGGAATACAGGTTCAGGGCAGCTTTCGCCTCGCCCTGCAGGTTGAAGGGCAGCGACAGAACTGACCGCAGTCCGTGCGATGCCACCGCTGACGCATAGTCCGGTCCCCAACGGTCCTCCTCGAAGAGGTCCGGAACGTGGACTTCGCGTTCCTCCTCTGCCGCAGTCAGGCAGGGGCCCTGGGACAAGGAGTACTGGATCTCGTCCACTTCCCGCGCAGAGTCGCTGCTCCAGCCAATCGTTGCCGCCTTGCGGTCCCGGAGCAGGGTGATGCCGCAGAGTGCGTCGTCGCCGTCGCCAGCCATCTGATGAGCGGAGAACCGGGCCAGTTCGTTCAGGAAGTCCTCGAAGTCGGCACTTTCCAGGATGAGGTTCTGGATCTGGTCCGTCGCGCTTAGGGACTGTTGAGGGGGGAGCATCGTGCACGTTCTCCGTACAGGGGAGTTAAGGGGATAACGCAAATGATAGGCCAGCCCCGCCTCCCGTTCCAACATCAGGGCCCGGGCACAGTGTGCCCGGGCCGTATGTCCACGGGTCTAGGAAAGCCCGAGTTCATCCTTGCTGAAGGCGAACAGGTAGGGGACGCCCGTCTCCGCTTCGATCTTTTCCTTGGCCCCGGTGTCCCGGTCAACGATGACAGCAACAGCCACAACGTTGCCGCCGGCCTTGCGGACGCCTTCCACGGCGGTCAGCGCCGAGCCGCCCGTGGTGGAGGTGTCCTCCAGGACAAGCACCTTGCGGCCTTCCACGGACGGGCCTTCCACCTGGCGGCCCATGCCGTAGGACTTCTGTGCCTTGCGGACCACAAAAGCGTCAACGGCCCGCCCGGCGCCTGCGGCAGCGTGCATCACCGCGGTACCAACAGGGTCGGCCCCCATGGTGAGTCCGCCTGCGCACTCGAAGTCGATCCCGGCGTCGTCCGCCAAGGCCAGCATGACCTGACCCACGAGCTTGGAGGCCTCGTGGTGCAGCGTAATGCGGCGGAGATCTATGTAGTAATCGGCTTCCGCTCCGCTGGACAGGGTGACCTTGCCGCGCACAACGGCGAGTTCCTTGATCAGTTCGAGCAGGCGGGCGCGGGCGGCTGCAGCGTCTACTGCAGTCTCACTGGGGGAAGTCATGGGCTCCAGTTTAGTGTGGGCCGGCCGGTGTGGATGCTTGAGGCCGATTGACAGGGCTGGCTAGGCTGGACCACATGCGCGAACTCCAGGCCAGCATCATTGAAGAAATGGGCGTTCAGCCCCGGATCGACCCCGCCGGGGAGGTGCGCAAGCGCGTTACCTTCCTGAAGGACTACCTGAAAGCCACCCACACCAAGGGCTTCGTCCTGGGCATTTCAGGCGGCCTGGACTCGTCCCTGGCCGGAAAACTGGCCCAACTCGCTGTCGAGGAGCTCGAGGCAGAAGGTGTGGACGCGAACTTCGTGGCCGTGCGCCTGCCCTATGGCGTCCAGCATGACGAGGAAGACGCCCAGGCTGCCCTGGACTTCATCCAGCCCAAGACCGAGTGGACGTTCAATATCTCGGCCGCGGTGGATGGCTTTGAGGATGAGTTCGAGAAGACCGTGGGCTCGGAGATCTCCGACTTTCATAAGGGCAACACCAAGGCACGCACCCGCATGATCGCCCAGTATGCCCTGGCTGGGGAACACAACTACCTTGTCCTCGGCACGGACCACGGCGCGGAGTCTGTCACCGGCTTCTTCACCAAATACGGCGACGGCGGCGCGGACATCCTTCCGCTGTTTGGACTGAACAAGCGGCAGAACCGCGCCTTGCTGGCCGAACTCGGCGCTCCCGCCCGCGTCTGGGAAAAGGTACCCACCGCAGACCTGCTGGACGACAAGCCGGGCCGCACCGATGAGGACGAACTGGGCCTGAGCTACGACCAGATCGACGATTACCTGGAAGGCCGGGACGTCCCTGAATCCGTTGCCGCTCTGATTGAAGAGAAGTACCTGCGTACCCGGCACAAGCGCACCGTCCCGGTCACCATTTTCGATACCTGGTGGAAGCACCAGGGCCCCGAAGAGCCACGCGCAGGGCTGTAGGAATACAGCTGTGCAGGATTTCAGCGCGGCCGGCTCCCCTTCCCGTCCCCGCTGAGCTGCTGGGTGATCCGGTGCGCCTCGGCCATCAGGAGCCCGCCCAGCTCCTCCTGCCGCTCGGGCTTGAAGCGCGGCTCTATCCCGGTGAGGGAAAGGGCCCAGGCGGGCCTGCCTGAGGCATCAAACACCGCGGCGCCCATCCCCCAACTGCCTTCGAGGACCAGCCCCGGATTCACCGAGTAGCCCAGCAGCCTGGTCTGTGCGAGGTTGGCCCGCACGAGTTCCTCCGTGTGCGCAGTGGCGAAAGCACCTGCGTGTCCAGCCCACCCCGTCAGCAGCTCCTCCTGCTCGGCCTCGGGCAGGAACGCCATGATCGCGGTGCCCGCGGAGGCCACACCGAGGGGGAACCGGACGCCCTCGTGCAGCACAAAGGACCGGACCGGGAAGCTTCCCTCCTCACGCAGCAGGCATACCGTCTCGGAACCGCGCCGGATGGAGAAGAAGGCACTCTCACCCGTGGCCTCGGCCAGCCTTCGGAGGCTGGGCCGGGCAAAGTCCTCCAGCGGAAACCGCGCGGCAGCCACCGACCCCATGAGGAGCATCTCCGGGCCCAGCACCCAGTTCCCGCTGCCGGCGTCGTGATCCAGCAGCCCCTCCGATGCGAGGGAGGTGAGGAGCCGGTGGACGGTGGGCCTGGTGAGGCCGGATTCCCTCACCAGCGCGGACAGCGGCAGCCCCTCCGCACTGCGGCCCACAAGCCGCAGCAGTCCGGCGATGCGGCTGACAACCTGGGCGCCCTGTACTGGCACATTAGTCATTCATTCCTCCAGTTATCCACATTATGGACTCCGCCAATACTACCGTCCACACTGTAAAACCAGGAGTTGAAGCCTAACTTCCGGGGCTTGACAGGCCTTTCAGCGCGCCCGTAGTGTCCTTTCCCAAGCCCCGCGTCCACAAAATGGACCACCATCGCGGGATTCTCAATGAGGAGGCGCCATGTCCAAACTTCAACCAGCAGCCGCCGTCGCCCTGGAGGGCGCACTGCAGGACGGCATCACCCTTGCCGTGGGCGGATTCGGCCTGAGCGGAATTCCCGCGGACCTGATCGAGGCCGTCCGCGATTCCGGCGTCAAAGACCTGACAGTGGTCTCCAACAACATGGGGGTGGATGGGAAGGGCCTGGGCATCCTGATCGAGGCCGGCCAGGTCCGCAAAGTCATCGCCAGCTACGTAGGCGAAAACAAGCTCTTCGCCGAGCAGTACCTGGCCGGCAACCTGGAGGTGGAGTTCACGCCGCAGGGCACCCTGGCCGAGCGTCTCCGCGCCGGCGGCGCCGGCATCCCCGCCTTCTACACCAAAACCGGCGTGGGCACCCTGGTTGCCGAGGGCAAGCCGCACGAAGTGTTCGACGGCGAAACGTACGTTCGCGAGCGCGCCATCCGGGCCGACGTCGCGCTTGTCCACGCGCACACCGCAGACACGGACGGAAACCTGATCTACCGCTACACCGCCCGGAACTTCAACCCGGTGGTTGCAACCGCCGGCCTCCTGACCATCGCGGAGGCGGAGGTGATTGTGGAACCGGGCCAACTGGATCCCAACCACATCGTCACCCCCGGCGTGTACGTCCAGCGCCTGGTGCAGGCCAGGGACCGCGTCAAGGACATCGAGCAGCGCACCGTGCGCCCCGCGGCACGCCGTTATGCCGAAACTGTTCCGGCCTAACCCCCACTACTCATTCAAGGAGAACCCCATGGCCTGGACCAGGGATGAAATGGCTGCCATCGCAGCCGAAGAACTCAACGACGGCGACTACGTTAACCTCGGCATCGGGATCCCCACCCTGGTGGCCAACAATCTGCCCGACGGCGTCCGGGTTGTGCTGCAGAGCGAAAACGGACTGCTCGGCATGGGACCGTTCCCGTACGAGGGCGAGGAGGACGCCGATCTCATCAACGCCGGCAAACAGACCGTCACGGTACTGCCGGGCGGGAGCATCTTCGATTCCGCCACCTCCTTCGGCATGATTCGGGGCGGCCACGTCAAGGTAGCCATCCTGGGGGCCATGCAGGTCTCCGGCAGCGGCGACCTCGCCAACTGGACCATCCCCGGCAAGATGGTCAAGGGCATGGGCGGCGCCATGGACCTCGTGGCCGGGACGCCCCGCGTGGTGGTCCTCACCGAGCACAACGCCAAGGACGGCAGCGCCAAGATCGTGCGCGAGTGCACCCTGCCCCTGACAGGCCTTGCCGTGGTGGACCGGATCATCAGTGACCTCGCGGTCTTCGACCTCTACAGGACGGACGACGGCGGGCGGCAGCTCACGCTGACCCGCCTCGCCCCGGGCGTCACCGTGGAGGAGATCCGGGAAAAGACGGAAGCCGGCTTCACCGTGGCCCTGGAAACGCCGGCACCGGCAGCCGCTGCCCTGGAAGGAGCCACAGCATGAGCCTGCAGGAACAGTTCGGCAAGGACGTCCTGCTGACGGGCTGGGGACACAGCCGCTTCGGAAAACTTACCGAGGAAACCCTGGAGTCCCTGATCGTCCAGGTTGCCACCGAGGCCATCGCGAACGCCGGGATCGAACCCGGCCAGATCGACGAAATCTACCTCGGCCAGTTCAACTCGGGGATGATGCCGCTGGCCTTCCCGTCGTCGCTGGCACTGCAGGTCTCAGCAGATCTGGCCAACGTTGCCGCCACCCGGGTGGAGAACGCCTGTGCCTCCGGTTCCGCTGCGTTCCAGCAGGGCACCAAGTCCCTGCTGGCCGGCACGGCGAAGACGGTGCTGGTGATCGGCGCGGAAAAGATGACCCACGCGGGCGCCGACGTTGTGGGGGCAGGCCTGCTGGGCGCCGACTACGACATGGCGGGCAAGGCCTCCACCACCGGCTTCACGGGACTCTTTGCCGAGGTGGCCAAGCACTACGGGAAGCGGTACGGCGACGGCACCCTGGGTGATGTCCTGGGCAGCATCGCGGCGAAGAACCACCGCAACGGCGTGGACAACCCCTTCGCGCAGCTGCGCAAGGACCTGGGCGAGGACTTCTGCCGAACGGTCTCGGACAAGAACCCTATGGTGGCCGATCCGCTGCGCCGCACGGACTGCTCCCCCGTGTCCGACGGCGCCGCCGCCGTCGTGCTGTCCACGTCCCCGACCGGCGGTGCCACTGCACCCGTGCGGCTGGCAGGCTTTGGCCACGCCAACGACTTCTTCCCCGCATCCCGCCGGGACCCGGTTGCCTTCAACGCCACCCGGGTGTCCTGGCAGCGCGCACTGACGATGGCCGGCGTCGGGCTGGCGGGCCTGGACTTCGCGGAAGTGCACGACTGCTTCACCATCGCGGAGCTGCTGATGTACGAGGCGATGGGCCTGACGGAACCGGGCCAGGGTGCCCGTGCCATCGAGGAGGGCTGGGTGTACAAGGACGGCAAACTGCCCATCAACGTTTCCGGCGGCCTCAAGGCCAAGGGCCATCCCGTGGGAGCAACCGGGGTATCTCAGCACGTCATCGCCGCCATGCAGCTGACCGGGACCGCAGGCAGCATGCAGCTCGCCAACCCCCGCCGCGCCGCGGTCCAGAACATGGGCGGCGTAGGCATCGCCAACTACGTCAGCGTCCTCGAGTCTGTCTAGGCGCCGAATCTCCCCACCTTCGAGGAACGACGGCCGGGCGCTCCAGCAGAAGTGCGGGGCGCCCTCGTGGTTCCCCCGGCAAAGGTGGGGAGATCCAGCGCGGCTTGACCCGGCAGCGTCTAGCCGCGGGCGCGGATCAGCGTGGCGATTTCGCCGAAGCCCAGCCGTTCGGCGTTCTGCAGTGCGGTCCTCCCCTGCGGATCCCTGATGTTGGGGTCGGCGCCTGCTGCCAGGAGACGCCGGACCACTTCCTGCTGCCTTGGCCCGCCGTTGTTCAGCAGGATGGCTTCCTGCATGGCGGTCCAGCCAAGGTTGTTGACATGGTTCACCGGCACTCCTGCGCCGATCAGGATCTGCACCGTTTCCACGTGGCCGTGTTCGCTGGCCGGAATAAGGGCTGTCCCGCCGTACCGGTTGGTGCTCGCGACGTCGGCCCCCGCGGCCAACGTCAACTGCAGCACCTCGTTGAAGCCCTCCGCACCTGCATAGAGGAACGCCGAATCCTGGATGGCGTCCTTGGCATTGACATTGCCGCCACGGGCAATCAGTTGGCTCACCAGCGGCGCGTTGTTGGCCTTGGCTGCGGCTATCAGGTCCTGGTCAAGCTGCGCCTGTGCTTCCGCGGAGAGCGCAGGCGGCGTGGTTGCCGGTGGAGCCGGCGCGAGAGACGCCGGGGATGCCGGGTCCCCCGCGGACGGTAGGGCGTCCGCAGTGGCCAGGGCCGACGGCGGAGGGGACGCCGCCTGCTGCGGCTCCCCCGGACCCGCCTGGCACCCCGTCAGGATAAGCACCACAACCAGGCCCCCGAACCACCTCATGCGCTTAGCCTACTTAGCGGCACCGGCGGCCGCGATGGCATCCGCACCGGCTGCAGCACAGGCCTCATCCAGCGCGCCATCAGGAGCACCGCCGACGCCGATGCCGGCCACCGAAACCCCGTTCACCTTCAGCGGGACGCCGCCGGCCAGGAAGAGGGTGCCGGGGAGGTCGGCGATGCTGGGGCCGGTTCCGTTGATGCGCTTGGCCAGCTCGCTGGTGGGGGTTCCAAAGGCGGCGGCGGTGTAGGCCTTCTGCTGTGCGGCTTCAATGGTGTGCTCGGCCGCGTTGTCGCCCCGAAGCAGCGCCTGGACAGTCCCGAAGCGGTCCACCAGGGCCACCGTCACAAAGGGAAGTTTGTCAGCCTGGCATTTGGCCAGCGCCGCTTGCACCGCCTTGGCCGAGGCGCCCACCGAGATACGGTTCTGCTGCACCACGTTCTCCGGCACGGGCTGGATGTCGGCAGCCGGGACGGCAGTGGGAGCGGAACCGGCGCCGGCATTGGCGGCAACCGTTACCCCGCCGGTGAGGGCCAGGGCGCTGGCGGCTGCGGCGGCAAGAACTTTCGTGGACTTCTTCATGCTGATTCCTTTGCTCGGAGCCCCACATTCGGGGCGGAATTCGTTTCATCCCCAATCCTTCCGGGACTCCGGCTGCCTGCCATCGGGCCTTTGGCTGTGGCGCCCTGCTCCAATTGGCCAGCCGTATCAGCCAAAAGGCTGAGAGACGGTGCACGGGCCGGGGCAATAGCATGGTGGGTAGCATTCCCCACCGGAACCGGAATTCCCATGCCTCCCTCCGCCAGCGCCGCCCCGGCCGCATCCGTCCCCGAATCGATCGCTCCCGGCGGGACCGGCGCGGACGGGACCAGCGCGTCCACCAGCACCGCAGCCCGCTTCCGCAGCATCGATGCCGCCGTTCATGGTGGCTTCGCCGTCTTGCTGGTGGCGTCCCTGGTCCGGTACGTGATGCGGCACAGCCCCGCCGACAACATCCTTGTCCTGGGGCTGGCGGCGGCCGCCTGCCTGCTGTACTTCGCCGTCGCCGTCCTTTCATTACGAGGGAAACCATGGGCGCCGTGGGTATTCACCCTGGTTGCAGTGTGGGCCGTCCTGGTCATTGCAGCGCCGAGCTTTGCCTGGTGCTCGTTCGCGCTTTTCTTCCTGTGCCGCAGTGCACTGAGCGGTGCAGCCGCGTACGCAGCGGCAGGAGCCACCGCTCTTGCCACCGCGGCAGGGCTGTTCCGGCTGAGCAGCGGCACTGACCTTGCCATGCTCCTCGGCCCGCTCGCCGTGGGGCTGATGCTGACCTTGATCTACGACAGGATCCAGCACGACGCCGAGGAACAGCGCCGCCTGCACGCGGAAGTCTCCCTCGCCCAAGGGCAACTGGCGGCCAGCGAGCGCCGCGCAGGAACCATCGCCGAACGGGAGCGTGTCTCCAGGGAAATCCACGACACCGTCACCCAGGGGCTGGCCAGCAGCCTGCTCCTGCTGGAGGCAGCCGGCAGGGCATGGCCCAGTCCGTCAGCCCACGCCGACCTCGGCCAGGCCACTGCATTGCTCCGGGGCAACCTGTCAGAGACCCGCAGCCTGGTCCACGAACTCGCCTCCCCCGGACTGGACGCGTCGCCCTTGCCTGAGGCCCTGCTTTACGCGGCCAGGCAGTACGTCCCGGACGCCAGGCTCCTGGTCACGGGTGAACCGCGGCCGGTGCCGCCGGATGTCCGCCACGCCCTCCTCCGGGTAGTCCAAAGCGCTGCCTCAAACATAAAGCTCCATGCGGGCACCGCCACCGCCACGGTGACTCTCGGCTACCTTCCGGACGCCGTCACCCTGGACGTCCACGACGACGGTGCCGGCTTCAATCCCGCGGCGGCAGCACCGCCGTCGGACGCCGGAGGGTACGGGCTGCGGGCCATGCGGCAGCGTGTGGAGCAGCTGGGCGGCATTTTCTCAGTGGAAAGCGCACCCGGCGAAGGGACCATCGTCGCGGCCCAACTGCCCGCGCCGGCGGAGCCTGGCAGCATGGAGAACCCTGCATGAGCGCCATCACGGTGCTGCTGGTGGACGACCATCTGGTGGTGAGAAGCGGGCTGCGGGCCCTGCTGGGCACCCAACCTGATATCGCCGTCGTCGCCGAGGCAGCCTCCGGGGAGGAAGCGCTGGAACGGCTGGAACAGGACGCCGTGGCGGTGGTGGTGATGGACCTGGCCATGGGCGCAGGAATGGACGGAATCGAGGCCATCCAGCGGATCCGCGAGCGCAACAAAGGACAGGCCATCCTGGTGTTCACCACCTACGACTCCGATGCGGACATCGTCCGGGCAGTGGACGCCGGCGCGATGGGCTACCTGCTGAAGGATGCCGCACCTGATGAGATTTTCGCTGCCATCCGCGGGGCAGTCCAGGGCAAGAGCGTCATGAGCGCCCCGGTGGCATCGCGGCTTTTCCAGCAGCTGCGCAACCCCGACGAAATCCTCACTCCGCGCGAGGCCGAACTGCTCAGCCTCCTCACGCAAGGCCTCAGCAACCGGGAACTCGGACAGCGCCTCTTCATCTCGGAGGCCACGGTCAAGACCCACCTCGCCCACATCTACGCCAAGCTGGGAGTGGAAACCAGGGCCGCTGCCATAGCCACCGCAATCCGCCGCGAGGGGATGCGCTGACGACACTTTAATGTCGTTACCCTTGCATGCTTGGCGTTGGCCCCGTACGTTGGGGACTGCGGGGGACGTTCTCCGCGCACCTCGGGCCGGTGGCCCGGGGAGAGAATCAGAGTCACACGAAGGAATGCAGCCATGGCAACAGGCACAGTTAAATGGTTCAACGCCGAAAAGGGTTTTGGCTTCATTGCCCCCGATGACGGGTCCGCTGACGTTTTCGCCCACTACTCAGCAATCGCCAGCAGCGGATACCGCTCACTCGATGAGAACCAGAAGGTTGAATTCGATGTGACCCAGGGTCCCAAGGGCCCGCAGGCAGAGAACATCCGCCCGCTCTAAGGCTTCGGCTTCCCTCCCGCACCTGCAGGAGGAATGTCGCCACAGCAGCGGCCTCCCCAACGTCAGTTGGAGGGGCCGCTGTTTTGTGTCCCCTGCTCCTGCTTCGCCAATGACATTGGTGAACGTCGCGCGGGGCTTCCTGACCGGACTCCCGTCCCGGCTTCCAATCCCCTCTCCCTATCCCCATCCCCATCCCTGGGCGGGTACTGGGATAATTGGACTATGACCGGACAGCACCCGGACAATGTTCCGGGCAACGACCCAGCGAAGGATCCGTGGGAAGAGTTCGACGGGCTTCCGCCTGCCGCGCCGGACCGCGTTCCCGGGCAGCCCGGCGGGGAGCCGCAGGGTTTCGGTTTCCGGACCGGCGTCCGCAGCGCACGCGTTGCGGTCGGATTTGCCGTCTACACCCTGGTGCTCGGGACAGTGCTCGCGCTGGCAGGCTGCGTCGTTTTTATTGCCGAGGAACAATGGCTGCTTGTGGCGCTAATGATCCTTATCGAGGCAGTCTTCATCTTCGCCTTCACGCGCCTCGTCGCCCAGGCCCGCGCCCGCTCGCCCCGCACCCGCCCACTTCGTAACCGATACCCCGGAAAACCTGCTTGACCTTGACGCTGCGTCAACCCCTACGCTCGGAGCATGGAAGCAACCGAAGCGGAGGCGGCCACCGACTGGTCCATCCAGGATGTGGCCAGGATGGCAGGCACAACAAGCCGGACCCTCCGGCACTACGACGACATAGGGCTGCTGAAGCCCAGCCGCGTTGGGCGTAACGGCTACCGCTATTACAACGGGGCAGCGCTCCTGCAGCTGCAGCGGATCCTCCTGCTCCGGGGACTCGGGCTGGGGCTGCCGGCCATCGCCGAGGTCTTCCAGCACGAGACAGACGCGCTCAAGGCGCTGAGCCGCCACCTGGACTGGCTGCGGCAGGAGCAGGCGCGGCTGGCCCGCCAGGTTCTGTCCGTACAGCAAACAATCGAAACAGTGAAAGGAGGAGGCGAACTCATGGCCGAAAAGATGTTTGACGGCTTCGACCACACCCAGTACAAGGACGAGGTGGAGGAGCGCTGGGGCAAGGAGGCCTACGCCAAAAGCGACGCCTGGTGGCGGGGCATGGGAACGGAGCAGAAACAGGAGTGGAAGTCCCGCGCCGAAAAGCTGGGCAGCGACTGGATTGCAGCGTCGGGATCAGGACTCGCCGCCGACAGCCCCGAAGCGCAGGACCTGGCGCGGCGCCACGTTGAGTGGTTGACGTCCATCCCCGGCACTCCCGCCTCGGAAAGCGGCGGGGACGTCAAGGGGTATGTCATGGGGCTGGCGGAGATGTACATCGCCGATGCCAGGTTCGCGGCCAACTACGGTGGCGAAGCGGGCGCCGGTTTCGTTCGGGACGCGCTGCGGGCGTACGCCGAAAGGAACCTCTAGCAAATACCTGCCGGAACGACGGCGTGGCCCGGGATGTACGGCGTGGCCCGGGATGTGCAGCCGGGGACAGCTCCCGGCAATCAGTCCAGCCGCTTCCGCAAGGCCACTGCGGCTCCCGCCAGTGCTGCCGCGCCCGCTACCATCCGCTGCGCCGTCCGCCGTCGGCCGTGCCATCCGCCCGTGGTGGACGCCTTCCCGATGGATTGCGACGCCTGGTGAAGGTTCCCTGTAGTCACAGTGGCTGACCGCCGCCGCGAGAGCTGGCGGCGGTCCACCTGGCGGGCCGTGGCCGCTTCCACTGCGCCCGGCGTGAACTTGTGCTGCAGGACCAGGAGCCGGCCCGCCACTCCTCCTGCCAAGGTTTCCCGGCGCGGGTGGGCAGCGAGTTTCACCACGGCTTTCGCCACCCGCTGCGGCGTGTAGACGGGAGGCAGTGCCATGGGGCGGCGGCCGGTGAAGTTGGCTGCGTTCTGGTAGAACGGCGTGTCAATGGTGGCCGGGAGGACCGTGCACACGTTAACGCCGGTAACGCCTTCGCGGGCCAATTCTGAGCGCAGGCTGATGCTGAGTGCCCGCACCGCGGCTTTGGACATGGAATATGCGGCGGAGTAGGGCAGCGGGACTTCTGCCACGATGGACGAAACATTAATCAGGGTGCCCGAGCCTTGGGCTGTTTGGCGGGTCAGCGCCGCCCGGGCGCCATTGACGTAGCCGGTGATGTTGACGTCCAGTACCCGCTGGAACTCCGTTGGAGGGACCTCGGTGAGCAGGCCGAATGCGCCGACCGCTGCGTTGTTGACCCACACATCCAGCCGCCCGAATTCCTCGACGGCACGGGATGCCAGTGCCTCCACCTTGCCCGGATCGGTGACGTCGGTGGGGACGGCGATGGCCTTCGCGCCGCGTTTCCTGCATTGTGCAGCCACGGCGTCCAGTGATTCCGATCCCCGGGCAGCCAGGACCAGCCGGGCACCCTTGGCGGCGAAGCGCAGGGCAGTGGCCCTCCCGATCCCGCTGGATGCGCCCGTGATCACCACCACTGAATTCCTGACGCGCATTCCGCCTCCCCTTTCGAACGGACATCCGGGATAAACACTAAGCAGACTTAGTGTTCGATGCTACCCATGCCGGGCCGGCGGGACAACGGTCCGGCACGAGAACGGTCCGGCCCCGGCTTGGGTGAAGAAGGGGGAACTCAGGTGAAAGCGGATTTTCCGGTGACCGCCCTGCCCACGATCAGCGAGTTGATCTCGTAGGTGCCCTCGTAGGTGTAAAGGATTTCGGCGTCACCGAACAGCTTGCCCATTTCATAATCGCTGCTGATGCCATTGCCGCCCAGGAGTGAACGGCCCATGGCCACCGAGGCGCGTGCCAGCCGGGTGATGGTGGCTTTGGCCATGGCCGCCTGCGCCATCTCAAGCTTCCCGTCTTCCTGGATGCGGGCCAACTGCACCATCAGCGCCAAGGATGCGGACGCGTTGCCCAAGATGTCCGCCAGCTGCTGCTGGACCAGCTGGAAGCGGGCCAGCTCCTTGCCGAACTGCCGCCTGTCCAAGGTGTAGGCGCGGGCGACGTCGAAGGCCGCGAGCTGGATGCCGGCACCTTGCCAGCCAACCCAGGCGCGGGAGTCCCGGAGCAGCTCGTTGGTGCGGGAGAAGCTGGTGGCCCCGGGCAGAAGGTTGGCGGCAGGAATCCTCACGTCCTCGAGCACAATGTCCGCGTTCTGCATGATTCGCAGACCAATCTTGTTGGCGATCTTGGTGGCTGCATAGCCGGCACGGTCTGTCTCCACGATGAAACCCTTGATTTCCCCGTCCGCCTCGTCCCGTGCCCATACCAGGGCGAAATCGGCGAGGGTCCCGGCCCCGATCCAGCGCTTGGCGCCGTTGAGGACCCAGGTACCGCCGTCGAGCCTGGCTGAGGTTTCCAGCCCGCCGGCTATGTCCGAGCCGTGCTCCGGCTCCGTCAGCGCGAAGGCTCCGAGGTGGCGGAATGTTCTTAAGCCCGGCAGCCAACGGGCCTTTTGCTCCTCGGACCCGAGTTGGCTGATCATCCCGAGAATCAGCTCGTTGTGGATCCCGGCCAGCGCAGAGAGGGACACATCCGCCCGGGCCAGCTCTACGTACATCAGGCCCTTGAAGAGGGTGGAGCTGCCGTCCAGCTGCAGGGCTCCGAGGCCGTACGTTCCCATGTCCGCCAGCAGGCCAAAGGGAAACTCCTCGCGGTTCCAGTACTCAATGGAGGGCTGCCGGACGGATTCCTGCAGGAAGCGGCGGACGGTGACGTACCTGTCCCGCTCAGCCGCCGGCAGGAGGTCCACGATGTACATCAGGTCGGCATCCGGAAACGGCGGTGCTCCTGCGTCATGCGCCGGGGGATGCATCGGTGATCCCCCTTGCTCCCAAACTGCTGTACGAAACCATTGGATGTCCTAGTATATTGCACAGGTCCACCCCTCACGTGAGGTACATCACTTGGCGAAAGGCTGGCTGTGGGCAGTCCGTTATCCCGTGATCCCATTGCAGATGCCCGCCGCAACTGGGAGGAGCGCGGCTGGGCGGACGTCGCTGCGCCGATGGCTGCCATCACGGCGATCATGCGGACCCAGCAGATCCTGCTGGCCAGGATCGAACTCACCCTCAAGCCCTTCGGGCTGACGTTCGCCCGCTATGAGCTGCTTGCGCTGCTGAGCTTCGCAAGGAACGGGTCCCTTCCGATGAAGAAGGCGAGCACCCTCCTCCAGGTCCACCCGACCTCCATCACCAACGCGGTGGACCGGCTCCAGGACGCAGGGCTGGTGCGCCGCTCCCCGCACCCTACGGACGGGCGCACCACGCTGGTTGAGCTCACCGCCGGGGGCCGCACCCTGGCGAAGCGTTCGACGGCGGCACTGAACGCAGCTGTTTTCAGCGACCCCGGGTTCGGGCCGGATGATGTGGATCAGCTGATCCGGATCCTACGGGACTTCCGCCGGAATGCCGGCGACTTTACTGATTCCTGAACAGGGCACCGAGCCGCTCCTGGACGCACTTCCCCACTGCCGGATCAGCGTGCGGCCTTCTTACGCTTGATACGCCTGACCACGAGCAGCACCACGGTCACGGCCACGGCGGCATAGACGGCATAGTTCAGGAACCGGGAGTACTCCTCGATAATTCTGTACTGCGTGCCCACCAGGTAGCCCAGTCCCAGGAGTGCCCCGTTCCACAGCCCGCTGCCTGCCAGGGTGTAAAGGCTGAACGTTCCAAGGTGCATGGCGGAAGCCCCGGCAGGAAGGGAGATCAGGCTCCGCACGCCCGGAAGCAACCTGCCAAAAAAGATGGACGACCGTCCATGACGGCGGAACCAGCCCGCTGCGTGCTCAAAGTCCTCCCGGTCCACCAGGGGCAGCCGGGATAAGCCGCGGATGGAACGCTCAAGCCCGAGCTTGGCGCCCAGCCAATACAGCAAAAGTGCACCCAGGTAGGCTCCCAGCGTGCTGGTGACAAAAACGAGGACCAGGTTCAGGGCCCCTTGCCTTGCCAGGTAGCCGGCCAGTGGCAAAATCACTTCGCTGGGGATGGGCGGCACCACGGTTTCAGCAAGGGTGAAGAGCCCCACCCCCCACTCGCCCAACTGCTCGATGCCGCGGGCGGCAATCCCCACCAGTCCGGTAAGGTTCTCGGTCGAGCCGCCTTCGTCCGCCGCCGTTCCCCACATACAACTCCCCCGTCCGCGTCCACGTTTGGTCTGCCCTGTCTACCTTACGCACCTGCACAGAGGCTGGGACCCTTGTCAGGCGGGCTTTGCCCTGACATGCATCCGCTCCCCCTGCGTGCCGAAAAGGCTGAGGAATTCCACGGGATGGCCGTCCGCGCGGCCGAACCAGTGCGGGACGCGGGTATCGAACTCCGCCGCTTCCCCGGCGCGGAGTACGAGGTCCTGGCTGCCGAGGATCATTCGAAGTTTTCCGTTGAGGACGTACAGCCACTCGTAGCCCTCATGCACCTTCGGGCTGGGCTCCTCGAGCGGCCCGGCGGGCAGGATGTGCTTATAGGCCTGGATACCGCCCGGCTTCCTGGTCAGCGGAATGATCGTCATCCCCCTTGCCTTGATGGGACGCAGGTGGACGCGCGGATCCCCGGTGGCAGGAGCACCGACCAGTTCATCGAGCGGCACCTGGTGGGCTTTGGCCAGCGGCAGGAGAAGCTCGAGGTTGGGCCGGCGCTGGCCGGACTCCAGCCGGGACAGCGTGCTGACCGAGATCCCGGTGGCCTCCGCCAGTGCTGACAAGGTGATGTCCCTTGAGAGACGGAGCGCCCGCAGCCTCGGGCCGACAGCCGCCAGGACGTCATCCAGTTGTTCATCCATGGTCCAATCTTGCCACTTCAGCAAAAGCTTTTGCCAGCCAAAGGAGAGGCACCAGATCATTGGACCTATGACAAAGTCCAAAGAATCAATGCCTGACGTCCTGATTATCGGCGGCGGCGCAGCCGGGCTGAGCGCCGCGCAGATGCTGGGCCGCAGCCGCCGCTCCGTAGTGGTGGTGGACAGCGGTGAACCACGCAACGCCCCCGCCGAGGGAGTCCATGGCTTCCTGTCCCGCGACGGCATCAAGCCCGCCGACCTCCTCGCCATCGGCCGGGGCGAGGCCAAGAGCTACGGTGCGGCCTTCGTCCGGGGCAGGGTGCTTGCCGCCCGCGGGGACGTGGACCAGGGCTTCGAAGTAACGCTCGACGACGGGACACAGCTTCGCGGCCGCCGGCTCCTGGTCACCACGGGCCTGGCCGACGAACTGCCGGCCGTTCCCGGGCTCCGGGAACGCTGGGGCAAGGACGTGCTGCACTGCCCGTTCTGCCACGGCTGGGAGGTGCGGGACCAGGTTATTGGCATCCTGGGGAACGGACCCTGGTCCGTGCACCAGGCCCTGCTCTTCCGGCAGTGGAGCAGCGACATCACGCTGTTCCTCAACAACAGGGTTGTCCCGTCCGACGCCGAAGCGGAACAACTGGCAGCCCGCGGGATCAAGGTGGCAGCCGGCACGGTGGAATCGCTCCGGGTGGAGGAAGACCGCCTCCGGGGTGTTGCCCTGGCCGGAGGACCGGACGTTGCGGTGGAAGCCCTGGTGGTGGGTGCACGGGTCAAGGCACGGCTGGAAGCCTTCGCCGGTCTCGGGCTGGCCCCGTCCGAGCACGTCTCCGGAATGGGAACCTACCTCGAGACCGATGCGGACGGCGCCACGTCCGTACCGGGCGTATGGGCGGCAGGAAACGTGACGGACCTGAAGGCGCAGGTGCTTGCCTCCGCGGCAGCTGCCGCCTGGACCGCCGTCGTGATCAATAACCATCTGATGGCCGAGGAGATGGCCGCGGACCTGGCCGCCTACCGGGAGTCGCTTTCGCCTAGATGAGTAAGTCCTATTGCCGTGGCGGGGCGCGGGAGCTTTTAAAGTAGGGCGGAGAGTGTTAAGCCGGGGTTGTGAACTCGCAACTAAACACTCTCCTGACCACACTTTACGTCTATTTGG
>NZ_JAMKFI010000009.1:450793-498392 GCF_024494415.1 Pseudarthrobacter sp. R1 | reverse complement strand
GCCCGGGTGGCAGCCAGACTCCTCGCCCTCGCCGCAGGCATCTGGCACAACTGGCGCATCAACGCGCCCCGCAAGCGCTCACTCATTGCCTACGACCACTAAATCCAATAGGACTTAATCATCTAGCGGTGCTTGAATTCGGGCTGGCGTTTTTCCGTGAACGCCGCCATGCCTTCCTTCTGGTCCTCGGTGGCGAAAAGGGAGTGGAACAGCCTGCGCTCGAACAGGACGCCTTGGGCCAGCCCGGTTTCGAAGGCGGCGTTCACGGCTTCTTTCGCCACCATGGCCGCCGGCTTGGACTTGGCGGCGATCACCTCGGCGGCCTTCATTGCCTCGTCCACAACATCCTCAGCGGGCACCACCCGGGACACCAGGCCGCACCGGTCAGCTTCCTCCGCCCCGATGAACCTTCCGGTGAGGATCAGGTCCATTGCTTTGGCCTTGCCCACGGCGCGGGTGAGGCGCTGGGATCCGCCCATGCCGGGCAGTACGCCCAGGTTGATTTCCGGCTGGCCGAACTTCGCGTTGTCCCCGGCGATGATGAGATCACACATCATCGCCAGCTCGCAGCCCCCGCCCAGGGCGAATCCCGAGACTGCGGCAATCGTGGGTACGCGGAGCCGGGTGAAGTCCTCCCAGCCACGGAACCAGTCCGCGGCGTACATGTCCATGTAACCCTGGGCCGCCATTTCCTTGATATCAGCCCCGGCTGCGAAGGCCTTGCCCGAGCCGGTGATGACCACGGCCCCCACGCCGGGATCGGCATCCATGGCACGGACGGCGGACACGAGCTCCTCCGAGGTGGCTTTATTCAGCGCATTCAACGCCTGCGGCCGGTTCAACGTCACCAGGCCCACCCGGCCCCGCTGTTCCACGAGGATGTTTGTGTATTCCGTCATTCGGGGCTCCCGTCGTCCTGCGCTGCCTGGTGTGATGCTGGTGGTGCCGGTGATTCCGGGGCTGGAACGCTGGCCGCCGGGACGCCGGCCGCTGGCGATCCGGAGGCCGCTACGCCCGCCGGATTGTCCTGGGCGTTCGACCTGTCCCGAATGTCCGTGATAATTCCGGAGAAATCCCGGCCCGCACCGCCTTCCGCGGCAAACGTATCGTAGATTTCGGCAGCCAGCGGTCCAACCCTGGCCGCCACTCCTGTGCTGCGCAGTGCGTTGACGGCAAGGTTGAGGTCCTTGGCCATCAGGGCACCGGCGAAACCGGGCTGGTAATCGCGGTTGGCCGGGCTCGTGGGGACCGGACCGGGCACGGGGCAGTTCGTGGTGAGCGCCCAGCATTGCCCCGACGCCGCCGACGCCACATCGAACAGCGCCTGGTGGCTCAGGCCCAGCTTCTCCCCCAGCACAAAAGCCTCGCTGACGGCAATCATGGAGGCGCCCAGGATCAGGTTGTTGCAGATTTTGGCTGCCTGTCCTGCGCCGTGGGCACCGCAGTGGACCACGCGTTTGCCCATCACGTCCAGCAGCGGCATGACTGCCTCGAAGTCCGCTTTATCACCGCCGACCATAAACGTGAGGGTGCCCGCTTCGGCGCCCACAACTCCGCCGGATACCGGGGCATCCACCGAGCGGTGGCCGGCATCAATAGCCAGCTTCGCTGCTTCCCGGGCTTCGTCCACGTTAATGGTGGAACAGTCCAGGAACATCGTTCCGGGGGCAGCCACCGCCAGCAGGCCAGGGCCACCAGCTGTGCCCAGATAGGCATCCAGCACATGCCGGCCGCTCGGGAACATGGTGAGGACCACGTCGGCACCGGATACTGCCTCACCAGCACTGGCCGCGACCGGAACACCATTTGTACGGGCTGCTTCAAGGGCTGCGGGCACGACGTCGAAGCCGGCTACCGTGTACCCCGCTCTGACCAGGTTCACCGCCATGGGTCCGCCCATGTGGCCGAGGCCCAGGAATGCAACGGTGTACTTCTCAGGCATGGTCCGTCTCCTTTAGCTGCAGGTCAAGTTCCTTGCTGCCCAGGGGCTCAAAGAAGCGTTCCACCTGCTGGGGCAGCACCTCCGCCAGGGTGGGCGGCCGCCAGCGGGGCGTGCGGTCCTTGTCCACCACCTGCGCCCTAATGCCCTCCCGGAAGTCCGGTGCTTCCAGGAACCGCAAACCTACCCGGTACTCCTGCGCCAGGGCCTCATCGAGGGTGAGGCACTTCACGCGGCGGAGGGAGGCCAGCGTGACCTTCACGGCCGTGGGCGACTTCGCCTCGATGGTGTCGGCGGCAATCCGGGCCGCTTCGCCGCCTTCGCCGTCAAAGCTCCGGAGGCGCCGGATAATTTCCTCGGCGTCATCGGAGGCGTAGCAGTTGTCAATCCAGTCACGCTGCTGCTCAAGGGCCGAGGGCCGCGGCGCCTCGCTGTAATGCGCGACGGCGGCTTCCGCAGTTTCGGTTTCCAGCGCCACCAGCAGGTCCTCGAGCCGGTCCGACGACACGAAGTGGTCGGCGAGTCCAAGGTGCAGGGCATCCGCCCCGCTGAGGTGGGCGCCGGTCAGCGCCGCATGGGTTCCCGCCTCCCCCGGTGCCCGGGACAGCAGAAGGGTCCCGCCGACGTCGGGCGCAAAACCGATGGTGGTCTCCGGCATGCCCATCCTGGTCCGGTCAGTCACCACCCGGACCGAACCGTGCGCGGAAATCCCCACGCCGCCGCCCAGCACCAGGCCATCCATCAAGGCCACATATGGCTTGGGGTAGCGGGAGATCAGGGAATTGAGCCGGTACTCCACCTGCCAAAAGTCCGCCGTTAGCCCGTCGCCGGCCAGCATGTCCTGGTAGATGGCCACAATGTCGCCCCCGGCGCACAGCCCGCGGTCACCGGCCCCCCGCACCAGGACCGTGGCAACGCCGTCGTCGTCCGCCCACGCGGTGAGCTGCTCGAGCAGCGCATCCACCATTCCCGCGGTCAACGCGTTGACGGCTTGGGGCCGGTTGAGGGTCATGACTCCCAGCCGGCCGCGGCGCTCGAACAGCACCTCGGCCTGGTTGTCCGCAGCCGGTTTCGCGCTGTCCGTCATTAGCTTCCTTCCGGCATCACGAAGCTGGCCCCGTGCCGTATTCCTGAGGGCCACCGTGTGGTGACTGTCTTGGTCTTGGTGTAGAAACGGAAGGCGTCTGCCCCGTGCTGGTTCAGGTCGCCGAAGCCCGACGCCTTCCAGCCGCCGAACGTGTAGTACGCGATCGGCACCGGGATGGGCACGTTGATGCCCACCATCCCCACGTCCACCCGGGCGGCGAAATCCCGGGCTGCGTCGCCGTCGCGCGTGAAGATGGCCACGCCGTTGCCGAACTCATTCCTGCTGCACAACTGCAGGGCCTCGTCGTAGTCGGACGCCCGCACCACGCTGAGGACGGGACCGAAGATCTCTTGCCGGTAAATGCCCATGTTTGGCGTCACGTGGTCAAAAAGCGTTGGCCCCACCCAGAAACCGTTCTCGTAGCCTTCCACCGTGATTCCCCGGCCGTCCGCCAGGAGCGTGGCGCCCTCGTCCAGTCCCGCCTGGATCAGGCCTTCGATCCGCTCCTTGGCAGAGGCGGCCACCACCGGGCCGAAGTCCGAGTCCAGGTCGAGGCTGTGGCCCACTTTCAGGCCCTTCACCCGGTCCTGGAGTTTGGCAACAAGCCGGTCAGCGGTTTCCTGCCCCACCGGAACAGCCACCGAAACGGCCATGCAGCGCTCCCCCGCGGAGCCATACCCTGCACCGACGAGGGCGTCGGCAGCCTGGTCCAGGTCTGCGTCCGGCATCACCACCATGTGGTTCTTGGCTCCGCCGAAGCACTGGGCGCGCTTGCCGTGGGCGGCCGCCGTGGCATAGATGTACTGGGCAACAGGGGTGGAGCCCACAAACCCGATGGCCTTGATCCGGGGATCTTCCAGGAGGGCGTCCACCGCCTCCTTGTCGCCGTTGACCACATTGAACACGCCGTCCGGCACGCCAGCTTCGGAGTACAGCTCGGCCAGGCGCAGCGGCACGGAAGGATCCCGCTCGGAAGGCTTCAGGATGAACGCGTTCCCCGAGGCAAGGGCCGGCCCCGACTTCCAGAGCGGAATCATGGCGGGAAAGTTGAACGGCGTGATCCCCGCCACCACACCAAGGGGCTGGCGCAGTGAATGGATGTCTATCCCGGGGCCGGCCTCGGTGGAGAACTCACCCTTGAGCAGGTGGGGCGCGCCGGCGGCGAACTCCACCACTTCCAGGCCACGCTGGATGTCTCCCCTGGAATCGGCGAGGGTTTTTCCGTGTTCCGAGGACAGCAGCCGCGCCAGTGCGTCCATGTCCCGGTTGACCAGGTCCACGAACCGGAGCAGGATCCGGCCGCGGCGCTGGGCGTTCATGGCCGCCCATTCCTCCTGGGCCTTTGCGGCGACAGCAACGGCATTGGATACCTCGCCCCGGCCGGCCAACGGAACATGGGCCTGGACAGTTCCGGTGCAGGGGTCAAAGACGTCGCCGAAGCGGCCGGAGCCGCCGGCTGCATGCTTGCCGCCGACGTAGTGGGAAAGCTCGCGCACCATGGCCGGAAGCTCCTTCGCGTGTGACCCAGGTCATTTCTGGTTGCGAATATACTCGGACTTCCTACTAAACTCCACCGGGCCGGGATCATCGCGGATGCGCCTGCCGGGAGCTTGCCGGCGCCCTGCCTGAGCTTCACCTGGGCTTTACCCGCGGTGGCGCGGCCACGGTAAGTTAGGAACTGTGAAGATTGCTACCTGGAATGTGAATTCGCTCAGAGCCCGTGCCGACCGCGTGGAGGCCTGGCTGCAGCGCAGCGACTGTGACGTCCTGGCCATCCAGGAAACCAAGTGCAAGGATGAAAACTTCCCGTGGGAACTGTTTGAGCGGATGGGCTACGAAGTGGCCCACTTCGGCGTGAACCAGTGGAACGGCGTAGCCATCGCGTCCCGGGTGGGGCTCGAAGATGTTGAGCGGACGTTCCTTGACCAGCCCGCGTTTGGCAAGACCGGCACGGAGCCCGTCCAGGAAGCCCGTGCCATGGCTGCCACCTGCGCCGGCGTCCGGATCTGGAGCCTTTACGTCCCCAACGGCCGCTCCCTGGACGACGAGCACATGCCGTACAAACTCAAGTGGCTGGAGAGCCTCAAAACGCATGCGCAGGGACTCGTCACGCAGAACCCCCAGGCACAGGTGGCACTGATGGGTGACTGGAACATCGCACCGTTCGACGACGACGTGTGGGACATCGATTTGTTCGTTAACAACAGGTACACCCACGTCAGCCCGCCGGAGCGTGAGGCGTTCCATGCCTTCGAATCCGCAGGCTTCACGGATGTGGTGCGCCCGTACACGCCCGGACCCGGCGTCTACACCTACTGGGATTACACCCAGCTGCGCTTTCCCAAGAAGGAGGGCATGCGGATCGACTTCGTGCTGGCCTCCCCCGCCCTGGCTGCACGGGTGACCGGCGCGTCGATCGACCGCGAGGAGCGCAAGGGCAAGGGCGCGTCGGACCATGCCCCCGTGCTGGTGGAACTGGCAGACTAATGACATTGTCCTGGACCCATTCAAGGAGGCCGTCATGACGGGAAACCTCTACCGGGGCCAGGCAGGCCTGCCATTCTCCTCGACGCTCCGCGTCTACGAACCCCTGGACGCTTTCCCCGAGGAGCAGCGGAAAGCGATCGCCGCCGCGGGGGCGCAGACCGCCTCGCGCGCCGCCGTCGAAAACGCGGAACTGCTGGCCTCGCTGGGGCGGATCACCCGGTCCGGCGGCGACCCGTTCCCCACTGGGCGAACCGACCTGGTGCGGGTCACCACTGCCCCGGCTGCCGGGGGAGGCACGTCCGACGACGGTGCTGACGCAGAGCCTGAGCTGCTGTACTGTCCCAGCCAGCTGGTACTGCGGGCCGGCTTGGCGGCGAACGCGCTGATGGAGGGAATCCACGGCCCGCTGGCTGAGCTGCTGATTCCTGAAGAGCAGCGGGACAAGCACCAAGAGCGGATCGACCAGGTGAAGGCGCGTGACGGGTCCATCCGCGTGCACACCAGGGCATCCACCTGGGGGATCCCCTTCAGCTGGTTTTCCCTGTTTATGGATTCAGACCATAAAGACGTGGTGGAGGCTTCCGGGCGGATCCTCACGGTCCGGGTGTGGGCACCCATCACGGAAGCCCTGGAGCGTGCCCGTTATGCCGTGGCCAATCTGGCACTGGCGGCACCGGACCTTGACATGCTGGACGATCTTGCCCAGCTCACGGAGTGGCTCGAACTCTTCCATGTGAACTCAATGGTGGAGCTGGACTACGGAGCTGTTGCCGACAAGGTGTACCCGGACGATTCGCCCATGGACATCAGGCTTGGCATCGAATGCCTGGCCGAGGGTGACATGACGGGCGCAGCCGCGGCGTACCGCCGCCTGGCCTCCCGGTGGATTCCCATCCGCCAGCTGGCCCGCGCCTCCTGAGCTTGTGCCTGTGCCTGTGCCTAAGGACTCACGGCGCTAGGACTGGGGCGGCGCGGTGGTCCTTCTGACGATCAGTTCATGGGGCGCGACGGCGGACTGCACCGCTCCTGCGTCGCCGTCAAGTTCGTCGAGCAGCATCTTGGTGGCTTGCTCGGCCTGCTCGTCAGGCCGCTGGCCCACCGTCGTGAGGCCCATCGCCTCTGCGAAATCGTGGTTGTCGATACCCACGACGGATAGGTCCTCGGGGACCCGGACGCCCATCCGGGAAGCTTCGAAAATGACGCCCATCGCCATCTCATCCGACGCACAGAAAATTGCTGTCGGCCTGCCGCCGGGCTTGGACCAGAGCCGGCGGAACGCCTCCTGCCCGCTGCGGACTGTGAAGTCCCCCCACTCGTCCCATTCCGGCCGGGTGGGCAGGCCGGCCGCCGTCATAACGTCCTTGAACGCCAGGATCCGGACACGGGGGACATCAAAGTTAAGGTCTGTCTCGTCGTCTCCGTGCAGCAGGGCAATGTCCCGGTGGCCCTGGTCGATGAGGTGCCTGACAGCCGTGGAAGCGGCGGCGTAGTCGTCGATGCCGATGTAGGCGCATTCCTCAACATGGCCGCCAACCACAACCAGCGGGATATCGATCTTCTGCAGGTGGTCGAGTTCCTCATGCGACAGTGCCATACACAGGACCAGCAGGGCGTCGATCTGCTTATAGACCATGGTTTTGCTGAACAGCCGCTCACGGTTGCTGCCATGGCCGCCCAGGTTGAACAGCGAAAGATTGTAGTTCCGGGCGTGCAGTTCCCGGTCGGCGCCTTCGATGGCCTTGGAGAAGAACCACCTGCTCACGAAGGGTGCCAGCACCCCGATAGTTCTGGTGCGGCCGGTTGCCAGTCCCGAGGCGGAACTGGAGGCGACGTAGCCCAGGTTTCCGGCTACCTCGAGGATTTTCTCCCTTGTGGCCGGTGATACCCGGGGCAGGCCCCGGACTGCCCGCGAGACCGTGGCCGTGGATACTCCCGCCGCTGCCGCCACGTCTTCGATGCTGACACCACTATGGCCGCCTCGTTGTGACCTTTCGCCTGCGCGTGCCACGGTGCCCCCTCATTTGTCCCTTGAGCGTTTCCGGCCGCCACTAAATGATGGCCCTTCCGGGGTTAGCAGAGCCGCCCGCGGCCGGCGTACCGGCCGGCCGCCAGGGCCCTGTCAGTTATTAGCCCTTAAGGCCTCCCGCAAGGAGTCCCCGGACGAAGTACCGCTGCAGGCTGAAGAAGACGGCCAGCGGAACGATGATGGAAACGAAGGCAGCGGCGGGATTCAGGTAGTCCCTTGCGCCACGGGTTCCTGAGATTTCCGCCAGGCGCTGGGTGATGGGGGCAACGTCCGCAGTTCCGCCGGAGAACACCAGCGCTACAAGAAGGTCATTCCAGACCCAGAGGAACTGGAAGATTGCCAGCGACGCAAGGGCGGGGACTGACAGTGGCAGGATGACCCGCCAGAAGATGGTCGTGTGGCCGGCGCCGTCCATCTTTGCGGCTTCAATGACCTCTCCTGGAATCTCGGAGATGAAGTTATGCAAGAGGAAGATACCGAGTGGCAGCCCGAAGATTGTATGGGCAATCCATAGCTGTGTGTAGGAACCTGGCGGAATTTGCAGGACTTGGGTGAACAGCTGGAGGAGTGGAATCAGGGCCATTTGCAGGGGGATAATCTGCAGGGCAAAAACGAAAATAAAGGCGGCTTCCCGGCCCCTGAACTTTCCCCAGGCAAAAATATACGCGGCCATGGAGGCGAGAACCAGGACGAAGACAGTGACCGGAATGACAATTGCCAGGGAGTTGGCGAAGTACTGCGTCAGGTTGGCCGACTGTGATCCTCCAGCCGCAGTGACGTCCGCGTAGTTCTTGAAGGTGAACTGCCAGTCGCCGAAGAAGTTCCACCATCCGTCTGAACGGGGCCCCACCTGCTTCGCGGCTGGACGGAAGGAAGACACCAGCAGGCCGAAAGTCGGAATAGTCCAGACCACTGCAATGACCAGGGCAGCAGCTGTCGCCCAACGGGATGTCAGCTTGCTTTTGACCCGGCGCATGATCGGCGGGGAACTTTCAACAGGTGAAGCCGTACCGCCCCCACGCGTGGCCGCAGTTCGTGTATTTGCCGCCTCATCCGGCGCTGGCATGACGGTCATCGGATTTCCTTTTGCTGACGAAGTACGCGGGCGTTGTAAACGACGATTGGCAGGACCAGAAGGAAGAGGATCAGCGCCAGGGCGGCACCCCTGCCCGGTTCGCCGGCACGGAACGCCTGGGTATACATTTCATTGGCAACCACGGAAGTTTCGTAGTTGCCCGCGGTCATGGTGCGGACGATGTCGAAGACCTTCAAAGTAGCGATGGTAATCGTGGTGAGCACGACGACGAGTGACCCGCGAATTCCCGGAATGGTGACGTTGCGGAACTGCTGCCATGGATTGGCGCCATCCAGGCGGGAAGCTTCCACCAGTTCTGCCGGGACGCCCTTGATGGCCGCCGAAAGAATCACCATGGCAAACCCGGTCTGGATCCAGACCATCACAATAATCAGGAAAATGGTGTTCTCGGGAGCATCAAGCAGGAATTGCTTTGGCTCCATCCCGAAAGCGACACGCAGCGCATTCAGCACGCCGGTTTGCTCAATCTCGGGTCCGCGGTAGTCGTAGACAAGTTTCCAGATGATACCGGCGCCCACAAAGGAAATGGCCATGGGCATAAACACGAGGGCCTTCAATATCCGCTCGCCCTTGGCTTTGTCGATAAAGACTGCATAGGCCAAACCGAAAACGGTAGAAAGCAGCGGTACCAGAACAGTCCAGATAATGGTGTTTCGGAGCGTCACCAGGGCTTCCGGCTGCGTAAACATCCAGACGAAGTTATCAACTCCGTTTAGCCTGCCGCTGGAGTCGGTGAATGCGAGGAATGAGGTCTGCGCGGCGGGGTAGACCAGCCCTACAAGCAAAAGGATTGCTGCAGGAGCCAGGAAGCCGGCCACGGTGATTTTATCTTTGGCGGACTTTGGGGCCCTGTCCACCAACAGCATGATGAGTCCAATAATCGCGGCGAAAACCGCCAATGCGATCACGACTTGAAGGAATTTTCCTCCGATGAATTCCATTGCCCATCTCCATGGTTGTGGGTAGATCGAATGTGCAGGATGACACTGCGCCTCCGGGGTTGAAGCCGGAGGCGCAGAACCAGGGAGAGTTAGCTCTTAGGCCAGCTGCTTTCGATGCTGTCCGCAACTTCCTTGGACGGCGTGCCGTTGATCCATGCAACGATGCCCTTCCAGAACGAGTTGGAACCAACAGCGCCCGGCATCAGGTCCGAACCGTCGAAGCGGAACGTTGTTTCCTCATCCTGAAGCAACTCGATGCTCAGCTTGTCCAGCTCAGTCTGGGCATTTGCCGGGTCAAGGCCCTTGTTTGCACTGACCACACCGCCCAGCTTGACGCGGTCATTGGCGAATTCAGCACTGGCCAGGTAGGCCTGGAAGGCCTGGGCCTCGGGAGTGTCCTTGTAGGCGCCAACCATTTCGCCGCCACCCGTAATGGCCAGGCCCTGGGACGCGTCAATCGGCGGGGTCATGAAGGCCCAAACGTCGCCATCCTCGGCCACGACGGTTCCTTCAGGCCAGTTTGCGGCCTGGAAGTTCGCCTGGTGGTGCATGGCGCACTGCCCGTCAAGCACCGGCTGGCCAGCCTGGGCGAAGCCGGTGGTGAGAATGGAGCGAACGTCGCCGAAGCCGCCGTTGACCATCTTGTCGTCAAGCAGGATTTCGCCGGTCTTATCCAGCGCGTCAACGATGCGGGGGTCGTTGAAGGGAATTTCGTGGTTGACCCACTGGTCGTAAACCTCAGGTCCCTGCGAGCGAAGCACCACATCTTCCACCCAGTCCGTGCCCGGCCAGCCGGTGGCCTCACCGGACTCGAAGCCGGCACACCAGGGCTTCATGCTGCCGTCGTCGGCAATCTTCTTGGAAAGCTCCAACATCTCGTCCCAGGTCTTGGGAACTTCCCAGCCCTTGTCTTCGAAGGTCTTGGGTGCGTACCAGACATATCCCTTGACGTTGGCCAGCATGGGGGCGGTGTAGAAAACGCCGTCTACAGTGCCGTACTTCTTCCAGTCCGCCGACCAGTTCTTGTCAACAGCGTCCGATACGGCCTGCGGTGCAGGCTTCAGGTTCCCGGCACGGGCCTGGTCGGCCATCAGGCCGGGCTGGGGGAAGATGGCGATGTCGGGGGCGTTGCCGGCCTTGGCCCGAACACCAATCTGGGTCTCGAACTCTTTGCTGCCCTCGTACTTGACGGTGGCGCCGGTGCACTTTTCGAATGCAGCCCAGGTCTTCTCGAGGTTGGTGGCCTCGGTGTCCACGATGGTCGAGTAGACGGAGACGGTCTTGCCGTCGTGCTTGCCGTAGCTTTCGTACTTGGAGCAATCGGCGGTGGCGGCCGGGTCAGTCGCGCTTTCTTCCGAGCTGCATGCGCTGAGGGAAAGCGCCAGGATTCCGGTCACCGCTACGGGTAGCAGGTACTTGCGATTTTTCATGCAGAGAACTCCTCTATGAGTTGCAAAATTACATCCGCCAGGAACGTTGTGATGACCATCACGGTAGTCATTCCGGGTGCGATAGTGCAAGCGTTTACACGCTTTTGTTTCTGAACAGTAACTTAAAGGTTGCGTTAGCGCACGCGCTCAGCCCTGCTGAAGCGCGTCCGTGCACCGGCGCCAATGTGAATCAGTACGGGGATGTTCTTTCCCACCACCGTTTCCAGCGCCGCCACGAGGGCGTACACCTCGTCTGCGAGCAGGTGCGGGGCCACCCCCTGGCGCGGCAGGAGGCGCACCTTCAAGGCGGGCGTGCCTTTGACGTCGTAGGTGGCTACGGTGGCGCCGGCTAAATCGGGACGGTTGGCGAGGGCATGCTTGAGCGCCTGCTCGGCCACTCCCCCGCCGATCCTCACGTCGCCGGGGACATCGCCGGGATCGTACTCCATGGCCAGGAGGTTGGCCCGGCCCTTTCCCTGCTGGGCAACCCAGGCCACCATGAGTCCGATAAGCACCAGCAGGGCCAGCGCTACCAGGATCCACAACCAGCTTTCGGTTCGCCCGGGAAACCTGGTGGCGTTGAAGGCCTCGTTGACCCGGCTCCAGGCGCCCGCGGACCAGACATGCCACCACGAAGCTACGCCCGGCACTGCGGCCAGCAACATCAGCAGGCCGCCAACTGCAAGCAGCATCAAACCCAGGACCGCTATCAGTATCCGGTTGAGAAGGGTGGGGGTGTTGTTCATGCGCCGATCACTCCCGAATGTGCCACCTTGACACGCACTTCAGGTGCAGGATCCAGTGCCATGGAATCGAGCTCGCTTTGAACTGCCGCGAGCACAGCAGCCTCGTCAACAGGGACTCCGGAAGTGGGCCGCACATTCACCTCTGCCTGCCGTTGGGAGACGACCACCATGACCTGTTCCGGCGTGACGTTCGCGGCGAGCCTGGCACGGCGCGCCAGGGAGGAAGCGATCACTTCATCATCCACCACCACAGCAGGACCGGCGGTGTTCCGGCCGCCACGCAGAAGGTGACGAGCCCGGCGGCCGGGCAGAACGCCAGTGAGGAAAAAGACCAGCCCGAACATTGCCAGGACGCCTCCGATGGCACCCAGCAGCAGCGGCGAAATTCCTGCGGGCAAGGCCACGAGGCGTTCAGCTGCAACCTGCGGCTCAATCAGCCAGGCAGGCTGCCCGATGGCACGGACGGCTGCCTCAAGGAGCCCGTAGGCAGCGAGCCCAATAACCAGGACCGCGGCCGCTGTGGCCATTACTGCACGTGAGGAATGCGTCTCCCGGTGCAGGATGCGGTCCATATCCGGGCCTTGGCTCTCGACCTGCCGGCTCATCGCACGCGTCCCCCTTCGCTGATCTTTGCTCCACTGATCCTGATGTCCACCCGGCTCAGCCGTGCACCGCTAAGCTCCGTCACTGTCGCCAGGATGCGGGCCTTCGCCTTGACAGTACGGTCCCAAATGGAGCCCCCGATGCCCTCCAAGCGCGAGGGGTCAAGGACCACGGCAATCAAAGGCGGGATGCTGATCGGCGTGACGAGGGACAGCGCCAGCATGCCGTCGTCGTCCGTCCAGTCAGCGCGGACATCCTCCGCGTCCACGCCCAGGAACTGGGCAGCTGCGGCCTTGGCGAGGCTTGTCAGGGCCTGCGTGCTGATGCGGTTGTGGCCGCTAAGCTCCTGGCCCCGGACAGTCGGGACGGCGGAGCTCATGAGGACGAGCGCCGGCCGGTGATGGCGTCCAGGACGCCGCGAAGGTCCAGTTTCCCTTCCGCGGCCCGGCCCAGGAGTGCCCCGATGGCCATAAAGAGCAGGGAAATCAGGAAACCCCACAAACCGAACTGCAGGGACATAAAGGCCACGAACGCGCCCATCGCTGTGCCGGCCACGGTGAGGTTCACAGCAGCGCCTCCCTCTCTGTCGAGCCGGCAATGGTGGGTTTGACCGGAGGCGGCACGTAGACGTCCGTGACTTCCACGTTGACCTCGATCACCTGCAGCCCCACGAGCTCCTCGACAGCCCGGTAAACGGCCGCGCGGACTTCATTGGCCAGTGAATGGAGCGGTGTTCCGTAGCTCGCCACGAGGCTGATGTCCACGGCAACCTGCGTTTCACCCACTTCGGCACGCACGCCGGCGGCATGGTCAGAACTGCCGACGGCGTCGCGGATGGCGCCCAGCGCACGTGAAGGTCCTGAGCCGAGGGAGTAGACCCCGGGGACGGAACGGGCGGCAATTCCCGCCACCTTGGCGACGGCGGTCTCGGAAATCACGGTGCGGCCGTGGCCGGGTGCCGGCACAGGAACCGGCACGGCACGGCTCTGGATGCCCTGGCCGGGTTGTGGGTTCTGGTATTCCATCAGGCACTCCCCCTTCTGTTGATCCCAACCCTATCCCCGCCTGCGGTTTAACGGCAGGAGGCAGGAATGCCGGACAGAGAGAAGGGAAGCACCTGTCATGAAGAACAGGCGCTTCCGCTCAGTTGCGCTTCCACGGCCTCAGTGACCTGGCCCTGGACCTGGTCCGCCAAGTGTTCCTGGTAGTGCTCGTGGACGGTGTCGTGAATTTGTTCCGCAACGTGCTCCTGGTAGTGCTCCTGGACGGAGTCGTGCATGGAGTCCTGTACCTGCTCCGTCACATGGGCGGCCATCTGGTCCCGGGCAAGCTTGCGCTGTGCGCGCATCAGCGTCTCGTGTTCCTTATGGAACGCCCCCGCCGTGGCCACGCACATCAGGATGATCACCACGCTGAAAGGGACGGCGGTGAGGATTGCTGCGGTCTGGATTGCCTGCAGCCCATTTGCCAGGAGCAGGGCGATGGCGACTGCCGCAGCCGCCAGGGCCCAGAAGATGCGCAGCCAGTTTTTGGGCTCCACGTCGCCACCGGTGGAGATCATGCCCATGACCAGCGCGCCGGAATCGGCCGACGTAATAAAGAAGATGGCGATCAGGAGGATCGCGCCCACCGTGAGGATGGTTCCGCCAGGCAGGTTGCCCAGCAGGTTGAACAAAGCACCCTCGGTGTCCACGCTTCCGTCGTCGCCGATCAGCCCGCGGGCTCCGAACAACTCCCGGTGGATGGCGGCGCCGCCCAGGACGGAGAACCACAGGAATCCCACGGTGGTGGGGACCAGCAGCACACCGGCAACGAACTGCCTGACTGTGCGGCCCTTGGAGATCCTGGCGATGAAGATGCCTACGAAGGGGGCCCACGAGATCCACCAACCCCAGTAGAAGGTGGTCCAGGCGGCCTGCCAGGCCTCGCCCTCTGCGCCCGAGAAAGCCAGGGTGTTGAAGGTGAGGCCTACAACGTTCTGCAGGTAGTTGCCGATGGACTGCACGAACTCCCGCAGCAGAAATAGCGTGGGGCCTGTGAACAGCACCACCAGCATCAACAGCGCGGCCAGGACCAGGTTGGTGTTGGAGAGCCACTTCATGCCCTTGCCCACGCCCGAAACCACGGAAACGATAGTCAAGGTGATAATGCACAGGATCAGGCCGATCTGCGTCATAGTGGTGGCTTGGAGGATGTTCGCCTGCTCCAGCCCGGCGGAGATCTGCAGGACGCCGAGACCCAATGATGTAGCGACACCGAACAGCGTACCCACCAGCGCCACCACATCGATGACGTTGCCCCAGGCGCCGGCGACGCGCTTGTGGCCCAGGAGTGGTTCGAGGGTCCAGCGGATGGAAATCGGGCGGTTCCTGCGATGCACTGCGTAAGCAATGGACACGCCCACCACCACGTAGATGGCCCAGGCATGAAGTCCCCAGTGGAGGTACGTCTGCGTCATGGCATGCTGGGCCAGCTCGAGGGGCGGGCCTTCGACGCCCGGCCGAGGGGTGGCAAAGTGGTTGAGGGGCTCAGCCACACCGAAAAAGACAAGGCCGATCCCCATGCCTGCCGCGAAGAGCAGGGCAAACCAGGACATCACGGAGAACTCGGGCTCGTCGTCGTCCAGGCCAAGTTTGATGTCGCCGTAGCGGCTGAGTCCTATCCACAGTGCGAACACGACAAAAAGTGCAACGGCTGCTACGTAATACCAGCCAAACCACTTGATGACGTTGCTTTGAATCGCGCCAAAGAGGTCGGTGGCGGCCGCAGGGAAGATGGTGGCGAAGAGGACAAAAACGATTATGACGGCCGCGGCGGGCCAGAAGACCCATTTTGCCACCTTCGGGCCTCGAGTCAGCCGGCCACCCCCCTTCGCGGCGTCCGGTGGCATTTTCCCTTGTGGTTGGCTGATGGTCCTTGCGCCTGGTGTGGCGGACATTCCCGGTTTCTCCTTATACGCCGTAGCGCTCAGATGCTCTTGTACGTGCAATGTGCAGCTTGCAAGTTTATGAAACGGGCTCGGCTGGAGGGGCGAAACAGGCCCGGTCCAGCGGCAACGATGCTGGATTGATATGCGCGGTGTGAAGGCAAGCTTAAGTACGCCAAACAAGAAAAGCACCAGTTCCGAAGAACTGATGCTTCCCAGTGGTGGCTCCGACCGGCGTCGATCCGGTGACCTTTCGATTTTCAGTCGAACGCTCTACCAACTGAGCTACAGAGCCTAGGTGACTAGTCACCATGAGAGCCGGAATCTCTTCCAGCAATCAGAGCGACCCTGACGGGACTTGAACCCGCGACCTCCGCCGTGACAGGGCGGCGCGCTAACCAACTGCGCTACAGGGCCT
Organism: Pseudarthrobacter sp. R1; assembly: GCF_024494415.1. NCBI lineage: Bacteria > Bacillati > Actinomycetota > Actinomycetes > Micrococcales > Micrococcaceae > Pseudarthrobacter > Pseudarthrobacter sp. R1. The sequence goes on along the minus strand of NZ_JAMKFI010000009.1, from coordinate 482,693 downwards.
TGCGTTTCTTGCTTCAGCAGTATCTCTACCGCTTTTTTCAAGGCTTCCAGCCTACCAGACATTTTTTGTCTGTTTGACCAGTTCCTTGCGTACCCCCAACGGGATTCGAACCCGTGCCGCCGCCGTGAAAGGGCGGTGTCCTAGGCCGCTAGACGATGGGGGCCAGAACCCGTTCGGAACAAAATAAAAGGCGTCAAGCGAGGCTTTCCGTCTTTGTCCTTTGCGTTTCTCCGAACTGGACTCTAAAACTATAGGGCCTAGGTAGGAATTATCCAAAATCGGCCAATTTCCCGGCCAACGGCAGGGAAGAACAGGTGAAGATGGACTGATGGACGCCGTTGCAGCACTGAACGAGATTGCCTTCTGGCTGGAGCGCGGACGCGCTGCCACCTTCAAGGTCCAGGCCTTCCGGAAAGCCGCCGGGGTGATCGCGCCGCTGCCGCCGGAAGAAGTGGCAGACCGGGTCCGGAGCGGCCGGCTGAAATCCATGAAGGGAATCGGCGACCGGACCTACCAGGTGATCCGGGATGCGGTGGAGGGGCAGGTCCCGGACTACCTCGCCGACCTGCGGGAGAAGGGTGCGCAGCCCTTGGCTTCCGGCGGCACGGCCATCCGTGAAGCACTCCGCGGAGACCTGCACAGCCACAGCGAATGGTCCGACGGCGGGTCCCCCATCGAGCTGATGGTCGCCGCCGCCGGGGTCCTGGGCAGGGATTACCTCGCGCTGACCGACCACTCCCCCAACCTCACGATCGCGAACGGGCTCTCGGCGGAACGCCTCCTGCAGCAGCTGGACGTCGTGGCGGCTATCAACAACGGCACCCATCCCGGGTCCGACGGGCAGCAGGACCAGCCGGTGCGGCTGCTGGCCGGCATCGAGGTGGACATCCTGGAGTCGGGTGAGCTGGACCAGGATCCGGAACTGCTGGACCGCCTCGACATCGTGGTGGCCAGCGTTCATTCCAAGCTGAGGTCTGACCGGAAAACCATGACCCGGCGGATGCTCAAGGGCATCGAAGATCCGCACACCAATGTGCTGGGACACTGCACGGGGCGCCTGGTGGAGGGATCGCGGGGGACGCGGCCGCCGTCGGAATTCGATGCCAAGGAGGTGTTCGCGGCCTGCGCCGAACACAACGTGGCAGTGGAGATCAATTCACGGCCTGAGCGCCAGGACCCACCGGACGCACTGATTCAGCTGGCACTGGACGCCGGCTGCCTCTTCTCGATCGACAGCGACGCACACGCGCCCGGACAGCTGGACTTCCTGCAGTACGGCGCCGAGCGCGCGGACCGGAATGGTGTTCCGGCCGACCGTATCGTCACCACGTGGCCGGTGGAGCGGCTGCTGGAGTGGGCCGGGGCGAACTAGGACGTGTTGCTAAAGCCCTGATTTGATCCAGATCAGGGTCGACGCCAGGGTCACGCCTGCGAGGTAGCTGCGTGCTGTTTTGTCGCTTCTGGTTGCGATGCCACGCCATTGTTTGAGGCGGTTCCCCTTCCACACCGGGAAATGCGGCGCCATCACGGCCCAAGCCTTGTCAGAAATTTCTTGCCTCGCTGCCATAAATCAAGCCTGACGGAAATCAGCCCTCAAAGGGTTTAGCAACACACCCTAGCCCTTACTCGGCCACGTCCGGGGGTCTCATCTTTGGCAGGAACTTGGCTAGACGTGGCCGATTTCCGCCAGCCCCGGATCCCTGCCCACGGCTAGATTGGCTCCATGGCATCAAGCACCCCCATCAGCACAACGGCTCCCCCGCCCGCACCCGCGTCCCGGGTCAAGGCCCTCGGCGTAACCGCAATGGCCATCACTGTGGTCCTCTGGGCATCGGCTTTTGTGGGAATCCGGGCGATCGGCCCCCATTTCTCCCCCGGCTCCCTGACGCTCGGCAGGCTGGCGATCGCCGCCGTCGTCCTGGCCCTGCTGGTCCTCCCCCAACTGATGAAGAGCCGGCTCCTTCCCCGGGGGCGGGAGTGGTGGCCGATCCTCGCTTACGGCGTGATGTGGTTCGGCGGGTACAACGTGGCCTTGAACGCGGCGGAGCACGTGCTCGATGCAGGCACCAGCGCCCTGCTCATCAACGTCAATCCCATCCTCGTGGCGATCATGGCCGGCATCTTCCTCAAGGAGGGCTTCCCGCGGTGGCTGATCATCGGGAGCCTGGTTGCCTTCGCCGGGGTTGCCCTGATCGCCGTCGGTTCGGCGCAGCCCTCTGCGCCAGGGGAAAGCCCGACGGCGGATGTGGCCGGCGTGCTGCTGTGCCTCCTTGCCGCCGTGCTCGCCGCAGTCAGCGTCATCATCCAAAAGCCGGTGCTGCGGAAGTTTCCCGCCGCCCAGGCGACGTGGTTCGGGATCATGGTGGGCGCCCTGTGCTGCCTGCCGTTTACCGGACAGCTGGTTTCCGAAGTGCAGGCAGCGCCACCCGAAGCGACAATGGGCCTGGTCTACCTTGGGATCTTTCCCACTGCGATTGCCTTCACCACCTGGGCGTATGCGCTCTCGCTGATCGAGGCCGGCAAGCTTGCAGCCACCACGTACCTGGTGCCCGGCACCACCATCCTGATCTCGTGGCTCCTGCTGGGCGAAATCCCCACCGTACTGGGCCTGGTGGGCGGCTTGCTCTGCCTCGTGGGGGTGGGGCTCACCCGGCGCAGGACCCGGCCGGGACGCGGAGCCAAGCGAAAGGTTCTTCGCTAAAGTCGGAGTATGCCAGCCACCCTCCCGCCGGGCCTGCCCATCGTTCCTGAGGGTCCCAGCGAGCCCCTTCCCTTCACCGGGCCCCACGGCTTCACCATGTCCGCAGACGAATTCGAGGCGGCAGTCCAGGATGCCCTGGACAGTATTCCGGGCAAACTGGCCAGCGCCATGGACAACGTGGCGGTGTTCATCGAGGACGACTACGTTCCGCGGCCCGGGGAGGACGCGGACACTGTCCTGCTGGGACTCTATGAGGGCGTGCCGCTGACCGAACGGGACTCATGGTGGGACGCCGGGTCCCTGCCTGACCGCATCACCATCTTCCGCGAACCGATTCTTGATATCTGCTCGTCACGCGAGGACGTCATCCACGAAGTGGCGGTGACAGTGGTCCACGAGATCGCCCACCACTTCGGCATCGACGATGACCGGCTGCACGAGCTTGGCTGGGGCTAGCCTTGTAGGCATGGGACACGGCCACAGCCATACGCACGGCGTCACCGCAACAGGCCGGCACCGCAACCGGCTTGTGGCCGTCCTGGTCATCACGCTTGTTGTGGTCCTCGTCCAAGCGGCGGGGGCGGCCCTCTCTGGTTCACTGTCCCTGCTTGCCGACGCCGGCCACATGCTGTCGACGCCGCCGGCGTGACCACCGCATTGCTGGCCCCCTGGATTGCAGGCCTGGTGCAGGCGCTCAACCCGCAAGAGGACATCGGCGTCACGCAGCTCAGCGCGATGGCCGGCATGCAGCTCTACCCGTACGCTGCGCGCTACTAAGGGCAGGGACCGGCCTGCCCAGCTGAGCTATCCAGCTCGGCACCTCTCAGCTCAGCACGTCCTTGGTGACGAAGCGTCCGTAGGCGAGCGCGCCGAACACGGCCACGTACCCCGCCTGCAGCAGGGCATTGCTGGCGAAGGAATCCCACAGCACTGGTTGGCGGAGCAGGTCACCGAACCCCAGCCAGTAATGGCTGAACAGCCACGGGTGCAGCCACTCCAGCTGCGGCAACTGGTCAAGGACCTGGGACACCACGGAGACCACCACCGTGGCGGCCATGGCCCCCACCGGAACCACGGTGAGGGTGGACAGGAAGAGACCTATCGCGGAGAGCCCGGCCAGGGAAACCGCCAGGTAGGCCGCGATCAGGAGGATGCGCAGCGCGGCCTCGGGCGGTTCGATCACGTCCCCGGACAACAGTGTCACCGGGCCCACCGGAAACAGCGCGGCCCCAATGGCGGCGCCGGCCAGGCCCACCGTGACGGGAGCAACCAGGCAGAAGGCCAGCGCCCCCGCGTACTTCACCAAAAGCAGCCGCACCCGGCCCGTGGGAGCAACCAGCAGGTACCGCAGCGTTCCCATGTTGGCCTCGCCTGCGATGGTGTCCCCGGCCACCACGCCCACGGTCAGCGGCAGGAACAGTGGGACAGACACCAGCATCGCGGTGAAGGCCACGAACAGCCCGTTCTGCGTGATGCGGTCAAGGAAAGCAGGGCCCCGCCCGGGGGGAACCGTTGAGGAGATCCTCACGGCCACCGCGACCAGCACCGGAATTGCGGCCAGCGCGAGCAGCAAGGCCCAGGTGCGCCGCCGTCCGAACAGCACCCGAAGTTCAGACCAGAGGAGGGAAAGTCCGGATCCGCGCGGCGCTGCCTCAGCCTGTGTGCCAGGTGTTCCGCTGGCCCCAAGCCGTGCGCTACTGGGCAACATCGAACCCCTCCCCCGTCAAGGCAACAAAGCGGTCCTCAAGGCTTTCGCGTTCCACCGCGAAGCCACGGACCCGGACGCCGGCCGCCACCAGGTGCGCCACAATTTCTTCAGGGGCGGGGTTTCCAGCAAGCGCCGCCGTCACCACCCCGCCATCCGACTGCGCGGCTGCAGGCTCCGGAAATAGCCCAAGGCGCGCCAGGACGTCCATGGCAGCCGCGGCGTCCGGCGTCACCAACCGTATGCCGGTGGTTCCCGAGCGGCGCAATTCCGGAAGCGGACCCTGGGCCACGAGCCGGCCGGCACTCATGACCGCTGCATGCGTACAGATCTGTTCGACCTCGGCCAGCAGGTGGCTCGAAACAAAAACGGTGGTCCCGTCCGCCGCGAGGGATCGGACCAGGTTGCGCACTTCGCGTGTGCCCTGCGGGTCCAGGCCGTTGGTGGGCTCGTCCAGCACCAGCAGTTCCCGGGGTGACAGCAGGGCGTTGGCGATGCCCAGCCGCTGCTTCATACCCAACGAATAGGCGTGGACTCTCTTGCCCGCGGCGTGACCCAATCCCACCCGTTCGAGGGCCTCGCTCACCCGGGCTTTGCGGGTGGCGGGGGCAGCATGCCGGGTGGCGGCGTCAAGACGGTGGAGGTTCGCGGTGCCGGAGAGAAAGGGATAGAAGGCCGGGCCCTCCACCAGCGCCCCCACGTGCGGAAGGACGTCCTGGAACTTGCCCGGCATGTCCATCCCCAGCAGGCGAACGCTTCCCGCTGAGGCAGCGGCAAGGCCCAACAGCATCCGGATGGTGGTTGTTTTTCCGGAGCCGTTGGGCCCCAGGAACCCAAAGACGGCGCCGGGAGGCACCGCCAAATTAATGTCATTCACGGCCAACTGCTGCCCGAAGCGCTTGGTCAGCCCCTGCGTCTCTATGGTCAGGCCATAAGCCCGGGAGCCGGGGCCTCCTGCGGCCCCGGTCACGGAGCCGTTGATGCGGCTTGCAGCCTCTCCGGCGGGACCATGCCCGCGAAGATCCGGCCGTCGTCGGTGAGCAGGACGTTGAACAGCGCGGTGGAGACCAACCGCCCGCCAGGGACGGCGACGGCGGCCTGGGCCAGCAGCGGGTTCCCGGAAAGCAAAGCATTCGCGGCAGAGGCTGCCCCTGCCTCCGCCGGGACTTCCACCACCGTTTCCCAGCCGGCGCCGGTCAGGTATGGCCGGGTTTTGTCCTTGATACTTTCTGCCGGGTCATCCGGAGCCTCATGCGTGCCGGGACCGCCCGGCAACCCTGAACTGGGCGGCCAGCTTTCGGGATGGCGGAACTGCAACTCCTCCACGGTGCTGCCGGGCGGCGGGACGAAGTTGAACAGTGCCTCGTCCGGAGCTTCCAGGGACAGGCTGGTGAATCCGGCGCTGAAGGCGGGCTGCGCTGCACCGCGTGCCGTCACCGCCACGGACAGCGGCATTCCGTTCTCTGCGTCGACGGCGATGGCCACCGTGCCCACCAGGGTGCCTTCGGCGCGCGGCTCGAGGAGCAAATTGTAGGCAGGGCGTCCGGCGGCCTCCACCGCAGGACCCACGGACACTGCAGTGGAGCTGTCAGCCGCGGCCAGGAATTTGTCGGCAAGCTCCTGTGGCGTGGGAGGGACCGGCATGTCCGGCTCGGGTTCAGCCGGCGGTGGCGTCCCGGTGTTGCCCGGGTCGGTCAGCGGAAGGTCCCGGGCGTGGGCCGGCAGGGTCAGGTGGGCGGCGGAGTTGTCCTTTGATGAGTAGAACCAGACGTCGTTGTCCCGGCGAATGATGTCGCGCTCGGCCAGCCTGTCAACCACCTGGATGCGTGCCTTGGTCTTGCCGTCCATGTAGACCCTGGCCGTGTGCTCATCGGTGAGGAACTCCATGATGGATGCTGCACCGCCGGCAGATGCAGGGCCGGAGGTGGGACCCGTTGCCGGCAGTTCCGGCAGCCCCAGCTCCGAGGTTTGTTCGATGGTGCCCGAGAACGTGTGCGTCCTGTGACCGGCGAGCAGGGCGATCACTTCGGCGGGGGTCTTGTCAGGCAGTGGATCGCCGGCGCGCGCCGGAATGGATCCCGCCAAAACCCCAGCGGCGATCACCGCAGGCACCGCCACTGCAGGCACCCACCGCAACCCGGCGCGGTTCAGGCCGCGCCTTGCAACCCGGTTCATTTCCGGGCCGTTCTTACCCCGGCGGTTCAAACTGTCGTTCATTGTCTGGCCGTCTCCGTCCTTGGAGCCCATAGTCCAAGGGTACGCCTCGGGACCACTCCCTACACCTGCCCGCCGGTCCACGGGGGTGCTACTCGGGCACTACGGTCCCAGCGCCGCCGTCGACCGTTATTCTTTGTCCGGTGGCAAGCCGTGCGGTGGCATCCGGAACTCCCACCACAGCGGGTATGCCGTACTCCCGCGCCACCACCGCACCGTGCGAGTTGGGCCCGCCCATTTCCATCACGAGGCCGCCGGCCGTCAGGAACAAGGGAGTCCATCCAGGATCGGTGGACGGTGCCACCAGGATTTCCCCGGGTTCGAGATGGGCACCGACGGGATCCAGGATGACCCGGGCAGGGGCCGTGACCGAACCTGCCGAGGCGGGGCTGCCGGACAGCGCACCATCGGCCACCGCAGCACCTGCGGCGTGCAGCACCTCAGGCTCGGTGCCGTCCGAGAGCAGGACCCTGGGGATGTGGCGCCTGCCCAGTTCACTGGCATAGGCGGCACGGCGCTCCAGGACGAGTCCGTGCAGCCTCCGCGGCTGGCTGTCCCCCTTGGCGCTGCCTCCGCTTAATGCCTGCCGGGCTTCCTCGAAGTCGAGGAAGAAGATGTCGTCCGGGCTCTCCAGCTTGCCGTCCGCTGCCAGCACAACTCCCACGCGGGCTAGCTGCTTCCGTACTTCAGCAAGGCCCAGGACCAACTGGTACTTGGGCAGTTCCCGCAGCCCGGCGAAAAGCCTGGTGCGGCGCAATGCGGCGCCGACCAGCAGCGCAAGTGCCCTGCCGCGGCTGCGTGCCTCGGCCACCAGCCGCTCCACTTCCGCCTCAGCCTCTGCATTCGCGCGGCTGAACTGCACCTCCGGCGCCATGGCGGGATCAGTGAGGCGCAGGTAGTTGGCCAGCACACCCAGGATGTGCGTGGGGTCGTCGGACCACCGGGGCAGGCCCACATCGATTTCGGCTACGGCCCGGTGCCCGTAGCGTTCGAGAAACCGCGCCAGGCCCGCGTGCAGGACAGGGGGCAGGCGCCCGGCGTCGAACTCCGCTGCCAGCACGGATGGCTCCAGCGTCTCCAGGGCCGCACGTGACTCGCGATCATCCTTCATTGCTGAGGCCAGGCGCCACAGGTCGAGGTCCATCTCTGTGGTCACGTTGTGCGGCAGGCCCCGGAGCACCTTCTGCAGGTCCTCTCCACGGCCCGGTCCGCCCAGCAGCCTTCCTGCCAGCCACAGCATCGCGAAGCCCAGTGCGGGCAGGGGCAGGATGGCGGGCACAATCGCAAAGAGCCGGCCTCCCAGGAGCCGCTCCGCGTGGTCCAGCCGTTCAGCTGGCCCTGCTCCTGCCTCGAGCTCGAGGTCCTCGGCGAATTGCCGGGTGAAGCGGTCCAGGCGGCGCAGGGCTGCCTGGGGCCTGAACACTCCCCGGAGCACCGCTTCCGGGACCCGGGCCCGCACCGCCGCCGGCAGGACATGGCGCACGAGTCCGAGCGGTGTCCTGCGGGTCACCGAGAACCGGGGATCATCAAAAACCTGGCGCAGCACCATGGCTGACCTTGCTTCCATCACGTCAAAAACCCGTGGAAGAATCCGGCGGCCCACGCTGCTCCTGACCGGCGTGGTGAGGTCAAAGTAGATGCGCTGGGCTGCCTCGGCAAACGGCGGCGGACCGCCACGCGGGTCGGGGACGGCGAAGCCCGCCGCTTTGGCTACTGACGAGGCAACCAGCCGCAGCGACGCCAGTCCCATCGGCGTGAGGGGCCGGGTGAGGCCCTGGGCCAGGCTGAAGCACAAGTAGACCCTGCTTCCGGTTCCGGCGGAACGGCTCTCGGGGATCGGGTAGAGGGTGGTGATTGGCCGGGACTGGGTCAGCCAAAGGGCGCCCTTGGTGTCGATGGCCCATTCGGTGTCCTGCGGCGACCCGAAGTGCCGTTCGGCCTGCAGGCCAAGCGCGGCAAGCTCCAGTGCCTGCCCGTCAGTCAGGCTGGACGCCTCTGCCGCGCCGGCGAGGTCCTGCGTCTCCGTTCCGCCGCCCGGAAGCGGCCGCACCATCACGCGCTTGTCGCCCAGCTTCCGCTCAAGGACACTGCCCTTTTCCGGATCCACGACGAAGTGGTCCGGATTGACGGCTCCGGAAACCACCGCTTCGCCCAGCCTCGGGGCGGCATCGATAACGGCCTCCCGCCGCCGACCAGTCAGTGGATTTGCTGTGAACATCACCCCGGCCGCTGCGGCATCAACCATCCGCTGGATGACGACGGCGAGCGCTACTTCGTGCGGCGCGATCCCCAGCGCCGCCCGGTAAGCTACTGCCCGGTCTGTCCAGAGGGAGGCCCAACAGTTGCGCACTGCCTCAAGGACGGCGTCGATGCCTACGACATTCAGGTAGGTGTCCTGCTGGCCCGCGAAACTCGCAAACGGCAGGTCCTCCGCCGTGGCAGAAGACCTGACGGCCACCGGAGTCGCTTTCCCGAGCGCGGCATATGCCTGCTCCACGGCGGTAATAATCCGGGGCGGAACCGGGATGGCGCGGATAGCCTCCCGTACCCTGCCGGCCACGGCGGCCAGTTCAGCGGCCTGGCCCGGGGTTCCCGGTTGCCGCGCGGCCTGCAGGTTCCCCAGGTCTGCCAGCACCCCGTCCCGGACCGTCCCGGTGGCTTCGCGGTAGGCCTGGGTGGTGAGGCAGAAGCCATCCGGCACCGGCAGGCCCGCTGCTATCAGTTCGCCGAGGTTGGCGGCCTTGCCTCCCACCAAGGGAAGCATGCCGCCGTCAACATGGCTGAGGCGAAGGATGAGGCCGGGGGCGGTATGTCCGTCCTGTGGACGGGAAACCTGCCCGGCCTTCCCTGGCGGGTCGGCTGCCATGATCTCTTCCTGCCGCAGGATCTGGTCAGGCTGCGCCGAGGATCGGCCCGAAGCGGGCCCGGTCGGCCAGGCGCGGGTCCTCGCGGTCCGGAACCACCATTACGGGGCCCTTGGCATGATGGAGAACACCGTCCGATGTGGATCCCAGGAGCATTCCGGTGAAGCCGCCGCGGCCTCGCGTCCCGACTACCACCAGCTCCACATGCCGGCTTGCTTCCACCAGGACGTCAACCGGGGAACCGTCCGTCAGCTCGGATTCTGCGGACAGGTTGGGGTAGTGGCTCCTCAACCAGGCCATCCCCGCATCAAGGGTCACCTGGATATCCGCGAAAAGCGCCTTTCGGTCCATCGGAGCAGGAACCCAGGCCAGCGAGCCGCTGTATTGCGGAACCGCGCAGACAACCCGGAGCGATGCCCCCAGCCGCTCAGCCTGGTCCGCGGCTTCCAGCACGGCTACCCGTGCTTGTTCAGAGCCGTCCACACCGACGACGACCACATTCTCCACGCGCTGGTGCCCGGCCTTTGCCTGTTCTGCTTTCACGCGCCGGTCCTCCGTAGTTTCGCCCAGCCGGTCCGAGCAGACCAGCGGTACGGTGACCGTAGGGCATTTCGCGTGCGCCGGCAGCGCGCTGCTGACGGAGCCAAGAAGCCTGCCAACGAAGCCGCCACGGCCGCGGGTGCCGAAGACCAGGAGCTCTGCTGTTTGGGACATGTCCAGCAGCACACCGGAGGCATCCCCGTTTTCCACCGAGGCGCTCACGTCAATGTCATAGGCCGAGACCTTCTCCAGGGCCTGCTTGACCACCGCTTCGGCGCCTTCACGGATGACCGAATCATCGACGGTGGCGTATCCGCCGTCGAGGCCGGACGCGGCGAAGATCGGCACCGAATAAGCAGTAACGATATGCAGTGGACGACGGCGGCGCCGGGCTTCCCGGGCTGCCCACACCAGCGCGCACTGGCCGTGGTCCGAACCGTCCACGCCCACAACGATCCCGTCGGGAGCGGCATGAGCGCCACCGCTGTCCCGCGCCGGGTCCGGATGCAACTCTTGTGCGCCCATTGGGCCGCCTCCTCGCGATACTGCCTGATGTTGCGGCTATTCTGCCAGAAAGCCGGCCGTTCCCCGTGCACCCGTATCGCAGCCGCCGCTGCTCAGGAAGGCCCGCTTCCAGTTCTCACTATTCTCCGTCCACCCTTGCTTAGCAAGCCTGTTCAGGGCAGGAAACGGCGGTTATCCACAGGCTGGGCCCGGCAGGTTGGAAAGCGTGTTCACCAGCAGGCGAATCTTTTCGGATTGGGCTATCCAGCGCCGCGAATCTTCTGTAGTCTTCAGGACATTGTTGGTCCGGGACGCCTGCTGCAATCTTCCAGTCAGAGCTGCCCGGCAACGCACTGCGGCCGGACTTTGGGGGTAACGGAACGCGCGCGGGCGACGACGCCCGCACCTGCCGAAGCTTCGAAGGAGGAAACTGTAGTGTCAAGCATGCCTGGGAATGCCGGGACCGAGCAGACCACCACTGTGATCATTGGCACCGGCTTGTCCGGCCTGGCCGTGGCCGCTGAACTGTGCCGCCGCGGGGTTGACTCGATAGTGGTGGACGGACTGGACATCCTGGGCGCCGCACAGCCGGCCAACACAGCGTCACTGCAGCGCTGCGACGCAGCGGACTCGGCCAACCTGCGGGAACGGAACGAAATCCTGCGGCACCTGCGCAACTATGCCGCCAGCCACGATGTGGATGTCCGCAACACCACCCGTGCCGTTCAACTGACCAAGGTGGCCACGTCGACGGGACGTGCCGTTCCGCAGTGGGAGGTTCATACCCCCACCGGCATCCTGGTGGCGGACCATATCGTCCTCACGCGGTGCGCCCACAGCCAGCTGCGGCGGATGATCAACGACTTCGGCATCTCGGTGGGCCGCAACCTCGTTGCCGCCATGCGGGCCATCGGCATCTACCTGGTAGGCGTCGGGGACCTGATCACCCCCTCGCCCAAAGAGGTCCTGCGCCAGGCCAAGACGGTGGGCCAGGCCATCTCCGCGAAGGTCAACCCGGAGAACCCGGCTCTCCCGTACACCGGAAGCCTGGCGATCCTGCCCTGCTAGTGCCGGTCAGCCCTCATCATCAGTGCCCGCCGCGAGCCTCCGGCGGGCCAGGATGGCGAGGGTGACAAGCAAGCCCACGGCGGCCGCTGCGAAAATGACGATGCTCCACTGGAACGGTTCCCCGGAGCCGGCGTTTTCCGGCGCCGCTGTCACGCCCGGCTCAGCGGTTCCCATGCCGGGAACGGCCGCGCCCGACGTCGAACCCGCCGTCGAGCTTGCTGCCGGAGCGGCTCCCTCGGCTGCCGAAGAAGCCGTGAACGTAAAGGTCCCCTCGATGGGATGCGAATCGGAGCTCACTACGCGCCAGGCGACCGTGTACTGCCCTGCCGGTCCGCCCGCCTTGAGCTTCTGGCTGGCCACCTTGTCCACGATGTCCACCGGCCCGTCCGCCCACTCTGCGCCCGAAGCATCCTTGACGGAGAAGGATGAGCCAATGCCCAACGGGTTGTTGCTGAGGGTCACCGATACCTGCTCCGGCGGCACCGCGACTGTTGCGCCCTCGGCAGGGGTGCTGGATTCGGCGGCGTCGTGTGCTGCCGCCGGTCCGGCGAGGCCGAGGACAGCGGCAGCAAAAACGAAGGACCCGAGGACGAAGCTCAGTAAGTGGCGGATGGAACGCATGCTTGGACTGCTCCCTTGGTGTTGGCTTCCTAACAGACTAGGCGAAATTGACGGTGACCCTGCCGGAGCCCCCATAGGATTCAGGTATCCCCAAAGACTCCCCCGGAGGACTAATGCTTAAGCAAGGCTCTGCCCTGGACCGGTATTTCATGATCACCGAGCGCGGCTCCAACTTCTCGCGCGAGATCCGCGGCGGCTTCGCCACGTTCTTCGCCATGAGCTACATCGTGGTGCTGAACCCGCTGATCCTCTCCGGACCTGACTCCAGCGGCAACACACTCGGGTTCCCGGCAGTTGCCGCCGTCACGGCCTTTGTTGCAGGCATCCTCACCATCCTGATGGGGGCCTGGGCCAAGCATCCCTTCGCGCTGGCCACCGGGCTGGGCGTCAACGCGTTTGTGGGGGTCACCGTCGCCACCAATCCGGGCCTCACCTGGCCGGACATGATGGGCCTGGTGGTCTTGTCCGGCGTCACGATGCTGATCCTGGTCCTCACCGGTTTCCGTACCGCCGTTTTCAAGGCGGTGCCGGAGGGGCTCAAAACGGCGATTGTGGTGGGCATCGGGCTGTTCATTGCCTTGATCGGGCTGGTTAACGCCGGCTTTGTCCGCCGCATCCCGGACGTGGCCGGCACTACCGTTCCGGTTGGGCTGGGCTTTGAGGGCAAGCTCCTGGGCTGGCCCACCGCAGTGTTCGTCTTTGGCCTGATCCTGACCATCGCCCTGGTGGTGCGCAAGGTCAAGGGTGCCATCCTGATCGGCATCATTACGTCCACCGTCATCGCTGTGATCCTGGAAATGACGCTGCAGATCGGTCCGAGCGTCCAGCCGGGCAAACCCTTCAACCCGCAGGGCTGGTCCCTGGTGGCTCCTACTTTCTCTGAATGGGCTGCTCCCGATCTGTCCCTGATCGGCAAGGCCAACCCGTTCGGCGCCTTCGAGCACCTGGGCTTCGTGGCCGCCACGCTGCTGGCCTTCGTGATCCTGCTGAGCATCTTCTTCGATGCCATGGGCACGATGGTGGGCCTTGCGAACGAGGCAGGGACCGTGGATGAGCACGGCAACATTCCCAACGTCGACAGGGTCCTCCAGGTGGACGCGCTCGGCGCGATCGCCGGCGGCGGCGCTTCGGTATCCTCCAACCAGATCTACGTCGAGGCCGGCGCCGGCATCGGCGAGGGCGCCCGCACCGGCATCGCCTCGATCGTGACCGGCCTGCTGTTCCTGGTGGCCATGTTCTTCACCCCGCTGATCAACCTGGTTCCCTTCGAGGCTGTTGCCCCTGCCCTGGTGGTGGTGGGCTTCATGATGGTGTCCCAGGTGGGCAAGATCGACTGGCAGGACTGGGGCATCGCAATTCCCGCCTTCCTGACCTTCACGCTGATGCCGTTCACGTACTCCATCGCCAACGGCCTCGGCGCCGGCTTCATCGCGTTCGTCCTGATCCGTACTGTCCAGGGCCGGATCAAGGACGTCCACCCGCTGATGTGGGCAGTGGCCGGGGCATTCCTGCTGTTCTTCGCGATCGGTCCGATCGAGGCAGCCGTAGGCATGTAGCCTGGCGCCCCAGGCCAGGCGGGAGCGGGCCAGGCGGGCACGGGCCAGGCTGTCGGCGGCGCGGGCCTGTTACACGGGAGTGTTGGGAGCCAGCCCTTCGTCACCGGACACCACGCGGGCCTTCTTCGCGCGGAGCTTGTCCAGCCGGTTCATAAGCGGCGAGGTGGTGGCCCCATGGATCACGATGGACAGGGCCACCACCAGGCCCACAAATGCCCAGAGCCACTCCGCCTGGTCAGCGAAGTTGCCCTTGCCCAGCGCGTAGGAGAGGTAGTAGAGCGAACCGATCCCGCGGATGCCGAAGAACGAGAGGGCGATCCGCTCCCTGGGCCCGGTTTTGCCGCCCAGCAGCCCCAGCCAGCCAGCCAGCGGCCGGACCACCAGCAGGAAGGCAAGCGCCACGAGCACTTCGGTCCAGCCAATGCCTTCGAGCAGCCCGCGGGCGATTGCACCGCCCAGCAGGACCAGGATCACGACTGTCATGAGCCGCTCCAACTGCTCCACATAGGAGTGCAACACCCGGTGGTAGCCGTGCGTGTGCTCGGCGGCGCGGATGGTAACCGCACAGACAAACACCGCGATGAATCCGTAGCCCTCGACCATTTCGGTGACGCCGTAGGCCAGGAACGTGGCTGCCAGCGCCACGAAGCCTTCCGAATAGTTGGAGAGCCGCAAGCTTTCGGCCCGGGCGGAAAAGAATATCCTGGCCAGCACCTTGCCCGTCAGAAAGCCCAGGAGCAACCCGACGGCGAGCCGCCACAGTACGTCCACACCAAACCATTCGGGGAACCAGGCTGAAGGGGATGACCCGGCGATGCTGATGGCGATGGCAAGGTAGACAAAAGGAAAGGCCAGGCCGTCGTTGAGGCCGGCTTCGGAGGTAAGGCCGAACCGCACCTCGTCCTCTTTATCGGCGCCCTCCTCATGGTCTGCCGGCTCGCCCACCTGCACCTCGGATGCCAGGACGGGATCCGTGGGCGCGAGGCTGGAGGCCACCAGCAGGGCGGCGCCGAGGCCAAGGCCGAGGAACCACAGCCCCAGCAAGGTCAGGGCGATAATGCACAGGGGCATGGCGATCCCCAGCAGCCGCCAGGTGGTGGACCAGCGTTTGCGCCCCACAGGCCGGTCCAAGGCCAGCCCCGCCCCCATGAGGGAGATGATCACGCAGACTTCCGAAATGTGCAGGACAAAGTCGGAATGGACTATGGGGTCGGGATCCGGAAGCGTGGGAATCAGGGCGAATGCAGCCATTCCCGCACCCAAAAAGACCATGGGCATGGAGAAGGGCATGTCGCGCAGCAGCTTGGGCAGCACCGCGGCAACGAACACCGCAAGGCCAGCGGCCGCAAAGAGGATGTTGGGGGCTTCAAACATGTTGCTGTTCTCCAGCCTGGATCGTTGCGCCCTCTGGCGCGGCAAGGTGGCGTTTCCGTCCCGGGAAGGGATTGCTCCACAATAGCCCCTCCAGCGCTCCGCACCGTTTGGCGTGCCTTCCGTTGGTGGCGGCTTGGGTCCGTGAAGGCTTGCTGATTCTTGGATTCCAGACATCACGACGGCGGCGTTGCTGGTTTTGGCCGCCGGCATGCGGTGAGCTTGAGGCATGCCTGCATCAATCCCCGCCGTCGACGTCCCGCCGCAGCCCTGGAACGGCAGGTTTGACGGTGACGGCCCAGAGCACCGCCGCTGGTGGCAGGCCGTCACGCCCTACCAAGGTGACGCTGCACCAGGGGCCGCGCCACAGCCCGCCGTCCTGATCGGTTTCTGCAGCGACGAAGGAGTGCGCCGGAACAAGGGCCGGACGGGAGCGGCTGCCGCCCCCGCTGCACTGCGCGCCGCCCTCGGCCCGCTGGCGTTCCATCTGGACCGGTCTGTTGCCGATGCCGGGGATGTGGTGGTCTCCGGCAGCGATCTCGAAGCCGGCCAGGAGCGCACCGGCAAAGCAGTAACGGCAATGCTCGACGACGGGCACCTCACTGTGGTGCTGGGCGGCGGCCACGAAACCGCGTTTGCCAGCTACCTGGGCGTGGCCGGATCCGCAGCCGTCCAGGATGGCCGGCGGCTGGGCGTCCTGAACCTCGACGCACACTTCGACCTGCGCGATGAGGACAAGCCCAGTTCCGGGACGCCGTTCCTCCAGATGGCCCGGGCAGAAGCCGCCGCCGGACGGGAGTTCCGGTACGCCGTCGTCGGGATATCAGAACCCAACAACACTCGTGCCCTCTTCGACACCGCACAGAAGCTGGGCGTCCGCTACCTGCTGGACGAGGACTGCGGTGCGGAGCGCGTACGGGACTTCGTAGCAGGCTTCCTCGCGGAGGTCGATGTCCTGTACCTGACCATCGACCTTGACGTGCTGCCGGCAGCCGTGGCCCCGGGAGTCAGCGCGCCGGCCGCCTACGGTGTGCCGCTTGCGGTCATCAGCGAAGTATGCCGCCAGGTGGCCCGGTCCGGCAAGCTGCTGCACCTGGATGTCGCAGAGCTGAACCCCGGGTTCGATATCGATGGCAGGACCGCGAAGGTCGCCGCGCGACTGATTGAGACCCTGCTGCGCTGATCCCTCTGTGGCTGCTCCTTTTATGCGGCCCCATTCCCCAGAAAAGTAAGTAGGCTGTCTAATATTGGACTTTCTACTGGAGGAAGGGAGTAAGCGGAATGCGGCGCCGAGGAATGGTGGCAGGACTGCTGCTGGCCGTCCTGCTGTTACTCACCGGCTGCGCGGGCAGCTTCCCCGCCGACCCCCAGGGAACCCTGGAGAAAGCACAGGGGGGAACCCTCAGGGTGGGGGCGAGCATGAACGGCGACTGGGTCCGGATCTCCGCGGACACCAGCGGCGATGTCAGCAGCAACGACGTCCAGGGCACAGAGGCCGATCTGGTACGGGACTTCGCGGCGCAGCTGGGCGCCGACGTGGAGTGGGTGGCCGGCACCGAGCAGGTCCTGGCCGAAGAGCTCAAGCACGGCGGGCTGGACCTGGTGATCGGCGGGCTGGATGACAAAACACCGTGGGTGACGCACGCCGGCCTGACCCGCCCCTACGCGGAATCGCGTGACGAGCGCGGAAACCTCCACAAACACGTCATGCTGGTGCCGCTGGGTGAGAACGCTTTCCTGCTTGAGCTCGATAAGTTCCTGATGGCGGCGAAGGAGCAGAAATGACAAACATCGCCAGCCATGACGCCGTCCGGTTCGGGAACACCGAACTGCCGCCCGAACAGCAGGAGGCGCTGCGCAAGGCCATTAGGGTGGAATGGGCCACCATGGGTTTCCTGGTGGTCACCACTACCATGGTGTTCCTGGTGCTGGGCAACTCGCAGGCCATGAAGGCCGCCTGGATCGAGGACCTGCTTTCCTTCCTGCCGCCCATCTCCTTCCTGGTGGCGGCGCATGCCATCCGCAAACCTCCTTCAGAAAAGCATCCCTATGGCTATCACCGGTCCACCGGGGTGGCGCACCTGGTGGCCGCGGTCGCGTTGACGGTGATGGGCGGTTACCTCCTGGTGGAGTCCGGGCTTGGCCTGCTGAAGGCGGAGCATCCCACCATCGGCGGCATCGAGCTTTTCGGCAACACCATTTGGCTGGGCTGGCTGATGGTGGCCGTTATGATCATCACCTCAGCGCCGCCGGTCTTCCTGGGCAGGGCCAAGATGAAACTCGCCGAGAAACTGCACGACAAAGTGCTCTATGCGGATGCGGACATGAACAAGGCCGACTGGATGACGGCGATAGCGGCCGTAGCCGGCGTGGCAGGAATCGGAATGGGGCTCTGGTGGGCTGACTACGCCGCCGCGCTGATCATCTCGGCGAGCATCCTGCACGATGGCTTCAAGAACACCCGCGCCGCCGTTTCCGCCCTGATGGACAAGCGAGCCATGACCTACGACGACGGCAAGCCCCACCCGCTGGGGCGGCAACTGGATGAGTACCTCCGCAGCCTCGACTGGACCGAGGATGCAAAGTCGCGGATCCGCGACGAAGGACACGTGTTCCATGTGGAGTCCTTCGTGGTCCCGGCCGGCAAGGTCACTCCCTCCCTTGAACAGCTCGAAGCGGCGCGCGAGGCCTGCGTGGCCATGGACTGGAAAGTCCAGGACATGGTGATCATCCCTGTGGCAGAGCTGCCCTCCGAGTTCCTTCCCGGCCCCACGCCGGGAGGCGAGCACTAAGGCGCGGCGCGCCGTTTACTGGCCCTTGAGGACGTAGCGCCGTTCCGGACGCCCCACCCCGTACTTGAGCCTTACCTCAAGGGTCCCCTCATCATGCAGGTATTCGAGGTACCGGCGGGCGCTGACGCGGGACGTTCCCAACTGTTCGGCCACCTCGGCAGCGGACAGATCGCCGTCGGCCGCATTCAGCGTTGCTTCCACAAGCTTGAGCGTTTCGATGCTGCAGCCCTTCGGAAGCGGCCGCCCGCCTTGGGTACCAGCGCCGTCCAGGCCGAACACCCGGTTCACGTCCGACTGCTCCGCCACGTCCTTGGCCGAATCCAGGCCTTGGTACGCGCTCCGGTAATGCTCCAGCCGCTCCTGCAGGTCCGACTGCGAAAACGGCTTGATCAGGTAGTGCACAATCCCGCCGCGCAGGGCCTTGCGCACGGTTTCCACCTCGCGGGCCGCGCTGATTACCAGCACATCCAGCTCCGGGGCAACGTCCCGTAGCCGGTGCATCAGGTCCAGTCCGTTGATGTCCGGGAGGTGGATGTCCAGCAGCACCAGGTCCGGCTGCAGCCGTTCCGTTTCAAGCACTGCCTGGGCACCCGTATGGGCCACCCCTACCACGGCGAACCCGGGTGTCCGCTGGATAAATCCAGCGTGGACCTTGGCCACCATAAAGTCGTCATCGACGATCAGCACCTTGATCATGGCTGCGTTGTACCTCTTTTGAATCGTGCTGTGAAGACTGCCCCGTTGTCATTGGCCACCGTGAGGTCGCCGCCGGACCGCCGGCAGACCACCCGTGAGAGGGCCAGCCCAAAACCGCGGCCATCTGCCGGTCCTGTTTCCTTGGTGGAGAACCCCTGCCGGAAGATCTCCTCCAGAGCCTCGGCCGGGACGCCCGGGCCAGTGTCGCGGACGGTGACGGTGACGTGGTCCGCGCTGTCCTCCACGAGCACCCGGACACTTGCGCCCGGCAGGCCGGTAACGGCGTCGAAGGCGTTGTCCACGAGGTTACCCACAACGGTGGTGAGGTCCCGGGACAGGTCATCGCTGACCTGGCGCAGGGCGGACTCGGGATCGAGCTGAAGGGCCACGCCGCGTTCGGTGGCGAGGCTGGACTTGGCGATCAGCAGTGCGGCGAGCGCAGGGTCCTGGATGCGGCTGGTCACTTCATCGTTCAGCCTGGTCCGGTCCACCGTTGCTCCATTGACGAACTGCACCACGGAATCGTATTCGCCGATCTGGATCAGGCCTGAAATGACGTGCAGCTGGTTGGCGAACTCATGGGCCTGGGCCCGCAGCGTGTCCGTGGCGGTGCGGGTGGCGCCCAGCTCACGTTCCAGCGAGGACAGCTCGGTCCGGTCCCGCAGGGTAGTGACCGAGCCGATGTCCCGGCCGCGGGAGCGGATGGGGACCCGGTTCGCCACCACCAGGCGCTCCCCCACCAGCACCAGCTGGTCCGGGTCCTGCTGCTCGCGGGTCAGGACCACCTTGAGCGCGGGGTCCACGGGCAGGGAGGCGAGCTTCTTGCCCACGCAGTCCTGCGGAAGCCCCAGCAGTATCCGTGCGCTGTCATTGGCCACCGTGATGCGCTCATGGGGATCCAGCGCCACCACGCCTTCCTTCAGGCCATGCACCATGGCCTCCCGGTTTTCCACGAGCCCGGTAATTTCGCTGGGCTCCATGCCCAGGGTCTGCCGTTTGACGCGACGGGCCAGCAGCAGGGACCCGGCCACACCCAGGACGCTCGCGACGCCGAGATAGGTCAGGAGGTTGGGAACCGCGTCGCCCAGCCGCTCAAGGGTGGAGGGGTAGTTGCGGCTGACGGAGGCGATGCCGATCATCTTTCCGGCGTCGTCGAGCACCGGCACATGGGCGGACAGGACGGCGGCGCCACTGCCGCCCACCACACCCGTCCAGGCCCGGCCTTCCATCACCCTGCTGGGGCCAAGTTCCAGGGGATTGCCCAGCAGGCTTGGATCGGAAGCGGCCACCACCGTCTGGTCCAGCCTTGCCAGCGCCACGTGCGAGGACCCCGAGACTGTCCGGACGGATTCGGCCACAGCGGGCAGGGCGGCCCCCGCCCGCGGTTGCGCGTCCGGCAGCAGAGCCCGTACCGCGGGGTTGTTGCCCAGGGCTTCGGCCGCGGACAGCGCCCTGCGGCCCTCAGTGCGCTCGAAGGCGGCAGCAGACTGGGCAAGGGAGATGGCCACCACCGCCACCAGCACCGCCAGGACAATCAGCAACTGCAGCACAAGGTACTGTCCGGCGAGGGACATTCCTCTTCGTCGAGTCACTGCGTGGATTCCTTTAGTGGTGGTTCAAGTGCCCGCAGGCGCTGGTGCGCAGGGGCGCGCCGCCCGTCCCCTCCCGGCGTACCGGAACTATACCGCAGGGCATGCGTAAACCAGCGGGGACCGCCGTCGTGCCCCCGTCCCGGTGCCTTGTTGCCGGAGGCGATGTGGGACCCCGGAAACGTGAACGCAATGAACTTAACTTTCTCTGCGTACACAAGAGTGATGGGCATCACGGATGGACCTAGCATCGAAGCACAAGGTCAGGTTCGCTGACCATCCCCGTAGAGCATGCATCACTGAGAAGAGGAACACCATGCGCCAGATCCGCGCATTGCGAGTCGCCGCCGTCGCCGCCGGCATCGCCCTGATGGCCACCGGTTGCGGTGCCACCGGCAAGAGCTCCACCGGTTCGGAAAGCTCCGGCGCCGCCGCAGGCCCCATCACCGGACTGCAGATCATGGTCCCCAACACCCCGGGCGGCGGTTATGACACCACCGCCCGCGCAGCAGCAAAGGTCCTCGACGACGAGAAGATCTCCACCAACACCGAAGTCTTCAACCTCGCCGGTGCCGGCGGCACCGTGGGCCTGGCCCGCGTGGTCAACGAAAAGGGCAATGGCGACCTCGCCATGCTGATGGGGCTGGGTGTCGTGGGCGCCAGCTACACCAATAAGTCCGAGTCGAAGCTGACCGAGACCACCCCGCTGGCCCGCCTGATCGAAGAGCCCAGCGCCATCATGGTCAGCAAGGACTCCCCCTACAAGACCATCGACGACCTGGTGAAAGCCTGGAAGGCCGACCCCGCTTCCATTTCCGTGGGCGGCGGCTCCTCCCCGGGCGGCCCTGACCACCTCCTGCCCATGCAGCTTGCGGGCGCCGTGGGCATCGACGCGACCAAGGTCAACTTCGTTTCCTACGACGGCGGTGGTGACCTCCTGCCGGCGATCCTCGGCAACAAGCTTGGCTTTGCCGCCTCCGGTCCCGGCGAGCTCCTGCAGCAGATCCAGTCCGGCGAAGTACGCGTCCTGGCCACCAGTGGCGAAAAGCGGCTTGAGGGCGTGGACGCGCCGACGCTGAAGGAATCCAACATCGACCTGGTGTTCACCAACTGGCGCGGAATGGTGGCCCCTCCGGGCATCAGCGACGAGGACAAAGCCAAGCTGATTGCCGCCCTTGAGAAGATGCACGGCACCGAGGCCTGGAAGGAAGTACTGAAGACGCGCGGCTGGACCGACGCCTTCATCACCGGCGACGAGTTCAAGACCTTCCTCACCGACCAGGACAAGCGGGTGGCGGACGTCCTCACCAAGCTTGGGTTGGCGTGAGCTCCCTGATTTCAGGCCTGAAAGGCCGCGCCGAGCTGGGAGTTGCACTCCTGCTCGGCGCAGCCGGCGTCCTGGTCTTCGTGGACGCCAACCGCCTGGCAACCCCGTATTCCCAATCCGATCCGGTCGGTCCCAAAACCGTTCCGTACATCGTGGCCGGCCTGCTGGTAGTCTGCGCCATCCTGCTGGCGCTTAACGTCATCCGCGGCGGCCAGGGCGAGGCGGAGGGCGGCGAAGACGTCGACCTCACCCACCCCGCCGACTGGAAGACCGTCCTGCCCCTGGCGGGAGCCTTCATCCTGAACATCCTGCTCATCGACTGGGCCGGATGGGTCATTTCCGGCACTGTCCTTTTTTGGGGCAGCGTCCTGGCGCTGGGCAGCCGGCACTACATCCGTGACGGGCTCATCTCCGTGGCACTGTCCCTGCTGACCTTCTACGGCTTCTACCTCGGCCTCGGCATCGCACTGCCCGCCGGACTCCTGGAAGGAATCCTCTGATGGACGTCTGGTCCTCACTGATGGACGGCTTCGCCACCGCCCTCACCCCCATGAATTTCCTCTACGCCGTGATCGGCGTACTCCTGGGCACCGCCGTCGGCGTCCTTCCGGGCCTGGGCCCCGCCATGACCGTGGCCCTGCTGCTTCCGGTCACGTACGCCCTGGAACCCACCAGCGCCTTCATTATGTTCGCCGGCATCTACTACGGCGGCATGTACGGCGGCTCCACCACCTCCATCCTGCTGAATACGCCCGGTGAATCGTCGTCGGTGGTGACGGCGATCGAGGGCAACAAGATGGCCAAGGCGGGCCGGGCTGCGCAGGCGCTTGCGACGGCGGCCATCGGCTCGTTCGTTGCCGGCACCATCGGCACCGCCCTGCTTGCCGTCTGCGCACCGATCGTGGTCCAGTTCGCCGTCAGCCTGGGTGCGCCAAGCTACTTCGCCATCATGGTCCTGGCCCTGCTGGCGGTCACCGCGGTCCTGGGATCGTCCCGGCTCCGCGGCTTTGCCTCACTGGCCCTCGGCCTCGCCATCGGCCTGGTGGGAATCGACTCCGTCACGGGCCAGCGCCGCCTGACCTTCGGCCAGCCGCTGCTGGCGGACGGTTTGGACATTGTTGTGGTGGCAGTCGCCATCTTCGCCGTGGGTGAAGCCCTGTGGGTGGCCGCCCACCTGCGCCGCACCCCGCTGCACGCCATTCCCGTAGGGCAGCCCTGGATGGGCAAGTCCGACTGGAAGCGGTCCTGGAAGCCGTGGTTGCGCGGCACCGCCTTCGGCTTCCCCTTCGGCGCGCTGCCGGCAGGTGGCGCCGAGATCCCCACGTTCCTCTCCTACGTCACCGAGAAGCGCCTCAGCAAACACCCTGAAGAGTTCGGCAAGGGCGCCATTGAAGGTGTTGCCGGCCCCGAAGCTGCCAATAACGCCGCCGCCGCCGGCACGCTCACCCCGATGCTGGCGCTCGGCCTGCCCACCAACGCCACGGCCGCGGTGATGCTCGCAGCCTTCACTTCCTACGGCATCCAGCCGGGCCCGCAGCTCTTCTCCAGCCAGGGGCCGCTGGTGTGGGCCTTGATCGCCAGCCTGTTCATCGGCAACCTGCTGCTCCTGCTGATCAACCTGCCGCTGGCACCAATGTGGGCAAAGCTCCTGCAGCTCCCCCGGCCGTACCTGTACGCGGGCATCCTCTTCTTCGCCACGCTGGGCGCCTACTCGGTGAACCTGCAGGCATTCGACCTGGTGCTCCTGCTGGTCCTCGGCACACTCGGCTTCATGATGCGGCGGTTCGGGCTGCCCGTCCTGCCGCTCATCCTCGGCGTGATCCTTGGGCCGCGCATCGAAGGCCAGCTCCGGAAGACCCTGCAGCTCAGCGCCGGTGACCCCGCAGGTCTCTTCAGCGAGCCGATCGCCGTCGTTGTTTACATCATCGTGGGACTCATCCTGCTGTGGCCGCTGCTCTTCAAGCTGTTCCGGCGGACGCGTCCGGCGCCCAAGACCGCGGTCCCCGCCAACTCCGGCGCAACCGTCCCCAGGGAGGCTGGCGGCAGCGTAAGCCACGGCAGCCACCGCGCCGACGGTCCGGCCGACGGCGACGGCTGAGAAGCCGCCCTTCAGTTCCGCCCGGCATCAATTACCCTCCCTACGGACCCCCTACCTCGCACGCTCGGCCAGGGAACCCTGTCCATGTAGCCCAGAAAAACAAAGGAGACACCATGACCATCGTGGTGGGATACGTCCCGACCCCCGAGGGCGAAGCAGCCCTGACCCAGGCCATCCACGAAGCCCGGAAGAGCAACACCACCCTGCTGGTCATCAACTCGTCCAAGGGCGACGCCCTGGTGGACAACCGCTACGCCCAGGAGCCGGAGATCCAGAGCATCGAGGACCGACTGGCCACCCAGGGCATCGACCACGTGATCAAGCAGCCGGTCCGAGGCCACGATGCCGCCGCCGAGGTGTTGGATGCCGCAGAGGAGAACAACGCCGAGCTGATCGTGATTGGTCTGCGCCGGCGTACTCCGGTGGGCAAGCTCATCATGGGCAGCGTGTCACAGCGCATCCTGCTGGAGGCGGACTGCCCGGTCCTGGCGGTAAAGGCAGGCTAGCGGGACTGCAGCTGCCCCTGCGGCTGTTGCTGTTCCTGTTCCTGTTCCTGCGCCGCAGGCTGCCCGGACCGGGGCTGCCCTGCACGGTACAGTTCCTGGCGCTGGCGCCCCAACCCCTCTACCTCCACCTCGACGACGTCGCCCGGTTGGAGGTAGGGGAAGCGGCCGCTCAGCGCCACCCCTTCTGGAGTCCCGGTGAGAATCACATCGCCGGGCTCCAGTCGCATGTACTGGCTGCAGTGGTGGACCAGGGTGGGTGGGTCAAAAATGAGTTCCGACGTGTTGGAGTCCTGCCGCGCTTCCCCGTTGACCCAGCTGCGCAGCCGAAGGTTGACGGCGTCGGTGTCGTCGGCCGGGACAAGCCATGGGCCCAGTGGCGTTGAACCCGGCAGCGTTTTGCCCTTGGTCCATTGCCCGGCAGCCCCCGGAAGCTGGTACTCCCGCTCGGAGAAGTCGTTGGCCGTGATGTAGCCGGCGATGCACTTCTGTGCCTCGGCCACGGACGCCAGGTAGCTGGCTTCCCTGCCGATCACGATGCCCAGTTCCACCTCCCAGTCATATTTACTGGAGTGCGGCGGCACGGGGGCGGGGTCGTAGGGACCCGTTACTGTGTTGGTGGGCTTGAGGAACACCACGGGAATCTCCGGTGGTGCCGAGCCGGACTCGGCCGCGTGGGCGGCGTAGTTCATGCCGATGCCAACCACTGCTCCCGGGCGTGCCAGTGGTGGCCCGATGCGCAGGGTGGCTGCTTCTGTGAGGACCGGCAAGGTACCTGCATCCAGCGCCTCCCGGATTTTGCCCAGCCCTCCCGCTGCCAGGAAGTCGCCGTCCACATCACGGGTGAGGGGCAGGAGGCTGAAGTACCGTTCGGATCCGTCTTCCGACGACATCAGGACGGCCGGCTGTTCCTTGCCGTTGTCTCCCAGGCGCATGATCTTCATACAGGAATTCCTTCTTTCTGGAGCCGGATCGCAGGTGGACTACCACCATGGTGGCCGAGGCGGGTTGGCTTCCGCCACCGGACCGTTTGTGACCGCACTACCGGCGGCTTTTTGGGGCTTCCGGGGCCCGCCCTTCCTGCTCGCATAGGGCAGTCATCTGACATAAGGCCGCTCGCCCAGTAGACTAGGCAGGCCCTGGGGGACAAACCACAGAAAGTTCAGTCATGTCTACAGCCACTCTGGAACGCGTTCCGGCCCCATCCATCTCCACGGAAGAGCCGCAGAACCGGTCTATCGACCTGGAGTTTGCCACTGCAGGTGAAATGCACGCAGGCCTGGAAGAGGCCGTTGCCGAGCTGATCGAGGTAGCTGCGAAGGACGCCTCCTGCGGAATCCTGGTCACCCGGCTGCACCCCGGCCGCTACACGGTAGCGCTGGATGAATCTGTGCCGTTCGGCGAAACCTACGAGGCCATCGCCGCCTAACAGTTTGACGCCTCTGGCGTGAATCAAACAAAAGTCCCCGCCCTGCGTCAGCCAGGGG
This sequence comes from Pseudarthrobacter sp. R1, assembly GCF_024494415.1. Lineage (NCBI taxonomy): Bacteria > Bacillati > Actinomycetota > Actinomycetes > Micrococcales > Micrococcaceae > Pseudarthrobacter > Pseudarthrobacter sp. R1. The sequence continues at coordinate 457,057 of NZ_JAMKFI010000009.1, read as the reverse complement.
CGGGGACTTTTGCTTGGAAATGCGAAGGCTGTCAGCCGCGGCGTACCTGCACGCCGTCGGACTTCAGAAAGAGCTGCTTCTCAGTCGGGCCAGCCGGCACAAGCCACAGCACGTTTCCGCTCTGGGACACTTCTTCCACCTCGCCGGTGGCTACCACATGCGCCTGCTTGATGATCTCGACGCGTTCCCCGGCCTGAAGAGTCCTCCAGTCGGTAACCGCTGCGGAATGGGCATTGCGCCTCGACAGGACTGCCCCACGTGCTTTCATTTGAACTTCTACCCCTTTGTATATGTTCCGCGCCACAGCCTCTTTGATGTGACTTTCACTACACCTTCAGTTCTACTACACTCCCCGCCCGCCTGATGACCGTGTCACCGGTAATTTCACCAGGCGGACGTTTTGTGCAGTAGTGCCGAACATTGTTCGTGCTCAGGCCAGGGCACCGACGGCGGATTCGGCTGCCCGGCGCACCTCCCCTGCTGCGACGAGAGTGTCTGCCGCCTCAAGCTCCGGTGAAAGGAAGCGGTCCGTTCCCGGCCCCTCCACCACAGCGCGAAGGGCAGCGACGACGGCGGCGCCTGCCGGCCCCGGCGTCAGCACTCCACCGGAGAGCTGGGTGCGGATGTCCAGGGCACGAGCCGAGGTCACCAGTTCGATGGCCAGGACCCGCCGCAGGTTCTCCACAGCCTTCCGCAGCTTGCGCGCCGCGTGCCAGCCCATGGACACGTGGTCTTCCTGCATGGCGGAACTCGGGATGGAGTCCACTGATGCGGGAACAGCGAGCCGCTTGTTGTCCGATACCAGGCCTGCCTGCGTGTACTGGGCAATCATGAGCCCGGAATCGACGCCGGGGTCCGCTGCGAGGAAGGCGGGGAGGCCGTGGGAACGGGCCGGATCCAGCATCCTGTCCGTCCGCCGCTCGGCGATGGAGCTCAGGTCGGCGACGGCAATGGCCAGGAAGTCCAGGACGTAGGCCACCGGGGCGCCGTGGAAGTTGCCGTTGGAGCTGACCCGTCCATCGGGAAGGACCACCGGGTTGTCGATGGCGGCGGCCAGTTCACGCGAAGCGACGAGGGCTGCATGGTCCAGCGTGTCCCGGACGGCACCGGCAACCTGCGGGGCGCAGCGGAGCGAGTAGGCGTCCTGTACCCGCGAGTCCCCCACGCGGTGGGAGGCAACAATCGGAGAGTCGGACAGCACGCGCAGCATGTTGTCGGCACTGGCCGCCTGCCCCGGGTGCGGGCGCAGCGCGGCGTGAAGTTCCGGCAGGAACACCTGGTCGGTGCCCAGCAGCGCCTCGACGCTGAGCGCGGCGGTGATGTCCGCCGTCGTCAGGAGCTGGCGAAGGTCCGCGATGGCCATGAGGAGCATGCCCAGCATGCCTTCCGTGCCGTTGACCAGTGCCAGTCCTTCCTTTTCGGCGAGGATGACGGGCTCGATGCCATGCTGGGCGAGAAGTTCGGCGACGGCGGGGCGGCCGGCAGCGCCGTAGAGCTCGCCGTCGGGCCCGGCTGCTTCACCCTCCCCCATCAGGACCAGGGCGCAGTGTGACAGGGGGGCGAGGTCGCCGGAGCAGCCCAGGGAACCGAATTCGCGGACCAGGGGCGTGATGCCGGCGTTGAGCACGTCCACCATGGTCTGCAGGACCACGGGGCGGACACCGGTGCGGCCGGAGGCGAGGGTCTTGGCGCGCAGGAACATGATGCCGCGCACCACTTCACGTTCCACGGCCGGACCCATGCCGGCGGCGTGGCTGCGGATCAGGCTCTTCTGCAACTGCGTGCGCAGTTCGTTGGGGATGTGGCGGTTGGCCAGGGCGCCGAAGCCGGTGGAGATGCCGTACGCCGGTACGTCGCTGGCGGCAAGGCTGTCGATGTGTGCCCGGACCTTGGCAACGGTTTCCAGGGCGCCCGGGGCGATGGCGACCTTGGCGTTGTGGCGCGCGACGGCGACGACGTCCTCGGGCGTGACCCCGCTGGACCCAAGGGTGACGGTCAGCGGTTCGTGGGTTGTGAGTGTCACTTGTGGTTCCTACTTCTTTGCTTCTGCGGAATCTGCTGATTCCTTCATGGGGATGCGGACGCCGCGTTCCTTGGCGACGTCGAGGGCGCGATCGTAGCCGGCGTCGGCGTGGCGGATGACGCCCATGCCGGGGTCGTTGGTGAGGAGGCGCTCAAGCTTCTGGGCCGCGAGGTCCGTGCCGTCGGCGACGGAGACCTGGCCGGCATGGATGGATCGGCCGATGCCCACACCACCGCCGTGGTGCAAGGATACCCAGGTGGCGCCGGACGCCGTGTTGAGCAGGGCGTTCAGCATGGGCCAGTCGGCGATGGCGTCCGAACCGTCCGCCATGGCCTCGGTTTCGCGGTACGGGGAGGCCACCGAGCCGGAGTCCAGGTGGTCGCGGCCGATCACGATGGGGGCCTTGACTTTGCCTTCCTTGACGAGCTGGTTGAACAGCAGGCCGGCCTTGGCACGTTCGCCGTAGCCGAGCCAGCAAATCCGGGCAGGCAGGCCTTCGAACTCCACCCGTTCCTGGGCGGCGTCGATCCAGCGGTGCAGGTGCTTGTTCTCCGGGAAGAGCTCCTTGATGGCCTCATCGGTGACCCGGATGTCCTCGGGGTCACCGGACAGTGCGACCCAGCGGAAGGGACCAAGGCCTTCGCAGAACAGCGGGCGGATATAGGCGGGAACGAAGCCGGGGAACTCGAAGGCCCGGGTGTAGCCGCCCTTGCGGGCTTCGTCGCGGATGGAGTTGCCGTAGTCGAAGACCTCGGCGCCTGCGTCCTGGAATTCGACCATCGCCTGGACGTGGCGTGCCATCGAGGCCTGGGCCTTTTTGGTGAAGCCTTCGGGGTCTGCTTCGGCTTCGCGGTGCCACTCCTCCACCGAGATGCCCTCGGGCAGGTAGGACAGCGGATCGTGCGCGGAGGTCTGGTCGGTGACGATGTCCACCGTGAGCTCCCCGGCCTTGTGGCGGCGCAGGATTTCGGGGAAGACCTCGGCGGCGTTGCCCACGTAGCCTACGGACCAGCCGCGGCGCTCTTCCTTGGCTTTGAGCACCTTGGCGATGGCGGCGTCGAGGTCTGTTTCCACTTCGTCGAGGTAGCGCTTGCCGGCGCGGCGGCGCAGGCGGGTTTCGTCGACGTCGACAATCAGGCAGGCGCCGTCGTTCAGGGTAACGGCCAGCGGCTGCGCGCCGCCCATGCCGCCGCAGCCACCGGTGAGGGTGAGGGTGCCGGCCAAGGTACCGTTTTCGTCGCCGGTCAGTTTGCGGGCGATGGCAGCGAACGTCTCGAAGGTGCCCTGCAGGATCCCCTGGGTGCCGATGTAGATCCAGGAACCTGCGGTCATCTGGCCGTACATCATCAGGCCCTCGGCCTCGAGCCGGCGGAATTCGGGCCAGGTGGCCCAGTCGCCCACCAGGTTGGAGTTCGCCAGCAGGACCCGGGGCGCCCACTCATTGGTGCGGAACACGCCCACCGGCTTGCCGGACTGGACCAGCAGGGTCTCGTCCTTTTCCATGGTCTCCAGGGTGCGGGTAATGGCATCGAACGCTGCCCAGGAGCGGACGGCGCGGCCGGTGCCCCCGTAGACCACCAGGTCATCCGGGCGCTCGGCCACCTCGGGGTCCAGGTTGTTCATCAGCATGCGCAGCGGGGCTTCCGTCTGCCAGGACTTGGCGGTGAGCTCGGTGCCGCGGGCTGCTTTGACCGGGCGGGCACCGGTGGTGAAATCGGCGGGTGCCATGGTGGCTCCTTTTCGTCTTGTGTCTGTGGTGTGAAAGAGGTTCTGTATCAACTAAAGCCCTTGGCGGGCGGGCTTTACAGGGGTTTTGACGGGGCGCTGTCCGGCATTCCAGACGATCCCAGCCCTCCGGTTGCGCCATCACTTTTGGTTGCCAAAAGCCCCGGTTGGGGACCATGGGTGATAGGGCAAAGTGGGGAGCGGGGGCGGCTACTTGACGGGGCGGCCGTGAAGCCGGACGGACAGTTCGTCCGCTACCTTTTGGACCCGGCCAGCCAGCACCGGCCATTCCTGCGGGGGCAATTTGTCCTCGAGGAACGTCACGGCGACTGCCGCCGTCGGCCATCCCAGGTGGTCGGTGACGGCGGCGGCGATGGAGCCAAAGCCGGGTGTGACCTCGCCGTGTTCGGTGGCGTAGCCGCGCTGCCTCACCTGGTCCAGGTGCGAGGACAATGCCGAGTACTTCATGATGGCGCCCTCCACCTCGTGGCGGGCAGTAAAGGCTGCGGCGTTCGGGTACAGCGCGCGCACTTGGGACTTTGGCAGAGCCGCGAGGATGGCCCGCCCGCTGGCGGTGAGGTGGCTGGGGAGCCGGACGCCGACGTCGGTCACCAGGGACGGGCGGTTCTTGGCCCGCTCCTCCACGATGTAGAGCACATCCCGGCCGTGCAGCACCGCCAGGTGCGCACTTTCGCCAAGGGCATCCACGAGGGAAGCCAGCAGTGGCCGGCCGAGCCGGGACAGTGGCTCCTGCCGGGAGTACGCGGAACTGAGCTCGAAGGCGCTGATGCCGAGCCCGTACCGTTGCTCCTCATGGAGATGGAGCACAAAACCATTTGCCTCCATGACGCCCAGCAGGTGGTAAACACTGGACCGGGGCAGGCCAAGGGAAGACGCAATTTGCGACGCTGCCATCGGCCCCCGCCGGGAAGCCAGCAGTTTCAGGATGCGCAGCGTGTTCTCGGCAGCCGGAACCTTCGACGCCACCTTTGTTGCCGCCTTCGGTTCGCTGACCGCCTGCGGCCTAGCTTCTGTAGCCAACACCGGACTCTCCTTCGTTCCTTGCGGGAGCTCCGACTGCTATCCGGGATCCCGTACTTAAGCATGCGCCTCCTATGGTTCTCTAATGTCCTTCAGCGCACGCCTCCTGTCTGGAATAGCAGACAACGACGGGGGTTCGACGAACGGGTGGCCGTGTTGGCGCGTCGACCACTGTTAGGGGCTGCTCCTGGATGCCCGGCCATTGACAAAACTTGCGTTAGGTATGCTCCCGCTATGGACGAAAAGGAGAGACTGCATCACTATCTGCGCGTCAGGCGGGACAATCTCCTGGGCAAGCTGGATGGCCTGAGCGAATACGACATCCGCCGCCCGCTGACGCCTACCGGCACCAAGCCCCGACGCCGACATGTGGGCGTCGGCCGATGAATCCACGGACTTCATCGTGGAACTGCACCGGTTTGCCGCTGCCCGCAGTGATGCAACCATCGAGGCACTGCCGTTGGATGCTCCGGGTGTAGTGCCGTGGTGGCCGGAGGAGCGGCGCCACGTCACCCTGCACCAGATTTTGGTCCATATGGTTGCAGAGCGGGCGCAGCACCTTGGTCACGCCGACATCCTGCGCGAACTCATCGACGGCAGCGCCGGCCAGCGGCCCGGAGATCCGAACCTGACCGTTCGGAGCGCGGAAGAATGGGCGGCCCACCGCGCCTCGATCGAGGCTGCCGCGCGAGCTGCGTCCAGCAATGAATAGCTTCCTTTGGACCAGAACATGCACGCTGGAATACACGCGGGGCTTCAAACGTGGAGGACTGATTCCGACGTCAGGAACAGCTCCCAATCCGGGAACGGGTCGTGCGGCAGGACCTCGGGCACGTCATGGAGGTCCTCCCAGCGGGGTTCTTCAGGTGAAAGGTCGTCGGAAGTTATGAAGTCTTCCGGTGCTATATCGACCCAGGGATCATATGTAAGCGCCGAATCCTCTGCCCGGAGTTCCGCAGCCTGAAATCCCGCACTGATTAATGCCGCAGTTTGAAGTTCCGCAAGGTCCGCGGCGGCAACTGCCCGTGGCAACGATACTCCCACCTCAGTGGGCCAGAGTGGTGGTTCCCAGTCCTGGTGTTCGCTTTTGTAGTGCCGCCCGGTGGGTGAGGTCCAGCCGGGTGGTTCGGTTGTGGTGGCTGGTGTTGGTTTCCAGCCGCTGATGTGCCGGAGTTTGTGGTGTTTGGGGCAGGGCTGTCCCAGGTTTGATATGCCGGTGGTGCCGCCTTTGTGCCAGGCGAGGAGGTGGTCCGCTTCGTTGTCCAGGGCGTTGTTGCTGCAGCCGGGGAACGGGCATTTGCCGTCCCGCAGCCGCAGCCAGTTCCGCATCGCTTTGGTCAGCCGGTATCTGGTGCGGCCGATCTCCAGCGGAGCCCCGTCCCGCGGATCCACCAGCACCCGGTAAAACGAGCCCGCCCCGTCACCGACGAGGTTCCGTGCCATCGACGCCGGGATAGGTCCGGACCCGTCCAGCA
>NZ_JAMKFI010000009.1:356968-450693 GCF_024494415.1 Pseudarthrobacter sp. R1 | reverse complement strand
ACGCCGGGATAGGTCCGGACCCGTCCAGCATCGCCGGTTCGTCGGTCAGGCCCAGCAGGGAGAACACGGGCACGGTGACCAGCACCTGTGCCCGGATCGAAGATCCCTGCCCGGGGCCGGTTTCCTCGCCGCCGCCACCGGCGCTGTGGGCACTGTTGGCCCCGCCGTTGCCAAAAATGTTTCCGGCGCCGTTGCTGGAACTGTTTCCGGCGCTGACGCCGGGCCCGGTGGTGAGGAGCCCCGAGGCGAAGTTGTCGGCCCGGAGCTGGGTCAGGGTGCGGGGTTCATCCGGTCCCTGCATCCCCCGGGAGAGGGTGGTGAGCCGGTCCCAGATCGCGGACGCCTGGCCCGCGGGCAGGCAGGCGGCGACCCAGCCCATCCCGTCGTTGTCCGGCCAGAACTCGACCCGCCGGTCCGCCACACTCTTGGCATGCCGCGTCTCCAGGCTCTCCGGATGATGACGTTCCCGCCAGGCCCGGGCCTTGGCCTTGAACCGGTACGCCGGCATCTCCCCGACCCTGGCGGCTGCGGCCGGTCTCGGCGTGCCCGGGTCCAGGACCGGGTCCAGGAAGTGCGCCTCCAACGCCGCGGCTCCGGCAGGGTCAAGGCTCGCGGTCTGGTCCACCATGGCCCGGGCGTGCGCCCAGGACATCGCCCCGGCATGCAGTGCCGCCAAGGTCCGGGGCAGGAACGTGGTCAGGGCATGGGAATCGGCGAGCAAGGCACCGGCGGCCCGGTCACCGATCGCCAGCACACACCCCACCTCGGCCACCAGGGAGTTTCGCTTCCGACCGCGCCACCGCGGCCAGAACATCCAAAGCCCCATCAGCAACCCGCTGCAACCGATCATCAAGCGCAACCGCGTACCCCGGATCAGCACCACCTAATGCAGCAGTATCGCCACCAGCGAGCACCGCCATAAACGCAGCGACAGCAGCCGCAACGGCCGCCTCCGCCTGCACCACTGCCGGGTTCGTATCCATACCCCCATCATGGCGAGGGGGTCTGACATTGTCGGACGGCAAAGCCAGGGACGGCAGCAGCTCAGGCGCAGACACAGAAAGCCTCCACCAACTCGCGTAATACCTCCGGACTTTCCATACCTTCATCATGGCGAGGGGGTACGACAGTCGCAGACGGCAAAGCCTGCGGCACGTCAGGCGTGAGCGCGGCAAGCTCGCCGTCCATTCAGACCGTGACTGCAACCTTGCCCCGCGCCCGCCCCTCGTGCAGATAGGTAATGGCGGCGGGAGCTTCAGCAAGGGGAAAGACCTTATCAACGGCCGGCTTCACGCTGCCGGCCTCGATCAGCGAGGTGAGGGCCTCGAGATCCAGGTACGTTTCCTTCGAAACCAGCCCCTTGAACTTCTGCCCCGAGAACAGAAATGCAAAGGGAGCCACAAGGGACCGTTCAAAGCCGCCGGTCAGCTTGCCACCCCCTTCGCCTCCCACGATCACCACCGTGCCCTTCGGCGCCAGAACCCGCCGCAGGACGGACAGCGGGCGGTTGCCGGCCGTGTCCAGGATGACGTCGTACAGGACCCCAGACCCTGCAATATCGGACTTGGTGTAATCGATGACTGCATCAGCGCCAAGGGACCGGACCAGCTCCACCTTGCCGGTACTGCACACTCCTGTGACTTCTGCTCCAAAAGCCTTGGCCAGTTGGACCGCAAAGGAGCCAACTCCCCCGCCGGCTCCGATGATAAGCACCCTTTGGCCCACGGTGACACCGCCGGCATCCCGGACAGCCTGAAGGGCGGTGACCGCGGAGATGGGCGCCACAGCCGCTTCCTCAAACGAGAGGTTCGTTGGCTTCCGGGCCACCTTGTCCTCCTTCGCGCAGACGTACTCCGCGAAGGATCCTTCGCAGGTTCCGTAGATCTCGTCACCGGCAGAGAAGCGGGTTACTCCGGCACCCACCGCTTCCACAACGCCCGCCACTTCCCGGCCCCGCACGGGAACCTGGGGCCTCTTCAAGCCGTAACCGAAGAGCCGGACCAGATACGGCAGCCCAGTCATCAGGTGCCACACGCCTTGGTCAACGCCTGCCGCCCTCACACGGATCAGTACCTCGCCCTCGCGGGGCACCGGCGCGGCGACATCCCGCAGCTCAAGTACGTCGGGCGATCCATAAACGTCCTGCACGATGGCTTTCATGGTCAATCTCCTTCAGGCTGCGGGTACTTGAACCCGTCCTCAAGCAGTTTCCGTCCAGCGTCATTCGCCGGACTCAACGGCGGGCCCCTCAAACTATGGAAAACCCACCATCGAGTCAAGGGTTGTACCGCGCCGAACCGGAAAAGCTGAAACAGCACGTCGTCTGAAATCAAAGACACCAACGCCCCGTGAGACTCATCACCTCGCTTCCGAAAGTGGTCTGCTGGTTAGCGGCTCCCCTCCCAAAGACGAGAAGGTATTTGTATGCAACCAGCACCCAGCCCTGCCCGGACCAAAAGTCCGGCCGGAAAACAGGCGCCCGCAGCCGCCGTCGGAAGCGTCCTCAACCGCGGACTGAACGTGCGCCACATCCGGTTCATGGCCCTGGGCTCCGCAATCGGCACAGGCCTTTTCTATGGTTCCGCCTCCGCAATCCAGAAAGCCGGACCAGCTGTCCTGCTGGCCTACATCATTGGCGGCGCGGCAGTGTTTATGGTGATGCGGGCCTTGGGCGAGATGGCCGTACGGCATCCCGTCTCCGGCTCCTTTGGCCAGTATGCGAGCCGCTACCTTGGTCCCCTGGCAGGCTTCGTCACCGGCTGGACCTACGTCTTCGAAATGGCCATCGTCGCCATCGCGGACGTTACAGCCTTCAGTATCTACATGGGCTTCTGGTTCCCCCAGGTGGAGCGCTGGGTCTGGATCCTGGCCATCATCTTCTTCCTCGCCGCATTGAACCTCCTCAGCGTCAAAGTCTTCGGCGAGCTGGAGTTCTGGTTCTCGCTGATCAAGGTGGTGGCCATCATCGCCATGATCGCCGGCGGCGCAGCCATTATCGCGTTCGGCTTCCAGGCCGGCGGCTCAACTGTTGCGCCGGGTCTTGGAAACCTTGTGGACCATGGCGGATTCTTCCCGTTCGGCTTCGAAGGCCTGCTGGCATCCTTCGCGGTGGTGATGTTCGCCTTTGGCGGTATCGAGACGCTGGGCATCACGGCCGGTGAGGCCGCCAACCCGAAGAAGGTCATCCCCAAGGCAGTCAATACCGTCCCGGTGCGCGTCCTGTTGTTCTACGTCTTGACCCTGGGTGTGCTCATGAGCCTCTTCCCGTGGAATGAAATCGGCAGCAACGGCAGCCCCTTCGTGCAGATCTTCAGCGGGCTTGGCATCCCGGCAGCGCCGCACATCCTGAACGCCGTGGTGATCACGGCGGCCCTCTCCGCCATCAACAGCGACATCTTCGGCGCGGGCCGCATCCTCTTCGGACTCTCCCGGCAAGGCCACGCTCCCGCCGCCTTCGGCAAGGTATCCCGGCACGGCGTGCCCTGGATGACCGTAGTGATGATGGCCGGGATCCTCCTTGTCGGAGTCATCCTGAACGCCGTAATTCCCGAGAACGTCTTCATCCTCATCGCCTCGATCGCCACGTTTGCCACTGTCTGGGTGTGGGTCATGATCCTGGCCTCCCACGTGGCCATGAAGCGGGAAATCGCGCGTACCGGCCTGCCGGCGTCGGAATTCCCGTCGCCTTTGTGGCCCGCGGCGTCCCTGCTCACTATTGCCTTCATGGCGCTGGTGATCGCCGTGCTGGGCGCATTCGAGGACACCAGGATCGCGCTCTACGTTGGCGGGGCCTGGCTGGCGCTTCTAGTCCTTGCCTACCGTCTGTGGGTCAAGGGAGACGGACGACGACGTGCCGACCTCGTGGACGAGACCTCGCCCCTGCCGGTGGTCACCGCAGTCCCCGGCAGCAAGTAATAGTCCCCGGAGGGAGGACGGGGCCCCCAGGGCTGACCCGCTGCTGCGGGTCAGCCCTGGAACACAGCGGTCGAACGGACAGTTCTGCTACGCAGTGGCAGCGGCCGAACGAACCGCCTCTGCCAACGAAGTGGCCGGGCGCCCAATCAGCTTTCGCAGGTCGCCCGAGCTCACCAGGAGGTCACCGCGGGCGATGCCCAGATCGGAGTCGGCGAGGATTTCCGCGAACGCCTCGGGAACTCCGAAGCCGGTCAACATTCCGGCGTATTCCTGCGGCGGGAGGTCCTGGTAGGAAACGTGCGTGCCGGCCGCGGCGCTGATCTCGGCCGCAAGGTCAGCCATGGTGAACGGTTCATCGCCGCCCAGCTCGTAGATCCTGCCGGCCTGGTTGCCGGCAACCAGCACTGCAGCAGCCGCGTGGGCATAGTCTGCGCGGGAAGCTGCGCTGACACGCCCCTCTCCCGCGCTGCCTGCGATGGCGCCCTGCGCGAGGGTGCCGGGCAGCTGGTCGGTGTAGTTCTCGAGGTACCAGCCATTGCGCAGCAGGACGAACGGAACGCCGGATTCCTGCAGGATGGCCTCCGTTGCCTGGTGCTCGGCTGCCAGCTTCATCCCGGTGGTATCCGCGTTCGCGATGCTGGTGTACGCCACCAGCTCAACACCCTCAGCCTTCGCCGCCTCAATGACGGTCCGGTGCTGCTCCACCCGCTGCCCAACCTCGCTGCCCGAGATAAGGAGCACCTTGCGGGCGCCCTTCAAGGCCTCCGCCACGGAGGCTGCATCGGCGTAGTCCATTGTCCTGACCTGGACGCCGCGTTCGGCAAGGTCTGCGATCTTTTCGACGGAACGGCCCGCGGCCACGATCTCCCCGGCGGGAACGTTCCGCTCCAGCAGGGCCTTGACGACGTGGCGGCCCAGTTGTCCGGTTGCTCCGGTGATAACGATGGTCATGATTTTCCTTCCATTCGGGGTCTGTCACGGAGCACAACCACGCCCTTCCCTGATTACTTCCCGAAAGAGAGTACGCACTTTCAGGTAAGGTACTTACATGAAAGTTAGTGCCCAGACTTTTACTAAATCCGCAGCACCCCTTCCGGCTGCCCTTGCCGACGGCGTTTTCCCGGCCGGCTGCCCCAGCCGCACCGTTCTGGACCACATCACCAGCAAATGGGGTGTACTGATCCTGCTGGCACTGTCCGAAGGCGAGCAGCGCTGGAGCGACTTGCGGCGGCGGGCAGAGGGCATCAGCGAGAAAATGCTGGCCCAAACCCTCAAGACCCTGGAGCGTGATGGGCTTGTCACGCGCACGGCCCAGCCCGTCATTCCGCCGCGGGTGGACTACAGCCTGACCGGGCGCGGCTATGAGCTGAGCGCGCTGCTCGTTCCCTTGGTGGCGTGGGCTTTCGAAAACGCTGACGACATCATCAAAGGGCAGCCTTGACCGAATAACGGGAGCAACCCGAAGGGTTCACCCGGCACTCCTCAGGTAGTCAACCGGAGCGAGTATGGGGGCCTCAGAAAAGCGAGTACATGTTACTGGTGTGACTGATGTGAATAGCGCATAGCTTAGGCGTAAGGTGCCAGCCGGAATGGGAGGGCCGTCCTCCGCTGGGAGCGTTCCGGATTACCTGCACCGCCAATGAGCGGCTTGCCGCCCGCAAGGAGTTGGTACGCATGGTCAAACCTCTTGTCCAGGACCTGTCCAGCATGGGACAGCCGGTAACCTTGGCCTCCGCCGCGGCGCAAACCTGGAGCCGCGTCGTGAAGCCCTTCGCCCCACGGTCCCCTTACAGGATCGGTGACGCAGTAGTGGCAGACGACCCCTTCAAGGGCCGCCGTGAGGGAGTGGTGGTGTTCCTGCAGGGCTTGTCCGCGGGCGTGGACACCGCCGAGGGCGTCTTCTTCTACGACCACCGGCAGCTCAAAAAGTTGGATTGAGTTTTTGTCCAGATGTGCAGGCTTCAGCGCTGGCCCTCAGCCTGCATATCTGGACAAAAACTCCGTGCCTCCTCGGGCGGAACTACCGCGCCGACCAGCCGCCGTCCATGGTGTAGCTGGCACCGGTCACCATGCCGGCGTGGTCCGAGGCCAGCCAGGCCACCAGCGAAGCGACTTCCTCAGGCTCCACCAGCCGCTTGATGGCCGACTCGGTGAGCATGACCTTGGCCAGCACCTCGGACTCCGGAATGCCGTGCACCTGGGCCTGGTCCGCGAGCTGCTTCTCCACCAGGGGCGTGCGCACATATCCCGGGTTGATGCAGTTGGAGGTCACCCCGTGGTCCCCGCCTTCGAGCGCTGTGACCTTGCTTAGCCCTTCCAGGCCGTGCTTTGCCGAAACATAGGCACTCTTGAACGGTGAGGCCCGGATGCCGTGCACGGAGGACAGGTTGATGATCCGGCCGAACCCGCTGGTGTACATGTGCGGCAGGGCAGCCCGGATCAGCAGGAACGGAGCCTCCAGCATCAGGGCGATGATCCGGCGGAACTCCACCGGGTCGAATTCCTCAATGGGACTGATGCGCTGGATTCCGGCGTTGTTCACCAGGATGTCGCAGTCCAGGCTCAGGGTGGCGAGCGAGTCAACGTCCAGCAGGTCAACGGCCCAGGAGGTGCCGCCCACCTCGTCGGCGAGCTCGGCGGCGCCGGCGGCGTCGACGTCGGCCACCACCACTTTCGCTCCACGGGCGGCCAGTTCCCGGACGCAGGCGGCGCCGATGCCGCTTGCACCGCCGGTGACCAATGCCTTGCGGCCATTCAAAGTGTTTTCCATAGCAATCCCCTCGGGTGTTTCCCACTGAGTATTACTGCACAGACATGCACCTTCAATGACTAATCAAGCACCAAGTGCATGCAGAATTGCAGATATGAAAGCCAACCCCGATGACTTGCTGGTACTGCTCGCGGTTTCCCGCTCCGCTAAGTACACGACGGCGGCCCAGGCCTTGGGGCTGAACCACACCACCGTCTCGCGCCGGATAGCAGCCCTTGAAAAGGCGCTCGGCGGCCGGGTCCTGGCGCGTGCCACCGGAGGGTGGGAACTGACTGACCTCGGAGCCCGGGCCGTGCAGGTCGCCGAACAGGTGGAAGCGGTAGTGGGCACGCTGGGAGCGGCCGGAAAGGCACCCGACCCGATTACCGGCGTCGTCCGGATGACGGCGACAGATGGCTTCAGCGCCTATATCGCCGCCCCTGCCGTCGCCCGGCTGCGCCGCGATCATCCGGGGCTGAGCGTTGAGGTGGTGACCATGACCCGGCGGGCGCTGCAGCAGCGCTCCGGACTGGACATTGAAGTGGTGGTGGGCGAACCGCAGGTGCACCGGGCCGAGGCGGTGCGGCTGGGTGACTACATGCTGGGCATGTATGCCTCGCGCGCCTACCTGGAGGAGCACGGCACGCCCGCCACCGTGGCCGAACTCAACGACCACCCGCTGGTCTACTTCGTTGATTCCATGCTGCAGGTGGATGACCTTGACGCGCCCCGCCGCCTGGTCCCCGGGATGCGCGACGGCCTCACCTCCACCAACGTCTTTGTCCACGTGGAAGCAACCCGCGCCGGCGCCGGCATCGGTTTCCTGCCCTGCTTCATGGGCGACCTCCACGATGACCTGGTCCGCCTGCTGCCCTCAGAGATCGCCGAACTGCTGCCGTACTGGATGGTGCTCCGGCCGGACTCGCTGCGGCGGCCTGCGGTGGCGGCGGTAGTGCACGCGCTGCGGGAACAGATGGCGGAGCACCGGGAGAAGCTGCTGGGCCGGGGTTCCGGTGATTGAGCTAATTACCGGGCGGGTCGTGCCTCACAGGTGATCCGGCCGCAAAGGCCCGCACCTGGGTGTCGTCCCACAGGTGCGCCGGAACGGCGCCGCCCAGGAGCCGGCGCGCAAGTTGGGGGTCGTCAGCGAACGGGGTATCGCTGCCGGCCATGACCATGTTTCCGTAGCGGCGCCCCTTCAGCATGGCCGGGTCGGCGATGATCATGGTGTGCTTGAAGGCAGCCGCGATGGTGGCGGCGTCCTGCCTGGCGTTCCTCAGGTCCGGCGCGTCCCCGGAGTTCACCACGTACAGCCCGCCGGGCGCGAGGACCCGCCTGACGTGCCGGGTGAACTCGGCCGTGGTCAGCGGGCGCGGGGTCAGGGCACCGGCGAAAACGTCCCGGATGATGAAGTCCCGTGTCTCGGCAGTCAGGGTCTCGGTGACCTCGCGGGCCTCCCCCACCCGCAGGCGAAGCAGCGGCGCCTTGGGCAGGTCGAACCAGCCGCGGACGTACTCGGCCAGCTTGCCGTCCAGCTCCACCACCACCTGCCGGGCGTCCGGATAGACAGCGTGGAAGTAGCGGGCCAGGGAGCAGGCGCCGCCGCCCAGATGCAGGCCGCGGAGCTTCGGCTTGGTTTCCGACGTTCCCGACGGCGGCCAGCGCGACTCGATCAGCGCCGCCATCCAGCGCATGTACTCGAAGTCCAGGAACAGCGGGTCGGCGAGGTCGATGTGGGAACTCATCACGCCGTTGATCTTCAGGAGCCAGCCAGTGGAGTTGTCCTGGTCCGCGATCAGCTCGCAGTCCCCGGTGTCAATGTAATAGACGCCTTCAACTGGTCCACTGGGCCGTGCTCCAGCGGGAACCTCCACCACTCCTGCCACCGGGCGCATGCCGTTCCGGCCACCAGACCTGCCGCGTTTTGCCATTACCCGTGCCGCGCTTCAGTCATACTGCAACCCTAATTGGTGCATCCCGGTGCTCCGCACCTCAGCTGCCAGGCACAGCCCCTTCGCCCTCCCGGATCCGCTTGACCACGGCAGTGGTGGACCGTTCTGCCACGTAGTCCAGGATGGCCACCCGGCCGCCGTACTCCTCTACTGCCGGCGTCTCGGCGAGCATTTCCGGGGTGTAGTCCCCGCCCTTGGCATAAACCTCGGGCCGGAGCTGCGTGATGAGCGGGGCCGCGGTGGGAGTGTCAAAGACGGTTACGTAATCCACGCAGCTCAGTGCCGCCACCACCGCGGCCCGGTCCGCCACGCCGTTGATGGGGCGGCCGGCTCCCTTAAGCTTGCGGACCGAGTCGTCGCTGTTAAGCGCCACCACCAGCACGTCCCCCAGCTGTTTCGCCTGGTTGAGGTAGCGGGTGTGGCCGCTGTGCAGCACATCGAAGCAGCCGTTGGTCAGCACGATCCGCTGGCCCTGGGCCCGGTGCAGCTCCAGTTGCCGCTGCAGCTCGTCCGCACCCAGGGCAGTATCGGCGAAGGCCTTGAGGTACCGGCTGAGCTGGCCTGTACTGCAAACGGACGTGCCCGGCTGGTGCACCACCACGTCCGCGGCCGACTGCGCCAGGTCCAGGCTCGCCGTCAACGGCAGCCCGGCAGCGCGCGCCAGGGTCAGCGCCGCCACGAAGGTGTCACCTGCACCGGAGGCCTGCTTTTCCGCGGCCGGGCGGGCCCACGTTCGGTGCGTCACGCCGTCGGGCCTTAGCAGGACGGTGCCGTCGCGGTCCAGGGTGACCACCACGGCTCCGGCGCCCGTGGCTTCCAGCAGCGCATCGGCGTGTTTGCTTACCTCGGCCACCCTGTCCTGCCCGTCGGGAAGCCGCAGGTCCAGCATGCGCGCGGTTTCCTGCGCGTTCGGGGTTACCAGGTCCGGGCGGAGCGGCGCCCAGGGCCGGGGGTCGTGCGAATCGACCACCAGCAACGGACGGTCTTCGCCAGCAGCCGGGCCGGCGAGGGCATCCACCAGGCTCGCCCGGACCGGATCCGCCAGCACCCCGTTGCCGTAATCGCAGACCAGCACGGCGTCCTGCTGGTCGACGGCGGCACGCACGGAAGCAGCCAGTGTGGCCAGCGCCTCGGCCGGCACCGCCTTGGCGGAGTCGTCGATGCGAAGCATCACCTGCCCGCCGCTGCTGATGCGGATCTTGGTGGTGGTCACCATGTCGGGGTGGCTGTGCAGGTGGCTGACATCGATGCCTGCATCCACCAGCTGGCTGCGCAGGTCTATGCCGGCGTCGTCGGTTCCGATGATGCCTGCCACGGAGACCCGGGCACCTAGGGCTGCCAGGTTCATGGCGGTATTGGCGGCTCCGCCGGGAACGGACTCCCGGGTTTGCACGTCCACCACCGGGGCAGGGGCTTCCCGGCACAGCCGTTCGATGCTGCCGCTCCACCAGCCGTCCAGCATCAGGTCGCCGATTACCAGGATTGCCGGCTCTTCCGCGGCCAGTCGCCCTGGCAACCATTCGGAGAGCGCCCGCTGGCTGGAAAGGTCCACGTCGGCAGGCTCAACCGGGAGGTCGGCGGTTTCGGCGGGCAGGTTCTCTGGTGACAGGCTCATGACTCGTCCTGCTGTTCAGCCGCGGATTCCGCATCCGCCGCCGGGTCAGGGGCTGCGGCCGGCGGCGCGGCAATGTGCACCACTTTGACCCGGGTGAACTCGTCCAGGAGTTCCGGGCCGTAACCGAAGCCCGCGCCGCTTTCGCCGCGCGGCTGGGCAGCACCGCCGGGGGCGCCGCCGAACACTTCGTTGATCTTCACCGTTCCCACCGGGAGGG
Source organism: Pseudarthrobacter sp. R1 (assembly GCF_024494415.1). Lineage (NCBI taxonomy): Bacteria > Bacillati > Actinomycetota > Actinomycetes > Micrococcales > Micrococcaceae > Pseudarthrobacter > Pseudarthrobacter sp. R1. The sequence continues at coordinate 440,245 of NZ_JAMKFI010000009.1, read as the reverse complement.
CAGCGACTGCCCGCTGGATGTGGGCGATGTTGTTGCTGAGGACGGTGGCAGCCAGGCCGTACCTGCCGCTGCATGCCAGGCGGAGCCCGTCGTCGAACGATTTCACCACCTGCACGGGGGCAACCGGTCCAAAAGTTTCCTCCGTCATGACCTGCATCCGGTCCGTGCATTCAAGCAGCACGGTGGCGGGGTAGAAGGAGCCCGGGCCGTCAAGGAGGGCACCGCCTTCGACGGCATGCGCACCCTGCCTCAGGGCGTCAGTGACCTGCGCGTGGACCTCATCCCGCATCCTTCGATCCACCAGCGGGGCCACTGACCCGTTGCCGTTACGCACAGCCGCTTCGGTTTCCAAGGCTGCACAGAACTCTGCGGCGATGTCCTCATGGACGTAAATCCGCTCAACGGCTACGCAGATCTGGCCGCTGTTGCTGAAGGCACCAATCGCCGCCTGCCCGGCCGCCCATAGCGGGTCAACGTCCCGGTCCACCAGCAGCGGATCATTTCCGCCGTTCTCCCGGATGACGTGGGCACCCGTCAGCGCTCCGGCCCTGGCGATCCGGGCGCCGGCCGCACTGGAGCCCACGTGCGCGATGACGTCCACACCGGACTGGGCCAGAAGTGCACCAACGCCGGCGCCGCCCGAAATCGTCTGGAAAACGCCGGGCGGAAAGGCTGGCGCCAGGACTTCGCCCAGGGCCTCACCCAGCCGCGGGCACCGCTCGCTTGGTTTGTGCACCACGGTGTTGCCGGTGGCCAGCGCGGCGCCGATCAGGCCGCATGCCACCGCAACAGGATCGTTCCACGGGGTCAGCAGGACGGCCACGCCGCGGGGCTCGGCCACGGTGTAATCGGAGGCGAGCCGGTTGCCCCGCAGACTGTGGCCTCGGTGGACGGGCCCCAGCTCCGCGTACTGTTCCAGCGTGGAAACCCCGGCGCCGATGCCAGCGAGCGATTCCTCCACCGGCCGCCCCGTTTCACTGGCGTTGAGTTCCGCGAGCTCCCGGGCCGCTGCAGCGAGCGCTTTTGCCGCAGCACGCAGTGCCCCACCCCGCTCGGCCGGCGCAGTGGAAGCCCAGTCAGCAGCAGCACTCCGGGCCACCTCTACCGCCTGGGATACTGCTTCCGGTTCGGCCTCCGGCACAGTCCAAAGGACGTCACCGGTTCGTGGATTCCGGATGGTGATGCCGTTGCTGTCGGCGGCTTCCGGGCGTGCAGTCGTTTCTGTGGCAATGGTGGGCATGAGATTCCTCCCGTCGGTTCCGGCCTGGTGGTATGTGCGGTTTAGGGCCAGGAGCCCTCTTCCTCGTGGCAGATCAGCATTTCGCGGACCTCGCACCCGGTGGGCTGGGACAGCGCGAAGAGGATGGCCTGGGCCACGTTGTTGGGGTCGTTGAGCCGCGAATCGTCCTGGGGCTTGTACTGCTCTGTGCGGTCGTCGAAGAAGCGCGTCTTCATGCCGCCGGGAATCATGGTGGTCACGCCGATTTCCCCGCCGGTCTCGGCAGCCAGCGCGTGGCTGAATCCCACTACACCGAACTTGGATGCGCAGTACGCCGTTGCGTCGGCCACGGCGCGCTTGCCCAGGGTGGAAGCGACAGTCACCACCCGGCCGTGGGAGGACTTCAGGTACGGCAGCGCTGCGCGCACCACGGATACGGTGCCCATCAGGTTCACGCCGATGACCTTCTCCCACTCCGGGGCCTCGACGTCGGCGAGCTTGCCGCAGCGGTCGATGCCGGCGGCCGTGACCACTGCCTCAAGTCCACCGAGGGATTCCGCGGCTTCGCGTACGGCGGCCTCCACTGCCTGCCGGTCCGAGACGTCCACTTCGAAGGCCTTCACGGCGGACACGTTGCTGATATCGCGGTCCAGGACCACCGGAGTGCCGCCCGCCTTCAGGACGGCGTCGACGACCGCGGCCCCCAGTCCGGAGGCACCTCCGGTGACGAGCACGCGGCCGGGTGTGTTTGATTCTGCAGTCATGGTGTTCCTTTCAACGGGGAATACAAAACTTGGGTTGGGCGGGCATGACCAGGCGGTTAGCCCACCCGGGTTCAGCTGACCTTTGCGAGGGCGTCGGCCAGGCCGGTGGTGGAACGGGCCGGGTGGTACGGCACGGTGAGGCAACGGCCGCCCCAGCTCTCCACCAGGCTGGCCTCGGGCAGGCTGGCACCCTTGTAGTCGCCGCCTTTGACCCAGATGTCGGGGCGAAGGCGTTCGAGGGCGGCCTCCGGTGTGTCTTCGTCGAAGACCATCACGGCGTCCACGCACTCCATGGCCAGGAGCAGTTCGGCCCTGTCATGCTGACCGATGATGGGACGCTCCGGACCCTTCAGCCGCCGTACGGAATCGTCCGAGTTCAGGCAGACGATCAAACAGTCCCCCAGCTTGCGGGCGGCGGCCAAAGACCGGACGTGCCCGGCGTGCAGCAGGTCGAAGCAGCCGCCGGTGGCCACTACCTTGCCGCCGTTTTCCCGCACGGCGCGGGCCAGCAGCAGGGGGTCATTGACCCGCGGCTTTGGCTGCACGGGCTCCCCGCCGCTATCAGGAAGGGCGGACACCCCGCCGTTGGCGAGGAAATCTGCGGCGTCATGGACGGCAAGTTCCGCGGCTTCGGCAAGGTCCCGGCCGGCCAGAAGGTGCACGGCGAGGCTCGCTGCGAGCCGGTCGCCGGCACCGCAGGGATCGCCGGCTTCCACCCGGGGCGCGGGAACAGGCTGGGGGCTCTGGTCACGCCGGCACAGGACGGCGCCCTGTTCACCCTTGGTGACCAGGACAGCGCGGCTGCCCCATTCCTTGAGCAGAACCGCGCCGGCTTCGACGGCCGGATCGCCCGCAGCAGTGTTCCCGCCGTCCCTAGACGCGCCATGCTGCGGGGCGCGGTTTTCTTTCCGGCCGCGTGACTGCACGGCTTTCCGGGCCTCGGACAGGTTGGGCGTAACGACGGCGACTCCCGGCACCGGGTCCGGCCCGGCAGGATGCGGGTCCCACACGATGGGCACGTGACCGGCGAGCCTGGCAAGGAGCTCGCGGAGTTGCGGGTTGGCCGCCAGTCCCCGGCCGTAGTCGGCAACGATGATCACGCCCGCCTTCTCCACCTCGCGGAGCATGGCAGGGCTGACATCGGGGACAGGAGCCTTCTCGCAGCCCTGGTCGAACCGGACCACCGGATGCGATCCGGCCCGCACGCGGGTCTTGACGGGCGAGGCATGGCCACTCGCCCCTGCCACGAGCCGCACTCCTGCGAGATGCGCCTGAAGCTGCCGGCCGGCGTCGTCATCGCCCAGGACCGTCACCAGCGTGACGGGCCAGTTGTCCCCGGCAAGCATCCGGGCCACCAGCCCTGCTCCGCCGGCACGGCGCTTGACACCGGAAACGTCCACCACCGGTACGGGTGCGTCCGGGCTCAGCCGCGTGGCCTCGCCGGACAGGTCCACGTCCAGCATCACGTCACCGACCACAACGATCCTCATGCCCTGCCACCCCCCTTCTGCAAGGCCAGGTTTTGCAGGCATACACCATCCGTTGAGCTGTGCCGTGCTACTTCCAGGTCGAAGGCGCGGCAGATCGCGTGGAGGGCGATCAAATGGCCCTCCTGCGCATTGGCGTTGAGGGCATCAATCATGACGGCCTGGTCGCAGGCGTCAGCCAACGGATTGGGTCCGGCTCCCGTGAGTGCCCACGTGGTCACGTTCAGGCGGGACGCAACCTCGGCGGCCCGCAGCAGGTTGGGGCTCTTGCCGCTGGTGGACAGCAGTATCAGCACGTCCCCGGACCGGCCATGCGCCCGCACCTGGCGGGCGAAGACGTCGTCGTAGCCGTAATCGTTGGCGATGGCGGTCACCGCTGATGACTCCGCGTGCAGGGAAATGGCGGAAAACGGAACCCGCTCGCCGTCGAACCTGCCCACCAGCTCCGCGGTGAGGTGCTGGGCCTCCGCTGCTGAACCGCCGTTGCCGGCGGCAAGCAGCCGCTGGCCGCGGAGCAGGCGCTGGGCCAGCTCCACACCCCAGGCCGCGAGCCGGCCGGACTGGCTCCGCAGCGATTCCAGCGCCGGTACCACGTTATCCAGGTGGATACGGACCGCATCTGCACTGGCCGCGTCCACAAAGGTGGCACCGGGCAGCACTGCGGGCAAGGCGGCAGGCGTGGCCAAAGTTTGCAGGTCAGCCTCCCGCAGGGACGATTCCGGAGTCACAGTGCCGCTCCTTCCATCGGGACGATACCGGCGGCAGCACCGGCCACCGCCAGCTGATAAGCCTTTTCGGTTTCGGCCGCCACCCGGTCCCAGGAATACCGGGTGCGGGCACGCTTCTTCCCCGCACTGCCAAGCTCCGCCCGCAGGATGGGGTCCTCGAGCAGCAGGGCGAGCGCCGATGCGATGGCTTCGGGGTCCCGCGGGGGCACGTGCAGGCCTGTCCCGTGGTCCACCACAGTGTCCCGCAGGCCACCCACGGCCGCAGCGACAACGGGGACACCGCAGGCCATTGCCTCCAGCGGGACGATGCCGAACGGTTCGTACCAGGGTGCGCACACCACGGCGTCGGCGCTGCGGAAGATCCCGGGCATCTCGGCGCGGGACACCTGGCCCTGAAGGCTCACCTGGTCCGCGACGCCCAACTCCGCTGCCAGGTCCATCAGGCGCCGCACTTCGGGGTCGGAATGGAGTGCGCCGGAGTCTGCGCCGCCCCCCACAATCAGGAGTTCGACGTCCTCAAAACCCGCCCCGCGCAGGTAGGGGAGCGCCCGGATCACCAGGTCCACGCCTTTGCGCGGCACCAGGCGGCCTACGGAGAGGATGCGGTGGGTGCGCTTCCGGGCGGCGACGGGACCCTCCGCGGAAAAGAAGCCGAGGTCCACGCCGCAGGGGGCGATGGAGATCTTCCCCGTGGTGATTCCCATGGCCTTGAGCTCGAAGACCTCATCGGAGCAGGTGGCGACGATCCGGTCCACGGAGCGCCCGACGCCGGGCTCCAGCCAGCGCCGCTCCAGGGGGCTGGTGTCCTCAGCGCCCTGGTGCCGCCGCTTGACGGTGCCCAGTGCGTGGAAGGTCTGGATGACGGGCACCCGGTAGCCCTGGTCCGGCCGCCGGGCGGCGTCCAGGGCGGCGACGCCGGACATCCAGAAGTGCCCGTGGACCACGTCGGGCGGCCGGTGGCCCCAGTCCCGGGCCACGCCGTCGGCAAGTTCACCCATGTAAGGCAGCAGTTCGTCCTTGGGAACATGGCGCGCCGGGCCGGCGTCCACATGGACCACCTCCAGGCCGCGCCCCACGCGGACCCTCGCCGGAAGCTCCGTTGCATCCCGGCGCGTGTAGACGGTGACGTGGTGGCCACGCTTGGCAAGGGCTTCGGACAGCGCAGCAACGTGCACGTTCTGCCCGCCGGCGTCCACCCCGCCCAATGCCGCCAGCGGACTGGCGTGCTCGGAAATCATGGAGATTTTCATGGGGTCTTCCTCTCTCCCGCCGGAACAAGGATCTTCCTGTCCAGGCGTTCGTTATCGGAGTGCCGGAGCCGGCCGCCCAGGTCCGCGAGGAGCTCATCCCAGCGGTCCTGGAACCTGCCCAGGCTGTAGCGTTCCAGTGCCGCCTCCCGGGCGGCAACGCCCCGCCGTCGGGCTTCATCCGGATTGTTGACCAGCCGCCGCGCACAGCGGAGCAGCTCATCGATATCGGCGGAAACGGCGCCGGCCTCCGGCGGCACCGCCCGCGGCGCTTCGGTGGTTGCCAGTGCGACCACCGGCATCCCCAGGTGCATGGCTTCGAGCAGGGACAGGCCCAGGGAGGTCCAGCGCATGGGATGCACATAGACGCGGCAGCGGGCCAGTTCCCGGTGCAGTTCCCGGGTCTGGAGGTCGCCGCGCGCTGTCAGCCGGGACTCCTCGATCCCGGCGGCGGCGGCCAGGCCGTCGGTTTTCATGCCGAAGACCTGAAGCGGCGCTACGGAGGCGAAGGCGGGCAGCAGGTCCGTCCCAGTGACGCGCCCCCGGCGGATGGGCTCGTTCACCACCACGCCCAGCTCCGGCAGCTCCCCTGTATAAAGCTGCCCCGGGTCCGGGATTCCGTGTTCGATCACCAGGCTGCGGGCTGACCCGTTGTCCCAGGCCAGCCTATTGAAATGGGTGACATGCACCAGGGGGATGCTGTGCTGGTCCGCGAGCGGATGCCGTGTGAAGGGGAAATCGCCCTTGGGGGTGTTGTGCTCAAGGTACACAGCGGGCAGGTCAACGCCGGGCCGCCGGCCCAGCAGACGGGCAACTTCGTCAATTTCCTCGGGGCGTTGAAGAACGACGGCGTCAACGGCGTCGGCGTCCAGCGCCGCCAGGTCCACCTCCCGCACGGACGCCGGCCAGTCCCTGCCGGCACGGCCAAGCCCCCAGGCACCACCTTCCGGCAGGACGGGAAGGAGGTACTCATGACGGCCGCGGACAAACGCGTCCGTCCAGGAACCGTGGACATGCCAGAGCAGGATTCTCATCTGTTGCGGGCCTTTCTACGGGTACTGACGTGGGTACTGAAGGAGCTGACTCCGCCGATCAGGCGTTCTACGGCCGCCACCACTTCCTCGGGTGAAACGGAGTCAAGGCAGGGGTGGCCGGGGACGGGGCAGACACGGGCCCGGGTCATCCGGCAGGCGGCGTTCTGGTCGCCGAGCAGCTCAAGTGATACTCCGTACGGCGCCCACCGGATGGCCGGCACTACCGGCGAAAAGAGGCACGCAACGGGCGTGCCCACTGCTGCCGCGAGGTGGGCGGGACCGGTGTTGCCGGTGACTACGGCGTCGGCCCCCGCCATGACTCCCGCGAGGGTGTGGAGGTCCGTCTGCCCGCCAAGGTCCAGTGCCGATGGCCCGGCGACGGTGGCAGTCAACGAAGTTTCGCCGGGACCGCCGGTCACCACGACGCGGTGGCCCGCGCCCTGGAGAAGTTCGACGGCGGCTGCGTGGTGCAGCGGCGGCCATGCCCTGGCGGGGACGGCGGCCCCCGGGTGGACCACCACGTAGGGTTCCTCACCCACCAGTCCGCGGACGTTGGGGACGGACGCGAGGCGGAGTTTTCCGTCGTCGCCTGCCGGGAGCCGGAATCCTCCCGCCTCCGCGATGCCCAGCGCGCGTTCCGCCTCGGGCTGGTCCTCCGGGAAGTCTTCGCCCGGCTTGAGCCGGACATCAAGCAACGAGCCGGCGTAGTCGGTGGAGGCACCGGTGATTCGTTCAACACCGGCCAGCCGGAGGAGCAGGGCGAGCGGCAGGGGTGACTGGTGGAAGGAGGTGAGGATGACCGCTTCGGTGATCCTGGAATTCCGAACGTACTCGATGAGCCTGTCCGCGTGCGGGCCGGTCATCTTCGGCGCAGGGTTCATGATCCAGGGGCTGTCCCAGCTGTAGACCTCCGCTGCGCCCGGCAACATGCCCGCCGCTGCCTCGCCCTGCCTGCCGCAGAGCATCACCACGTGGTTTGGCCGGCTGCCGTCCGGGATCCGTCCGTTCGCCACGGCCCGCACGGCGGGTCCTGCCAGGAGAACGTCGCCCATGCTGTCCAGGCGTGCCACCAGGACGCGGCCCATCAGGGCCGCTCCGACAGCAGCGAGACGGCCTCGGCCAGGTTCCGGGCCACGAGCTGGGCCTCGGCCACTTCCTCGGCCCGGGTCACCGGCGTTGGTACCAGGACCCCGGTTGCTCCGGCGGCTTCGGCGGCAAGGACGTCAGCACCGATGTCGCCGATCAGCGCCGCCTCCGATTCCTGGATGCCCAACTTGCGGCAGGCGCTCTGCACCATCCCCGGCGCAGGCTTGCGGCACTCGCAGCCGTCCTGTTCCGAGTGCGGACACACCTCCCACACGTCAAAGGGGCCCAGGAGTTCTTCTACCCGGGCGTTGACGTCCGCCACGTTGGCGGCGGTAATCAGGCCGCGGGCGATTCCCGACTGATTGCTGATGACTCCGGTTGCTATCCCATCGGCACGAAGTGCATCCAGGACCGCCTTGGCACCGGGCATTGGGGTGACCAGGCTGGGGTCGCCGTTGTAGGGCACGTCGACCACCAGGGTCCCGTCCCGGTCGAACAGGACAGCGCGGAGCTTGGAGGATACGGAGCTTCCCATATCCTCCCTGTTCCCCACTGCTGCTGCTCCTAAACAGGGGCTGCGGCTTTTCTCGTCTTTCCGTCCGTGCTGGGCCAGGGGTTTGAACAGGCAAGATACTGCTGCTGATGCTGCGACCAGCCCGTCAGGAGCCTTCTCCCCGCGCCTCAGGACGGCTTTGCAGGGCTACCTGCTCCGGGCCCGCGGGCCGCTTCGGCGGGCAGAATTCTTGCTGGACGCTCCGGTGCCGGCAGCACGGCGGGCGGGGCCCACAGAAGCGGTGGACCCGGTGGGGCGCTCCTGCTCCTCGCGGCCGCCGTCTCCCTGGGAACTGTTCAAAAGCCTGCGCTGGAGTTCAACGAGGACCCGTGCCAGCCGGCGCGAAACCTGCATCTGCGACATCCCCAGCCGCTTCCCCAACTGAACCTGGGTCTCCTCACAGAAATAGCGGCGGTAAAGCAATTCCCTGTCCGCGGCGTCCAGGTCCTGCATGGCCTCCCGCAGGCAGGCTAGGTCCTCAAGCCGTTCCAGGGGCGTTTCAGGGCAAGCGAGCAAATCGCCAATCGAGGGAGCGTCACTGTGGACGTTCGCCGCGTCCAGGGAGTCCGGATGCATGCTGCTGGACGCCGAGATGGCTTCCTGCACCTCGGCAGCATCCGCTCCCAGCTCCGTGGCCAGCTCGGCCACGCTGGGATTCCTGCCCAGGGACTGCACGAGCTCGGGCTCCACCCGGAACATCCTGGTGCGAAGGTCCTGGATGTGGCGGGGCGGCCGGACCACCCACGTGCGGTCTCGCAGGTATCGCTTTAACTCGCCTGCGATGGTTGGAGCGGCGTAGGCGGGAAAGCTCTCCCCCTTGGTCTGGTCGAAGCCGCGGGCGGCCTTGACGAGGCCGAGGTACGCCACCTGGTTCAGGTCGGCGCGTTCCCGGCCCCTGGCTTCGAAGCGGGCAGCCAGGGCTTCGGCAAGGTCCAGATAGCTCAGGACAAGGTCATTTTCGAAGGTTTCCCGCAACCGGCCCGCCTTGGCAGCGGAGCGGTTGCCCTTCGAAGGTTCCGGGCACGGCTCAAGGACAGGCGTAACGTCCACGGCAAGCGCGGCGAAAGATTCGGGCATTGTCGTTGGTTCCCTCGGTCTGGTTCCGAAAGCCTGCGGCAAGACTTAGCCATAGGAAATCATAAGGTTGCTTATAAAACAATCCTTCGCGGCATTAGGCTCGGCATGTAAGACGAACGCACACCCCCGGCCAAGGAGTCTTTGTCATGCGCATCGCCGTTATCGGAGCCAGCGGAAACGCAGGAACAGCACTGCTGCGGAACCTGCAGGGCCAGCTGTCCAGGAAGCCGGAAAGCCTGCACCTGACGGGAATCAGCAGGCGTCTCCCGGACACGTCCCGGGCGCCTTATGCGGGCGTGGAGTGGCACACGTTGGACGTGGGGCTTGAAGGCGACCGCCCAAAGCTGGAATCGGCTTTGGCAGGAGTGGATTCCGTGGTTCATCTGGCGTGGCAGGTCCAACCGAACCGGGACCTGGACCAGCTGTATCGGACCAATGTCACTGGAACAGCAAATGTGCTGGAGGCCGCGGGGAAGGCCGGAGTTAAACAGGTTGTCTGTGCTTCATCAATCGGCGCCTACAGCAAAGCCCCCAAGGACCGGCGCTCGGATGAGTCCTGGCCTGCGCAGGGTATGGCGGGCTCGCATTACAGCCGGCACAAGGCGGCGCAGGAAAAGCTGCTGGACGAGTTTGCGGCAGCTGAGCCAGGCATAGCCGTCGCAAGGCTTCGCCCCGGGCTCATCTTTCAGCGGGACGCCGGGAGTGAGATCGGCAGGTATTTCCTTGGACCCCTGATTTCCCGGCTCCTGCCAGGAAGGCCCTGGCTTCCGCTGCTGCCCGCTCCGGACAACCTGATTTTCCAGGCAGTCCACGCGGACGACGTGGCGGAAGCCTACTGGCGGGTCATCGACCAGCGGGCTTCCGGGCCATTTAATATTGCAGCGGAGCCGGTACTCACACCCCAGGAACTTGCCCGGATTGTGCGGGCCCAAAGAATCCTCCCCATACCCATGGGCCTGCTCCACAAGGCCGTGGGCCTCGCCTGGCGGCTCCGGCTGATACCGACCGACTCCGGCTGGGTTGAGATGGCGGCGGGGGTACCAGTAATGGACACCGGCCGGGCCCGCCGGATCCTGGGCTGGGAAGCGAAGACTTCATCAGTAGAGGCAGTTCTTGACGTGCTGAACGGCATAGGAAAGGGGGAAGGAATTGCTCCCTCCCCCCTCCTGAAACCGAGGCACGGCACCGCACCTAAAAGCTAGGTGCAGTCCCCGCACCTGGACTCGGTGCCGCCCTGCCTAACGGCCTAGATGCCCGAGCGCGGATTGTCGCGATCCACGTGCGAGCCGCCCTGGCCAGGATTGGCACCATCGTTGCGGCGGTCCTCGCGGGCGCCGTCACGGGCGCCTCCCGCCCCGCGGGCAGTGTCAGCAGCATCGCGGGCCGCATTGGGGTGGCTGGTGGCACCGCGGTTGGCGTCGCGGTCCCTCTTGACATCGGGGTCAAGCTCGTCGGCTTTCCGCGTCCGTTCACCCACGTCCTCGCGGAGCGACTTGGCCTCGGTGGCCTGCTGATCCGCCTGCTGGCTCAACCGTGCTGCTTCAACCTGCGCCTGCTCCGCGTCCGCCCTGGCGCGGGCCGCCTTTGCTTCCCGTTCCCGGGCGTCGAGTTCCCTGTTCTCGGCATCACGGCGGATCTCCGCGGCCTTCTCGCGGTTCGCGTTGTCCCGCTTTTGCTGAATCGCCTTCCGGCGCCGTCCTGTTGCGAGCAGCAGCAGCACAATCAGCACCACCACAACTACGGCAATTACCACCCAAACCCACGGAGCCATTTCCAAATTACCCACCACTTCCACTTCGATGTGACCGGGCCGGCGGAGGCCATTCCGGCTGACTTTTTGGAACCGTTAATAACTCGCTTAGCAAGCGTACTTACCTTTTATTAGTAATCATGCTTATTATTTTAGGGCCAGTATCGCTGGTTCTTGATCAACAACCGGCCTTCTTGGAAAGAGAGAGCGAAGATGACAGAGAACCAATGGCCCGAGGATCCCGCCTACACGGCTCCGCCGGCCTCTACAGGAATTCCGGGCGAGCGAAGCGCGAGCACTTTCCCGTCCGCCGCCACCCCCCAATATGGTGAGGCTCCAATCGGTGACGCCTCCGGGTCGTCCCGCAAGGACGCAGCAAAGGAAGAAGCAGCTGACGTAGCCCGGACCGCGAAGGGCTCCGCGCAGAATGTGGCCCAGACGGCGAAGGAAGAAGCCGCCCACGTCGCTTCCGAGGCGAAGTCCAGCGCGCAGGACCTGCTGTCCCAGGCAAAATCAGGGCTTTCCAGCCAGGCCGGCACCCAGCAGCAGAAGGCGGAAGGCGGACAACGCGTCGTTGGGTGAGTTGCTGGGTGATGTGACCCGGGATCTGTCCACCCTGATGCGCCAGGAACTCGAGCTCGCCAAGGCCGAAGCCAAGCAGTCCGCCACCAAGGCAGGCAAAGGCGGCGGCATGCTCGCCGGAGCCGGCGTCGCCGGGCACTTCGTCCTGCTGTTCCTTTCCCTGGCACTGATGTTCGCCCTGGGCGCCCTGATGCCGCTGGGCTGGGCCGCCGTGATCGTCGCCGTGATCTGGGGCATCATCGCCGCGGTCCTGGCCTCGATCGGCCGCAAGGAACTCAAACAAATCAAGGGCATCCCGCAGACCAGCGAAACACTCTCTGAAATTCCCCCAACCCTAAAACCAGGTGAGGTAAACCGATGAGCGATAACCCGGACGCAATCCGCCAAGACATAGAAGCCACCCGCGCACGCCTGGGCACCAACGTGGACGCGGTCGCCGACAAAGTCACCCCCTCCAACATCGTCCACCGCCAGACTGACAAAGTCACAGAATCGGTGAAGGACGCCGTAACAGGGGTCAAGGAGAAAATCATGGGAGCAGCAGACTCAACCACCACCCGGGTCCAGGACAAGGTCCACTCCGGCACCAGCCACACCGGGGACGCCCTGCACAGCACCGGCGAATCCCTGCACGGCGCCAAGGACACCGCCGCCGCCAAACTCTCTGACGCCGGCACCGCACTCTCCCACACCCCGGACCAGGTCAAAGCCAAAACCCAGGGCAACCCCCTGGCCGCCGGCCTGATCGCCTTCGGCGCCGGAATGCTCGTCTCGTCCCTGATCCCGGCCAGCCAAAAGGAACGCGAAGCAGCCCAGCAGCTCAAAACCGCCGCCGAGCCCCTCGCCACCCAGGTCACCGACGCAGCCAAGGACATGGTCCAGGACCTGAAGGAACCAGCCCAGGAAGCCATGGACAACGTCAAAGCCACCGCCACCGACGCCGCCCAGAACGTCAAAGCCGAAGGCCAAGGCGCCGTCACCGACGTCAAAGACCGCGCCACCGACGCCAAAACCAACGTCCAAAACACCTGAAGCCATGGACAACGTCAAAGCCACCGCCACCGACGCCGCCCAGAACGTCAAAGCCGAAGGCCAAGGCGCCGTCACCGACGTCAAAGACCGCGCCACCGACGCCAAAACCAACGTCCAAAACACCTGACCCGCCACTGAACGCGGCACCAAGAGGCACGAGCACCACCTGAGAGGCCGGCCCCGCCATCCCGCGGAGCCGGCCTTTCAGTTTTCGCACCCTTATCGAGAGGACACCCCATGGCCACTCATGACGCATCCGAGAGCAGCACAGCCAAAGCAGGCCAGGCACCGGATCCAAACGACTCACGGAAGCCAGACAGCCCCAGGGACTTGGACAAGCCGAACTGGAAGTACATTGCCAAGAAGACCCTGCGGGAATTCAACAAGGACCAGTGCCCGGATCTCGCTGCTGCACTGACGTATTACGCGGTGCTGTCGCTGTTCCCGGCCATCCTGGCACTTGTGTCCCTGGTCGGAATCTTTGGTGACCCGCAGAAGACCACCGACGCGCTCCTGCAAATCGTTAGGGGATTTGTCCCGGCCGAGACTGCAGACACGGTAGGCGGAGTTGTGGCAGACCTTGCAAGTGCACCTGCTGCCGGTTTGACCCTGGTGATCGGCCTTGCCACCGCACTGTGGTCCGCTTCCGGCTATGTGGGCGCCTTCGGCCGTGCCATGAACCGGGTGTATGAGGTTGACGAGGGCCGGGCCTTCGTCAAGCTGCGCGGCACCATGTTGGCGGTCACCCTCCTGGCCGTGGTCATCGTTGCCATCCTGGCAGGCATGCTGGTGCTTAGTGGGCCGGTGGCTGAGGCTGTGGGCGGCCTGATCGGGCTGAGCGGAGTGTTCCTCACCATCTGGGACATCGCCAAATGGCCGGTCATGGTGGTACTCATCATCGCCATCATCGCTGTCCTGTACTACGCCACGCCCAACGTGAAACAGCCGAAGTTCAAGTGGATGAGCATGGGTTCCGGTATTGCCCTGTTCGTCTTCCTGCTGGCGTCCCTTGGGTTTGGCTTCTACGTAGGCAACTTCGGAAACTACAACAAGACCTACGGCGCCCTGGGCGGCGTGATCGTGATGCTGCTGTGGCTGTGGATCCTGAACATGTCCCTGCTCTTTGGCGCCGAGTTCGACGCCGAGATGGAGCGGGGCCGCCAGCTCCAGGCAGGTATCGAGGCAGAAGAAACCATCCAGCTGCCGCCGCGTGACACCAAGAAGAGCGAAAAACTGCAAAAGCAAGAGGAAGAGGACATCAAGCACGGACGTGAACTCCGTGAGAAGTACAGTGCGGAGAACGGCAAGGACGGGGATTCCGGGGACAACGGAGACAACGGCCAGGCCGGTGGCCAGGACGCTGGCCAGCCCAGGGAGCCGCATCGTGACCGGGTTCGGAACAAGCTGCGTGACCGTGGCACCGGCCGGGACTGAGCAGTTGGGAGCCGGGGACAGCGGCAGGCAGAAGTTAGCAGACGGCAGCCGTAGTTCCGGGGACTAGGCAGGACCTGCAAGATGGGGGAAAATTGTGGTGGAGGGTCCTGTTCAGGTTTCCCAGGTCAACAACAAGGTGGCCCGGGAGATAGACGGGGCCGGCGGTGAGATGGCCTCTTCTGAGACCGAGGCCAGTCCCCCCAGTCGCCGTCGGCCCCCTCGATTCAATGAAATTCCCGGCGCAACTGGACAAAACGAGCCGTACTGCCATACGTTCATGATTACCCTGCTGGTTCCCTTGGGATCCGGCAGTGCCGCTGAAGCAGAAACGGCGGCAACACGGTCGACCCCGAATGAGCGAATATGCCTGCTACCCATTTTGAAGATTTTCTTGCCGAAGCAGTTGTCGCAGACAGGGAGCCCGGCCTGGGCCTCCGACGCGATGAGCTCTACGGGCTGTACACCAGTTGGTGCCTCCTCCACAACGCACCGCTCCAAGCTCCGGAAGCCCTGTGGGAGGCGCTTCAGTCCCACGGGATCAACCCGGACAGCAACAACTTGTCCATGACGGGCCCCGCCGCCGCCGACTACATTGTGGCGAGCGCGCCGGACCTGGTCTGACAATCCCTATCGAACCTGTTGTAGCTACCTTCCGCTGGTTAGCATTGAACATGGCCGGCGGTTATCGTCCGCAGGCCACCAGCCGAAGGGAGCATCACCATGGGTTTGGATGACAAGATCGACAACGCCGCAGAGAAGATGGGCGGCAAGGCCAAAGAGGCTACCGGTGCGGCCACCAATGACGAAAGCCTTCGCTCGGAAGGCAAGATGGACCAGGCCAAAGCGGACCTGAAACAGGCCGGCGAGAAGGTCAAGGACGCTTTCAAGAAAGACTGAGTCCCCCAAGAAGGGCCTGCTGCGGAACACTGCGGCAGGCCCTTTTGCTTTGCCCGATCAGTGGCTGCGCCCGTTCAGTAATGGGCGCCGTGGACTCTCCGCAGCCCTACTTGATCAGTGCGAGAGCGAATCCGTCCCAGCCCTTGGAGCCCACTGTCTGGATGACGGTGGCATCCAGCCTGGGATGGACGCCCAACAGCTTGAGCGCATCAACAATTCCCTGGGCATTGACGGGATCCATGCCGGGGTCCAGGACGGCACCTTCCCAGATGGTGTTGTCCAGCACGATGGTTGTCCCCGGGCGCCCCAGCCGGATGGCCCAGTCCAGATAATGGCTGTTGTTCTCCTTGTCCGCATCAATAAAGATGAAGTCGAAGGGTTCCCGGTCCTCTTCTGCCAGAGCGGCAAGCGTGTCCAGGGCCGGTCCCAGCCGGATCTCCACCTTCTGCCCCAAGCCCGCCGCGTCAATGTTGGCCCACGCCACCTCCGCATGCTTGGGGAGGAATTCGCAGGTGACCAAAGTGCCGTCGTCGGGCAGTCCCTGCCCCATCCAGATGGTGCTGAACCCGGCCAGGGTGCCTATCTCCAGGACGCGGCGCGCGCCGGAGAGCTGAACCAGGAGCTTGAGGAGCTTGCCGGCGTTGGGCGCCACCTCGATGGCCGGCATCCCGGCGGCAGCCGCGGATTGCACGGCCCTGAGCACGCCTGGATCAGGATGGACCACAACGTCGGACAGGAACTTTTCCGTGGCAATCCACTCTGGCCGGGGCTTGTGCTCGAACATGAGGCACAGTCTGGCATGCGGCCACGCGCGGGTCCAGAGAAATTGCGGCCGACGCCGAATGGGACGTCCGCGCTCAGGAACCGTCGGAGAGCGCGTCTTCCAGGCGGTCCACTTTGGCGGTCAGCTCACCTGAGTAACCGGGCCGAATATCGGCCTTGATGACCAGGGAAACCCTGCTGCCGTAGCGGCCCACCGCCTCCGTGGCGCGCTTGACGACGTCGAACACCTCATCCCATTCACCCTCGATGGTGGTGAACATCGAGTCCGTTTTATTGGGCAGGCCCGACTCCCTGACGATCTTCACGGCGGCGGCGACGGCGTCGTGGACGGAGGCATCAGCGGGCCGGGAACCTTCACTGGGAGTACCGGACGGGGCGACAGAAAACGCAAGCAGCATGAAGCCCAGTGTGCCACGACGCCGGCGATGTTGCGGGGCGGGGAGGCTGGCCCCTCGTCATAAAACCCCCTACCCTTCGGTAACGGTGAAGGGTAGGAGCTCGATTGCTAACCTTTTGGCATGAGCCTCGCAGTCGCCCGCAAGCCCCTCCGCGCCGACGCAGCGCGGAACGTGGACAAGATCATCACGGCTGCCCGTCAGTGCTTCCGCGAGTTCGGCCCGGAAGTACCGCTGCAGACCATCGCGGCCACGGCCGGGGTGGGCCCGGCAACCCTTTTCCGGAATTTCTCGGATAAGGAGGAGCTGGTCCTGGCAGCCCTCAACCGGCAGCTGCGGCTCACCGTGGATCCGGTCGTGGACGGCGCTCTTGCCGACATCGACGCAACCGCAGGACTATTGCGGGTTATGGAGGCACTGATGGCCGTCGCCAGTGACGACGCCAATCTTTTGGGAGCAGTCGCCGGCCGCCGGGAACTCCTGACAGGCATCACGGGTTCGTTGATGGAGTCGATGAGTGTGCTGCTGGTACGCGGCCAAGGCCAAGGCAGCCTTCGCGCGGACATCTCCATGACGGACATGTTCCGGCTGCTCGCCATGCTTATCGGGGTTGTGGACACCATGGAACCCGGATCGGACGCCTGGCGCCGTCCGCTGGCCCTGGTGGAGGACGCCATCCGAACGGTCCGGCCCACCCGCCCGCTTCCGGTCCATGTGCCGCTGCCCGCCGCTTCCCTGGCGGGGCAGCAGCCCCTCTAGGCGCAGGAATCCTTCCCCGCAGGACGCCCGGCCCTCCCCATTGTGGGCCTCCAGCAGGTGCAATACACTTCAAGTGGGTTACGCAGCCAGCCTCTGTTTCTCTCCAGATGGAGCCCACGCATGCCACAGTTCCTGCACCTACGGCCCTCCACCGCCCCAGCGCGATGAACAGTTCCCGGCTTCTGCACTACATCAACGACCCGCGCGGCCCCGAGGAACTTCTTCCCACCCTGCCGGCAGAGGAACTCGCAAAACTGTTGGATGCCCTCTACCAGAACCTTGATACTCCCGAACCCGAGTTCGGCGCCCAGGCTTGGTACGAGATGGCGGTTGAAGAAAGCTCGCGCCGGTCTGCTGCACCTGACGGCGCCGCCCACGGGGTGGCCTAGCCACGTTCCGTCCACCACGTGTGGAGCCCCCTGATACCGCTCGTGATGTCCTGGCCCAGTCAGTTGCTGTCAGCTGCTCCCCTGGCGCGGATCTCCCGGCGCACCATGGCCTGGAGTGCAGGAACCTGGGAGGCCGGATCCACGTCCATCGCCCTTTCAAGGCTTTCTGCGAGCGCTTCCAAATCCTCGGCCGGGACGTCGGAGATACCGGCAAAACGGGTGAAGAAACGCTTGACCGGCAGCCCGGCGCGTCGTTGAAAATTTTTGTGAAGACGGGGTCTTCCGGCCCGTGACCCGGACGCGTGCAGTTGATCTTCCATCGTCGCCGTTCATCAAATCGTTGGGGCCAACTGCATAGCCGCTCTCATAGTACAACTCACACCCACCGGTAAGGGAAGGGAACGGCGTCACCTTCTTACCTGTGGGTCAGTTCCAGCCCAGCATCCGGAGCAACGCGGCAGTACCGGCACCGGCCACCACCACCACGAGAAACGGTGCCCTCAGCGCCAGTGCGACTGCAGCTGCTGCGAGCGCACCCAGGCGTGCATCGGCCGCCAGGGCCTGCCCGGACGCTACGGCGTTCACTACTGTCAGGGATGCAAGCAACCCGATAGTCATGGTGCCTGCGACCCGCGACATCCGTGGGTTCTCCAAAAACCTGGCCGGGACGAAGTAGCCCACCAGCTTCCAGGCATAGGCCAAGGCACAGGCAATCAGCAGCCAAATCCAGAGGTTCATGTGCCGGCCTGCCCGCCGTGGTGGTGGTCCGCGCCGCGGTGCTGGTGCTCCCGGTAGGGATCCACGTCCGGCTCAAGGCCCTCATCGCTCCGGCCGTGGCTGAACCAGCCCATCACGGCCGCCACGACGGCGGCCACCAGGATCGGCACTCCGGCAGGAACGAACGGTACTGCCGCCACCGTGGCAACGGCGCACACCACCGCGATGGCGATCGGCTCACGGCCCTTCAGCCGGGGCCAGAGCAGGGCCAGGAAAGCTGCCACCGCTGCTCCATCCAGTCCCCACTGTTTGGGGTCCCCCAGCCCGCTTCCGGCCAGCGCCCCCACCGCGGTGAACAGGTTCCAGAGCACGTAGATACCGATGCCGGCTACCCAAAAGCCGCGAAGCTGCTCTGCGGGGTCGGTCTGGCCGGTGCTGGTGGCTGTGGATTCGTCGATGGTCACCTGGGCGGCCACGTACTTGCGCCACCCCGTGGGGTGCAGCAAGGCGTTCAGCTGCATGCCATAGATGCCGTTGCGCATTCCCAGAAGCGTGGCTGCGCTCATCGCCGCAATGCCCGAGCCGCCTCCACCCACGACGCCGATGAACGCGAACTGCGAGCCGCCACTGAACAGGAGCAGGCTAAGGGCCATTGTTTGCCAGAAGTCCAGCCCGGACGTGACGGAGAGTGCGCCAAATGATATTCCGTACAGGCCGGTGGCCACGCTGATGGAGAGCCCCACGCGCACGGCAGGGGAAGCTAAGATTTTCACTGCCACGGCCACGAAGCCAACGCAGGCTTCCGAAGGCTCCATGCCCAGACGATCAGCGGCCCCTGTAACGGGAGGCGCAGAGTGTGAACCTTGCGCTGCAGAGGGGTCCCCTGGCTGCTGTAGGCACGGCGGAGGGCATCGGCATGGCCTGCCAGGAAGACGATGAACATCGCGGTGAGCGCGGTTGCCGCCGCCTTGCGGGTCAACGGGACAAGAATGCCGACGGCGGCAGCCAGTTCCAGCAGGCCACTGACGGCGATCCATTCTTCCCTGGTCATCACAGCCAAGGGCCGACGGCGTCCCGGTTCCGGGCCGCCGTCGAAGGCAGCTGTGCTGGTGGCGGGAACACTGCCGCTGGCGGTTGCACCGCCGTCACGCAGTCCTTGCCGGTGCGTGTCCTCAAGGCAGAGGTAATCGGGCACTACCTGGCGGAAGAAGCCGGGGTCGCGGAAGTGTTTCATGGCGCTGGCCAGCAGCAGCGCGCTCATGGCTGCAGCGGAAAGGCTCTGGAAGGCCCGGCCGGACCGGGGAAAAGGCATGGCTCCACTCAACCACAAGCCGGGCAGGCCGTTGAAACCGTCCGGCCCGGCGTAAACCCTCAGCCCCAACAAACCCATCCGCCCACTTAAACCCACCAACCGGGGCAAAACGTCAGATCCAGGCGGGAGCAGAACTTCCGTAGGGCACTGGCGGCGCTGTGTAGCCGAGAGGTCGTCCGGCCACCAGGAGCGGCGGCAGAGCGTAGCGGAGTTCCCCATAAGTGCTCGCCATGGTTCCGAGTTCGGGTTCAGGCAGCAGGCTTGCCATACCCGTGGAATGCACGGCCGGCAGGGCGAAAAGTTCCTCTGCTGTGCGGACCAGCGACAACCGGGCCCCGCCGCCGAGGCCGGTCTGCCGGCGCCGGGCGAGCAGGGCGATGGCTGCCGCGGCCACACCGTACCCGGTGGCGTGGTCCAGGGCTTGGACAGGGAGCGCACCCGGCCGCCACTCGCCGTCGTGGTTCTCCGTCCCGTAAAGGTGGGCGACTCCAGTGGCCGCCTGGACAATGCTGTCGAAACCGCGCAGGCCACTCCAGGAACCCATACCTCCCCAGGCATCCAACGAGACCACCGCGAGCTCCGGCCGGGATGCCAGCAGCACCGCCGGCTCCAGCCCAAAGCGGTCCAGGGAGCCGCGCCGGTAGCCGGTTATCACTACGTCGGCGGTCTCCAGCAACTGATCCAGCTGGTGCCGGCCGGCGGCGGTGGTCAGGCTGGCCTCGGCGCTCCTCTTGTCGAACCCGGTATCTACGAACTGGTCGGTGATCTCGGGCAGTTGCGGGGGATCGATCCGCAGGACGTCGGCGCCGAGTGCCCCGAGCAGCCGGGTGGAGACGGGTCCGGCGATGACGCGGGTCAGGTCCAGCACGCGCACTCCACCAAGTGGGCGGCGCGGGTCCTCAGTGGGAAGCTGCAGGGAATGCCGGGCGCCTGCGGTTTCTCCGTCCACAAAGGTCCAATCGATCCATGGCCCCGCTGCTGCAACCTGGCCCATCCCGGACTCCAGCCATTCGTTGCGGCTTCGCACCGCTGCGGCAACCCCGCCCTGGGATTGGATCGCGGCCTCGGCTTCGAGAGATGTCATCGTGCGGAGGGCCGCCGCCAGGCCATCGGCCGTGCGGGCTCCCAGCGCCTGCATCATCCGCTGTTCGTGGTGCGGGTAGTTGGCGTGCAGCCGGATCCAACCGTCCTGCGTGCGCCGGAAGCCGGACAGCGGGGCGAAGCCCTGGATCTTCCGGCCGTTGATCTGCAGGTGCCCGGAGGAGTCAAAGGCGCCGGCCGTCAAGGCAGCCGTGGTCCTAAAGCGGCCCGGCGCTCCGGCCAGGAGGTTCAATACTGCGGCAACGGCCCCAACGGCTCCCAGCGCGAGGCCTTCCACGTCCAGGGGTCCGCCCCACCAGCTTCGGGGGCCGGACCAGGGCGGCAGGGCGTCGCCGAGCGCCGGTTCCGCACCATCGATCACTGATCCAGGGCCCAGGAATACTGGCTCGAGATTCCGGAACAGCTCAGGAACGTCGTCGAGAGCCCTGCTCACTTGGCTTGCCTGCCTTGCCTGATCAACTTCCCTGCGGCGAAGCCACGTGAAGCTGGCCGAGCACGCGGGCCGGGACGTTGGTGGTGATCTCGTGGACGCCGAGGTCCTGGCAGAGGGCCACGTCCTGCTCGGAGTCCACTGTCCACACCCGGAAGCGCCGGCCCTGCTCGAGCCACCGCTGGACATTTGCCGGGTGGCGGCGAACGTAGTCGACGCCTGGGCCGGCCAAAGCGGCTTCGCCTGCGTCCAGGATCCGCTCACCTTCCAGCTGGGCAGCTTTCATAACGTTGGCAATCGCACCGCCCGTGATCAGCCCCAGCCCCAATTCCTCGCGAAGCTCACGCACATCCACGTCATCCACCAGCTGGCAGATGTACTCGGCCGGAACCGACCGGAGCAGGCGGCGCACGGATTCCGGACTGAAGCTCATAAAGGTCACCGCCACGTTGTCCAGGGATGAGCTCCCGGCGTCCCAGCCCTCGCCGCGGAGAACCTCCAGAACCCTGTCCTCCAGCTTGAGCTGGTACGGGCTGGGGTGCTTCAGCTCGATGGCCAGCCCCACGGGCCGTCCGGCCCCGCGAAGGATCTCCAGCAGCTCGGGAAGGGTGAGGAACTGCTCGGACCGCGCACCGTACGCCTCGGGGATGCGCGCGCCTTTCCACGAAGAAAAATCCAGCCGGCGGAGCTCGCGCAGCGTCCGTTCCGCCGCCGGCCCCGTTCCATCCGAGGTACGGTCCAGGTTGGCGTCGTGCAGGAGGATAACGTGCTGATCGCGGGTGAGGTGGACATCGCACTCCACGCCGTCCGCCCCGTCCGCGAGCGCCTGCAGATAGGCTGCCCGGGTGTGCTCGGCAAACGCGGCGCTCGAGCCCCGGTGGGCAAAGACCAGGGGCCGCGGCGGCACTGACTCGTCAGTAGTCATGGAGACACGGTAGCCGACCCGGGCCGCCCTGCGGGACTAGGCTTGGCACATGCAGGTGAACTCTGAGGCAACTACAAGGGAAGCACGCACCAACCACACACCACCCGCTCCGTCTGCACCGCCCGGCGCAGAGGTGCGTGCCGCCGTCGGCCATAAACTCAGCGCCGGTGATGCCGAAAAGGCGGCAGCGCTGCGGAAAATGAAGCTGGTGGCGCTGGCGCTGCTGGTGGCCATGGCGGTGATCTTCGTGTTCGCGTTCGCGCTGCAAAAGGAGTATCCGTGGCTCCAGTACGTGCGTGCTGCGGCTGAAGGCGGCATGGTGGGCGCGCTGGCCGACTGGTTCGCCGTCACCGCGCTGTTCAAGTACCCCATGGGCATCAAGATCCCGCACACCGCCATCATTCCGCGCCGGAAGGACCAGATCGGCGCCTCGCTGGGTGAGTTCGTGGAAACCAACTTCCTGTCCGAGCAGGTGGTCCAGGACAAGCTGGCCAGCGTGAACATCGCGCGCAGGGCAGGCGAATGGCTCGCAACGCCGGCAGGCGCAGAGCGGGTGGCCAAGGAGGGCGCCGCCGTCATCCGCGGTGCGTTCAAGGTCCTGAACGACGACGACGTCCAGGCGGTCATCGAAGGCATGGTCCGCAAGCACCTCCTGACTCCGCCGTGGGGACCGCCCGTGGGCAGGATGGCCGAGCGGATTTTCCACGACGGACACCACCACAAACTGGTGGACCTGCTCGTGGACAGGGCCGCGGACTGGGTCAGTGAAAACCACGAGACGGTCAGCCGGCTGGTGTCGGAGCGTTCGCCCACATGGGTTCCGCAGTTCGTGGACGGGCTCGTGGGCGACAAGGTGTATATCGAATTCCTCAAGTTCGTCCGGGCTGTTCAGGCTGACCAGAACCACCAGGTCCGGCAGTCCATCGACAAGTACCTGAACGACCTGGCGCAGGACCTGCAGCACGACCCCGTGATGATCGCGCGCGCTGAGGACGTCAAGGCCCAGGTCCTGGGTGATCCCGAAGTCCGGGAACTGGCATCCCGGACGTGGGGAACCGTAAAGAACGCCCTGCTGAATGCTGTTGATGACCCGCAAAGCGACCTGACCATCAAGTTCAAGGCAGCGGTCCGCGACTTCGGATCGCGGCTGGTCAACGATCCCGAACTCGCCGGAAAGGTCAACGCCTGGATTGGCGACGCCGCCGGCTACCTGGTACGGACGTACCGCTCGGATATCGCCGGGGTCATCACGGATACCGTTGCCCGCTGGGATGCCGAGGAAACCTCGCAGAAGATCGAGCTCCAGGTGGGCAAGGACCTGCAGTTCATCCGGATCAACGGCACCGTGGTGGGTTCACTGGCCGGGCTCACGATCTTTACCGTGGCGCACCTGATTTTTGGGTGAGCCGGCCTACGCGAAAGACTCCAGCTCTACACCGGCAGCTTCCAGGCCCGCCCTGACGGCTGCAGCCATCTCAACCGCCCCCGGGGTATCGCCGTGGATGCACAGCGAGTCCGGCCGCACTTGCAGCACGGTTCCGTCAAGGGCCGCCACCTCGCCCTTGGTGGCCATACGCACAGCGCGCTCGACGATGGAGTCGACGTCGTGCAGCACCGCGCCCTCCTGCGAGCGCGGCACCAGTGTTCCGTCAGCCAGATAGGCGCGGTCCACGAATGCCTCGATAAAGACGGGGTGCCCCGCTTCCTGCGCCTGCTTAAGAAGCTCCGAACCGGGCAGGCCGAGGATGGGCAGGCCAGGATCGTAGGAGTTCACGGCGGCCACCACCGCGGAGGCCTGGTCGGCGTCGCGGACCAGCCGGTTGTACAGCGCCCCGTGCGGCTTCACGTAGTCAACGGAGGCACCCACGGCGTGGGCGACGCCGTCGAGCGCACCCAGCTGGTACAGCACATCGCCGAACAGCTCGTCGAAGGACATGTCCAGCGAACGGCGGCCAAAACCCGCGAGGTCGCGGTAGCCAACGTGCGCACCGACGGTCACGTCAAGTTCATAGGCGGCACGGCAGCTGTCCAGCATGGTGACGGGGTCGCCTGCGTGGAAGCCGCACGCCACATTGGCGCTGGTGACCAGCCGGAACATCGCGGCGTCGTCCCCCATGTTCCAGGAGCCGAATGATTCGCCGAGGTCAGCGTTGAGATCCAAGGTTGTTGCCTTCCAGCGTCAGGTTGTGCGGTGCGGCGGCGTTGAGCTCGCCGGGGATGGTGTCCGGCATGGGACCAAACGCTTCCTTTGCGTTGGACACCACCGCACGCCCCATCATGAGGTTACCGGCTCCGCCCACCACTGCGCCGATGCCGAACGGCAGCGCCCGGCCGAACAGCGCGGTGCCCTGGCGCTTGAGGAGGTTCTTGAGGAAGGCTTTCTGGATCCGGGTCCGGACAGAGCCGAAGCCGGGCACGGGCATGGACTTCGACAGGACGTTGCCCCAGGCCTTGGTGGCGTTAACGCCATTGCCCGCCGCCTGGCCGCTGAGTGTTCCCAGCAGCGCGGTCCCTTCCTCGCCGAGCATGAGGGCCATAACCATGGTGCTGGCCTTTTCCGGGTTGGTGAGGCGGATGCCGTGCAGTTCAGCAAGGGAGGTGGCGTAAAGGGCGGTTGCCTCCAGGAATCCAACGGTCGCGGCGGCCGAGAGGCCGAGGGATGCCACGGTACCGACACCGGGAACGACGGCGGTTGCGCCAACCACTGCACCGCCGCCTGTGACGGCGCGAAGGTAGTCACGTTCAAGGATGTCCGCCAGCTGGGCGGCGGTTGCACGGGGGTGCTTGCGCTGCAGCCGGCGGATGTAGGCCAGGACCAGCGGGCGCTGGATCTCCACCGCCCGGAGGAGCATGTTGTGGACGCCCGGCTTCGGTTTGCCGTCTGCGTCGAATACGGCGTTGTGGGCTGTTTCGTGTGCGATTCGTACTGCGGGATTGCTGCGCTTGGCCATGGTCACCTCTGTTGGTCTCGCCGGCCGCGTTGGTTGCGGCCTCTCCTAATACTAAGGTTGCTTAACACTAGGCCACGGCACCCCTGCCAAACCCGAAGTTGGGGGTAGCTGCCCGGCTGTCCGGGTATCCGTCCAAAGCCTAGACTTACCCTATGCCCGCCCCCAAAGCCCTGCGGCCCTTTGCCCATCGTGAGTACCGGGTATTGATTTCGGCGCTGGCCATCTCCATTTTCGGTTCAGGGATGTGGGCCGTCGCGATGGTCTACCAGGTGATCCATCTGGGCGGCGGACCGCTGGAGCTATCAGTGGTGGCCGCTGCCGGAAGTGTTGGCCTGGTGGCCTTCCTGCTGGCCGGCGGGATCGCCGCCGACCGGATTCCGCAGCGGCGCCTGATTATTGCCGTGGAGGGAGCCAACCTCGCCGTCATCGCCGCCATCAGCGGGCTCGCCATGGCCGGGTGGCTGCAACTCTGGCATCTTGCTGTGGGCGCCTTTGTGCTGGGCGTGGGGGCGGCGTTCTTCTTCCCCGCCTATTCGGCCATCCTGCCGCGCATCCTGCCTGCGGAGGACCTGCTGGCAGCAAACGGGGTGGAGGGTTCCATGCGGCCGGTACTCCAGCAGGCCGCCGGTCCTGCCGTGGCCGGCATCGTTGTGGCCGCCCTCTCGCCGTCGCATGCCGTAACGGCAGTGGCCGTCTGCCACCTCTCGGCCTTCATCGTCCTCAACTTCCTGGGCCAGCACTCGCTGGACGCGCCCGTCAACGGGGCCGAAGACGGTTCCCACCCTGCAGGAGCAGAACGCGGCAAATCGTCCTTCTTCCAGGACCTGCGCGAGGGTGTCATTTATACGCTGCGCACCCCGTGGCTGCTGTGGACCCTGCTGTGGGCGTGCATCTCGGTCCTGTTCCTCATCGGGCCCATCGAGGTCCTGCTGCCGTTCGTGGTGCGCGACCAGCTTGGCGGCGACTCCCGCATGTTCGGCTTCCTCCTCGCCGTGATGGGTGTGGGCGCGGCCTTAGGCTCGCTGTTCACGGCATCATTAAGGCTGCCCCGGCGCTATCTCACGGTGATGATGGTGTCGTGGGGAATCGGCAGCCTGCCACTGGCCGCCGTCGGGCTTATGGACAACTTCTGGGTGATGGCGGCTTCGCTGTTCATCTGGGGCGCCACCGGCAGCGTGGGCATGGTCATCTGGGGCACGCTGCTGCAGCGGCGCGTCCCGCCCCACCTTTTGGGCCGGGTCTCCAGCCTGGACTTCTTTGTGTCGCTCGCCCTCATGCCGGTGTCCATGGCCCTGGCCGGGCCGGCCGCCGAGGTTCTGCCAATCTGGCTGATCTTCCTGGTGGCCGGCGTTGTGTGCCCCATCATGGCAGTCATCGCCATGATGGTGGCGCGGATGGCCGACGACGAACTGGCCCACCCGCTGGACGGGGCTCCTGTTGTGGAACGTTCGACGGCGGCCGGAGACTAGCTGCCGAAGCGTCAGCAGGCAGGTGTCGGCGAGCGGCCGCAGGTGGCCGCTCGGCCGATACCCGCGGGGCTCAGTTGTTGGCGCGCACCACGGGGATGCTTGCCGTCGGATGTCCGCTGGGGAACACGGTGGGTTCGGGTTCCGGCACCGGTTCGAGCGCTACCCGCACCGGCTCCGCACCCACGCTGAGCCGCTGGCCGCGGACGTCCACCTCCAGTGCCTCGCCTTCCTCGACCGTCAGGGTGATGGCACCGGCGACGAGCTCAACCAGCAGCAGGCGGCCGCGGATTTTAAGGTGGAACGTCAGGCCTTCCCACTCAGCGGGCAGCCGGGGATCGAAGTACGGGACCGGGCCCTGGTCCCGGAGGCCGGCGAACCCGCAGACGAGCGAGCTCCAGACGCCGCCGGTGGAGGCGATATGCACACCGTCGATGGTGTTGCCGTGCGTGTCATCAAGGTCGATGAACACGGCGTTGGTGAAGTGCTCAAGAGCTTCGCGGGAGTACCCCACCTCGGCCGCCATGATGCCCTGGACGCAGGCGGAAAGTGTCGAATCGCCCGTCGTCAGCGGATCGTAGAAGTCGAAGGCACGCTGCTTTTCCTCTGCGGTGAAATCCTGCCACTGCAGGAACATCGCCAGGACGGTGTCCGCCTGCTTCAGGACCTGGTGGCGGTAGATCACCAGCGGGTGGAAATGCAGCAGCAGGGGGTACTTGGACCGGGGCGTGGTCCAGTCCCAGGGCTCCAGGGTCATGAAGTCGTTGTCCTGCGAATGGACCTGCATGCGGTCGTCGAACGGCAGCTGCATGCGGTTGGCCGCCGCCTCCCACAGCTGCCGCTCTTCCAGGCTGATGCCGGCATGTTCCAAGGCAGCAGCAGCACGCAGGTTGAAGCGCGCCATGACGTTTGTGTAGAGGTTGTCGTTGACCACGGCCGTGTATTCGTCCGGCCCGGTAACGCCGTGGATATGGAAGAGCCCGTCCTTGCCGAAGAAGCCCAGCGAGATCCACATGCGTGCGGTTTCAATGAGCAATTCAGCGCCCATCCCGTCACCGAACGCGGTGTCCCCCGTGGCCCAGACGTACCTATTCGTGGCAAAGGCGATGGCGGCGGCAATGTGGAACTGGGCCGTACCGGCGGCATAGTAGGCGCTGGCCTCGAGTCCGTTGATGGTGCGCCACGGGAACAGCGCGCCGTCCACGCTGAGTTCCTTGGCGCGGATCTTGGCCTCGGGGAGGATGGCGTGGCGGTACTCCAGGACCTGGCGGGCGCCGTCCGGATTGGTGTAGGTCAGGTACGGCAGGAGGTAGACCTCCTGGTCCCAGAAATAGTGGCCCTCGTAGCCTGACCCCGTGACTCCCTTCGCGGGAATCCCGGCAACATCCGCACGGGCCGTTGCCTGCACAAGCTGGAACTGGTTCCACCTGATGGCCTGCTGCAATTCGGGCTGGCCTGCCACCACGATGTCCGCGGTGGCCCAATAGTCCCGATAGTGCGCTTCGCTTTCGGCGAAGATGTCCTGGACCGGACGCAGGTTTCCCTCTGCTACGCCGGCGGCGTCAATTGCGGGGTCCTGGACGGCGGGGCCGGCCGCGTAGCTGACGCTCTTTTCCAGCCGGAACGGCTCATCGGCGCTGACGGCCAGGACGTAGCGGACGCTGCTGTCATCCTGGTCCACCAGGGTGTCGAACGGTTGATGCCCCGCGGACGTCCAGTGGTCTACCGCGACGCCGATCCGTTGCTTGGATTCGGCGGCCTCCCAGGCCAGCCGGAGGGAACCGTCCCCGCCGTCCAGCCGCACGGGCAGCAGCACGCGTCCGGCGTGGCGGCCCGCCCGCCGCGGATCGTGGGCGGAATGGTCTTCCACCGGCTGGTCCTGGCGGTTGATCACTGAGGAGGTGACGTCCAGGGACACGTCGCGGTCCGTGGCCACGTCCAGCGAGATGCCAAGCGTTCCCCGGGAAGCGAATCCGACGGCACGCCGCTCGGTTGTGGTGACGGCGGCGCCGGAGCGGCACTGCCAGGTGATCCGGCATTCGTAGACGCCTTTGGAGAAATCAACGGAGCGCCGGTAGTCCAGCACCTCGGATTCGGCCAGGCTGAGGGCTTCGCCGTCGACAATAACGGCGAAGTTGTTGACGTCCGGGATGTACAGGATGCGCTGGCCCGTGCGGGCGAAGCCGAAGGCGTTTTCGGCATGCTTGATGTCCCAGATCTCGTGCAGGCCGTTGATGAAGCTGCCCGGCAGGTCAGAATCGGCTGCCGCCCAGTGGGCACCACGGATTCCCAGATGCCCGTTACCAAGGGCGAAGAGTGTTTCCAGCGTCCCTTCGCGGCCCTGTTCATGGCGTGTTTCCACGAGCTGCCAGGGTGTGTTCGGGAACCTTTCGCGGTCCGCGGAGATCAGAGCCATGATGTTGGGGTCCTTGTGCTGTGGCCGTGCTGCCGGGTGGGCCGGGCAGGCGTGCCGATGGGGAGTGTGGCAGCTGGGGGTGCTGCTTATTGCTTGCTTAGGTGATTCGTTGTGTTCCGGCGGCGGGATTGGGGGACGCCACCCGGCACGGTGCGGCTAGAGGAGCTCGTCGAGGTCATTGACCACCACGGTGGCCCCGGCCTCGAGAAGCGTCTGCCGTCCGGCGCCGCGGTCCACTCCCACAACAGAGTGGAATGTGCCGGCGTTTCCGGCCTGTACACCGGAGACTGCATCCTCGACCACCACGCATTCGCGGGAGGGCAGGTCCAGCAGGCGGGCGGCGTACTGGTAGGTGGCGGGGCTGGGTTTGCCGGGCAGGCCTTCCCTGGCTGCCACCACGCCGTCCACCACCACCTCGAAGTGGCGGCTGAGTCCGGCGGCCGCCAGGACAGCGGGAGCGTTGCGGGAGGAAGAGACGACGGCGACCTTCAGTCCGCGGTCAAGCGCGGCCTGGAGGAACCGCACGGAGCCCTCGAAGGGCTCGACGCCGGCGCTGACGATGTCGTTGAAGATCCGGTTCTTCCGGTTGCCCAGGCCCTGCACCGTGATGTTGGCGGGGTCGTCGTCGGTGGGCCCTTCCGGAAGCACGATCCCGCGCGAGGCCAGGAAGTCCCGGACGCCATCGAAGCGCGGCTTACCGTCAATGTGGTCGAAGTAGTCGCTTTCGCTGTAGCCGGCGACCCGCGGCTGCGACGCGAGGTAGCTTTCGAACAGTTCCTGCCACGCCCGCTCATGGACGGTGGCCGTGGGGGTCAGCACCCCGTCCAGGTCGAAGAGGATGGCAGAGGCGCCGGTCCAGGCAGAGAGTTCCGCGGTTACTTGTTCTGCAGCCATGTTTTCAGTCATCAGCGGTGGGTTGTCCTTTCCGGACGCGGGCAGCCTCGAAGGCAGGATGCTTTGGGAGTGTGGAGGCCTCGATGCCCGGACGATCCGCAGGAGCGGCAGGCGACTGCCGGCATGGAGATTGCCGGGGCCCGTAAGCTAGCTGATCGTTGTATTCCATCATGAACGTGAAATGCGCCATTGCACAAACCGTTGGAGCATTCAACCGGGACTGCGAAAGTCAGGGCAGCTGACCGTTTGAGGCCACAGCAAACCGTCCGCACCGCGTTGATCTCCTTGTCCGCCCAGTTCAAGGCCGCAATAACGGCCGAAGACGAGTGTAAGCGCTTACAAATTTGGCTGGCAACTGTTTTTTCGTTCCGTCAAACTGTGACGCGCTTCACGGCCCAGCGGGGTTGGCGCGCTGGGCATAACCCAGCCTGCCTACGCTCCAACGGCCGCTTTGGGCCTCAGCACGTAATGGCGCAGGAAGGCACTCACGTCCACCATCTCCGTCTTGGACATCGCATGCCCCATGCCCGGGTAGGTCCTGGCGGTAAGGAGGGTGTTGTTCCGGAGCCACTCCTCGGTGTACGCGATGGCGTCTTCGTTGATGACGAGGTCGGCCTTGTCCCGTCCCCAGAAGAATGGCGGCCTGGTATCAAACGATTCGGTGAGGGACAGCAACTCATTCTCGAGCACAAAACCGGAAAGCCCCACCACGGCCACATAGTCCTTGGGGTGGAGGCGCAGCAGCGTGCTGGCCATCGCCATGCCCTGTGAGTAGCCCAGCAGGCTGACGCTGCTGTGCTGGCCCTTGACGCTGTTGATCCACGCCTGGACGGCACTGGAGGCTTTGATGACGTCGGCGAAGTCATTGGCCAGGAAGTAGTCCAACAGGAACCAGCCAAAGTGGTCGCCGATGGGCATCGGGGCCCGCAGGGCCGCGCAGGTAAATTCCGCCGGCAGGTACTCGAAGAGCCGGACCATACGGGACTCGTCCGTGCCGTAGCCATGCATCATCACCAGCAACGGAGTACCCGCCCGCTCGTCCTCCGGCTTGGACCACACAACTGTTTCCATCAAATCAGCCTAACGAGGCAGGTTAGGAACCAGCCGCAACCGGAACCCCTAATCACTTGCGTCACACCTGCCCCGCGTCACGCCACCACCAACTACCCCACCCCAGTCATTGAATACCGCAACGTGGGGCTGTAGCGTGACGCTTAACGGGAAGCATGCTTAGCAACCCTCAACGGGCCATGAACAGGCCCGCCAGCCACCACAAGGAGCACGTCATGAGAATCGGATCCTCCATCTTCCTCATCGCCCTCGGCGCCATCCTCGCGTGGGCGGTCGCTCCAGGCCTTATACCCGCCGTCGACCAGGTGCTGGTCGGTTACATCCTGATGGCCGTCGGCGTGATCGGCCTCATCGCCTCACTCATACTCGCGTCCCCCGGCCGCAGCCGGCGCATCAGCGAGAGCCGCTCGGTGGTGGACCCCAACACCGGAGAGCGCATCACCCGGAATGAAAGCCGCGACGGCGGACTGTAGCCGGGCAGAAGGAAGCATCGTGACCCGCTAAAGCCGGGCCGGACCATTGCGGTCCGGCCCGGCTTTCTTGTCCCCTGCGTTCTTGTCCAACTGCAGGGCCGGGACGGCGGGACGCTGCAGCGGGAGAGCTGAAATCCTGGAGCATTTTGTTTCATGTGGATTTCCATTGACAAACCAACACAAGCAAAGATAAAGTCAAGTAACACAACATCATGTGATGCCAGTCACGCAGCAGCGGGCGCTCCCAATCATGAGAAGCAGCACCATCAACAGCCGATTAAATCAAGCCTTACGCAACGGAGGGTATGTGTTCGCCGAGGAGCGCCAGCAAAAGATCGCCGAGCTTGTAGCCGGCACCGGCCGCGTCAGCGTGACCCTCCTGGCCGAACGCTTCCGCATCACCACCGAAACCGTCCGCCGGGACCTTGCCACCCTGGAAAACGCCGGTACCGTCCGGCGCGTGCACGGCGGGGCCGTGGCGGCAGACCGCTTCAGCACCACGGAGGAAAGCGTCAACGAACGGGCCATCCAGCGGCCCGACCAAAAGATCCGGATCGCCGAGGCTGCCCTGGCATTGATCCCCCGCAACTCCCCCGGCAGCGTCCTCATCGACGGCGGCACCACCACCGAAGTGCTGGCGGACCTGCTCTCCCGGCGAACCGCCGTCGAGCGTGCTGACGGCGCAGAACCGCGGGCGGAACTGGTGGCCATCACCCATGCGGTCCCCATCGCCGGCAAGCTTTCCAGCGTTCCCGGCATCGCCCTGGAGATCCTTGGCGGCCGCGTGCGCGGCATCACCCAGGTTGCCGTGGGCCAGGCAACTGTGGACGCGGCCGGCAGGCTCCGGCCGGACATCGCCTTCATTGGCACCAACGGCATCCACCCGGAATTCGGCCTCAGCACGCCCGATCCCGAAGAAGCGGCCGTCAAGGCAGCTTTTGTCCGTTCGGCCCGCCGCATTGTGGTGCTGGCCGATTCCTCCAAGCTGGACACGGAAACCCTGGTCCAGTTCGCCACCCTGAAAGATCTGGACACCTTGATTACAGACAGCGAACCCGGCCCGGAACTCGCAGCCGCCCTGGAAGAAGCCGGCGTAGATGTGGTGATCGCATGATCGTCACCTTCACAGCCAATCCCAGCCTCGACCGGACCGTGGCGCTCCCCGGCCCCCTCGAACGGGGCGAAGTGCAGCGCGCAGTCTCCGTCAGCCAGGAATCCGGCGGCAAGGGCGTCAACGTTTCCCGCGCACTGGTGGCCTCCGGCCTGGAATCCGTGGCCGTCCTGCCCGGCGCGGACAGCGACCCCGTCCTGGCCGGCCTGCGCGAAAGCGGAGTCCCCTTCGTTTCCCTCCCCATCAATGAGCCGCTCCGCACCAACGTTGCGCTCACTGAACCCGGCGGAGTCACCACCAAGATCAACGAGCCCGGACCGCTGCTCGACGCCGACCAGCAGGAAGCCCTGATGAAGCTGCTGCTCGAGAGCTCCCGCGGTGCCAGCTGGGTGGTCCTTGCCGGCTCGCTTCCGCCGGGGTTCCCCGCAGACTTCTACGCCACCGTGGCCCGCCGGCTCCGCTCCGCGGAAAACGGAAACGCCCCGCAGATCGCCGTGGACTCCTCCGGCGCCCCTCTTGCCGCCGCCGTCTCCAGCGACGCGGCAGGCGATGGTTCGGGAAAACCGGACCTCCTTAAACCCAACGCCGAAGAACTCGCGGAACTGGCTGCTGCAGCCGGCTTCGCCTCCCCGGCCACCGCTAACGAACTGGAAGCGGACCCGGCTGCTGCCGCAGCAGCAGCCGCCGCCGTCGTACGTTCCGGTGTGGGTGCTGTGCTGGCAACTCTCGGATCCAAGGGAGCTGTCCTGGTAACGGCCGACGGCGCGTGGCTGGCCACGCACCCGCCGGTCGCCGCGGTCAGTACGGTCGGTGCGGGCGATTCAGCCCTGGCCGGCTACCTGCTCGCCCATGGCCAGGGCGCTGCCCCGGCCGATTGCCTTCGTCAGGCCGTGGCCCATGGTGCCGCTGCCGCCTCCCTGCCCGGTTCCACAGTTCCGGCAGTTCACCAAACCACCCCGGATGCCGTAACCATCACGGCCCTTCGAAAGGATTGACAGTGACCCAGCTCATCACCACGGAACTGGTCGAGCTCGACCAGAACCTGGGCAACGCGCCCGAGGCGGTGATCCGGCACCTGGCAAGCAAGGTAGCTGCCGCCGGACGCGCAACAGAAGTTGAAGGCCTCTTCGCCGATGCCTACGCCCGCGAGCAGAAAACCGCCACGGGCATCCCCGGCGGGATTGCCATCCCGCACTGCCGCTCCGCCGCAGTAACGGAACCGACCCTGGCCATGGCCCGCCTCAACCCCAAGGTGGACTTCGGCGCCAAGGACGGCCCGGCGGACCTGATCTTCTTCATCGCAGCCCCGGACGGCGCGGACCAGGAGCACCTCAAGCTGCTGTCCAAGCTCGCCCGGTCCCTGATCAAGAAGGACTTCACCGCCGCCCTGCGCAACGCCTCCTCGCGCGAGGAGATCGTGGAACTGGTGGACGGCGCGCTCGCTGACAAGCCGGCCGCCCATGCAGCGCCGGTTTCGGCAGGCGTTTCTGCGGGCGGTACCCTGAACGCTTCCGGGCAGTCCGGAGCCTCCGCAGTAGCCGGGGCAGGTTCAGACGGCTCCGCCGCCCGGGGACCCAAGCGCCTTGTCGCCGTAACAGCTTGCCCCACCGGCATCGCCCACACCTACATGGCAGCCGACTCCCTCGTCGCCGCTGCCCAGGAAGCCGGCGTTGACCTGCAGGTGGAAACCCAGGGTTCCTCCGGCGCCAAGCCACTGGATCCCGCCGTTATCGCCGCAGCCGACGCCGTCATCTTCGCGGTGGACGTGGACGTGCGCGGCAAGGAACGCTTTGCCGGCAAGCCGGTCATCAACGCTCCGGTCAAGCGCGGCATCGACGAGCCCGCCAAGATGGTCCAGGAAGCTCTGGCCGCCGCGGACAACCCGCACGCCCGCCGCGTCCCGCACTTCGGTGCCGAGGAACAGGCCGAGCACGACGCCGAGGAAAAGGGCGAGCACATCGGCCAGAAGCTGAAGCGCGCACTCCTCACCGGCGTCAGCTACATGATTCCGTTTGTTGCCGGCGGCGGCCTGCTGATCGCCCTCGGCTTCCTGCTGGCGGGATTCGACATTGCACTGGGCACGAAAGCCAATGACATATTGGCGGCTAACACCCTCTTCAACCTTCCCGACGGAAACCTGGCTCTGTATTTGGGCACGGTCCTGTTCAAGATCGGCGCACTGTCCATGGGCTTCCTGGTCCCCGCACTGGCAGGTTACATCGCCTACGCCATCGCGGACCGTCCTGGCATCGCACCCGGCTTTGTCGCCGGCGCGGTTGCTGGCTTCATGGGCGCCGGCTTCCTCGGCGGCATCGTGGGTGGTTTGCTGGCCGGTTACATCGCCCACGTGATCGGCAGTTGGAGCGTCCCGCGGTGGTTGCGCGGCCTGATGCCCGTCGTCATCATCCCGCTGCTTGCTTCCATCGTTGCTTCTGGTGCCATGTTCCTGTTCCTGGGCGGCCCCATCGCCGGCCTGACGCTGGCCCTCAACGGCTGGCTTTCCGGTATGACCGGTGCGTCCGCCGTCGTCCTGGGAATTATCCTCGGCCTGATGATGTGCTTCGACCTGGGCGGCCCGGTCAACAAGGTGGCTTACGCCTTCGCTGTCGCAGGCCTTGGCGCCGGCAGCGCCACCAACCAGGCGCCGTGGCAGATCATGGCAACCGTTATGGCAGCGGGTATGGTCCCGCCACTGGCGATGGCCCTGGCGACAGTCCTGGACAAGAAGCTCTTCAGCCTGGCCGAGCGTGAAAACGGCAAAGCGGCGTGGCTGCTCGGTGCGTCTTTCATCTCCGAAGGTGCCATCCCGTTCGCCGCAGCCGACCCGCTGCGCGTCATCCCTGCAAGCATGCTGGGCGGTGCCCTCACCGGCGCGCTAAGCATGGCCTTCGGAGTCACGTCGCAGGCACCCCATGGCGGTATCTTCGTGTTCTTCGCCATCGGCAACGTGCTGATGTTCGTCCTCTCGATCATCGCCGGAACCATTGTCAGCGCGCTGGCCGTGGTGGCCCTGAAGCGTTGGGCTGCCCCCAAGAGCGCTGCTACGGTGGAGACCGTTCCAGCAACGGTCTGACCTGCCTCACCCACTACCTGTCCGGCGCTGAACGCCAGCCGCCCGGAAGACAAAGGAGCAAAAATGCCAGAACGCACAGCAACCGTCGCCAGCCGTGTGGGCCTGCACGCCCGCCCCGCCGCCATCTTTGCCGAGGCAGCAGGAGAATACGACCTGGACATCACCATCGCCCGCGAAGGCGAACCGGCCGATGAGGCCATGGATGCCGCCAGCATCCTCTCCCTCATGAGCCTGGGCGCCTCACACGGGGACGTGGTGGTCCTCCGCGCCGAAGGCGACGGCGCTGACACCGCCCTGGACCACCTGGTGCAGATCCTCGAAACGGATCACGACGCCGAGTAGCAGCACCGCAGCTAAGCAGCGGCCGCCGTCGGACTTTCCCTCCCTGGGGGAAGCCCGACGGCGGCTGTTGCGTTTAAGCGCTCCCCTCTCCTACCCAAGCAGGTAGCGCTAACTGTCGTTTTGGGTGCCCATAACGACACTCAGCGCTACCTGGTTGCGTGGGTGACACCCACACCCTGGCGGGCGGCGCTTCGACAGTCACCGAGGACGTGGCGACATAATCACCCGGCATTACCCTTGGCCTTTTTGGCGGTAAACAGCAGGTACTCCCACTCCATCTGGAATGGGGTGTCACCATGGGCGTCGCCAAAGGACTCGGCCAGGTCCGTCAGCGCCTTGTCCAACTCCTTGACCTTGTCCGCGTCCTCGGCGATGAACTTGTACACCGAGATGGTGGGGCCGTAGTGGGACTTGAAGTAGCGCACGAAGTCCTCCGGCTGGTGGAAACTGTGCACCGCCAAAGTCTTTTTCCTGGCGTTGGTTTCGGCGATCCTGTCACCAAAGAGTTGGCGGAGGTGGTCCTCGCTCCCCCACAGGGGTGCCGGCTGGGCACCCGGTGGCGGTGGCGGGGCAAACGGCTTCAGGGCGGCGAACATCCTGCCGATGAAGCCTTCAGGTGTCCAGCTGAGAAGTCCGATGGTGCCACCCGGCTTGCACACCCGCAGGAGCTCGTCGGCTGCCAGCTGGTGATGGGGCGCGAACATCACGCCGAGGCAGGACATCACCGTATCGAACTCGTCGTCAGCGAAAGGCAGCGCCTCCGCGTCCCCTTCTTTCCATTCCAGCTCCACGCCGCGGTCCGCAGCCTGGTGGCGGCCGGCGTCGAACAGTTCCGGGGTGAGATCGCTCGCCACAACCTTCGCACCCATCATGGCGGCGGGGATGGCAGCGTTTCCGGCTCCGGTGGCGATGTCAAGGACCCGCTGGCGGGACGTGACGCCGCACGCTTCCACCAGGATGGCGCCGAGCTCGAGGAGCAGCTCGCTCGCCAGCGCGGGATAGTCTCCCGACGCCCACATGGCGCGATGCTTCTGCTTGAGCGCCCGGTCCGCCTCGAGGACATCTGTTTGGTCGTCCATGACTGTGCCTCTCTACTGTGATGGTTCGTCAGTGAGTGAACAGCGCGCTGCGGCCACAGCGGAGGCTGCGATGCGACTCATTGTGAACTCGCCGAACCCGGCTGTAAAGAGAGCAACCGTAGGGCAGCCATCTGCGCAAGGCCGCGCAGGCAGACCGCTGATGAACCGGTGCCGGCTACCGAAAAGCAAGCAAGCTTAGTAGTTTCGTAGTCATGGCATTAACCCCGGGAACAGACGCCGCCGGCCACGGACCCTCACGCCGGCTTGCGCGCCCTGGTGCCCGTTGCCTTGCTGGTGGTGGTTTTGGCGGCCGGTTTGGCAGTGGACTTGGCCGCCGTGGACTTCGCCGCCGTGGATTTGTCCGCCGTGGACTTTGCTGTGCCGGCCTTGGCTGCGTTGGATTTTGCCGTACTCGCCTTCGCTGTGCTGGTCTTCGCCGTGCTGGTCTTCGCGGCCGTCGATTTCGCAGCGCCGGACTTGCCCTCACCCGACGAGGAATCAGCGGACTTGCTGGCGGTGGCCCTCTTGCGCGCCGGCTTGTTGGCCTCTTCGTCATCACCGGAGGCTTCATCGCCCGAGTCCCCGCCACCCGCATCGGCGGCGGCATCAGCCCCGCCCCCGCGTTTCCGGTCCAGGCTCCGCTTCAGGGCTTCCATCAGGTCGATGACTTCGCCCTTGCCGCCTTCGCCTGCTTCCACGCCGAAGGTTTCCTCGGTATCCAGGGAGTCGCCCTGCTCCAGTTTGGCCTCAATGAGCTGGCGCAGCTGCACCTGGTAGTCATCGGTGAAGTGCGCAGGATCAAAGTCGGCCGCCATGGACTCCACGAGCGCCGCGGACATGTCGCGTTCCTGCGCGGAGATCTTGATGGAGGCGTCCAGGGAAGGGAAGTTGGCTTCGCGCACCTCGTCCGGCCAGAGCAGGGATTGGAGCACCAGGACGTCGTCCTTGATCCGCAGGGCACCCAGCCGCGTCTTTTCCCGCAGGGCGAACTGGACGATGGCCACCCGGTCCGTGTCCTCCAGCGCCCGGCGCAGCAGCACGTAGGCCTTGGGCGACTTGGAGTCCGGTTCCAGGTAATAGCTCTTCTCGAACATCATGGGTTCAATCTGCTCGGACGGGACGAACTGCACCACTTCGATCTCGTGGCTGTTCTCTGCCGGGATGGCCTTGAGCTCGTCCTTGGACAGGATCACCGTCCGGCCGTCCTCCTCGAAGGCCTTTTCAATGTCCGAATAATCGATGACCTGGCTGCACACTTCGCACCTGCGCTGGTAGCGGATCCGGCCGCCGTCGGCATTGTGGACCTGGTGCAGACTGATGTCATGATCTTCGGTTGCGCTATAGACCTTCACCGGCACGTTGACCAGGCCGAACGCGATAGCGCCTTTCCAGATGGCTCTCATTCCCTAAGTCAACATCACGCAGCCCCGGAGGTGAAGCCCCATGGCCGCAGCTAAGGAGCGTGTCCGGGTTGCCGGCAGGGAATTGACCCTCACCAACCTGGGCAAAGTCATCTACCCGGAGACCGGCACCACCAAGGCGGACGTGCTCGCCTACTACGCGGCGGTGGCACACGTCCTGATCCCGGCTGCCGCCAACAGGCCGGCCACCAGGAAGCGGTGGGTTAATGGCGTCGGTACCGCGGGGAAGCCCGGCGAGGTGTTCTTCCAAAAGAACCTTGAGGACTCCGCCCCCGGCTGGCTGCCGCGCGCCGCCATTACCCACAAGGACCGGACCATCCACTATCCGATGGTCAACGACCCCGCGACACTCACCTGGTTCGGCCAGATCAACTCGCTGGAAATCCACGTTCCCCAGTGGCAGGTGGACTCCCACGGCAACCAGCTGAATCCGGACCGGCTTGTCCTGGACCTGGATCCCGGTGAAGGCGCCGGCCTGGAGGAGTGCGTGGAAGTGGCCCTCCTGGCCCGCTCAATCCTCGAGGACGTGGGCCTGGATCCCGTCCCCGTAACCAGCGGCAGCAAAGGCATCCATCTCTACGCACCCCTGGACCGGAGCCAGACCTCGGATCAGATCTCGGCCTTTGCCCGCGAACTGGCACGCGCCCTGGAAGCCGACCATCCGGATCTTGCGGTCAGCGACATGAAAAAGACCCTGCGCAAGGGCAAGGTGCTGGTGGACTGGAGCCAGAACAACGCGGCGAAAACCACCATCGTGCCCTACTCGCTCCGCGGCCGTCCCACCCCGATGGTTGCCGCGCCCCGGACCTGGCAGGAGATCGGCTCCCCGGGCCTGACGCACCTGGACTACCAGGAGGTGCTGCAGCGGGTGCAGGAGGGCACGGACCCCTTTGCCGCCGTCGTGGGTGCCTCCGACAGCGACCCCGAGGTACGCAACGAACATCACGACGGCGACCCCCGCCTGGGCAAGTACCGCTCCATGCGGGACCCGCAGAAGACGCCGGAGCCCTTCTCCGGCGCTGCCGGCAGCGGCGACGCCTTCGTTATCCAGGAGCACCACGCCAGCCGGCTTCACTTCGACCTCCGCCTCGAGCACGACGGCGTCCTGGTGTCCTGGGCCCTGCCCAAGGGCGTGCCGGAATCCGGCGGCAAAAACCACCTGGCCGTCCAGACAGAGGACCACCCGCTGGACTACCTCACTTTCCAGGGCACCATTCCCAAAGGGGAGTATGGCGCCGGTGAGATGACCATCTGGGACACCGGCACCTATGAACTGCATAAGTGGATCAACGGCAGGGAAGTCATCGTGACGCTCACCGGTTCGGAGGGCGGCGGCCTGGGCGGCACCCGGAAGTTCGCGCTGATCCATACGGGCCGGGGGCAGGGCAGGGACTCCGAAGGCCAGTGGCTGATCCACCTCATGGACAAGGACCATGGCAGCAGCCGGCACCGCCATGCCCCGGCGCGGGACGACGGGCCCGAAGAAACTGAAGACGAGGCTGGGGAGGTGGGCGAGGAGGCGCCTGCCGCCGCAAGGCCGGTCCAGGCAGAGGAGCCGGAGGATTCCCAAGAGCAGGACAACCAAGACGCCGAAGAAACCTCTTCGCCCCCTTCAGCCGCCGCTTCCGCATCACCCGAGGATTACAGCCCCATGATGGCTACCTCGGGGACAACAGCAGATCTGCAGGGCAGCAGCTGGCAGTTCGAGCTCAAGTGGGACGGGGTCCGCGCCATCCTCGTTGCGGACGAGGATGAAGTGCGGATCTTCAGCCGCAACGGAAACGACGTCACCAAGACCTACCCCGAATTCACGGACAGGAACTGCTGGCCGCCCCAGCCGTTCGTCGCGGACGGCGAGATCATCGCCGTCGGGCCCTCAGGCAGGCCGGACTTCGGACTGCTTCAGGGGCGCATGAAACTCACCCGGCCCGGCGACGTCGCCAAAGCGCGCAAGGCCATCCCCGTCCGGCTGATGCTTTTTGACCTGCTGTACGACGCCGGCACGGACCTTCGCAGGCTGCCCCTCGCCACGCGGCGCCACCGGCTGGAGGAGTTCTTCAGCCCGTCGGACTGCCCGGTGGATATTTCCACTGTGCTCGAAGACCGGGTGGAGCACATCCTGGAAAGCGCGCAGGAACTGGGCCTTGAGGGCGTGATGGCGAAGCGCACGGACAGCCGCTACGTCAGCGGGCAGCGGACGCGGACCTGGATCAAGCTCAAGCTCGACCAGACCCAGGAGGTGGTGGTGGGCGGCTGGCGGCCGGGCAAGGGCGCCCGCCGGGACTCAGTGGGTTCGCTGCTGGTGGGCATCCCGGAGGGAGGCGACCTGCGCTATGTGGGCAGGGTGGGCAGCGGCTTCAGTTTCCGAGAACTGACGGAACTCCGGCAGACCGTGGAACGGCTCGCCAGGAAAACCTCCCCGTTCCAGGACGTCCCCCGTGAGGATGCGGCGGATGCGCACTGGGTAGCACCTCAGCTGGTGGGTGAAGTGACGTACAGCGAATGGACCGGGACGGGCCGGCTTCGGCATCCGGTGTGGCGCGGTTGGCGGCTGGACAAGGACCCGGCGGACGTGGTGGACGAAGCCTGACAGTCGAAGGAGCGCCCCCTGCTTGCGCAGGGGGCGCTCCTTATGTTGCGGCTCGGCGCGGGGTGCTTAGCCAAGCAGGGTGGTGATGAGCCTGATGGATGAGGCGATGATCGCGATGAGGCCGATGGCTCCGAAGAGATTGTGCCACCACTTGTTGCGGAGATCCCCCATGACGGTGCGCCTGTTGGCCATGATGACGATCAGGACGCCCAGCAGTGGTGCGATGAGGACTGTGAGGGATTGGGCGATCACGATCAGGGCCACGGGTGAGGACTGGAATGACAGGGTGATGATCAGGCCGAAGGCAAGGATCATGCTGGTGACGATGCGTGCAGCGGGTGATCCTGCTTTGGCGCCGCGGCCCATGGCGTCGGAGAGCATGGTGCCGCCGGCAGTGGCATTGGCGATCATGGATGAAAAGGCTGCACCGGAGAGGCCGAGGGCAAAGAGCATCGCGCCGACGGGGCCTGCCAGGGGCGTGAAAATGGACGCGAGGGCGTTGATGGTTCCGGCCTCGGCTCCGGTTTTGCCGAGGACTGCTGCGGCGACCATGATGACCAGGGCCGTCATGATGCCGGGGGCGACGATGCCGGGGATGGTGTCGACGAGGGTGATGTCGCGGTAGTCGGCCCGGGTGCGGCGGTGTTCCTTGATGCCGTAGGAGGTGTAGAAGGCGGCGTTGATGGAGAAGTTGGTGCCCACGAGCGCGACAATGAGGATCTCGCTCCCGGCGGGAAGTTGCGGGACCATGCCTTCCATGGACCGGTACCAGTCGGGCTGGGCGACGACGGTGCTGGCGATGAAGGCGATGCCCATGAGGACCACGATGACCAGGAGGGCTTTTTCGACGATTCCGTAGACGTTCCTGAAGGCAAGGACGAAGCCGACGGCGACCGTGCAGACGACGGTCCACAGCACCGGTGATCCGCCGAAAATAAGGGAAAGTCCCAGCCCGGAGCCGACAGCGTTGCCGACGGAGAACATCAGTGTGATGCCGAAGACGCCGAAGCCTGCCAGGACGCCCACCCACTTGCCGAGGTGGTCCTTGATGGACGTGATCAGGGACGTGGGTGTGGCGATGCCGAGCCTGACGCTCATATCGGTAAAGAAGATCATCAGGATGGTGGAGACGGCGATGACCCACACAAGGCTGTAGTCGAAGCGGCTGCCGGCCTGGACGGCGGTGGTCAGGTTACCGGGGCCGAACTGCCAGGCTCCGACGACGAAGGCCGGCCCCATCAAGGCAAGGTAGCCGAGGAAAGTACGGTGCTTCTTTGTGGTGCCTTGGGCCGGGTTTCCTTGCTGGGTTGCCATCTGGTCTTCCCTGTGTCCGGGACGGGTGATGGTCTTATTCTGCTCGCGCATCGGCGAGTCCTCCTTATACAGCGACATTGCTGGGGACGGTCATCGACCGGGATGGAGAGTTTGAAGCTTGGAACGGGCGGCGGGCCAGCAGGCCCGCCATCCGGAAGGACCCGTGATGGGTGGAGTCAGACGGCAGCGGTGGCGGTGACCTTGCCGATGTTTGCGGCGGCGAAGGCTTCCGCAATTTCGGTTTCGGCGCCTTCCGGCAGGGGCAGGAGCGGGGTGCGGACTGTGGCGTGGTCCAGAATGCCGCGGTTCACGAGGCCCCACTTCAAGGCGACGGTGCCCTCCATGTGGGACCCGCGGTGGTAAACGTTCTTGGTCACCGGCAGCAGCCGCTCATG
Organism: Pseudarthrobacter sp. R1; assembly: GCF_024494415.1. Classification (NCBI taxonomy): domain Bacteria; kingdom Bacillati; phylum Actinomycetota; class Actinomycetes; order Micrococcales; family Micrococcaceae; genus Pseudarthrobacter; species Pseudarthrobacter sp. R1. Next base: position 397,948 of record NZ_JAMKFI010000009.1, on the reverse strand, counting down.
AATTGCGTGGGCACGCTTGTAGTCCTGCGCCTTCCCGGCCTCGATCAGTTCGACGAGCAGTTCGGGGGCGATGTTGCCGTAGCCGACGAGCAGACCGTCGACATCGAACATTGTCGGCAGCAGGTACTCGTCATGGCAGGACAGCACCTGCAACTCGGGGTACGCTGCGCGCAGCGCGGGGATCTCGGTGTACCACCGGCGCATGTTCCGGACACCGTTCTTCGTGGCAAAGACGCCTTCCTGGCCGGCGATCTCCAGCTGAGTGTCGAGGTCGTAGGTCGCCTTGGTGTTGTCGGGGTACTGGAAGAGGATCAGCGGCAGACCGGACTCTTCATAGATCTCCTGGTAACGCGACTGCGGAGCGCCCTCCTGGTATCCGAAGCGCAGCCATCCGTGCGAGGGGTAGACGAGACCAGCTGACGCGCCGGCCTCGACGGCCTTCTTGGCCTCGAGGGCCGCTGTCTTGTTGCCTTCCTTCGTGATGCCCGCCACGACCGGTACACGGCCGTCGGTGGACGCCACGAACGCTCGGATAACGTCCAGCTGCTCCTCTTCGGTGAGGAACGTGCCTTCGCCGGCGTGCCCCAGGACGACGAGGCTCTTCACGCCCTCAATGGATCCGAGCCACGAACCCAGCCGCTGGATTGCAGCGAAGTCGACAGCGCCATCTTCGGTGAACGGGGTGACAGGTGCGGGGCTGAGTCCGCGGAGATCGAGTGTCATTACAGCTACCTTCTTGTCTTCATTGATGGTCGGCAGTCCCGCTACGGTTTCTTCTTGGGTGAGAACGTTTGCGGGAACGTTTTCAATCTTGCAACGTGTTCCACCTCACTGTCAAGGGAACGTTTGCAAAAAGGGGGAATAGAGTGTCTGGTACGCCCCTTTCGAAGAGGAGAACCAGCATGGAACCGGCGGCTCCCGGCACGATCGTCACCCTCAAGGACGTTGCTGCGGCCAGCGGCGTGAGCATCTCCACCGCCAGCCGCGCCCTGGATGAACGTACGACGTCGCGTTCGGCAACAGCCGCGCATGTCAGGAAAATAGCCGAGGAGCTTGGCTATCGCCGCAACTCCTTCGCATCCAACCTGCGCCGGGGTGAGACCCGGACCCTCGGGGTGCTCGTGCCGCGGCTCAGCGACACCGTAATGGCCCTGATGTTTGAGGAACTCGAGCGGGCGGCGTCGGACCGCGGATACTTCGCCATGGTTGCAACCAGCGGCGATGATCCCGACGACGAACGCCGGGCAGCGGAAACCCTCCTGGACCGCAATGTGGACGGGCTGATCCTGGCCACGGCCCGAATCGACGACGACTTGCCCAAGCATCTGCGTGAACGGGGTGTGGCGCACGCTCTGGTCCTTCGCACTGACGGGGTCAGCCCCTCGGCGCTTGGCGACGACGAGGTGGGCGGATACCTGGCGGTCCGCCACCTGATCGATCTTGGGCACCGTGACATCGGGGTAGTGACCGGACCGTCCTTTACCTCTACCGGGACAGCCCGCCTCGCCGGCGCCCGCAAAGCCCTGGAGGGTGCCGGCATTCAGGCCCGGGAAGACTGGCTGGTTGCCGCCGGCTATGGCATCGAAAGTGGGTTCTCCGCAGCGGAATCTTTACTGTCCGGCGACTCAGAAAAACGTCCCAGCGCGGTGTTTGCCGCCAACGACAACCTGGCCATGGGGGTTATCGCCGCCGCCCACCGTCTCGGCATCACCGTGGGACAAGACCTGGCCCTGGTCGGCTACAACGACATACCCCTCGCCTCCCGTCTTTCAACCCCGCTCACTTCGGTGCGGGTGCCCCTGGACCAGATCGCAGCCAATGCGATAGACCTCATCGTGAACCCCGGCAAGGAACCCAGGATCCGGAAATCCCTGCCCACTCTCATGCCCCGCCAGTCGAGCGGTTCGCCCCGATACTCAGCACCGCAGGCGCCTTAAAAGGCTCCCGCGCAGAAATACTTTGGACATGCGGCATTCCTGCATAAGAATTTTCCTGGTCCTTGTCGATCCCATGCCCGCCCGTTCGACGCGATAGTAGAAGGACGCACGAGGCGTCCTCAGCCAGAAGGAGAAGAACCATGAAGTTCATGCTGATTATGCGCGCTACGGATGAGGCAAAGAAGGCCTACGAAAAGGCGGACATCGAACAGATCATCAACGCCATGGGCGCCTACAACGAGTCCCTTATGAAGGCCGGGGTCCTACTCGCTGGTGAGGGGCTCGCCGATGATATGAGCGAAGCTTTCGTTGTGGACTTTTCGGGCGAGAACCCCATTGTTACCGATGGCCCGTACGGGGAAACCCATGAACTGTTCAACGGATTCTGGATCATCCAGGCTGCCAGCAAGGAAGAGGCGGTCCAGTGGGCCAGCCGCTGCCCCTTGGGCCCGGGCAACAAACTCGAAGTCCGCCGCGTGACCGATATGAGCGACTTCGAGGGCTTCTCGGACAACGAGTTCCTGCAAAAGGAAGCCGGCTGGCGCGAAGAACTGAACCAGCCCTAGCCACGTGGCAGACAAGGACCTGCCCACGCCGGCGATCCAGCGCACCCTGGACGCCGTGTGGCGGATCGAAAGCGCGCGGATCGTCGCAACGCTTGCCAAGGTGACTGGCGACGTCGGCCTGGCAGAAGACCTTGCCCAGGAAGCCCTAATCGATGCCCTGACACAATGGCCCGGGTCGGGCGTCCCGGATAACCCGGGCGCCTGGCTCACGGCCGTGGCCAAACGCAAGGCCATAGATGCCTGGCGCCGCCGGGAGCGGCTCGACGAACGCTACCGCACAATTGCCCACGACCTCAGGGAGATGACCGAGGACCAGTGGCAGCCGATCCCCGATGACGTGCTTCGGCTCGTCTTCATCGCCTGCCATCCCGTGCTCTCCCGTGAGGGGCAGGTCGCCTTGACGCTGCGAACGGTCGGTGGCCTGACCACCGAGGAGATCGCACGGATGCTTCTTGTCCCCATCGCCACCGTCCAGCAGCGCATCGTACGGGCAAAGAAAACCCTATCGGCCGCCCAGGTGCCCTTTGACACCCCCGACCCGAACGAGTGGAACGCGCGCCTGGGCGCGGTACTGGCCGTGCTGTACCTCATCTTCACCGAAGGCTATGCCGCCACAACGGGTGACCGGTGGATCCGGACCGAGGTGGCCAATGAAGCCCTGCGCCTTGGCCGCGTGCTCGCCGGCCTGTTGCCGCGGGAGCCTGAAGTCCACGGCCTCGTAGCGCTGATGGAGTTCCAGGCGTCCCGGTTCGCCGCGCGCGTCAACCGCGACGGCAGCCCAATCCTGCTCGCTGACCAGGACAGGTCGCGCTGGGACCGGGCGCAGATCGGCCGTGGCCTTACCTCCCTGGCCCGTGCCGATGCGCTCGGCCGCGGAAGGGGGAACTACTGCCTGCAGGCTGCCATCGCCCAATGCCACGCCACCGCCGGCAGTTTTGAAGAAACCGACTGGAACAGGATTGTGCTGCTCTATGAAGCCCTGGGACGCCTGGCACCCAGCCCCGTCGTCGAACTCAACCACGCCGTAGCGGTTTCCATGGCCACCGGACCTGCCGCCGCCCTGAGGATCGTGGACCGCCTCGTTGCCGGGGGCGCCCTCCACCGCTCACACCTGCTGCCCAGCATCCGGGGAGAGCTGCTCACGAAGCTCGGGAGAACCGACGAGGCCAAATCAGAACTGCTTCAGGCAGCCGCACTCACGGCCAACGAACAACAAAAGGCTGTGCTGCTCGCCAAGGCGGCCGCCCTCTGACCCCTGGGGAGCTCATTCGGAGCCGAGGCTGCCCCACGGCCGGCACAAGAATGGGGACACCGGATTCCGGTGTCCCCATTCCTTACGGTCCCTACGACGTCAGTGTCCTCCGTTTTGTCGCGGCGTCCTCAGGACGAGTGCGGCATCTGTGGCCGGCTGGTGCGGTGGACCGCCGTAACGGCAGCCCCCTGCCCCATCCGGCCATGGCCGGAACCGCGTTCCTTGGGATGCCGCCGCTTCCCGTTGCCGTCGGGCCACCTTTGCTGCCCGCCTGCTCCCAAGGGAGACAGCGGGGCCGCCGCGCCAGGCATGTCGGGGGCGTCCATTGCCTCCGCCAGGTGGCTCGCCAGCTCCGGCGCGATGTGCTTGTTTTTTTCGTCAGCCATTTGTTCTTCCTTTCCCGCAACGCAATGAAATGAAGTGCTATCAATCGAGGCCAGTTAGGGCCTTTTTGTGACTGTCGGAGCGGCCGGCCATGCCTGGCCGCAGGCGTCTGCCTACCTGAAAGAAAGTGTTCCCATGGCACAACCTTAGGGAAGCGCCGGGCACCTGTGAACCCCTCCTCGAAGAGGTGGGCAGAAAAGGACGACGGCGGCCCTGCCGGGTTCTGGAGGAGGGCTGCGGAAGCCGTGGCCGGCATCACTTTTTCGCGTCTGAAGCGTCCGAAATGGCGGCAAGGGGAGCCCACAGCGAAAAAAATTCGGTGACAAGGGCGCCTGACCCCGCAGATCCCCATAACGGCGCGGGAAAAGCCGGGAAAGAAATCTTAACGAACCGGCACGAAAAGCCCCGAAAAGGGGTGATCCTACGGCATAAAGCGAGCAGGCGCTACGGCATTCGCGTAAAATTGAAGGCCTGCCCGGAGCGGGGCAGCTACAAGTCGCAAGCAAATGACCTCCACGGGAGTCGCCCAAATGCCCACAGACCGAAGCATCACCGACTCTTCCGCAGGCGCATACAACGCCGCCGGAACCAACCAAGCTACACCCCCAGGCACCCCACCCGCGGCTGCCAAGGGACGCAAGCCAAAAATTTTGAAGCGCCGCCGGCTCAAGGAGTCGGACGTCAACGTTGTTAACCAGCCCATGCTGAAGAAAGCCCTGGGCGGAACCATCGTGGGCAACACCATGGAGTGGTACGACGTCGGCGTGTTCGGCTACCTCATCACCACCATGGGTCCGGTCTTCCTGCCGGAGTCCGACCCCACCACCCAGACCCTCTTTCTGCTGGGTACCTTTGCCGCCACGTTCATCGCCCGCCCCCTGGGCGGCGTCATCTTCGGCTGGATGGGCGACAAGATGGGCCGGCAGAAGATCCTCGCCGCCACGCTGATGATCATGGCGGCAAGCACGTTCGCCATTGGACTCCTTCCCGGCTACGCCCAGATCGGGCTGTGGGCAGCAGGCCTGCTGGTACTGCTGAAGATCGTGCAGGGCTTCTCCACCGGCGGCGAATACGCCGGCGCCACCACCTTCGTCAGCGAGTACGCCCCGGACAAGCGCCGCGGCTTCTTCGCAAGCTTCCTGGATATGGGCAGCTACCTTGGCTTCGCCCTCGGCGCGGCACTGGTGTCCGGCCTGCAGCTCACCCTTGGCCAGGCGGCCATGGAGGAGTGGGGCTGGCGGATCCCGTTCCTGGTGGCCGGTCCGCTGGGCCTGGTTGCCGTCTACTTCCGCAGCAAGATTGAGGAATCGCCTCAGTTCCAGGCCACCCTGGACGCCCAGGAAGACCTCGCCAAGCACGCCGCTGCCTCGGATGAAGCCACGGCTAAGGGCCCGGTGGGAATCGTCAAGGCCTACTGGCGCTCCATCATTGTGGCGATGATCCTGGTTGCAGCCGCCAACACCGCGGGTTACGCCCTGACCTCCTACATGCCCACCTACCTCACGGAGTCCAAGGGCTACGACGAGGTGCACGGTACCCTGCTGACCATCCCCGTGCTGGTAGTCATGAGCCTCTGCATCCCGCTCACGGGCAAGCTGTCCGACCGGATCGGCCGCCGCCCCGTGCTGTGGATCGGTGCGCTGAGCACAGTAGTCCTGGCGACCCCGGCCTTCCTGCTGATCGGCATCGGCGAAATCTGGTCCACGCTGGCCGGGCTTTCCCTGATCGCCTTCCCGGTGACGTTCTACGTGGCCAACCTCGCCTCCGCGCTGCCGGCCCAGTTCCCCACCTCCAGCCGGTACGGCGCCATGGGCATCGCGTACAACTTCTCGGTGGCCATCTTCGGCGGAACGACGCCCTTCATCGTGGCAGCCCTGATCAGCGCCACGGGCAACGACATGATGCCGGCCTACTACCTGATGGGAACCTCCCTGGTGGGCGCCGTTGCCATCTACTTCCTGAAGGAATCGGCCCAGCGCCCGCTGCCGGGTTCCATGCCAAGCGTGGATACCCAGGCGGAGGCCCGCGAACTGGTGGCCACGCAGGACGAGAACCCGCTGATCGACCTGGACGAGCTCCCGTTCGAAACCCAGGACATCACGGATTCGAGTGCAGCCGACAAGGTTCCCGCCCGGGTTTAGCACGCCGGCAACCGGCAGGCGATGGCACCCAGCCACTCCCCCAGGGGCAGGGCTTGCAGCAACGCTCCAGGGCCCGTCCTGCACAGCTTCCCCGGAAGCTGCGCGGGGCGGGCCCTCGCCGTGCCACGCCTGCCCCGATGTCGTTTTATGTCCCCTGACGCCCAGAGAAATGGCTTGATCCGCGCAGCCGGTGATACGTTCCGAAGGGCCCGAAGAAGGGGTCCGAAACAAGCAGGAAAGGTGCGGCATGAAGCTTCTGATGGAGCAGGTGCGCGCCCTTCACCGGCTGGAACCTGCCAACCGTGACCATCTCGCAGCCCTGCGCGTAGCCCTCAGTGTTGCAGTTCCCTCGCTTCTGCTCCTGGCCGCCGGCCGCACAGACCTCATCATGTACGCCGTCTTCGGTGCGCTGACAGGGATGTACGGGCGCTCCGAGCCGCACCAGCTCCGCCTCCGGCACCAGTCCCAGGCCGCGGTGGTCCTGCTCGGCGGCGTTGCGGCAGGCCTGTTCCTGTCCGTCAACCACCTCCACTCCTGGTGGCTCGTCGCCATTGAAGCGGTGCTGGCCGGTGTGGGGTCGGTTTTCGCGGACCGCGTGCGGCTGAAACCCAACGGGCCCTTCTTTGGCATCCTCGCGCTGGGGGCATGCGCCTCGGTACCTCCGGCGGTTCCCTGGCAGGTGGCCATGCTGATCGCCGCAGGGTCCGCCGCCTTCTCCATTCTGGTGGGTTTCGGGGGCTGGCTCCGCAGCAGGTCCTGGCAGCGCGGAGCCGTCCGTAGCGTTCCCGCCATGCAGCCGGCCGGACGCACTGAATTGTTGGTGCACGCCGCCCGCTACGTTCTGGCCGTGGGAGCTGCCGGCACCGCAGGCGTCCTGTCCGGCAGCGGCCACCCGCACTGGGCGATGGCCGCCGCTGCGGTAGCCCTTGCCGGGGCCGACCTCCCCAGCAGCGTCCGCCGTGGGATCCACCGCATCGTGGGGACATTCCTCGGCCTGGCGGTCACCGCCGTCGTTATCCTTCCCGGCCCCTGGTCCCTGGCCGGGCTGTTCCCGGGCCGGCAGGCCGTGATGCTTGCCCTCCTGGTGATCCTCTTCCAGTTCACTACCGAGCTGTTTATGGCCCGCCACTACGGCCTGGCCATGGTGTCGTTTACCCCGGTAATCCTGCTGATTACCCAGCTCGCCGCACCCATCGACCCCGCGGTGCTGATCCTGGAGCGCGGCGTCGAGACGCTGGTCGGTGCACTGGTGGGCATCGCGGTGGTTGTGGCCGTCCGCCGGTCCGGGACCCGCAGCCCGCGGGCATTGCTTGGGCTCGCGCCGCTATTTGGGCTCGGGCCGCTATTTGGGCTTCCGCGGAGGGCCCGCCACTAGTTTGGGTGGCGCCACCCGCGCAACGGCCGCCACTACCTTGTACCGCTTGGACGGGATGGAAACCGCCTTGCCCCGCTCATTGTCCGCCAGGCCGTCCCGCACCACCCGGTCTGCCTGCAGCCACGCCCACGACGGCGCTACGGACTTGTCCATGCCCATCCGGTCGTGGAACTCCGTATGGGTAAAGCCAGGGCATACGGCGGTGACCTTAATGCCCCGCTGGCGGTAGGCGAGGTTTGCCCACCGGCTGAAGCTGACCAGCCACGCCTTGGCCGCGGAGTAGGTTCCACGCGGGAGGAAAGCGGCGATGCTGGCCACGTTGATGATCCGGCCACCGCCGCGTTCCAGCATGCCTTTCAGCGCAGCGTGGGTGAGCTCCATGGCCGTCTCGCCGTGCAGCTTCAGGTGCTTTTTCTCCTCCGAGATGGGGTTGTCCTCGAAGTTGTGCAGCAACCCGATCCCGGCGTTGTTGACCAGGATGCCCACCGGCCGCTGCGGATCGGAGAGGCGTGCGACGACGGCTGCCACGCCGGCGTCGTCGGTCAGGTCGGCGGGCAGCACCTCAGCCGTGATCCCGTAACGCCGTTCCAGGCCCGCCGCGGTTTCCTCGAGGCGGGCCCGGTTCCGCGCCACCAGCACCAGGTTGCAGCCCTGGGCGGCAAGCTGTCGGGCGAATTCGGAGCCCAGCCCTGCACTGGCACCGGTGATCAGGGCTGTCGTTCCGGAGGAGTCTGCAGTCATGCTGCAAGCCTAACGATCACCTGATGGCTTGTGGCTGCACTGTCCGGTTGCGGCGTCCCGGCTGCAGTCTGGCGGCCTTGCTGTCTCCGGTGCTATTTTCCGGCGAACTTCGCCAGCGGGTTCGCCAGGCGCCCGGCCATCTGCAGGCCTCCGGAGGGATCCGCGAGGTCCAGCATCTGCTGGTTGTTGCGCAACTGGAGCCTGTTGAGGCAGGACAGTTCAAAATCCGGCGCGAAGAGGTCATGCCGGGCGAACTGGTCTGCGAGCCCGGGGTGCTGGGCCTGGTAGTCCTGGATGGCGGCGGCGGCCGTCCGCCAGAACTCCTCTTGCTCAAGCTTGCCGTCCTCCTCGAGGAGTGCAGCCAGGAAGCGGAAGATGCAGTCGAAGATGTCCGTGAAGATGGCCAGCACCTTCTCGCCGTCCGGGATGGCCGCCTTGATCCGCGACACCTCTCCGGGCAGGTCCAGCCTGTCCCCCATCACCACAATTTCCTCGGCGATGTCCTTCATGATGGCGCGGACCGGCACCCCGTCTTCGAGGACAAGGATCACGTTCTCGCCGTGCGGCATAAACGCCAGTTCGTACTGGTACAGGCAGTGCACCAGCGGAACCAGGTAGGCCTCGAAGTAGTGCCGCAACCAGTCCTGCGCGGCCAGTCCGGAACGCGCGATGAGGGCTGAGACCATCGGCCGGCCCCCGGCATCCACGTGCAGGAGGGACGCCATGGTGGCCAGCTGTTGCCCGTCCTTCAGGAGCGGCAGCGGGCTCTCGCGCCACAGCGCCGACAGCATCTTGCGGTAGGGCGAACCGTTCGCGGACCCGGCCTCGTAGTTCCTGTTGTGGTAACCGATGGCGGCGGTTTCACCGATCATGGTGAAACCGCGTGCCTGGAGCGCACCGTCCGACTCGATCAGGTTCCGCAGCCAGTCGTTGATGGCCGGCGTGGCCTTCATGTACTGCGGCGACAGGCCGCGCATAAACCCCATGTTCAGTACGGACATGGCGGTCTTGACGTAGTGGCGCGCCGGAGCGGTGGTGTTGAAGAACGTCCGGATGGATTGCTGCGCCTGGTAGATGTCCGCGCCGGTGCCCAGGTGGACGATGCGCTGCCGGGCGATTTCCGCCGCGAAAGTGACAGTGAGCTTGTTCTCCCATTGCCACGGATGCACGGGCATCAGGAAGTACTGGTCCGGGTCCAGTCCCTGAACCTGCAGTTCGGCGTCAAAACTGCCCAACAAGGGCCCGAGCTCGGCGTCCAGGTGGGCCCGGTAGTCCAGCCCGGCCGAGGAAGTGAAAACGGCGTGGCTGCGGTGGACGGCGATCCATTCCAGCTGGACCGGGGCGCCGGTTTCGGGAGCGAACGCACGGTAGTCGGTGATCCCGAAGCCAAGGCGTCCGTTGTTGGCAACAAAGCACGGATGCCCCTCGGTCATGCTCCGCTCAATGGCCTGGAAGTCGGCGGCCCGGTCCACGCCGCAGGTAACTCCGGCCGCGAGTTCGTCGGCCGACGGCTGGCCGGCCCACTGCTTGTAGGCGTGGCTTGCCAAAGTGCTGCTGACCTCCTCGAGGTACACCGGGAGCATCTGGAGGTTGATGCCCAGGGTGCGGTGGAAAGCCGTGATGAAGTCCAGTACGTCCAGCGGCATTTCGGTGCCGTCGTGGAAGCAGCGGATGGAAGCGGCGTCGATGGACCAGTGGTCGAGTTCGAGGACCCTGGCGGTGAACCGGTACTCCTTCGTGCCGTCGTCGCTGCGCACCCGGTAGCTGCCGGTCCCGGCAGCAGCGCCGGCACCCCCGTTGGCGTCGGCGTCGGGACACCGCTCCGGGGCGAGGATACGTTCGTGGGAAAACTCGGCGAGCGCCTTGCGCAGGACATGCCGGTTGGCCTTGTCCCAGCGTTCTCCGGTGAGGTGCGGTACGCCAGTGTTGGTGCCGGCAGCATTCGCGGGCAAGGGTTGGGCGGCGCTGACAGCGGGGGCGGCGGGGTCGAGATGGATGGTCACAGTGAGGCTCCCTGTGGGACGTGTTTGGAAAGAGTGTCGGGTGCCGTGCGGGCGGCCAGGTAGTCGTCGCGGCTGCAGAAGCTCAGCAGCGCGTCCTTGTCGGGAAGGGTCACCACGCCGGCAGGCTGGAAGCCCAGCCGTTCGTTCAGGGCGTGGATCTTGGTGTTCCGTGCATCCGGTTCCACCACGATGCGGTCCACTCCGGGCCTGGCAAAGAGCCGGTCAAGGACGGCGTCCATCACGGCGGCGGTGTAACCAGGCCGGGGCCCTGACGACGGCGGCGCCACCAGCAGGTGCATCCCCAGGTCGCCGGGCAGGACGGGATAGACCGCCGCCAGCGGCGAGGACGCGGGACGGTACTCCTCCATCAGGAAGGCGGGGACGCCGCCGTCGAGCCCCAGCAGCGCGTGGTGGTGGCCGCTGGCCTGGATTTTGGCGTATTCCTCCACCACGTCGTCCACGCTGGCGGACAGCATCCCCCAGAACGAGGCGTACGGCTGGGTCACCCAGCCGTGGAGGAGTGGTGCGTCGGCCTTGGCGTCGAGGCAGCGGAAAGTAAACCTCATGCCGGCACCCACGTCCTGTTTTCGACGTCGGACTGTGCGCCCATGCCGGCGGGTGACCCGAACTGCTGGAAGGCGATACTGCGCTCCACCGGGTAGACCTCGCGCCCGGTGATTTCCCGGAGGATGCAGGAGTTGCGGTACGCGCCCATTCCCAGGTCCGGGGTGACGAATCCGTGCGTGTGGAGTTCGGCGTTCTGGACGAAAATCTCCCCCGGTTCGACGCCGGTGCTGTAGGTGCGGTCCACGGCGAACCTTCCTGCGCTATCCCGGGCGATGCGGTCCTGGATGCCGGCCAGGAAGCCGGGTTCCTGGTAGCCGTAGCCGGTGGCGAGCACCACGGCTTCGCTGTCCAGCGTGTAGGACGTCCCTTGCTCGCCGTGCTGCAGGTGCAGGGTGTGGATACCGGCTTCCGGATCCCATTGGGCAGCGGTCAGTGACGAGTGGGTCAGCAGCTGTGTGTCCACCATTCCGGAGATGCTCCTGGTGTAGAGCAGGTCGTAGATGGCGTCGATGAGATCGGAGTTGATGCCCTTGTAGAGGTTCTTCTGGGTCTTGTTGAGGTGGTCGCGCTGGTGCTGAGGGAGGCTGTGGAAGTAGTCGACGTACTCGGGAGAGGTCATCTCGAGGGTCAGTTTGGTGTATTCCAGCGGGAAGAACCGGCCGGAGCGGGTGACCCAGTTCAGCTGGTAGCCGTGCGCCTCCGATTCCTGGAGCAGCTCATAGTAGATCTCGGCTGCGCTCTGGCCACTGCCCAGGATGGTGATGCTGCGTTGCTGCTGCAGTTCCGCCTTCCGCGCCAGGTAGTCCGCGTTGTGGAAGGCCACGCCGCCGCGTCCTGCTGCTGCATCGGCAACGATGTCCGCCGCGGCCTCCGGCACGTACGGGGAGGTGCCGGTGCCCAGCACCAGCCGCCGGGCCAGCAGCACCTCCGGCCCTTCGGGACCGGACACGGACAGCCGGTACACGCCGTCGTCGTGCGTTACGTCCAGCACAGCTGTGCCAAAACGTACGGAAGGCAGCTGCCCTGCCACCCACTGGCAGTACTGGTTGTACTCGGCGCGCAGGGGGTAGAAGTTCTCCCGGATGTAGAAGCGGTACAACCTGCCCGTCTGCTTGAGGAAGTTCAGGAACGAATAGGGGGAGGTCGGGTCTGCCAGGGTGACGAGGTCGGCCATAAAGGGAACCTGAAGGTGGGCCGGTTCGAGCATCATCCCGGGGTGCCAGTCAAAGGACTCCCGGCGTTCCAGGAAGATCCCGTCCACCCCCTCCACCGGCTCGCTGAGTGCGGCCAGCCCCAGGTTGAAAGGCCCGACGCCGACGGCAGCAAAGTCGTAAATCCTGCGGTTGTCCGGGGTGCTCATGCGGATACCTCACTCTGCAGCAGCCCCGCGCCGGTGCGGCGCAGGAGGTCGATGATGCCGGCGATGTCCTCCAGCGTGGCCTCGGCATTGAGGAGGGTGAACTTCAGGTAGTGCCGGCCGCCCACTTTGGTCCCGGCAACCACTGCTTCGCCTGAGGCGAAGACGGCGGCACGGATGGCAGGGTTCAGCGCGTCGGCAACGTCCTCGGCGAGGCGCTTCCCGCCTTCCAGGCGTGGCCGGTACCGGAACACCAGGGTGCTGAGCTGCGGCGGCGCGGCGAGTTCGAAGTCGTCCTCGGTGGCGAGGACGGAGCCCACACGGGCGGCAAGGTCGATGGCTTCATCGAACAGGGCGCCGATCGCGTCCGCACCCATGATCCGCAGGGTGAGCCACAGCTTCAATGCGTCGAACCGGCGGGTGGTCTGGATGCTCTTGTCCACCTGGTTGGGGATCTCGGCGAGCGCCGCGCTTTCCGGGTTCAGGTAGTCGGCGTAGTAGGTGATGTGGCGCAGCATTGCGGACTCCCGGACCAGGAGGGCGCTCGAGCTGACCGGCTGGAAGAAGGTTTTGTGGAAGTCGACGGTGACGGAGTCCGCGAGGCGGGTTCCGTCCAGCAGGTGGCGGTAGCGGCCGGACACCATCAGGCCGCCGCCGTATGCTGCATCGATGTGGAACCAGGCGCCGTAGGCCCGGGCCAGGGCGGCGAGGTCTGCGAGCGGGTCAACCGCGCCGAAGTCGGTGGTTCCGGCGGTGGCGACAACTGCCATGGGTGACAGGCCGGCGTCGCGCGCTTCCGCCATGGCCTCGGCAAGGGCAGCGGGATCCATGCGGTGGTCGGGGGTGCAGGGAACGGTGACGACGGCGTCGAAGCCCAGGCCCAGCATGGAGGCTGACTTCTGGATACTGAAATGGCTGTCCTCGGACGTGAAGATCCGCAGCGTGTCCAGGAGCGCCGGAAGGCGGAGGTTGCTTCGGGACGGGTCCTGGCGGAGGCCGGCCACGGCGTGGTTGCGGGCGATCAGCAGGGCCTGGAGGTTGGACTGGCTGCCGCCGGAGGTGAAGATTCCGTCCGCGTTATCCCCGAGGTGCAGCCGCTCTGCTGCCCAGTCGATGAGGCGGCGTTCGATCATGGTGGCACCGGCGCTCTGGTCCCAGGTATCCAGCGATGAGTTCACGGCAGACAGGATGGCTTCTCCCACCAGCGCCGGAATGACCACGGGGCAGTTGAGGTGTGCTGCGTACTTCGGGTCGTGGAAGTAGATGGCGTCGCGCAGGTACACGTCTTCGAGTTCCTGGAGTGCCGCCGCCGTGTCCTGAAGGGGCGTTTCAAGGTCCACCGCGTCAACCCGGGCTTTCATCTGCGAAGGCCCGACGCCGGTGAACGGCCGGGTGGTGCGCTCCAGTTTGGTGGCCACGGCCGTGACGCCCTGCAGCACCTGCGCCACATAGCGGGGCGAGTTCCGGGCGTTGAAGAGATGGTTTGTGGCGCCCAGGGCGAGCTCCACGCGGGACCCGAAGTCCTGGCCGCGGGCCTGTTGTTGATGGCGCGGGTCATCCACTCGTAACTCGTCAAGGCGGGGCGTAAGCGGCACTGGTCTTCCTTCGGTCGGCGTTTCGGCGTGTTGCAAAGGTAAGACTTACTTAGGGCAGCCTTTTAAGCAAACTTTTGTGATGTATTTGCCCCCAGGCTCTGCGATTTGCCGTTTTTTCACTGCTGACCGCGTCATTGACTGGCGGCGCGAGCTACGCGTCCTGCAGAATGGCCCCTCCGGGACGGCTGCGCATGGCAAAGCGGCGCTCCCGGGCCAGGGTTGGCGCATACCGGCAGCCCTGCAGCGCAGAAATCACAGGGGGGAAACATGGAGCAGCCAGGAAGAGCGATCGAATTCCGGGAAGTGGACCAGGACGGAAACCAGATACCGGAGGCTTTCCGGTACGGGGCCGGGGAAAACTCTGCCGGCAGTCCCGCGCCCGCAGTCAACCCGTTCATTGTGGTTCTGTGGCTTCTCGCCATCCTGCTCATCGTAGGTGGAGCCTTGATCTTCCTCAATGCGAATACGATGGTGGGCCCGACGACTTCAGGGATGCCGGCGTCTTTCCTGATGTTCACCTTTGCCCCTTATGCGATCGTCGCAGGGCTTGCTGCTGCCATCTGCCTGCTGTTCTGGCACGCATTCCAGTGGCAGCGCCGGCGCGGCTAGAGTCGGGGCGGGCCGTGGATGACTGAAACCCGCAGCGCCGGCCCGGCCAGAACCCCGTTGCGGCCTGACAGGGTTGCCCGGCTCCAGGGGTGCCCTGGATCACAAGCGGATTTGCCCAACTATTAGTAAGCATGCTTAGGTTATGGGGTAATTGAACCTCCGCAAGCAGTCGCGGCGGGGCTGCCAACGCCGGCAGTACCGTGAAGAAGCCCAAGGACGAACATCATGACCATCGTTACAGAAGATCAGCCAGTGGCTCCCGCGGAGCCCGAAACAGGAACCGAAGCGCCTTTGAGCTCCACCCTCCCCGTTGACCTGGGACTGTTGGTCACCCTGAATTCAAGGATGCACTGCCGTGCCCCGATGCAGCGTGTGGATCCGGACGCACTGTCCCTGCACCTGCCCGTTCACGTTGACGGAGCAACGGTCATTCCCGTTGGCGCCGGCTCCGCGCCCGCCAGTGTGGAAACCTACCGCTGTGCCTGCGGTTTCACCATTGATGTCCCGGCTGCCAGCATGCACGCGCTGGCCAGCTGACCACTGGAGAACGGCTGGCCGGAACCTCCTGCTGTTTCGCAGCGGGCTGTATTGCCGGGCACCTGGCCGGTAAGCGGGCACCGTAAACCAGCAAGCAAGCCGGCCAAACAGCCGGCCAGTCAGCTAAGCAGCAGGCTAATGCACTGCAGCAGTCCTTGCGGCCTCCACTGCCCGCCGCGTATCTTCCAGTACCAAATCCGCGTTGATGGCCGCGGCCGCTTTCAGTCCGGCGGCTGCGGCCGTCATCACCTGGGCCGAGACGTCCGTGGCGTTGCCGGCGGCCCAAACCCCCGGGCAGGACGTCAGCCCCGACTCATCGGTGGCCAGCCGCGTCCCCGGCCCCTCTTCCAGGCCATCCAATTCCAGCCCGAGGTTCTGGAGCATGTTGGCTTTGCTGACCGTGGCTGGGCTGACCACCAGCACTTCGAGCGGTACCGCTGATCCGTCGTCGAGCGTGACCCCCGTCAGCTTGTCGTCCTGGACCACCAATCCGCGGACCCGGCCATCCACTACTTTGACGGACCGCGCTCCCAGCTGTTCCGCTTGGCCCGGGCTCAGGGCCAGTTTGTCGTTGAGCAGGAGGGTCACGTCCGGGCTCCACTGCCGGAAGGTCAGGGCCTGCAAGACAGCGTGGGCATCAGAAGCGAGCACCCCTACCTGTTGGTTCCTGATCTCCCAGCCGTGGCAGTAGGGGCAGTAAAGCACATCCCTGCCCCAGCGCTCGGCCACACCCGGAAGGTCGGGCAGCTCGTCTTCGATTCCCGAGGTAATCAGCAGCCGCCGGGCCGCGCAGGTGCTGCCGTCTTCAAGCGAGAGCACGAAGTTGTCGCCGTCCCGCCTGGCGGACTTAACAAAACCGGTGATGTTCTGCCCGCCGTAGTCTGCAAGTTCCGCTCGTCCGGCAGCAAGAAGCTCGCTGGGGCTGATGCCCTCGCGGGTCAGGAAGCCATGCACTCCTTCCGCGCGCAGGTTTCGCTGCCCGCCGGCATCGATTACCACCACGGAGCGCAGCGCCCTGGCCAGGGCAACGCCGGCGCTCAACCCTGCCGGTCCCCCGCCGATGACGGCAACGTCGAATAGCTGTTCTTGGTGATTCATCCAGGATCCTGTCCCCGGTGTGCGCTGCTCCCGGAAAGGGGGCGCGTTCAACTGCGTGCGCCCTCTGCAAGACCGCGCTCAGGAGAGGTACCCGGCGCTGCGGCACAATAACGCGCAGCCCGGGCTCCGGGAAAAGCAGTTCTATTGCGTCTCGGAGCAGTGCCGGTTCGTCAGGCTCCCGAACCGTTAGCAGCCGGGCTGTCGGGCCAGTCGACGAACTGTTCGTACCCCTCGTGCTTCCGCAGGTACCCTGCAATGAAGGGGCAGTGCGGGACGATGCGTTTTCCCGTTGCCACCACATCATCGAGGGCGAAGTGGGCCAGTACCTTGCCCAGGCCCTGGCCCTCAAAGTCCGGCGACGTCTCGGTGTGGCTGAAGTCGATATGGCCGGGCAGGTCCTGGTAGAAGGACTGGACGGCCAACTTGCCGCCCACGAGCAGTTCATAGCGGTGCTGCGCGTCGTTGCGCCTCAGCGTGACATCGGGGGTGAACCTATCCTCGGTGGACATCGTGTTCTCGGTCATGCTTCGACACTGGCACTACTTCAGCCCGCTGGCAATGCCCCTGCTTACCCTTCACCATCACTAGGGCAACGGCAAAGCACACCGCCGGTTCCCGGCAGTTCCAGCGTCAGGAGAACCCGCGGGAGCTAGACCGCCAGGGCGATGAGACCCAGCACGACGGCGGGCAGCGGCGCAGCACCCTGGGTTGCGGCGGCCTTGAGGTACTTGCGCCCAGTCAGGGCCAGGACAACTGCGGCTGCCAGGAAGGCAAAAAGAAGGGAGGCCAGGATCATTGCCTGATCCTAGCCTCCCCTCCCGGAGTTTTTGTCCACATATGCAGGCCTCCTGCGGGGCGGGTTCAACCCTGCATAGCTGGACAAAAACTCCAGGGAACGTCAGCGCGTGAGCATACCGAGGGCCGTTGTGGCGAAGCTGCCCGCGGACGGGTTCCAGTGGCCCAGGAGCCCCTGCAGGTTCTCACCGTCGGAACGGTGCCCGGGCAGCTGCTCCTGCAGGGTAGCGAGGACGCCGGTGCGGAGCTCGGTGTTGAAGTTGACCTTGCCAACGTTCATGGACGCGGCCTTCACCAGCTCCTCGGCAGGGATCCCGGAAGCTCCGTGCAGGACCAGCGGAATATGCGTCCGCACCGCGATGTCCTGCAGCACGTCCCAGCGCAGCTGCGGCTCGCCCTTGTACTTGCCATGGACATTCCCGACGGCGACCGCCAGCAGTTCCGCGCCGGTCCGGGACACAAAGTCCTCCACCTGCGCCGAATCCGTCAGCCCGGCGACGGCCACGCCGGACCGGTCGGCGCCAAAGGCACGGTCCTCATCACCGGCGAGTCCGCCCAGCTCGGCTTCCAGCACGACGTCGGTCCCCAGCAACTTACGCGCAGCCACAACCAGCGCGATGTTGTCCTCATAAGGAAGCGACGAACCGTCGGCGAGGACGGAATCCGCCCCTGCCGCCACGGCGTCGGCCATCACCTGAAGGTCCGCAGCGTGGTCAAGCTGCACGGCGACGGGCACTGAAGCTGCGTCAGCCAGCCCCCGGAGGGCCCCGAGGAGGCGCAGGCCGTTGGAGGTGGCGGCGGTCTTGGGTGCCACGAGGAGGATGACGCCGCGGCCGGACTCCTCTGCAGCGCCCACCACGGCCAGTGCAGTGGTGAAGTCGTAGCAGGTGAAGGCCGGGACGGCGGACCCCTGCTGAAGGGCGGAGGTGACCAGGTGGTCGAGTCGGGTGCGCATCAGACGGTGAGTCCGCCGGTAAGGATCCAGACCAGGAACGTGAGCGCGAACCCTGCGAGGCCCAGGATGGTGGTGAGCACAGTCCACGTCCTGAGTCCGTCCGCCACCGAGAGGCCCAGGAAGCGGGTAACGATCCAGAAGCCGGAGTCATTGACGTGGCTGAGGCCAAGCGCGCCGAAGCCCATGGCTACGAGGATGAGTGCCGTCTGGAACGGTGAGAAGCCGCCGTCGGCCACGGAGGCTGCAAGCAGGCCGGAAGTGGTGATGATCGCAACTGTTGCGGAGCCTTGGGATGCCCGGAGGATGGCTGCGAGGACGAAGGCCATGACGATGACCGGGAGGCCGGCTGTCTGCAGTCCTTCGGCGAGCGCCTTGCCGATGCCGGATACGGTGAGCACCTTGCCGAAGACGCCGCCGGCGCCGGTGACCAGGATAACGATGGCGGTAGGGGCCAGTGCGGAGTCCATGACTTCGCCTGTGTGCTGCGAAGACCAGCCGCGGCGGATCCCCAGGAAGTAGTAGGCCAGGCCCAGGGCCGTGAGGAGCGCAATCAGCGGGGCGCCGATGAAGGCAGCCAGTTGGGAAGCTAAGGTGTCCTTGGGCAGGATGACCGCGCCGACAGTTCCCACCATGATCATGAGGATCGGAAGGACAATCAGGGTGATGATCATCGCCGGGCTGGGAGCAGTCTTGACCTCGCTCTTGACCGCGACGCCGGAAGTGCCCTGGGCAGCTTCCTGCTCGACCTGTGATGTGCCGGTCCCAAAGAGGCGGAACTGCTCGGCGGTGGCGGGCAGCATGGCGAAGTCGCGGCGGTTGAGCCGGCGGGCAACAAAGTAACCCAGGACACCGACGGGAATGCAGAGGGCAAGGCCGATGATGGTGGTCCAGCCGATGTCCGCGCCGAGGATTCCGGCGCCGCCGACGACGCCGGGGTGCGGCGGGACAACGACGTGGATGGCCAGCATGATGCCGCCAACGGGCAGGCCGATCTTGACCGGGTTGACCCCGGCAGCTTTGGCAAATCCATAGATGATGGGAATCAGGATGATGAATCCGACGTCAAAGAAGACCGGGATGGCCAGCAGGAAGGCTGCGGAGGTCAAGGCGGCGATGACCCTGCGGGGGCCAAGCAGCTGGGTGAACTTGCCGGCGAGGGCTTGTGCGCCGCCGGAGATCTCGATCATTTTGCCCAGCATGGCGCCCAGGCCAACCAGGATGGCTACGGAGCCAAGGGTTCCGCCCATGCCTTCGGTAACGGTTTTGATGACGTCCGGCAGCGGGATCCCCGCCACGAGCGCCACGGAAACACTGACCACGAGCAAGGCAAGGAAAGCCGGAATTTTGAACTTGATGACGGCCACGAGCAGCAGGGCGACGCCCGCCACTGCTATAGCCAGAAGAGCTAATGCGCTCATCGTGTGTCTCCTTTGACGTCGCTAGTTAAGCCTAGCGAGCTGGGTGGGTACGACGACGGCGGAGGGGGGACCGCCGCCGTCGTACGTTCATTGGGGGGAGGGCTTGTTACTTGGTGCGCTTGGTGGGGGCAACAACCTTGATGACGGCGGAGTCATCGGCGGCGGCGAGGCCCTGGGCCTGGCCCAGGAGGTAGAGCTGCTCGGCAGCGGCGGCAACCGGAGCTGCCAGTCCTGCCGCGCGGGTGGCTTTGCCCACGATGCCCATGTCCTTGACGAAGATGTCCAGGCGGCTAAGGACCTCGGCGCCTTCCTCGTTGTAGGCCTCGAGGATTCGGGGGCCGCGGTTGGAGAGCATAAACGAGCCGGCGGCACCGGCTTCGAGGGCGGCAAGGGTCTTGGCCTGATCCAGTCCGAGGGCGTCGGCCAGGGCCATAGCCTCGGCGGCGGCGGCGATGTGGACGCCGCAGAGCAGCTGGTTGACGGTTTTGAGCGCCTGGCCGTCACCGGGCTTGTCGCCCACAACCGTCAGGGTGGAGGCCAACAGTTCCAGGGCCGGAGCCGCCTTTTCGCGTGCTTCCGGGGAAGCCCCGACGACGATCAGCAGGTCGCCTTCGCCGGCGCGCTTGGGCCCGCCGGAAAGCGGGGCATCCACAAGCTCGACGCCGTATTCGGCCAACTTCTCGACGGTGGCCGGGATGGCTTCGGTGCCCACGGTGCTGCCGAGGATGACCACGGCGCCGGCTTCCAGCACGGAGGCCACGCCATTCTCGCCGAAGAGGACATCGTTGAGCTGCTCGCCGTTCCGGACGGCCAGGAGCACTGCGTCGGCGCCCTTGGCGGCTTCGCGGGCTGAGGCGAAGGTGGCGATGCCTGCTTCTTCGGCGAGCTTGAGGCGGGGTTCGGCGATGTCAAAACCGTGGACGGTCAGTTGTGAGGCCAGCCGGGTGGCCATGGGCAGGCCCATGGCTCCGAGGCCCAGGACGGTGACGGTGTAGTTGCTGGTCATGGTGTTCTCCATTGAATGTGTGCTGCGGGGAGCCGGTGGGGATTAGAAAGTGCTGCTGAGCTTGCGGGTGACGTCGGCCAGGGACTGGTCGTCGCCCACGTTGCCGGCGAAGACGATGTACGGGATGCCCTTGGCGGGGCCGTCCACGGGCTCCCAAAGGCTCACGATGCCGGGGAGCATGGGACCCCGGACGATGGCATGGCGGATCTCCAGGCCGTGGGCAGCCACGTCCGAGGAGGTGATTCCGCCCTTGGCGATGACGAACCGCGGCGGGAAGGTCTTGAGCGTCCGGTTGACCACCGCTACGACGGCGGCCGAGACGGTGCGTGCAATCCGCAGGCTTTCAGCGGGATCATCCGTCTTGATCAGCAGCCGGCTGGTGTGGACGATGACGTCGCCGCTGCGGAGGGCTTCGACGACGGTGTCCACGGTCTGGTCCAGGTGGCCGTCAGCGTGGGCGCCAAGGAGCTTTTCGACGTCGATCTCAACGATCCGGGCCGCGCTGTGCTGTTCGGTCAGGGCCTTGAGCTGGCGGGTGGTGACGCCCACGTGGGAGCCGACGACGATGAGCCCGCCGGCCTCGGACGGGGTGTTGTCGGCGTAGGCTTCAGCTCCGGTGAGTTCGGTGCGGATCTCCTGGCCGATCCTGGCACGGCCGAACGGCGGGCCCACGCGGTAGAGCAGTTTCTTGCCCCGCCGCTCGGCTTCCTCCAGGCCGAGGGACAGCGCCCGAAGGTCATTCTCCGTGACAATGTCGGCCACAATCGGCGTGGAGTCAGTGGCCGCGTCGATGGCGTCGGCGATGGCGTTGGCGCTGATCTGCGCACCGTCTGACGCATCTGCGGCCGAAGCCCCGGCGCGGATGATGTTGAGGTCCAGGACGATCACTGAATCCGCAGCGAAGCGGCCCCGGGATTTCTCCTGGACGTAGTCGGCCATCACGGACGTCGTGAAGCCGAAGGTGGCATCCTTCGCGAATTCGGTGTCGGACACCGGGGTGAGGGTGCCGGCAGCATCACCCGTGCCGCGCATGTAGTGGACACCGCCGATGGTGACCCGCCCGGCGTCCGGGAAGGCAGGGACCAGCACCACGCCGTCGGTCTGTTCGCCGCTGACGTCCGCAACCGTGGCGGCAATGACGTCCGGCTCCAGGGGGTAGTGGCCGCGGAGGGTGGAATCGCTGCGGCTGACGAAGCCCAGTCGGAGACTGGAACCAACACCGCCGTCCGGCGAGCCGGCAGCGGCGAGGGCGTTGCGGACCACTTCCTCATTGCGGGCGGCTGCCTCGGCGGGGTCCAGGCTGCGGGTGTTGGTGAGGACGTAGACGGCGGGCTTGGCCTGGCCGAAGGCCCAGATGAAGTCCTCCACTTCCCACCGGGTGAGCACGGGCAAATCTGCCACGGACTGCGTTCCGGTGGGGTCGTCGTCGAGCACCACCAGGACACGCGGTGTCTCCGCGTTGGAGGCGGCCAGCGTGCTGGCCACCAGTTCGGCGGGAATCCGGACCTCGGCCGGGTAGGCGGCCAGAACGTCTGCTTCAAGCGTCACAGGGGGCTCCGTTGTGTATGAATCCTGGCGGATCCTGATGTAAAAGGGACCTGTAAGATGTCTGACATCTTGCATCTGATGCTAGTGTGGCATAGGACATAAAGACGCGCAAGTAGATTTGTCTGACATATTCACGAGGGGCACTGACGGGGGCAGCATGGCAAGGAAGTCACTGGTAGGGCAGGTGGCGGACGAACTCCTGGACCGCATCATCGCGGGCGAATTTCCCCCCGGCGCCACTGTTCCGGGCGAGCACGAACTGAGCGCGGCCCATGAAGTCAGCCGGATGACTGTCCGCGAGGCAATGAAAACGCTTGAGGCGCAGCGCATCCTCAGCGTCGAGCGCGGGCGCGGCACCTTTGTGAACCCACTCAACCGGTGGGCCTCGCTGGAGGCAGTGCTGCGCGCGGCCTCCGAGGGCAAGAACGAAGCGGAGGCCTCCGTCCAGCTCATCGAACTCCGCCGCATGCTGGAGACCGGCGCCTGCGAACTCGCCGCGGGGCGCATCAGCGACGCGGACATCCAAACGCTCTACGGCCACGTGGCCGCCATGCGGGCCGCCCACGAGGTGAACGACGTCGCCGCCTTCGTGGAAGCGGACCTCGCATTCCACGACCTGATCCTGCATTCCTCCGAGAACGTTTTTGTGGCCGTCCTTTTCGAACCGCTCCACCGGGTCCTGGAAAAGCGGCGGACCGAAACGTCAGCGGTGCGCGAGATTCAGGTGCACGCCATCGGTCATCACCAGAACATCGCCGAAGCACTGGAATCCCGTGATGCTGCACGCTCCCGGGAGGCAATGGACGCACACATGCAGCAGACCCTGGACGACCTCAAAAACCTGGTGCTCGAGGCAAAGTAAACCCGAGCGCCCCTGGATTGTCAGCGCGCCGGCGGGGCCGTTGTTCCCCGGACCACGAGTTCGGTCGCTACTTCGAGGGCTGTGGGAACGGCGGTGCCGGACTGGTCCTGCTGCTCCGTCAACATTCCCACCGCCATGGAAGCAAGCTGTGCCAGCGGCTGCCGCACCGTGGTGAGCGGCGGCGACGTCAACGCGGCCTGCGCAATATCGTCAAAGCCCACAATGCTCAGGTCTTCGGGGACGTGGAGCGAGCGCTGGCCGGCCGCGTTCATCACGCCCAGGGCCTGCAGGTCGCTGCCCGTGAAGATGGCGGTGGGCGGCTGGGGCAGGTCCAGCAGTTCCCCGCCCAGCCGCATTCCCGACTCAATACTGAAGTCGCCGTCCTGCACCAGCTCCGGCAGGACGGGCAGCCCGGCCTCATGAAGCGCAGCTGCGTAGGCGGCGTAGCGGGCACGGCCGTGCCCGGGACTGTGCTTGCGGCCGGTGATGATGCCGATCCTGCGATGGCCCTGGCCCAGCAGGTGGCTTACTGCGGCCAGGGCGCCGGAGAACGACGCCGGGCTGACGCTGGGGATTGCCAGCCCTTCGGTTCCTTCGGGGTCGATGGCGACGGCGGGAATCTTCAGCGTCCGAAGCGTAGTAACGAGGCGCGAATCCTTCCGCGGCGCCAGCAGCAGCACGCCGTCGAGCCGGTTGACGGACGGCTCGCGCAGCTTCCGCCAGCGCTCCGCCGTCGCATGCTCAGCGCGCGCGTAGGCGACGGCATAGCCCAGCCGGTCCGCGGCCGCCTCCACTCCCGCCATGGTCTCCAGGACCCAGGGAGAGTCGAAGTTGTTCACCACAAGCTGCAGGACTCCCGGCTGGGTGGCCGACGCGGCGCGCTTCGAGTAGTCAAGCTCCTCGAGTGCCTGCTGAACCCTGGCGCGGGTGGCCTCGGAGACGTGGGTCCGGCCGTTGAGCACCTTGGACACCGTAGGCACGGAGACGCCTGCTGCGGCCGCGACGTCAGCAATTTTGGGACGCGGAGTGGCGGTCACAGGGGCGGTCCTCGGAGTCATGTAGTTACGGCGGCGTATTGCGGGGCGGTGGGACGCCGGGCCGGCGCAACGTCCACCCGGACCGGTCCCACGATAACATTGCCGCGCTCCTCCGAGCCCAGTGGTGAGGCCGCGAAGAGGCCCAGCTCCGCGCCGATCCACTGGCCTTTCACTACGTCGAAGTTCCAGCCCTGGACTTCCCACGGTTCCCCGGGTCCGGAGCGCCAGGCAAAGGTGGACCGGGGTGTGCCGTCGGTTCGGATCTGCAGTTCAATCCGGGAACCCGGCAGGACACGTTGCCTGCCCAGCCGCTGCTCGTGGGGCCCCTCTCCCCCGGTGCCATCGCCCAGGACATAGCCTTCAGTTGTCCTGACGATGCCCAGCCAGGCGTATCTCAGCCCCAGCACCACCACGCCTGCGCGGGTTCCCACCGGGACGTCCTGCAGCTCAAGCGACGTGGTGAACGTGGATGGCGTTCCGGGCAGGATTTGCCCGAGCAGGTTCGGGAGCTCGCGGAGGTTCACCGGATCGTTGGCCTTGGGCTTGAGGACGAGGTGCCCAACCCCGCACTGGTGCGCCCAGTCATCCTGCGGATTCGCTTGCCAATGCCACTGCGGCCCCAGCCGTGGTGACGAGAAGTCGTCGCTGGCCGGCGGTGCGATGTTTTCGGCGGCAGTACCCACCGGGTAGGGATGGGTCATCACGGGGGTTCCCGATCCGCCGTCGGGATTCCGGACTGCCATCCAGGGCCAGCCGTCCTCGCTCCACCCCATGGGCTGCAGGTGCACCACCCGGCCGTAGGGTCCGCGGTCCTGGAAGTGCAGGAACCAGTCCTCGCCCCGGGGACTGGTGACCCAGGCGCCCTGGTGGGGTCCGTTGACCTCGGTATTTCCCTGTTCGAGGACGCGCCGCTCCTCGTAGGGCCCGAACGGGGACCTGGACCGGAATACCGACTGCCAGCCGGTGGCCACTCCGCCCGCCGGGGCGAAGATCCAGTACCAGCCGTCCCTCTTGTAGAACTTCGGGCCTTCCAGGGTGGTGTACCCCGGGAGGTCGGCCCCGTTGATCACATGCGTGCCGTGGTCCAGAAGCCTGCCGGCGTCCGGGCTCATGCGGTGGACCGTGAGCCGGTTCTTCACGCCCACCCGGCTCTGGGCCCAGCCATGCACCAGATAGGCCTGGCCGTCGTCGTCCCACAAGGGGCAGGGATCGATGAGCCCGCGGCCGGCGTACAGGAGATGCGGGGTGGTCCACGGGCCCTCAGCCTTTTCGGCGCTCAACACGAAGATGCCATGATCCGGATCAGGATAGAAGATCCAGAAGCGCCCGTCGTGGTACCGGAGTGAGGGAGCCCAGACGCCGCTGCCGTGGCGCACCAGCGAGTAGTGGCTGGTCTGGGGGAGCTCGGTGAGCGCGTGACCGGCATGCTCCCAATCCACGAGGTTCCGCGAGCGAAGGACCGGCAGGCCGGGGACGCGGTTGAAGCTGGAGGCGATGAGGTAGTAGACGCCGTCCACCTGCACCGCATCCGGATCCGGCCAGTCGGCGTTAAGGATCGGGTTGCGGTAGGCGGGGGCGGGGATCCGGGTAGTCATGACGTCCTGTCGGGAGAGCTGCGGCTTACGAGGGGGTGCTGGCTTAGGAGGCCCAAGGCATGGGCGGCGGTGGACACCTGGCCGTCATGGATAACGGCGTGCAGGGAAAGCTTGAGCGGGTTGCTGTGGTCCACGACGGCAGGTTCCGCCCATGCCACGGCCGGTCCGGCGCCAAGGTAGCCTTCGGCCCGAATGAACCACGGAAGCAGCTGGCCGGGCTCCTGTGCGAGTACCACACTGACAGGTCCGCCATCGATCACCATGCCGATCGAAAGCCAGGGCGAGAGTGAACCGTGGGCAGCATCGGCACCGCTGCCGGCGCTGGACAGGACAAGCGGCTCGCTGCTGCCGTAGGGAAAGCGCCAGAAAATGCCGCCGTAGCCAGCACCCTTCCGCCCTTTCACGGCCGACGACGTTACCTCCAGCCGCTGCACGCCTGCCGCGGGGACAATCACCGAGGACAACGAAAGGCCCCACGTCCCGGGGCCTGTGTGGGGAAAGTACCGGATGCGACGCTGCTCGACGGCGAGTTCCCCACCGTCCTTGGACAACCAGGAGACGCTGCCGGACGCTTCCTCCGGCGTTGACTGCCAGGCTTGCGGCAGCTGCCTTCCGTGGTTGGCCAGGAGCATGGGTCCATTGCCCGCCGTATAGGTTGACCCGCCCCAGAAATTGGTTCCGTTGACGTCCGAGAAGGCGATGGAAAGCCCCGGGCGGGGCCGGTGGTCAGCCGGTTCAGCATCGGTGACAACCGCGCCCGCCACGGAACGTACCGGGTGCAGATAGGGCCGGGGCGCAAGGTTGGCCGGCTGTTGAAGAGCGGTGTTGTGGGCGGCGTGAGGGTGCTCCCGCCGGGGTGGACCCGGCGCTTCAGCGGGTTGCATGCAATGGGCCAAGCCGACCTCCAGTAGGGGCAGTTCAAGGGATGTGGGGTTCAGCATAGCCAGATCAGAAAGAGTCGGCAAGAAGTATGGAAACTTTCCGCTATCTCTTCAATTGCGGTTTTCAAAATTGTGTTGACAGTCACAGCCGGTCTTTGCTAGAAATCGTTTACCGAGTTTTGGTTTTCGTTGCTTTGGCTGTTTCGGCTGGTCCTTTGCCGAGAACCGCTGCCATACCCGACACAGAAACTTTCTGAACTATTTTCACGATTAGCGGCCCGCGCACTAGCAGTGGGCAACCCTAGAGAGGCGTCATTCAATGATGAAGACTGTCAGCACCCCCATCTCCCGCAGGTTGGTCCTGGGCGCAGCCGTTACGGCCGCAGGCTTGGCGCTGAGCGGCTGTGGCGGAGGTTCGGCGCCTGCTGCCGGTGGCGGCGGCAACGTGGAGTTGAACTTTGTCTATTGGGGTGACTCCAACCGGGCCAAGATGACGGACGCGGCAATCAAGATCTTCGAGGAGAAGAACCCCGGCATCACTGTCAAGAGCGAATACCAGGACAGCGGCCCCTACGCCGACAAACTGGCTACCCGCTTCGCCGGCGGAAACCCGCCTGACGTCCTGAACATGGCCAACCGTACGCTCCTTGAGTACGCACAGCGGGGCACCCTCGCCGACCTGAAGTCCTTCCCGGAGATCGACCTCAAGAACATCCCCGCCACAATCCAAAGCCGCGGCGAGGTTGACGGAAAACTTTACGGCCTGGCAACCGGAGTCAACCTCATCGGCATGGTGGTGAACAAAACCATTACCGACCAGGCCGGGGTCACCATTCCGGATGACAAAACCTGGAGCTGGGAAGACTATGCAAAGTTCGCCACCGAGATCACGCAGAAAACCGGCGGCAAAATCTACGGCGCAGGCTATGACGTAGCCACCGAAACGGGCCCCATCCTCTTCGCAAGGCAACGGGGCGAGGACTTCTACACCAAGGACAACAAGCTCGGCGTCAGCGAAGGGACCATGCGCGACTGGTTCCAGTACAGCGTTGATCTGCGTGCTGCGGGAGGCTACCCGCCCGCGGGCTTCTTCGAACAGATTGGCGGCTCCCCTGCCCAGTCGTACCTGGCCAAGGGCACCGTCGCCTCCCAGATCATCCCGATCAACAACTTCAAGGCCTATAACGAGGCCGCCGGCGGAAACGTGGTCCTGCTGCGTATGCCGGGCGAAACCACGGAAAAGCGCCGCGGATACTCGGCCGATCCCAGCATGCTGTGGTCCATTGCCGCGAAGTCGAAGCACCCGAAGGAAGCGGCGAAGCTGCTGAACTTCCTGATTAACGATGTCGACGGCGCTGCGGAGACGCTGACCCAGCGCGGCGTTCCCATCAACCCCGAAGTAACAAAGGCCATTATGCCCAAGCTCGGCGAGGATGACACGAAGTTTGTGCAGATGGTCGCCGACATCCAGAAGGACGACCTCGCACCGGCCTACGTCTACCCCAAGGGTGCAAGTGTTGTCGCGGACACCCTCAAGCAGCTGGCGACAGAAGTCGAGTTTGGCCGCGTCACCCCTGCCGAGGCAGCAAAAACCTTCCTCGAGAAGAGCAATGCCGCCATCAACAAGTAGCCGGCCCACGTCCAGAAATCCCGTTACGCAGATAGGAGCCTGACGCATGTCAGTGCTGACCAAGCAAGCCTCCGGCGCGGCCGCCTCCCTGGCCGCGCCGGGAAGGAAACCCAGCCGGGCACGCGGAAAGCGCACCAATCAGCGTTCCGGTTACCTCTTCCTGCTGCCGTGGTTCATCGGCATGCTGTTTACGATCATCCCGTTCTTCGCCTCCCTCTACCTGGCGTTTACGGACTACAACCTCTTCACAGAGCCGAACTTCGTGGGACTGGCAAACTTCCAGGCGATGTTCGAGGACCCGAGGCTCCTGCAGTCGCTGAAGGTCACATTCATCTACACCTTCGTTTCCGTGCCCATCTCCCTGGCCGTGGCCCTCCTGATAGCCCTGGTACTGAACCGCGGCCTGCAAGGCCTGGCGATTTACCGCTCCGTCTACTACCTGCCGTCCCTGCTCGGTGGAAGCGTCGCGATTGTGATGCTCTGGCGCTACATCTTCGGCAACGACGGAATCGTCAACGGCTTCCTGGGTCTCTTCGGGATCCAGGGCCCGGCATGGGTCACGGACCCTGAGTTCGCGTTGAGCACCCTGATCGTCCTGAACGTGTGGACCTTTGGTTCGCCGATGGTAATTTTCCTCGCCGGCCTGCGACAGGTGCCGTCCATGTACTACGAGGCCGCCTCCATCGACGGAGCGTCCCGGTGGCGGCAGTTCCGGAGCATCACCCTGCCGTTGATCAGCCCCATCATCTTCTTCAACCTCATCATGCAGCTGATCGGATCCTTCCAGACCTTCACCCAGGGCTACGTGATGAGCGGCGGCACCGGCGGACCGGCGGATTCCACGCTGTTCTACAACCTGTACCTGTACCAGAAGGGCTTCACGGAGTTCGAGATGGGGTATGCCTCGGCCATGGCATGGCTGCTGTTGATGATCATTGCGATTTTCACGGCCATCAACTTCATCGCATCCAAGTTCTGGGTCTTCTACGACAATTAAGGCACCGCTATGGCTCTCCTCGAACTACCCCTCAAGAACAAGCAAAAGAAGGACGTTCCCGCAGAGGACGCGCTCACCGGGACCACCGGCACACGCTTCTCACGGCACCTGATCCTGTGCCTGGTTGGCCTGGTGATGCTGTACCCGCTGTTATGGCTCGTCTCCAGCTCGTTCAAGCCCAGCAACGACATCTTCCGGCAGCTCGGACTATGGCCGGAAAACTGGGACTTCAGCAACTACGAGCAGGGCTGGACGGCGCTGAACCAGCCCTTCCACGTCTACCTGATCAACTCCCTGATTGTGGTGGTCTTCTCCATCGTGGGCAACATCTTCTCCTGTGCTCTGGCGGCCTACGCCTTCGCCCGGATGGAGTTCACCGGCCGGAAGCTCTTTTTCGCCCTGATGTTGGGAACCCTGATGCTGCCGGGCCACGTGCTCCTGGTGCCGCAGTACATCATCTTCTCGCAACTGGGATGGCTGGATACCTACCTGCCCCTGATCGTGCCGAATTTCATGGCAACGAACGCATTCTTCATCTTCCTTATGGTCCAGTTCATGAAGGCGCTCCCCAAGGAGCTGGACGACGCCGCCCAGATCGACGGGTGCGGCCCCTTCCGGACGTTCCTGCGCGTCATCCTGCCGCTGTGTGTTCCGGCGATGGCCACCACGGCCATCTTTACGTTTATCTCCACCTGGAACGAGTTCTTTGGCCCCCTGCTCTACATCCAGAACCAGGACCTCTACACCGTGCCGCTGGCACTGCGGGCCTTTATGGATTCCGAAGGCCAAAGCATGTGGGGGCCAATGTTCGCCATGTCCGTTGTGTCCATCGCACCCATCATCGGTTTCTTCATCGCCGGCCAGAAATACCTCATCAACGGAATCGCCACCACCGGGCTGAAGTAGGACAGAGCTGAAGTAGAACCGGGCTGAAGTAGCCCAGGGCTGGAAACAGCAGCCCCACCACCTTCTCCGTACGCATCATCACTGAACATCCCTGATTACCCGTGCCCGGGCTGGAGGCTGCCCGGGCACAAAAACAAAGGAGTTTTGTATGAGTCTGCGACGCCTGCTCTGCGCGGCCACCGCCGTCGTGATGCTGGGAAGCCTGACGGCGGTTCCTGCCGCCGCCTCCCCTGCCGGAGCCCCGCAACCGTCCGCCGCCCTGCCCGCCACCCTGATACCGGCTGCCGATGCCACCACCGAAGCGATGTGGAAGCAAACGCCCGATGGCTTTGCGGCGCTGCCAGGCTACGGCCTGTCCGGAACCACCGGTGGCCAGGCCGGCCGCATCGTCACCGCGTCCACCATCGAGGAACTGGCCAACTATGCAGCAGCGGCCGAACCGCTGGTCATCTTCATCCGCGGCAGCCTGACAGCCAGGGACTACATCAAGATCCCGGTCGCCGCCAACAAAAGCTTCATCGGGGCGGGTGCCGGCTCAGAAGTGATAAACGCAGGCTTCAAGCTCATCAACGTCTCCAACGTGATCTTCCGGAACTTCACCATCCGGGACTCCTACATCCCCGGCGACTGGGACGGCAAGCGCCCGGACAACGACCGCGACGGCATCCAGCTGGACACCACCCACCACGTCTGGGTTGACCACATGAAGATCCAGCGCATGGGCGACGGCCTGATCGACACCCGCAAGGACTCGGACCTCATCACCTATTCCTGGAACGTCTTCGCGGACAACAACAAAGCCCTGGGCGTCGGCTGGACCTCCAACGCGGTGACCCGGATGACCATCCACCACAACTGGATCCGCAACACCACACAGCGGAATTTCAGCCTTGATAACACTGCCGCGGCGCACGTCTACAACAACTACCTGCAGGACATCGGCCAGTACGGCATGATGGGCCGCAACGCTGCCAAGGTGGTCCTGGAGGGCAACAGCTTCAGCACCGTGCAGGACCCCATCGTCGCCAAGGATCCCGGCACCGAGGTGGTCAACCGGGACAACATCTTCAATGACACCCGCGGCCGCAGGGACAACATAGGCTCCGCCTTCGACCCCGCACAGAACTACGCCTACCAGAAGGACGACGCCGCCCGCGTTCCGGACATCGTTGCCGCCGGCGCAGGCCCACGGGAGGACAACGCCCCGAACAAATCAACAGAAATCACTGTTGCGCTGGACGGCACCGGCGATTTCGGCAGCCTCCAGGCAGCGATCGGATCCATCCCCAGCGGAAGCACGCTACCGCGCACCATCACCGTCAAACCCGGCACCTACCGCGAATCGGTGAACGTCTGGGCGGACCGCCCCAACCTCACCATCCAGGGTGCAACTGCCAACCCGGCCGACGTCGTCGTCAGCTACGACCTGCCGGCCAACGGCGTGAAGTTCTTCGGCGGTACCTGGGGCGCAGGCGGAAGTGCCACCCTCAACGTCCTCGCCGAGGGAACCACCGTGCGGAACCTGACGGTGGAGAACACCTACGATGAGGCCGCCAACGGAGGCAGCCAGGCGCTCGCTGTCCGGAGCGTGGCGGACAAGGTGATCTTCGACGGCACCCGCTTCCTTGGCAACCAGGACACCTACCTGGCGGACACCACCGGACGCGATGCCACCGCGCGCACCTACCTCAAGAACTGCTACATCGAAGGCGACGTGGACTTCATCTATGGCCGCGGAACTGCAGTGTTGGACGGCTGCACCATCCATTCCCTGGACCGCGGCAGCGCAACCAACAACGGCTACATCGTGGCTCCGAGCACCAAGAACTCCAATCCGTACGGCATCCTGATCGTGGACAGCAACCTCACCTCCAACGCCGCTGCGGGAACGGTCAGCCTGGGACGCCCCTGGTTCGCCAGTAGTGATCCTGACGCGCATCCTATGGCCGTGATCCGGGACTCCGTTTTGGGCAGCCACATCGCAGTCCGCGGCTGGGCGGATATGAGCGGCCACTCCTGGACCGAGGGCCGGTTCGCCGAGTACAACAACAGCGGACCCGGTGCCCACGTCAACGAGTTCCACCCCCAACTCACCCCCGAAGAGGCCAACAAGTTCACCAAGGCTGCCTTCCTCGGTGACTGGACCCCGGCGGGACGTGGTTGAGATGGCCCACACACCTGGGGTGAACGTCCGACGCCGGACCCTCCTGGCAGCCGGCCTCACCGCAACTGGCCTGGCGGCTTCCGGCCTTCTTGCCCCGGGCGCGACGGCGGCGACTGCGGCGATACCGGGCAGCCGGGACGCCGCCGCCGGCTCCCACGGCTTTGCCGAAGCCGGCCTGCCGGTGAACCGCACCCTGGGCGGCAACGCCTGGAGTGACAAGCCCACAGGTTTTGCCGGGGTGGCAGCCCACGGCCGCGCCGGCACCACCGGAGGGGCCGGCGGTGACGTCGTCCATGCGGTCACCCCGGACCAGCTCCGCGGCTTTGCCAAGAGCCCCGAACCTCTGGTGGTGATCCTGCACGGCGAACTGGTGTTCCCGCACTACGAGAAGCTGGTTGTCAGCGCCAACAAGTCCTTCCTCGGGGCGGGCGAAGGAGCTGCGGTGGTCAATGCAGGATTTAAGCTCATCAACGTCTCCAACGTGGTGTTTCGCAATTTCACCGTCCGGGACTCCTACATTCCGGGCGATTTCGAGGGGAAGCGCCCGGACAACGACAGGGACGGTATCCAGATGGACACCTGCACCCACATCTGGGTGGACCACATGCACTTCACCCGGCTGGGCGACGGCCTGGTGGACATCCGCAAGGACTGCGACAACGTCACCCTGTCCTGGAACGTCTTCTCGGACCACAACAAGGCGCTCGGCGAAGGCTGGACCTCGAACGTGGTCACCCGGCTCACCCTGCACCACAACTGGATCCGGAACACCCACCAGCGCAATGCAAGCTTGGACAACACAGCAGCATCGCACGTCTACAACAACTACCTGGAGAACATTTCCAGCTACGGGATGCTCGGGCGGAACGCTGCCTTGCTGGTGGTGGAGGGCAACTACTTCCGCGGCGTCCGGAACCCACTGCACCATCAGGGACCGGGCGGTGGGCTGGTGGCCCGCGGCAACATATTCGAGGAGTGCACCGGCAACACCGGCCAGGAGCGGGGACAGTCGTTTGATCCCGCCGAGGCGTACAACTATGAACTGACGCCCACCGCTGCAGTACCGGCACTTGTCCGGGCGTTCGGCGGGCCCCTGGGCGGCACGGAACCTGCTGCACGGAGGGTCATTACGGTGGCACTGGACGGCACGGGAGACTTCGCCAGCATCAGGGCGGCGGTAGGGGCGATTCCCACCAACAACCCCGGCCCCGTCACTGTGCTGGTCCAGCCGGGCACGTACCGCGAACCCGCCGTCATCTGGAGCGACCGGCGGAACATTACTCTGGCGGGGGCTACCGGAAAGGCTGAAGATGTGGTGCTGACGAACAGCGAGGGCCTGACCTTGCTGGTGGCGGCCGACGGTTCAACAGTGAAGGACCTCACGGTCACATCCGACACCCCACAGAACAGCACCGTCCTGCGAACCACAGGAAGGAACGTCAGCTATTCGAACGTGGCGGTTCTCAACGGAACATCCGGATAAGGGCTGGTCAACGTTCTTGAAGTCCTACTAGTCTTCAAGAACGGCCCGCAACCGGGAGCCCCAAGGCAATCACGAGGAGCGAAGTTGTCCAACCACACGTACAGCATTTCTGAAATTGTCGGCACGTCGGATCAGGGAGTGGACGACGCCGTCCGGAACGGAATCGCCAAGGCATCCCAGACCCTGAGGAACCTTGACTGGTTCGAGGTCAAGGAGATCCGTGGCCACCTGGAAGAGGGCAAAATCGCTGACTGGCAGGTGACCATCAAGCTCGGTTTCCGGCTCGAAGACCACTAGTCCAAGCACAACTGGCCCGCAGATAACACCCGTTTTCGGGGACGTTAACTGCGGGCCAGTTCGGCTTTAACGCAAAGGCTAATTTGCTGAAACGGCACCTGCCGAGCGCCGCCGCCACACGGTGGGGACGCCGTCGAACGCCGGGAACACGTGGCCTTCGAAGAAGGACAGGACCGTGTGCGGGTCCTGGTCCGGGCTCCAGAGGCCGGACACCGGGCAGTGCGAACCGGTAGCGGTAGAGGGAGCACCGACGGCTGCAGCAGCCTGGCGTTCCTTAAGCAGGGCGATGCGTTTCATCTTTGAGACCATCCTTGGAGTAAGAACTTGTTCCTCCAGCCTAGGAAGGCTTCCTGTCCTGCCAAATGGGCTCGTGGCCAGAATCCGTCCGTACGGCTGGCCAAACGTACAGCGGCCGCGGTACAGGCAGCAGCTAGTCGCCGCTTTCGGCAACGGTTGCAGGGGCGTCCGGCACCGAACTGCGGGGCTGCTCCGGATTCGCCACCGCGCCGAGGCTGCCGAGCAAGGCAAGGGCATCGGCCGACGGCGACCCGGGCCGGGCGGAATAGACCCTGAGCGTCTGGTCGGGGTCCTCCGGGAGGACAAGGTTCTCAAAGTTCAGTTCCAGGTCCCCGACCGCGGGATGGTGCAGACGGACGGCCCCTGCGGACCTGGACGCCACGCGATGCCCCGCCCACCATTGCCGGAAGTGCTCGCTGTTGACCGCCAGTTCACCCACGAGCTGGTTGGCCTGGGCGTCGTTGGGGTGCCGGCCAACGTCAAGGCGAAGGGCTCCGGCGGCTTCTGCAGCCACCGTCTTCCAGTCCCGGAACAGCTCCCGGGCTGCGGGGTCGAGGATGAGCCAGCGGGTCAGGTTCCTTTCCGCCACCGGGAGCGCCGGAAAATCGGTGAAGAGCAGGAACGCCAAACGGTTCCCGGCCAGTACGTCGCTCCGGCGCCCCAACACCATCGCCGGCACGTCCCCCACGGCCTCCAGGAGGTGGCGAAGGGCCGGGCGGACCGCCTGCGCCGCTTGCCCGGCTGAGCGCGGATTCGCAGCGCAGTTCTCCAGCAGATCCATCATGTGCGCCTGCTCGCTGCTGCTGAGGCGGAGCGCCCGGGACACGGCGTCCAACACTGTGCGCGAGGGGTGGATGTTCCGGCCCTGTTCGAGGCGGACGTAGTAATCGGTACTGACTCCCGCCAGCCTTGCCACTTCCTCGCGCCGAAGTCCGGGCACCCTGCGGGCCCCGGAGGTGGGCCCTGCCCCGGCGTCCTCGGGGCTCAGCCGGGACCGCATGGCTTTGAGGAATTTACCGAACTCGGCGCTTTGACCCATGCAAACCATTGTGACCCGCGCTGTCCGGCATCTTCTACAACGAAGGTAGGACTGGCAGTCCTAGGAAAAACAAGATCAGCCTTGCTTACTGACATCGGAGCCAAAAGTGCATAGGCTCAATAACGAGCCAGCGGAAACCGCTTTCTCCGCGTCGAGCCACCGGCACCCAAACCCGCACCTTTCAAGGAGCCCCACTATGTCAGAGCTGACACTGAACAACGGCGTCACCATCACCCAGCTTGGTTTCGGTGTTTTCCAGGTACCGCCGGAAGAAACACAGCGGACTGTGGAGGACGCGCTAGAGGCCGGCTACCGCCACATTGACACTGCTGCCGCATACCGCAACGAGGCCGGCGTGGGAGCAGCGATCGCGGCCACCGGCATCCCCCGCGAGGACATCTTTGTGACCACCAAGCTCCGGAACGGCGAGCAGGACCGGGCACAGGAAGCATTCCAGAACAGCCGTTTGGCACTTGGCCTGGACTACGTCGACCTGTACCTCATCCACTGGCCGGTCCCGTCGCAGGGCCTGTACGTCCAGGCCTGGAAGGAGATGGAGCGGCTGTACGAAAACAACCAGATCCGTGCCATCGGAGTCTCCAACTTCCTTGCCGGCCACCTGGACGACCTGCTGGAGTCCGCCGAAATTGTCCCGGCCGTGAACCAGATCGAACTCCACCCCAGCTACCAGCAGGCGGAACTGGCGGACAAGTGCCGGCGCCTGGGCATCGCGGTGGAAGCCTACAGCCCGCTTGGACGGGGCGCCGACCTGAACGGCAATGCCGTGACAGCCATCGCCAACGCCCACAACGCCACCACCGCCCAGGTGGTGCTCGCCTGGCACCTGGCGGCCGGAAACATCGTGATCCCCAAGTCCAGCCAGCCTGCCCGGATCCGGGAAAACTTCGCAGCTTCGGCCCTTAACCTTTCAGATGACGAGCTTGCGGCCGTCACCGCGCTTGAGTCCGGAGCGCGGCAGGGCTCGGATCCCGCCGTCGCCTCCTTCACCCAGATGTAGTCCATCCAGCTGTAGCCCACCCAGCTGAGCCAGGTCCCCGACAGGCTCTGCCACGAAAGGATCCACCAATGCAGTACACCCATCTGGGCCGCTCCGGCCTGAAGGTTTCCCGGCTCTGCCTGGGCACCATGAACTTCGGCCCGCAGACGGAGGAGTCCGACGCCCACAGCATCATGGACTCCGCACTGGACCACGGCATCAACTTCTTTGACACTGCCAACGTGTATGGCGG
Organism: Pseudarthrobacter sp. R1; assembly: GCF_024494415.1. NCBI lineage: Bacteria > Bacillati > Actinomycetota > Actinomycetes > Micrococcales > Micrococcaceae > Pseudarthrobacter > Pseudarthrobacter sp. R1. The sequence continues at coordinate 361,626 of NZ_JAMKFI010000009.1, read as the reverse complement.
CGCCGGGCACCGCGGCTGGACCGAGGAGATCATCGGCCGCTGGTTCGCTAAGGGCGGCGAGCGCCGCGAGCACACGGTGCTGGCCACCAAGCTTTACGGAACCATGACGGACCGGCCCAACGAATCAAAGCTGTCCGCGCTGAACATCCGCCGCGCCCTGGATGCGAGCCTGAAGCGCCTGCAGACGGACTACATCGACATCTACCAGTTCCACCACATTGACCGGGACACCCCCTGGGACGAGATCTGGCAGGCCATCGAGGTGGCTGTCCAGCAGGGCAAGATCCTGTATTCCGGCAGCAGCAACTTCGCTGGCTGGCACATCGCCCAGGCGCAGGAGGCCGCGCGGCGGCGCAACTACACAGGGCTGGTCAGCGAGCAGTCCATCTACAACCTCTTTATGCGCCAGGTGGAGCTGGAAGTCATTCCGGCGGCCCAGCAGTACGGGCTGGGGCTCATCCCTTGGTCGCCGCTGCAGGGCGGACTCCTGGGCGGGGTGCTAAAGAAGGAACGGCAGGGCGTCCGCCGGACCGAGGGCCGGGCAGCCGAGACCCTGAAGAAGCACCAGGACCAGATCCAGCAGTACGAGGACTTCGCCGAGGAGCTGGGCCAGGAGCCCGGCGACGTCGCCCTCGCCTGGCTGCTGCACCAGCCCGCCGTTACGGCGCCCATCATCGGGCCGAGGACCCAGGAACAGCTCGACGCCGCCATCCGCGCTTCGGACGTCACGCTGGACGCCGATGCGCTTAAGCGCCTCGACGACATCTTCCCCGGCCACCGGACGGCGCCGGAAGACTACGCGTGGTAAACCCACTCGTTCGCGAAGCCGACACGGTGGCGCCGAGGAGCATCCTCTTCATCGGCGGCACCGGGGTCATCAGCGCGACAGCGGCGGAACGCGCCGTCGCGATGGGGCGCCGGCTGACAATCCTCAACCGGGGCCGGTCCACGAGGCCGGTCCCGGAAGGGGTGGAGACTTTGCGCGCGGACGTTCGGGACGTCTCCGCAGTCCGGGAAGCGCTGGCGGGACGCGAGTTCGATGCTGTCGCAGACTTCATCACCTACAAGCCCGACCAGGCCAAGGCCAGCCTGGAACTGTTCGCCGGACATACCGGCCAGTATGTGTTCATCAGCTCCGCGTCCGCGTACCAGAAGCCACCAACCCGGCTGCCGATCCGCGAGTCCACGCCGCTGAAGAATCCGTTCTGGCAGTACTCCCGGGACAAGATCGCCTGCGAGGAGCTGTTCTACCAGGCGTACCGGGAACAGGACTTCCCGCTCACCGTGGTGCGCCCCTCGCATACCTACGACCGCACCAAGATTGCCATGGTGGGCGGCTGGACAGACATCCACCGAATGCGGGCCGGGTTTCCCGTCATGGTGCATGGGGACGGCACGTCCCTCTGGACCCTTACACACAGCAAGGACTTCGCGAAGGCCTTCGTAGGGCTGCTGGGCCGGCCCCAGGCGATTGGCGAGAGCTACACCATCACCTCTGATGAATACCTGCCCTGGAACCAGATCTACCAGCTGTTTGCCCGGGCGGCAGGCGTGCCGGAGCCGGAGCTGGTGCACGTAGCTTCTGAAACCATTGCCGCGCACAGTGACGAACTTGGACCCAACCTGCTGGGCGACCGCTCCCACTCAGTGGTTTTCGACAACACCAAGATCAAGTCCCTGGTGCCGGACTACTGCGCCACCATCCCGTTTGCTGACGGAGCCAGGGAAATTGTGGACTGGTACGACGCCAATCCCGGACTGCAGGTTGTTGACCAGCAGTTTATGGACCTCAGTGACCGGTTGACCGGCTGGGCCCGCCGCGGCGCCTGACCCTCAATGAGCCTCGCCCGGCTTTTCCGGGCGGGGCCTCTACAACGTTCTAAATAGCCGCATTCCGAGCGCGCCGCAAGGGCTTGTTTAACCCACCACCCACCACTAGGTTACTGGGGAAGCGTTTTCCCAATCTCAAATTGAAAGGATTCACCGATGAATCCGAGCAGGAACTCTGCCCGCCTCCTTTCAGCAGGTGCCTTGGGCCTTGCCCTCACCTTTGGCTGCCTTGCCGCCCCGGCATCCGCCGTCGAACGTTCCCCTAAGCCCGGCACCCCCGGCGTCCAGCTGGACTACCTTGACCGGGGCCTCGTGGCCGCCAAAACCTCCGAGGGTGTCTTCCTGAGCTGGCGCCTCCTGGGCCACGAAGCTACTGGATCATCCGCTACGGGCCTGACCGGCACGGACTTCAACGTCTACCGCGACGGCCAGAAGCTGGCCACGGTCACGGACAGCACCAACTTCCTCGACCCCGCTGGGACAACCGCGTCGGAATACCAGGTACGGGCCGTCGTCGGCGGCGTTGAACTGGACCGCAGCGCCACCGCCAGCTCCTGGGGCGGCAATTTCAAGGACATCCCGCTCAAGAAGCCCGCTGACGGGGTTACCCCCACGGGCCAGGCGTACACATACGCCGCGAACGACGCGTCCATCGGGGATGTGGACGGCGACGGCCAGTACGAGTTCATCGTCAAGTGGGACCCGAACAACTCCAAGGACGTCTCCCAGGTGGGCTACACGGGCAACACCTACGTGGACACCTACAAGGCGGACGGCACCCTCCTCCACCGGATCGACCTCGGCGTGAACATCCGCTCTGGCGCCCACTACACCCAGCTCCTGGTCAACGACTTCGACGGCGACGGCCGTGCGGAGATGATGATGAAGACCGCCCCGGGAACCAAGAGCACCAACTTCAATGCCGACGGCAGCATTGCCTCGGAAAGCTTCATCACACTGCTGCAATCGGATATCAACGCCGGCTACGCCAATTCTGACGACTACCGGATGAGCGCCGCTGATTACTACCAGCACATGGTGAAGACGTTCCAGGGCTGGACCGAACATCCGGAAGTGAAGGCCGGCAACTGGCCAGCCACCCTGGAGGAAGCGTTTGGGATCGCCCCGAAGTACCAGTACCCTCTGTCCCAGGCCGACGCCCAAGCGCTGACCGACTACTTCATGGACGTCTACGCCCCGGCGCGCAGCGCCCGGAACAACCTGCGCGCCTTCGAGGGCTTCATTCTCTCCGGGCCGGAGTACCTCACCGTCTTTGAGGGCGCCACGGGCAAGGAGCTGAAGACGGTAGCCTACGAGCCCGGCAGGCACGACGACGGCCTGATGTGGGGCGATTACGCCATGGCCCGCATTGAACCCGGCAACCGCGTGGACCGGTTCCTCGCCGGCGTCGCCTACCTGGACGGCACGAAGCCGGCAGCCGTGTTCGCCCGCGGCTACTACACACGCAGCACGCTGGCTGCCTACACCTGGGACGGCTCCAACCTCTCCCCCGTGTGGAATGTGGACTCAGGCTGGGCCCCTATGACCAACCCGTTCAACGATTCGCCCCACGGCCGCGACGGGACCGATCCGGAGTTCGGGAAGCTCACTACGCAGGGCTTCCACTCCCTGAGTGCCTCGGACGTGGACGGTGACGGCAAGCAGGAGATCGTCTACGGCTCCGCCACGATCGACGACGACGGGTCCCTTCTCTACAGCTCCTTCGACACCATGCCGGCCGGCAGCGCCACCCCCGGCGAGGAAGCCCGCCTGGGCCACGGCGACGCCATGCACGTCACCGACATTGACCCCGCACGTCCGGGCAAGGAGATCTTCAGCGTGCACGAGGGCGGCACCTTTGCCCCCTACGGCTACGCCATGCGCGACGCCGCTACCGGCGAGGTGCTGTTCGGCGCCTACTCCGGCAGGGACACCGGCCGCGGCATGATCGGTGACGTGGATAAGACTGTCCCAGGCATCGAGAACTGGGCGATCGGCATGCAGTCAGCCGATGGCCGCAAGCTCTCCTCCACCGGACCTGGCACCAACATGAGCATCAAGTGGGCCGCGGACATGACCACACAGCTCGTCAACGGTTCCGGCGAGCAGACACCAACCATCGATGACTGGAAGCGCGGCCGGCTCCTCACGGCCACGGGAACCCGCACCAACAACACCACCAAGGGCAACCCGAGCCTGGTGGCGGACGTGGTGGGTGACTGGCGGGAAGAACTGCTGGTGAGGACCGCGGACAGCTCCGCCCTGCGGATGTACCTCAGCACCGAAGTGACAAACCACAAGCTCCACACGCTGATGCACGATCCCCAGTACCGCGCGGAGGTTGCCCGGCAGAACACCGCCTACAACCAGCCGGCCTACACGGACTTCTACCTCGCCTCCGACATGGACTTCGCTGACGTGCCCCTGCGGGCGGCATGGCTGCCGGGCAGCGTGAAGGCGCTGCAGCACGTCCTGGAAGACCTGGTCGAGTCAGGGGACGTCGCAGGGCCGGTAGGAAGCCAGCTGGCGGCGAGCATCCAGCAGGCGGCGAAGGCAGTCGAGGACGGCGACGAAGCCAGGGCCGCCCAGGCACTGCAGCGCTTTACGGACTTCCTGGGTCAGCAGAAGGGCCCGGACAAGGTATCGGACACCGCCCGCGTGGCCCTGACCTACAACGCCGAAAACATTCTGCGGGCGTTTGGGGACTAGCGGTCCAGCGTCGCTGACGCGCCGTGGTGGGAGAAAGTATGCGGTTGCCTCGCCCCGGGCTCTGGCCGAGGATGAGGTTTTGGGCAGATCATGGAGGTGTCTGCCGCGGTGGACGCCGG
>NZ_JAMKFI010000009.1:352736-356868 GCF_024494415.1 Pseudarthrobacter sp. R1 | reverse complement strand
ATGCTACGCCGATCCCGGCGCCGACCACTTCACCCGCCTGGACCCGATCAAAGCCAAGAACAACGCCATCAAGAAGCTCAACAGCCTCGGCTTCAGTGTCACCATCACCCCGGCCACCGCAGCCTGAGGAACCCTACTTTCGTATTAGGACGGGCACCACATAAGGGAGAGACTGTTGCAATGACACTTGCACCGCTGATCAAACTCAACGACGGTTACTCCATTCCCCAGGTGGGTCTCGGCACCTGGCCGCTGGACGACGATCAGGCGGCCACCGCCGTCGTACAGGCCTTGGAAGCCGGGTACAGGCACATCGACACGGCCGTGAAGTACGGCAACGAACGGGGTGTGGGCAACGGTATCCGGGCCAGCGGGGTAGCCCGGGAGGAGTTGTTCATCACCACCAAGGTGGATGGCCAATTCCAAGGCAGCGACCGTGCAGCTGAAGGGCTGGACGGGGCGCTGAAGCGTCTGGGGCTCGATTACGTGGACCTGTTCCTGATCCATTGGCCGCTTCCCCAGCGCGAGGAATACGTCTCCACCTGGAAAACCTTCGAGCGGCTGCAGGCGGAGGGCAAGGTCCGCTCCATCGGGGTGTCCAACTTCAAGCCCGCCCACCTGGAGCGGCTGATGGCAGAGACAGAGGTAGTGCCCGCGGTGAACCAGATCCAGTTGAACCCTGCCATCACCCGGACGGCAGAACGCGAGTTCCATGAGAAGCATGGGATTGTGACCCAGTCCTACAGCCCGCTGGGAGGGGACGGCGCCGGCCTGCTGGGCGCCCCCATTTTGTCGCAACTGGCAGAAAAGCATGGCAAAACGCCCGGCCAACTGGTCCTTCGGTGGCATGTCCAAAACGGAATTGTCACAGTTCCCAAAACGGCGAACCCGGAGCGGATGCGGGAGAACCTGGACATCTTTGATTTCGCCCTGGATGCGCAGGATCTAGCGGAATTGGCCATCCTCGACGAGGGTCCCCAAGCGGGCAACGATTCGGACGTCACCGGCCACTAATCAGCCCTGAAATGCGGTTTTTCTCGGAAACGGGGTTGGCAAATAGATAGTAAGCATGATTACTATTGAGGCAGAAGGATGAAGTGCTTCCGGGATCCGGAGGCCTCCTTTACTTAGGAAGAGGAACGAAAAATGGGATTTATTGCATTTCTGATTCTCGGACTTATTGCTGGTGCGATCGCTAAGGCGATCCTCCCGGGCCGGCAGGGTGGCGGCTGGATCATCACCCTCGTCCTGGGCGTCGTTGGAGCACTCCTCGGCGGCTGGATCGGCGGAATGATCTTCGGCAGCGGACTGCAGGAGTTCTTCTCCCTGCAGACGTGGCTGCTGGCCATCGGCGGCGCGCTCATCGTGCTGCTGGTGTACGGCATGATCACCAAGCGCGGCGTGCGCAGCTAACTGGCGCGCTAGCCAGGAAAACCGGTCTGGGGACAACATCCCCTGGCCGGTTTTCCCTATCTCCGGCCTCTCTGGCCGGAACTGAAACCTTCTCACGGAGCAGGAGTTCATCATGAAAAACAAACTTCTTTTGGGCGTCGGAATCGCCGCCGGGTACGTTCTTGGGTCGCGGTCCGGCCGGGCAGCCTACGACAAACTCAAGGCCCGCGCTGCCGGTATCTGGGACAGCAAGCCTGTCCAGGACAAGGTCTCTGTGGCCACTGAGGCCATCAAGGAGAAAGCCCCGGAAGTTGCGGACCAGCTGACTGAGGCGGCCCGCCGTGCAGGCACCGTCATCGGCTCCGCGATGCACCGTGACGGCTCGTCCGGGGACAGCAAGTCCTCTACGTCCGGCGACGCCGCGACATCGGGCACCTCCACTGGCACGGCTGGGACTACCGGGACCTCCGGCGGTTTTGGCGCTACCGGCACGGCCGCTACGACGGATACGCTCGGGACATCGGCCACCTTGGGGACAGCCGGCACAACTGGTACACCCGGCACGACCGGCGCCGCGGGGGCGTCCGGAACGCTCAGCGACGCGGAGCTCGGTGAGGACCACATCCCTGCCCACAGCACGCACCCCGAGACGCACAACCTGGGAACCACCAGCGACGAGCCGGATTCCAAAGCGTAGTCACGCGCCTGCCCATTTCGCGGCGGTTCCCCTTGTCCTCCTTTGTGACATGAGGCCGCATCGCTGATGTGCTACAACTGAATGGCTTTGCTGGCCGTCGCGATCCTTGGGGGACGCGGCGGCCAGCGGCGTTTGGCCCACCGATAGTGCGTCCTGGCTCTCTCGATCAGGCTGAAAATCCTGCGTATCCCGTACCGGCCCGGTTTATCCACATAGCTGCTTTGGCCGGCCCTTTTGTCAGTGGTCTTTGGCAGAGTTGTCCTATGGAAGCCAATGGGGATCAGCTTGCGGAGTACGGCGGTTCTACCGCCGTACTGACGCGGGCTGGCAGCGTTGCCTCCCGTGGTTCTAAGGTGTCCGACGGCGATCCCGGCCTGGGTTCTGCGGGCCGGCTGCGTGCCGTTCCCGGCTTGCCCCTGGCTGACGTGGCTGAGCCCCTTCCTGTGGCGGGGCATGCATCGGAGTCGCTTCCGGCCGGGACCCCGTCCAGTGCTACTGGTCAGCCGCTTGGCCTGAGCGAGATCAGCGGACTCCTTGCTGCTGCCGCGGCTGCTGCCCCCAGGATTCTCGCGGGCGCTGACTACGTCGAGGCCGCCGATTATGCCGGGCAGGTCGAGGACCTCTCCCGGTCCGTGGAGTACCTGCAGGTCCTGGCCGCCGGGACGGTGGACCGTACACGCACGCAGGCCATTGCCGCGGCGGACGCCGCCCGGGCCAGCCGCTCCCGGACGGGCAAGGGCTGGGTCACCGGCTGGGACAACGGCGTGGAAACCCTGAACGAAACCGACACCGCCTGGCCAGGAGACTCTGGACTCAACAGTTCAGCAGTCAGCGGGTCAGCAGCCGACGGTCCAGCGGTCAAGGGTTCACTGGCCAGCGAGTCAGCGGCAAGAGGCGCGCGGACGCATATCGAGTCGGACAGCCCCGCCCGGGTGATCACCTCGCCGGCTGATGACGGGTGCGCGAACACAGCAGAGTTCCTGCGGCTCCGGCTGCGGATCGGCAAGAGCGAAGCCCACCGCAGGCTCGCCCTCGCAGCGGACATCCTGCCAGCAACTACCCTAACCGGCGACAGCATCCCGGCCACCCGCGGACACCTCGCCGCCGCCCTCACACCCGCAGCCGCACCCGCCGGCAACCTCCAGGACACAGCGGACACCGAGAACACCACCGAGGACGGGGGCAAGGACACCGCCACTACCAGCCAGGCCACGAACAGCCAGGCCGCTACCAGCCCTGCTGTTTCATCACGGGCCGGGACCATCATCGCGCTGACCCTGAACCGGCTCGGCCACCTCGTCACACCGGAGCGGTTGGAGCTGATCGAGGAAAACCTCACCACCACAGCCGCCACCGCCGACCCGGACTTCCTCGCCCGCGTCGCCCGCCGCTGGGCCGACACCATCGACGCCGACGGCACCGAACCCAAACCCAGCGAAGAAGCCCTCCGCCATACCCAAGGCGCCTTCATCCGCAAACCCCGCCACGGCCTGCACCACATCGAAATCTTCGCCACCACCGACCAGTACGAACACCTCCTCACCGTCATGAACACAGCCACCAACCCCCGCACCACCCCACCCACCGGCACCGGTGCTGGCACCGGTGCCACTGGTGCTGGTCCGGGTGCCGCTGGTGCTGGTACTGGTACTGATCCCTGGCGGGACGGCGACCTGGACCTGGACCGCCGCACCCGGCCGCAGAAACAGCTCGAGGGAATCATCGGCGCCGTCAAAACCGCCCTGGCCACCAACACCCTGCCCGCCACCGGCGGCAACCGCCCCCAAATCATCGCCACCATCAACTACCAGGACCTCCTCCCCCACCCCACACACCCCAGCGGTAAGGCCACCGGCACCGGCACGGGGAACTTCGCCTTCACCGGCCCCGTCGCCGCTGCCACAATCCGCAAAATTGCCTGCGACGCCGACATCATCCCCGCCCTCCTCGGCACCCACGGCGAAATCCTGGACCTCGGCCGCAAAACCCGGCTCTTCACCCCCGCCCAACGCCAAGCCCTCACCGCCCGCGACCAAGGCTGCA
>NZ_JAMKFI010000009.1:285491-352636 GCF_024494415.1 Pseudarthrobacter sp. R1 | reverse complement strand
GCCCCACCAACACAGACAACGGCGCCCTCCTCTGCTCCGGCCACCACCACCTCATCCACAAAGAACAATGGACCATCACCACCATCAACAACACCCCCTGGTACACACCCCCAAAACACCTCGACCCCCACCAAAAACCCCAACAAAACACCTACTTCAAACCACCACCCCCACCAACACCCCGGGAATGAACGCGGGCTGCTGGGCCTGATAAGTCGTTCAGCCAACAATCAACCCGCTTCCGCCGCTTCCCGCCGCGGGTGTCGAGGCCGGGAACCTGCAGGATCTTTCCCCTCGGTTGCCGCGTCCACGGTTACTGCACGAGTTACTGCAGGACTTACTGCACGAGTTACTTCACGAGTTACTGCAGGACTTACTGCACGAGTTACTTCACGAGTTACTGCAGGAGTTACTGCAGGAGTGGCGGCCCCGGATCTTGGAAAGTTCCGGGCCCAAAAGAGATTTGGCACCGAAGACTCCGGAATGCGGACTATGCCCGTGCAGTTCCGACCACAACCGTGCCGTCCAGCTCGTCGGAGTGGACAGTCTGCACCCCAAGCCCTGCAGCAACCATGATTGCGGCGGTTCCAGCGGCTTGGTGCTCGCTGGTTTCGATGACGAGATGGCCAGATGGATCCAACCACTCTGTAGCTTTTTCGATCACCAGCCTGTGCAGGTCCAGTCCGTCGGGACCACCGTCGAGCGAGATCTGCTGTTCGTAGATCCTGGCTTCGGGCGGCATGGTCGGCAACACGCTAGTGGGCACGTAGGGAGCGTTGGCCACGATGAGCTGCACTTGCCGCTTGAGCCTGGTAGGAAGCGCAGCATACAAATCACCCTGATGGACGTACCCGCCCAGCGGTAACAAGTTCCGGCGGGCACACTCCACTGCAGCTGGATCAATATCCGCCGCGTGGAGTTCCCGCACGGACACTTGGGAGGCTACTCCCACACCCACTGCCCCCGATCCGCAACACAGGTCCACAACGATGGCGGATACCGACGAGCTGGCTGGGGTCAAGCTGTCCCGCAGCAGCGAGGCACCTTCCGAGACGAGCAGTTCGGTGCGTCGTCGCGGCACAAAAACACCTGGGACAACGGTTACCCGAAGCCCGCAAAACTCCGCCCAGCCAACGATATATTCAAGGGGTTCACCGGAAACGCGGCGCTCCACCCACTCGAAAAGCTCGGCGGGACTGGACGCTTCCGTCAGGAGCAGCTGCGCCTCGTCTTCGGCGAAGACACAGCCAGCTGCCCGCAGCATGGGCACAAGGTCCCCGAGAGTGGGCGAAGCAAGTGAATCAGCAGCCGGCATACAACGCCTTTCGGTGATCCGGGGCCTTCCCTCTCTACCGGGCCAGGAGGCCCGAACGGCACAATAGGAGCCACCCGAAACGGATGAAGCAGGAATCGGGCCCACCTCTTTTGCAACCGCAGGAGTCCAATGCTAATCCGCAGTTCCCCGGTTTGGTGGGCTTTCTTGGCAGGATAGAGCTATGACTTCCCCTGGCCCGCACTCCCTGATTTGGACCGGCACCTACACCCCCGACGGCGGCGGACGCGCGGAAGGGATCGGAGCGTTGTCGGCCCGCCCCGATGGCTCGCTCGAATGGTTGGGAACGGCCGTCAGGACCGACTCGCCATCGTTCGGCGCCGTTCACCCCACTTTGCCCGTGGTGTACGCCGTGGCCGAGCAGCGCAAAATGGTCAGGGCCTTTCGCCGCACCGGAGATTTCGGGCTGGAGCCGCTTGGTGACCCGCAACCCTCCGGAGAAGCGACCTGCCACGTTGCGGTGGACCCGCAGGGACGCTTCCTCACCGCCACTTGTTGGGGGGACGGCCAGGTCCTGCTGTACGAATTGGATTCCGACGGCGGCATCACCGCACGCTTCCCGGCGCTGCCCTCGGTGGATCCGCACGCCAGCCAGACCCCGGGAGAGCCCCGGCAGAGCCGTGCCCACGCAAGCCTGATGCTGACGGACGGGCGCATTATGACGACGGATCTGGGCCACGACACCCTCCGGATCTGGAATTATGTGCCCGGGTCGGGCTTAGTGGCCGACCACGAGGTGGCCCTCCCTTTCGGGTGCGGCCCGCGCCACCTGGTGCAGCATGCCAGTGGCAACGTGTTTGTGGTGTCGGAATACTCGGTTGAAGTCTTCGTTGTCAGGCCGGAAGCGGGGACGTTCGAACTCGTCTTCCGGGGCCCTGCCACATCAGGCGGCAGCCAGCCAGACGATTCCGCCGCTGAAATCTGCCTCGGCCACGAGGGCAGGAACGTCTATGTGGGGGTGCGCGGCTCCAACCTGGTAAGCGTGCTGGAGGTTGGAGCCGGCGGGACGGAACTGGTGCCGGTACACGATTTTCCGAGCGGAGGAAACTGGCCGCGGCATCATCTGGTCAGGGGCCGCTGGCTCCACGTGGCTCACGAACGGTCAGACAACATAGCCACTTTTGAACTGGACCACGCCACGGGCTTGCCCGGGACCATGATCCACAACCTGGAGGTGCCCTCCCCACCGCCTTGATACCCGCAGGATAAGCTTCGCCCGCCCGGGCATCAGGACCGGGAGAGCCCCTTCACCGCAGACCTCAGACATAGCGCGCCAATTCGGGCAGGGGTATTTCCTAAACGCTGGAGTTATTCCGTGCAAGCGCTTACAGTTGTGACTTGGTTCACAGGGCAGCTGGGTTGCTCGGTGGACTTGGCATCCCCATGCCACCCCTTGCCCCGGCAAGCCTGAACAGCAGCGCAGCTACCAGGAAAGGTCTCCTGCCTTGAAATTCCGCACCCTCCCGAGCATGCCCCCAAGCGATAGAACTGGCGTGAGAAAACGCGCCAAGGGAAGCATGGCAGAAGACTCAAAAACGACCACACAAACAACTTCCACTTCGGCACCTCAACCCCCGGCGTCCCACGCCAGGTCCCAGACCACCACTGCTAAGACCCTCCATGCGCAGACCACCACAGCCCGCACCACCACAGCCCGCACGGCCGTTGCCTTGCTGGCAGCCGCAGTAGCAGCCGCAGTGGCCGTTTCAGCGTCCGCTCTTCCCGCGCAGGCAACTCCCGGCCCCAAGGACCCAGGAGCGGGGTCGGCCCTGCAAAGCCTCCGAGACCCGGTATCAGACGAAAACTTCTACTTCGTCATGGCCGACCGTTTCAGCAATGGCAGCACGGCCAACGACCAGGGCGGCCTGGGCAATGACCCCATGGTGTCCGGCTTCGACCCAACCAAAAAGGGTTTCTATAACGGCGGTGACCTCGCTGGCCTGCTGGACAAGATCGACTACATCCAGGGCCTGGGTACAACCTCCATCTGGTTGACACCGAGCTTCAAGAACAAGGCCGTACAGCCGGAGGACAAATCGGCCGGGTACCACGGCTACTGATCACGGACTTCACCCAAATCGATCCACACCTGGGCACCAATGCCGAACTCAAGGCCCTGATCGACGAAGCCCACAGTCGCGGCATGAAGGTGTACTTCGACATCATCACCAACCACACCGCGGACGTCATCGGCTACGAGAAAGCCCCGCGCATGGGCTACGCCTCCAAGGATGAAGTACCGTACAAGACTGCGGACGGCGAGGCTTTCGACGACAGGGACTACGCGGGCTCGGAAAGCTTTCCCAAACTGGACGCCAAGTCGTTCCCCTACGCACCGGTCCTCGAAACTGGCGAGGAAAACCTGAAGGTTCCGGGCTGGCTGAACGATCCCAACCTCTACCACAACCGGGGTGACACCACTTTCGCCGGTGAGGATGCCTACTACGGTGACTTCTTCGGCCTGGATGACCTCTTTACCGAGCACCCGAAGGTGGTGGACGGCATGAAAGAGATCTATAAAACCTGGATCCGCGACTTCGGGGTGGACGGCTTCCGGATCGACACAATGAAGCACGTCAACAACGAGTTCTGGCAGAATTTCGGCCCTGACGTCCTGAACTACGCCAAGGAGCAGGGCAAGGACGAGTTCTTTATGTTCGGCGAGGTTTTTGACACCACCAAGAGCTTCACGTCGCAGTTCACCACCCGCAACCAGATGCAGTCAGTGTTGGACTTCCCCTTCCAGGACGCGGCCCGCAACTTCGCCTCGAAGGGCCAGGACGCACGTGCCCTGGAAACCTTCTTCGCAGGTGACGACTGGTACACCGACGCCGACTCCAACGTCTACCAATTGCCCACCTTCCTGGGCAACCACGACATGGGCCGCATCGGGAGCTTCATCGCCGCCGACAACCCCGGATCAACCGACGCGGAGCAGGTGGCCCGCGATCAGCTGGCCCACGAGCTGATGTACTTCTCCCGCGGCAACCCCGTGATCTACTACGGTGACGAACAGGGCTTCACCGGCCCTGGCGGTGACCAGGATGCCCGGCAGACGCTCTTCGCGAGCCAGGTGCCGGAATACCTCGACGACGACCTGCTGGGCTCCGACGCCACCCACGCCACGGACAACTTCAACCCCGGGCACCCGCTCTACTCGAAGATCAGCCAGCTCGCAGGCCTGACCAAGGAACATCCGGCACTGCGTGACGGCGCCCACCAGCACCGTTACGCCTCCGAAGGTCAAGGCATCTACGCCTTCTCGCGTACGGACGCCGGAGACCAGCGCGAGTACGTCGTGGCGCTGAACAACAGCGAGCAGACGCAGAGCGCAGAGGTGCCAACGTACATCGCCAAGCGCAACTACACCCGCGTTTACGGTGAAGGCGCCGACGAAGCCAAAACCTCCGCGGACGGCAAGCTGGCAGTCACCGTTCCCCCGCTTTCTGCCGTGGTGTACCAGTCGTCCGGCCGGATTCCGCACTCCAAGGCGGCGCCCGCCGTCGTCCTCCAGGAGCCGGCGGCGGCGCAAGGCGACAACGGGCGCCTTAAGGTGACGGCCGACGTCGGCGGCTCCTCGTTCTACCAGGTCACCTTTGAGGCCAGGACGGCAGGCGGCGAATGGCAGCCCATCGGAACAGACGACACGGCGCCCTACCAGGTGTTCCACGACGTGGCGGCGCTGGATGCCGGCACTGCCGTGGAGTACCGCGCCACCGTGCTGGACAACGGCGGCCACACCGCCACCTCCCAGACCCGCACGGCCGCAGTTCCCGCCCCGGTTCTCACCCTGCAGAAGCCATCGGAGGGAAGCAGTGTCAAAGGCCCGGTGGAGCTCAGCGCCACCGCGGACCCGGAAAAGGCCAGCCACGTGGTGTCTTTTGAGCGCAGCGTGGCCGGCGGCGAGTGGACCGCGGTGGGTTCCGATGACTCATCACCTGTCTATTCAGTGACGGACGACGTGTCGGAGTTGAAGGACGGAACACAGGTACAGTACAGGGCCTCCATGACCGGCCCAGGTTTCAACGTGGTTAGCGACGTGCGGACGGTCACAGTGGGTGACGCTCCGCAGCCGGACTCGGTGACGGTGGCCGGATCCATGAACCAGCTGATGGGCTGCACCGAACCGTGGCAGCCATCCTGCGCACAGGCCATGCTGAAGCTGGACCCCGCGGACAAGATCTGGCGCCTGACAGTGGACCTGCCGAAGGGACAATACGAGTACAAAGCCGCTCTCAACGGCACCTGGGATGTGAGCTACGGAGCTGGCGGCTCGGCTGATGGAGGGAACATCGTGCTTGACCACCCCGGTGGGAAGGTGACGTTCCGCTATGACAACAGCACGCATGTCATGAGTGCCGTGTACGCGTCCCAGCAGCCCTCGGCGGTCGCCGTGGCTGGCAGCCTGAACACTGAACTGGGCTGCGCAACGGACTGGGAGCCCGCCTGCGACCAGGCACAACTGGTGCTGGATCCGGCTGACCTCGTATGGAAGCTGACCGTTCCCAACCTTGCGGCCGGCAATTACGAGTTCAAGGCAGCTTTGGACCGGTCCTGGGGCGTCAGCTACGGCGCCAACGGCTCACCAACCGGCGGCAACATTCCGTTCAAGCACGACGGCGGAGCGGTCACCTTCCGCTACGACCACTTCACGCACCTGATCACGGCGGGCTAAAGCTTTCCTGCCGCTCCAGCAAAGGGCCACCTGCCGCCAATCCGAACCAGGAAGCGGCAGGTGGCCCCGCTGTTGGTGGGGTTATCGCGCCGAAATCGGGGTTGTCCCGGCGGGACGAAAGCCTAGCTTCGCACGGCGTGGCCGAGGCTGGTGATGAGCCTGCGAACGGCGTCCTCTGCAGTGGGCGGAGCCCCAAAGACCTCACTCTGGCGGGTGGTGTCAGCCACGTACCGGCCGGTCTGGAACCACGACATCATTGCTGCCAAGTCCTTGGCCATGGGGTTCACCGGCCCCAGCACGCGCCCTGCCGCCCGCAGGAGGCCGACCGGAACCGACCGGACACGCATCTCTTCGCCCGTCAGCCGTTCGGTAAGGTCAGCGAATTCCTGCAGGGAGATGGGCCTGTCCCAGCCGACATCAATGCGCTGGCCCTCCACACCCGGAGCATCCACGGCGGCGGCCAAGTACCCGGCGACGTCCGCGGTGAGCACAAACGTCAGCGGGATACCTGCCGAGCCGAACCACATGACTTTGTGTTTGCTGACCGGGTCGCCGCCGAATCGGGTCACCTGATCCAGGAATGCTCCGGGCCGCAGCGCGACAAAGGGGACGCTCAGGGCCTGGAGCCGGTCCTCCATAAGCCTTTTGTGCCAGAAATGCGGGACGCGGGGTGTCTGGTCGCAGGTCAGGATGCTGGTCAACACAAACCTGCGGACGCCGGTACGCTTCGCCGCTTCAGCGAGGTTCGAATTGCCAACCGTGTCGGTTTCCGGGGTGTCGCCTTTGCGGTGCCGGGTGTAGCCGGCGGCCGTAGTGATAACCGCATCCGCGCCGGCCATGGCGCGCAGCAGCGATTCCTGATCCATCATGTCCCCGCGGGCAATCTCAACACCCGCCGATTCCAGCCGGGAGGCATCCGAGCCGGGGCGCACCAAGGCACGCACCTGCTTTCCCCGGGTCAGCAGTTCCGTCACCACCTGGCCGCCGAGCATGCCGGTGCCGCCTACTACCAGTACTGGTCCCTCACCCATCGTGCTCTCCTGACTGTTGACTTAGCCGCGCAGGGCCTCCTCCACCGCCGCCAGCAGGGAGTTGAACCGTGCATTGGCGGGAAGATCATCCAGGAACACCGGCTTGCCGTCCGGCCCGCCAAGCGGTACCTGCCAGTTCGGATACAGTGCTTCGGTGGTGCCGGGCTGGTTCTGGACGCGGCGCTCCCCCACGGCATCCACCAGGGCAACACCAAGCAGTACCGACGGAGCCTGCGCCAGCAGCAGGTGCAGCGCCTCGATGGTCCGCTCCTCGCTGGCCCCCGGAGCCCCGGAAGCGTCATCAGGGAGGTAGCCTCGCTCGCGCACCAGGGCAAGCATCTTCTCCAAGGACGCATTGTGCTCGGCCCGCTCCTCCGCCTCGGAGCGCTCAAGGAGGCCCAGGTCGCTGCGCAGCGCCACGTGGTCACCGGCGAGGTACCCGGCGGTGGGCGGGAGGTCGTGGGTGTTCACGCTGGCGAGTGCCTGCGTGCGGTACCTCTCGGGCGCAAGGGGCGAATCGCCGTCGTACTCGAACCAAAGGATGGAAGTGCCCAGGATGCCGCGGGCGGCAAGGTAGTCACGCACCCAGGGTTCGAACGTGCCCAGGTCCTCGCCGATCACCACCGCCCCGGCGCGCTGCGCCTCCAGGGCGAGGATGCCGATCAGCGCTTCATGGTCGTAGCGCACGTAGGCGCCGTCGCCCGGGGAGTTGCCGGATGGAATCCACCAGAGCCGGAACAGGCCCAGGATGTGGTCCACACGCACGCCGCCGGCATGCCGCAGCACGGTGGCCAGCATGTTGCGGAACGGGATGTAACCCGCCTCCGCGAGCCGGGCCGGATGCCATGGCGGCTGGCCCCAGTCCTGTCCCTGCTGGTTGTACATGTCCGGCGGCGCGCCCACGCTGGTGCCGGGAGCCAGGACGTCGCGGAGCGTCCAGGCGTCGGCGCTGCTGTGGTCCACGCCCACCGCCAGGTCATGGACCACGCCGAGCCGCATCCCGGACCGAAGCGCGGCCCGCTGCGCGTTTTCGAGCTGCTCGTCGCAGATCCACTGCAGCCAGCGGTAGAACCCGATCCTGTCCGCAAGCCTTTCCCGCAGTGCCTCCGTCTGCGGTGTGCCAAGGGCACAGGCGGGGTCCGACCAGAAGGGGTCCCCGGCCGGCAGGTCCTCCCGGATCGCGGACCAGAGGGCAAAGTCGTCCAGGCCGCTGCCGGAGATGCGGCAGAATTCATCGAAGGCGGCCTGCCGGGCGGGCGAGCGGCGGGTGTGGTAGAGCATCTCCAAGGCCTGGAGCTTGGCCGCGTAGACGGAATCGCGGTCCA
Organism: Pseudarthrobacter sp. R1; assembly: GCF_024494415.1. Taxonomy (NCBI): domain Bacteria; kingdom Bacillati; phylum Actinomycetota; class Actinomycetes; order Micrococcales; family Micrococcaceae; genus Pseudarthrobacter; species Pseudarthrobacter sp. R1. The sequence continues at coordinate 344,272 of NZ_JAMKFI010000009.1, read as the reverse complement.
GCCGGGCGCCCTCCTTGTTCAGGGCAGCCACTTCCTCGTGAAGCTTTTCCACTGCGGCACGCTTGCGCGGCCTAAGGTAGGCCAGTTCGGGGATTGCCTCGATGCGGATGTACAGCGGGTTGAAGAACCGCCGGGTGGACGGTGAATACGGCGACGGCTGGACGGGCGGAACCGGCTCGGCAGCGTGCAGCGGATTAACCAAAATATAGTCTGCGCCGTGGGCCGCACTCAGCGCGCCGAGGTCGGCCAGGTCGGAGAAGTCGCCGATGCCCCAGGACCGCTTGGAACGCACGGAGTACAGCTGGGTAGCCAATCCCCAACCGCGGCGCGCTTCCAGCGGTGCGGCGGTGGTCAGCCGGGCGGGCACCACCACCAGGGTTGTGGACGCGGTGACGCCTTCGGATTCCGCGTGGAGGGTATGCCATCCCAGCGGCAGGTCCTGGGGAAGGGCGAAGGAGGCACGTCCGGTGGCAATCCCGTCCACATCCCGCGGCTGCACCCAGAGGTCCTGCTGAACGGCATCCCGTGTCCCTGCGCCGCCTTCAAGCGTGATGCTGACCTCTGCAGTGGCTCCATGCCGCAGATGGACAGGGACCTGCGCCGGCTCGCCCTGCTGGATAACGACGGCGGGAGGCAGCATGCGCCGCCACGGCGCCAGTTCCGCTTCCGCGAGTGCCGCCTCGATGAGCTGGTTGGAGTGGGCCTGCACCCCCAGGGAGGCTAAGACCTTGATCAGTGTTTCTTCGGCAACACTGTGGGGCAGCCCGTCCCAGCCCTGGAAGGAGGTTCCCACGCCATGCGCGTCCGCCAACTGCTGGAGGAGGTGCGGGTCCACGGCCCCCGTGGCAGCTTCACGGGCAGCGGAGGAAAGGCCTGGCGGATCCGCGGGCATCTGCGATTGCTGTGGGTGCTGCTGGTCTGAAGCCGTCATGCGTGTCCGCCTCGTCTGGTGTGATGTGGCCCGAACTTACAGTGCTGCTTGTTGTACCGGGCGCCTGCACCCCCGCGCACAACCGTTGGTTCAGATTATTGCAGGGCGGCGCAGAGGCGAAACCCGGAACGCCCCGTGAGAGTGGCCCAGGACTGGAAGTGGGTGCTGACCGCACCGATCCCGCCCGGGTCAAAATGTCCGCCGCGGGATGGTCAAGGCATCTCCCCACGCCTGTGCCGCCCGCGTGCTCCATAAAATGTCATACCCGCCTCCTGACGTTACTCCGCGAGTCGAAAAGAGAAGCCCTGAGGCGCGGACCCGCCGCCGCGAAGGCCGATCTGTGTAGCCTCGTGACGATCAAGGGCACGCATCGTGCCGGCAATGACCAGAGGAGACCGGAGATGAGCCCTAGCGAACTGCGGGTGTTCGGGCGATCAGGCACGCCAATCAGCCCGCTGACCCTGGGCACCATGAACTTCGGCGAGGGGGCCGGTGGAGCTCCCGGCGCGCCCACCGGAGCAGAGGAGAGCATCCGCATCATTCAGTCCGCGCTGGACTCCGGCATCACCGCGATAGACACGGCAGATGTGTACTCGCAGGGCGAATCGGAGCAAGTGGTGGGGCGTGCCCTGCGGGGCCGCCGCGACGACGTCTTCCTCGCCACCAAGTTCCACGGCCAGATGAGCCCTAATCCTGCCCATGCCGGCAATTCCCGGCGCTGGATCACCCAGGCCGTCGAGGGCAGCCTGCGCCGCCTGCAGACCGACCGGATTGACCTGTACCAGGCGCACCGGCCGGACTACAACACCGATGTCCTGGAAACCATCACCACCCTCAATGACCTGATCCGGCAGGGAAAGATCCTCTACTACGGGACCTCGGTGTTCACGCCGGCGCAGCTGGTGGAGGCGCAGTGGCTCGCCACCACCAACCATCTGATCCCGCCGCTCGGGAACCAGGTGCCGTACTCCATGCTGGTGCGCGCCAACGAACGGGACGTGTTCCCGATCGCCCAGCAGTACGGCCTCGGCGTACTGGCGTACGGCCCGTTGGCAGGCGGCTGGTTATCGGGCAGCTTTGTCCTGGAATCCGGAAAGCCGCCCACCCGCGTGCACTCACTTCCCGGCCGCTACGACATCTCCGGGCCCTCCAGCGAGCGCAAGCTGCACGCGGCGGATGCCCTGGCGCGGCTGGCGGACAAGCTGGAGCTCTCGCTGGTGGACCTCGCGGTCGGCTTCGCCCTGGCACATCCGGCCATCAGCAGCGTGATTATCGGGCCGCGCAGCGAAGATCACCTTGCGGCGTACCTGCGGGCGTCCGAAGTCAGGCTGGGCGAGTCGGTTCTGGATGCGATCGATGACGTTGTACCGCCGGGCACCAACTTCGTGGAGCGGGACGCCGGCGCCATCGTTCCGTCGCTTGAGTTCGCGGAACTCCGACGGCGTTAGGCCAGTCCCGCCGTCGTCCTGCCTCCTGCTGCGGGAGCCCCGGCTGCGGCTCCTTGCTGCGGATGCTCCTGCTGAAGAGATGCCCGCGTGCCTATCATGGCTGCCGTGGGCGTTCTTTTTACGGTGGGGCACGGGACAGCCTCCCCGGCTGACTTCGAGGAGCTGCTGAAAAGCGCCGGCATGACATCCCTCGTGGACGTCCGCATTGGGCCCGGCAGCCGCAAGCATCCCCACTTTGGCAAGGACAGCATGGCCGCTTGGCTGCCGGAAGCCGGCATCAGCTACCGGTGGGAGCAGCGACTGGGTGGTTTCCGCAAGCTTCCGCCCGAATCACCGGACACGGCCCTCCGCAACGATTCTTTCCGGGCCTACGCCGCCTACATGCGCACCCGGGAGTTGGGCGCCGCCGCGGAACGACTGGTGGAAGACGCACAGGATCAACCCACTGCCATTATGTGCAGCGAAACCCTCTGGTGGAGATGCCACCGAAGGCTCATCGCCGACCACTGCGTCCTCCTGGCCGGACTTCCCGTGGAGCATCTGATGGCCCGCTCCCGGCCCACCACGCATGTCCCGACTCAGGGGGTCAGGGTGCTGGGAAATTCACTGAGATATGACGTCATGGGATAAGCCGCCACAACCGGGCAACCCGTACCCTTGACTCAACAGGACAAGAATCCTACGGTCGATATCGATACTCCCGACTTAGATTTCAAGGGCGTCCAATGCCAATGTCCGAAGAGGAGCGGAGGCTCCTTAAGGAGCTGGAGCTCGGGCTGATCGCCGACGATCCCCACCTCGCCATGGAACTGCTGTCCGGCTACCCCTCCCGCCGGTTCAGTGCAGGCTTCTACTACGGTTCAGTTGCGGGCCTGCTCGGCCTTGTGCTCTTCATCGCCGGTCTCAGCGGCCAGGTCATCGGTGTAGCTGCCTCGGGGCTGTTCCTGATGGTTTCGGTGGCTTACCTCGCGCTGAACAAGCATCCGCTCGGGCGCCGCCGCCGTCGCGGGCAGCCCACGTAGGCCTAAGCGATTCAGCTTCTGTTGACCCTGTGGTGAGGCACGCGGGACCAGGAAGAACAGTCCCGCCAGGACGGTGGCGGCTCCGATCCAGCCCGCTGCCGGCAGCCGTTCCCCCACTACTAGGACAGCCAATGCCGCTGCCACCACAGTTTCCACCAAGGAAAGACCTGTCGCGGTGCTGGCGCGCACCCGCGCCAGGCCCCACCCGAACAGGACGTACCCGGCGAACATCGGCACGAGCGCCATGTACGCCCCGACGGTGAAGTTCGTCCAGGTCTCAAGGAGCGGGCGGCCGGTCAAAAAGAGGACAGGCATCAGCAGGACACCGCCCACCCCAAACACTGTCCCCATAGCGGCCCGGGAGGACACGCCACCGCCGATGATGCGATGGGCCGTCCACGAGTACAGCGCGTAGGTCGTCCCTGCGACCAGGCCCAGGGCTATTCCCGCCGCGCTGGCCCAGGACGCGCTGGCCCAGGACTCTGCCGCGGGGCCTGCGCCGCCGCCGTCGGGCCGGTGCCCGGCAAATGACAACAGCACGGCGCCGCCGACGGCGATCAGTGCCCCGGCCATCCACCGGCGGGTGAGCGGCTTCTGGTCAACAAGCCGCTCGATGACCGCCGCTGCCACGGGGGCGGAACCGATGGACACCACCGTTCCCACGGCCACGCCAGCAAGATGCATTGAGGTGTAAAAGGCCAGGGGATATAACGCAACCGCCAACGCCCCAAGGGCCACCAGCGACCATCGCTTCACTAGGAGTCGCCACTGCGCGCTGATGGGATGGGCCGCGTACAGGGCCTGCAGCAACCCGCCCACTCCCATCGCAACCGCACCGATGGCCAATGGGCTGACGGCCGGGGCAAAGGTGGCTGCAGTTCCTGTGGTGCCCCACAGCACCGACGCGGCGAGCACAAAAACAGCGCCCCGGAACGGACCGGACGCGAGGCCGGCTGAAACAGTCACAGCTCGTCCAACATCTGCGCGGCAATGGCTCGGCCTTCAAGGAGTCGGGCGTCCCCACCCTCGAGTCCTGCACGGACCATGGCACCTTCCAGCAGGAAGGCCAGATGGCTGGCCAGCCTCCTACGGGGTTCTTCCTGGCCCGGGAGCAGCTCCGCCAGATGCGCGGCGAGGAGGGCCTCAACTTCTTCCTTGTGCCGCCGCACCGCGAGCCGCCCTGGGCTGCCTGCCGGCAGTTCCGCGGCTGCGTTGAGCAGTCCGCACCCCCGGAATCCATGTTCGTATGCAAAGCGGGCATGATCGACGTAGGCGTCAAAGATGGCCAGCACGCGCTCCCTCGGCCCTCCCGCGAGGTCCGCGCGCTTCCGGTAGAGGCCAAGCCATTCCTCGTGCCGGTCATCCAGGTATGCGCCCACCAGGTCCGCTTTGGACGCAAAGTTGTTGTACAGACTCTTTTTTGCCACCCCCGCCGCGGCAGTGATGGCATCAATGCCCGTGGCTCCGACCCCTTGGGCGTAGAAGAGCCTTGCCGCTGCCGTCAGCAAGAGTTCGCGCGCAGACTTCCTTGGCGGCACAGACACATCAGACGGGGTCACTGGCACTCCTTGTTTCTAGGTAGGTAGACCAGTATACCTACTTCGGCAACCTCCTTCGATATTGTTCGGATGCCAGTAGGAAGGGTCCCGGCGACGGCGTAACCTGAAGGCGCTTGGGGTCTTGGTTCTGAGGTCTGGGGCTCTTGGGCTCCTGTCGAAGGAGCTATGCCTGAGGGCGGAAGGCCGGGTGCTAAGGAGGCGGCGGTGGGATCAATGGATGGGCGCCTGGCGCTGGTAACTGGCGCGACGGGCGGGCTGGGTAAAGCCATAGCTACCGGCCTGGCACGCGAGGGAGCCGCCGTCGTCGTCGTCGGACGCTCAACTGCCCGGGCGGAGTCAGCGATGGCGGACATCAGAGCGCTCGTTCCGGATGCCAGGCTCGAACCGCTGGAGTGCGACCTATCGTCCCAGTCCTCCATCCGGCGTGCGGCGTCCGAGGTCCTGTCCCGCCACGACAGGCTGGATGTGCTTGTTAACGCCGCAGGGGTCTTCCGCAAGGAACGCCACGTTACTCCGGACGGGCTGGAACTGACCTTCGCCACGAATGTGGTGGCCTACTTCCTGCTGACTAACTTGCTGCTGGACGCACTCAAGCGTGCCGCGCATGCAGGGAAGGCAAACACCGGAACCATAGGCGCGCCTGGTCCGGCTGCCTCGCCGGCACGAATCGTGAACGTTGCTTCGAGGTATGGCAACACCACGCTTAACTTCGATGATCTTCAGACAGCGAAGGGCAAGTACAGCTACCTCCGCTCCCGCCGCCCACAATGCTTGCCCGCGTCCTCCTAACGCAGGAGTTCGGCGAGCGCCTGCGCGGCACGGGCGTGGTGGCAAATGCCGTGCATCCCGGCCTCGTCAAGGACACGGCACTGCTGCAGGACGTCGGGGGCCCGTTCCGTTGGGTCACCAACACCTTCGGCGCCCCGGCCGACAAGGCGGCAGACACGGCGGTCTGGCTTGCCACCGCACCGGAATCAGCGGAGGTTTCCGGGAAGCTTTGGGCGAAGCGGAAGGAGCTTCCGACGCCGGGCATGGGCTCGGATCCCGAAGCCCGCCGGCGTTTGTGGGAGGCATGCACCCGCCTTACGGGACTGTAGTGCTCCCCTCCGGCGACTGACAGGCCCCGTTCATCGCAGGGGCACCCCTGGGTTATGCTCCGGGGCGTGTTGGTTATGCTCCGGCGCGGGAGTTGAGCGTGTCCCTGATCCCGTTCAGCGCGGGGTCTCGCAGCGACATGAAGGCCGGTTTCAGCAGCGGCTGGATGATCTTGGCCGGGCCCTTGATGCTGAACTCCGCGGTGTACTTGACCACCGAACCCGCACCATTGGAGCTCACATCGATCGAGTCGAAAGCCGTGACCGTTTTGTTCTCGCCGCGGAGCTTGATGTGGTTCTCCGTCAGCTCGATGACCTCGTATTCAAGGGTCTGGCGTTTGCCCCGGAACTCCGATTCGGCGTGGTACCTGTGCCCCAGAGCCACGGGCCCTGGGGTCAGCTTGTCCATCACCGGGGTGCTGGGGTCCCACTCGCTCGTGTTTTCGAACTCCCGCATGTAGGCAAAGGCCTGCTCGGCGGGCAACCTGGTTTCCACACTTCCGGTGACTGTGATCATCACCCCAGTGTAGGAACCGTGTGGCGGGAAGCCCACCCCTTCACAAGCCTGTCTACCAGGACCTGCTTCCTTGCCGCGGCCCTGAGAGTTGCGCGGCCGCCATTTTGAAACAGAGCTTCCCGCCAAGCTCCATGGGCCGGATCCACACCTCGTAACCCTCTGCGGCAGCATAAAGGGCCCTGCCTCCTCCTGCGTCGGCAGCCAGCCACAAGGCGGACGAATCCGCCATGGCATCGTCCACAACGCCGGCGCGCACGATCTCGAAATCCTTGCGGACCTCCACCGGTGTTCCGATCAGCCGGCTCCAGTCATGGTAGCGATACGGCTTCATCGCGTTGCCCCAATCCGCCCGTTCTCCAACCAGGCTTTGCCGCTGCTGCGTTTAGTGGAGGTGGCTTCCGCCGTTGATGTCGATGGTTGTGCCGGTGAGGTAGGCCGAGTCCTCCGAGGACAGGAAGGTGATGACGGCCGCCACTTCTTCCGTGGTGGCGTTGCGGCCCAGCGGAATTCCGGCGTTGATCGCGGCTTCCTGCTCTTCGGTGCTTCCTACGCGGATGTTGGTGTCCACGGCACCCGGGGTGATTGCGTTGACCGTCACGCCGGTGGTCCCCAGTTCGCGGGCGAGGGCCTTGGTGAACCCCAGGATGGCCGCCTTTGCTGCGGAGTACGGGACTTTCCCGAACACGCCACCGCCGCGCTGGGCCGAGACGGAGGACATGTTGACGATCCGGCCCCAGCCGTTGTCGATCATGTCCGGCAGGAACGCCTTCGTCACCAGGTAGGTGCCTGTTGCGTTGACGTCCATCACCTTGTGCCACAGCTCCAGGGTGGTTTCGAGGAACGGGACCGGGGAAGTGATACCGGCGATGTTGGCGAGGGCACCCACGGGCGGCAAAGTGCCGGCGGCCACCTCGGCCGCGACGGCTGCCTGGGCAGCGGCAACAGACGCTTCGTTGGCAACGTCCACCTCGTGACCGAAGGCGGGGACGTTGAACTCGTTGCCGATCTCGGTGGCGACCTTGGCGGACTTCTCGCCGTCGAGGTCCAAAACGACGATGCCCCAGCCTTCGCGTGCGTAGCGGCGGGCGGTGGTGATGCCGATGCCCCGGTCGGAAGTTGCTCCGGTGAGGACGGCAGTGCGCTGGATGGTGGTCATGATGCTCCCTTGGATCAATGAGTGAGTGCGTCGGTGAGACTCAGGTCAAAGTGACTGGGACCACAGTATTAGCTCTTACTGTTAACAGTCAACCTTTAAAGTTGACTGTTGACAGTGCTAATGATCTCCGTCACACTTGCTATATCATTTGTTAACAGTCGACAGCGGCGGATCCTTACTTCGGCCGCGAATCGAAAGGGAACCACCATGAGCAACGAAGCTCTCAAAATGCGGGGCCACGTCCACGGCACCAAAGACGCCAAGCGTGTCGCTGTCGGCTCCGGTGTCGGTGCCGTTATTGAGACGTACGACTTCATCGGCTTCGGCACCGCCGCAGCCCTGTACTTCGGGACGGCGTTCTTCCCCACCGGCGACCCCGTCACCGGAACGCTGGCAGCCTTTGCCACCCTCGGCGTCGGCTTCGCTGCCCGCCCCCTGGGCGGCATCATCGGCGGACACCTCGGCGACAAGGTGGGCCGGAAACCCGTCCTGGTCGCCTCCCTGATCCTCATGGGCGTGGCCACGTTCCTCATCGGCCTCTTGCCCACGTACGAGCAGGTGGGCCTGCTTGCACCCGCACTGCTGGTCTTCGTCCGGGTGGTCCAGGGCCTGGCCTTCGGTGCTGAGTGGGGCGGCGCCATCCTGATGAGTTACGAGCACGCGCCATGGAAGTCCAAGGGCAAATACACCGGCATCGTGCAGGCCGGATTCCCGGTGGGCCTCCTCCTGGCCAACCTCGTCTTCCTGGTGAGCGTCAACCTCGGCGGTGAGCTCGCCTGGCGCGTTCCCTTCCTCGCCAGCATCGTGCTCGTCGCGGTCGGGCTGATCATCCGCTCCAAGGTGCCCGAGTCCCCGGTCTTCGACGAAGTCAAGGACAGCGGCTCCATCGTCAAGAACCCCATCATCGAGGTAATCAAGACGGACTGGCGCAGCATCGTCCGGGGCATCGGCCTGCGCGTCGCCGAGACGGCCGGCTACGCCGTGTCCGTCACCTACATGATTTCCTACCTCCACACGCAGCAGCTGGCGGACAAGACCGAAACGCTGGTGGCCCTCTGCATCGCCTCGTTCATTGGCATCTTCGCCACCATGGCCTGGGCCCGCCTCACCGACCGCATCGGCCGCCGGCCCCTCTACGTCTGGTCCTGCGCCTTCGCCGCACTGTTCGGCATTCCCATGTTCCTGCTGGTGAATACCGGACTGTTCATCTTCGTCATTGCCACCATCGTCATCTCCTACGCTGTCTGCCAGAACTCGCTGGCCGGTGCGCAGGGCCCCTGGTTCCCGGAGCTGTTCCAGGCAAAGACCCGCTCCTCCGGCGCCTCCCTGGCCTACCAGATCTCCGCGATGGTCTCCGGATTCACCCCCTTCGTCACCACCCTGCTGTTCGTGGCCCTGGGCTGGATGGGCCCGGCCCTCCTCTTCAGCTTCTACGCAGCCATCGGCCTCTGGGCAGCAATCGTCACCCGGGAAACCTGGGGCAAGCGGGAGCGCGAGCTGGCTGACGAGGCCACCAAAAGCACCCCCAACACAGTGAGCGTCTAATGACCACCACGCACGAAACAACCACGGAGCAAGCAATGGCAACAGATACTGTCCAGTCCCCGGCCGCCGAAAGGCAGGTGGCCACCGACGCTGCAAGGGACCGCATTGCGGGAATCAGCGCGGCCGCCTACCGGATCCGGCACCACGCCCTGAACATGGGCGAGGTCCAGGGCCAGGGCTACGTGGGCCAGGCACTGGTCGCTGCGGACATGCTGGCCACGGTGTACGGCGACCAGCTGCGCTTCAAGGCCGAGGATCCGCACTGGGAGGCAAGGGACAGGTTCCTGCTCTCCACCGGCCACTACGCCATTGGCCACTACGCCGCCCTCGCCGAAGCCGGGATTGTCCCGGTGGAAGAACTGGAAACCTACGGCTCGGATGATTCGCGGCTGCCGATGTCCGGGATGTCCACCTACACACCCGGCATGGAAATCTCCGGCGGCTCCCTGGGCCACGGCCTGACCATCGCGGTGGGCATGGCGCTGGGACTGCGCTACCAGGGCTCGGCATCGAGGGTGTTCAACTTCCTCTCCGACGGCGAGCTGGACGAAGGCTCTACGTGGGAGGCGGCTATGGGCGCCCACCATCACCAGCTGGGCAACCTGACCGCGATGGTGGACATCAACGCCCTGCAGGCCGACGGCAAGACCGACACCGTGCTGCGCACCGAGCCGGTCACGGAAAAGTGGGAATCCTTCGGCTGGTACACGCAGCGGGTGGACGGGAACGACGTCGCCGCCCTGCTGGAAGCGTTCGACAACGCAGCGGCCCAGGCCGCTGCCGTCGGACGCCCCTCCGTCATCCTCTGCGACACCAAGGTAGGCCGGGGCGTACCCCTGCTGGAGAACCGCGAAAAGGCGCACTTCATGCGCATCGAAGAACACGAATGGCAGTCCTGCCGCGAGCAGCTCACCGCCGGTTACGAAGGAAAGGCTTCAGCATGAGCACCACAACCGAGGCCCCCGATACAACAACAGCCGCAAAGCCCAAGCTGAAGACCTCGGCCATGATCGCGTCTTTCGCCGATGCGGGCCAGAAGACCTCCTCGGCACCCTTCGGGCACGCGCTGGTGAAGGCCGCGCAGGAGAACGGCAAAATTGTTGGCCTCACCGCGGACCTGGGCAAGTACACAGACATGCACATCTTCGCCAAGGCCTTCCCGGAACGGTTCTTCCAGATGGGGATGGCCGAGCAGCTGCTCTTCGGCGCAGCAGCCGGCCTGGCCGAAACCGGACTGGTGCCATTCGCATCCACCTACTCCGTGTTCGCCGCCCGCCGCGCCTACGACTTCCTCTGCCTCGACGCCGCTGAGCCCAACCTGAACGTGAACATCGTGGGCGGCCTGCCCGGCCTGACCACCGGCTATGGCCCCAGCCATCAGGCCACCGAGGACATGGCGATTTTCCGCGGCATGCCCAACCTGACCATCGTGGACCCCTGCGACTCGATCGACATCGAGCAGGCAGTCCCGCAGCTGGCAGCAAGTGACGGGCCAACCTACCTGCGCCTGCTGCGCGGCAACGTCCCCACAGTCCTGGACGAGTACGGCTACACCTTCGAACTCGGCAAGGCCAAGGTCCTGCGCGGCGGCAACGACGTCGTGTTTATCTCCTCCGGCCTGATGACCATGCGCGCCCTCCAGGCAGCCAAGGCCCTCGCCGCACACAACGTGGACGTCGCCGTCGTCCACACCCCCACCATCAAACCTTTCGACGCCGAAACCGTCCTCGCCGAGATCAACACCGACCGCCTGGCCGTGACGCTGGAGAACCACTCCGTGGTGGGCGGCCTGTTCGAAACGGTGGCGTCCGCCGTCGTCACCGCCGGTGTTGGCAAGCGCGTGGTCCCGGTGGCACTGCCGGACCAGTTCCTGGATGCCGGGGCACTGCCCACCCTCCACGACCGCTACGGCCTTGCGGTGGACCGCATCGTGGCAAAGGTGCTCGCGGAGCTCGGCTAGCGCGGCTCCGGCGAATGCGGAAAGCACGGTACCGGTCCTGCCCGGTGCCGTGCTTTCTGCCGTATTATCGAAATTACGACCGACTGTAAACAGTCGACTTACAACATCGAGGACAGACGCCATGGCCGGACTGACAGCCCCGTTGCTGGGACTGCAAAAGAAGAGCCTGCGTGAGCAGGCGCTCTCAGCGCTGAGGACCGCCATCACCAGCGGTGAACTCGCACCCGGGCGGCATCTGGTGGAGACAGAACTTTCCGAGATGCTGCAGATCAGCCGGGGAACGCTCCGCGAGGCTCTGCGCCAGCTTGAACAGGAGGGGCTGTTGTCCGCAGGCCCCCGCGGCAGGCTGTCAGTCCGGCACCTGGACGAAAAGGAAATCCGGGACATCTTCGCTGTACGTGCAGCCCTCGAATCCTTGGCTGCGCGCACCCTCTGCGAACTCCCGGACCGAGCCCACGCTATCCAGTCGCTGCGTCAGACCATTGATGTCATGGAAGCAGCCCAGGATTTGTCCCTGGAAGAGCGGATTGAATCCGACATGGAATTCCACCGCACTCTTTGCCGCTTGACCGGCAATGAAACCCTGCTCCACTCCTGGGAGTCCCTCGAAGGGTCAATCCGGATGTCCATCATGTTCGGCGGCCTGGAAAAGGGCGTCAAGAATATGAGCGTTGACCGGCATCGTGACATCGTGGCGGCCATTGAAACAGGCGACGCATCACTCGCCCGGAAGACCATCCGCGCACACATGGACACCGCCGCAGCCAACCTCGTGGCCTAAGGGCGCAGGCTTCACAGGCTGCCTGCCGTTCTCGTCCCGGTTCCCGGGAATCCCTTTGAGTTCCGAACCGTTAACTGAATGTGCGGCTGAAAAGGCTGCCACCGTTAACGAGGGATTGAATGAACGCGAAGTTTGTATCAGTTGAAGACGACGCCGGGAAGGTCACCCGCTACGCCCGCCACGCCAATGGCGGCGGCCTCGTCGCTCCCGGTGCCACAGCGGCCGAAAGCTCACGCATCGGCCCGATGACCTACGTGGAGTACGGCGCCCGGATCGGCTCGGGTTGCAGGATCGGCCACGGCAGCTGGATCGATCGCGATGCCACCATCGGTGACCGGGCCGTCATCGGCGACGGTGTGCGGATAGGCCGGGGCGCTGTGATCGGAAACCGGGTGCACATCGGCAGCCATTCACGCATTGGCTCCAGCGTCCTCATCGAGCACGGGGTGCACCTGCACGCGGACAGCAGGGTTCCCGACGGCGGGCAGGTGCTGTTGGGCTCGAGGGCAGGTGTTCCGGACCAGGCGAAGAACCGCGGGCACCGGAAGGGCAGGGGCCGGATGGCGGCCTGAGCCGCCCGGCCGCTGTGGTGCCTGGCTGACCCGATCCTGCCCAGCACCGCGCGCGCTGAATGCCCATAAGGCGGCCCCTGCGCCGCCTTTCTTAGTGCCGCGGGCCGTCCACCCGCACTTTCAAGGCAGCCACACCCCAGACCGCCAGCAGCAGCGCCACCAGGAGCAGGCCGGCGTCGCCCAGGTCTACCGATCCCAGCCACACGGTCAGGGGGTCATCCAGCGCGAAGGCGGCGTTGACGAAGCCGCCCAGCGTGATCACCGCGATGAACAGCGCGGAGGCCGCCGAGATACCGGTCACCAGGGCGTTGAAGCCCAGTTTCCGCTGCGGGTCATCAAGCGCCGAGCGGTACATCCGCATCATGGCCATCCCGTTCAGGGAGTCGCACAGGGTCATGGCAGCGGTGAACGCCAGCGGCAGCGCCAGCAGGGCGATGGGCGGCACCCCGGCCAGCGACGCCGCCGTCGTCATCATCAGCAGCCCGATGGTGGTGGCGGTGTCAAAGCCCAGCCCGAACAGGAAGCCAATGACGTAGATGTTCCGGGGCCGCCGGACCCTGGCCAGTGGCCGGGCCAGCAGCCGCGCCACCAGTCCCGTGGGTTGGAGATCCTGGGGATCAATCGCCGCGCCGGACCGGGCCCTGCGGTAGGCCTGCGCAGAGCGTGCGAAGGCCGACCCGTTGAAGAGGCCCATGGCCAGCAGGAAAAGGCCGGAAACGCCGCCGCCGATCAGTCCGAGCACCAGGTTGCCGGCCGATCCGTCCTGCATGAATCCGCCAATGGCGGTGGCGCCGGCAATAACCAGCACACCGGCCAGGGTCACCACGGAGCTGTGTCCGAGGCTGAAGGCGAACCCGACGCTGACCGGATCCTGGCGGCCCGCCACGAACTTGCGGGTGGAGTTGTCGATGGCCGCCAGGTGGTCCCAGTCGTAGCTGTGCTTCACGCCCGCGAGATAGGCCGTCAGGACCAGGCCCCCGGTGAGGGCCTGGGCACCGGCTCCCCCTGCGTTGCCTGCTCCGCCGGCGAGCAGCAGTACGACGGCGGCGGCGTGCAGGGCGGCCACCGCACCGAACATCCACAGCAGGCGGGTCCGCAGCGGCAAGGCATCCCGCCCGCGGTACAGGGCGGTGAGGTTGGTAACGGCTGTCATCAGTGCTTCCGTAGGTTCAGTGGTTCCTGCCCATGCCACCGCTCCCGGAGGAGGGAGGTGCAGGCACCAAGGAGGAGGTTTACTTCACCAGTGCTGTTCGACAGTGAGCGCAGGACCAGCCCGGTGGTCCCTGCGATGCTGTGGGTCAGCGAGATTCCGGTCGTGGCATCGCGCGCCGACGTGATGCTGTGCAGCTCGGCGGCGAGCGCCTGGTCCACCCGGGCGTCCACCACGATCAGCGAGCCTAGGTGGCTGAAGCCCTCCATGAACCCCATCCCGGTAACATCCCCCGACGGCGGCCGGATGAGCAGGTTGTCCAGCGCCAGGAGTTCGGACGTCCCGCCGTCGCCGCCGGTTTCCACCCGAATCTCGTTGCGCAGCCGGATTTCCTCGTATCGGAAGGCGGCCCCGTCCGGCGACCAGCCAGGGGTCACCACTTCCGCCATGACCAGCGAGGACGACGGCCGGAGAGTCACGTGCGTCCGTTGCCGGTAGCTGGCCTCCCGGTAGGCGATGAGCTGGTCAGGCATCAGCTCCAGCCGGGCCCCTTCCCCCAGCCGAACAGCCATCCGCTGCTCAGCAAAAGACCCGGGAGTCCGGTACACCTTCGTAGCCGACTGCGTGGTCAACAACAGATCAGCGCCGTCCCCAACTTCCACGTCCAGCACAAAGAGATCCGCCCCAAGATAAGCCCCGCCAGGATTAACAACGACGTAGCAAACCTGACCGGAGTCATCAAGATAGTGCGGCCGCAAAACTCGAAGAGCACCCTCGTGAAACTGCCGGGACGCAATGGAACGCTCCCCACGCACGGCGACCCGAAGCTCCAGCCTGCCCATCTCGCGCCGGGTGTCCGGGCTGGGTCCGGCGGCTTCGCCGGATTTGGGGCCGTGCCCGCTTCGCGGTGCCCACCACGCCGCGGCCCCCAAATCCGGCCTCGCCGCCTCTGTGGTCGCCTCACCTTCCGGCGCCATTTGGGAAACCGTCGTCATCGAGCCAGGTCAAGCATCAGAACGTCGTGACGGATCCAATCGATGACGGCTTCGAGCCCTTCGTCGGTTTTAAGGTTCGTGAAGCAGAAGGGCTTTGCACCGCGGAACTCCTTGGAATCCCGTTCCATCACGGCGAGATCCGCTCCAACGTGGGGGGCGAGGTCGGTTTTGTTGATGATGAAGAGGTCGGACTTGATCATGCCCTGGCCTGCTTTGCGGGGGATTTTCTCGCCTTGGGCTACGTCGATGATGTAGATGGAGAAGTCTACGAGTTCGGGGCTAAAGGTGGCGGAGAGGTTGTCGCCGCCGGATTCGACGAAGATGACCTGCAGGTCCGGGTGCCGGGCTTTGAGTTCCTCGATGGCGGCGGTGTTCATGGAGGTGTCTTCGCGGATGGCGGTGTGCGGGCAGCCGCCGGTTTCGACGCCGATGATCCGGTCCACGGGGAGGATGCCGTTGGCGGCCAGGATTTTGGCGTCCTCGATGGTGTAGATGTCGTTGGTGATGGCAGCCATGGAGATTTCGCCGCTCATGTGCCGGGTGAGCCGCTCCACCAGCTGGGTTTTGCCGGCGCCGACCGGTCCGCCGATGCCGATTTTGATGGGTTCAGTCATTCTGTCCTCCTGGGTAAAAAGCGCAGCTAGCTCATGAACATCCGGGCACGTTGGTGCTCGTGCCGCATTTGTGAAATTTCCAGTCCGGGAGTGACGGCCCCGAAGTCGTCCAGCGTCAGGTGGGAGACCCGTTCGACGGCGGCAGCAACCTCGTCGGCCGCTTGCCGGAGCAGCCGCTGGCCCGCGTTCTGGCCCAGCGGGATGGCGCGGACCGCGTTCTGCGTCAGGGACGTGGCCGCGGCGAAAAGGTAGGCGGCGAGCGCCGCCGGCAGCGGCACGTTCAGTGAGCGGGCGACGACGGCGAAAGCGAGCGGCTGATGCCCGCCGGCGAGGCCGCCACTCACCAGGTCCCGGTACAGTCCCAGCTCAACCGAGGGAAAGACCTCGCCCCCAATCTCCAGCAACCGCAGCCCCATCTTAACGCTGGCCTCCCGAACCTCCCGAGGCAGCAGCGAAGCAGACAAAAGAGCATCGAGCTCCCCAAGACCAACCCCCTCATAAAAGAGCCGAATGGCCAACCCATCGGAGTAAGAAAGCGACTGCGAAACAAAAGCAGAGAGCCAAACCCCAAAAGACCCCTCATCAAGAACGAGCCCCCGGTCGATGTACGTCTCAAAGCCAAGAGAGTGCGCAAACGCCCCAGTAGGCAAAGCGGAGTCCACCAATTGCTGCAGAGCAAGCTGATAACTGCTCACTGCAGGCGCACCAAAGGTGAGAAGAGCAAGCGACGCGAGGGATATGGGGCCGCGGCGTGGCGGGCACCGCGGAGCGGGCACGGCCCCATATCCCTCGCGGCGTCCCAAGCCCGCGCACCAATTGAAGCGCGCAGCGCGGGAGAGTCAGTGCGAGTGCTCAGCATGGCGGAAAGGCGCAGGCATAACGCGTTCCTGGCGGGAGTAAGGCACACCCATATGGACGAGGTAGTCCTCGACGGTGTGGTCGTAGGCGCACACCATGACGTCGGCCCCATACTCCGAAGCAGGGTCGAAGAACTGTGCCGGCAGGTGCCGGTTGCCCAGGGAATGGGCCACGACGCCCATCTCGTGGACGGTCCGGGGCGCGATTACCAGGACGTCGGTGGGGAGCACGGATACAACGATCATGTTGGAGGCGGCCAGGTGCAGGATGTCGCCGTCGCGCAAGTCGCCCGACCCGGACGGCAGCCGGATGCCGATCTCCTTGCCGTGGTCGGTGGTGGCGCGCTGGATGCGTTTGACCAGTTGGGCGCTGGGCAGCACCACTTTCTCCTGGTGCAGGTTGGCGTAGGCGTGCGGATCCGGCAGTTCGTGCAGGTTGCCGAGGACTTTTTCGATGATCACGTCGGGCTCCAGTGGAAGTTAGAAGAGGAAGTAGCGCTGGGCCATGGGCAGGACGTCGGACGGCTCGCAGGTGACGTCTTCGCCGTCGACCTTTACTTGGTACGTTTCGGGGTCCACCTGGATGTCCGGGGTGGCGTCGTTGTATTTCAGGTCTGCCTTGGTCAGGGTCCGGATTCCAGAGACGGGCCGGATGATCTTCTCCAGGCCCAGTTCGTGGGGGACACCGGCGTCGATCGCTGCCTGGGACAGGAACGTGATGGAGGACTGCTGAAGGGCCTTCCCGAACGTGGCGAACATTGGGCGCATGGTGCGCGGCTGCGGGGTGGGAATGGAGGCGTTGGCATCCCCCATCAATGCATAGGCGATTTGGCCGCCCTTAAGCACCAGCTCCGGCTTGACGCCGAAGAAGGCCGGGTCCCACAACACGAGGTCTGCGAACTTGCCCACCTCCACGGAGCCCACCGAGTCCGCAATCCCCTGTGCGATCGCGGGGTTGATGGTGTATTTGGCCACGTAGCGCTTGAGGCGGAAGTTGTCGCTGCCCGGACCCAAACCCGACGAGGAGCCGTGGGCACCGGCAGCGGCGTCCCCCCGTGGGTCCATTAGCACGCCGCGCTGCTTCTTCATCTTGTCCGCCACCTGCCAGGTACGGGTGATTACCTCGCCCACCCGGCCCATCGCCTGGGAGTCGGAGGAGGTGATGGCGAAGATGCCGAGGTCCTGCAGCACGTCCTCGGCTGCGATCGTTTCCGCCCGGATGCGCGAGTCAGCGAACGCGACGTCTTCGGGGATGTCGGGGTTGAGGTGGTGGCACACCATCAACATGTCCAGGTGCTCTTCGATGGTGTTGAGCGTGTAGGGCAGCGTGGGGTTGGTGGAGGCGGGCAGGACGTTGGGCATCCCGGCGATCTTGATGATGTCCGGGGCATGCCCGCCGCCGGCGCCCTCGGTGTGGAAAGTGTGAATAACGCGGCCGTTGATGGCGCGGATGGTGTCCTCCACGAAGCCGCACTCGTTCAGGGTGTCTGTGTGGATGGCAACCTGGACGTCGTATTCGTCGGCGACGGTCAGGGATGTGTCGATGGACGAGGTGGTGGACCCCCAGTCCTCGTGAACCTTCAGTCCGATGGCACCGGCGCGGATCTGCTCAGCCAGGGGTTCGACGGCGGACGCATGGCCCTTGCCGAACAGCCCGATGTTCATGGGGAAGCCCTCGGCAGCCTGCAGCATTCGCTGGATGTGCCACTTTCCGGGCGTCACCGTGGTGGCCTTGGTGCCTTCGGCCGGGCCGGTGCCGCCGCCGATCATGGTGGTGATGCCGCTGGTCAGCGCCGCGGGGATCTGGTCCGGGGAGATGAAGTGGATGTGGGTGTCCACTCCGCCGGCGGTGAGGATCTTGCGCTCGCCGGCGATGATTTCCGTGCTCGCCCCGATCACGATGTCCACGCCGTCGGTGATCTGCGGGTTGCCGGCCTTGCCGATTTTGAAGATGTGTCCGTCCCTGATGGCCACATCGGCCTTGTAGATGCCTGTGTAGTCAAGGATTACGGCGTTGGTGATGACGGTGTCCGGCACTCCGCCGCCGGAACCAACACTGCCGGAACCAACGCTGCCGGAACCAACACCGTCCCGTGTCACCTGGCCGTTCTGGCCCATGCCGTCCCGGATCACTTTGCCGCCGCCGAACACCACCTCCTCGCCATAGACGGTGAGGTCATTCTCGATCTCGAGGAACAAGTCGGTATCAGCCAGGCGGATGGCGTCACCCGCCGTCGGGCCGTACAGGTCGGCGTACTGCCGGCGGGGAATCTCGAAACTCACTTGCCGCCTTCCTTCTTTTCGGACCGTGCGCCTGCGGACCCCGTTACCGCTGTCAGTGGACCGTTGACGGCGTTGCCCAGCCCGTACACTTCGCGGGCGCCGGCCAGTTCGATCAGCCGCACGTTCCGGGAGTCCCCTGGCTCGAACCGCGCCGCGGTGCCGGCGGGAATGTCCAGCCGCCGGCCGTAGGCGGCGTCACGGTCGAACATCAGGGCCGCGTTCGCTTCGGCGAAGTGGAAGTGCGACCCCACCTGCACGGGCCTGTCACCGGTGTTAACCACGACGGCGTCGATCGCCTCCCGCCCGGCGTTCGCCATCACCGGCTCCGGCCTGAGGACGTACTCTCCTGGAATCATGGCCTGCCCTTCAGCGAATGGGATCGTGGACGGTGACGAGCTTGGTGCCGTCCGGAAAGGTTGCCTCAATCTGCACGTCGTGGATCATCTCGGGCACTCCTTCCATCACGTCTTCCCGGCGCAGCAGCGTGGTGCCGTAGCTCATGAGGTCAGCCACTGTGCGGCCGTCCCGTGCGCCCTCGATCAGCTCGTAGCTGATGATGGCCACGGCTTCGGGGTAGTTGAGCTTGAGTCCGCGGGCCTGGCGCCGCCGGGCAAGGTCGGCGGCCACCACGATCATGAGCTTTTCCTGCTCACGTGGCATCAGATGCATGAGGGTCCCTTCGGCGGCCAGCGGACGGCGTGGGACCCACAGTAGGGGGCGGAGGTTTCCGCCACGTTTCAGGTTTGTTATGCGCGGCTCTCACCCGCTGTATCGAGCGCAGGTCTCCCACAACGCGCTGAATCTCCCCACGTTCCAACGCCGGAAAGGCGATGACGACGGCGGGTCTCCGGGACACGCCGTCGTCCGTCCTTAAAGGTGGGGAGATCAGCGGCTGAGCCGGGCCAGGATCTCGTCCGTGGACTGGACCGGCTGGCGGTAACTGGTGGAGAGGATGCGCAGCATGTCCTTTGCGTCCTGGTTGTCTTCCGAGGCCATCGCGTCCTTGGCGTACGTGACCCGAATGTTGTGCGCGAACGCATCGGCGCCGGTCTGGGCGATGCAGTTGTGGGTGGAGACTCCGGCAAGCACCACCTCGTTGGCGCCCCAGTTGCGCAGCCGCGACAGCAGGTTGGTGCCAACGAAGGCGCTGTCACGCGTCTTGTTCAACTGGGGCAGGCCGTCGATGGCAAGGCCCGGCACGGCGCGGGTCTGCTCACTGCCGCGGAAAATGAAGCCCTGATCATCGTCAAGCATGTTCAGGGTCCAGGTGGATTTGTCCCGCTCGTGCTCGGTTCCCACCATCAACGCCTTGTGTCCGCTTGCCTTGAACGCTTCGAGCAACCTGTTGCAGGAGGCGACCAGTTGTTCCTGTTGCGCCGCCAGTTCCGGCGCCTCAAAGTACGCGTTCTGCATGTCGATGACAAGAAGTGCAATCATGTGGCACCTTTCCCTCGTTGAGCTCTGCGGGAAAGGTACCCTGAGGCCGGCCGGGCGAAACCTAGGGCGCGGATTCCCGGACCTTCAGCTGGAACCCCGCCTCCACATGCACACCCTGGCCGGCCGTCTCCTGCCCCTCGATCCGGTCGAGCAGCAGGGCGATGGAGCGCTGGGCGATTTCCTCCATCCCCGGGGAGACGGTGGTGAGGGACGGCGACGCAAAGCGGGCCTCGTCGATGTCGTCAAAGCCTGCCACGGCCACGTCGTCCGGCACCTGGACGCCGCGGATCAGCAGTTCATGCAAGGCTCCCAGCGCGAGAACGTCGTTGAGGCCAAACACGGCGTCAAACTCCACGCCCTTCTCCATAAGCCCGGCGACGGCAGCCGCGCCGTTGTCCCGGCGCCACTCGCACGGTGCGATCAGTACCGGATCGAACGGGACCCCGGCCTGCTCCAGCGCCTTCCGGTAGCCGTTGAGGCGCAGGCCGGGACTCCCCGTGGACTCCTCCGGGCGGGCACCGACCACAGCGATCCGGCGGCGGCCGGCCGCCAGGAGGTGGGCGGTCAGGGCAGCGGCGGCTTCCTCGTTCTTCATGGTGACGAGGTCGAACCGGGGATCCAGGATGTGTTCGCCCAGCATCACCAGGGGTTTCTTGCCCAGGCGGGCTGCGATGGCATCGGCGTCGATCATCAGCGGTGTGAACAGCAGGCCGTCGGTCAGCTGCCGGAACGGGCCCTGCAGGGCGTTCAGTTCCACTTCCGCCACGGCGTCCGACTGCTCCACGAGTACCCGGTAGCCCCGCTGTGATGCGGCCTTCATCAGCCGGGAGGCCAGTTCCGCGTAGTAGGGCGCGGAGAGGTCGGACAGGACCAGGCCCAGCATGCGTGTCTTGCCGGAGCGGAGGCTGCGGGCCGTCAGGTTGGCTTCATACCCCAGTTCGGCGATGGCGTCCTGGACCCGCTGCTTGGTGGCGGGACGGATGAACTCGTAGTCGTTCAGGACATTGGACACCGTTTTCAGCGAGACACCCGCCGCCCTTGCTACGTCGTTCATGGTGACCGCCATTATGGCTCCTTCTTGTGGTTCCGCTGTTCCTGGCATACATCGTTGCAGACCATGCCATCCGTAGGGGAACCGGCCTGGTGCAAAGGGCGCCAGGGCAGCCCGTCAGTCCTTGGCTTTTGCTGCCTTCGCCGCGGCTTTGGCGGCCTGCTTGCTGGCCCGCACTTTGGTGAGCGACTCCGGATCCACGATGTCGGCAACCGACAGGTAGGCCCCTTCCTCGCCATAGTGTCCGGCCGCTTCGCGCCAGCCCGGCGCCTGGAGACCCCGCTGTTTGCCGAGGAGTGCCAGGAAGATCTTGGCTTTCTGCTCGCCGAATCCGGGCAGGGCCTTCAGCCGGCGCAGCACCTCCTGGCCGTCGGGGTCGCCCTTGGTCCAGATTGCGGTGGCATCGCCCTCCCACTCGTTCTGCACGGTTTCGGCGAGCGCCTGCACGCGTGCGGCCATCGAACCCGGAAAACGGTGGACGGCGGGCCGTTCCTTGAACATCTCGACGAAGGCCTGCGGGTCCTGGGAGGCGATGGCCTCCGGCTTCATGGACCCGATCCTGCTCTTGATTTTCTCGGGCCCGGCGAACGCAGATTCCATGGTCACCTGCTGGTCCAGCAGCATGCCCGTCAGCAGTGCGAAGGCGTCCTCGCTCAACAACTTGTCCGCGGCGGGATCGCCCGTGATGTGCAGTTCCATGCCGTCCATCCTCCCAGAGGTTGGCAGGTGCGTCAGCCGGGCGCCGGAAACACTGCTTCCACGCCCGGCGGGCGTCCCCCTCCCCCGGAGTTTTCCCTCGGATCAGCCGCCCACGGCCAGCCGGATCATGGACCAGGACACGGCCGGCAGCTCAGCGGTGAGCCGGCCGCCGTCGGCCTTCACGGAGACGTTCTCCGCAGGCAGGACGGACGTCGAATCATCAGCGGTAGCCTGCCAGTACGGGTCCTTGTTGGCGTACGTGACTGCCTCCACAACGCGCACGTTGCCCAGCCCGGACACCACGGCATCCAGTCCCAGCGCGTCCGTGGCGGAGCGGTTGACGGCAAACACCACGGCCTCGCCCTTCCCGGCGTCGTAGGTTGCGACGGCAGACACCGCGGCAAAGTCCGTCGTCTTGCCGCCGCTGACCAGCGGGGACTCGACGGCGAGCTGCAGCACTGTCCCTGAGGCGTGCCGGGAGGTGAGCGCGAACGGGTGGAAGGTGGTCTGCTTCCACGCGCGGCCGCCTGGCTCGGTCATGATGGGGGCGATCACGTTGACCAGCTGGGCGAGGCTGGCGGAGTGGACGCGGTCGGTGTTCTTGAGCAGGGTGACCAGGAGGTCGCCAACGACGACGGCGTCCGCCACCGTGTAGGTGTCCTCGAGCAGGACGGGGGCCACCGGCCAGTCCTTGCCCGTCGGAGCCCGGGACTCGTCCCGGCTCATGTGCCACACGTTCCACTCGTCGAACGAAATGTTCACCTGCCTGGCCGACTTCTTCACCGACTTCACGTGGTCGATGTGGCTGACAATGTCGTGGATGAAGGCTTCCATCCGGTGGCCCGCGGAAAGGTGCTCCTGCAGGTCGCCAAAGTCCTCGAAGTACTGGTGGGCCGAGATCAGGTCCACCAGCTCGTAGGTCTCGGAGAGCACAACGCGCTCCCATTCGCCAAAGGTGCTCATGGTGGGGCCGGAGCTGCCGCAGGCCACGAGTTCCAGGTCAGGCTCGATCATCCGCATGCCGCGCGCGGTGTCGGCAGCGAGCCGGCCGTACTCCTGGGCATTTTTGTGCCCGATCTGCCAGGGTCCGTCCATCTCGTTGCCGAGGCACCACATCTTGATGCCGTAGCCGTTTTCTGCACCGTTGGCCCTGCGCTGGTCCGAAAAGGCCGTGCCGCCCTCGATGTTGCAGTACTCCAGCAGGTCCAGCGCTTCCTGCGTGCCGCGGGTGCCGAGGTTCACCGCCATCATGGTTTCGACGCCGGCCTTGGCCGACCATTTGGCGAACTCGTCCACACCCACCAGGTTGGGGTCCGTGGAGTGCCAGGCGAGGTCAAGGCGGACCGGCCGCTTGTCCGCGGGGCCAACGCCGTCCTCCCAGCGGTAGCCGGAAACAAAGTTGCCGCCCGGATAGCGGACCGTGGACACCCCCAGTTCCCGGGTCAGCTCCAGCACGTCCCCGCGGAACCCGTCCTCGTCCGCAGTGCGGTGCTCCGGCTCGAAGATGCCGGTGTAGACGCAGCGTCCCAGGTGCTCCACAAAGGCACCAAAAGTGCGGCGGCGGACGGGTCCCACCACAAAGGCGGGGTCCATGGTGATCTTTGCTGCGGCCGGTCCTGCCTGGCTGGGCGCGGTGGGGCCGGCCGGTTCTGTTGCTGCCACGAAAACGTCCTCGTTCCTGGGTTCTGCTCGATTTTTACAACGTTATAGAAAATATTGTTGGGGGTTGCCCGTCAGTAGTCAAGCCCGGGGGCGCAGCCTGCCCCGGCGATGTTTTCCAGGAGCAAAGGCCGGGAAAGGGCCACCCACCTGCGAGGACACCGAAAACCAGGCAGCGCAGGCCAAAAACCAAGTAATACCTAATCTCAAAGACAAGTACCGGTTACGCGTTCTCCCCGGGCGGCTACGGAACTAGGTTTTTCACAGAGACAAGCCATCTTCCGGCTCGCGGTACTTGACTCACGAGGGGGTGTGAGACGTAATGCATGCGAGATACGCAAGCTCCAACTTCCCGGTCCGAAGGACTCGGGCATTAAGCGGGGCCGGCGACGAGGAGGCCTTTGAGACCAAGGCCTCTCCCCCAGCCGTCGCCGGCCCTCTCTTTTCCGCGCCAGGTTCAGGCCACCACCGCCAGGGGGTTGCCGCGCCGGCGCACGGCTCACACGGGAATCCATCGGGCCATCCCGCACCGGCACGGCAGGGCCAGCCGTGGACAGCGGCTTCCTCACCCCCGAAGCCGGATGGAATCCTGCTGGACCTGATGACCGGCGCGGAGACGCTGCACGACTCCCTTGAGCTGCTGGCCGCGGCGTCCGCGCGCGCCGTCGTCCGCACCGCGGACGTGGTCATCGAATGCGCTGTAGTGGTGCGCCAGCCCAAGAGAACTCCGGCCATCACCGGTACGACGCCGGACGTCATCCGGCTGTTGGAGTGGGAGCAGCACGAGGGTGAAGGGCCGGTCAGCGAGGTTCTGTCCGGCGGCCATCCCGTGGCCGTGCTGCAAAGAAGCGGCGATTTCCGTTGGCCGCGTTATTGCAACCAGCTGCAGCTGGCCCGCCTGGGCAGCGTCCTCGGCGTACGGCTCGCTGTGGACCAGGGCGTCGGGGAGGCGCGGAATGATGGCACACCGGTCCGCCCGACCAGCGCAGCCTTGGCGTTCTTCGCCCAGGATTCCAAGGCATTCCCCCTGCAGGTGATTTCAGAGGCCCGTTCCTTCGCCGGCCTTGCGGCCAAGAGCCTGCAGATGGCCCTCGACCTGCACACCGCGAGGTCCACCGCGTCGGACCTGCGTCTGGCATTGGACAGCCGCACGTCCATCAACGTTGCCTGCGGCGTGATCATGGCCCAGAACGGATGTTCGTACCACGAGGCCTTCTCGATCCTGGCCAAGGCATCAAGCCATCGGAACATCAAGGTCCGCAGGGTGGCAGAGGACATCCTTGAGCGGCTGCCCGAGGGCCCTCCGCGCGCCCACTTCGGCCACTAGGAAGCCTGACTGAAGGCCTGCAGGAAAGGCAGAGCCCCAAAACCGGACGCAGCCCCGGAAGACATGTTCCGGGGCTGCTGTCTGGCCAGGCGGCTTAGATCCCGCCGGCTAGTTTGTAGTAGGCCGCGTTCCAGTTCAGGTCTTTCTTGAACTGCCGGATGGTGGTGTCCTCGTCGATGGTGAGCAGTTCGGTTTTGGCGATTTCCGCGAAGTCCTCGAAGACATCCATCCCCACCTGCGTGGACAGTACAGTGTGGTGGGCTGCGCCCGCGGTGAGCCAGGCTGCCGCGGAGGTGGCGAAGTCAGGCTTTGGCTGCCACAGGGCGCGGGCCACGGGAAGGTTGGGCAGGGGCTGGTCCAGGGGAACCACATCGACGGCGTTCGCCACCAGGCGGAACCTGTCCCGCATGTCGGACAGGGCGACGACGACCCCCGGGGAGGCATCGGCGTCGAACACCAGGCGCACGGGGTCTTCCTTGCCGCCGATGCCCAGCGGATGGATTTCCAGGCGCGGTTTCGCAGCCGTCAGGGAGGGGCAGACCTCCAGCATGTGGGCGCCGAGGATCTTCTCGGCTCCAGGTTCCAGGTGGTACGTGTAATCCTCCATCAGCGACGCCCCGCCGGGCAGGTCACCGCCCATCACCTTGGCCGCGCGGACCAGGATGGCGGTCTTCCAGTCTCCCTCGGCGCCAAAGCCG
The DNA here is from genome assembly GCF_024494415.1 of Pseudarthrobacter sp. R1. NCBI lineage: Bacteria > Bacillati > Actinomycetota > Actinomycetes > Micrococcales > Micrococcaceae > Pseudarthrobacter > Pseudarthrobacter sp. R1. The sequence goes on along the minus strand of NZ_JAMKFI010000009.1, from coordinate 318,917 downwards.
TAGCCGGCGGCCATCAGCCGCTGCACGGCCAGGCCGGGGAGCTGGCGGAGTGCGCCGAGGTCCTCGAAGGAGGTGGTGAACGCCGCGGAGCCGTTGGCTTCGAGGAAGCTGCGGAGGCCCAGCTCAATCCTCGCCCCGTAACGGAGGGAGTCGTGCCGTGCGGCCCCGGCGCGCAGCTCGGGGACCACGTCGTAAAGGTCCTCGTACTCGGCAACCAGGGCGTCGACGTCGGCCTCCGTGGCACCGTGCACAGCGTCGGCGAGCTCGTTGACGGACCAGGTGTTGACGGCGACACCGAAGCGGAGCTCCGCCTCGGTTTTGTCGCCTTCGGTGACGGCGACGTTTCGCATGTTGTCCCCGAAGCGGGTCAGCTTCAGGGTGCGGACGGCGGCCCAGCCGGCCGCGGCGCGCTGCCACGAGCCCACCTGGCGGGCCACCTCGGGGTTGGAGACGTGCCCCACCACGGTCTTGCGGGCGATGCCCAGGCGGGACTGGATGTAGCCGAACTCGCGGTCGCCGTGCGCGGCCTGGTTCAGGTTCATAAAGTCGAAGTCGATGTCCGCCCACGGCAGGTCCCGGTTGGCCTGGGTGTGCAGGTGCAGCAGGGGCTTACGGAGCAGGTCAAGGCCCTGGATCCACATCTTTGCCGGCGAAAACGTGTGCATCCAGGCGGTGACGCCGATGACGGAATCGTCCGAATTGGCCTCAAGCGCAGTCCGGCGGATAGCGTCAGAGTCGGTCAGGACCGGCTTCCAGACGATCCGCACAGGCACCGAGGAGGACGCGTTCAGCTGGTTGGCAATTTCCTGGGACTGGGCGGCCACCTGCTTCAGGACGTCCTCGCCGTAGAGGTGCTGGCTGCCGGTGAGGAACCAGACCTCGTAACCGTCAAGGGAAGTGTTTGCTGCGGTGCTCATGGTTCTCCTCTGGGAGTAAGTCTTTGGTTATCCGAAAAAGGGCCGGCGGTTACTGCCCGTAAACGTTCTGGTAGCGGGCGTAGAGCGAGTCGATGTGGCCTTGGTCGATGGGGAGGGGCTCGCCCAGCTGGCGTGCGATGTGCACCGTTCGGGCCACTTCCTCGCACATCACGGCCGCCTTAACAGCGGACTTCGCGTCCTTGCCGATGGTGAACGGCCCGTGGTTCTGCATGAGCACGGCCGGGGAATTGGAGTTCTTCAGCGTCTCCACGATCCCGTGGCCTATCGAATCGTCGCCGATCAGTGCGAACGGCCCTACCGGGATGGATCCGCCGAATTCGTCGCTCATCATGGTGAGCACACAGGGAATGGCCTCCCCGCGGGCCGCCCACGCGGTGGCATACGTGGAGTGCGTGTGCACTACCCCGCCCACCTCCGGCATGTGCCGGTAGACGTAGGCATGCGCCGCAGTGTCCGACGACGGCGACAGCGGCGGATTGCCCCACGTACCTCTTGCATCCCCCTCCACGGGCACCCCGTAGAGATCCGTGACCACCATCTGCTCGGGAGTGAGGTCTTGGTAGGAAACACCCGAGGGCTTGATGACCATCAGCTCCTGGCCAGGGACCCTGGCCGAGACGTTGCCCGCCGTCCACACCACCAGCTCGTAGCGCGTCAGCTCTGCGTGCAGGGCACACACTTCCTCCCGGACGCGGGAGATTGTGTCCAGGATGCTCATGCGGACACCCCCACGGCAGCCTCGGAAGCAACCGCAGCGGGAGCCGGAAGCGAACCTGCTGCCCTGCGCTGGATGGCCTTGAGCCGGTGCATCACATCGTTGCTGCCGCGGCCGAAGTAGTCGTGCAAGGTTTTGTACTCCTGGAAAAGTTCCTCGTAGGCGGCCACGTTCTCCGGAATGGGCGTGTACACCTCGCCCGGCTGGGAGCCCATAGCGGCGGCCGCTTCACGGATATTCGAGTACTTTCCGGCAGCGACGGCGGCATGGATGGCGGAGCCAAGGGCGGGGCCTTGGGTGGAGCCGATGGTGGATAGCTGCAGATTGGTGGCGTCCGCGTAGATCTGCATCAGGAGCGGGTTCTTGAGCAGGCCGCCGGCAACGATGAACTCCTTCACCGGAACGCCGGAGTCGCGGAACGCGTCCACAATGGTCCTGGTGCCAAAGGCGGTGGCTTCCAGCAGTGCACGGTAGGTGTCCTCCGGGCGGGTGGCCAGGGTCTGCCCCACCACGATGCCGGAGAGCTCATGATCCACCAGCACGGAACGGTTGCCCGAGTGCCAGTCGAGGGCGATGAGGCCATGCGCGCCGATGGCCTGGCGGGAGGCCAGTTCGGTGAGGTATTCGTGGATGCCCACGCCGGCCGCTTCGGCTGCCTGATGGTATTCCGGCGGCACGCCGTACTTGGTGAACCAGGCGAAGATGTCTCCGACGCCGGACTGGCCGGCTTCGTAGCCCCACAGTCCGTCCACGATGCCGCCGTCCACTACACCGCACATGCCGGGCACCTCGCGCAGTTCGGTCCCGCTCATAACGTGGCAGGTGGAGGTGCCCATGATGGCCACCAGCTGGCCCGGGTCCACTGCCCTGGCAGCAGGAGCGGTGACGTGGGCGTCCACGTTGCCCACGGCCACGGCGATGCCTTCGGGCAGCCCGGTCCAGGAAGCAGCTTCAGCGGTGAGGTAGCCGGCGGCCTCGCCCAGGCGGCCGATGGTGTGCTCAAGCTTGCTGCTGACGAAGTCCTTGAACTGGGGGTTCAGGGCTGCAAGGAAGTCCTCAGACGGGTAACGGCCGTCCTGGTAAATACCCTTGTAACCGGCAGTACAGGCGTTCCGGACATACCGGCCGCACAGCTGCCAGACGATCCAGTCAGCAGCTTCAACCCAGTGGTCCATCGCCGCATAGGCCTCCGGGTCCTCCTCCAGGAGCTGCAGGCCTTTGGCGAACTCCCATTCCGAAGAGATCAACCCGCCGTAGCGCGGCAGCCACTCCTCACCCCGTTCCGCCGCGAGCCGGTTGATCCTGTCAGCCTGGCCCTGCGCCGCGTGGTGGCGCCAAAGCTTCACATAGGCATGGGGCCGGTTTCCGAATCCCGGGAGCTCGTTCAGCGGGGTGCCGTCCGCCTCGACCGGCACCATGGTGCAGGCGGTAAAGTCCGTGGCAATTCCGACGACGGCGGCGGGGTCGATCCCTGCCTCAGCAACAGCGGCGGGAACCGCGATGCGCAGGACGTCGCGGTAGTCGTTCGGCACCTGCAGCGCCCATTCGCCGGGAAGCCGTGCACCTGTTTTACCGGAGAGGTCCGCGACGTCTGCCGGAAGGGCACCCGTGACCACCGCATGCGGGTACTCAAACACGCCGCTGCCGAGCTCCTTGCCGTCCCGGACCCGGACCACCACGGCCCGGCCGGAGAGCGTTCCATAGTCCACACCGATGACGTAGCTGTCCGTGTCCACTTTGACGTCCATAGAAAGTTCCTCCAATAGCTGCCGCAGCTCCGCGACCCTTCGATTGTGAGCGCTAACAAGCGTGCTGTCAATACCGGCGTCGGGCCTTTCATACTTTGCCGGAGCCAGGACGGCGATCGCGAAAGTGTGGGACGCTGCCCAATGGGGTAAGGACAGGATGAACCGCGACCCAACCGGAAAGGAGCTCCGTGGACGACCCGAAACCAAAAGTCCGCGCTGGCTCCGGCGTGTGGCTGGCGGGCCCCATCTCCACCGGCCTCGGACTGGCAGCCCATCTGGCGGCCGGAGGGCCCGCCCCCGGCCTGCTCATCCTCCTGGCGCTCGCCGCGCTGCTTGGCATGGCCGCCGCGATCCTGGGGCGCTTCCCGATGCCGGCTTGGGTGTTGCTGCTCTTTTGCGGAGTGGCCCAGCAATTGCTTCATCTCGGGTTCACGGGTTTTTCCGGCGGCTCCGGAAGTGGACTGTCCGTCCACGGCCACGGCGGAATTATCCAGGACGTGCCGCCGGCCGGCGAAGTGGCTGCGCCGGCCGGCCATTCACTCCACCTGATGCTCCATCTGCACATGGCCGCGGCCCTGGCAGCGTACGCGGCCATCAGTTACTGGCCCCGGCTTGCCGCCTGGTCCCGCCGCAGCTCCACGGACCGCCAAAGTTCCCGCGCAGCTTAGTCCCGGGCGCCTAAGAATAATGACGGGTATCGCTTCAGGCTGGGGCGTCGCGTCAGGCCACGGCGACGCAACCGCGCTAATGCCTCGGTGCTGCTGCGCTGTCCCGGCGCACCAGCTTCGGAGTGACCACTGTGGAGCTGACGGCGGCGCCCGCCTCAATCTCCTTCAGCATGGTGTCCATGCAACGCCGGCCTAGCTCCTCAAAGTCCTGCCGCACCGTGGTGAGCGGCGGGGTGAAGTAGCTGGCCTCCGGCTGGTCGTCGAACCCCACCACGGAGACGTCGTCGGGCACCCGGACCCCAGCCTCGTTGAAGGCACGCAACACGCCGAGGGCCATCTGGTCATTGCCCACAAACACGGCGGTTGCCCTTCGTTCCGCCGCCAGCTGCCGCCCGATCGCGTAGCCGCTCCCCGCGCTCCAGTCGCCTTCAAACAACAGGTCGTCCTGGAGGCCGGCGTGCTGCAGCGCTGCTCGCCATCCCTCGGTGCGCAAGGCCCCGTCGATCCAGTCCGCCGGCCCGGCAACGTGGCCGATCCTGCTGTGCCCCAGCTCGATGAGATGCCCGACGGCGAGCTCAGCCCCGAGCTTCTGGTCCACCATCGCTCCGCTGACTGCCGCGTTGCCCAGCGAACCGACAGCCATCACGGGCACACCGGGGTTGAACTCCTCCAGGATCCGCAAGGTTTCGGTGTGCGGCAACAGGACGGCGATCCCGTCCACCGCCTGGTCCAGAAAGTGCCGCAGCGCGTCGAAAATTGCATCCCTGCTTACGGAACGCAACGCGGCGATGCTGACGAAGTAGCCGGCATCCCTGGCTGCCTGTTCCACGCCCAGCATGGTGTTGGCCGGGCCGTACTGGGAAAGCTCACTGCCCAGCACACCGATGGTCTGCGAGCGCCTCGTCACCAGGCTTCGCGCCGCGGTGTTGCGCCGGTAGCCCAGCTCCGCGATGGCCGCCTCAACCTTTTCGCGGGTCGTTTTGCTGACGTTGGGATGGCCGTTGACCACCCTGGAAACGGTCTGGTGGGAGACGCCGGCTAGTTCGGCAACGTCCTCAAGGCGCGGCAGCCGCCCGGTGCTGCTTTTTGTCATGTCCCCATTGTGCCGGTTGCCACCACCCCGAGATCCCGCGGTGGCCTGGAGGGGGCCGCCGGGGATTGTCCCGTTCTTCGCTCAAAGGGTGAGCCCGGCAAGGCCCGAACCCACCACCCACAGATGGGTGGCAGAAGCTATCCGATGCCGTTGCCGACTTCAAATGGCACGATCAGAACGCCCGAGGTGGTGGAGTTGCGGCCGTACTGGTCGTTGCAATCGGCGCGCAGGAACAGCGTGTGTTTGCCATTTGCCAGCTGCGTGGTGTCGATACTGATCGGGCCGTCGTACTCCCCGGCCGCCTGACGAACTATTTTACCGGGTTCGTTGTTGTGGAAATCCGGGTCGATGCGGACTTCATGGGCCGTGACGCGCGGGTCGCCCGCATCGCCGTGCCAAACCATCTTGACGGCGGGTGACCATATGCCGCTGATGGGAGTATTTGGAACCGGAACGGTCACGAGATCGGCTTCACAATAGCCGCCCGCAGCCAGATCGCGCCCGGGGGCTGAATACCACCCCTTACCGCGCAGGTAAGGATCACGGGAGACGTCGCTAATGGCGCGGGTAGGCGACAAGTCAACGTAATACTGGAAGTTGAGGTTCGCTATCATACGGGCTGGGGCTGTCGTGCCGCCCGCGGCAGTGTCATCGACGTCAGAGAAGAAGCGCAGGCGCGTTTCTTTGAGACCGTCGGTGGAGAATACGGATGGGTTGACAGTAACCTGGCCCCAGCGGGTGCAGGTACCTGGGGTGGGACACGTCCAGCCGGTTTGGAAAAGCTTGGACTGCACCTTCTCGATGGACTTATCTTTCATGACCACCGACACATATGGCGCAGAGGTACTGCCGGTATAGACCTTTTGGCGGCCAGGATCGTGCAACACCATCCGAATATCAAGCGTAAATGGTCCGGTCATGGTTTCGCGTTCTGGAATACAAGCACCAACGTGGATATGACCATGGTTGGTACCGGCCGGACTCGCACCCTCGGTGGGCAACCACCAGGATTGGGCATCCACGAAGTGGCGCTTTTCGGGATAACCGGCACAGGTGAGGGGGTCAGGGGCGGCCAAGGCCGGCGGGGCGGCGAGTGCTGTGCCAGCCATCAGGAGTAGGGCTAATACGATGCGCGCGAGTCGCTGGACATACATCGGTGTTATCTGCATAACTGGCTCCGTTCGAAAATTTTCCAGTGGCGGTCCCTGCCCAGCTAGGGTCCTTGGTTCTCATGCCATCCGACTCAAAGGGCAGACAAGCCGGTACGCCGAGGCTATGACGTCCCGTGGACTGCGCCTGTGACAGCCAGGGGCACGTCCCTTTGACGGACACAACAGGAGCGGCATTTCCCGATCCGCATGCATGTTCATGTTCCCCGTTGCTCCCCGCCAGCGCGGAACTATTGGAACCGCCATCGGACGATTGGAGAGGTCAAGAGCCAGTCCAGTTTTTCGGTATTTCCGTTGCAGACTGTCTGGCCTGTCAGGGGAACCCGGTCCAGCGCCATGGACATGAGTTGATTCTCCTCGACACACCGTGGACGGCTTCGGTTATATGCCGTCCGGTTTGTCAGCACCTGTTCGGTTATGAGAATTTCGCAACTGCTGCTGTGCCGGGATCACTTTCAATCACTGTCAGGGCGACAAGGTTCGCCCTTTTCAGCTCCTTTCTTGCGGTACGGATCCGGGATGTTAGGGGTGGCGTTGCCCGGTTAGCACTGTGCGCGACCGGGCAGCCAGGAGGGCCGCGTAGGGCGGGTCTGCCACGGGCCCGCGGGCATGTGAATCGCCCAGCACAGCAGAGTGTGCCTTTAGGCCCGTATCACCCGGCATTGCTCGGCGTTGCAAAGGCAGGTATCGCTGCAGTCATGAGGAGAGCAGCCACGGAAAGGAACATCGTAGCGAACGTGCGGACACGTGCGTGGCGGGTTGTTCGTGGCGATTCATGGGGACAATGTACGTCTTCACAGCCTGGAGTGGAAGGGGGCGATCCTACCCATAAAACCCCCACTCCAGGGTCACCGCTGAAGGCCCAAGCGCCCACATGGCCTGAGGCAGCCACCTTCAACGTGGATCCGCAAAGTGCGTTAGCAAAGCATTGAATGCTGCAGGTAAGTGCACGCCACAGAAATGAGTACTTACTACTGCTTTTTTCTCCCCCCGCAGGCACTAGTCTGCGGGGTACGGCAAAGCTATGGCTCTTGATTTGCTGGGCCAGCGGTGTCCCTAGGAGCGCTGGCGGGGCGCTCCCGGGAGTTGGAGTGTGTACTGGCCAATGTCATATCAATGCAATGAAGCAAATGGTGAGGCGGTTGTGTATCTTTACCCGGCTCCCAAGTTCGATGCCGGCCTGGCGCTTATGAGCGACCCCCGCTGCTTGCCCCACGGGGCCGCGTTCTTGCTTTCTAACTACTGTGTGATGGCCAGGGGGTTAGCTCGTGCGCCCAGCGGCTAAAGTACTCTCTCTGGGTGGCAACACGATCTGGTTGACCGCAGCCCGTGTGGTGCCCATGGTCACGGGCCTTCTATTTTGGGCCCTCGCTGCAATTCTTTTGGCCCCGGCTGAGCTCGGCTTAGCTACCGCGGTCGTCGCGGCGGCGCTGCTGACAGTTCAGATAGGGATGCTGGGTGTTGGCCCGGCCACACTGACGCTCCTGCCCGCGGAGACCGATGGGCGTCGGCTGATAACCACAAGCCTGCTCACTGTAGGGCTCTCATCCCTCATAGTCGCGACGGGGCTGCTCATAACAACGCGTGCCCTCGGCCCTGGGGTCGGCCAAGCCTGGGATGACCCAACAGCAGCGGCGGCGTTTCTGGCTGCCGCTTTTTTCGCCACCACGGCTTACCAGCTTGACCATATCCATACTGCTCAATGCCAAGCCCACTTGGCATTGATGCGCAGCTTGCTCCAGAGTCTCGTCCAGTTGGCCGTTCTGGCTGCTTGCCTTGCCGGCGGATACCGCAGTCTCAACACCGTTGTCGGCGCGGTCGCCGCTGGAGCCGCAGCCAGCGTACTTCTTGGACTGCTGCAGGTATACCGTGCTGGAATTGGTCCCGGGGGCAAAAACGTCCTGCGGTTTCGGCAAATCCTGAATCTACTCCGTCCCGCCCTCCGGAATTATCCCCTCATGCTGGCCGACCGCGCGCCCGGCTACGTGTTGCCCCTCATCATCGCCGCTACACTCAGCGCCTCGGCCACTGCGGCCTGGTACGTCGTCTGGATGCTGGCAACAGCAGTCTTTTTCGTTCAACAGTCCGCCGGCTATTCCCTGCAAACTAAGCTCGCGGCCCCCGGCCATCATCCGGGACTGGTTGTACGGGCGCTTCGAATCAGCCTCCTCCTCACCCTTGCAGCAGGGGGCGTCCTGATTGGAGCAAGTCCCTTTATCTTACAAATGCTCGGCTCTCAGTACGCCCCACACTGGGTTCTACTTCCGTTACTGGTCCCGGCACTGGTCCTGAGTTGTGTGACGCAGATTTACTACGGCGTTTGCCGCGCCCGGGCGCTGCAGGCGGAAGCGACCGCTGTTGCGTGCGTGGCGGCAACCGTTGCAGTAGTGCCTGCCGCAGCCGCTGCCCATCTCTACGGGCTACCAGGGGTGTCGGTGCTGTGGCTGGCGGCCCAGTTTGTAGCAGCACTCGTTGCTGCTTGGCGCCTGCGGGATACTTATGCCCGTACCGGCACTCACCCCGCATCAGCGCGCCGCCGGGCATCCCGGCGTCTGCAAGCGGCCCGTCGTCATTATGGACGCGCGGTTAAAAGGCCTCAAATCAGCGCCAATGTGGCGGCAGATCCTTGACCTGACGGACAGCTTGAAGCTCTTGCCCACGCGAAGGCTGCTCCCTGCGCGACTACAAAGTCAACACCTGGTTCAATGCGCACCCGAAGCGGAATTTTAGGCGAGGCAACAAAGCAGTGTTCCCGGGCCTATTGGCCCTGAAAACGCAAGCAGGTCAGAGGCTAATGCCTCTGACCTGCTAAAGGGTGGGCCCTGTGGGGCTCGAACCCACGACCCACGGATTAAAAGTCCGATGCTCTACCAACTGAGCTAAAGGCCCCCGCCGGGTTGCTTCGGCACACTGTACCGGCCGACCCGGCCCAGTCCATTTCTGGACGTTAATACTCTAACCCATGGTCACGGCACCATTCGCACGCACGCCGGGTCCCGCCGTCGGAGATTCTGTTGCGTCCACCGGCATTGTCCGGATGCTCGATTTCCCGCAGGGCACAGGAGTAGCGTGGGGGGCATGAGCGAGCAAACAGGTCCCAGCCATTACGGCGGCGCCAACCGGCACCACAAGCCGAAGCCTTTCGCGCCCGTGGACTTCGAACCCTTCGCCGGCGGCGCCGATCCCGCCCGCGTGTCCGAAGCCGCCCACCTCGCTGCCCAGGCGCTGGTCCGCCACGGCCGGGACAGCGATGATCCCGTAGTGACCGACCGGCTGGTCAAGCTTGCGGACGAGCAGGGCCTGGAGGCCATCGCGGAGATGTGGGCCGAGAGCCCCGCCCGCTCCCTTCCCGGCGCGCTGTGGCGGTTGTACGCCCTGCGGGCGGCTACGGTCCAGGACCCGGAGCGCATTTCGGTGTACTTCCGCGCGGGCAAGGACACTGCACAGGTCTCCAACGTGGTGGCCGGAGCCGCTGAGCCTCCCGGTGCGGACGAGATGAAAGCGATGGCTGATGCCATCCTTTCCGGCGCGTTCGACGGCGAGTTCGACGTCGCGCTGGAACGTTCCGCCGCGTTCTGCCGGGTTGTGGCGCTGGGCCAGGCGACTCTCGCCGACGGTGCCGAACACGGCAACGAGGCGCACGCCAGCAAACTGACCCGCAATTCACACCAGCTGGTTAAAACCGCCGAGGACCTTGAGCACGCCGCCAACGCGTGGCGCCTGGGCGAACTCGACTGACCCAAGACCCCGGATCTGTCAATGTTGACTTGGGCCAACCAACGTAGAACACTGAAACTGGTGCCGAGCCGCGAAACCCCCGGGCTTCAACATTCAGCCGCCTAGAGCGGCCTACCGCCGAGAGGCGTATCCGGTTCGGCACCATTTTTCTGCCCAAATGCTGTTGCCCGCTTTCGTGTTTGCCCATTTCAGGGGTGCCGTTCGGGGCCGGTAGAGTTAGCGTCAGTTGCGCGCCGGGGTCAAGTCACACGGCAGGCAACTCCCGCCCTGTACTTTTCCCGGAGACCGGTAACTACGTGAAGCTGCGCCTTTTTCCCCAGGAGCCCGCCGGGCTGAACCTCTTATCCCAGATGGCGCAGCAAATCGTGCTGGCCAGTGCCACCCTGGCTGAGATCCTTGGCGTCCCCGCCGATGAGCACGGCAAGCTCGTGGAGGATATGCACAACCACGAAGCCAGGTCCGCCGAGCTGCACTTCGCCCTCCTGACCCACATGCGCACCAGCTTCGTGAACCCGCTCCCCCGCGAAGACATGTACGCCCTGTCCCGCTACCTCAATGAGGCCATCGAGAAGCTGGATGCCGCGGCGGAGCTGGTGGCGCTCTACCGGCTGGAAAGGCTGCCCAAACGGGCTGCGGACCAGCTGGAGGTCATCAGCCGGCAGGCCGAGCTCACGGTGGACGCCATGCGCCGGCTCGACAACCTCGATGACCTTGAGGACTACTGGATCGAAATCCTGCGGCTGGCCAAACGTGCTGAACGGACGCACCGGGTCTGGGTGGCGGACATGATCAGGGACATGAAGTGGGCCCAGTACTCGCGCAACCGTGACGTTGCCAACCAGCTGGTGGAAGTCACCAAGGACATGCGGCGCATCGCCACCCAGGTAGGCAGCATCATCGTCAAGGAATCCTGACGTGACCGCAGTCATCTTCGGCGCGGTGGTTGTCCTGACGGCCGTGTTCGCCTTCGTCAACGGCTTCCGCGACGTCTCCACCTCTGTTGCCCTTGCCGTGCGCACCCGGGCCCTGACGCCCAGCGTGGCCGTTCTGCTGGCCGCCTTCTTCAACTTCCTGGGCGCCCTGCTGAGCGCGCTCCTTGCCGTCGCCGTCAGCCAAACCTGGATCAACCTTCCCGGCGGTACGGACGGCCTCAACATACTGCTCGCCGGTTTGGGCAGCGCCGTTGCCTGGGGCATCCTGCTGTGGTGGCGGGGCATTCCGGCCTCTTCCACGCACGCTTTGGTGGGCGGCCTTGCCGGTGCCGGGCTCGCCAGCCTTGCAGTGGGCGGCGCCGGTGTGGGTGGGGTGGACCGCTCCCTGCTGTTGCAGGTTGTCCTGCCACTGGTGCTGTCGCCGCTGGTTGCCTACAGCGGGTCCTTCCTGCTGGTTTACCCGGCCACGTGGGCTGCCCGCTACACGCAGCCCAGTGTGGTGAACCAGCGGTTCCGCCGAAGCCAGTCCATTGCCGCCGGGGCGGTGGCGTTCGGCCACGGCCTGCAGGACGGCCAGCGGATTAACGCGGTGCTGCTCCTCGCCCTGCTGGCAGCCGGATATTCGGACGGCGGGACCGTCCCCGTATGGGTGGCGCTGCTTTCTGCGGTCATGATTACCGCCGGCACGATGTACGGGGGCTGGCGGATCTCACACACCATCGGCTACAAGATCACCCGTGTTGATCCGCTGCGCGGCTCGGTGGCACAGATCTTCAGTGCCGTCATGCTGTTTGTGGGCGCAATCGGGCTGCAGTGGTCCCTCTCCACCACACACACCGTTACCTCGGCCGTGCTGGGCGCAGGCGAAAACCAGCATTTTTCGGTGACCAACCGAAAGCTCGTGATCCGCATCGTGGGCCTCTGGATCCTGACTCCTGCGGCAACGGCGGCCCTGGCATTTGTCCTGGCGTTGGCACTTTCGCCGGTGGCTGGGTAGGCGCTTTCTTGTCGTGGGGCTGCCCTCGGGAGCAACAGCGCCGCGGTGGCCGGGGCTTCCACCCTTCCGATAGCCTGTCCGCCCTGCTGACCTATACAGGCCGATCCATGTGACGTAAATTCGGAAGTACGCCTCCAACGCGCTGTTGCCGGGGGATGATATCCGCCGCCGGGTGCAGGGCCGCGGACGAACGCCGCTGCAGCATATCGGCGGAACTGGATGCACCTTGTGTGGAAAAGAGCAGGCATCGTGGCTAACTCGAATCCCCGGCACTCCCTGCCCCAGCCACGGCATATGGAATGCGAAGTCTGTGGAACGGAACATCACCTGACCATCCACGCCATCATGGCCATGGGTGGGGCCAACGGCGACCTGGTCACAGTTTCCTACACGTGCAATGACTGCCGGCGCTTCCACGAACACCTTGCGTACGCGGCAGAAGTGGCCGCTGCCCTGCACCAGGTGCGCTGGATGGCGAAAGTCATCATGTTCGGTGATGAATACATCCACTGCGGCTTTCCCATGGAGGAAGCCGAGTTCGAAATCGAGCGCCTTTGCTACCGCAGCAGTGCCGGCGGGGGCGCCCTCAGCTCCGTCTCACTTCCCACCAGGGTCCTGCGCTGCCGGTGCGGTTTCCAGCTGGAAGTGCCGGAGTAGCCGCACCCGCGCCGCGTGTCCGCCCGGTGCGGTATTTATCCGAAGCGGCCGGAAACGTAGTCCTCAGTTGCCTTCTGGGTGGGATTGCTGAAGATGGTGTGGGTATCACCGATCTCGATCAGTTTGCCCGGCTTGCCGGTGCCCGCGATGTTGAAGAAAGCCGTACGGTTTGAGACGCGGGCCGCCTGCTGCATGTTGTGGGTCACGATCACCACGGTGTACTGGTCCTTGAGCTCGTTGATGAGGTCCTCAATGGCCAGGGTGGAGATGGGGTCCAGGGCAGAGCATGGCTCGTCCATCAGGATCACCTGCGGTTCCACGGCAATGGCCCGCGCGATGCAGAGGCGCTGCTGCTGGCCGCCGGAGAGCCCTGAACCGGGCTTGTCCAGCCGGTCCTTGACCTCGTTCCACAGGTTTGCGCCCTTCAGCGAGCGTTCCACCAGGACGTCTGCCTCGCCCTTGGAGATCTTTTTGTTGTTCAGCTTGACGCCGGCCAGCACGTTGTCCCGGATGGACATCGTGGGGAACGGGTTTGGCCGCTGGAAGACCATGCCGATCTGCGAGCGGACCGTAACGGGGTCTACGCCGGGGCCGTACAGGTTGTCGCCGTCGAGCAGGACTTCGCCCTCAACGCGGGCGCCGGGAAGCACCTCGTGCATGCGGTTCAGGGTGCGCAGGAAGGTGGACTTTCCGCAGCCGGACGGACCAATGAACGCGGTGACGGACTTGGCCTCAATGTTGATGGTGACGTCCTCCACGGCAAGGAAATCGCCGTAGTACACGTTCAGGTCCTTGACGTCGATGCGCTTAGACATGGTGTTCCTTCACTAACTGGGTATGGATTGAAGTCTATGGTCCGGCCCAAAGGACCGGAAGGAGCTGGGCCTTAGCGGCCCGTCCTGGGGGCGAAGATCCTGGCGATCAGCCGGGCGCCCAGGTTCAGGACCATCACCAGGATGATCAGCACCAGGGCGGCGCCCCAGGCCCGCTGCGAGGACGGGTCCGGGTTGGCCGGCGACGTGGGGTTCAGGATCTGGGTGTAGATAAACGTGGGCAGTGAAGCCATCCAGCCACTGAACACGTTGGAGTTAATGCTGGTGGCGAAGCCGGCGGTGACCAGGATGGGCGCAGTCTCACCAATGACCCTGGCGATCGCCAGGGTCACGCCGGACGCGATGCCGGAGATCGCCGTCGGGATGACAACCTTGATGATGGTCCGCCACTTGCGCACGCCCAGCGCGTACGCCGCTTCGCGGAGTTCGTTGGGAACGATCTTGAGCATTTCCTCACTGGACCGCACCACCACGGGGATCATCAGCACGGAAAGCGCGACGGCGGCAACGGCGCCGGTCTTGGTACCGGGGCCGACCACGGCGAAGAAGAAAGCCGCGGAGAAGAGGCCGGCCACGATGGACGGGATGCCGGTCATCACGTCCACGAAGAAGGTGATGGCGCGTGCGAGCCGCCCGTCGTGGCCATACTCCACCAGGTAAATGGCGGTCAGCAGGCCCACCGGAACCGAGATGACGGTGGCCAGCAGGGTGATCTGCACCGTGCCCAGGAATGCGTGATAGATGCCGCCCAGGACGGGTGCGCCTTCTTCCACCGCCCTGTTGTCGTAAACGCCGGTTACCCCGTTCATGGAGGTGGTAAGGAATCCCGGGTTGATAAGTCCGGGAACACCGTTGGCCAGCACGGTCCAGATCACTGAGAAGAGCGGGAGCAGGGCCACCAGGAAGGATCCCACCACCAGGCAGGTAGCGAGCTTGTCCTTTGCCTTGCGGGTACCTTCAACGGCGGCGCTCCAGGACACCAGCCCGATGGCGAACAGGATCGCGGAGACGATGCCCCAGCCGAACGGGTTGAAGCCGATGAGGGCCAGGATCGCGGCGCCGGCAATCAGCGCGGCGGCGAGGACGGCATAGGGTGCGTACTTTGGCAGCTGGCCTTTGGTCAGCGCCGAGCGCTTGCTGCGGACGGGAGTAAGCGTGGAGGTCATTTAGTTGGCTCCCGAGAATTCTTTGTGCCGGGTGATGATCCAGCGCGCGATCATGTTCACGGCCAGGGTGATGATGAACAGGACCAGGCCGGCGGCGATCAGCGTGCTGACCTTGAGCCCGCTGGCCTCGGGGAAGTTCAGGGCGATCTCGGCTGCGATGGTCTGGTTGCCGGACTGGATCAGGCTGGCGGTCAGGGCGCCGGACGACAGCACGAGGGCTACGGCCATGGTCTCGCCGAGTGCGCGGCCCAGGCCCAGCATGATGGCGCTGATGATGCCGGGCCGCGCGAAGGGCAGGACTGACATCTTGATCATTTCCCAGCGGGTGGCGCCCAGGGCGAGTGCGGCTTCCTCGTGCAGTTTGGGGGTCTGGAGGAAGATCTCGCGGGACAGGGAGGTGATGATGGGCAGCACCATGACGGAGAGGACGATGCCGGCAGTGAGGATGGTCTTGCCGGTGGCCGAGGCCGGGCCCTGGAAGATGGGCAGCCACCCCATGTTTTCCGCCAGCCAGTTGTAGGCCGGGGAGATTTCCTTGGCCAGGAACGCTGCCCCCCAGGCGCCGTAGATGACGGACGGGATGGCAGCGAGCAGGTCCACGACGTACCCCAACCCGGACGCGAGGCCGCGCGGGGCGAAGTGCGAGATAAACAGTGCGACGCCGATGGCGACGGGTGTGGCGATGATCAATGCGATGACCGCGGCGATGAGCGTGCCGATGACGATGGGCCAGATGTAGGCGAAGAAGCCTTTACCGCCCTGGATGTCGGCGGCCGGTGCGGTCAGCGCCGGGATGGCTTGGACCACCAGGAAGAGTGCGACGCCGAAGAGGACGGCGAGAATGAGGCATCCGGCGGCCAAGGCGGCACCCGAAAAGATTTTGTCCCCGGCGCGGCCGGCGCCCTGGGTGCTGGTCAGGGAGGTGGCGGTCATTCGACGGCCCTTCGATCGAGGTGGTACTGAGGCTGGAAAGGTGGCTTCCAAAGCCAAGTTCCCCGCACTGCCTCTCGGCAGGCGGGGAACCCGGTTTCGGAGCAGTGATTAGGACTTGACCTTGATGGACTCGATGGCCGTGGTGGCCTTCTCGACCAGGGCCGGGGAGAGCGGGGCGGACTTCGCGGAATCCGCGGCGGCCTGCTGGCCTTCCTCGGAAACTACGTAGCTCTCGAAGGCCTTGACCAGGTCAACGGTTTCCTGCTTGTCGTAGGCGCTGCAGACCACGTGGTAGGAAACCAGGACCACCGGGTAGGCGCCGGATTCGGTGGTCTTGCGGTCCAGCTTGATGGCCACGTCATTGCTGGCGCGGCCCTCGACGGGGTTGCCTGCTTCCACGGCCTTGGCGGCAGCTTCTGCGGAAATCTTGACGAATTCCTCGCCCACCTTGATGGACGCGGTGCCGAGCTTGCCGCCCACTGCGGAGTCATCCGCGTAGGTCACGGCGCCGGGGGTGTCGGTGACGGTCTTGACCACACCGGAGGTGCCCTTGGCGTTCTCGCCCTGCAGGCTTGCAGGCCAGACACCGGAGGACGGGTCCGTCCAGACCTCAGGTGCCGCGGAGGCCAGGTAGTCGGTGAAGTTGGTGGTGGTGCCGGAATCGTCCGAGCGGTTCACCGGGGTGACCTTAAGGTCCGGCAGGGTGACGCCTTCGTTCAGGGCGGCGATGGCGGGATCGTTCCAGTTGGTGATTTCGCCGCGGAAGATCTTGGCAACCGTGGCTGCGTCCAGCTTCAGCTCGGTGACACCGGGAACATTGAAAGCCACGGCGATCGGTGAGATGTAGACGGGGATGTTGATGGCGCCGTCGGGACCGCACACGGCCTTCGAGCTCTCGAGCTCTTCGTCCTTCAGGTAAGCGTCCGAACCGGCGAACTGTGCCGAGCCGTCGATGATGGCCTTGCGGCCTGCGCCGGAGCCGTCCGGGGAGTACTGCACGGTGGCGCCCTGGTTTGCGGAAGCGAAACCGGCTTTCCAGGCGTCCATGGCTGCGCCGGTGGAGGATGCGCCGATACCGGTGAGCGTGCCGGTCACCTTGGTGCCGGAAGTCTGGGTGCCGGCGGGAGCGGTGCCCGTGGCGTTGTCTGAACCGCAGGAGGTGAGCGCGAGTGCGCCGGCTGCGAGAACAGCGATAGCCGCGTGGCGGCCGAAGCGGAGTGCCTTCACTAGATGTACCCCTTCCAGGGTTATTCAGGTGCGGGCAGGGACGGAGAACCCTGCAGCGCGATGCGTACGTTCTGTACTTTTATCGAAGGTATGGGCCGCAGGTAACGGGATGGGCTGTCCAAAGTGAACGGAACATTAACGACGGCGGGATAATGGCTTACAAGTGCCGGGTTCCCATTGCGCAGATCACATGTCCGGCCGTAGTGGACGTCCAGCAAATAGACTGGAACGCATGGCTTCGGCAGCAGGACTTTCAGCAGGCAGGCGGTTCCTGCGCGGCCGTATCCGCACCGGGCTCATCCGCAGCCGGAACTCGTTGGTTCCTGCAATCCAAATGACTGTCTGCGCCGTGGGTGCGTATGCTTTCGCCGAGTATGTGCTGGGGCACTCCGGGCCGTTGTTCGCCGCCACCTCATCCCTGATTGCGCTGGGCTTTTCCCGGGAACCGCGGCTGCGGCGGGTAGTGGAGGTGGGCCTGGGCTGCACCATCGGCATTGCCGTAGGTGATTTGCTCCTGCACTGGCTTGGCGGCGGGATCTGGCAGGCCGCCGTCGTCCTTCTTTTCTCCATCCTGCTGGCCCGCTTCCTGGACAGCGGCACTATTTTCACCACGCAACTTGGGCTGCAGTCGTTGCTGGTTGTGTTGCTGCCTGCGCCGGCCGGCGGACCGTTCACCCGAAGTATCGACGCCGTCGTCGGCGGCCTCTGCGCGCTGCTGGTGACCATCCTTATCCCCAAGGATCCGCGCCGGGAGCCGCGCAAGGATGTGCAGAAGCTGCTGCATGAACTGGCCGAGGTGCTGCGCGAGTGCGGGGACGCCCTGGTTAAGAGCGATTCCACCCAGGCCTGGCATGCCCTTATCCGGGGGCGGAATTGCCAGCCGCTGGTGGACGGCATGCGCCAGTCCCTCCGCGCGTCCGGGGAGGTTGCCACGCTGGCGCCCGCCTACAGGCGGCACCGGGAAGAGCTCGACCAGCTGAAACAATCGCTGGACTTCATTGACCTGGCGCTGAGGAACAGCAGGGTTTTCGCACGGCGGCTCACCAGCGCCATCAACCACGCGGCGCTTTCCGACGAGGCGACGGAAAACATCGCGGAGGTACTGCAGGAGACCGCTGCCGCGATTGATGAGCTTTCGCTGGGCCTGGCGGAAACGCACGACGGCGTCCGCCGCGCCCACCTGCGCACCGCCCGCCGGGACCTGAGCGAGATCGCCCTGCGCCTGCATCCGAAGCTGCTCGAGGTGCAGAGGCTGGAGGGGGAAACGGTGGTGATGCTGTACCGCCCGCTGATGGTTGACCTGCTGGAGGCTACCGGGATGGACGCGCGCGAAGCCCGCGATGTGCTGCCCGCGCTCTAGGTGCGGTGTTGCCGCAGCGCAGCCTTGTTGCCTTAACTTCCAGTTTCGGCGCCCTGGCTGAGTCGCAGGTCGTCTGCCATCCGGGCGACGTGGAGCGTCAGGTAGGTCACCTCGTCATCCGTCAGGGGTTCGCCTAGCCGCAGTTCCAGCACCGCCTGCAGCTTCAGGGCTGTGCCGAAGGCTTCGGGGTAGGCTTCCCGGATTGCTGAGCCGAGGCCGGTTGCCCCTTCCGCCAACTGCCGGCCGGTGTGGGCGCGGACGAAGAAGTAGCGCAAGTGCGTGATGAACCGGGCAGCGTTGACTGTCTCCCGGTCAAAGGCGCGGCCGTAGGCCTGTTCCAGGACCTCGAAGAGCTGGGCGAAGACGCCGGTCATTTGGTAGGTGTAGGACAGGTCGCCGCTGGCGAATCCCGCGTTCACCAGGTGGAGTGCCACAGCAACCGACTCGTCGCGGGGCAACTGTTCCTCAAGCTTGTCGTTCACGAAATCAACGATCTGCTGCCCCATCCGCAGCTCGTCCGGATACAGGTGCGCCACCTCGGCCCGGAGCGGGTATTCAATGTTCAGGCCCTGGCGCAGCCGCTTAATGGCGAAGCTCAAGTGATCCGCGAGCGCCACCACTGAGGTGGAGTTCAGGGGTCCTGTCATTCCGTTTCGGGCAATTTCCAGTGCCTGGTCTGCCAGGGTCAGGTGTTCGGGTGGAATTGCCGCCACCAGCGCACCGAAGTTATCGGCGTTGCGCCCGTCCTCAGGGACGAAGACGCGCACCACTTTGGTTTCGTCCACCTGTTGCCCAGGTTTGGCCTGGAAGCCGAGGCCACGGCCGGTGAGGATGACCTCTCCCCTGTCGGCGGCGCGGGCGAGGACGACGTTGTTGTTGAAAACGCGCAACACCTCCACGTCGTCCTCCTTTCGTCGTTGAGCGGGATGCGTTCCCAGGGAGTTTTTGTCCAGATACGCAGGCTTTAGGGCGTCGTCGTATCTGGACAAAAACTCCGCTGGTGCAGGTGCTAGTTTTTCAGGCTGGCGCCGTTGCTGGCGATAACTTCCTTGTACCAACCGTAGGACTTCTTCGGGTAGCGCTCCATGGAGCCGGTGCCGTCATCGTTGCGGTCCACATAGATGAAACCGTAGCGCTTACTCATCTGGGCCGTGGAGGCGCTAACCAGGTCGATGCATCCCCAGGAGGTGTAGCCCATCAGCTGGACCCCGTCTTCAACCGCTTCACGGGCCTGCACCAGGTGGTTGTTGAGGTAGCCGATGCGGTAATCGTCGACGACGGTCTTTTCGCCGTCGACTTCCTCCAACTGATCCACGGCGCCCAGGCCGTTCTCCACGATGAAGAGCGGCTTCTGCCAGCGGTCCCAGTAGTCATTGAGCGCCACCCGAAGGCCCTGCGGGTCGATCTGCCAGCCCCACTCCGATGCCTTGAGCGTGGGGTTGGGGACGCCGCCCATGATGTTGCCCGGCCCCTTCTCCTTTTTGGCGGGATCTGCCGTCTCGCAGATGCTCATGTAGTAGCTGAAGGAGACGAAGTCCACGGTGTTCTTCAGGTCTTCGCGGTCCTGGGCGGTGATGTCCAGTTCGATGCCGTTGTCGCGGAAGTACCGGAGCAGGTACCCGGGGTACTCGCCGCGGCAGTGGATGTCGCCAAAGGCATAGCTGTCCTGTGCGGTGTGCATCGCCGCCACGACGTCCGAGGGGTCCGGCGTCAGCGGGTAGGTGGGGAGGGCAATGATCATGCAGCCAACCTGGGCGCCGGGCATCAGTTCGTGCGCCAGTTTGGTGGCCCGCGCGGACGCCACCAGCTCATGGTGGATCGCCTGGTAGAGGTCCTGCTTGGTGAGCTGTTCCTTGGGGGTGGGGATGCCGCCGGAGAGGAACGGCTCATGGATCACCGAGTTGATCTCGTTGAACGTCAGCCAGTACTTCACCCGGCCGCCGAAGTGCTCGAACAGCGCGCGGCAGTAGCGCTCGTAGAAGCCGATCAGCTCACGGTTGGTCCAGCCGTTGTACTTCCGCGCCAGGTGGAGGGGGGTTTCATAGTGGCTGATGGTCACCAGCGGTTCGATGCCGTGCTTCTCGAGTTCATCGAGGATCCGCGAGTAATAAGCCAGGCCCTCGGCATTGGGGGTTTCCTCGTCGCCGAGCGGGAAGATCCGGCTCCACGCGATGGAGAAACGGAACACCTTGAAGCCCATGTCCGCAAAGAGGGCAATGTCCTCTGCGTAGCGGTGGTAGAAGTCGATCGCCACCTGCTTGAGGTTCTCCGGCGTCGGGCCTTCAGTGGGGGTCTCTGTGATGCCCTTTGGCATCACGTCCTGGATGGAGAGCCCCTTGCCGCCCTCGTTGTACGCGCCTTCGATCTGGTTCGCGGCGGTGGCGCCGCCCCAGAGGAATCCGTCGGGGAAAGTGGTGGTCACAGTAATCATTCCTTCATCGGTAGGACTGGAAAGTGGAGGGACGTGGGCTCAGACCTGGACGGTGATGGCGGTGTCGCCCTGGGCGAGCGTGCCGCCGGCCACCGGGTCCACGCCCGCGAGCTGGGCGGTGTTGGTGACCATCACCAGGGTGGTGGTGTCGTACCCGGCTTCGGTGACAAGGTCCAGGTCGACGACGGCGAGCAGGTCACCGGCGCGGACCTGCTGGCCCCGGGTAACGGCGGATTCGAAGCCGCGGCCCTGGAGCTGGACGGTGTCGATGCCGATGTGGACCAGGACTTCCACGCCGTCCTCGGACTTGATGCCGAAGGCGTGGCCGGTTTTCATGGCCGCCTTGATGGAGCCGGAAATCGGCGAGTAGATATGGCCGTCAGCCGGAATGATGCCCAAGCCCTTGCCCATGGCGCCGGAGGCGAACACCTTGTCCTGGACATCGGCGAGCGCTACTGCCTGCCCGGCGACGGGGGCCAGGACTTCCACGGTGCCGGACATGGTGGCGGCGTGTGCCGGGGAAGCCGGGACCGGCTGCGCTGCTGCCGGGATAGCCGCAGCGGTCTCCGGAACGGACGTGCCGGCGTCGGACGCTGCCGCCGCAGCTTCCTCGCGTGGGCCGAAGAAGAACGTCAGGAGGAAGGCGATGAGGATTGCCGCGCCGGTGCCCAGCAGCTGGAGGGCGAAGTTGCCAACGGTGCTGAACGCAGGCAGGCCAAGGAGTGACGGGAACACGAAGGACGTGGCACCGCTTCCGCCGGCGGCTGCGATGGCACCGCCCACAACACCGCCGGTGATGCCGAAGTAAAAGGGCTTCTTCAGGGGCAGGTTGACGCCGTAGATGGCGGGTTCGGTGATGCCGGCCAGGAACCCTGACAAGGCGGCGGGGCCTGCAACGGTACGGCGGGCTTTGTTGCGGGTGCGGAACATCACGGCGAGGGTTGCGCCGGCCTGGCCGAGGACTGCTGCCAGCAGGGGACCCATCAGGAGGGAGTAGCCCTGGGTGGCAATCTCGTTCAGCATGCCCGGGACCAGGCCCCAGTGCAGGCCGAAGAGGACAAAGACCTGCCAGAAGCCGCCCATAATGCCGCCGGCCAGCCAGGGCGCGAAGGGGACGGCCGCGTTGATGGCGGTGGAGAGGCCCTGGGCAGCGTAGGTGGTGACCGGGCCGACAGTCAGCAGGACCAATGGGACCATAACAAGCAGGGTCAGCAGCGGCGTGGTGAAGTTCCGGATGGCGGACGGCAGCCCGCGGGTGAGGAAGCGCTCCAGGTAACCCTGCAGCCAGACTGCCACGATGATGGGCAGCACGGAGCTGGTGTAGTTCATCATCACCATCGGGATGCCGGCGAAGTTGACGGGTTCCGGCTGTCCGGCGAGCGCCACGATGCTCGGGTAGACCAGGGCGCCGGCGATGGCCATGGACGTGAACTGGTTGGTCTTGAACCGCTTGGCGGCAGTGACTGCCAGGAAGATCGGCAGGAAGTAGAAGAGGGCATCCGCGGTGGCTGCCAGGATCACGTTTGTCTGCGACGCCGGATCCAGCCAGCCGAACTGGGTTGCCATGCTCAGGAATGCCTTGAGCAGGCCGGCTGCGGCAAGTGGCCAGATGACCGGGGAGAAAATCGAGGAGATGAGGTCGATGAAGCGGTTGAAGAGGTTGCCGTGCGCGGCGGGTTCCTCGTTGGCGCCTGCGTCTTCGCCGAGCCTGGTGATCTTGCCGAGTTCGGCGTAGACGGTGGGCACATTGTTCCCGATGACCACCTGGTACTGGCCGCCGGCCTTCATGACCGTGATAACGCCGGGGAGTTTTTCGATGGCTGCGGTGTCAGCCTTTGCGTCGTCCCGCAGCTTGAGCCGGAGCCGGGTAGCGCAGTGGGTGGCGCTGGCGATGTTCTTCTCGCCGCCCACGCCCTGCAGGATGTCTCCGGCCAGCGACCGGTAGTCCACAGTTGCCATGTCAGACCTCTCTGTCTATTTTTGGGCACAAAAAAAGACCCGAGACGCACATCGTGTGCTTCTCAGGCCTTGCCCCGTTCGGGTAACAATCCTGTAGGCGAAATTGCCTTCGACGGATGACTATACAGGTGGCGAAGGTCACCTGCAAGTGCATTTTGGGCCTGGTGGTGCTGGGGCGGGGTTTGGGTGGGGAGGAATGTCAGTGCCCGCCACTAGGGTGGAACGCATGGCTACCAAGACTTCCCGGGCATCCAAGGCGCCCGCCTACAAGTGCGCCGAGTGCGGCTGGACCACCGCCAAGTGGGTTGGCCGGTGCGGCGAGTGCCAGGCATGGGGCACCGTGGAGGAAACCGGCACCGCAGTGGCGCGTACGACGGCGGCTACCACCGTCCTGGAGCCGGCCCGCCGGATCGCCGAAGTGGACGCCACCACCGCCGCCTACCTGCCAACGGGCGTTGACGAACTGGACCGGGTGCTGGGCGGAGGGCTGGTCCCGGGTGCCGTCATCCTGCTCGCCGGCGAACCCGGCGTGGGCAAGTCCACGCTGCTCCTGGACGTAGCCGCGAAGTTTGCCCGGACAGCGCAGGACGTGTTGTACGTGACCGGCGAAGAGTCCGCAGCGCAGGTGAAGCTGCGTGCGGAGCGGATCGACGCCGTGGCGGAATCGCTGTACCTCTCCGCGGAAACGGACTTGGGCCAGGCCCTCGGGCAGGTGGAGAAGATTGAGCCGCGGCTGCTGATCGTGGACTCGGTCCAGACCCTGAGCAGCGCCGACGTTGACGGCAGCGCCGGCGGCGTTTCGCAGGTTCGGGAAGTGGCAGCTTCCATCATTGCCGCGGCCAAGAGGCGGAACATGACCACTCTTCTGGTGGGTCACGTGACCAAGGATGGCTCCATCGCCGGGCCACGGCTGCTGGAGCACCTGGTGGACGTGGTGTGCCAGTTTGAGGGTGAACGCCATTCCCGGCTCCGGCTGCTCCGGGCCGTTAAAAACCGCTACGGGCCCACCGACGATGTGGGCTGCTTCGACTTGAACGAAAACGGCATCGAAGGGCTCGCCGATCCCAGCGGGCTCTTTGTCAGCCGTACAAAGGATCCTGTTTCGGGCACGTGCATCACCGTAACCATGGAAGGACGGCGCCCGCTGCTGGCGGAGGTGCAGTCACTGCTCGCCGAGAGCGCCAACTCCCAGCCGCGACGGGCTACCAGCGGCCTCGACAGTTCCCGGGTTTCCATGCTGCTGGCCGTGCTGCAGCAACGTGCGGGTACCTTGCTGCACAAGGATGATTCCTATGTGGCCACGGTGGGCGGAGTAAAGCTGAGCGAGCCCGCCACGGACCTCGCTGTTGCCCTTGCCGTCGCATCGGCAAAGGCGCGCAAGCCGTTGCCCATCCGGCTGGTTGCCTTCGGCGAGGTGGGCCTGGCCGGCGAGGTCCGCCCTGTCCCCGGCATCAACCAGCGCATCCAGGAGGCCCACCGGCTGGGATTCACCCACGCGGTGGTTCCGGCAAGCCATACCGGGCCGGGGCCGGTTCCAGCGGGGTTTTCGGTGCGGGAAGTGGAGCACTTGACGGAAGCCTTGAGCCTGCTGATTGGATAAGGGCATGCAGCATGGGTAGAGCTTGCGGGCGGGAAACACCAGCGATGTCTTGCTTTCACCGGTACTCTGGAGCTACTTTCAAGCAGCCGGAGGGTTGTTATTTCTGCGCTGGGGGGCCAGATTGGTGAAGCAACGTCAAGAATCGGACAGGGCTGCGCTCGGCAGTGCCGGAGAATTGGCCATCAACGGCCCCCTTGCAGATCACGTCGATGCGCTGCACGGAAGGCTTGGAGTCCGGGGGCGGGTTGTGCTGGCCCAACTGCCCTTCACCATCACCGTTTGCCTTGTGGTGGCGGCTGCGGCAGTGTTCAGCCCGGCGAGCCTGGCAAGCGATATGTTCCGCATGGCACTGCTCGCCCATACGGCGATCTTCGCCGCCTGCCTCGCCGTTCCGTGGGGGAGGCTGCCGGCAGGTGCGTCTGCAGCCATTCCCGTCCTGGACTGCATCGCCGTTGGATTTACCAGGGAGGCCGGTGGGCCGGCCTTCAACGTCCTCAGCCTGTTGCTGGTATTTCCCGTCATCTGGCTGTCGGTGCGCCGCCGACGCTACATGCTTTTCCTTGCCATCCTTGGGGTGGTGCTCAGCACCGCGCTCCCCACTGCCGTCGCCGTCTCGGCTCAGGCTCCCGGGGCGATGATCAGGACAATATTCCTGCCCTTGGTGATGTCAGCCATCGCCGTTACAGCGTATGCGGTGGCCGGCATCGTTTTCCGGCAACGCGAGAGGCTTCTGCTCAGCGAACATGAACTGGCACAGACGCTCGCGGAGAACGTGCGCCGCCAGCGCCTTCTGGACGCAGTGCTGGCAGCAGTAGGAATAGGAGTCTGGGTGGTGGATGCTGAGGGCAGGACCGTCCTGACGAATAAGGCGATGCAGGCCGATCCCGCGCTGGCCGCCCTTACTGAGGCGGCCGGCCACGGCGGGCTTTTCCTGGCAGACCGGTCCTCCCCGGCGCCCCCGGACCTGTCGCCGGTATCGCGTGCCATCAGCGGCTCCGCCTTTTCCGATGAGCTGTATTGGACCGGCGACCCCGACGACCCGGCCCGGCAACGTGCATATTCGGTGGGCGCCCACGGCATACCTGCGAGCCAAGGGAAGGACGGCGGTTCGGTCCTGACATTCGTGGACGTGACGCGCTTGATCAGCGCGCTGGCAGCCAAGGACAACTTTGTTGCCACCGTTTCCCACGAGCTGCGCACGCCGCTGACGTCGATCCTCGGCTACCTTGAGCTGGTCTTGGACGAGCCGGGCCACGAGGAGATCCAGTCTGAGCTCCTGGTGGTGCACCGGAATGCCCAACACCTGCTGGGTCTGGTCAACGACCTCATCGCGGTCGCGTCGGAGCGTGTGGAGCTGTCCCTGGAGGACACGGACCTGGCCAAGCTGGTGACGGAAGTAGTCGATTCGACCATTCCCAAGGCAGCCATGAACGGTCTCGAACTGGAGCTCGACGTCGAGCAGCCCCTGCCCGCCCGTGTTGACCCAGGCCGGATCCGCCAAGTACTCGGCAACCTCCTCTCCAACGCCATCAAGTATTCGAAGGAGGGCGGACGGATCACTGTGCTGGCACAGAGGAATGGGCAAACGCTTGTCTGTTCGATTACGGATACCGGCGTTGGCATGAGCGCGGAAGAGCAGGAGCAGGCTTTCACGAAGTTCTTCCGCTCGGCGCGGTCCCGTGAAACCGCCATCCCTGGCGCCGGCCTGGGCTTGCCGGTCAGCAAAACGATCATTGAAGCCCATGGCGGATCGATCAGCCTCGCCAGCACGCAGGGCACGGGTACCACCGCAACATTCATGATCCCGTGTGCTGAGGACTAAGCCATCAGCCGGCTCGGCCCAGCCTGTCGGGTCCCTGGTGGCCGGCATCCCCGCGGCCGGTTGGGCTGACGGGCCGGCCGTACTGCACCAGCGCGGAAAATCAGCCGTGCTGCGTCAACGAATCGGGGTCGTCCTTGTGGGCGTTGAAGAGCCAGCCGGAAACGTCGCTGCGCAGCACCAGGAGCGGGCCGCCGGTGGCGCTGACGTTTCCTGTGGGCACGTAATAGCCGCGGCCGGATCCAGGTCCGCCCGCCGCACGGTCCAGGGCGTCAACCAGGTGCCGCGGCAGGTGGCCCTGCGGGCCAAGAATGCGGAGCTCATCAAGTTCTTCCGGCGTAAGCCGTCCCAAAACCTCAGCGATGTTGGCCATGACCGGTCCCTTCGAGCAGAGTGCCTGAAGGAATAACCTAAAGCAGCGCCGTGAACTGCAGGTTAACGTTGGACGGCGACTACCGTTCGTTGACGCAGGTGGAGGACAGATGCCGGTTTTCAGTGCAGGACTACTGCTGTACAGGAGGGCAAACCCCGGTGGTCTGGAGGTCTGGATAGCCCACATGGGTGGCCCGTTTTGGGCACGCAAGGATGCACATGCCTGGTCAGTGCCGAAGGGCGAATACACCGTGGACGAAGATCCGCTTGCGGCCGCCCTGCGGGAGTTCGCCGAAGAAATGGGTTCCCCCGCTCCGGCCGCGGACTACCAGCAGCTCGGGCAGTTCCGGCAGCCGTCCGGCAAAATCATCACGGTGTTTACTGCAGAGCAGGACTTCCAGCCGGACCGGATTGTCAGCAACACTTTCCCACTGGAGTGGCCCAAGGGTTCGGGCCGGATCCAGCACTACCCGGAAATCGACGACGCCCGCTGGTTTCCCGAAGCGGAAGCACGGCTCAAGCTGGTCAAGGGCCAACTGCCGGTCCTTGATGCCCTGGCGGAACACGTCCGCGGGCAGTCATAGGACCGGCGTCAAGCAGCCGCCTGTTCGCGCGGCGACCGGCCCCGCTCTGGAACTTGTAGCGGTGCCTGCGTCCGTGCAGGTGCCCCGTCCTGCGACACCTTGGTGACCGTCACGCCGTCAACAGAACAGAGCATTGTCCTTCCGGCGCCGTCGTTCCTGATCATCCAGAAAACGCTGCGGTCTGCGGCAATCATGTCGATCGTTCCGGAGATCACGGCCCCACCCGCCGTACGCACCTCCACGTGGTCGTTCCTGCATAGTTTGGACCAGTCAGGGACGGGGGCAGCTGCAGGCACCGGGCCGCGGCGGGCGGGATTGTGTTTGTACATGGAGTTTCCGTCATCTGCCTTAGAAGTGCCCGCCGTCGGCTTTGACGGCCAGGACCGGGCGGTCTGCCTGCATCAGGATCTGCTGGGCATGGCTGCCCAGGATGAATTTCCCTACCTGGGTACGGTGCCGCAGGCCAATAACGATAAGCGAGGCATCAACTTCCCTGGCAACATCGAGGAACTCATCGGCCAGATCGTGCTGGTAGGGCGGCTGGATAACAGTTGCCTTTACTCCGACGTCGGCAGCACGCTTGGCAGCCTGCGCCAAAACGTCTTCCGGGGCCACAGACTTGTCCACCAGGGCACCCTGCCGGGCCGAGTTGACGATCACTAGGTCCTCGTTGCGGAGCTTTGCTTCGGCGATGCCTGCTGCGAGCGCAGCCTGTCCTGCGGGCGTTGGGACGAATCCGACGATGATGCTCATACCTTCTCCTTGATGTCCGGTGTGGCGGCTGATGTTGAGGCAGTTGAACTGCGCTTGCGCTTGGCGATGGCGGTACGGATGGCCGGAAGTACGGCTACCAGGACGAAGACCACCAGCAGCGTGGCAGAGATGGGACGGCCGAAGAACCCCAGGGGATCGCCGCCGAAGACCAGCAGGGAACGGCGCATGGAGCTCTCCAGCAGCTCGCCGAGCACGAAGGCCAGCACCAGGGGGCCCGGTTCGAAGCCGAACTTCTTCATGAGGTAGCCGATGATGCCGAAAACCACCACGAGCGTCACGTCAAACATGCTGTTGTTGATGGTGTAGGCGCCCAACAGCGTGATCAGGGCCGTGACGGGAGCCAGGATGGCGGCCCGGACGCGGAGGATCTTCACGAAGATCCCCACCAGCGGCAGGCTCATGATCAGCAGCAGGATGTTGCCGATGTACATGGAGTTCACCACGCCCCAGAAGAGCTCCGGGTTCTGCTCCACCAACTGCGGGCCGGGGGTGACACCCTGGATCAGCAGCGCACCGAACATCAGCGCCATGGTGGCGTTGGCGGGGATGCCAAGCGTCAGCAGAGGAATGAAGGACGAGGTGGCGGCAGCATTGTTGGCGGTTTCCGGTCCTGCGACGCCCTCGGGGGCACCCTTGCCGAAGCGTTCCGGCTGCTTTGCCCGCTTTTTCTCCATGGCGTAGGAAGCCATGGAGGCGATGGTTGCACCGCCTCCGGGCAGGATGCCCAGGAAGAAGCCCAGCACCGAACCACGGCCGATGGCACCCGACGCCTGTTTGAGGTCTTTGCGGGAAGGCCAGACATTGGCGACTTTCGACGGCGCCTTGGCGGCCCGGTGCCGCTCCTCAAGGTTGTAGAGGATTTCGCCGAGGCCAAAAATGCCCATGGCGATCGGCACGAAATCGATGCCGTCAGCGAGTTGCAGACTGCCAAACGTAAACCGGCTTTCACCCGTAAAAATGTCCCGGCCAACCGTGGCGAGGAGCAGTCCGAGCGCCGCGGCGATGAGTGCTTTGGCTTTTGACCCGCTGCTGATGGTTGCCACGAGGAGGATGCCGAGCATGGCCAGCGCTGTGTATTCGGGCGGCCCGAAGTCCAGGGCGAAGCTGGCCACGATGGGGGCGAGGAACGTCAGGCCAATAATGGCCGCGGTGCCGCCCACAAAGGAGCCGATGGAGGCCAGGCCCAGCGCCGTGCCGGCCCTGCCCTGCTTCGCCATCTGGTAGCCGTCGAACACGGTAACCACCGAGGAGGCTTCACCCGGCAGGCGCAGGAGGACGGAAGTGATGGTGCCGCCGTACTGTGCGCCGTAGAAGATTCCGGCGAGCATGATGATTGCGGTGACCGGCTCCACGTTGTAGGTGAGCGGAAGCAGGATGGCGATGGTTGCCGCAGGCCCCAGGCCGGGCAGCACACCGATCAGCATGCCGATCACGACTCCAATCAGGCAGTAAAGGAGGTTGGTGGGCTCCAGGACTACCGCGAATCCGTTGATAACGGGATTGAGAAAATCCACGGGAGGTCTCCTAGAAGAGGTGGGGAACGGAGGTGTTCAACGCGAGGACGAAGATGGCATAAAAAGCGATGACGACGCTCGCACTGACCACCAGCGTGGAGCGCCAGGTTTCGCCGCCGAGGAAGCGCATCCAGATGATGCAGAGCACCAGGGCAGGCAGTTCGAAGCCAATC
Source organism: Pseudarthrobacter sp. R1 (assembly GCF_024494415.1). NCBI lineage: Bacteria > Bacillati > Actinomycetota > Actinomycetes > Micrococcales > Micrococcaceae > Pseudarthrobacter > Pseudarthrobacter sp. R1. The sequence goes on along the minus strand of NZ_JAMKFI010000009.1, from coordinate 289,517 downwards.
AGCGGCATGAGGGCCACCATGGCTGCGAGGGTCACCAGGCCGGTGAGCGGCGAGGTGGACATGCGCGTGAACTTTTCCGCGTCCCGGTTGTGCCGGCCGGCAACCAGCTGGAACAGGCCCAGGGCCACCATGACGCAGCTGATGATGAACGGCCACAGGCCGGGCTGCGGGGCGGACGGCGTGCCCAGCCCCAGTGCCATAGAGAGGATGGCTGCAGCAACACCGACGCCAAGAACCACCAATGATGATGCAACGTTGGCGAGGGCTCCGGCTGCGGGAGGTTTTTCTTCCTCCCACTGTGCTGCGAGTTGTTCTGGGGTCAGGTCATCCAGGACTTCATCGGGGAAGGTATGGGGGGCGTCCCCGCCGGAGGCAGCAGTAGCACTGCTGCCTCCGGCGGGTCCTGCGGGGGTTCCTTTCACGGAAATCACTTATTTCCGCTCAGGCTGATGCCGTGCTTCTCCACCAGTTCCTTGTACTTCGCTGCGTATGCCTTCCATTCCGTCACGACTTCCTCGCCGGAAATCTCCTTCGGGGTCAGCATGTTCTTCTTGTTGAACTCCTTGTAGGCGTCAGACTTGAACGACTCCTGGAACGCGGCGAGCAGCTTGTCCTTGACCTCCTGCGGGGTACCCTTCGGGGCGGCCACCGCACGGTACTGGGCAACCGGAACGTCGTAGCCGGCTTCCTTTGCCGTGGGCGTGTCAGGAAGGAAGCTGTTGCGCTCTTCTGAGAAGACCAGGAGCGGGCTCACCTTTCCGGCCTCGATCTGCGGCATGGCTTCGCCCAACTGGATAGTGGCGAGCTCCACCTGGTTGCCGAGGACTGCAGTCAGGGCCGGCTTGCCGCTGTCAAAGGGGATGTCCGTGCCTTTGACGTCAGCCTGCTTGAACAGCACCGTCTGGGCAAGTTGGCTACCCGTGCCGACGCCGGTGGTGCCGAAGGTGACGTTGCGTCCTGCTGCGGTTACATCCTGGAAGGACTTGAACCCGGACTCGGCGCTGGCCACCAGCACGTAGTCGTCCTGGGACAAGCCCGCAATGATGTCCAGGTCATCAATGTTCACTGCTTCATCGGCGCTGACCGCCAGGGGGGTGATGGTGATCAGGGATGCGTTGAGCAGGACCAATTCCTGGCCATCGGCGGGCTTTCCGGCCATTTCCTTGGTGGCCAGGGCGCCATTGGCGCCAGGCTTGTTGACCACTGGCATCGGCTGGCCGAGGGTCTTCGCGGCACCTTCGGCGAGGGCGCGGGCAATCAGGTCGGTGCTGCCACCGGCTGCTTGGCCTACGGAGAGGTTGACGGGGCCGGACGGGTATTTGGCCGAGTCGGCCGCGCCGCCGCCGGCGACATTGCCGCACGCCGTCAGCGCCAGCAGCGTAACGGCCGATGCCGCTCCGAGAATCGTGCGGCGTGTGGGGAAGTGCTTCATTGGAACTCCTAGTTGGCACGGCGGGCGTTGGGGCCCGGAACATCTGTGAAGCGGGTCACCCCGTTCGCTTTGTCGAGTGTAGGGAGTGGTTATGATGCATGTCTAAGCCCAAATCTGCATCATTTGATACCTGGAAGGCATCATGTTTACTTTTGACCAGCTTGCCGGCTTTATCGCCGTGGCGGAGGAGCTCCACTTTGGACGGGCGGCGGAACGGCTCAACATGACGCAGCCCCCGCTAAGCCGCCAGATCCAGAAGCTGGAGAAGATCGTGGGTGCGGAACTGCTTGAGCGGGACAACCGCAAAGTGGAGTTGACGCACGCTGGACAGACGTTCCTGGAGGAGGCGCGCCGTCTTATGGCCCTTGCCGAACGGGCACCGGTAACGGCGCGGCGCATCGCTTCGGGGCGGTCGGGCATGCTCCGCATCGGGTTTACCGCCGCCAGCGGCTTCAGCATCCTGGGGCCGCTCCTGGAGGAGCTTTCACAAATCATTCCCGATGTGGATGTGGACCTGCAGGAGCTGGTCACAGGCGAGCAGCTCAACGGGTTGCTGACGGGCGAACTGGATCTCGGGCTGGCGCGTCCTCCGTTCGACAAAGAGACCTTCGACTCCCACCTCCTTTACCGCGAGTCCATGGTCCTGGCCGTTCCGTCCGGCCATCCGCTGACGCTGTTGGCGCGGGATATTTCGCCGGAGGACTTCAAAGAGGAGCCGCTGATTATGCATTCCGCAACCCAGGCCCGCTATTTCTACGACCTTGTGGTCCGGACGCTCCCCTTCAACCATGCCAACGTAGTCCACACCGTGAGCCAGATCCTGACCATGGTGTCGCTGGTTGCAGCAAAGCGCGGGTTAGCCTTTGTGCCCCACTCCGCCACCCTGCTGGGCATCAAGGGCGTGGAGTTCCTCCCGCTCGCAGGCGGCGACGGGGAGCAGGTGGAGCTGCACGCCATCTGGAACCGCAGGATTACGAACCCTGCCCTTGAGCGCCTGCTGCGGGACCTTGAGTTCGCCATGGAATAGATGGGGGCGGCCGCAGCCGTCATGCCTGGAAGGTATCAATACATACAAAATTGCACTTAGACAGGCATCAGCGTCACTCCTAGTCTGGGAAGGAATCATCAGCCCGCCGCCCGCGGCGCACACACCGGAGGACCACACCGTGGCAAAGTACTCACCCCAGGAACTGGCGGACACCCTCAAGGAAGGCCTGCTGTCCTTCCCTGTCACCTCATTCGACGCCGAACTGCAGTTCGATGAGGAGAACTACCGCAAGCACCTGGCGTGGCAGGCGAGCTTCCCGGTGGCAGGGCTTTTCGCGGCCGGCGGTACCGGCGAAGGCTTCTCACTGACCCCGGCCGAATCAGAGCGCGTAGTGCGCACTGCCGTCGATGAAGTGGGCGGCCAGGTTCCTGTCCTTGCCTCTGCTGGCGGTTCCACTGCGCAGGCCATCGAGAATGCAAAAGCTGCCGAAGCGGCCGGCGCGGACGGTCTCCTGCTCCTCCCTCCGTACCTGACCGAAGCGGACCAGGCCGGGCTGACCGAACACGTGAGCGCAGTATGTGCGGCCACTTCCCTTGGTGTCATCATCTACAACCGGGCCAACGCCATCTACAAGGACACCACGGTGGCAACCCTGGCTGACCGACACGAAAACCTCATCGGCTTCAAGGACGGCGTAGGCGACCTCGAGCACGACGCCCGGGTCTACGCCAAGCTCGGCGACCGGCTCTTCTACCTTGGTGGCCTGCCTACCGCCGAAACCTTCGCACTGCCGCTGCTGCAGCTGGGCATGAGCACCTACTCCAGCGCCATGTACAACTTCGTTCCGCAGTTCGCCCTGGACTTCTACCAGGACGTGCGCAACAACGACCGCGTGGCCGTGAACAAGAAGCTAAACGACTTTGTTATCCCCTACCTTGACATCCGGGACCGTGTGAAAGGATATTCCGTGTCCATCGTCAAGGGTGGCCTGGACGCCATCGGCCGCTCGGCCGGGCCGGTCCGTCCGCCGCTGCAGAACCTCGCCGAGCAGGACCTCGCGGACCTCAAGGCCCTTATCGCCGCCGTCTCCTGATCAACCATCTCCTGATCCACCCTTTACTAGGAGGAACCACTGTGACCCTTACCGGACACTCCCTGATCGCCGGACAGCCCACTGCCGGCCAAGGCAAAACCACGTTCGGCTTCGACCCGGCAACGAACCAGGCGCTGGAGCCCACCTACACGCTGCTCACCGAGGAACAGCTCAAGGCAGCAACGGCCGCGGCCGCCGAGGCCTTCGCGTCCTTCAGCACCCTTGACCCGGAAACGCACGCCAGCTTCCTGGAAGCGATCGCGGACAACATCGAGGCCATCGGCGAGGAGCTGGTCATCCGCGCCGGCCAGGAAACCGGCCTGCCCTCCGCCCGGCTCCAGGGCGAACGCGCCCGCACCACCGGCCAGCTGCGCCTCTTCGCGGCGGTGGTCCGGCAGGGCGACTTCCGCGGCGTCCGCATCGACCCCGCGCTGCCCGAGCGTACTCCCCTCCCCCGCGCAGACATCCGCCAGCGCCAAATCCCGCTCGGCCCCGTCGCCGTGTTCGGGGCCA
>NZ_JAMKFI010000009.1:0-285391 GCF_024494415.1 Pseudarthrobacter sp. R1 | reverse complement strand
CGGCGTTCGCCACCAGGCGGAACCTGTCCCGCATGTCGGACAGGGCGACGACGACCCCCGGGGAGGCATCGGCGTCGAACACCAGGCGCACGGGGTCTTCCTTGCCGCCGATGCCCAGCGGATGGATCTCCAGGCGCGGCTTCCCGGCGGTCAGGGAGGGGCAGACCTCCAGCATGTGGGCGCCCAGGATCTTCTCGGCTCCAGGTTCCAGGTGGTACGTGTAATCCTCCATCAGCGACGCCCCGCCAGGCAGGCCCGCGCCCATCACCTTCGCGGCGCGGACCAGGATGGCGGTCTTCCAGTCGCCCTCGGCACCAAAGCCGTAACCGGCCGCCATCAACCGCTGCACGGCCAGGCCGGGAAGCTGGCGGAGCGCGCCAAGGTCCTCAAAGGATGTGGTGAACGCGGCCGACCCGTTGGCTTCCAGGAAGCTGCGCAGGCCCAGCTCGATCCTTGCACCATAGCGGAGGGAGTCGTGGCGGGCGGCGCCTGCGCGGAGTTCCGGAACCACGTCGTAAAGTTCCTCGTACTCGGCAACCAGGGTGTCGACGTCGGACTCTGCGGCACCATGCACGGCGTCGGCAAGCTCGTTGACGGACCACGTGTTCACGGCGACGCCGAAGCGCAGCTCAGCTTCGGTCTTGTCGCCCTCGGTGACGGCAACGTTTCGCATGTTGTCGCCGAAGCGGGTCAGCTTCAGGGTCCGGACGGCTGCCCAGCCGGCGGCGGCCCGCTGCCATGAGCCCACCTGGCGGGCCACATCGGGGTTGGAGACGTGCCCCACCACGGTCTTGCGGGCGATGCCCAGGCGGGACTGGATGTAGCCGAACTCGCGGTCACCGTGCGCGGCCTGGTTCAGGTTCATGAAGTCGAAGTCGATGTCCGCCCACGGCAGGTCCCGGTTGGCCTGGGTGTGCAGGTGCAGCAGCGGCTTGCGGAGCAGGTCCAGTCCCTGGATCCACATCTTCGCCGGTGAGAACGTATGCATCCAGGCCGTGACGCCGATGACGGAATCGTCCGAGTTGGCCTCAAGCGCAGTCCGGCGGATGGCGTCAGAGTCGGTCAGGACCGGCTTCCAGACGATCCGTACAGGCACCGAGGAGGACGCGTTGAGCTGGTTGGCGATTTCCTGGGACTGGGCCGCCACCTGCTTGAGGACGTCCTCGCCGTAGAGGTGCTGGCTGCCCGTGAGGAACCAGACCTCGTAACCGTCAAGGGAAGTGGATGCTGCAGTGCTCATGGGTTCTCCTGAAAAGTAAAGGGGTATGACGGGTTGCTAGCTTCGTGGGAAGTCAAGTGTTTCTGTCTAAGTATGGGGAGTGTTCCGGTGGTGGTGCTGTGCTTGCCCGCAACACCATGCGAGGGGTTACGACTGTAGAGGTTGCTCCCGTTCCGGTATTGATTTTTTTCAGCATGACATCGACACATCGGTGCCCCAACTCTTCAAAATCTTGCCGCACGGTGGTGAGCGGCGGGGTAAAGTAGCCGGACTCTGGCTGGTCGTCGAAGCCCACAATTGAGACGTCATGAGGGACCCGGACGTTGGTCTCTGCGAAGGCCCGCAGCACGCCTAGCGCCATTTGATCGTTGCCCACGAACAGGGCGGATATCTTCCGTTCAGCAGCGATTCTAAGGCCGATCTCGTAGCCGCTGCCGGCGCTCCAGTCACCTTCCAGAAGAATCTGGTCACTCACGCCCGCATCGAGTAGTGCGTCTCGCCATCCGGCTGCCCTTTCGGTGCTGTCAGTCCAGTCGGGTGGACCGGATACATGGGCTATCCGGCGGTGGCCCTGCTCAAGAAGGTGCCTAACGGCAAGGCGGGCGCCTTGGCGCTGGTCGACCGTGGCCCCGCTGATGCTGCTGTTCCCAGGGGAACCGACGGTCACTACGGGCACCGACAGGTTCATCTCATCCAACGCATCGACGGTACTTAAATGCGGTACCAGCGCGACGATCCCGTCAACGCCCTGGTCGGTGAAGTGGCTGACGGCATTGAGGATGCCCTCTTTGGTCACCTCTCGAAGTGCAGCGATGCTGACGAAGTAGCCGGCGTTACGGGCGGCCTGCTCTAGGCCCAACAGAGTGTGGGCGGGGCCGTATTGAGACAATTCGCTGGCCAGCACGCCTATGGTCTGTGAGCGCCGGGTAACGAGGCTGCGCGCGGCGGTGTTCCGGCGGTACCCGAGTGTCATGATGGCGGATTCCACTTTTTGCCTGGTCGTCTTGCTGACGTTTGGGTGGCTATTGACCACCCGGGAGACGGTTTGGTGTGAGACTCCGGCGAGTTCAGCGACATCTTGCAGCCGTGGCATCTGCCGGTTGCTGGTTCTGGTCATGTCGCTAACGCCCGTAGGAAAGGAATGGCATTACTGGCGCTCTCGGTGAGACTGAAGCATGACCGGTTGTCCTGGTTCGCGTCAGTTCAGGGCTCCTGTTGGGTCTTGTCCGTAGACGTTCTGGTAGCGGTTGAAAAGAGAATCGATTGCGTCGGCGGCTATCGCCTGGGGATTCCCAAGCTGTCGCGAGAAGAGTACGGAGCGGGCGACGTCTTCAACCATGACCGCCGCCTTGACGGCGTCACGGGCGTCCTTGCCAATAGTGAACGGACCGTGGTTCTTCATCAGTACTGCGCGGGAACGGTGCCCCTGCAGCGTCTCAACAATGCCGCGGCCAATCGAATCATTACCAATGATGGCAAAGGGACCGACAGGGATTTCGCCGCCGAATTCGTCGGCAATAGCGGTTGTAACGCAGGGAATGGGTTCACCATGCGCAGCCCAGGCCACCGCGTAAGGCGAGTGGGTGTGAACCACTCCCCCGACCTCGGGCATGTTCCGATATACATAGGCATGGGCGGCGGTGTCACTTGACGGGGCCCTTTCGGAGCCCAAGGATCCGGGCACTACCTGGCCATCGAGGGTGCATAGAATCATGTTCTCGGGTGCAAGGTCGTCGTACAGCACCCCGCTTGGCTTAATTACGAAGTAATCTGTGCCTGGAACGCGGCCGGAGATATTGCCGCCCGTCCACACCACAAGGTTGTAGCGGACCAGTTCGGCGTGCAGTGTGGAGACTTCGGTTCGGACCCGGTTGATCAGGTCGGCGACATCGTCATTTATGGGATGGGTGGGCTCGGTTTCTTTTACGTCGGTCATTGTGTCGCTCCTTTTAGTGTGAGGGTGTTGACTGCTGCGCGCTGGATGGCCAATCCGGCGCTGTAGCGGTCGAGGTAGGCCGTGAACCCGGTAGCGTCTGCTGGGTCCGGATTGGTCGTCTCGAAGGCAGCGCCGCCGAACACAGAGTTGCGCAGGTACGCATCGAGGTCATCGGATGGGTCCTTCACGAAGGCTGCCAGCACGGCGATTCCCCAGGCCCCGCCCTCCGAGGCGGAGTCCGCCACCGAAACGGGAGCGTTCAAGGCTCCGGCAAGGAACCGCTGGGCGACACCGGCGGTCTTAAACATGCCGCCATGGGCGAACATCCTGTCGATGGATACGTTTTCAGTCTCAAGCACCCGCATGCCGAGAACGAGGGTGGCAAATACTCCATAAAGTTGGGCACGCATGAAGTTGGCCAGGGTGAAGTTGCTGTCAGGCGTCCGCACGAACAAAGGACGTCCCTCGCTGGTCCCCGCGATAGGTTCCCCCGCAAGGTAGTTATAGACGAGCAGCCCCCCGGCATCGGTTTCGCCCTTCAGCGCCTCCTGCAAAAGCGCACTGAATGCTTTGTCGGAATCGACAGTGGTCCCTGCCGCGCTGGCGAATTGGGCGAATAAGTGTGCCCAGGCAGCGAGTTCGCTGGCGCCGTTGTTGCAGTGGACCATCGCTACCGGGGCGCCTGCCGGAGTGGTCACCAGGTCGAGCTCGTGGTGCACCTGCGCCAATGGACGCTCGAGAACAACCATCGCGAAAATGCTTGTCCCGGCGCTGACATTTCCGGTCCGGGGTGCCACCGAACAAGTGGCCACCATGCCGGTGCCCGCGTCACCCTCGGGTGGACAAAAGACTGCGCCGGGCTGCAGGCCCCCTGAAGGGTCCAGCAGCCGGGCCCCTGCTTCTGTTAACTCTCCCGCGTTTACGCCTGCGACCAAAACCTCGGGGAGCAGCCGCGCAATATCCATCCCGGGAGTGCTTCCGGCCGCGAAAGTGTCGTAGCGCTTCATTAGCGCCGCGTCATAGTCGAGCGTGGCCGAATCTATCGGGAACATGCCGGAGGCGTCACCTACACCGACAACCTTCCGATCTGTCAGGCGCCAGTGGACGTACCCCGCCAGCGTGGTCATGAAATCAATTCGGCCAACGTGGGGCTCCTGATCCAGAACCGCCTGGTGCAGGTGCGCTATCGACCAGCGGAGGGGAATGTTCACATCGAAGAGTCCGGTGAGTTGCTTCGCTGCCGGTCCGGTTGTTGTGTTTCGCCATGTCCGGAACGGCACGAGAAGTTCATCATTAGAGTCGAAGGCGAGGTAGCCGTGCATCATCGCGGAGATGCCGATGGACTCCAGGGCAGCGGGTCGGACTCCGTAGCGGCGCTCGGAATCAGCAAGAAGATCGGCATAGACCGCCTGGACTCCTGACCAGACATCTTCCAGAGAGTAGGTCCACAGTCCATCTATGAACGAGTTCTCCCAGGTGAAGCTCCCAAGGGCCAGTACGTCGCGTGGATCATCCCCAATCAAACAGGCCTTGATCCGGGTAGAGCCCAATTCGATTCCAAGACGACCGCGTCCGGAGCGAATGTAATCAACCGCTTCTTTGTTGCCGGGAGTACCCACAAAAAATCCTTAAATGCTCTGTTAGCGCTAACAAGTTTTGACCAGACTACGCCATTTGGCGAATAACAGCCAAAAAGCCGCCGGCGTTTTTTGGGGTTCCGTTGTCCATCCGACGCCGGTGTTCAAAGGTGTACCAGTCAAAGCTCGACCGCTGCCAATCGGCCGGCCGTGCGCTTTGATCGGGCTGGGACTTTTTACTTCAGTGCTGCTCCGCGACTTGTGCTCGTGGTGGCTGAGCGTGCTTCGACCTGGATTGAAACGGGGTCCAGCCATTTGGCGCTGACGGTGACAACGATTGGGCCAGGGACGCGTGTGGAACGGATAACAGCGAGGGCCCTTCCTCGGTACGTCGTCCGGGTTTCCGCTGACAACTGTTCGGTTGTTGTTGGCTGGGCACTTCCGGCCCCAAGGAGTGTTCCCCCGTCAACTTCGACTTTGACCTCTCGGTCGGCCAGCGGCTGGACGATGCCATCAGGGTCGGTCAGCTCGATGTTCACGAACAGGAGATCTGCTCCATCGGCAATGATCTCGGTGGACTCCGGGCGGACTCGCAGCTGCGTTTCATCGCCGGCCGTTCGCAGCTCGTTTCGGCCTGTCTCCTTGCCCTGGTGGTCGTAGGCGACGGCGGTGAGCGTGCCTGATCGGTACGTCACCGGCAGCTGCACTCTGAACTCGTCCTGCTCAGTGAGTGTTTTCTGTCCAACGACCCGGCCATTAAGGAGGAGTTCAACACGGGCGGCCTGCGTGTAGATCTCGACTACAGTCTTTACTCCTTCGTAGCCGGGCCAACTCCAGCTGTGGACGGAGTCAGTGGGGCGCCAGTTGTTCTTTGTAGGCTTCTCCCCCGCGTGGTCCAAGGGGCGGATGGCAAGATAGGGTGCGGACCGAAGGCCCCAGACGATTTCCGTGTAGTAGGACCAGGGCTGTCGAAATCCCGTGATGTCGATGAGCGGTTCACCGGCTAGGAGGGCGGGGTAGGGCTGGGACAAGCGGCGTGGCTGGTTGTACTGCTGGGTGGCAAGTCCGGCTTCCCCAACGTAGTCCCAGGCGGTCCATACGAATTCACCGATCACGTTCGGCATGGCATCGATGAGCTTCCACAGCTTCGCGGTCGTCGATGGAAAGGTTTCGGTCCCCACGATCACCCTGTCGGGGTGCTTTAGGGTGTCAATCTTCCACCGGTCGTGGCCATAGTTGTAGCCGGCGACATCCAGTGCCTTTTGCGCGTGATGTGTCCGCTTCTCGGCCCGCGGCAGCCGCATCAGGAATGGGGTTGCCTTTTCAAACATCCCCATGACGAAGTTAAGGACAGCGATGAGCTTTTCCGGGTCCGCCTCTTTTGCCTTCTTAGGCTCGTCCTTCTGCTTTTGGAGTGCCTCCGGTTCTGCCATCGGTGCCATGAAGGTCAGCAGGTAGTTCAGGCCGTTGGTGACCAGCCTGCCGGGGTCGATCTGCCGGATCGCATTTACCATCTCATAGCCGAGTTTTTCGCCGCGGGGCGTTCCGACCTCAGCGATTTCATTGCCGATGGAGTACATGATGACCGAGGGGTGGTTCAGGTCTCTCAGCACCATGGATTCGAGATCAGCCCGCCACCATTCATCGAAATCTTTGGAGTACCCGTCACGGGTTTTTGCCCGCCACCATTCGTCGGTGAGTTCGTCCATGACGAGCATTCCCAGCCGGTCGCATGCCTGAAGCATGGCGCGGGAGATTGGGTTGTGGGAGCTGCGTATGGCGTTGTAGCCGCTTTCCTTGAGGATGCGTACCCGACGCTCTTCGGCTGCGTAGAGCGTGTGCGCTCCGATGACGCCGTTATCGTGGTGCAGGCAGGCGCCGCGAAGCTTCAGGGTGACCCCGTTGAGCTGGAAGCCGTTTTGGGCGTCCGCTGACACCGTTCTTAAGCCGAACTCCCCTGCCCACTCGTCTATGGTGGCCCCATCGGCAGCGAGTTCTGCGTGGACCTCGTACAGGAACGGTTCCTCGACCGACCACAGCTTGGCGTCCGACACCGTAAATGTTGTGCCCGCATGCGAGGTGCCGGCAGCCGGGACGAGGGTGGGCCCAATGGTTGCTTCTGCAACCGTCATCCCGCCAGGTTCGCGCAGCATAACCCGGGTGGTGCCTTCGCGATTTTTGGCTCCTATATTGGTGAGCGTGAGATCCACCTGGACGGTCGCTGTTGATCCGTTCAAGGTGACGGTTTGTAGGCGGACACCGTCTGGATCCAAATGCAGCGGGGCGCCTATCATCAGGTGGACTGGCCGGTAGATTCCGGAGCCGGAGTACCAGCGGGAGTTCGGACCCGAAGGATTGTTCGCCACCACCTCGAGCACATTCTCTTCGCCGATCATCAGGTGCTTGCCCAGGTCAACCCGGAACTGCGCATAGCCGGAGGGCCGCCCTCCGATCCGGTGCCCGTTCAGGTAGACATCGGACCTCATGTACACGCCTTCGAACTCGACGAGCACCGTTGCGTCCCGCCAGTCTTCAGGGGCGAGGAAACGTTTTTCGTACCTGTACACACCGCCCGGATAGAAGCCCGTGTGGTGGGCGTTCGGGGTCTCCGGGTCCCGCTGCTCAAACAGCATCGCATCGTGCGGCAGAGTGACGGCGGTTGCCTCTGTCGCTGTGTCACTGCGGACGGTCCAGTCATCAACGAAGGGCAGGCGGAGCACGGTGACCTCCAGGTCGGGATCGGTAGGAGAATACGGATAAGTGATGCGGGGCGCCCGGGCTGAGCATAGGGCGCCGGTAGGGGTGTGTCCCTGACTAGGGAAGACGCAGTGTTGTTAACGACGCTGTTGGGTCTCCCGAGTAGGCCGCGGCTTCCAGAACCGCTTCCGGTGCCGCCCACTCAAAGTGCCCGTCGTTCCGGCGCTGTAGGGGCCGAAGCGAGCCCTCCAGCTCAATTGACTTCGTTTCCCCAGGTTCCAGGTTTACGGGCCGGAAACCCATCAGCACGCGGCGGGGGAAGTCCTCGGCCTGGAGAGATCCGTAAAGCTGAACCACATGCCGGCCGGCCCGGTCCCCGGTGTTGCGAACCTGCGCTGTCACAGTCACTGTGTCACCGGAAACGGCGGCGATGGAAAGATCGTCGGTTTCAAAGGTGGTGTAAGAGAGCCCGAACCCAAGCGGGAAAGCCGGAATGTGCCCATCGCGGTCCAACAGGCGCTGACCAAACCAGCGGTCGTACACGATGCTGGTGGCCTCCCGATCGAAGTAGGGAAGGTGCTCCTCCGTAGTTGGAATCGCATAGGGAAGCCGGCCGCCGGCATCAACTGCTCCATACAGAACATCAACGAGTGCGTGCCCACCCTCCGCGCCGGAGTACCACCCCACGAGCACAGCCGGAACTTGCTCCCGCCACGACTCCATGATCACCGCTCCGGCTGTAACCACCACGACAACCGTACGGGGATTGGCGGCGGCAGTTGCCAGGATGATTTCTTCATCGATAGGCCGAAGCCTGAGGCCTGCACGGTCACCGCCGACGGTGCTGCCCATCGCCCCGGCAGCTCCCATGAGATTGCTCGGATCCATCCCATCCGGGAACGGCGGGAAGAGGGCAAGGAGTTCCGGGGCGAGCATGCTGTCGCCACCGACGTATTCGCCCTCATCCTCCGCGGTGTAGCCGACAACGACAATCGCGACGTCAGCCTTTTCTGCCGCTGCCGCCGCAACCTTCACGTCATCTTCGAAGACGGTAAGGAGTTGCACTTCCGGAAGCCGTTCCCTGAAGCCGTCGAATGCGGTGACGACGTCCGGAGAACGGACGGAGGAGGAGCCGTGATCACCCGTATTTGGCAGGTTCGCCAGCCTGCCGATCAAGGCGACCGAGGAAGCCTTGTCCGGGGCCAAGGGCAGCACCGGAGATGCGTCAACGGGATGGTTTTTGAGTAACACCATGGACGCGGCCGACACCTCCCGGGCCAGGCTCCGATGCTCGGCGCAGAACACCACCTCGGCGCTTGGCTCCTCCTCACGAGCAGATGCGTAGTGATGCAGTTGCGTGCGAAGGATGCGCCTGGCTGCACGATCGACGTGATCCCAGGCAACACGGCCGGATTCCAGGTCTGCGGGCAGGTGCTGGGCGCGCTGCTGGCGCATGGGTGCCTCGACGTCCAATCCTGCGCGCAGGGAGAGCCCGGCGTCACGGAAGCCGGAAACGAAGTCGGTCATGGTGACTCCCTGGAAACCCCACTCACCTCGGAGGACACCTTCCAACAGTGCCTCGTTCTGTCCTGCCCACTCCCCGTTGACCGAGTTGTAGGAGGTCATGATCCCGTCGACACCTTCCTCGACCACCCTGCGGAAGTGTGGGAGGAATGCTTCGTGGAGGGTCTGTTCGTCGGCGAGCACATCGACTTTGAACCGTGCGTTTTCCATTGAGTTGAGAGCGTAGTGTTTGGCGACCGCCATGGCGTTGCGTTGGACCCCGCGGACGAGGGCGGCGCCGAACTCGCCCAGGAGGTACGGGTCCTCGCCGTAGGTTTCCTGGGCCCGCCCCCACGCGGGGTGTCTCGGCAGATTAATGCAGACACCGCCGAAGAAGTTTCCTCCCTGGGCGCGCAGTTCCCGCCCGATGGCGACCCCCACACGCTCTTCCAGGTCGACATCCCAGGTGGCTCCCCGCGCCATCGAGACCGGGAACGCGGTCGACGCGCCCATAACGACACCGCGTGGGCCGTCACTGAATCGCAGGCCTGGTATGCCGAGCCGCTCAGTCTCTCCCATGACGATGGGCTTGAGGTTGTATCCAGCGCTCATTTCGGCGATGCCTGCCCAGAACTCCGAATCACCGTCGAGCAACCCCAGCTTCTCCTCGGGCGTCAGCTGTTCCAAAAGGTTCTCAGTTTCCCGCTCAAGGTCAGATCCGCGCTTCAGGCGCGCTACGGCGTCATCGAAGCTTTCCGTGTGGGCGGCGGTGGACATGCTTATTCCTTTGCTCGGGGACAGAAATGTGAGGGTCCGGGCTGCAGACGCAGGATGGGATGAACTCTTGTTGCCTCAGCCGTGGCGAACTGGTCTGCAGGTTTAACGCCAGGATAGGCATGCCGTTGCGCCAGCCCTTGATTAAAGGTGCCGGCGCAACGCGGAGTTAAAGGTGCTGGCGCAACGCGGGAACTACATCAGCGGGCGCGACGGATAGGCAGGACCGCTAGCCCAGCCACGACCACGATGATGAATGCAATCGGCCATACCACGCCGTACGAGCCGCCGACGACGGCAACGGCGGTACCAGCGATGATCGGTGCGATCGCATTTCCGAGGTTCTGTCCGACAGCGGACATTCCAAGGTCGCGGCCCCTGGCTTCAGGGTCGGGAAGCAGGTCAATGAACAGAGCCTGGTCGACGACGAGGAACGCACCGAGTCCCAGCCCGCCAAGTGCTGCTTGTATAAACATTGCGGGAAGGGACGGCCAGACCCAGGGCACGAGGAAGCCCACCGCAATGATAATCGCGGCCGCGACGACGAACGGCTTCCGGCGGCGCAATTTGTCGGAAAGCCGGCCGGAGACCGCCATGGCGACCATCGTTGCCGGCAGTGCCACTACCTGCAGAAGGGGGGCCATTTGAGCGGCCTCCTCGGCACTGAGCGCAGGCGTGATGTAGCTCTGCAGCATGTAGATGCCGTAGGTGGTGCCGATACCGAACCCGCTCCACAGCAGAACCTTCGAAATCCAGGCCCACCGGTAGTCCCGGTCACGAAGAGCGATGACGAAGGAGGCAAACAGGGTCCGGATGCGGATCTTTTCGCGCGGCATGTGCTTTGAAGAACGGTCGCGGGCAAGGAGGATCAGTGGAACCGTGAGCAGCAGAAGCGTGACCGCGAACGGGTAGTAGCTGGCAAGGCCGATGGCTCCGAAGAGCATGCCTGCAACCACGGCACCAACAATGGCCGCAAAATAGACAACAACGCCGGTAACCGCAGACACCGATCCGAGCCGATCCTCGGGCACACGGTCCGCAACCGTGGCGACGAGGGGCCCCTGGGCGTTCCCGGCAACCTGAACTATGGACCAGATAAGCACCAGTAGAACAAGGTTGGGCGCAAGCGGCATGAGTGAAATGGCTGCTGCTCCCAGAACAGCACCCGCAGCAATGTAAGGAGTCCGCCGACCCCACTTCGTCCGGGTCCGGTCCGAGAGTGTCCCAATAATGGGGGACAAGAACATGCCAATAACTACGCCGGCGGATGTAACGAGGGAGAGGCCTGCAGCTCTTGAAGAATTGAATTCAGCCAGGAGATTCAGTTGGTCCCGCTGCTCGGCAGTGGGAGTCACCGCGCCGGAGGCCACTTGACTGCTCAGGTTGTTGAGCGCGGTCAAATCGACCCCGCTGTCGGGCCCGAAAATCCGGGCAAACTCAAGTGCTTGCACCTGCAGCGGGAGCAGGACCGTGAGCACGGCTCCCCAGAGGAGCGAGAAAGCGACGCTGGCAAGTGCGTAACCGCTCACGTAGCGGCGGTAAGCCTTTGTTTTCGGCTCGTAGCGAGGCGACAGGTCCTCAGGTGCTTGGGGGGCAGCGGGAGGAGCTCCTGCCGGCACGTGTTCTGATCCTATGGATCCCATTTCCAACTCCTTCGTTGTTCATCGCGCGGAGGTTCTCCAACCGCGGAAGCATTCGCAAAACAATATTCCCAGTCCGGGGAAAAAGCAATAGGTGCACCAAAACCGAATCCATCGTTGGTGCACAGTGCAGGGTTTGGGGCGGCTCTCCCGCAGCCACTCGCGGTTCTTATGCACGCCGAGCTGCTGAATCGCACTCCATGTGACGGCGCCGACCTTGACGGTCGACCGGGCGAAGGCTACATTTCCCCATCCGGGAACAAAGTCGTCGCGAGGAAGCGTCGGCACGCCCGTGATCCCCCAAGGAGAATTTATGCCAGTCCGTCCCCGCGCCATCGGTCGGCTTTCGGCCGCTACCGCAGCCGCTGCCATGTCCGTAGCCCTGACAGTGGTTCCTGCCGCATCGGCACCCTCGCCCACCCCCGAACCAGGTGCGAAATACGTTGCGCTTGGAAGCTCTTATGCTGCTGGTGGCGGTCTTGGTTCCGCAGATCCAACGGATTCGGGCGGGCAGTGTGGCCGCACCACCATTGCCTACCCTTACCTGCTGGCAGATGCGCTGGACCTGAAATTGACCAATGCAGCGTGCGGCGGAGCTTCCATTCCGAATGTTGCAAGCACCCCTCAACGTATCTGGAGCTGGGATGGCTCCAGCCGGGTGGGCGAGCTGCAAATCAACGCGGTCGACTTAGGCACCGACCTCGTAACGATCACCATTGGGGGCAATGACGTTAACTACGTTGGTAACTTGATGGCTGAAGCCTGTCTGGGCGACCTCGCGGCTAACCCGGCGAGTGTCATCAGTAATCAGCTCAAGCAATACGGACTGTGCACGCCACTGCCGGATTCGACTATCGATACCCGTCTGACCGGCATTACAGATTCCTTGGTTTCGATGGTTCAGGCGGTTCAGGAAAAGGCTCCACATGCCCGCGTAGTCCTTGTTGACTACCTTTCGGTGTTGCCCGAAAACGGCAAGCCCTGCGCTGCGGTCCCCATTCCTCAGGACCGTCAGAAATTCCTGCTGCATGTTGCCCGCGAGCTGAGCCTTGCAACGAAGCATGCGGCACAACAAACGGGCGCGGAACTGGTCACAGCGTCTAAGGAGAGCCGGGGGCATGATGCCTGCTCAGCCGATCCGTGGGTCACCGGATACGACTTTTCGCGCGGATTTGTCATGATGCATCCCAATGAGTCTGGCCACGCCGCCGTCGCGGAAGCCCTGCTAGAGCACTTGACGTCATAGGGGCGAAGCCTCCTGACTGTTCCACAGCTGTAACGGCGCAACGGTGGTGCCCACGCTCAACACGGCGCCACCGTTGCCGTCGCTGGAAGGCCAACGTTCCTTCGAAAGCTAGACCTGCAGCGTGTGGGGCGCTTCCAGCAATGCCTGAATCAGCCCCCGTGCCGCTCCCAGCAGGGCCCCTGAAGTCCCGGTGTTGGATGGGAATACTTGACCTGCAGCGAATTTGCCCGGGGCATAACGCTGGAGGCTTTCAAAGAGCGGAGCATGTAGCCAGGGTTCAAGAACAGCGAAATGCCCGCCGAGTACCACGGATCCAATTGGCACTACCCGTGCCGTCGAAGCCAGCGCCACACCTAGGCTGAACCCGGCACGCCCTACAGCAGCCAAAGCCTTTCTGTCCCCCGCGTGCAGCGCGCGTAAAAGGGCAGACATTGTCTCGGAGCGCGTACGGGGGCCGGGGTGATCATTGAGTCCGGCGGCGGCGTAAATGGCATCTTGACCAGCCACGGTTTCCAGGCAACCCCTCCCGCCACAGGAGCACGCGGTCCCGAAGGGGTCTACAACCACATGTCCTACTTCACCGGCGGAACCGTCAGGACCAGTGAAAAGTTCCCGACCAACGATGAGCCCGCCGCCCACACCCACCTCGCCCGAGACGAACAAGAAGTCACCGTCAACTCCCCGACCGTAACCGGACTCTGCCAGGGCAGCCGCGTTGGCCTCATTGGAGAGGCTGATCCCGAGCGGAGCGGCCGGAACAAGAAGGTCTAAATCCAGTTCAAGATTTTCCCATCCAAGGTTGGGAGCGGTCACCGCTCCACGTTTGGTTGTGTGCAGGATGCCCGGCAGGGCCAGCCCGCCGCCCAGAATCACCGTGCCGCTTTTCGCAGCGGACCGGCTTACTCGGGCCGCGAGTTCAGCGAGGGCGCTCATAACGGAGCGGTGATCGCCGCTGCGATTGTCGCGCTCCAGAATTTCATGGAACAACAGTGCGCCAGACAGACTTACCGCACCGGCAGCGATGTAGTCGACGTTGATTTCCATGCCCATCACAGCCCTGCATGGGTTAAGTATCAGGCCTACGCCGGGCCGGCCTCGGCCGGGTGAATGTAGTCCTCCGACTTCGCAAAGAAGCCCGGCGTCAAGGAGGTCAAGTACAAGGCTCGACACGGAGGCTTTGGTTAGACCAGTAGCAGATGCCACCTGTGCCCGACTTGGATGCACATCAGCAGCCGCCTCCGCAATCGTGCCGAGTACCAACGACAGGTTGCTCCGGCGAATGTCGCCCATGCTGCCGGGGTTACCGCTCTGCGGCGCGGCAAGGGGAAAGGTCGATATCGCCATGCGCTACTCCTCTAGGAACCCGGCCCTCGCGAGTCAGGCTGTTGACTCGAGCCTAGGCCCGACTATATAGTTCACGCAATAAACTATACGGCTGCCTGGTGGCAGCCAGAATTGCAAGGATGCATAATGACTCTTTCCCCCACCCCCGCTGACAAGTTCACTTTTGGTCTTTGGACTGTTGGCTGGACCGGTGCTGACCCGTTCGGTGTTGCGACCCGTGCGGCGCTGGATCCGGTGGAGGCGGTGCACCGGCTCGCGGAGCTGGGCGCGTACGGCATCACCTTCCATGACAATGACCTTGTCCCGTTTGAGGCCACAGCCTCGGAGCGGGAGCTGATCCTGAAGAACTTCAAGGCGGCCCTGGCCGAGACCGGGTTGAAGGTCCCCATGGTGACCACCAACCTGTTCAGCCACCCGGTGTTCAAGGACGGCGGGTTCACTTCCAACGACCGTTCCATCCGCCGCTTCGCCCTGTCCAAGGTCCTGCGCAACATTGATTCCGCCGCCGAGTTCGGCGCCGAAACGTTCGTGATGTGGGGCGGGCGCGAGGGCAGCGAATACGACGGGTCCAAGGACCTTTCCGCGGCCCTGGACCGGATGCGCGAGGGCGTGGATACCGCCGCCGCGTACATCAAGGACAAGGGCTACAACCTGCGGATCGCCCTGGAGCCCAAGCCCAACGAACCCCGCGGCGATATTTTCCTGCCCACCGTCGGGCACGGCCTGGCGTTCATCGCCCAGCTCGACCACGGCGACATCGTGGGCCTGAACCCCGAAACCGGGCACGAGCAGATGGCCGGGCTGAACTTCACCCACGGCATCGCCCAGGCCCTGTGGGCCGGCAAGCTGTTCCACATCGACCTCAACGGCCAGCGCGGCATCAAGTACGACCAGGACCTCGTCTTCGGCCACGGCGACCTCACCAGCGCCTTCTTCACCGTGGACCTGCTCGAAAACGGCTTCCCCATCCTGGAACAGAAGGTGGGCCGCATCATCGTCAACGGCTGGCCCACCGGCGTCGAAGTCGGCCACGCCATGGTTCACGGCGGCCCCTTCCCCGCCACCTCCGACTCCCGCACCACGTCAGTCGGAACACTCGCCATCAACCGCTTCCTGCGCCCCGTCGCCTACCAGAACCTCCCCCAGGAACTCCTCCCGGAGGCGCTGCAGGATGCCAACCCCTGGCACCTGAACCGACGGATCGACGGCGAAGTGGTCCCCGCTGCAGAGAAAGCTGAGGTCGGCGCATGAGCAACCAGCCCACCATCACCCGTGTGGAAGTAGTGCCCGTTGCCGGCCATGACAGCATGCTGATGAACCTCAGCGGAGCGCACGGCCCCTTCTACACCCGCAACGTCGTCATCATCACCGATTCCGATGGCCGCACCGGCCTCGGCGAGGTCCCCGGCGGCGAGAAGATCCGCACCACCATCGAGGAAGCCGGCGCCCTCATCAACGGCAAGCCGGTGGCACGCTACCGGTCACTCCTGCGCGAAGTGGCGGCCGAGTTTGCCGACCGCGACGCCGGCGGCCGCGGCCTGCAGACCTTCGACCTGCGCACCACCGTCCATGCAGTCACCGCCGTAGAGTCGGCCCTGCTGGACCTGCACGGCCAGTACCTCGGCGTCCCGGTGGCGGAACTGCTGGGCGACGGCCAGCAGCGCTCCTCCGTCCCGATGCTCGGCTACCTCTTCTTCATCGGTGACCATTCCCGCACCGACCTGCCCTACCTGGTGGAGGACGCACCGGCGGATCGCTGGGAGAAGCTCCGGCGCCAGGAGGCAATGACTCCGGACGCCGTCGTCGCCCTCGCCGAAGCCGCCCAGGAACGCTACGGCTTCAGCGACTTCAAGCTCAAGGGCGGCGTGCTGTCCGGCGACGATGAAGTGGATGTGGTCACGGCCCTGGCCAAGCGCTTCACGGAGGCAAGGGTGACCCTGGACCCCAACGGCGGCTGGCTGCTGGACGAAGCCATTCGGCTGGGCAAGCGGATGCAGGGCGTCGTTGCCTACGCCGAGGATCCCTGCGGGGCTGAAGGCCGCTTCTCCGGCCGCGAGGTGATGGCCGAGTTCCGCCGGGCCACGGGCCTGAAGACGGCCACCAACATGATCGCCACGGACTGGCGCGAGATGTCGCACGCCATCCGCAGCAACTCCGTTGATATTCCGCTGGCCGACCCGCACTTCTGGACCATGCACGGGTCCGTACGGGTGGCGCAGATGTGCCACGAGTTCGGCCTTACCTGGGGGTCACACTCGAACAACCACTTCGACATCTCGCTGGCCATGTTCACGCACACAGGTGCCGCGGCGCCTGGCGAGATCACCGCACTGGACACGCACTGGATCTGGCAGGACGGCCAGGGCCTCACCAAGGAACCGCTGCAGATCAAGGGCGGCGCCATCGAGGTTCCGGCCGCCCCCGGCCTCGGCATCGAGCTGGACCGCGAAGCCCTGGACAAGGCGCACCAGCTGTATCTGGCGCACGGCCTCGATGCCCGCGATGACAGCATCGGCATGCAGTACTACATCGATGGCTGGTCCTTCGATCCGAAGCGGCCCTGCCTCGTCCGATAGCAGCCGTCCGATAGCAGCCGTCCGGCAGCACCGTCCGGCAGCAGTGACGGGCAGCACTTTTCGGTAAAGTAGTGGGGTCCCTGTGGCGCGCCCCACTACTTTGCTGTGCCCCCGCATTTTTGGGCCCCGCCGCCGGCCTGCTTCATCTAACCCAAAGGAAATACATTCAATGAAGTCTGTAGACAATGCTGTCTCGGACGTGGCCTCGGCCACGAAAAAGTTCTTCAAGCGCGTGCTGCCCATCATGCTTGTCATGCTGGTCTGCAACCAGCTGAACCGGTCAAATATCGGGTACGCCCAGGACCACCTCCAGGCCGACGTTGGCATCGGTGCCGCCGCCTACGGGTTCGGGGCCGGGCTGTTCTTTATCGCGTATGCGATTTTCGAGCTTCCCAGCAACGTCATGATGGAGAAGTACGGCGCCAAGGTCTGGCTGACCAGGATCATGATCAGCTGGGGCACGGTTTCCTTCCTCATGGCGTTCGTACAGAACGAGACCATGTTCTACGTCCTGCGTTTCCTGCTGGGTGCAGCAGAGGCCGGGTTCTTCCCCGCCGTCATCTTCTACTTCGCCCGCTGGGTCCCCGCCGGCCAGCGCGGCAAAGCCACGGCAATCTTCATCGCAGGCTCTTCCATCGCCGCAGCGCTGTCCGGCCCCATCGCCGGGATGCTCCTCAGCCTCCACGGTGCCCTGGGACTGCGCGGCTGGCAGTGGCTGTTCGGCTTCGAAGGCGCCCTGTCCGTCGTCGTCGGCATCACCGTGTTCTTCCTCCTGGACGCCAAAATCAGGGACGCCAAGTGGCTCACCGCTTCTGAAAAGGACGCCCTGTCCCGCGCCATCGCCGATGAGGACGCGCAGCACGCCACGGCCGACGGCGGAAAGATCAACCGCTGGAAAATGCTCCTGAACCCGCAGATCCTGCTGCTGTGCGGCATCTACTTCTCCGTGCAGCTGTCCATCTACGCCAACACATTCTGGCTCCCCAGCATCATCAAGCAGATCCCCGGCACCACCGACCTGACCGTCGGCTTCCTGTCCTCCATCCCATGGATTTGCGCCGTGTTCGCCATGTACTTTGCGGCAAAGCTGCAGGACAAGGCCCGCTCCAAGAAGCCACTGCTGGTGGTTGCACTCCTGGTGGCCGCGGTTGGCACCTTCGCGGCAGCCACCGCCTCACCGGTTATGGCCCTGGTGTTCCTGGCCATCGCCGCCATGGGCTTCAAAAGCGCTTCCCCGCTGTTTTGGACCATCCCGCAGTCCGGCCTGCACCCGCTGGTCCTGGCTCCGGCCATCGCCATCATCAACTCGCTGGGCAACCTGGGCGGGTTCGTTGCACCGTTCGGTTTCGGCATCATCAAGGAACAGACGGGCAGCGTCATCCCCGGCCTGTTTGCTCTGGCGGCCGCCTCCACCATTGCCGCAGGCCTGGTGTACTTCCTCAAGGAACGCCGCAGCGAAACGGAGCCGACCGCCGAGTCCGAGGACCGCAGCGTGGAGGCGGCGGTGCCCAGCAGGGCCTAGTGACGAGGCGATTGTGCCGCAATCGCCGGAACGGTGCCGGGACGCTGTAGCGTTCCGGCGTCACCGCACCGTTCCAGCGCCCGGGCCGGCATAACCGTCCCGGGCGTCTGCGTTACTGGCCGGTGATTACCAGGGCAACGCTGTGCCCGCCGAAGCCGAAGGCGTTCACCAGGCCCGCCGAAGCATTCTCCGGCTGGAGCTGGCGCGCGTCTTCGGTGACGACGTTAAGGTCCACCTCCGGGTCCAGCTCTTCAACGTTGAGGGTCCCGGGCAGCATCCCTGTGCGCAGGGCTTCTGCGACCACGACGGCGGCCAGCGCACCGGCGCCGCCCAGCAGGTGGCCGGTGTGGCCCTTGGTGGAGGTGACCGGGACGCCGGGGCCGAAAATGGCGTTGATGGCCTGGCCCTCGAGCCGGTCCCCCACGGGGGTGGATGTGGCGTGGGCGTGCACAAACCCGATGTCCTGGGCCGTGAGGCCTGCGGATTCGAGCGCCTTCTGCATGACGCGCCGCTGCATGGCAGGATCGGCCGCCACGATATCGTTCGCGTCCGAGGTCACCGCTCCGCCTGCCACCGCCCCCAGCACCGCGGCGCCGCGGGCGCGTGCGTGTTCTTCGCTCTCCAGCACCACCACGCCGGCGCCCTCCGCGAGGACAAAGCCGTCACGGCCGCCATCGAACGGGCGTGATGCCCGCTGCGGGTCCCTGGCGCGGGTGGACAGCGCACGGATCTGGGAGAAGCCGGTGATCACCAGGTCGTTGATGGAGGCATCAACACCGCCGGCAATAACGACGTCGGCCGCCCCGGAGCGGATCATCTCCGCTGCCTGGACAATCGCCTCCGCCCCGGAGGCACAGGCGCTTACCGGCGTCCGGGCGCCGCCGCGGGCGCCGAGGTCGATGGAAACCCAGGCCGCCGGGCCGTTGACCATAAGGCGGGTGAGGGTGTGCGGCGAGACCTTGCGGGGGCCGGATTCGGCAAGGGTCCGGTCCTGCTCCAGGGTGGAGCCCAGCCCGCCGTACGCCGAGCCGATCACCACGGCAAAGCGCTCCGGATCCACCTCCGGGGCGCCGGCCTGCTTCCAGGCTTCCCGGGCAGCGATGAGCGCCAGCTGCCCGCAGCGGTCCATGCGCTTCATCTCACGGGTGCTGAGGTGCCCGGAAAGGTCAGCAGTGACCTGTCCTGCAATCTTCACGGGCAGCTGTTCCGCCCAGGCCTCCTCAAGCGGGGCAATGCCGGACTTTCCGGCCACCAGGCCTGACCAGGTCTCGGCCACAGACGAACCAAGCGGATTGATGGTGCCGGCGCCCGTGATCAGCGCACGGGGTTGAACTGCGTTCACGGTTCCTACTTTGCGGGGTTGTGTGTACCGATGGGGACAAGGGTGAGGTCCGGGTGGTTCTTTTCGATCCGGCGAAGGGCCCAAACATCATTGAACAAGGCCAGGTACTCGCCGTCGGACCGCAGGAGCACCTCGGCGCCCGGTACGTTGGCAAGCGCCGGCATGGCATCCGCCGTCGAAATCCTGGCCAGGGAGTAGGGCAGGCGTTCCAGCCGCATGGGGGCGCTGAAGTCGTGGGCCATCCGGTCCTCCACCACCTCGAACTGCATGGGGCCGACGGCGGCCAGCACCGGTGCCTGGTCTCCGCGGACGTCGGAGCGGAGCACCTGGATCACGCCTTCGTGCTCGAGCTGCTCGATGCCGCGGCGGAACTGCTTGAACTTGCTGGGGTCCTTGGAACGCGCAACCTGGAAGTGTTCCGGGGCGAACAGCGGGATGGCCGGGTATTCCACCGGGTCCTCGAGGAAGAGGCTGTCCCCCACGCGCAGGGAGGAAGCATTGACCAGGCCCACCACGTCGCCGGGGTACGCCTCGTCGATCACTTCGCGTTCGCGGCCGAACACCTGTTGCGCGTACTTGGTGGCGAAGGATTTCCCGGTGCGGGTCTGGGTGACCACCATGCCGCGCTCGAAGACGCCGGAGCAGACGCGGATGAAGGCAACGTGGTCGCGGTGGGCCTTGTTCATGCCGGCCTGGACCTTGAACACGAATCCGGAGAACGGCGATGCGACGGGACGCGGAGTGCCGTCCACGTCCGGACGCGGAGCTGCCGGCGGGGCGAAGTCAACCAGCGCGTCCAGCAGTTCCTTGACGCCGAAGTTCAGTGCGGCGGAGCTGAACAGGATGGGGGTGGCCTTGCCGGCGTGGAAGCTTTCGACGTCGAATTCCAGGTTGGATTCGATCACCAGGCCGGCCTCGTCCACGGCGTCGGACCAGTTGCTGCCCTGGCTTTCCGCTGCTTCCTCCGGGGTGAAGTACTCGGTGATGGCAATCTGCGCGCCGGCGTTGTTGCGCTGGA
This sequence comes from Pseudarthrobacter sp. R1, assembly GCF_024494415.1. Classification (NCBI taxonomy): domain Bacteria; kingdom Bacillati; phylum Actinomycetota; class Actinomycetes; order Micrococcales; family Micrococcaceae; genus Pseudarthrobacter; species Pseudarthrobacter sp. R1. The sequence continues at coordinate 264,997 of NZ_JAMKFI010000009.1, read as the reverse complement.
AGCGTGCGAAACGGTCATTGCGGAGGTCCCAGACGCCGCGGAAGTCCCCGGAGATGCCCACGGCCCAGGTCAGGGGCATGGGCTGGAGCCCGGTGCGCTCGGTGATCTCGTCCATCAGGGCCAGCGCGTCCAGGCCGGGCCGGTCCCACTTGTTGATGACGGTGATGATGGGCAGGTTCCGCTGCTTGCAGACCTCGAACAGCTTCATGGTCTGGGTTTCCAGGCCCTTGGCTGCGTCCACGAGCATCACTGCACAGTCGACGGCGGCGAGGACGCGGTAGGTGTCCTCGGAGAAGTCCGCGTGGCCGGGGGTGTCCAGGAGGTTAATGACGGTGTCCCGGTAGGAGAACTGCAGCGCCGCGGAACTGATGGAGATGCCGCGGTCCTTTTCCATCTGCATCCAGTCCGAGACTGTCTCCTTGCGGTTGGCCTTGCCGCTGGAGGCACCGGCGGTGCCGATCACCTTGGCGTGCAGGGCCAGCGCCTCGGTCAGTGTGGACTTGCCGGCGTCGGGGTGGGAAATGACAGCAAAGGTCCGACGCCGGCCCGCCTCTTTGTGAATCTCCGAGATCCGGGCGGGGGTGAGGACATCTTGGGACACGGTGCTACTTTCGCTGCGGTTTGGGCTGCCCCTGGCATTGGACAGGCTTCAGGGGAGACGGGCTGGCGGACAGCCAAGTTCCCAGTTTATCGCAGCTTGGAGCACCACCACGGGCTCTGCTTAACACCGACGAAACCCGCGCTTCAAAACGGCGAAATGAGTGCGGGCTACCGTGACCGCATGATGACGCCCCGCACGTCCCCTGCGCCGCCGAAAAGATCCGAAGCGGCAGGCTGCACTTCCTATCCAGGCAAACTGTTCTTCGATCCGTTGGCGGGCCCCCCTGAAGCACCAGGAGAGCGGGGACTTGTGTCCCCTTCGGGTGGAGACGGCTTCGCTGCAGAGGAGCCCCGGGCCCGGCCCCGGAAGAAGGCAGTTGTGGACGAACGGGCCCTTCGCGCAGCGTCACTCAGCAAAGTCAGCAGGGAGCTGGAACGGATGCTGCGCGAGCGCGCACGCTGAGTCCTGCCGCACTGTCTCTGACTGCTCCGGACCGGAAAGTGCCGCCCCGCCACCCGGCGCCGAACGCGTTCCTGCGCCGCTTCCTGTCCTCCCCTAATGGGGCACTTTAGGGCTTAACCGTGCGGAATGAGGTGTTTCTTACCCCTATCATTGAGCTTGCGGGAAATGAGTACTTTTTGATCCTGCCGGCCAAGCCTTAAAGCCGGCATTCCTGCGGGCGAAGGTCCGCAACTGTGAAGGGAAACACCTGATGGCGCGGAGCCCCGAAGAATCTTTGAGGGCAACTCTGGGCAGAGTGGCACCCGGAACCCCGCTCCGTGACGGCCTGGAACGCATCCTCCGTGGACGTACCGGTGCCCTCATCGTGCTGGGCTCGGACCGGACCATCGACTCCATCTGTTCCGGCGGCTTCGACATCGGCATCGATTTTTCCCCCACCCGCCTGCGCGAGCTCGCCAAGATGGACGGGGCAATCATCTGCGACAAGGACGCCGGCAATATCCTCCGCGCGGCAGTGCAGCTGGTTCCGGACTCCAGCATCGAAACCCAGGAGTCCGGCACCCGCCACCGCACGGCCGAACGCGTGGCCATCCAGACCGGCGTGCCCGTCATCTCAGTCAGCCAGTCCATGCAGATCATCGCCCTCTACGTCAACGGCCTGCGCCACGTCCTGGAGGGTTCGGAGAAAGTCCTGGCACGCGCCAACCAGGCCCTGGCCACCTTGGAGCGCTACCGCTCGCGCCTGGACCAGGTCACCAGCTCTCTCTCTGCCCTGGAAATTGAAGCCATGGTCACCGTGCGGGACGTGGCCGTCACCCTGCAGCGGCAGGAAATGGTCCGGCGCATCTCCGAGGAAATTGCCCAGTACGTCCTGGAACTCGGCGAGGACGGGCGGCTGCTGTCCCTGCAGCTCGATGAGCTCACCGTGGGCCGCGGCCCCGGAAGCGACGTCATCATCCGCGACTACGCCTCGCCCAATGCTTCGCCCGAGGACATCGAAAAGGCCGTCAGCGCCCTGGTGAACCTGGGACCCACCGAGCTGATCGATCTCGGAAAGATCTCCGGAATCGTCGGGTTCGCGGGCGGCGAGGCAAACCTGGACGCCGTGGTGCAGCCCCGGGGTTACAGGCTGCTCTCGGGATTGAAGGCAGTCCCGAAGGCCGTCGCGGACCGTTTGGTGGACCACTTCGGCGGGCTGCAGTTCCTGATGGCAGCCACCATCGACGACCTCATGACCGTGGACGGCATCGGCGACCAGCGCGCCCGGACAGTGCGGGAAGGCCTGAGCCGGATGGCGGAAGCAAGCCTGCTGGACCGCTTCCTCTAAGAACTTGGCAGGACTCGTCAGGCCAGCTGGAAAACTGCCTTGGGGCTGGCTTTGGAGCCAAGCTTCGCCGTGAAGATGTAATACGCCCCGCCGCCCCCGGGCTTGGCTTCCACGGGCTGGCAGCCTTCAACGCTGCGGTTGCGCTGCCACGGGAAGTTGGCGGTCTCGCTGGCGCCCGGGGCGATGATTTTCACCAGGTCTTCGCTCTTTGCCTGGCAGTCCCGGGACGAAAAGATGCGGTCCGCACCGCTTGTCACCAGGAACTCCATCTGCGACGTTCCAATGTTGACCTCGCACGGCATGGTGCCGCCGTTTGTCACTTTAAGGGTGAGCAGCGGGTTTTCCCCGGGCCCGTACGCGGCCTTGTCCGTGGAGGCAGAGACCGTCACGAGGTTCTGGTTGCAGGAAGGGGTGGCCGATGGCGTGGGTGTGGGTTCCGGTGCCGAGGCCGACGGCGATGCCTGGGTGGAGGGATCAGCGGAAGCTGTCGCGCCGGCACCGTCCGTGGACGACGCCTGCTCGGACTTGCCGCTGAAGGCCCCGGCAAGGGCAAAACTTCCGGCAATCAGTGCAATCACCATCAGCAGCGCCGCACCCAGGAACAGCCGGCGCCGGCGGTACACAGCGGGGCTGGGCTTGCGGACGGTGCTGGAACCGGATGTAGTGGCCCTGCCACGTGATGCTGAATCGCCTTGCCTGCCCATTCTTCTAGGCTAGAGAACGGGCGCGGATCTGCTCCGCCACCACGCCGCCGCCCGGACAACGCTCTGGTCACATCACGTTTCCGGCCCGCCAAGCGGATCAATTACAGTGTTGGGATCGATACTCAAGCCTCCACCACCGTTTCGCCTGCCCTCTTTCCCGCCGGGGCGGAACTGCAGATGCTGCACGGCCGGATCAACGGCTGGTTCGCGGAAATTGCCCGGGACCTTCCTTGGCGGAAGCCCGACTGTTCACCCTGGGGCGTACTGGTCAGCGAAATCATGCTGCAGCAAACCCCTGTGGTCCGGGTGCTGCCCGTCTGGCTGGAGTGGCTGAAGCGCTGGCCCACACCGGCGGGCCTCGCGGGCGAACCTGCGGGAGAGGCAGTGCGCTCCTGGGGCCGGCTGGGCTACCCGCGCCGCGCGCTGCGGCTGCACGCAGCAGCAGCCGCCATCGTCCAGGACCACGGCGGCAAGGTTCCGGACAACTACGCCGAACTGCTGGCACTGCCCGGCGTGGGCAGTTATACGGCGGCGGCGGTGGCCGCCTTCGCCTACGGACGCCGCGAAACAGTAGTGGACACCAACATCAGGCGGGTCCACGCCAGGCTTGTTACCGGGGCAGCACTTCCCGCCCCGGCGCTGACCGCCGCGGAAATGCGGCTCGCCGCCCGGCTCCTGCCGGACGACGACGACACATCCGTCCGCTGGAACGCTGCGGTGATGGAGCTGGGGGCGCTGATCTGCACAGCCCGCGCACCCAAGTGCGGCGACTGCCCCGTCAGGGGCTCCTGCGCGTGGCGGGCAGCCGGCGAGCCGCCGCCGTCGTACGTCCCCAAGGGCCAGGCCTGGCACGGCACCGACCGCCAGGTCCGCGGAGCCGTGATAGCCGTGCTGCGCGAGGCCGAGGCGCCGGTGCCGCCGGAAATGTTCCAGCGGGAGCCGGCCGACCTGGGCTTCGCGCCGGCAGGGATCGGCGTACCGCTGGGCGCCCTGCACCGGTTGAATTCTGCTCCTGAACAGCTGGAACGGGCCCTCGCTGGCCTGCTCGCAGACGGCCTCGCGGAGCTGCACGGCGGCGGGTACCGGCTTCCCGCCTGAGCACCCGTCCGGACAGCGGCGCCGGGGCTGGTGCGCGGAATGGCATACTGGTGACCGGAACCGGGGGAAACCGTGAGAATCATTCTGTACATTATCTGGGCCCTGTTTGTTGTGGCCGCGCTCGTCGCCCTCGTCCAGGCCATCCGCAAAACCAGGCGCCGGGACCAGCTGACGGCAGCGTGGCCGAAGGTTCAGGCAACCGTCACCGGCAGCATCGCGGGGTGGACCAACGGCGGCGGCGGATCCAGCCGCAGCCGGCGCTTCTTCCCCACTTACCAGTTCACCGATCCGCACGGCACCCTGTTCGCGGGTGAATCCGAAGTAGCCTTCGCCGGCAAGCCGGTGCCTGGGTCCTTGATTGAGGTGGCTTACAACCCCGCCAACCCCAACGAGTCACTCCAGGTCTCCTCCGCCCCCAGGACAACGGTGGGCTGCTTGATCCCGTTCTTCGCGGTGTTCGCCATCGCGCTGTTCTGGTTTATCGGCGTGTTCCCGCTGCCCTGAGCGCGGCAGCATAACGATGTCTGCATCACTTCACCGCTGACGGCGTGGAGGCAGCGGCCCGGCCGTACCCTGAAGTATGGGCAAGCCCGGGCTGCTTTTTGCGTTGATGACGACGGCGGGACTCGCCTCTGCGTGCGGCCCCGGCCCCGGCGCGGCCCCGTGCCCGGCCATCGCACAGGCCACCGCCGTGTCCGTCACGGTTTCAGCCAGCTACGCGCCCCAGGTGGCGGCACTGCACATCAAGGCCTGCCAGGACGGCGAGTGCATCGAAGGTGACGTGGAACTCCACCCGGGCAGCGCGTCGATCGACCAAGGCTGCACACCGGAAGGCGTGTGCTCCGCCACCGCCTCCCCCGACGGAACGAAATTCGCCAACCTGTTCCTGCAAACCCTCACCGAATCGCCCATGTCAGTAACCGCATCGGCAACGGCCCCGGACGGATCACCCCTGCCAGCGCAGACCCTGGACTTCCGCCCCCGGGGCGACTATCCGTTCGGCGAGCAGTGCGGCAGGTTTATCACCGCCTCGGTGCTGCTCGACGCCGCTGGCCTGCATGAGCAGCCCTGAGGCTAGAACAGCGCCGGTTGGGTGAAACGTTCATCCGTTGCAGTCTCGTCCGGGCCTCCCGCGGCCTCTGGCTCAGCCCGCCACTCGAAACCCAGCTCCGCGAGGAGTTCCTCAACGGACAGCTGCCCCTCCAGCACTTCAATATCCGGGGAGTTGTCTTCAAGGTGGAGCCGTTCCATGGCATCGAGCATATTCGCAGGAACCCGCTGCGGCGTTGGGAACACACCGCCCGCTCTTCATTCGGATTGTTCAGGCAGCTACGGTTCGCCGAAGCCTGCCTGCACCAGCCCGCCCACGTAGTTCACCGCCCGCTCCGCGTCCGCTCCCCACGCTTCCACGTGCAGCACGGACCCCCTGCCGGCCGCCAGCGTCATAAGCGCCGTCATGGAGGCGCCGTCAACCCCGTTGACCTGCACCTCGGCATCCAGCGACGACAGGCCGCCGGCGATCTTTGCGGCGGGACGTGCATGCATACCGGCCTGGTTGACGAGCTCAAAGTCACCCGTGTAATCGGGACCGGAACCGGTGACAGAGCCTTCCCCGACCTCCTGCAGCGCGGGACTTTCGGGCTGCCGGGCAGGGCCGCGCACAGCTTCCGCCGCGCGTTTCACCGCCTGCACATCCCCGCCGCCCTGTGCAGCCACGGCTGCGGCCACGAGCCCCTCCACCAATGGTGCGTCCGCCAGCAGCATCTCCGCGGCGTCCTCGGCGAATTCCAGTGCGGATTCGGCAGTCATCACGGCAGAACCAAGATCAGTCAGGATTACCGCTCCGTCACCGGCGGCCACCTTGTCCAGCGCCGCCAGCACCTTCTCCAAGCTGGTTCCGATCCTGCCGTCCATGGTGCCGCCCGCTGCCAGGAGCACGACGTCCGGCGCCATCTGTGCGGCAAGCTCCACGGCGCCGTCGGCTATCTTTTCACTGTGGGAGACCACCACGATGCTGACCGTCACGCAGCTGCCTTCACGGCCGCCCGAAGAATCAGCGCACTGGAAGCGGCGCCGGGATCCCGGTGCCCGGCACTTCGCTCCCCCAGATAGCTTGCGCGTCCCTTCCGCGCTACCAGCGGATCGGTAGCCACGGCCCCGGCTTCGGCAGCCTCTGCCGCGGCCACCAGAACGGTCAAGGCATCCGGGCTGCTGTCTGCCGCAGCCATACTTGCTGCCTCTGCCGCCGGCGTCCAGGCATCCACCATGGTTTTGTCCCCTGGCTCCGCTTTTCCACGGGCCACTATCCCGTCCCGTGCCGCAGCCAAGGCACCGGCCCACGCTGCAGGAGCAATTTCCGCAGAGTCCCCGAGGGAAGTTGCCGCGCGCAGGAACGCGGTTCCGTAGAGCGGACCGGCGGCGCCGCCCACTTTGGACATCAGTGTCATTGCCGTCAGCTTCAGCGCAGCGCCTGGGGTTTCCGGCGGGGATTCGGACAGCTTGTCCAGGACAGCCTGGAATCCGCGGTCCATGTTTTCGCCGTGATCAGAATCCCCGATGGCCCGGTCCAGCTCGATCAGCTCAACCCTGTGCTCCGCCATCGCCTGCGCGCAGAGGGTCAGCCACTTTACGGTCCAGTTCACGTCCAAAACCACAACTACACGCCCCAGCGCAGTGCCGCCGTGTGGACCGGAGCGTCCCACAGTTCGGTCAGTTCGTCGTCCAGCCGCAGCACGGAGATGGAGCAGCCCTGCATCTCGAGGGCTGTAATGTAGTTCCCCACCAGGGACCGCTCGACGGCGGCTCCCCTGTCCGCGAGCACCTGCGCGGCCCGCCGGTAGACAATGTACAACTCGCTCAAGGGAGTGCCACCCATCCCGTTCACGAACAGCAGCACCCGGTCCCCGGAACTGATTCCCAGGTCGGCCAGCACCGGCGCCAACAGGCGGTCGGTAATGCCGTCAGCGTTTTCCATCGGAATACGGTGCCTGCCCGGCTCGCCATGGATCCCGATGCCGATCTCGATTTCATCCTCGGCCAGGTCGAAGCTGGGCGAGCCCGCATGGGGTACCGTGCAGGCGCTCAGCGCGACGCCCATGGTGCGGACGTTGCTGTTGACCCGTTCGCCGATGGCGGCCACCACGTCCAGTCCATCCCCACGCTCAGCGGCAGCTCCGGCAATCTTTTCCACCAGCACCGTCCCCCCGACGCCGCGCCGGCCCGCGGTGTACAGCGAATCCTCAACGGCAACATCATCGTTGACCAGGACCGTGCGGACGTTGACGCCTTCCGCTTCGGCGAGTTCTGCCGCCGTTTCGAAGTTCAGGACGTCACCGGTGTAGTTCTTGACGATATGCACGACGCCGGCGCCCGAGTTCACGGCGAGCGTTGCGGGAAGGATCTGGTCCGGCGTAGGTGAGGTGAACACCGCCCCCGGCACGGCGGCGTCGAGCATTCCCCGCCCCACAAAGCCGGCGTGGAGCGGCTCATGGCCGCTGCCGCCGCCCGAGACGAGGCCTACTTTCCCACTGACAGGCGCGTCCTTGCGCGTGATGAAGGTGGGATCTGCGCTGACGGTGACGAGGTCTGCGTGTGCCTGGCCGAAGCCCTGCACAGATTCGTCAACTACCGCCTTCGGATCGTTGATGAGCTTTTTCATGGGGTACTCCTGGTCTGCTTCCTGGAGGGTGACATTCCCGACCCTACTACCGGGCAGCGCGCCGGCGGTAGGGCTCGCGTCCTGCCGGATACAGAAAAGGGACAGCCCCCAATGACTGTCCCTTTCCCTGGGCCCCCCATCCCGGCCAGAGCCAGTTTATCCATCAATTCGAGTAAAAGGAAGTGCTGGTCAGGCCCTTTCAGGACTACCTGAACTGTTGTTGTGGCCGCGTCAAGCCCATGCCATCCCGCAGCCGGAAGCCAACCTGGCCGCAGCACGACGTCGCCGGGAAATGCAGCGCGAAAAGAGGATGGGAAGAGCCAACAGTCATTCATTGCGCCGCCCACCAGGACGGGTGCCCCGCAGCCCTCGCTAAAAAGGATTTGGGTCAGAGAAACTTGATCATGCGGGTGTTTCCGAGCGTGTTGGGTTTCACCCTCGCGAGGTCCAGGAACTCGGCCACACCTTCGTCATGGGAGCGGAGCAGTTCTGAATACACCACGGGATCCACGGCCGACTGGTCTGCCATCACTTCGAAGCCGTGACGCTTGAAGAAGTCCACCTCGAAGGTAAGGCAGAACACGCGGGCAACGCCCAGGGCACGCGCCTCCTCAAGCAGGCTCTCCACCAGCACGTGCCCTACGCCTTTCCCCCGCCAATCCTCGGAAGCAGCCAGTGTCCGAACCTCCGCAAGGTCTTCCCACATCACATGGAGTGCCCCGCAGCCAATAACTTCGCCGCCCGAGGACTCGGCGATCCGGAACTCCTGCAGGCTCTCGTAGTAGGCCACCGTCTCCTTGGCCATCAGGATCCGTTGCTCTGCCAGCGGCGCCACCAGTTTCTTGATGGCGGAAACATCGCCGGTGCGCGCAGGACGGATATGGAAGGAGTCAGTCACAGGGCAATCCTAGTTCGACCGAGCCGACCACCGGCCAACCGAACGCCTGCTTCAGCCTGCTTGTAAGGGACAAGCCGGTGCCGCCAGCCAGGCATTTGCCGGCGCCTGCTCGTTCCTCGCCTTGACCGCGCCTACACAAATGCCTGCCTGCCAGCACCTTGTGCGGCTCAGGCGAGGGTGCCGGGGTCATTTGTGTAGCTTGCGTCAAAGCGACAAAGGAGCAGCAAGCGGCAAATGGCGCCGGCGCCGGAGCGGACATGACCAGCAGTCGTGATTTGTCATGAGCTGGTTGAGTTGAAGCTTTGCTTATGCTCGGGAGCTGGATTTGGCTGTGACTGCGCAGGGATCTGAGATGTGCCGCGGTTGCGTTTGCGCAGGTGGACGCCGACCAAGCAGTGTTTCGGATGTTACCCCCGTCACGCCAATGGGCAACGGCGCCCAACCCCGGAGGAAAAATGGCCATAGGCTCCCCCACGCTCACCGAGAAATCCTATGAGCAGAACGAGACACGCGGCCTTCGAAGGTCCATGGAAGCCCGACACCTGGTGATGATCGCGATGGGAGGGGTCATCGGATCAGGCCTGTTCCTCAGCTCGGGTTACACCATTGCGCAGGCAGGGCCACTGGGCGCAATCATCGCCTACCTCATCGGCGCTGCAGTGGTCTACATGGTGATGGCCTGCCTGGGTGAACTGGCTGTTGCCTATCCGGTTTCCGGCGCCTTCCACATCTACGCCGCGAGGTCGATTGGTCCTGCCACAGGTTTTGCAACAGCATGGCTTTACTGGCTCTGCTGGGCAGTTGCCCTGGGCTCGGAGTTTACGGCCGCGGGCCTTTTGATGCAGCGGTGGTTTCCCGAGGTAGACGTTTGGATCTGGTGCCTTGTTTTTGCGTCCATCCTGTTCGCACTAAATGCGATCTCCTCGCGGGTCTTTGGTGAATCGGAGTTTTGGTTTGCGCTGATAAAGGTCGCTGCCGTGATCGGGCTGATTGTCCTGGGCGGCGCAGCCCTGTTCGGCTTTCATCCTCTTGCTGAAAACGGCTACCCGTTCCTGGGCGAGAACCTCAATACGCCACAGGGCTTGTTCCCCAATGGAATTACCGGGGTGCTCATCACCACGCTTGCTGTTTTTTACGCTTTCTCCGGTTCTGAACTCATTGGGGTAGCTGCCGGTGAAACTGCCAACCCTGCAGTCAATATTCCGAAGGCGATGCGGACTACCGTTATTCGCCTTCTGATTTTCTTCGTTGGCGCCATTACGGTGATTGCCTGCACCGTTCCCTATGAGGAAACCTCCGTGGAGGCAAGCCCCTTTGTCACCGTCTTCTCGCAGTTGGGCATTCCCTATGCCGCCGACGTTATGAATTTCGTCATCATCACCGCCCTTTTGTCGGCCGGAAACTGTGGCCTGTTCTCCTGCGCCCGCATGCTTTTCTCGCTGGCGGACGAGGGACACGCCCCGAAGGCACTCGGGAAGCTGACCAAACGGGGAATTCCGCTCCTCGCCCTCTGCGTCAGCATGCTGGGCGGACTGGCCTCCCTCATCAGCAGCGTGGTGGCCCCCACCACCGTCTACCTGGTGCTGGTGTCCATCGCCGGGTTTGCCACGGTGGGAGTGTGGATGTCCATCACGGCATCCCACTTCTTCCACCGCCGTGCTTTCCTGCGGTCAGGAGGCCGCACCGCAGACCTGGCATACAAAGCACCACTGTTTCCGCTGCTGCCCATCGCGGCATTCATCCTGTGCCTGATCTCCCTGATAGGCATCGGCTTCGACCCCACCCAGGCCACGGCCCTCTACTTCGGAATCCCCTTCGTAGGTGCCTGCTACGCCTACTTCCACTACAAGTACGGCCGCCACCAAAAAGGCGAGCCGAACGAGCAGGAACAGGAAACAGTGGACGCGCCTTAGCCCGAAATAAGAGTAGGGCACGGACCGCCGGGAAGGCTTGGATACGTAGAGCGCAGAAGGCGGCTCCATGCCCGAGGCGGCAAGGGAGGGGCGCGTATCTAGCGTCGTGCCTAGGTGACCGCCCGCACGAGGTGAAGGAGGTTGGGACATTTATGTAGCGTGCGTCAAAGCGACGAAGGAGCAGCACGCGGGAAATGTCCCAGCCTCCGAACCGGAGGTGCTTGGGGCCACGGCCTCCGAGCGAGAGGCGTGAAGAGCGCCAAACCGAGTCCGAGGTGACTAGAGTCCCAGATCAGCAGGCAAGGGCACATCCTGGTCCAGGACATTGCGGGCCAGGAAGTGCTCCACGACGCCGTACCAGACCTTGGCGTGCTGCGGCTGCAGGACCCAGTGGTTCTCGTCGGGGAAGTACAGAAACCGGTGCGGGGTCCGGCCGTCCTGGTCCGCCGCGAGCTGCGATTTGGACAGCAGTTCATACCAGAGGCGCAGGCCTTCCCCGATAGGAACGCGGTAGTCCTTGTCACCATGGATCACAAGCATGGGGGTGCTGATCTTTTCCACGTGAAGATGTGGCGAGTTCTCCAGCGCCATCTCTTCAGTCATTTCCTTCAGCCAGTACTGCGAGGCGTCGGTGGTGGGGCCGAACTGGTCCAGCGCCCAGAGGCTCGCATGGGTCACTATCGCCTTGAACCGGTCCGTCTGCCCCGCCACCCAGTTGGCCATGTAGCCGCCGAAGGAACCGCCCATTGCTGCCGTGCGGTCCGCGTCAATATCAGGGCGGCCGACGGCGGCATCAGTCACCGCCATGAGGTCGGTGAACGGGCCTTTGCCCCATTCGCCCCAGCCCCGCTGGATGTAGTTCTGGCCATAGCCGGTGGACAGGGCCGGATCGGGCAGGAGCACCGCGTACCCCTTCGCCGTCAGCAGCCAGGGGTTCCAGCGCCAGGTCCAGGCATTCCAGGACCCCAGCGGTCCACCATGGATCCACAGCAGCATCGGCACCGGGGAGCCCGCAGACGCGCCCTCAGGCAGCGCAAGGTAGGCCGGGACGCGCGAGCCGTCCGCCGCCGTCGCCGCAATCCGTTCCAGCCTGCCGGGGCGGCTGGGCCGTTCCGCCGGTGCCGGCAACCTGGAGGTCTCACCGGTTTGCAGGTCGATGCGGACGGCCTCCGGCGGGAATTCGTAGGAACTGCGCAAGGCGTAGGCGCTGCGCCCCTCAGGCGCAACCACGACGTCGGTGTAGGCAGCCGCGTCCTGGGTCACCCGGGTGACGCTCACTTCAGCGGCAGACGCCGGGACGCTGATCCTGAAAACCGGCGATGCGCCGTCGTCATCCGCGGTGACAAGGAGGGCGGAACCGTCAGGCAGCCATGCTGCCGGCTTGGCCCAGCGGTCCCAATCGTGTGCCAGAGGGGTCAGATGCCCGGTGCCGGATGTTGACGCTTCGGCGACATCAAGGAGGTGCAGCTTTACCTGGGGTGCCTGGTGTGGAGTGGTGTCGCTTTCGCTGACCACCACCAGGGTGTTGCCGTCCGGGCTGACCGGGCCGGGGAAGTAGCTCATGCCGTCACTGTCCAGGATCACTCTGGTGTTTCCGGAGGCAACGTCGATAGCCACCAGGACAGAGCGGCTGTCCGCCTTGGCCAGCGGTTTGGTGTAGCTCGCGTAAATGGTCCGGCCGTCGGGGCTGACAGCAATTTCCGCCTCCCGCAGCCGCGGACCTGCATCCGGTGTGAGGTTCCGGAGGGTCAATGGCACCGAGGCGTCGACAGTGGCCGGTTTGCCGGGGTCCTTCTCTTTTCCGGGCTCGACGGCGAAGATCCGCGGCTGGCCGGGCCCAAGGTCCGCGTCCCAGTAACGCACCGGATACTCGCTGTGCAGGATGGCGGAGACTTTGTTGTCCTTGCGCGACTTCCGCCGCTCGGCGTCGTCGTCCTCGTCCGCCGAGCCCGCCAAAACTTCCGCTATAACGAACGTTGCGTCCGCCGCTGCGGCTGTCCTCACAGCACCGACGCCGCCCGCACGGTTCAGCACCACGCGGGCTTCACCGCCGTCGGCGGGAAGGAGCCACAGGGCATGGACGGGGTCGCCTTCGGGGCTGTCCGGGTCGGGCCGGGCGGAGGTGAAGTAGACGTCGCCGTTGGCTGCGAACGCCGCCCCAGCCTCGCCCTTGGCGCTGCGCGTGATGCGGCGCGCCTGCTTCTGCCCTGCAGGATCGAGCTCCCACAAGGCCGTGCCAAATTCGGTTCCCTTGCCGTTAAGGGTGGCCACGGTGGTAACCAGCCGCCGGCCGTCAGGGCTCATCGCCAGCCCGCTCACCCGCGGGATAGAGAGGTAATGGTCCAGATCATGGAAAGGGGTCAAAGGTTGCTCGTCCGGGATCGCCGGGTTCAGATTAGCCATGCCCCCGATTCAACCCGACTATGGCCCACATCACAAAGACCCGATGGTGACCGGCGCCTGGGTTTCCGCGGCTGGTACGCTCCGGCCCCGGCGCCATTTGCCGCTTGCTGCTCCTCCGTCGCTCTGACGCAAGCTACACAAATGACCCCGGCACCCTCGCTTCGCTTGAGGCGGCCAATGCACGAGGTGCCGGGCATCAGGGATTTATGTAGGCGCCGTCAGAGCGACGAAGGAGCAGGCGCCGGGAAATCTCTGATGGCCGCCAACGAACCCAGCCACGGAAAGGCACCAAGCCCCAGTGAGCCCCGCACGGAAACCCTGAGTAGGAGGGGAAAGCGAAAGGCCCCGCCTGCTCTGGGAGCTGGCGGGGCCTTCGGGTGGTGCTTTAGACGCTCGGGGCGATTTCGGGGATGCGCGGCTTGGCGTTGCCGGCGAACGTGAACTTGGCGTCGTCGCCGTCGCCTTCCACGTCCACTACGACGATGTCGCCGGCGTGGATCTCGCCGAACAGGATCTTCTCGGAGAGCTGGTCCTCGATCTCGCGCTGGATGGTGCGGCGCAGCGGCCGGGCACCCATTGCGGGGTCGTAGCCGCGGGTTGCGAGGAGCACCTTGGCGGCGGGCGTGAGCTCGATGCCCATGTCCTTGTCCTTGAGGCGCTTCTCCAGCCGGGTGACGAAGAGGTCCACGATCTCGATGATCTCGTCCTGGGTGAGCTGCGGGAACACCACAACGTCATCCACACGGTTGAGGAACTCGGGACGGAAGTGCTGCTTGAGCTCTTCAGTGACACGGGCCCGCATGCGGTTGTAGCCGGTTTGCGTGTCGGTGCCGGACTGGAAGCCGGTGGCAACGCTCTTGGAGATGTCCCGGGTACCGAGGTTGGTGGTCATGATGATCACGGTGTTCTTGAAGTCCACCACGCGGCCCTGAGAGTCGGTCAGGCGGCCGTCTTCCAGGATCTGCAGGAGCGAGTTGAAGAGGTCCGCGTGGGCCTTTTCCACTTCGTCGAACAGCACCACGGAGAACGGACGACGCCGGACCTTCTCGGTCAGCTGGCCGCCCTCCTCGTAGCCCACGTAGCCCGGAGGGGCACCGAAGAGCCGCGAGACGGTGTGCTTCTCGGAGTACTCGGACATGTCCAGGGTGATGAGGGCGTCCTCTTCACCGAACAGGAACTCCGCGAGTGCCTTGGCGAGCTCGGTCTTGCCGACGCCGGTGGGGCCGGCGAAGATGAACGAACCGCCCGGGCGCTTGGGGTCCTTGAGCCCTGCACGGGTCCGGCGGATAGCCTGGGACAGCGCCTTGATGGCTTCGTTCTGGCCCACCACACGCTTGTGCAGTTCGTCTTCCATCTTCAGCAGCCGCGAGGACTCTTCCTCGGTCAGCTTGAACACGGGGATGCCGGTGGAGTTGGCCAGCACCTCGGCGATGAGATCCTCATCAACCTCGGAGATGTCATCCATGCCGCCGGACTTCCAGTGGCGTTCCTTCTCCGCGCGCTCGGTGATCATCTTCTGCTCCTTGTCACGGAGCGAAGCTGCACCTTCGAAGTCCTGCGCGTCAATCGCGGACTCCTTTTCCATCTTCAGCTTGGCGATGCGCTCGTCCATGGCCTTGAGCTCCGGCGGAGCGGTCATGCGGCGGATACGCAGCCGTGCGCCGGCCTCGTCAATCAGGTCGATCGCCTTGTCCGGCAGGAAGCGGTCCGAGATGTAGCGCTCGGCGAGGCTGGCGGCGGACGCCAGGGCGCCGTCGGTAATGGTGACACGGTGGTGCGCTTCGTAGCGGTCACGCAGGCCCTTGAGTATCTCGATGGCATGCGCCACAGAGGGTTCCTTGACCTGGATGGGCTGGAAGCGGCGCTCGAGGGCGGCATCCTTCTCGATGTGCTTGCGGTACTCGTCCAGCGTGGTGGCACCGATGGTCTGCAGTTCACCGCGGGCCAGCATGGGCTTCAGGATGGACGCAGCATCGATGGCACCTTCGGCGGCACCGGCACCCACGAGGGTGTGAATCTCGTCGATGAAGAGGATGATGTCGCCGCGGGTGCGGATTTCCTTGAGGACCTTCTTCAGGCGCTCTTCGAAGTCACCGCGGTAACGGGAGCCTGCCACCAGGGAACCGAGGTCCAGGGTGTAGAGCTGCTTGTCCCGAATGGTCTCCGGGACGTCGCCGCGGACAATCGCCTGGGCCAGGCCCTCGACGACGGCCGTCTTACCGACGCCCGGCTCACCGATCAGCACAGGGTTGTTCTTGGTGCGGCGGGAGAGGACCTGCATGACGCGTTCCATCTCCTGCTCGCGTCCGATGACCGGGTCCAGCTTGTTCTCGCGGGCAGCCTGGGTCAGGTTGCGGCCGAACTGGTCCAGGACAACAGAGCCGGCCGGGGCACCTTCAGGCTGGCCCGAGCCGACGCCGGCGCCGGTGGTTTCCTTGCCCTGGTAGCCCGAAAGGAGCTGGATGACCTGCTGGCGGACCCGGTTGAGGTCGGCGCCGAGCTTGACCAGCACCTGGGCGGCAACGCCCTCACCCTCGCGGATGAGGCCCAGCAGGATGTGCTCCGTGCCGATGTAGTTGTGGCCCAGCTGGAGGGCTTCGCGCAGCGAGAGCTCCAGCACCTTCTTGGCACGGGGGGTGAAGGGGATATGCCCGGACGGCGCCTGCTGGCCCTGCCCGATGATCTCCTGCACCTGCTCGCGAACGCCGTCGAGCGAAATGCTCAAGGACTCAAGAGCTTTGGCGGCAACGCCCTCACCCTCATGGATCAGACCCAAGAGGATGTGTTCGGTACCGATGTAATTGTGGTTCAGCATGCGTGCCTCTTCTTGGGCAAGCACAACTACGCGACGGGCACGGTCCGTAAATCGCTCAAACATTTCGCCACACTCCTAGCTACGACGTACTTTGATGCTACGTGGCTGACCCAGACTTGTGGAGCGTGTTCGCCACGGGGGAAACCGCGCCGGGAACGGGAATACCGGTCGACGCCGCTTTGCAGCACTGGCGGCACCTTCAGGAAGCACGTAAAGAGCCCCTCCAGCGGCCGGATTCGTAGCAGCCACAGGCTTACTCCGGCGCCCTCCACCAGGGCCCCGGCCCCAGGCGTCCCTGTCCTGCGGGAGAAATTCCTGCAGAGCCCCGCATTTCAGGTCTGGAAACGGCAAAAGCCCTGCCTCCCGAACCGGGATGCAGGGCTTTTTGCGGACTGGCACCGTAACTAGGAATTGGCCTTTTGGTAGGCTTCCTGGATTTCGGCCTGAATTCGGCCGCGGCTGTTAACGGTATAGCCGTTTTCCCGCGCCCATTGGCGAATCTGCGCTGAATCGTGACTGCGGCCTCCACCGGAGGCTTTGGTCCGGGCAGCCCGGCCGCCGCTGCTGCCGGAAGCCTTACGTGCAGCGCCAATAAACCGTTCCAGTGAGGAGCGGAGTTCAGCGGCATTGGCCGCCGATAGATCAATCTCGTAGTTGACCCCGTCAAGGCCGAACTTAACATTCTCGTCTGCGGATCCCCCATCCAAATCATCAACGAGGATGATGTTTACTTTCTGTGCCATTTAAAGTCTTCCTCTTGGAAAGGGTTCGGTTTTCAGAAAAGCTGGATGTTTCCCTAAAAGTATGACTCTTTTTATGGCAACGCGTCAAAGCGGCAAATGGTTCCTGGGGATAAAAGGGGGAAAGCTGAGGGGTTTATCTATTCGTTTCCGGATCCGGCCGGTCTGCCGGTGATGCAGCGCGTGCTTCGGCTTCCGCCTGGGCCTGTGCCTCTGCCTGCCGTTCGGATTTGTCCGCATTAAAAATTGACTTCATGGCGAACCAGAAGATCAGGCCCACCACCAGCGAAGGCAGGAGTACAGCTACGTATTCCATGATTAGTGCCCTTCAGGCTTGAGCAGCGGGAAGAGGATGGTTTCGCGGATGCCGGCACCGGTGAACAGCATCACCAGGCGGTCGATTCCCAGGCCGATACCGCCCATCGGCGGCGCCCCGTACTCCAGGGCGCGCAGGAAGTCTTCGTCCAGCTGCATGGCCTCATCGTCACCGGCGGCTGCATGGCGCGACTGCTCGGTGAGCCGCTCCCGCTGGATGACCGGGTCGATGAGCTCGGAGAAGGCGGTGCCGCGCTCCATGCCACCAATAATCAGGTCCCAGGCCTCGATCAGCCGGCCGTCCTCCCGGTGCGGGCGGGCCAGCGGCTGGGCCGAGGGCGGGTAGTCGTACACGAAGGTGGGGTTCAGCAGGGTGGGCTCCACGATTTCGCCAAACAGTTCCACGGCCAGCTTCTCGGCGTCCCACTTGGGGTCAACCTTGACTTCGTGCTTTTCGGCGATTTCGCGCAATACCTCCAGCGAAGTATCCGGCGTGACTTCCTGGCCAACGGCGTCGGACAGGCCCGGGTAGACGGAAACCCAAGCCCAGTCGCCGTCGAGGTTGATTTCCCCTGCTTCGGTCTGGAGGACACGGCCGGCACCCACGGCGTCGGCGGCGTCGAGGATGATCTCCTTGATGCGCTGCGCCATAACGAACTGGTCCGCCCACGCCTCGTAGCACTCAAGGGTGGTGAATTCCGGGCTGTGGGTTGAGTCCACGCCCTCGTTACGGAACACGCGGCCCATGTCATAGACCCGGTCGATGCCACCCACCACGGCGCGCTTGAGGTACAGCTCGGTGGCGATGCGCAGGGTCATCTTCTGGTCGAAGGCGTTCATGTGCGTCTCGAACGGCCGTGCCAGGGCGCCGCCGTGAACCAGGTTCAGGATGGGCGTTTCGACTTCCACGTAGTTGTGGCGGAAGAGCGTCTCGCGGATTGAGCGTGTAATGGCGGCGCGGGTGTACACCATTTCACGGGCTTCGTCGCGGACCATCAGGTCCACGTAGCGCTGGCGGACGCGCGTTTCCTCGTTCAGCTCCGCGTGGAGTACAGGCAGCGGGCGGAGCGCCTTGGAGGCCATGGACCAGGACTCGGCCATAACAGAGAGCTCGCCGCGGCGGGAGGAGATGACCTCGCCCTTAATGAACACGTGGTCGCCGAGGTCAACCAGCGCCTTCCAGTCGGCGAGCGCTTCCTCGCCCACGTTGGCAAGGCTGAGCATGGCCTGCAGGCGCGTGCCCTTGCCGTCGGTACCGCCCTCCTGGAGGGTTGCGAAGCACAGCTTTCCGGTGTTGCGCACGAAGACCACGCGGCCGGTGACGCCGACCACGTCGCCGGTGGTGTCGTCCGCCTCGAGGTGGGCGTACTTTTCACGGATCTCGGAAAGCGAATGCGTCCGCTCCACACCCACCGGGTACGCCTCGGCGCCGCGCTCGATCAGTTTGGCGCGCTTCTCCATGCGGATCCGCATCTGCTCGCTGGCATCGAGCGGCTCAGGGGAGTTCTTGGGCGAGGGGGTGTTTTGGGAAGTCACAATCATCAAGTTTACCGGGAGTTGGGCTGGCCCGGCTTCGCTGGCGGCAGCGGGCTCCCGCCTAGGATGGGGTGGTGAAAGAACAGGTCCTTCCAACGCACGACGGCGGCCGCCTCGCCTTGTACAGCTACGGCACCGAGGATGCGCCGGGAGAACGCCGGGTGCTCCTGATCGGCGGCGCGTTCCTGACTGCCCTGATCTACCGGCCGTTTTCGGTCGCGCTGGCCAAGGGCCTGGGTGAGGGCTGGGCGGTGGACGTCTACGACCGCCGCGGACGGGGAAGCTCCTCGGAGCAGCCGGACGGCTATTGCATGGCCACGGAGATTGCCGATGTCCGTACCGTCCTGGCGGCAACCGGGGCGAGGAACATCCTGGGCCACAGCCTGGGCGGATCGGTGGCACTGAACGCCGTGCAGGAGTTCACCGGAACCTCCTACGTTCCGGACAAGCTGGCGGTGTATGACGCCGCCGTCAATATCGACGGCAGCATCGACACCTCCTGGTTGTCAGGCTTCGAAGACGCCGTGGACAGCGGCAAGGTTGGCCGCGCCCTCGCGCACATGAAGAAGGCCACGAGCCCGGGGTCGCCGATGGCGAAGATCCCCGAGCCCGTGCTCGCCGGGCTGATGGCCCTGTTGTCCCGGACGAAGGTGAACAAGATGTTCCGTGAAGTGATGCCCAGTGGCGTTGGCGAGCTGCGGGCCGCCTACAAAGAAGCGGACCACGCCAGGGATTTCAGTGTGCTGCCTGCCAACACCCATTTCATGGCCGGCGGCAAGAGCCCCAGCTACTACAAGGAAACGGCTGAGCGGCTGCACGCGGCCGTCCCCGGCAGCACCTACGAGCTCTCCCCCAAGGGTTTCCACGGCTCCATTCCCGCCGCCGTGAACGAACTGGTCTCCGACATCTCCGAATACTTCAAGGGCTAGGCGCCACGGCGGAATCCGGCCAGCGCCGCGTCGCCCAGGTTCTGCCACACGCTCCGCGCCTCCTGCTGCTCCTCCCCGCCTTCCGGCCCGGTCCGGTCTGCCAGCCAATCGCCATAGCGGGTGATGTCTTCCCCGCCTGCAGCCGCGACAGCATCACAGGCAAACCCGACGGCCCTGGAACCGTCCGAAAGTTCCACTGACCCCAGCAGCATGGGTTCCGGGAGGGAAGCCAGGAAGGAACCCATCCCCGCTTCGGACAACAGCCACCGCTCCCCCACCAGCTCCGCGCCGCCGTCGTCCGAGCGGTACACCCCCGGCTTCGGCGGCACGGTGTCGAGGGACACCATGCGGTAGCGGGCCGCCGTACGCACCGGGCCGCCCCAGGCAGCACCGAGTTCCTCCAGTTGCGGCGCCAGCGGCTGGCCCTTGCGGTGCGCGCCCACCACCACCAGGGGTACGGCGGCAGCCCCGGCGGCTACCGGCCAGGGGAAGGACGACGGCGCATGGCCGGCAGGCTGCGCGGCTGCCGGCGCCGCCCCCTGCGCGAAGAGTGCGGGAGCGCCGGGGGTTGATTCCAGCAGGCGGGCGATGTCGGCGGCTACAGCATCGTCGAAGGTCCTGCCCACCACGGTCACCCCGAACTGGGCACCGTCCACTTCACCGGCGGGTACAGCCACCGCGCACAGGTCGAACAGGTTGCAGAAGTTTGTGTACGTGCCCATCAATGAGTTCACGCCCACAGGGTCAGCGGCTACCTCGGCGAGGGTGGGATGGAAGGGCGCGGTGGGGATCAGCAGGGCGTCGAACCCTTTAAGCCGTGCCATCGCCTTTCGCTTCAGTTCTTCGAGCTTCGCGGTGTCGTTGACGTAGCGGTGGGCGGGCACCGTTCCCGCTGCCCGGATGATGCGTTCCACGGTGGGATCAATGCCCGCCTGAGTGTCCGCATCGGCGCCGGCTGTTTCAAGGAAACTGCCGACGGCGGCATAGCGCTCCGCCACCAGCGCGCCGTCGTACAGCAGCCGGGCGGCCTCAAGGAAGGCATCAAATTCGATGGCTTCCGTGTCCACTCCCACATCCCGCAGCCGGCTGATGTTCCGGTGGAATTCCGCTTCCCAGGCCACCGGGAGTCCCGGCAGGGTTGCGGGGTACGCTATCCGCGGTTTTTCCGGTGCTGCCAGCCGGATGGCCGCCGGCCAGGCCCGGGCTCCTCCCGCCATAACGCCCATGGCGAGCTCGGCGGTGGACAGGTGGCGGGCGAAGATGGTGACGGCGTCCCAGGACCGGCAGGCCGGCACCACCCCGGCCGTGGAGACGACATGCAGCGTCGGTTTGATGCCCACGATTCCCTGCAGCCCCGCAGGCACGCGGCCTGATCCTGCCGTGTCCGTTCCAATGGCGATGTCCACCAGCCCCAAAGCCACGGCCACCGCGGAGCCGGAGCTGGAGCCGCCGGAGATAAAGTCCGGGCGGCGGGAGTCGCGGACTGCACCATGCGGGCTTCGGGTGCCTACAAGGCCTGTCGCAAACTGGTCGAGGTTGGTGGCCCCCAGGACGAGGGCGCCGGCGGCACGGAGGCGGGCCACTGCCTCGGCGTCCTTTTCCGGGTGGTAGGCAAACCCGGGGCAGGCCGCCGTCGTCGGGATCCCCGCGACGTCAACGTTGTTCTTGACGGCGAGCAGGAGCCCTGCGAGCGGCAGGTCCTCGCCACCGGCAGCGGCCGCGTCAATGGCGGCAGCGTCGGCAAGCAGTTGGTCCGCACTACGGAGGGCGATCCAGATTTCGGGGCGGTCCACTGCCTCCAATGCGGCGAGGGCGGCCTGGACCCGCCTGGTGGCAGCGCCGATGGTTACTTTGCTCATACTGCTGCCCCTTCCAGTTCTGGTGCTTCCAGCTCCTGTGCTTCCAGCTCCTGCGTTTCCCGGGCTGCGCCCGGCGTTACGAGCTCGGTTTCGGCATCCACCCCGCCAAGGATCACCACCGCCTCGCCCGCAACCACCTGCGAGCCCGCAGCCGGCAGGACCCGCAGCACCACGCCGTCGCACGGCGCTTCAAGCACGGTTTCCATCTTCATCGCCTCCAGGGACACCAGCGGCTGCCCCTGCACCACCCGGTCCCCGGCCGCCACGTCAACTTTCCAGACGCTGGCAGCAAACGGTGCGGAGACGAGGGATCCGTCCTTCGGAACCACTACTTCGTCTGCCACCGGTGACACGACGGCGGCAAGCGCGTCTGCGCGGTCGAACTCCCCGGCGTCAGCCCAGGCCTGCCGCTCCACTGCAAAAGCCGCGCCCTGCTTCTCCCGGAACGCCGCGATGGACTCCCGGTTTTCTTCGAGGAACACCTCGTGTTCGGCCAACGAGAACGTGCCGTCCTCGATTTCCACGCCGCGGCCCCTGCCGGCGGCCATGTCCGCCCGCAGGTCCAGGAGTTCCTCGGGGCTGACGGGGTACCAGGAGATGCGGTCGAAGAAGCGGAGCAGCCACGGCGAGCCCGGCTCAAAGGGGGCGGAGTCGGCGTAGCGCGACCAGACCTGAGTGGTGCGGCCCACGAACTGGTAGCCGCCGGGCCCTTCCATGCCGTAGATACACATGTATGCGCCGCCGATGCCCACCGCGTTCTCCGGTGTCCAGGTGCGGGCCGGGTTGTACTTGGTGGTGACCAGGCGGTGGCGTGGATCCAGTGGGGTTGCCACCGGGGCGCCAAGGTAGACGTCGCCCAGGCCCAGGACCAGGTATTCGGCGTTGAAGACGGTGTCGAACACCTCGTTGACGGAGTCCAGGCCGTTGATCCGCCGGATGAATTCGATGTTCCAAGGGCACCAAGGGGCGTCGTCGCGGACACCTGCCATGTAGCGTTCGATCGCTTCACGGGTGGCGGGATCGTCCCAGGACAGGGGCAGCCGGACGGTGCGGCTGGGAACCACCAGCTCTGAGCTCGCCGGCAGCGCGGCCTCAACGTCCTGGACCAGGTCCAGCAGGCGCTTCGTGGACAGGACGGATGGATCCACCTTGATCTGCAGGGAGCGGATCCCGGGGGTGAGGTCCACGATTCCCGGCACACGGAGCTGCTCCAAGTGCTGGTGCAGCGCGTGCACCCTGGCCCGGAGCCCAAGGTCCAGGACCATCTCCCCGTACTCGACCAGCAGGTTGTCGTCCCCGGACCGGCGGTAGGTGACCGCGGGCCTGCCGGAACCTTCCGGCACGCGGCCCAGCACGCCGTCGTCGCCATCCCCCCGGGCAGTGCGGCTGGCGGCTGCCGATGCGTGGGTGCCTGCTGCCGAGAGCCGGGAGATGTCCGCGGACCAGCCGGCAGTGCCCGGCAGCACCAGCTGCCGGCCCGGTCCCAGGTCCTTGGCCGACGGCGCCTGGCTCACCGGAATGGGTACGAACCGGACTTTGTCGCCGGGCCGAAGCTGGCCCAGTTTCCAGCGGTCCGCCGTGACCACCGTGACCGGGCAGACGAACCCGCCCAGGCTGGGCCCGTCGGGACCGAGCAGGATGGGTGTGTCCCCGGTGAAGTCCAGAGCTCCCACCGAATACGCGGTGTCGTGGATGTTGGACGGATGCAGGCCGGCCTCGCCGCCGTCGGTCCGGGCCCAGCGCGGCTTGGGGCCGATAAGCCGCACACCGGTGCGGGCGGAGTTGAAGTGGACCTCGTATTCGGAGGCGTAGAGCTCCTCGATGTCCTCGCGCTGGAAGAACTCCGGTGCACCATGCGGCCCTTCCGCCACGGTCAGTTCCCAGGCTGAGGTCAGCGCAGGCCTGCTGTCCAGCGGTACGGCCGCCACCGGCGCTTCTTCACCATTTGCGGCTCCGGAGACAGCCGGGGCAACTGCGCGGAGCACGTCGCCTGCACGGAGGACCCGCCCGGCATGGCCGCCGAACTGCCCGAGGGTGAAGGTGGAGGCGCTGCCCAGGTATTGCGGGATGTCCAGGCCGCCCCGGAACAGGATGTAGCCGCGGAGCCCGTTGCCGCCGGCGGTCCCGACGTCGAGCGTTCCGCCCGCAGGGACCGTGACAGGTGCCCAGGTGGACACCTCGGTTCCGTCAACTGTCACTGTGACCTCAGCGCCGGTGACGCAGATGGTGGTGCGGTGCGTGAAGGTCAGGCTGGGGCCGGTCATGGTGAATTCCAGACCGGGAGCACCCTCCGCGTTGCCGAGGGCGGTGTTGCCGAGCCGGAAGGACAGGTCATCCATGGGACCGCTGGGCGGTACGCCGATCTGCCACAGCCCTGTCCTGCCTGGCCAGTCCTGCACGGTTGTCTGCAGGCCGGGGCGGCCCACGGTGATGCGCGGTTCCGGGTCCCCCACGTTGTCCAAAGTGCTCGTGGAGTGCTGTACGGCACGGACCACGTCCAGTCCGGTTGCGGCGCGGAGCAGGCCGAGGTTGGTCTCGATTCCGTCGATGCGGGTGCCGGCGAGCGCGGCGGCTAGCCGGTCAAGGGCTTCGGCCCGGTCCGCCCCGGCGGTGATGATTTTGCCCAGGAGCGGATCGTAGTTGGTGGAAACCTCGGTGCCGGTCTCGGCCCAGGCGTCCACGCGGACATCCTCGGACGCGGGATAGACGGCGTTGGTTACGGTGCCGGCGCTGGGCTGGAACCCGCGGGCCGGGTCCTCTGCATAGACGCGTGCTTCCACGGCATGGCCCGAAACCGGCAGGCTGTTCGGTACTTCCGCGAGGACCGTTGCGGCCCCGGTGCCGCCCTGGGCCAGGCGGAGCATCCACTCCACCAGGTCCACGCCGGTGACGGCCTCGGTGACAGGGTGCTCTACCTGGAGCCGGGCGTTGACCTCGAGGAAGGAGGCCTCGCGGCGGACGGAATCGTAGACGAATTCCACGGTTCCGGCGGAGCGGTAGTTGAGGGACGCACAAAGGGCGCGGGAACTGCGGTGGAGTTCCTCGCGCAGCTCCTCCGGGAGGTCCGGCGCAGGCGCCTCCTCGAGGACCTTCTGGTGGCGGCGCTGGAGGGAGCAGTCCCGGTCACCGAGGCTGACTACCCGGCCTTCGCCGTCGCCGAAAATCTGGACCTCAACATGCCGGGCGTTTTCAACGTACCGCTCAGCGAAGACTCCGGCGGTGCCGAAGCTGGCGCCGGCCAGGCGTGCCACGCGCGGAAAGCTTTCCACGAGTTCTGCCTCCGTGCGGCAGATCGTCATGCCGATTCCGCCGCCACCGCCGGTGGCCTTGAGCATCAGCGGGAAGCCAACCGCGGCGGCTGCTGCGACGGCGTCGTCCACGTCCGCCAGCAGCCCGGACCCGGCGATCATGGGCACTCCTGCGGCCCGCGCGGCATCCCTGGCGGTGTGCTTGGTGCCGAAGATGCGGAGCTGTTCTGCGGTGGGCCCCACAAACACCAGGCCCGCCGCCTCGACTGCTTCTGCGAAGGCGGCGTCCTCGGACAGGAAGCCGTAGCCGGGGTGGATTGCTCCTGCTCCGGTGGTCCTGGCCGCTTCCAGCAGCGCATCCACGCGGAGGTAGGACTCCTTCGCCGGTGCGGGCCCGAGGAGCACAGCTTCGTCCGCGAGCCGGACGTGCTTGGCGCCCCGGTCCGCTTCGGAGAACACGGCAACCGTCCGGAGTCCCAGCTTGCGGGCGGACTCGATGATGCGGCAGGCGATTTCGCCGCGGTTGGCAACCAGGAGGGTGTCAAAGCGGTTCTGCGTCCCGACGGTGTTCATCATTTTAGAAGTGCTCACAGGGCTGCCTCCGGCCGGGTGACGATCATGCGGACAGGGGTGGGGTTGAAGCCGTTGCACGGGTTGTTAATCTGCGGGCAGTTGGACACCAGCACCAGGGTGTCCACTTCTGCCCGCAGCGCCACGCGCTTCCCAGGAGCGGAGAGTCCGTCCACAATGCCCAGGGCGCCGTCCGGGTCCACCGGAACATTCATGAACCAGTTGATGTTGGACACCAGATCCCGCTTCCCAAGTCCCCAGCGTGAGCCCTCGATCAGGAAGTTCTCCACGCAGGCGTGCTGTTCGCGGGTGTGCTGTCCGTAGCGGAGGGTGTTTGATTCCTGGGAGCAGGCCCCGCCGATGGTGTCGTGGACGCCCACCTCGTCTGCCACGACGGTCATCAGGGGAATTCCCGTTTCCGCCCGCAGGACCGAACCGGCGGTCAGGACGATGGACTGCTGCCGGGCGATGGTGACGGCGGCGGAGTAGCGGACGGTGGGGTCACCCGCGGCGTACAGCAGGCAGTCCACGGCCTGGTTGCCTTCCAGGTCCACGATGGTCAGCACGTCTCCGGCAGAGATCACGGCGGACCAGGGACCGCGGGCTTCGACGAATTCGTCAAGGACCACTTCACCCGGTGTGAGGGCAAGGTGGCGGGCGTCCGTGGGGGGCTCGGTGTAAGTGGCGGTGTTCATCGGGCGTTCCTTGCGGTCAGATCGTGTTCGGTGTTGTGCAGTGCCTGCAGGTGTTCCGGAGCCAGGGGCCCGGTGAGGCTGCCCTCTTCCAGCGCTGCGAGGTCCTGCGGAGCGTGCCAGGCAACGATGTCGGCGGCTGTTCCGGTGAAGTCCGTGCGCGGGTCCAGCGGGTGCGCTGTATTGGCCAGAACCAGGACCGCGTCCATCTGGAGCAGGAGTTCGACGGCCGCGCCCGGGCCGGCGCTTCCGGTGAAGGTGATGCTGCCGGAAGGGTCAACGCTGGCGCCCTTGAACAGGGACAGTGACGGTGCCACGTCGCGGGGACCCAGGCCGCTCTTCAGGGCGCCGAGGGTGAGCAGTTCCCGGGCGGCCGGAGATGCGCTGTGGGCGGTTCCGGCACCGTACCTGGCCGTGTTGCCTTCAAGGGTGGTGGCGCCGGTGAGGGCGTCGTGGCGGGTCGAGCTGTCGGCGACGATCGTGGCCATCAGCCGGCCGGCGTCGGAAAGGAGCGGATGGCCCGCACCGGGGTAGGCCTGCCAGGGGACCTTGACGGTGTCAGCGATGTTGAGCCGTTCATGCAGGGCGCCGGCGCGGAAGAGGAGGGTGTGCACGCACGCATCCCCCTGGGTATCCGTGAGCCTGACCCTGGTGCCACGGGCCAGGGTCATGGTGGTGTAGCGGCCGAAGGCCAGGGATTCGGCCCAGGAAAGCTCGTTGCTCGCGCCTGCAGGAAGGCCCGCCGTCAGCCGTGCCGGGGCGGAAGCAGCCGGAACGAAGCGCATGGTGTCAGCTGTCCTGCCGTGCTGCTCCCTGGCGTGGGCACGGGCGCCGGCGGTGGTGGCCGTACCGGCTGCTGGGCTTTCGGTTACTTGTGTCATGTCAGTCCTGTATTGGTCCGCGTGGTGGTGTTTGTCGGAAAAGCTGTGAAATTTGGAATGGCTCAGGCGTTGGCGGCGAGGTTCCTGCGCCGGACCCAGAGGCCAAGGAGCAGGACCACCGTCACCATGAGTGGTGCCGAGTAGAGGAGGATGCCGTTTTCGCCTGTGGGGTCGTAGACCTCGGGCCGGGGCCAGGCGAGGTTGACCACCATCAGCGCTCCGTAAAGGACGGCGAGGATGTTGACGGGCAGTCCCCAGCGTCCGAGCGAGAAGAGTCCTGCCGGCAGCGTCTGCCCTACCCGGTTCCAGTCGCCCCGGAGCCTGTTGAGCAGCTGCGGCACGGTGACCAGGAGGTAGGCGATGTAGACCATCACGATGCAGACACTGCAAAGGGTGGTGAACAGGGCGGCGTTGCCCACGTTGATGGCCAGCACACCAACGGCCAGGGCGCCGATGACGATCGAAGGCCACATGGGTGTCCCGCGGGTGGGATGGACCGAAGACAGCAGCGCCGACGCCGGGAGTTTCCCGTCGCGTGCCATGGAGAACACCAACCGCGAACCTGCTGTTTGGATGGCAAGGGTGCAGACAAAGATCGCGATGGCCACGTCCACCAGAAGAACCTTGCCCCAGAAGGTGCCCAAGACTGCGGTGAGGACGTAGGGCAGGCCTTCGGTGGCGAGCCGGCCGTCGTCGAGGCTTGGTGCAGCCATCAGGGCGGTGATGATCATCAGTGCTCCGCCGATTCCGGAGATGAGCAGGGCCGAAAGGATGGTGCGCGGAGCGGTCCGGCGGGGGTCCTTGGTCTCCTCGGAAAGCTCGCCGGCGGAGTTGAAGCCCACCATGACGTAGGCGGCCATCAATCCGGAGACCAGGAAGGCTCCTACGGCCCCGAGGTCCGAGCCCTGGAGCACGGCGGTGTCCGCGACGACGTCGGGCCCGCGTTGCGCGGCGCTGATGAGTGCAAGGATGACGGCCACGACGCCGACGATTTCGCAGGTGACGCCGACGGAGTTGACGTGGGCCATGAGCTTGACGCCGAGGGAGTTGATGATGGTGGTGGCTACCAGCAGCAACGCTCCCAGGATAACAGCGTTGGCGGCGCCGGTCACGGTATTCAGTGCCGGGTCACCGCCCACTACCTGGAACCCGTCCCAGAGCTGGGGCAGCACCACCTGCAGTGCGATCGCGGCGGCGGCTGCGGTGACCACCTGGGCAATGGCCATGAACCAGCCGGCGAACCAGCCCACACCCTCGCCACCGACGCGGCGGGCCCACTGGTACACGGCCCCCGACAGCGGGTAGCGGGCGGCGAGTTCCGCGAAGTTCAGGGCCACCAGAAGCTGACCCACCAGCACTACCGGCCAGGTCCAGAAGAAGGCCGGCCCGGCGAACGAGTAGCCGAAGGCGAACAGCTGGAAGATGGTGGTCAGGATGGAGACAAAGGAAAAACCGGCGGCGAAGGAAGCGTAGCGGCCGAGTTTCCGGTGAAGGGTGGGCTCGTAGCCAAGGGACGTCAGGTCCGCATCGTCCGCATGGACGGTGGGAAGAACGGTTGAAGTCATCGGATTCTCCGGGGGCTGGAACGGCGTTGGGGTGGAGCCTGCCGGTAGTGCAGCACTCGGCCGATGGCTGCGGAATACCGGTCACTTGATAGTTTTCCAGCGTGATGTCCCCACCGAGTTTCGTCTCTGTAAAAGGCGCATAGACATCTTGTTTCCGCTGTATTTCCGTCCCCTCACCTCCCGCTGGAGCGCCGAAGGGCCGGGATGCGGGTGCAAGAATGATGCGGTGACTTCAGCCGGACCCGGGAGACCCCGCAGCCAACAACCCTCCAGGCCCGGGGCCACCGCCCGTGACGAAATCCTGGATGCGGCGGCCGAGCTTTTCACCACCCAAGGGTTCGCCAACACGTCCACCCGCTCCATTGCGGATGCCGTGGGGATCAGGCAGTCGTCCCTCTACCACCACTTCAAAACCAAGGACGACATCCTCGAAGACCTGTTGGAGGGCACCGTGCTGGGCGGGCTGAAGTTTGCGCGCGCGGTGGCGGCGCTGCCTACTGAAGGGCCGCCCGGAAGCCGCCTTCACGCCGTCGCGCTCTACGACGGAACGCAACTGTGCAGCGCCCGCTGGAACCTTGGAGTCCTCTACCACCTGCCCGAGGCCCGCAGCGCGCGCTTCGCCCGTTTCCTGGCGAACCGGCAGGAGCTGCGCAACCTGTACCGGGAGCTGGGAGCGGCACTGTCCCCCGCTGACCCTGCAGTCACCCTAGGAGACGATCCGGGAGATTTTGCCTTCCGCCTGGTCGAATCCCTGATCAACCTTCGGGCTGACGGAATGGCGACGTCCGGCTCCCCGCTGCAGGCGGCTGATGCCGGACTTATCCTCTGCGGACTTGGCAGGGAGCTGGCCGCCATTCGCGAACAAAGCGCCGTGCTCATCAAAAGCCTCGGTTGAGAGCCTTTGTGCACCTCAGGCGGGTGACGGTGTCCATGGTGCCTGCCTTCAGGTTGCTCGGCTAGGCTCGGAACATGACGCGTGAGAACATCAGGACCCCCGACGGCGGCACTCTGGAGCTCTTCTCCACGGGTGCGGAGTTCGCTTCCGCCGGTTCGGGCGTTGTTATTGTCCCGCCCTCAATGGTGACCGCTGCGGACTACACCAGGTTTGCGCAGAAGCTCAGCGCAGCGCTGGGCAGGCCGGTCCACACGTTCAACAGGCGGGGCCGGGGCTCCTCGTCGCCGCAGCCGGAGGACTACACCCTTGATGTGGACATCCGCGACCTGGCGACGGTCATGAAGCACACGTCCAGCACGGACGTGTTCGGCCACAGCTTCGGCGGCGCCGTTGCCCTCCATGCTGCGCGCACGCTGCCAGTGGAGCGGCTCGCTGTCTATGACCCCGCCGTCTCCGTGAACCACAGCGTCAAGGCGGACTGGACTACCGAGTACGAGCGCGCCGCCGCTGCCGGGGATGACGACCGCGCCCTCGCCGTCATCCAGCATGGGCTCGACGCCGGCGGACCGTTCTCGTCACGGATGCCCGTTTCCATGCTGACCCTGGCCAACAAGCTGACGGCCGGGACATCCGAGGGTAAACAACAGCGCGAAATGATGAGGACCGGCGTCCGGGAAATTAAGGCGATCATCGCGGCGGACATGCCGGCAGAGCCGTTCCTGGAACTGCCGCTGGAGACGCTGATTGTGGTGGGCGAAAAGAGCCCGGCGTACTTCGGGGTGGCCTGCGGCCAGATCCACGACGTCCTCTCAGGCTCCAGCTACACCATCCTGCCCGGCCACGGCCACGACGGTGTTATCAAAGCCCCGGACCGGCTGATCAAGGAACTCGCGGACTTCTACGCCGGCTGACCCAAGTAAGCAGCGCCAAGTGTCGTTTTGGGCGGTCAAAACGACTGTGAGGATTGGGGTGGGTCAGTGGCCGGGAGCGTGGCCCGGACCGGAACCTTCGGTCTTGCGCATCATCGCTGAAAGTACGACGGCGGCGAGGGCTATGACGGTAGCCGTCAGGAAGGCGGCGCTCATCCCGGCAACAAGGCCCGACGTCGCGGAAACGACCGCGAAGATGGACACCAGCAAGGCGGTGCCCGCGGCGCCCGCCACCTGCTGCGTGGTGCTCATGATCGCGGACCCGTGCGAGTAGAGGTGCGGCGGAAGCGGGTTCAATCCCGTGGTGAATGCCGGAGTGAAGAGCAGTGCCAAACCGAAACTCAGCCCCACGTGAAGGGTGACGATCCACGCCACGGACGTGCCGGCGTCGAGCATTGAGAACTGCCAGAGAGCCAGCACCATAAGGATGGAGCCGGTGATGGTGAGCGGCAGCGGCCCTACCTTGTCGAACAGCCGGCCGATGACCGGCCCGAGCAGGCCCATCGCCAGGCCGCCGGGGAGCAGCGCCAGGCCGGTCTCCAGGGAGCCCAGGCCGCGAATCTCCTGGAGGTACAAAGGCAGCAGGATGACGCCGCCGAACAGCGCCATCATTGCCACCACCATCAGCAGGACCGAAACGGTGAACATGCGGAATTTGAAGGCGCGCAGGTCCAGCAGCGGGGCTTCGGCCTTCTGCAGGCGCACCTGGCGAAGGACAAATGCCGTGAGGCCGACGACGCCGATAACCAGCGCGGTGATGGCGACGGCGCCCGGGCCGGCCTGGCCGCCGTGGCCGCCGCCAATCTGGCTCAGCCCATAGACCAGTCCGCCGAATGCCGGGACCGTGAGGACAACGGAAAATGCGTCCAGCTTCGTCTTCTCCGCCTCACCGATATTGGTCAGGTACTTGGCACCAATGGCAAGGGCGGCGAGGGCCACGGGGAGGACGAACACAAACATAAAGCGCCAGGTGAAGTGTTCAAGGATCAGTCCGGAAACCGTGGGGCCCATGGCCGGGGCCACCGAGATTGCGATGCTGACGTTGCCCATTACGGCGCCGCGCTTGGCCAGCGGAACCAGGGTCAGGATGGTGGTCATCAGCAGCGGCAGCATGATGGCCGTGCCGCCGGCCTGGACGATCCGGGCCAGCAGGAGCAGCTCAAAGCCGGGGGCTACTGCCGCGAGGGCGGTACCGCCGGCGAACAGGCCCATGGCCAGCATGAACACAGCCCGGGTGGACAGGCTCTGCAGGATGAATCCGGTGGTGGGGATCACCACGGCCATAGTGAGCATAAAGCCGGTGGAGAGCCACTGGACGGTGGGCGCATCCACCTGGAGTTCCACCATGAGCCGCTGCAGGGCAACGTTCATGATGGTCTCGTTGAGGATCACCACAAACGTTGCCACCAACAGCGTGCTGATGATGGTCACCGATTCGCGGGACATCTTCTCCGGTGCGGCGGGCTTGGTTCCTGCAGCATTAACGGACCGGCCGCTGGCATTCGGAGAAACTTCGGTAGACATGAGTGTTCCCTCAGGGAGTTGTGGAAGTGGTGCGCGATCAGCGTCGCTGCAGACTCCAACACTCTACCGCTTGGAGTAATTCCTCCCCGCGGAAGTTTTCTTTAACCCTGAGGGAACAGTGGGGATTTACAAAGGGCGGCCGGCGGACCGATCAGGTCCGCGGGCCGCCTCCCGCCCCGGAGGTCAGGCGGTCTGGCCGGCGTGCTGGCCCTCCGAGATTTCCTCCACCAGTTTGCCGTTAAAGGCCGGGAGGTCATCCGGGTTGCGGCTGGTGACCAGGCCCTGGTCCACCACCACTTCCTCGTCCGTCCAATTGGCGCCTGCGTTTGTCAGGTCGGTCTGGAGGGTGTGGTAGGACGTGAGGTTCCGCCCGCGCACCACTCCTGCCTCAATAAGCAGCCACGGTCCGTGGCAGATGGAAGCAACGGGCTTGTGCTGTTCGAAGAAGCTCCGGGTGAAGCTCTGGGCGTCCTTGTCCACACGGAGGTGGTCCGCGTTAACCACGCCGCCGGGAAGGACCAGGGCGTCAAAGTCGGAGGCGTTCGCCTCGGCGACTGTTAGGTCGACGTCGAAGGTGTCACCTTTTTCGGTCCCTTTGTACCCCTGCAGCTTTCCGCTCTTGGGGGCCACCAGGAGGGGTTGCCCGCCGGCGTCCTTGACTGCCTGCCAGGGGCTGGTGAGTTCAACCTGTTCGACGCCGTCCGTCAACAGGAATGCGACCTTCTTGCCTGCGATGCTGTGTTCTGACATTCTTTCCTCCTCGCTTGGGGCGGACGCCGCCTGGGGCGATGCGCGCGCGGCGGTGCCGCTTCGAGAGTTGTTTGCCTGACAGTTTCCAGCCTAGGAAGGCGGAAAGTAATAAGCAAGCTGAGTATCTACGGGCATCTTGGGCGTGAGGCTGGGCCGGCACGGGAAGATGTCCGTGCCCCGATACCTGATGGTTGAGCTAGCCCCGGTGGTGCTCTATCAACCAGCCGGCCATCTGCTGCGCGCGCTTGGCCGCCTGCATGTCGCCCTCAGTGGCAGAGATAATCGAGCCCTTCATGAGGATGTGCCAGGACCGGGCAAACTCCTCCGGGCGGGCCAACCCTGCTTCTTCAGCCAGGACCTGCACATGCCCGCGGATTTTTGCGAGGTAATCGATGCTGGCCTGGCCCAGCGGATGGGCCGGCCCCATTTCCAGAAGGACGTTGATGAAGGAACAGGCTTCGAAATCCTCGCGCAGGAACCAGTCGCCAAAGACGTCGAAAATGGCCAACAACTGCTCGGCGGGCGTGCTTCCCCGGCGGCGTGCCTCCGAGACAATCGCATCCACGGTCCATTGCCTGTCCCGCTGTTCCAGGAAGGCAAGGACCAGTGAGTCCTTTGACGGGAAGTGCCGGTAGAAGGTTGCCTTGGCCACCCCCGACCGCTCAATCAACTCATTCACCCCAACGTCCCGCACACCCCGCCGCGAGAAAAGCTCATAGGCAACGGTCATGATCCTGGCAACGGATTTAGCGGTGGTGGTCTCTTGTACGGGCGCTTCGGCAACCATGGGTGAAGGAGCCACCGCGGAAGGCGCGGCTGGCGGTATGTGATCCGCCGCCCCGGACGGGGAAAGCTCCGCTTCTGGGTTCATAACATCTCCAGTTTACCGCCCGCGGTAAAGACAGACCGGTCTCCCCAGCTGTAATGTTCTTGTAGCGCAGTGCGTACGACACCGCAGAGGCCCCGGCCACTTCGGATTGGTGCAAGGAGGCCCCTAATGTCAGCAGAGCGGATGTTCCAGAGCGTGCCATCGGACCCGGACCCCTGGATGGCCAGCGATACGCCGGCCGAGATCCGCCAGTTCGCCATCGAGTCACTCCGCTGGCAAGCCCAGGAAATCATCGATGAAGTGCTGCACAGGGAAGAACCCGGCGAAGAGCTGGCAAGGGCAAGGCTCCGACGCTGCGTCGCCAGGAATCCGGGCAGGCCGGAGCGGGCGCTCCTTGAACAGTTGTTGGTCAACCGCGAATTGCCAGGGATCTAGCTTCCAGGCCGGCGGGCCAGTCCGCCGGGCCAACCCGCGGGGCGCAACGAGCCCAGCTACGAGCTCAACGGCACGTTGTCGATCAACCGCACGGGTCCCACTTTGGCCGCGATGAGCGCGAGGGCCTCGCCCCGGAACGGCGTCTCGCGGCAGTTCTCCGCCAGCGGTTCCAAGGTAGTCGGGTCAACAACATCGAAGTAGTCCAAACCCACCAGCGGCTGGGACTCCACCATCGCCTGCGCCGACTCGAGATCCAGCGGCTCCCGGGCCTTCGCCCGCTCCTCAAGCAGCCGCAGCGCGCGGAACAGCACCAGCGCCGCCTCGCGCTCCTCCCCGGACAGGAAGCGGTTGCGGCTGGACAGCGCCAGCCCGTCGACGGCACGCACGGTGGGCACTGCCACAATGTCCACCGGAAAGTTCAGGTCAGCCACCATCCGCCGGACCAGCGCCAGCTGCTGGGCGTCCTTCTGCCCGAAGTAGGCACGGTAGGCGGGCAGACCTGCCTCCTCCACGCCGGAAGCGGGCAGCCCTGCCCCCGGGATTCCGTAGTGCAGCAGCTTGGCCACTACCGTGAGGGCGCCGTCGAAGTGGCCCGGCCGTGAGGCACCCTCCCACTTCTCCCCAAGCACTCCTGAGGTGATGCGCACCAACGGCGTGCCGCCCGGGTACACCTCGTCCACCGACGGGGCAAAGGCCAGGTCCACGCCCTGCTCTTCAAGCAGCCCAAGGTCGGCGTCGAGCGTCCGCGGGTAGCGGTCCAGGTCAGTGGCGTCGCCGAACTGCAGCGGGTTGACGAAGATGGTGGCCACCACAACATCGTTCTGTTCGACGGCGGTACGGGCCAAGGCGGCATGCCCCTGGTGCAGCGCACCCATGGTGGGCACCAGCCCCTGGGACGTCCCGCGCTTGGACGCCAGGAGACGGGCGCTCTCCGCGTGCAGATCGGCAACAGTAGTGACTAGCTTGATGGGCATTCTCAGTCTTCCTCCGGTTCCAGGGCATTGCGCAACTCCCGCAGCTGGTCAGGTTTCAGCAGCCCGCGCCCCTCGGCGCGCAGGGCTGTGGCCCGCGCCATCGCCAGGTAAGCCGCGAGCACGTCCCCCTGCCCGCCGCCGTCGAATTCCCGCAACGCCTCTGCATGCGCCTTCACAGTTCCCGTGTCGCCGCGGGCTACCGGGCCGGTGAGGGCGGACTCCCCGGAGGCCAGCGCGTTCTCCAGGGTTGCCCGCAACAGCGGACCCAGCATCCGCTCCGGCGCCTCCACTCCCACCTCAGCCAGCAGCTCCGAAGCCTGCGCCACAAGGGTGACGAGATGGTTGGAACCGTGCGCCAGGGCCGCGTGGTACAGCGTCCTGTCCGCCTCGGCAATGACCACCGGCTCTGCGCCCATCTCCACTACCAGCGCCTGCGCGATGGGCAGCATGGCGGCATCCGCGGTGACTCCGAAGGTGCAGTCCAGCAGGCGGGTCAGGTCAAGGCTCATCCCGGTGAAGGTCATGGCCGGATGCAGGGCCAGCGGGACGGCCCCCGCAGCCCGCACCGGATGCAGCACCCCCACCCCGAACCGGCCCGACGTGTGGGCGACCAGTTGGCCGGGCTGCCACGCACCCAGTTTCGCGAGGCCGTCCACGAGGTCCGGCAGGGCGTCGTCGGGCACTGCCAGCAGCACCAGCTCGGCACGCTCCACGATGTCCTGGACTTCCAGGATGGGAACCCCGGGAAGCAGCGTTTCCGCGCGTTCACGGCTTGCTTCGGAAACCGCTGAGACACCGACCACGGCGTGTTCTGCCGCGCGCAGGGCGGCGCCCAGCACCGCGCCCACCTTTCCTGCGCCGACGATTCCGACGCCGAGGCGTCCGGGTTTAGCCATGCTGCGGGCCTTCCTGGGTTGGGACGGGGGTTTCGGCAGGCTGGGTTTCGGCAGGCTTGGTTTCGGCGGGCCGGGTTTCGGCGGACTGGGTTGCAGGCTCAACCCCCTGAGCCACCTGCCGAAGCCACTGCTCAGTGGTCTGCCGCTTGCGCGCCAGCCGGGCGCGGGCGGATTGTTCGTCAAAGAGCGCCATCGCCTGCCCCACGCCTGCCTGCCGAAGGCGCGGCGTGACCGGGCCCGCGGTAGTGTGCAGCAGCAGGTCGGCTACCCCGAACCGGCGCGCCAGCGGGCCCTGGTGCAATGCCATGGACTGGGTCCGCTGGTGCGGCACCACCACGAGCTCCCGCCACCACCGGCCTGAGCGGATCAGCAGCGCGGTGTCCGTGGCCGTGAATCCGTTGCGGCGCCATCCCAGCGGTGCCAGGAGGCGGGCGCTGCGCGGAGTGGTGACGAAGCCGCCGTCGGAATCCAGCCCGTGGAGCCCGGCACCGAACACCATGGCGGGCTGCGGCGTGCCGGGGTCCGGAAGCACCAGGGCGAGGATCGACATTACGTCATCGAGCCTGCCCACCGGCAGGAGGGTGGTCCGGCCCGAGCCCTCGCCGGCGCTTTCAATGATGCCGTAGCCCGCCGCGTTGACCTGGATCCGGTACCAGCCAAGCGCCCGCCAGAGCGGCGGCTGGCTAACTTTTAAAGCCTGGATCCGGCCCGGCGGAAGTGTCTGGGCCTGGGTGTCCAGCAGTCCGTAACGCAGCCGAATGCCATCGGGCGAGATGGCCGCGGTGAAGTTGTACCCCTTGTTGAACAGTCCCCAGTAGCTGGCTGCCAGCCCGAGGGCAGCAGGGATCAGGTAGAAGTAGAACGCGGCATTGCCCGTGACGGCAGTGAGAAAGACGGACGCCGCGGCGCCCAGCACCACAATGACGCTCTGCTCGCTGAGCAGCAGGGAACCGACAAGGCGCGACGGCGGCACGGACAGTACCGGGAACTCCGGCGCCTCGGGTGCCGGCTCTTCCGGGCGGGAAGGATCAAGGGTCACCCCGGCTGCCCTGGCCAGGATGGTGGCCCGGAGCTGGCGGGCGTCATCCATCTTGAGGTAGGCCAGCCGGACGGCGGACTCCCCCGCGTCGGCCACCTCGAACTTGAGCTCGGCCAGGCCGAAGATCCGGGCCAGCAGGGGCTGCACGATGTCGATGGCCTGGACGCGGTCTAACCGCGCCTGGCGCTGCTGGCGGAAAATGAAGCCGGTGTTGACCCGGACGTAGCCACCGGACACCTGGTACTTCGTGAAGTACCAGGTGAGGATAAAGCCCAGCACCGCGATGAGCAGCATCACGGCGCCCCCGGCCAGCAGGAACGGTGCCCGGCCGGCGAATTCACCTTCGAGGATGGGCCTGCCCTGCAGCGCCCGCTCAAAAACGTCCCGGCCGACGAAAAAGCCGATGGCGGCCAGGGCTACCCAGCCACGCACGAAGGGGGACGCCGGGTGCACCCGCAGCCATTCGCCGTCGGCCGCGGTGCCGGGCGCTGTGCCGGGCGAAGGGTCCGGCACTGCGCTT
Source organism: Pseudarthrobacter sp. R1 (assembly GCF_024494415.1). Taxonomy (NCBI): domain Bacteria; kingdom Bacillati; phylum Actinomycetota; class Actinomycetes; order Micrococcales; family Micrococcaceae; genus Pseudarthrobacter; species Pseudarthrobacter sp. R1. The sequence goes on along the minus strand of NZ_JAMKFI010000009.1, from coordinate 227,992 downwards.
CCGGAGGCAGGGCCAGTGGCAGGGCCCCCCGGCTCCGGGCGCGGCCCCTCTGCCGTCACAGTCCTGCCAGCCGGGCTTCGCCCCGGGCGGCGAGCTGCTCGCGCAGCCGCGCGCCCTCTTCCGCGGGCAGCCCGGGGATCTGGGCGTTCGTTCCGGGCGAGGCGGTGTGCAGCTTCAGCGTGCACAGGCCAAGTCCGCGTTCCACAGGCCCTACGCCGATGTCCACGTACTGCATCCGGCCATAGGGTACGGCCATGGTGCGCTGGAAAAAGATGCCGGTCCTGACCAGCAGGTCATCGTCGCGTTCGGCATAGCCGATGGCCCGCACCTGGCGCGGGATCAGCACCAGCCGCCAGATGGCGAGGACGAATGCCACGGACGGGACGGCGACGGTCAGCCACAGCGGCGGCCAGGCCCAGACATCCATAAGGACCAGCACCAGGGGCAAGGACAGGAGGAGGACTGTGAAGAGGTTCCCCAACGCCCACTGCACCAGACGGACAGTGATGTATTTGGGTGACACCCGCTGCCAGACGATTCCCGGCGGGTCAATCGCCTCGGTATGCATATTCGCCTTCCCCCGCGGCTTCCCCGCGTACCGCGCGGCCCGGTTTGCCGTCTGTCCCGTTGGTGTCGCCGTCCTCCGGCGGGATCTTGCAGAACCGTTCAACCAGCAGTCCCACCACGATCATCACCAGTCCGCCGCCGGCCATCGCCAGCGCCAGCCAGGTGATGCCCTGGTTGCTGCGCAGGCTCCAGATCCGCAGCTGGTCCAGGAAGATCCCCACATGCCAGCCGAGCAGGACCGTCCCGGCATAGGCGCAGGCCTGGGCCAGCACCAGCGTCCGGGCCGCGAGGAGCGGATCGAGCACCTTTTTCTTTTGCGTGCTGTTGGGCTTGTTGCTGTTGCGCCACCGCAGGACCCTGATGCCCAGGATCAGGGTGATGGCAACAATGACGCCCATGGTGGCCAGCGCGGTGAGAGGCAGGACGGGCGTGGCCATGCTGTAACGGCTGGTCACCACGGTAGCCGACCAGCCGGCCACGGCCAGGATGAAGCCGATGAGCAGGAGGCGCAGCGGATTGATGGGTTTCATCGGTCCTCCACCGCCCCCGCGGTGGGCAAGCCGTCAAAGTCGCCGAAGCCGTCGAACGGGGCGAGGTCGCCAAAATCCTCCGCCCGCGCAGCCAAAGTGCTGATGCGTTCGCCGCCCAGCGTGGCAGCCGGCTCAATGAGCGACCACGGGTAGAGAACGAAGGCACGGGTGGCGGCGCGGGGATGCGGCAGGGTCAGGACCGGATCATCGCTGCGGAGGTCGCCGTAGGTGATGATATCGACGTCGAGCGTCCGCGGCCCCCAGCGCACCTCCCGCACGCGGTGGTGCTTGTTTTCCACGGCCTGGCAATGCTCCAGCAGCTCGGGCGGGGTGAGGTTGGTTTCCACCGTGATGACCATGTTCAGGAAGTCCGGCTGGCCGGGCGGTCCGCCGACGGCCTTGGTCTGGACAATGGGCGACACAGCGAGGAGGCGGATCTCCGGCGGGTCAACGAGGTCCGCAACCGCCTCGGTCAATGTCTCGTTGCGTTCCCCCAGGTTGCTGCCCAGGGCCAACACCACCTTGGAATAACCGGAGTTCATGGTCTTTCCCCCTGGACTGGACTCTCCCCGTTGTTCCGGGCACGGTGGACGCTGACGGCCACATCCCCGAAGGGCACCTCGATGGGCGCCTGTGGCTTATGCACCGTGACGTCCACGGCCTGGAGCCGGAATTCACTCAGCAGGCTGTCCGCGATCCGGACGGCCAGCGCCTCTATCAGGTTCAGCGGCTCCCCTGATATCCATTCAGTAATACGCTGAGCCACCTCGCCGTAGTGCGCGGTGTCCCGGACGTCATCGGATTCCGCCGCCTTGGCGAAGTCCAGATAAAGCACCGCGTCCACAACAAAAGGCTGGCCCTCGCGGCGTTCAAAATCAAAGACGCCGTGATGGCCGACGGCGGTGACGCCGGTCAGCGTAATCCTGTCCATGGCTGGGCCTACTGGCTGGTTCTTGGGGCGGCCATGCGCGCGGCAACCTTGACGGCGTCCAGGCTGGGGCCGACGTCGTGCACGCGTACGGCCCAGGCACCGCGGTAGGCGCTGATGGCAGTGATCGCCGCGGTGGCGGCATCGCGTTCCTGCGGGGCAGCGGATTTACCCGCCACCGTCAGCAGGGTGCCGAGGAACCGCTTGCGGGAGGCGCCCACGAGGAGCCTGTGGCCCAGGCTTTCCAGCTGGTCCAGGTTCTGCAGGAGCTCCCAGTTCTGGGCGTCGTTCTTGGCGAACCCCAGGCCTGGATCGATGATGATCTGGTCCTGGCTGACCCCGGCGGCGTAGAGCTTGTCCCGCACCCCGGCCAGTTCAGCCACCACTTCGCCGGCAACGTCCTTGTACTCCGCCAGGGAATTCATGGTGCGGGCGTCACCACGGCGGTGGGTGAGGATGTACGGGGCCTTGGAGGACGCCACGAGCTCGGCCATCTCCGGTTCAATCGTTAGGCCGGAGACGTCATTGATGATGGCGGCGCCGGCCTTCAGGGCGGCGGCGGCCGTGGAAGCGCGGACGGTGTCGATGCTGACGAGGGCACCGGCTTTCACAAGCGCCTCGATCACGGGGATCACACGCTGTTGTTCTTCTTCGGGGCTGACATCCTCGGCGCCGGGTCGGGTGGATTCCCCGCCGACGTCGATGATGTCCGCGCCGGCGTAGAACATCCGGAGGCCGGCCGCTATGGCGGTGTCCGCCGTCGCATGCTTGCCGCCGTCGCTGAAGGAGTCCGGGGTGACGTTGACGATGCCCATCACGAGGGTGCGTTCAGTAGGCAGGTCTTCAAAACGGGCCACCGGCCGCGGTTTGCGCAGGATGGGCAGCGGAGAGGTTGCGGGGCCGGTTCCCGGCGCTGCAGCTAGTGAATCCATGGTCTGATGATTACCTTCCGAGGATGAGGCTCATGGCTTCGGCACGGGTGGCCGGGTCATGAAGCTGCCCGCGGACCGCACTGGTGACGGTCTTTGCTCCGGGCTTGCGGATACCGCGCATGGACATGCACATGTGTTCGCATTCGACGACGACGATCGCGCCGCGGGGCTTGAGGTGGCTGACCATCGCTTCGACGATTTCCGTGGTGAGGCGCTCCTGCACCTGGGGGCGGCGGGCGTACATGTCCACCAGCCGGGCCAGCTTGCTCAGTCCGGTCACCTTGCCGTCGTGCGAGGGGATGTAGCCTACGTGGGCCACTCCGTGGAACGGGACCAGATGGTGCTCGCAGGTGGAATAGAACGGGATGTCCTTGACCAGGACGAGCTCCTCGTGGTCAAGGTCAAAGGTGGTGGCGAGGATCTCGGCCGGGTCATGGTGCAGCCCGGCAAACATCTCGGCATAGGCCTTGCCCACCCGCTTGGGCGTGTCCACGAGGCCGGCGCGGTCCGGGTCCTCTCCGATGGCCAGGAGAATCTCACGGACCGCGGCCTCGATCCGGGGCCGGTCCACTTTCTGGTGTTTGGAGTGGTGGGCGCCGCCTTCCGCCAGGTGTACGGCGGAGGCGGGAACGTCGTCGTCGTCGAAGTGGGTCACGTTAGAAAGCTTAGCCGCGAAGGGCGTCAGGCCCCGAGTCGGGGATGCCTCCCTGGAACGGGGCGTCCTCCGGGACTCCCTGCGGATGCGGCGGCTGGGCGTCCAGCGGTTCGTCCAGGCGCGCCTGCTTGGCTTCCTCCTGGGCCTCGCGCTCCGCCTTTTCCTGGCGGGATTCCACCGGGCCGGCGGTCTGGACCGGACGGGTTTCCTTGGACAGCCACACCTCGCGGAAGTCGCGCTTGCGGATGTCACGGAAGATGTCGGCGATCTCGGCCTGGTTCAGCGTTTCGCGTTCCAGCAGCTCGAGGGCCAGGCGGTCCAGGACGTCCCTGTTCTCGATGAGGATGGCGTAGGCCTCGTCATGGGCCTGGTCAATCAGCCGGCGAACTTCCTCGTCCACCACGTACGCGATCTGGTCCGAGTAGTTGCGCTCGTGCCCGGCGTCGCGGCCCAGGAACGGCTCGCCGCCGCCCTGGCCCAGGCGCACGGCGCCAACGCGTTCGCTCATGCCGTATTCGGTAACCATCTTGCGGGCAGTTCCGGTGGCTTTCTCGATGTCGTTGGAGGCGCCGGTGGAGGGATCGTGGAAGACGATTTCCTCGGCGACCCGGCCGCCCATGGCGTAGGCCATCTGGTCCAGCAGCTCGTTGCGGGTCACGGAGTACTTGTCGTTGTCCGGGACCACCATCGTGTAGCCGAGCGCACGGCCACGGGGGAGGATGGTGATCTTGGTGACCGGCGCGGAGTTCCGCAGCGCGGCTGCCACCAGGGCGTGGCCGCCTTCGTGGTAGGCGGTGATCTTGCGCTCGTGTTCCTTCATCACGCGGCTGCGCTTCTGCGGGCCGGCCATGACGCGGTCGATGGCCTCGTCCAAGGCGCGGTCATCAATGAGGTTGGCGTTGGAGCGGGCGGTGAGGAGGGCGGCCTCGTTGAGTACGTTGGCCAGGTCCGCGCCGGTGTAGCCGGGGGTCTTCTTTGCCACGGCCTTGAGGTCCACCCCGGGTGCCATGGGCTTGCCCTTCGCGTGAACCTGCAGGATCTGGTCGCGGCCGATCAGGTCCGGCGCTTCCACGCCGATCTGGCGGTCGAAGCGGCCCGGACGCAGCAGCGCGGGGTCCAGTACGTCGGGCCGGTTGGTGGCAGCGATCAGGATGACGTTGGTCTTGACGTCGAAGCCGTCCATCTCCACCAGCAGCTGGTTGAGGGTCTGCTCGCGTTCATCGTTGCCGCCGCCGATGCCGGCACCGCGGTGGCGGCCCACAGCGTCGATTTCGTCCACGAAGATGATGGCGGGCGAGTTGGTCTTGGCCTGCTCAAAGAGGTCGCGGACACGGGAGGCGCCCACACCCACGAACATTTCCACAAAGTCCGAGCCGGAGATGGAGAAGAAGGGAACGCCGGCCTCGCCTGCGACAGCGCGGGCGAGGAGGGTCTTGCCGGTGCCCGGAGGGCCGTACAGCAGCACGCCCTTGGGGATCTTGGCGCCAACAGCCTGGAACTTTGCCGGTTCCTGCAGGAATTCCTTGATCTCCTGGAGTTCCTCCACAGCCTCGTCGGAGCCTGCCACGTCAGCGAACGTCACCTGCGGCATGTCCTTGCTGACCATCTTGGCCTTGGACTTGCCGAACTGCATGATCTTGGAGCCGCCGCCCTGCATGCGGGTCATCAGGAACCAGAAAAGCGCACCCAGGAGGATGACCGGAATGAGGAGGGAGAGCAGGCCGGAGAACCAGTTGCTTTCGATCGGCTGGTCCGTGTAACCCCCGCTGGGTGCGGAAGCGGTGACAGCCCGGACAACGTCCTGGGCGCGGGCGTCAACGAAGAAGAACTGGACGCTCTTGCCCTTGTCCTGCCCGTCCAGCTGGTAGTTTTCCTTCAGCACGAGGTCAACGCGGTTTTCACCATCGAAGATCTTCGCCTGCTCGACGTTGTCGCCGGCGAGCAGTTCGAGGCCCTTGTCAGTGTCAATCCGTGCGGCACCGCCGGGAGCCAGCGTTGCAAAAGCCACCAGGAGCATGCCGATCACGACGACGATCCAGATGCCCGGGCCCTTGAAGAAGTTCTTAGCTTTCATCTGTGTTCGGGGGCTGGCCCCGTCCCTCCTGGTAGTGCTGCACGGCGAGAAGTCTGCGCGCGTGATGGTGCTGCGTCAGCTTCTAGCTATACACCGTCCGGAGTAGATCACGCATGGTGCCGGGCAAAAGTTCCCTCTGGGCGTAGTGGCCGCCGCCATTCGGGCAGGCGGCCGCACCGGGCATGGAACCGGGGGCGCCAACATCATTTGCGCCCGGACATCCGCCCGGCATACGGCGTGGTGGCATGTCCCCGCCGGCGGATCCTACTCGTAAACGTGCGGCGCGAGCGTTCCCACGAAGTCGAGGTTGCGGTACTTCTCGGCGTAGTCCAGGCCGTAGCCCACCACGAACTCATTCGGGATGTCATAGCCCACGTACTTGACGTCGATTTCCACCTTGGCGGCGGTGGGCTTGCGGAAGGCCGTGCAGATTTCCACGGACGCCGTGCCGCGTGATTCCAGGTTGGTCTTCAGCCAGGAGAGCGTGAGGCCGGAGTCGATGATGTCCTCGACGATCAGGACGTCCTTGCCCATCAGGTCCGTGTCCAGGTCCTTCAGGATGCGGACCACTCCGGAGGACTGGGTGCCGGAGCCGTAGGAGGAAACAGCCATCCAGTCCATGGAAATGTGGCTGTGGAGCGCGCGGGCCAGGTCAGCCATGACCATGACTGCACCCTTGAGGACGCCCACAATAAGGATCTCGCGGCCCTCGTAGTCCTTGTCGATCTGCGCAGCGAGCTCCGTGATCCGCTGCTGGATCTGCTCCTTGGTGTAGAGAACGTGCTTGAGGTCTGCCTGGACGTCGTTTGAATCCACCAATGGCTCCTGTGTAGATGCGGGGTGCGACTATTTTGCGGGCGGTTTTTGAGGCCGGAGTACTAGCTTCCCACAGCGTGCGCCTCTGCGGGGAACGGGTGTGCCCTTATCCGCGGCGGCCGGGACACCGGCGGCCGGGAGGTCTTCGAGCTGCGCGAGCGACAACCGGAACACGCTCACTCCCCCGGGCAGCTCAACGGGACCCGCGGAGCCCTGCCGCCGCAGCAGCGCTTCCGCGGCCAGAAGGCGTTGGTAGCTGGGCTGCTGCCCGCCGACGTCGGCCGCTGCCTTGGCGATTACACGGAACCTGATGGCGGGCGCCAAGGCCCGCAACGCGTCCTCCTGGAGGCTCAGTTCCTGGCCGTTCCGCTCCACCAGGGACGCGAAGGTGGCTTCCGCCACATCCTCCAGGTAGTCGGCGTCCAACTGCAGGATGGATGCCGAGCGGGCGAGGGATTCCGCGACGCCGGGGCCGAGTTTTTCCTCGAGGTGCGGCAGCACCTCCACCCGGGTACGTGACCGGGCGAAGGCGGGGTCCGAGTTGCTGGGATCGTGCCAGGGCTGCAGTTCTTCGATGGCGCAGATTTCCTCGGTGTCCGCCCGGCGAAGCCCCAGGAACGGGCGAAGCAGCATGCCGCGGGCAGGCCTCATTCCGGCCAGCGACCGGGTCCCCGAGCCCCGGGCCAGGCCCAGCAGCACCTGCTCGGCTTGGTCGTCCAAAGTGTGTCCCAACAGGATGGCAGCTGCGCCCTGGTTTCCGGCGGCCGCTTCCAGCGCTGCATGCCGGGCATCCCGCGCGGCGGCTTCCGGCCCGAGGCCTTCTCCGGCCACGGTCACGGTCCGGATTTCCACGGGGGCGAGGCCCAGTTCCTGCAGGACGTGGGCTGTCTCCGCAGCCACCTGCGCCGAACCCTCCTGCAGCTGGTGGTCCACCACCACTGCGCCCACCGTTATGGGGTGGCCGTCGACGTGTCCGCGGCGGGCGAAGTAGGCGGCCACCGACGCCAGGGCGAGGGAGTCCGGGCCGCCGCTGCAGGCCACGATGACGTGCTCCGGAAATCCCGCCTGCGCCAGGGCGTCCTGGAGCATTTTGCGTGCGGTGCCGACGACGGGCGCCAGCCTTCCGGGCCGCCGTCGGCCGCTGCGATGGGGAGAAGCGGTGGTGGGTGCCGTCGGCGGGGGCGCGTCAGGCAGGCTGGGGCCCGGCAATCAGAGCCCCATCCGCTCAAGCCACAGCTTGGCGTCGTGGATTTCAGGTTCCGTGGGCAGGTGGTCGGCCGACTCCCAGACCCTGTTAAAACCTTCCATTCCCGCGGCGTCCACCACGGCGCGGACGAACCGGGCGCCGTCCGAGTACTGGCGCATTTTCGCGTCCAGGCCCAGGAGGCTGCGGATGAATTTTTCGATTACGCCGCGGTCCTTGCCGCGGTCGTTGAAGCGCTGCCGGATGGTTTTCACTGACGGCACGATGCTGGCGTCAACGGCGTCCATCACCACGTTGGCGTGGCCCTCAAGAAGGCTCATCACGGCGGTCAGGTGCGAGATGGCGGCCTTTTCCTCCGGGTCCTGCAGGAGATCCAGAATGGCACCGCGGCCGGGAGTGTTTCCGTTGCCGGTGCGGTCCTTCAGTGAGCGGGCAGCTGCGGTGGCCCGCTCCATCAAAGTGTCAACGTTGCCCAGCAGGTGGGCGCTGAGCTCGTCGATCTGCTCCAGCATGTGGTGGCGCAGCCAGGGGGCCGCAGCGAACTGCACCCGGTGCGTCTGCTCGTGCAGGCACACCCACAGGCGGAAATCCTCGGGGGCGACGTTCAATTCCCGCTCAACCGCGACGATGTTGGGCGCTACCAGAAGCAGGCGTCCGCCTGATGGTGCGGTGGAACCTTCCGCCAGGGCGGCAAACGGATCGTACTGGCCCAGGACCTTGCTGGACAGGAACGCCAGGACGGCGCCCAGCTGGCTGCCGGTGATGGCGCCGCTGACGCTGGCCGCCGCCGGGGTGAGGGTTCCGCGCCGGTTTTCGAGCATCTTTTCCATGGCCGGCTTCAGCATTACGGCGAAGCTTTGGGTGTTGGCCTTTGCCCACGAGGCCCGGTCCACCACCAGCACGTTTGAATCCCGGAGGTCCCGTGCCGCTTCCAGCCCGGTGATCTCATGCACGTGTTCAACCGAAGCGTCGGCAAGCCGGCGGAGGCTTTCCACCGCCTCACCGATGGCCGCTTGGTTCAGGACTGGACCGGCAGGAGCCAGCCGCGCCGCGGTGGAGGCGGCGAGGTCCCAATTGATCAGGGCCGAGGCCTGGCTGGACAACGTTTGGGCTGACGACGCACCTGCAGTGGACTCCATAGTTCCCATCAGAACACAGCAGGCTGGGGATAGTCCTTAAGTTCGCTCACCGGCGAACCCGGCGGCTGCAGGGTGCTAGCGGCAGCCGCATGCCGCGAGCGCCGTGGCTGCCCGGTCGAGCGCCACCCTGTTGCCCGCAGCGCCCGGCGTCAGCCCGTTGCCTATGAAGGAGAAGACCAGGAGGCGGCCGTCGGCATCCACCACGTAGCCGCTGAGCGCCAGCACAGAGTTCAGCGTGCCGGTCTTGGCACGGACCAATCCTGCGCCCCGGGCTGTTGAATCGTCGCCGTAGCGGGTGTCCAGGGTTCCGGTGAGGCCAGCTACCGGAAAGCCGTCCAGCGCGGCGCGGAGCCTGCTGTCTGTGCCCGAGGTGATGGCACGCACCACCTCCGCGAACTGGCGGGCCGAAACCTGGTTGCCCATGGCCAGTCCGCACACGTCCACGAGTTTCATGGCGTCAACGGGTATTCCGGCGTCGGCGAGCTGCGTCCGGACGGCAGCCGTGGCGCCGTCGTTGCTGCCTGGCTGGCCTGCCGCTACTGCCGCCATCCGTCCCAGCACTTCGGCGAGGTAGTTGTCCGATTCCTGCAGCATGTGGTCCACCTGCTGCGCCACCGTTGCCGACTGCACCCCGCCCAGGACGGCCGGCTCCCCGCTTGCGCCTTCAGCCGGTCCACCCGCTGGTGCCGGCTGCGGGGAACGCTCGACGGCGGCTGCCACGGTCAATCCCGCGGCCGCACCTGCCGTCCGCAGCCGGGCGGCGAATTCCTCGGCCACAGTGATGGCTGGGTCCTGTGGGCGGGGGCCGGTGGTGACGGCGGGATCGAAACGCGCCGAGTTCAGGGCCAGCGGGTACAGGGGTGCCACTTCCCCGGCGGCCACGTCCCCGCTCTCCCAGGCTGGGTTCAGGGCAGGGCCGGTGAACACGGAATCGTCCACGAGGACCTTGATTTCCCCGGCAGTTCCGGCTGCTGACAGGGCCTCGACCGTTCGGGCAGCAAGCGTGGCCAGGCCTGCATGGCCCATCACCAGGTCCCCGTTCGATTCCCCGGGTCCGAGGAGGACATCTCCCCCGCCCACCAGCACCACCTGCCCGGCTGCGGGACCCGCCACCACCTCGGTGGTAAAGCGGTGCCCGGGACCGAGGGAGCGCAAAGCTGCCACCGCGGTCAGCAGCTTCATGTTGGAAGCCGGCACCCGGTTCTCGGAACCCCCGCGGTCAAAAAGGACCTGGCCCGTGAGCGCATCCTGGACCAACCCCGTGAAAGTACCGCCGCCGTCGGTCTTCAACAGGGGTTCCAGTTGGGCGGTGACGCTGGCCGCGAGCGGCACGGCCGCCGAGTCATCCAGCGGCGCAAGTCCCTGCTCGGGCGAAAGTGTGGCCGGAGCCTGCTGCCATGCCGGCGCCGGCGGGGCGGGGGCCGGGGGTTCGGGCCCAAGGAAACCCGGGGCAACCAGCAGGGCCGCTGGGACTGCGAGAACCACCAGCAGGGCCGTCAGCAAAACCGAGGGCCAGGACCTCCGCAGCCTGGTTACGCCCGCCCGGAGACCGTGGCGGGCACGGTCAGGCCATGGTTCCGCGGCAGTTGGTTTGGTCATGCTGGTGCTGGTCCTCAAGTCCTGAAATATCCCCACAAGTTCCTGATTCCAGGGCCTCTCGCTATATCCTCAATAATAGTCGGCGGCACGGAGACTCAATTTTGGTGAGCCGTCAAGTGTGCCGCGAACCCCCTGCAATTGCCGAGGAGCATTCCATGAAGCATGACGTGACCATCGAGATCCCCAAGGGATCACGCGTCAAGTACGAAGTTGACCACGAGACCGGCCGCGTCCGCCTGGACCGCGTCCTCTTCACCTCCATGCAGTACCCCACGCACTACGGATACTTCGAGAACACCCTCGGCGAGGACGGCGATCCGTTGGATGCACTGGTGCTCCTGCAGGACTTCGACCTGCACCCGGGCGTCATCGTTGAGTCCCGCCCCATCGGCGTTTTCAACATGACTGACGACGGCGGCGGAGATGCCAAGATCCTCTGCGTACCCGTCGATGCCCGCTTCGACCATATCCAGGAAGTCAGCGACGTCAACGACTTCCTGATCAAGGAAATCGAGCACTTCTTCACCCGGTACAAGGACCTGGAGCCCGGCAAGTGGGTCAAGGCCGAAGGCTGGGGCGACCGCGCCGCCGCCGAAGCCGAGCTCGAAGCCTCCATCAAGCGTTACGTGCCCACCGGCCACTGATCCCCACCGCCCCCGGCCCAGCCAGCAGTACACGGCGGGTGCCCGGCTCACAAGAGCCAGGCGCCCGCCGTCGTTGTTCCCGGAGTTTTTGTCCAGATATGCAGGCTTCGCCGCACTCCAACCCTGCATACGTGGACAAAACCTCCGCAACGGGATGTGAAAAGGTGGTGCTGTGAAATTTGTGCCTGAGCCCTCCCGCCTGTTCACCCCGCCCTGCGGTCCCGTCACCGGCTGGCGGGACGGCGACGTCGTCCGGGCCACCGGCATCCCGTACGCCATGGCCGGCCGTTTCCAGCCTCCCGTTCCGGCGCCAGACTGGGACGAACCGTTGTCCGCAACCTCACCCGCTCCTGCCTGTCCGCAGGGTCCGGTGCCGTTCCTCGACGACGTTCTGGGCACCCGCTACGGCGAACTTCCGGGCAGCGAGGACTGCCAGAACCTCTCCATCACCATGCCCGCAGACCTTGCCCCTGGCGAGAGGTTGCCCGTGATGGTCTGGATCCATGGCGGTTCCTACACCACCGGATCCGGCGACCTCGCCATCTTCGACCCCGCGGTACTGGTTGCCGAAACCCGGGTGGTGGCGGTCTCGGTGACCTACCGCCTGGGGCTGTTCGGCTTCCTCGCCACCCGCTCTGGCCGGCCTGGCAACCTCGGCCTGCTGGACCAGCTCGAGGCGTTCCGCTGGGTGCAGCGGAACATTGCAGCCTTCGGCGGCGACCCGGGCTGTGTGACAGCCTTCGGCCAGTCGGCCGGTGGTGACGCGATCGCCCACCTCATGGCCACCCCTGAAGCACCATCCCTGTTCCAGCGGGCCATCATCCAGAGTGCACCGTTGGGCATCTCGCGCGGCCGGGACAAAATGAACCACGCCATGGGTATCGCCGCCGAAGCCGTCACCGAGGAAACGCCGGCAATGGAGGTGGTGGAGCGCGAGGACCACGTGGCGCAGGTGGCCCGGAAGTTCGGCATGCTGGCCGCCATGCCTTTCGGCACCCAATACGGGCACGCGCCGCTGCCGGAGGAATCCGCCATAGAGGCAGCCTGGAACCGTTCCGCTCCCGGCATTGAGGTGCTGATCGGCCATACCTCCGAGGAGGCGCGGTTGTTCCTGCCTCGAAGCCCGTACTTGAGCCGGCTGGCCAAGATCCCTCTCGCCGGGACCGCGGCCGTCCGTGCCATTGATTGGGTGGTCACCGAAACCGTCTACGGCCGGGCGGCCCGGAAGTTTGCGCGCCGCCATGCCCTGGCCGGCGGAAAGGCTTACCGCTACATCCTGCACTGGCATGCGCCGGGGAACATCTTTGGTGCTGCCCACACCATTGATCTCCCGCTGCTTCTCGGCAACCGCACAACGTGGGACGGCGTAGGGCTGATCGCCGGTGCCCGCTGGGAGGACGTGAACGCCGTGGGACGCGAACTGCGCAGCCTGTGGGCTGCATTCGCACGGGGAGACTCGCTCGGCGACAAGGGCGGGATTCCCGGGGCGCTGACGTATCACGCCGCCTGACGAGCAGGTTTAGGCGGTGGCTGCGGCGTTCCGGATGGTCTCCACCAGGATGTCCTGGCGCTGGAAGTAGGCGTTGTGGCCGGCCTCCTCAACAACCAGCAGACGGGCGCCGGGCACTGTTGCCGCAACGTGCTCAGCTCCGCGGCGGATGCGCGGCCTTTCCTCGTCCCCGATCATCACCACCAGCGGGCAGCTTATTGATTCGAGCCCCTGCTGGAACCAGTCGACGTCCGACGGGTCGGCGCTGAGGAACTCCCCTTGGCTTTGTTCGAGGCTGCGCGGGTGGCGGGCTGCTTCAATCGCCGTCGCTGTGGAACGGACACGGATATAGCGGGCGTAATCACGCGGGTTCTCCGCGATCCACTGCTCCGTGAAGGAGGCTCCCACCCCCAGCCAGATCCCTTCGTCGGCGTCGAGCGAGCTGAACACCTCGAATTTCTCCGGCTGGCCGGGCTGCCCGGGAGGGGGAACCACCAGCGGCCAGCCCATCCCGCACACCACCAGGGCGCCGGCACCGGCTGGATTCCGGATTGCCCAGCGCAGGGCTGTCATGCCGCCCATGGATTGCCCCACGATCAGCGGGTTCTCCAGGCCGAGCGAGCTGATGAAGTGCTCCAGCTCGGCAACCCGGTCCACCAGCGGTCCCTGCCGTGGCGAGTTGGAGGACCAGCCGTGATCATAGGTGTCATAAGCCAGCACCCGGAAGTCCTGCTCCAGTTCAGCAATAATCGGTTCCCAGCATGCGGCCGCCGAGGCGTGGCCGTGGAGCAGCACCACCGGCCGCCCGGCGCCTGAGTCCGTGTAGTGGATGTCGTTGCCGAGTACATCAAGCCATGGCATGAAGATGTTCCTTTCGGGCATGGCCTGCCGGGACGGCGCACCATGAACCAGCCTTCCAGAACCAGGGGCACCGGGTCATCCAGTGTCCAGAACGGGGCCGGGAGGGCCAGAGGTAGAGTCTGGTCACGTGAAAACGCTCGGAGTGGACCTCGCGGCAGCAGCCAGAAAGACAGCCGTGGCCGTCATCGAATGGGGCCAGGGCACGGCCCGGTTGGTGCATCTCGCACTCGACGTGGACGACCACCACATCGTGGAGCTTTTCGGCACCACGGACATGACGGGCATTGATTGCCCGGTTGGTTGGCCGCAGGCCCTGATTCCGTTCCTCACCGGGCACCTGAATTTCGACGCCGGCCCCGTCCTGGCACACGACGGCATCGAGGGCAGGCGCTTGCTCGCATACCGGGATACGGACCGGTTCGTCACCGCCCGGACTAGCCTGATCCCGCTGAGCGTCTCGGCGGACCGCCTGGCCCACCCGGCCATGAGATGCGCCGTGATCCAGGCGAAAATAGCGGCCCGGCACAGCCCCCAACCACGGGACGGATCGGGCCGCCTGGCCGAGGTCTATCCTGCTGCTTCATTGAAGCTCTGGGGCTTGAGCGCCCGCGGCTACAAAGGGCGGGGCAGCGCCGAGACGGAACAGCTTTCCCTGCTCCTCCGCCATTTATGCCAGCAGGCACCGTGGCTGGACCTTGGCGGCCACGAGGACCGCCTGGCCGGGTCGGATGACCTGTTCGACGCCGTCGTCGCAGCCCTCACCGCCCGTGCCATCGCCGTCGGCCTGACCGTGCTCCCGGATGACGTCCACGCCGCGGCGGCCCGCAGCGAAGGATGGATCCACCTGCCCGCGGGCGGCCTCGACGGACTGATCGCCTAGGAGAGTCTTTGTCCACGTATGCGGACTTCCGGGCCGCGGAAACCTGCATACCTGGACAAAAACTCCAGGAAGCTAGCCGAGCTGCCAGTTTCGGATTTCCTCCGGATCCTCCCCGTGGGTGCGGGTGTGCTCGCGGGCGCGGATCCTGCGGTCCTGGAGCTCCTGCCGCAGCATCGAGTGCTTCTCCGCCAGGCCGGGAACGCGGTCGATGGCGTCGATGGCCAGCTGGAACCGGTCGATGCCGTTCAGCATGGCCATGTCGAACGGCGTGGTGGTGGTGCCCTCCTCCTTGTACCCGCGCACGTGCAGCCCCTCCTGGTTGCTGCGGCGGTAGACGAGCCGGTGGATCAGCGCCGGGTAGCCGTGGTAGGCGAAAATGATGGGTTTGTCGGCGGTAAAGATCCCGTCGAAATCGTGTGCCGGGAGCCCGTGCGGGTGCTCGCTCTCGTCCTGCAGCCGCATCAGGTCAACCACATTCACCACGCGGACCTTCAGCCCCGGAGCACCCAGCCGGAGCAGCTCCGCCGCGGCAACCGTCTCCACGGTGGGCACGTCGCCTGCGCAGGCCAGTACGACGTCGGGCTCCTCACCCGGGACTTCGGAGCCGGCGAACTCCCAGATTCCCAGCCCCCGCTGGCAGTGCGTGGCCGCGTCGGCCGGTCCCAGCCAGGTGGGAGACGGCTGCTTTCCGCTGACCACGATGTTCACGTAGTCCGTGGACGCCAGGCAGTGCTCCATCACGGACAGCAGCGTGTTCGCGTCCGGCGGCAGGTACACCCGGATGACCTCTGCCTTTTTGTTCACCGCGTGGTCGATAAACCCCGGGTCCTGGTGGGAGAACCCGTTGTGGTCCTGCTGCCACACGTGCGAGGACAGCAGGTAGTTCAGCGACGCCACCGGCTGGCGCCACGGCAGCTTGCGGTGCACCTTCAGCCACTTGGCGTGCTGGTTGAACATCGAGTCAACAAGATGGATGAAGGCCTCGTAGCAGCTGAAGACGCCGTGCCGGCCGGTCAGGAGGTAGCCCTCCAGCCAGCCCTGGCACAGGTGTTCGCTCAGCACCTCCATCACCCTGCCGGAGCGCGCAAGGTGCTCATCGACGTCGTCAATCCGGTACTGCCATACCTTGTCCGTGACCTCATAGACGTTCTGCAGCCGGTTCGATGCCGTCTCGTCCGGGCCGAAAAGCCGGAACGTTTCCATGTTGAGTTCAATGACGTCCCGCATCCAGGAGCCCAACGTGACCATGGGGCTGACCCGCTCGCTGCCAGCCCGGGCAACCTCGACGGCGTGGTCCTGGTAGGCAGGCAGCTTCAGCGCCCGGCGGAGCAGGCCGCCGTTGGCGTGGGGCGTGGCGCTCATCCGGAAGTCCCCGGTGGGTGCCCCCTCGGCGACGTCGGGCCGGAGCCGCCCGTCGCCGTCGAACAGCTCCTCGGGGCGGTATGACTGCAGCCACTGCTCCAGCAGCCGCAGGTGGTTTTCGTTGGTGCGTACCTCGGAGAGCGGCACCTGGTGGCTCCGCCACGTCCCTTCTACCTGCAGGCCATCCACTTCCCGGGGTCCGGTCCAGCCCTTCGGCGAGCGCAGCACGATCATGGGCCAGCGCGGCGCGCCGCCGTCGGCTTCTTCCGTGCCTGCCTGCGGCGTACGCCGGGAGTCCTGGATGGCGCGGATGCCGGCCAGGCAGCCCTCCAAAGCTTCGGCGAAGTCCCGGTGCGCCTGTTCGGTGTCGTCCGGGTCCTTAACAGTGACGAAGTGGGGCTCGTGGCCGTAGCCCCGCAGGAGCTGCTCCAGCTGCGCTTCGGGCATGCGCGCCAGGATGGTGGGATTGGCAATCTTGTACCCATTCAAGTGCAGGATGGGCAGCACGGCACCGTCCGTGGCGGGGTCGAGGAAGTTGTGCGAATGCCAACTGGCGGCAAGGGGGCCGGTCTCCGCCTCGCCGTCGCCAATCACGACGGCGGTGACCAGCTGGGGATTGTCCAGTACCGAGCCGTAGGCATGGGCGAGGGAATAGCCGAGTTCGCCGCCCTCGCTGATGGAGCCGGGGCTTTCCGGAGCGGCGTGGCTGGGGATGCCTCCGGGGTAGGAAAACTGGCGGAAGAGCTCGGCCATGCCGTCCGCGTCGTTGCCCACGTGGCCGTAGATTTCGGAGTATGTCCCTTCCAGCCAGGCATTGGCGACGACGGCGGGGCCACCATGGCCCGGACCCGCCACAAAGAGCATCTCGGCGGAGTCGCGGCGGATCACGCGGTTCAGGTGGGCGTAGACAAAGTTCAAGCCCGGGGTGGTGCCCCAGTGGCCCAGCAGCCGGGACTTCGTGTGCTCGGCCTGCAGCGGTTCGCGCAGCAGTGGGTTGGAGCGGAGGTAGATCTGACCTACCGAAAGGTAGTTGGCGGCGCGCCACCAGCGGTCTACACCTTCAAGCTCGTCCTGGCCCATGCTGCTGGTCATAACCATCCTCACGTCGCGTTCGCCGCTGAAAGCGGCCATTGGTCCATCGCATCAGATGGGTCCGGACGAGGCAACCCCGCTTGCCTGCCCTCTGCTACCAGCGGGTAGTCTTTGGTTTCAGATGTTCACGCTGACAATCAACCAAACCGACAGCCGGCGCGATGGCGACCGGGTGCCGCAGTTACTCAAGGACCTGCGGCATATTCCCGCGCGCCTGGATTTCGACCGGTCGGTGGAGGACGAGGTCCAAGGCATCGTGGACTGCCCGCATCAGGCCGTGGAGGCGGCGTTGATCGCGCTGCGCTCCGGCTCCTGGTACGTGGGTATCGGCGTTGGGCCTGTCAACGAGCCATTGCCCAACCAGATCAAGGACGCTTCCGGCCACGGGCTGGTGTACGCGCGGCGTGCGGTGGACCGGATCCGCAGCAGCAAGGAACGCATTCCGGTTGCGGTGGAGGGGCCCCTGGCCGACGTGGCCCATGATGCTGAGGCCGTGCTTCGGCTGCTGGGACATATTGTGCGTGACCGTTCCGATGCGGAGTGGCGGGTCCTTGACCTGCTGACCCCGGGCGTCCGCGGCCAGCAGAAGGCCGTGGCCCACGAACTGGGCATCACCACGCAGGCCGTCAGCAAAGCAGTGGCCCGGTCGCAGTGGAACGAGGAGCATGCAGCCCGGCCCGCCGCGGCCCGGCTGCTGGGGCTGATCCTCGAAGTGCGCTAGACCGCCTCTCCTCTGGCCTTCAGCGTCCGGCCCTTCAGGGTCCGGCGGAGAATCATGGGGATTACGCCACCGACGGCCAGGAGTTCGCACTCGAGCCGCGTTTCCACTGCGGCGGTGGCAGTAAAGGGCTCTTCCGTTCCGTCTTTTCGGACAATGGCTGCTGAAAGGTCCGCGCGGGGGTGGATGCGCTCTTCGCTGGCGTCGAGCCTGATCCGGTCCCCGGGCTCAAGTTTGAAGAGCCTGTCCCTCATATCGGCCGGCATCACCAGCGGCAGGATTCCCATGCCGATGAGGTTGGAACGGTGGATCCGTTCGAAGCTGGCAGCAATGACTGCCCGGACTCCGAGCAGCCGCTGGGCCTTGGCCGCCCAGTCGCGGGAGGACCCCATGCCGTAGCGTTCCCCCGCGACGATAACCATCGATTCGCCCTCTTCGCGGTACCGCTCGGCGGCGTCCCGGATGGGCATCGTTTCACCCGACGGCGCGTGGATGGTCTGCGCTATGGGCGCTTGGGGGTGGAGCAGGTTCCTGACCGACTTGTTGTGGAAGGCGCCACGGACCATCACTTCCCAGTTGCCGCGGCGGGAGGCGAAGACGTTCAGGTCTGCCCGGTCCTCTCCCCTGGCCACCAGGAAGTCAGCCACCGCGCTGTGTGCCGGGATGGCACTGGCCGGGGAAATGTGGTCCGTGGTGATGTCATCGCCCAGGACCAGCAACGGATGCGCGGTGAAAGCGCCCAGGAGGCTCCCCTCGCTCATCGCAGCGAACGGAGGCCGCCGAAGGATGGTCGACGCCGGATCCCAGGGGTACTGCGCGCCGTCGGGAGCTTCCACGCGCCGCCACTGCGGATCCCGGCCCGCGATGACGAAGTCGCGGCGGAAATCGGCAGGATCGTTCGCTTCCCGTACCAGCGCGTCGATCTCTTCCCGGGATGGCCACAGCTCCTTGAGGAAGACGGGCGTGCCGTCCTCCAGATGCTGCACGGGCTCGGTACTAAGGTCGCGTTTGGCGTCGCCGGCCAATGCGAAGGCCACCACCAGGGGCGGGGACATAATGAAGCTGAGTTCGACGTCGGGATGCACCCGGCCCGGGAAGTTCCGGTTGCCGGAGAGGATGGCGACAGGTTCGCTCCCGCCGCCGCTCCGGGCCTTGTTGATGGCTGTGGTCAGCGGGCCGGGGTTGCCGATGCACGTGGTGCAGCCGAAGCCGACGATGTGGAACCCCATAGCGGAAAGATCCTCGGCCAGGCCGGCGCGCTTGAGGTAGCTTGCCGCTGCTGGAGAGCCGGGAGCCAGGGAGGTTTTGACCCAGTCCGGGACTTCCAGGCCGAGCTGGCGGGCGTTCCGGGCCAGCAGTCCGGCAGCAATCAGCAGTCGAGGGTCCGAAGTGTTGGTGCAGCTGGTGATCGCGGCCAGGGCCACCGGGAAGTCGGGGAGTTCCCCTGTCCCGGGAAGGGCGGGGCCGGTTTCCTGTTCCAGGGCTTTGCGGATGCCGCCGTAAGGCAGGAGGTCCTGGGGGCGCCGGGGGCCGGCGGCGTGCATGGCGACGGCGGACAGGTCGATATCGATCACCTTGGTGTAGACCGGTGTGGCTTCCGGGTCGAACCACAGCCCTGCCTGCTTGGCGTACGCCTCAACCAGGCGGGTCTGCTCCGCCGCGCGGCCAGTGCCGGACAGATACTCCAACACCTTGTGATCGATGGGGAAATATCCGGTGGTGGCGCCGTATTCCGGTGCCATGTTGGCAACGACTGCCCTCTCCCCCACGGTCAGGGTGGAGACCCCCGGCCCGAAGAATTCGACAAATTCACCGGTAACGTCCACTTCGCGGAGCGGGTGGGTGACGGTCAGGGCCAGGTCCGTAGCGAGGGTACCGGTGGGGAGTCCGCCGGTGAGCCGGACGCCGACAACGTCGGGGATGCGAAGGGTCACCGGCATCCCGAACATCACCGTCTGGGCTTCGAGGCCGCCGACGCCCCACCCCAGCACGCCAAGGCCGTTGATCATGGGAGTGTGGCTATCGGTGCCAACCATCATGTCCGGCACAGCCCACCGAATCCCGTCCTTCTCGATGGTGGTCACCACGGTGGCAAGCTGTTCCAGGTTAATCGTGTGCATGATCCCAGTGCCCGGCGGGTTGATATGCACACCGTTCATCGCCTTCGAGGCCCATTTCAGGAACTGGTAGCGTTCCCGGTTCCGGCGGATCTCGTGCTTGATGTTCCGGGCTGCGGCATCCGCGCGGCCGTACTCTTCCACCGCGAGTGAATGGTCGATGGACACGTCGACCCGCAGCAGCGGATTGAGGGCCATCGGGTCTTCCCCGTTCTCCGCCAGCGTGTCGCGCATGGCAGCGATATCCACCAGCGCTGGCGTGCTGGTGGTGTCATGCATCAGCACACGGGTGGGCAGGAACTCGATTTCGGCTGTGCTGGTTCCGGTACTGAGCCAGCGGTGCAGGGCCTCCATGCCGTGCCGGCGTTCACCCCCGGTCATGTTCCGTTGGACATTCTCCGCCAACAGCCTGAGGACCATGGGCAGCCGGCCATAGTCAGGTCCAAAAGCACCTTCGGTGTCTACCGCATGCAGCACCTCGCCGTTCACACGGAACTTTGCTGCTGGAGGCTGGGAACCGGCAGGTGTGGTACTCACGGGGCCCTCTTTCTAGGGAAGAGCGGAGGCGGAACAGAGTCGGTCCACTAGACTACAGGCTATAACCTATAACGAAGGAGTGGGCCGTGCCTTTGCCCCCGGTACTCACCAAGAACGCCTACGCCTACGAGGAGTTGCGCCGCCGAATTCTCACGGGCGACATCGAGCAGGGTTCCATTCTGAGCCAGTCAAAGCTCGCGCGGGAGATCGGTGTCAGCACAACCCCGTTGCGCGAAGCGCTACGCCGCCTGGCTGCGGAGGGCATGGTGGAACTTAAGTCTCACAGCGATGCCAGGGTAGCCGCCCTCACTGCGGAGGAGGCGAAGGATCTGTACGTGCTCCGCGAAAATCTAGACCCCCTCGCAGCAGGGCTCGCCGCCGAAAGCAGGACGCCGACAGATGTCGCGGCCATCGAGGCGGCCCTGGAGCAACTGACACCCCTGCACGATGCCGCCGACTTCGCAGCGATGACCGCGCACCGCGATTTCCACCGCGCCATCTACACCGCTTCCCACAACCCGCTCCTTATAGGGATCCTGGAAGGCCTCTGGGACAAAGCGGACCGCTACCGGCAGGTGGGACTTCAGGGCCAACAGGCAACGGAAAAGGACCGGATCCGCGTGGAGGCGGAACACATCAAGATTGCCGAGGCCGTCATTGCCGGAGACCCTGCCCGCGCCCGGGACGCCATGCATCAGCACGTTATGGGCAGCTTGGGACGCCGGGCAATCGCCGTCCTGAGCGGGGACTAATCCCCCGCGATCAGCGCTGGGTGGCGGCCATCACGGGCTCGCCGTTGAAGTATTCGAGCTGCCATCCGTCAATAGCGTGGTGGTGCGCGAGGTTCAGGACGGCATTGTCGATGCTCTTCAGGGTGCTCCCTACGGCGCGGCTGAGGCTCACGCGGAGCAGCGTCCCGTGGGCGACGACGAGAAGCCGGCGTCCGCGGAACTCCTCAGCCAAAGCCTCCAGGGCAGCCAGTCCCCGGTCTGCTGCCTCGTCCTCGCTTTCCGCGCCGCGGAAACCCCCGGGGATCCGCAGGGCGTCGAGTTCCGGACCGGCCTGCATGCCCTCAGCGGGCCCGAAGCTGCGCTCGATGAGTTCCGGCACGCGGCGGACCTCGGTGAGCCCGAGCCCGGCGGCGATCAGGTCAGCAGTTTCAGCAGCGCGGCTGAGCGGGGAGGACACAATGGCGTCCCATTCGTAAGCCGACAAAACGGCGACGGCGTCACGCGCCTGGGCCCGGCCGACGTCGTTCAAGGGAATGTCCGTGGAACCCTGCAGCCGGCGCTGCGCATTCCAGTCAGTCTGGCCATGGCGGATGAGGGCGAACGTCGTAAGGGTCATGCCTTCCATTCTGCCCGACAGCCGGCCCCCACCCGGCCGCGGGCTGCCGTTCGGCCTGTAGCCGCCATTCAGCCGCAGTTCACCCCCGGCGGCGGTCAGTTGACGGCAAGAACCAGGTAGGCGGCGGCGAGGACCAGCGCCACGGGTGTCATCACGGCGCGCTCCGGCTTGCTCCGCGATATGGCGTTCATCAGCACGCCGAGCGCGAAATAAGCTGCCAGCACCCAGGCGGCGACCGACGTGACAGCCCCGTTCGCCAGCAACGGCACCAGGCCGGCTTTGGCAAGGGCAATGTATCCGAAGGCCCCGTACAGGACGATGGACACGGCGCTACCCACCCGAAGCCCGGTGGGCAGCACGTCATGTTGCCCTCCCCAGGCAAGCCTGCCAAGCGGGGCACCGGCAATAAGAGCGGCCTGGAAGACAGCCAGGGCAGCCAAAACCACGCAGGCAGCAAGCGCTGCCAACTGAACCAGCACCTAAGGGCGCCGGCAGCTAGAGGAGGCTGCGCAGCACGTGGGCGGCGCCGTCGTCGAACACGGAGTGGGTGACCTCGTCCGCGGCCCTGATCACTTCCTCCGGGGCCTGGCCCATGGCCACGCCCCGTCCGGCCCAGCTGAGCATCTCGATGTCGTTGCGGCCGTCTCCGACAGCCACGGTGAGGTGCGGTTCGATGCCGAGGCGGCTCCGCAGGTTTTCCAGGGCGCTGGCCTTGGTCACGCCGGCCGCGGCAATGTCCAGCCAAGCGGTCCAGCCCACGGAGTAGGTGACGCCGGCAAGGCCAACGTGCTCGATCGCTTCGTTGAATTCTTCCGGCGTGTTTTCGGTGCTGAACACCACGACGCGCACTGCGGTGGCTTCGAGCATGGTGTGGAAGTCCACGCCGACGGCCTCGACGCCAAAGCTTGCGTCCTGGAAGCGTTCGGTGGAAAGGAAGTTTCCGTCCTCATCTTCCAGCGCGTACTTGGCAGATGGGAGCCGCTCGCGGAGTGCACGAAGGGCAGGAGCAGGATCAAAGGTGGCCTTATGGATGACCTCGTAGCCTTTTTCAAGCTCCGGGTGGAGCCGCAGGGTCACGCCGCCGTTGCAGCACACGGCGTAGCCGCGCTCGATCCCGATGTTCTCAATGATGGGCAGCATGGCGTTGAGTGAGCGGCCGGTGGCAATCATGACCTCGTGCCCGGCGGCTACTACCGCCTGCGCCGCCTCGCGGACGGCCGGGGACATGTGCCCGTCGTGGTCCACCAGGGTGCCGTCCACGTCCAGGGCGACCATGAACTTCTGGTTTACGGTGTCGTTTTCGTTCTCTCGCCGGTCATCGTTGCCGGCGACTGAGGTTTCAGTCAGCGTTGTCATCCATCAAGTAGAGCAGACGGCCCCCAACCCCGCTAGGACGCGCGCCACAGATTTTTTGAACTGTTGGTAAACATCCGGACACGGCCGCCGGGGTGGATATTCACCCCGGCGGGAAACTCCTACAGGACCGGGAGGACCTCAAGGCCGCCCAGGTACTTCTGCAGTGCCTTCGGAACGTTGACCGAGCCGTCGGCGTTCTGGTGGTGCTCCAGGAGCGCCACGATCCAGCGCGTGGTGGCCAGGGTGCCGTTCAGGGTGGCCACCGCCCGGGTGCCCTTGGCAACACCGGCCTCGTTCACAACGCGCTCACGGATGTTCAGGCGGCGTGCCTGGAAGGTGGTGCAGTTGGACGTCGAGGTCAGTTCACGGTACGCGCCCTGGGTGGGGACCCAGGCTTCGCAGTCGTACTTCCGCGCAGCAGACGTGCCAAGGTCGCCGGCGGCGGTGTCGATCACGCGGTACGGCAGCTCGCACTTGGCCAACATTTCCTCTTCCCAGGCCAGCAGGCGCTGATGCTCGGCGGCGGCTTCTTCAACGGTGGTGTAGATGAACATCTCCACCTTGTTGAACTGGTGCACGCGGATGATGCCGCGGGTGTCCTTGCCGTGCGAACCGGCCTCGCGGCGGTAGCAGGAGCTCTGCCCGGCGTAACGGATGGGCCCCTTGGAGAAGTCGAGGATTTCATCGGCGTGGTACCCGGCCAGGGCTACTTCGGAGGTGCCCACCAGGTACAGGTCGTCTTCGGCGAGGCGGTAGATCTCGGCGTCGTGCTTTACATCAAAGCCGGTGCCCTGCATGGTCTCCGGACGCACCAACGTGGGCGTGATCATCGGGACAAAGCCGGCCTCAATCGCCTGCTCCATCGCCATCTGCAGCAGCGCCATCTCCAGCCGGGCGCCCACGCCGCGGAGGAAGTAGAAGCGCGCGCCGGACACCTTGGCGCCGCGCTCCATGTCGATGGCGCCGATCAGTTCACCGATTTCCAGGTGGTCCTTCGGCTCGAAGTCCGGGAATTCGCGGGGCGTCCCGACGGTATTGACCACCACGTAGTCGTCCTCGCCGCCCTCGGGAACGCCGTCCTCGATGAGGTTGGGAATGGTGCGCAGCAGCTCTTCCTGCTTCAGCTGCGCAGCGTCCGCCTCGGCGGAGGCAGCCTTGACCGAGTTGGCCAATTCCTTCACCTCGGCCAGCAGCGCCTTCTTCTCGTCGCCCTTGGCCTGGGCCACCTTCTTGCCAAAGACGTTCTGCTCGGCGCGGAGGTTCTCGAAGCGGATCAGCGCCGCCCGGCGTGCAGAGTCCGCGGAGATGATCGCGTCCACCACTGATTCGTCCGCGCCGCGGGCGCGCTGGCTGGCTCGGAACTTGTCCGGGTTTTCGCTGAGGTCTTTTACGTCGATCACCACACAAGGGTATCCAATCCGAGGGAGTACGACGGCGGCCGCGGGCACCCAGGACCGGCGCACCGCCCGCCGGGATACTGTTGGGGGACCATGAGCGACCTGATTCTCTACGTGCTGATTGCGGTGGCGCTTGCCTTCGCCATCTCCAGCTGGTGGGGAGTGCGCAGGCTCAAGGCCCTGCATGTGCGCAGCGCCGTGGGCGGGGACGCCCACAAACCAGGGCTCACTGATCAGCGCGTGGTGGTGATCCTCAACCCGATCAAGGCCCGCTCGGACGAAGCCAAAGCCACTATCCAGCGCGCCTGCCTGACGGCAGGCTGGGATGAGCCGGTGTTTTACGAAACGACGGCCGAGGATCCGGGCTTCTCGCAGGTGCAGGCGGCGTTGGAGCACAAGCCCGACGTCGTTGTGGTGGGTGGCGGCGACGGCACCGTCCGGGTGGTGGCTGAGTCCCTCGCCCGCACCGGCGTCGCGATGGGCATCATCCCGCTGGGCACCGGAAACCTTCTGGCCCGCAACGTGGACCTGGACGTCAACGACCTCCACGGCAGCGTGCAAACCGCACTTTTCGGCCACCAGCGGTACATCGACACGGCACGGATGGGGATCGAAAACTCACGGACCGGCCATTCCTCCGAGCACGCATTCCTGGTGATCGCGGGAATTGGCATGGACGCCGAAGTCCTGGCCGACACCAACGCCGGCCTCAAAAAAACGTTCGGTTGGCTCGCCTACACGGAGGCCGGCATGCGCCACCTGCCCGGCCGGCGGAAGCGGATCTCGATTTCCCTGGACGGCAGCCCGGACCAGGTCCGGAACATCCGCAGCATCCTTTTTGCCAACTGCGGTCTGGTTCCAGGCGGCATCGACTTCATTCCGCAGGCCATGATCGACGACGGCATGCTGGACGTGGTGGTGATGAGCCCGCGGAGTGCCATCGGCTGGCTGCTGATGTACGTAAAGATCATGTTCAAGCACAGCGGCAAACTGCCCATCATGACCGTTTACAGGTCAGGCAGGATCGTCATCAAGTGTCCCGAGCCCATGCCGACGCAGCTCGACGGTGACACGGCAGGCGAAGCCACCAAGGTCACTGTGCAGGTGGAGCCGCGTTCGCTACTGATCAGGGTTAAAGGGCAGGGCTTGGTGGTCTAAAGCAGGAGGATCAGGCGTGGGCTTCCTTGCGTGCCTCGGCGGCGGCCTTGGCGGCCGCGCGGGCCTCGGACTGCTCACGGATCATGGCCTGTTCCTCTTCGAAGCGCAGGCGGTCCGCCCGATCGGCCTCGTCGCCGTCCCAGTCCTGGTTGTCGGCGGTGGGGCGGGGATTAACGATCATCCCCTGGCCGTCGTTGTCAGAGCTGTTGGTACTCATGACCCGCTCCCTTCGTTAGGGGCCATCCCCCAATGTGGATCAAGTAAGCATACGCATTGTCCACAGCCCGCGGAAGTGGTAAGGAAGGCAATCACCTACGCTGTGGGCGAAGCGGCGGAACCGAATTCCGGCCGGCCAGCCTGCGGCTGCAGCCCTTCCACCCAGGCCCGCGCTGCTTCGAATGCGCCATCAGAAGTATGCGGCTCCACCGCTGTCTCCTGGTGGTCGGCCCGCGGGTAGGAGCCCAGGAAACGCGTGGCCGGGCTGATGCGGTGGAGCCCCGCCAGGGCGTCCGCGACACGCGCGTCACCGAGGTGGCCGTCGGCGTCGATGCTGAAGAAATAATGCCCTAAGTACTGGCCGGTGGGCCGGGATTCGATCCTGCTGAGGTTCACTCCCCGGCTGGCGAACTGGTCCAGGATCTCCATCAGGGCACCTGGACGGTCTTCCGGCAGGGGCACCACCACTGTGGTTTTGTCCGCTCCGGTGCGTTCGGGCAGGATGCCGGGGCGGCTGACCAGGACGAAGCGGGTTACGGCACCGGGGTTGTCTCCAATGTCCTCGGCGAGCGCGGTAAGTCCCGGCTGTTCCTGGGCCACCAGCGGCGCACAGATTGCGGCGTCGTAATGGGAATCGTCCTCCAGCAGCCCCATGGCAGCGGCAGCGGTGGACGATCCCGGCACGTACTCAGCACCGGGAAGGTGGGCGTCCATCCAGAGCCGGCACTGCGCCCAGGCGTGGCCGTGCGTGGACACCCGCTTGACGTCCTGCAGACGCACGCCCGGGCGGGCCACCAGCACAAAACTGATGGGCACCAGGACTTCCCGGATGATCCGCAGTTCCTGGCCGGTGGCGATGGCGTCCAGGGTGGCGGTGACGCCGCCCTCCACCGAATTCTCGATGGGCACCATCGCAGCGTCGGCCGATCCGTCGCGCACGTTGTCCAAGGCAACATTGACGTTCGACGCCGGGATGCGGGCAGCCTGGCCGGCGCCCGGCACCTTCAGCAGGGCAGCCTCGGTGAAGGTACCTTCGGGCCCGAGGAAGGCGTAGGTGGCGGAGGGCGCAGGCATAGGTATTCCTTCGAAGGCATGGAGCACCCTGGAGCAGGGCGCCCGGAACGCGGAAGCGAACCGGAGGTGCTAGAGACCGGGGCTGCTAGAGAACCAGCGGCTTCAGCCCGTTGTCCGACACCAGCGGCTTCCCGGCTTCCAGCCACTGGTCCATGCCGCCGGAGACATTTATTGCGGAATAACCCTGGCCAGTGAGCCACTGCGCAGCGCGGAAGGACCGGCCCCCGGTACGGCAAATGATGTACAGGTCCTGGTCCGGATCGAGTTCGTCCAGGCGCGAGGGCAGCTGGTCCAGGGGGATGTGAAGGGCCCCGTCCGCATGCCCGGCCACCCACTCGTAATCCTCACGCACGTCCAGGATGGCGGCGTCGGCGGGGATGTCGTTGACGGGGACGGAATCAAAATCGCTCATGGAAAGTCCTGTCTGGCTGATCGGGTTCAGCGTTAAGCCTAGCCCCCGCAGGCCCTTGCCCGCCGGGAAGAACTGCAAGTTAGGCTACTCGGAAGACCCTAGGAGGAACCTTGCCTGCAGAGCAGCCCACCATTCTGGCAACCTCGGGCGGCTTCAAGCCCGGCAGCCGCACCCGACTCGAGTTTGACCGGTTGCTGCACCACGCCGTCGAACTATCCGGCGTCAGCGGCCGGGCACCAAAGGTGACGCACGTCGGCAGGGCCGCCGGCGACCAGCGCGCCTGCAACGCCGAAATGGATGAGGCGTCGCGGCAGGCGGGATTCGACTTCAGCCACCTGAACCTTTTCACCATGCCCAACCACGCCGATCCCGAGGCGCACCTGCTGGCCCAGGACGTGGTCTGGGTGAACGGCGGCTCCGTGGTGAACCTGCTGGCGGTGTGGCGGGCCCACGGCCTGGAACACATGCTGCATAAGGCATGGCAAAGCGGTGTGGTTTTGGCGGGCGTTTCTGCCGGGTCCATTTGCTGGTTCCGGGGCGGCACCACGGATTCCTTCGGCCCTGAACTCCGCGCCGTGACCAACGGGCTGGCGTTCCTGCCCTTCGCCAACGGAGTGCACTACGACTCGGAGGAGCGCAGGCGCCCCCTGGTGCACCGGCTGGTGGCTGACGGGACGTTGGGCGAAACACACTGCACGGACGACGGCGTGGGGCTGGTTTACCACGGCACGTCCCTGATCGAGGCGGTGGCCGAAGCCCGCGGCAAGGGCGCGTATATCGTGACCCGTTCCCAGGACGCAGAGGGCGCCCATGAGGAACGCCTGGAACCGCGGTACCTTGGCTGAGCTCCACGACCTTTCCGCGGTCGCCCTCCGGGACAGCCTCCGTAAAGGGGAGGTCTCGTCAGCGGAAGCGGCAGTCCACTTCCTGGGCCGGATCGAACGGCACACTCCCTTGCTCGGGGCATTTGTCACGGTGACGGCAGAGCAAGCCATGGACACCGCCCGCGCGGCCGACACGCTCCGGAGCAGCGCCCCTGTTGACGAACTGCCACTCCTGCACGGCATGCCCCTGGCGTTCAAGGACCTCACAGACGTGGCCGGCGTGGCGACCAGCCACGGCAGCGCTGCCCTGGAACACAAACCGGCAGTCAGCGACGGACCGCTGGTGGCTCACCTTCGGGAAGCGGGCGTGATCTGCCTGGGCAAGACGCAGGTGCCCGAATTCGGACTGACTGCCTACAGCGAAAACCGCGTGGCGCCGCCGTCGCGCAATCCCTATGCTCCCAGCAGAAGTTCAGGGGGATCCTCCGGCGGGAGCGCCGCTGCGGTGGCCGCCAAACTTCTTCCGTTCGCACCGGGCACGGACGGCGGCGGCTCCATCCGCATCCCTGCCGCCGCCTGTGGTTTGGTGGGCCTGAAGCCGGGGCGCGGCCTGGTGCCGGCCGGAGAGAGCCTGGGCGACCCCGCACGGTTGGTGGTGGCAGGTCCCCTTGCCCGGAGCGCCGCCGACGCCGCACTGATGATGGATGCGCTTGCCTCCTCCCCCGCGGATACCAGGGATGGCGCCTACCTCGCGGCTATTGAACAGGAGCCGCCGCGGCTGCGGATCGGCGTCACCCTGGACAGCCCCTGGTCCGGCACCTTCCCTTTTACTCCGGACCAGGAGGCGCTGGACGCGCTCCGGACCGGGGAGGAACTTCTGGAGCACGCGGGCCACACGCTCAGCGATGCCACCATCCGCTATGACAACCGCTACCCTGACGCCTTCACCACCGCCTGGACGGCTCCGGTGGGCGCGGCCAGGATCAGCCCCTACCGCGAAGCGCTGCTGGCGCCGCTGACCCGGACCTTCCGGCGCAGGGCCCAACAGCGCAGCGCGGCGAAGCTGAATGAAGCGCTGGCCTTGCTGCGGCAGTTCCAGCGGGACACGGTGACGCAGTACGCGCAGTGGGACCTGATGCTGATGCCGGCGCTTGCCCAGACACCGCGCCCGGTGGGCTGGTTCACCGGGACAGCCCATGGTGATGGCCGCTGGCCGTCGGCGCAGTGGGCAGGGGATGCCGACGGCGACTACCGGAAGCAGTGCGAGTTTGCGCCGTGGTCCTCCATGGTCAATGTGTGCGGGCTGCCCGCCATCACCGTTCCGGTGCATTGGACAGGCGGAGCTCCGGGCCAGGGGTTGCCCATGGGAATCCAGCTGGTGGGGCCAAAGGGCTCCGAGGGCCTCCTGCTGCGGGTGGCCTGCCAGCTGGGGTTCTAGCGGGTGGGCAGCAGCCCGCAGCGCCGGGTAATGCGGGATTGCCTGCAGGGTGTCGACTCTTTGGCGCATCGGGAGGACGATTAAGGGGCAGTCACGAGAAGGAGGTCTGCGATGTGCTATTCATCCAGCAAGGACTTCGGGTGGGGCGCTAAGAAGGAAACCCACCGTCAGCCTGAAGCCAAGCAGGAAACCCCGGTGGAAACTCCGGAGCAGGAAGTCAAGGCACAGGATTACGCGTTCTGGGCCTTCCCCAACTGGCGCAGGACGCCACGGCCCAGCACCCCCTCCGGCGAACGGAGCAGGGAACGGGTCTGACACAGTGCCGGCCTGGCGGAATGCCGGTCCGGCGCAGTGCCAAAGTCCTCGGAAGGGCCTCCCGCAAGGGGCCCTTCCGTTGCGTGACGGCTCGGTCACGCAGGGCCGGCCCGGCGGCGGGGCGCCCGTTGCCGGAGAATGGACGCATGCCCGGTTTCTACGTACACGAAGCCACCCTCCGGCTTGGCACCGGCGCCGACGCGGCGGCGCCAGGAGCTGCGATCACGGTAGCCCTGTGCGGCAGCTGGGAGCATCCCCCGCCGTGCCCGCTCGCCGCCCACCACACTGCCGTCCAGCAGGAGGGACAGTCAGTGAGGCTCCGGACAATCTTCGCAGCCGATCCACGGCAGGAAGCCGAGGTCCGCCGTCGTATTGACGCTGCGCTTGCCACAGGAGCACAGGCCCGCCCCGACGGCGCCCTGTCCCGGTGGACGCTTCTGGGGACCGTAGCTGCGGAGCTGACCAAGGCGGAGCACGAGCACGCGCGACGAATCGCCGGCAGTTAGCAGGCGTGGCGTTGTGCCAGGCGAAACTTCCCGGCTAAGGTGGCATCATAAGCATGCTTAGCATCCTTGGAAGGGGCCGTGAATGAGTGCTGGACAGTACACGCCGGGGACCGACGGACCACTGGAGCCGCGCGACAACGGCACCCCGCCGGCTGACCGGACCGGCACGCCGGGGGTACCCGCCGCGCGCCCCGCAGACTCGTCCCCTGGCGCCACGCCGCCCCCAGCGGGTGCCGGCGAGCCCAGGGTGACCCGCGCCGGCGTGGTGTGGGCGGCAGTGGTGGCCGCCCTGGCGCTCCTGATCCTGCTGATCATCTTCATCCTGCAGAACCAGGACCTCGTGCTGGTCAGGTTCCTGGGCTTCGAAGGAAGCCTGCCACTGGGCATGGCACTGTTTATCGCCAGTGTGACCGGCGGGGTCCTGGTGGCCGCGGCAGGCGGCGCGCGCATCCTCCAGCTGCGTGCCAACGCCCGCCGGGCGCGGGCAACGCAGCGAAGGTAACGCTCCGAAGCTTCATAAAGAGCGGGTAGCCCACAAGGTTCATAAACTCCCGAGGTTGCGGTACTTCCCCGCCCGCGCTGCCACCAGCTCCGGCACAGCGGTGCCCGCAACCGATCCCAGCTCGTATTCAATGGCGAGCGCCATCCGCCGGCAAAATTCCTGCGGTTCCAGGGAAGCGTCGTCCCGCTCATCCACGATGTGGTCCACCAGTCCGTTGGCGTACAGGGAAGCGACATTCACACCCTGCGCCTGTGCCATGGCGGGAGCATACGAGGTGGTCCGGTGGACAATAGCGCTCGCGCCCTCGGGAGGCAGCGGTGAGAGCCAGCTGTGCTGCGCCGCGATGGTCCTGTCCGCGGGCAGCAGGGCCAGGGCCCCTCCCCCGGCCCCCTGGCCCAGCAGCACCGAAACAGACGGCGCCTCCAGCCCGATGAGCTCGTGCAGCGACCGCGCGATCTCACCAGCGAGCCCGCCTTCCTCCGCCTCCTGGGACAGGGCCGCGCCTGCGGTATCGATGACGGTTAGCAGCGGCAGGCGCAGCTCCTCGGCCAGCTTCATGCCGCGCCGCGCCTCCCGCAGTGAGGCTGGACCCATCCCGGCGGCGTCCCTGCGCAGCGGACGGGCATGCCCCAGGACGATGCAGGACTGCCCGCCGAACCGGGCCAGGGCAAGCAGGAGCCCTGGGTCCTTCTCCCCCTGCCCTGTCCCATTCAGCGGCAGGGCGTCACCCGCACCAAACTTGAGGAGCTGCCGCAGGTCGGGCCGGCGGGGACGCCGGGAAATTCCGATGGACGTCCACGCATCCACGGAGGCCGGCCGGACAGCCAGCGTCTCCGGGGCTTCCGGGCGGGGGCCGCGCCGGGCGCAGAGGATGTCCAGGGCCCTGCCCACGAGTTCGGCGAGGTCAGCAGGCTCCACAACGCCGTCGATCAGCCCCTTGTTGAACAGGTTTTCCGCCACCTGCACGTTCTCGGGAAATTGTTCGCCGTGCAGCGCCTCGTAGACGCGCGGGCCCAGGAATCCCAGGAGCGCAGCCGGTTCGGCCACGTTGATATGGCCCAGGGATCCCCACGAGGCCATCACGCCCCCGGTGGTGGGGTGGCGCAGGTAGACCAGGTACGGAAGTCCGGCCTGGCGGTGTGCCCGCACGGCCCCGGTGATCTTCACCATGGACAGGAAAGCCAGAGTGCCCTCCTGCATGCGGGTGCCGCCGGACGCCGGGCCGGCCAGCAGCGGAAGCCCTTCCGCGGTGGCCCGCTCGACGGCGGCCACTATCCGCTGCGCCGCCGCGTGGCCGATCGATCCCGCCAGGAACGAAAATTCGCTGACGATCACTGCAACCCGGCGCCCCCGGATGAGTCCGGCGCCCGTCACGACCGATTCGTCGGTTCCGCTGCGTTCCCGCGCTTTGGCCAGGTCGCGGAAGTACTCCTCAGACAGGGGAGGCTCCTGCGCAGGCGTGTCCCAGGAGACGAAGGAGCCTTCGTCCACCACAGTTTCCAGCAGTTCTGCGGCGCTAAGGTGCCTTACCTTTTCGGTTGTCGGCATGCTAGGCCACCTGCCCGGCAAGTGAAGCCAAGCCGAGCCATTCGCGAATCGCCTGCCCGTCCTCGTCCAGCAGCGGCGGCGCGTCATGCTCGGTGACGGTGGTTTCCGCAGCATCGCCCGGGGCAAAGAACCTCAGCGGCGGGCCCGGCAGGCTGACCTTGCCGAGCAGTGGGTGGTCCACATTGACCACGAGGCCTTGGGACGCCACCTGCTCCCATGCGTACACCTCATCAAGCGAACGCACCTTGCCTGCCGGGATCCCGGCGTCGTTCAGTTTCTGCAGCAGCTCCGCCGCCCCGTAGTCCGCGAAGGCGCGTTCGACGGCGGCAATGACGCCTGCGCGGTTCCGCACCCTTTCGGCGTTGCTGGCAAAGCCGGGCGCCGCCGGGTCAAGATTGAAGGCCGCCGCGAAGGAGAGCCACAGCTTTTCGCTGCCGACGCTGATCTGCACGCTGCCGTCCTTGCAGGCAAACAAGCCGTAGGGCGCGATGGACGGGTGGTGGTTTCCCTGGGCCCTGGGAACTTCCCCCGCCACCGTGGTGCGGGTGCCCTGGAAGGCGTGGACTCCGATCAGTGATGCCAGCAGGGATGTGCGCACCACCTGCCCGTGGCCCGTCCGGTCCCGTTCAACGAGGGCTGCCAGCACCCCGAAGGCACCGTTCATCCCGGCGAGGAGGTCCGCGATGGGGACGCCCACGCGCTGGGGGTCGTTGGGCCCTGAACCGGTAAGGGACATCAGCCCGGCCTCGCCCTGGAGGATCTGGTCGTAACCGCTCCGCTGCGACTCGGGACCGTCATGGCCGAAGCCTGTGATGGAGAGGATGACCAGCCGCGGGTTGAGCTCGTGCATGGCCGCGGGCGAAAAGCCGAGCCGGTCCATGACCCCGGGGCGGAAGTTCTCGATCACCACATCGGCGTGTTCCAGTAGTCCGCGCAGCACCGCCTGCCCGTCGGCGCTCTTCAGGTCCAGGCTGATGGATTCCTTGTTGCGGTTGCAGGACATAAAGTACGTGGACTGCAGATCGTCCTCCGGGCCGACGAAGGGGGGACCCCAGCCGCGCGTGTCGTCCCCGGTTCCCGGGTTTTCCACTTTGATGACCCGGGCGCCCAGGTCCGCCAGCATCATGCCGGCGTGCGGGCCCGCGAGTGCCCGGCTCAGGTCAACCACAAGGTGGCCGGAAAGGGGGCCTCGGGTGTTCTCGGTTCTGCTCATGCGCTGGTTCCTTTTCTCATACAAGCGTGAAGTGTGTGGCGGCGTCCCGGCCAGCTACAGCCAGCCGGGGACGACGAGCGCCAGCCAGGCCAGGGCTGGGCCGGCAACGATCACGATGCCGCTGTAGCCCAGGATCTTTTTGTAGAACCGGTCCTTGTCCACGCCTTCGGGAGCGTGGCCAGGACCAGGGCCCCGTTGGTGGAGAAGGGTGAGACGTCCACGATGGTGGCCGAAACGGCCAAGGCGCAGATGACGCCGACGGCTCCGATTTCGCCCGTCGAAAGGAACGGCACTGCCAGCGGGATCAGCGCTGCGAGGATGGCGGTGGAGGAAGCGAAGGCGGAGACCACGGCACCGATGTAGCAGATCAGCAGGGCCGCCAGCAGGGGCAGGCCCATACTGGCCACGCCGTTAGAGACAAACTCGATGGTTCCGGCCTCCTCGAGGACCCCGACGAAGGTCAGCATGCCGCAGATCAGCAACACCGTGGACCAGCTGATCTTGTTGACGGCGCCCTTCTGGGCGGCCGGTGAGACCAGGGCCAGGACGATGGCGATGGTGATGGAGACGAACCCGACGTCAACCTTGAACCCGAGGGCGATGACGGCCAGCGCGATCAGGCCACCGATGGTCACCAGCTGCGGGATGCGCTCCGACCGCTCCTTGGTGGCTGCCACGCCGTCGCCTGCGGGGTCGCGGGGGCCGTACATGCCGGAGCCGAAGCCTTTGAAGGACACGTCGCCGGCCTTGGCCCCTACGCTGACGGCCATCCGCGCTTCCGCGGCTTGCTCCACGAAGTGGCTCACCTTGGAGGACAGGAGCGCCCGCCCGCCCAGGACCACAAAGAGCACCAGGGCGATGAGGGTGTTGATGACGAGGCTGGACAGGAACAACGCGGTGGGGCTGAAGGCAAGGTCGGTCTTGGCCAGGATGCCGTTCACCGTGACGCCGTAGACCGCGATGGGCGAGAAGCCGCCGGCCTGGGCACCGTGGATGACCATCATGCCCATCAGCAGCGGGCTGATTTTGTACTTTCCAGCGAAGCTAAGGGCTATGGGGGCAATGATGGCGACGGCGGCGGGAGACAGTGCACCTACGGCGGTTATGACCGCCGTGATGGCGAACATGACCCACGGGATCAGGGCAACGCGGCTTCCCACGAGCTTGACGGCGCCGCGCACTAAGAGGTCGATGGTCCCGTTGTTCTGGGCTATGGCGAACAGGTAAGTGACGCCGACGATGGTGAGGAAGAGGCCGCCGGGGAAGTTGGCCAGGATGTCATTGGTGGACATACCCAGCACCACGGTGCCTAGCAGGAAGGCGCCAACAAAGGCGAGCGCACCCATGTTCAGGGGCAGGACAGTGGCAAGCAGGAACATCGCCGCCAGGATGATGATCGACAAGACAGGAGCGGACATCGTTGGTCCTCCATTGGGGGAAGAAAAGTGTGACGTGAGTTACTGGCTCACTGGACTAGCCTCCTAGACAGTGAGTCTATCTGTCAATAGCCGCTCCCTGTAGTCTTGGGGGAACGACGACGTAGCGAGGGCTTTGTGGAGAAGACATCACGGTTGGGACTGGAGCGGGTTACGCGGCCCCGGCTTTACGAACAGCTGGTGGAGCAGATCCTTGCCTACATCGAATCGGCCCAGCTCAGGCCTGGCGATCTCCTGCCGGCCGAACGGGACCTCGCCGAGCGCCTCGGTGTATCCAGGGCGACCCTTGCCCAGGCCCTGGTGGCCCTTGAAGTCCTGGGCGTCATCGACGTCCAGCACGGCACGGGCGCGGTCCTTGCGCGCCGGCCCAGTGTTGCGTCCGTGATCAAGGGGTTGCGTGAGCACCGGAGCCGACTGCCGGAGATCGTGGAGGCGCGCAGCACCTTGGAGGTCAAGCTTGCTGCGCTCGCGGCGGCCCGACGCACGGAGGCTGACCTCGCTGCTATCGACGAGGCTCTGGACGTCATGGCCCGGGAGATCAGCGACGGCGACCGCGGCACCCATGGCGACGAACTTTTCCATCAGGCCATCACGGCTGCGGCCCACTCCTCGGTGCTGGCGCAGCTCATGGCATTTATCGCGGAAATGATCCTGGAAACACGGATGGAATCGCTGGGCCAGCCGGGGCGGCCCGAGCAGTCCCTTGCCTCGCACCGCAAGATTGCCGACGCCATCCGGTCCCAGGATGCGGAAGGGGCAGCAGAGGCCATGCTGGCCCACATCGAGCTCGTTTCGGACGTGGAACTGCTCCGCTAAACGGCGCCCGCCCGACCCCGGAGAACTCATCCCCGGCCAATGGTCAATTCCCCCCGGAATACGCGGGAATAGCCCACTCGGAGGGAAATTTTGCGCCGACACGCCGGGCTGTCTGGAGTACGGGACAGCCGGACGGTATTCCGTGTTCTTATCGGGCCGTAAACCCAGTGTGATGGAACCTACGTTTTATCACCCAAGGAGTTGGCCATGGCCGCAACAAGCAGTGCCGTAGAGGCACGTTCTATTGAAATGATTCCGCCCGGCGAGCGCCACGGCCACCCGCGGGGGCAGTTCACGCTCTGGTTCGGCGCCAACGCCCAGATCACCGCCATCGTGGATGGCGCACTCGCCGTTGTTTTTGGCGCCGATGCCTTCTGGGCCATTGTCGGACTGCTGGTCGGCAACGTCGTGGGCGGCGCGGTGATGGCCCTCCACTCGGCGCAGGGCCCCAAGCTGGGTCTTCCGCAGATGATTTCCAGCCGGGCGCAGTTCGGCGTCTACGGGGCGGTGATCCCCCTGGTCCTGGTCATCCTGATGTATATCGGGTTTGCCTCCACGGGCACCGTTCTCTCGGGCCAGGCCATCAACCTTATGCTTGGCGTGGAGGCTCCCGCCGTCGGCATCCTGATCTTCGGCGCGGCCACCGCGCTGCTGGCCATCCTCGGCTACAAGTACATCCACGCCCTCGGCCGGATCGCCACCGTAGTGGGACTGGCCGGGTTCCTGTACCTGACGGTCGCCGTCTTCACGAAGTTCGACGTCACCCAGGTGATGATGGTCAAGGGCTTCGAGTGGCCCACGTTCCTGACCGCCATCGCCCTCGGCGCCGGCTGGCAGCTGACGTTTGGCCCCTACGTGGCGGACTACTCCCGGTACCTGCCGGTTACCACGTCCGAACGCAAGACCTTCTGGTACACCTTCGCCGGATCCGTGGGCGGCGCGCAGTGGGCCATGACCCTGGGCGCGATCGCCGGAGGCCTTTCTGCTGCCAAACTCGGCGGCGACTTCCTAAAGAACCAAGTGGGCTACATGGGCGACCTTGCCGGCGGCGGCCTGATCGCCATCTTCATCTACTTGGTGATCGTCACGGGCAAACTCACCGTCAACTGCCTCAACGCCTACGGCGCCTTTATGTGCGGCGTCACCATCAGCACTGCCGTCAACCGCAGGGATTCCGTGTCAAGGACGCTGCGGATCGTCTTTATCATCGCGGTCATCAGCGCCAGTGTCCTCATCGCACTGTTTGCCAGCAAGGACTTCCTGAACCTCTTCAAGAACTTTGTCCTGCTGTTGTTGATGGTGTTCACGCCGTGGTCCGTGATCAACCTCGTGGACTACTACAAGATCTCCCGGGACCGGCTGGACATCCCGGCGCTGTACAACCCGGACGGACGTTACGGCCGCTGGAACGCGGCGGCGCTGGCATCCTATGGAATCGGCGTCGTGGTCCAGATCCCGTTCCTCGCGCAGGCGCTGTACACCGGCCCCGTCACCAAGCTGCTGGGCGGCGCCGACATCTCCTGGCTGGTGGGGATCGCCGTCACCCTTGCCATCTACTACCCATGGGCGAAGGCCACCAACCGTGCGCCCGCCGAATCAATCTATCCGGCCGGCCCGGCGGAGGAGGACGTTCCGCTGGCAGCCGCCGGCAAAGCCTAAAAACTGAAGATGTCCTATCACCTTTGGTCCCCAAAACCGCCTCTTGGGGACCAAAAGTGATAGGGCATCCGAGGGCTCAGAAGGTGTTCGTCGACGTGGTGCTGGCAACGGCCAGACCGATAATGAGCAGCAGCCAGAACGCGCCGTAGCCCAGCAGGCAAAGGTACCCGAGCACCAGGCCCGTGATGGACATTCCTTTGCCCGAGGGCTCGCGCTTGAGCGCCATGTGACCGGTGACGATCGCGGCGACCTGCGGCAGGAGGAGGAAGCCCATAATCACCGACGCAATGCCGCACACCATGCTCGCGATACTGAGCGTCTTCGGCTCGGCAGGCCCGCCGTAATACCCGGGCTGGCCGTAGGGGCCAGCGGCTTGGCCGTAGGAGCTGGGTTGGCTGTAGGGACCCTGGTTGTACGCGGCTGATGGCTGGCCATAGGGGGCACCATACTGGCCGGAGTCTCCATAGTGGCTTTGCCCGTAGCCGCCCTGTCCATGGCCGCCCTGCCCGTACTGCTGCTGGGTCGGGGGCTCCGCGCCGTAGGGCGGGGCGAACCGCGGTGGTTCGAAGCCCGACGGCGGGTTGCCGCCAGGGCGTTCGGATTCAGGCCGCTGGGAGGGCTGGTCAGTCAAGGTTTCCCCCTGTGAGTTTTGATTCCCAGCCTACCGCTGAAGCGCCGTCCGGAACCGGTCAATGCACTACAAGCCTGATGGCGAGCACCAGCATCAACATCCCGATGGCCAGGTCCACCCAGCGCCAGGTCCGCGGGCTGCTGAGGACCCCCGCCAGACTCCGGGCCCCATACCCCAAGGCGGAGAACCAGAGCACACTGCCGGTGACGGCGCCGCCCGCGAAGACCCACCGGGTCCCGGGGCCCTGCTGGTTGGCAAGGCTGCCCAGCAGCACCACCGTGTCCAGGTACACGTGGGGGTTCAGGAAGGTCAGGGCCACCGCAGTGCCGACCACCGAGTGCTTCGATCGCGGAGGCTGTTCGGTCAGCGAGGAGGGCTTCAACGCCGCGATGAAGGACCGGACCGCAAACCAGAGCAGGTATGCAGCCCCGCCCCAGCGCAATATCTCCAAGGCCTCCGGAAAGCGCGTGACAAGAGCCCCCATGCCGGCCGTGCCGCCGAGGAATAACTTCATGAACTTAGTTCAACGCCAAGGACACCCTCCAGCGTCAGCTGCTTGATGCCAAAGGAATTGACCCGCTTCCGCCCACCCACACCGTTCCGTCCTCGGAAGGATTCCTCGCCGCTGTCAGGGCCGGGCTGGGGTGGGGAATGATCCCCGAACTGCAGCTCACCGATGAGATCGCAGAAGGGACCCTGGTCCGCCTGGAGGACAGCCACCAGGATGTCCCCCTCTACTGGCAGTCCTGGACGCTGGACTCCGAACGGCTCAACCGCGTCACGGAGACCGTCCGGCAGGCCAGCAGCCAACTGCTGGTTCCGGCCCGCTCCAGGGCACGCACGGAACAACCGCCGTCACGGCCGGGCCGTGGGGCTAGTACCCCCAGTACGGCAGGATATAAACGGCGAAAATGACGAACGCGGCGAGCAGCGCCAGGCGCCCCGCACCGGCTCCGGGATGCTGGTGGGCCTTGGCGTTCCGGCCCTGCCGCACCCCGGCTGCCTTGAGGTGGCGGCCCGCCGGATGCCGGGCCAAGCTCCCGCTCCGGGTTGAGGTGTTCCTGCCCGTTGCGGGACCGGGGCCACCTTCGGAACGGGAATCCTCAGCCGTTGCCCGTCCAGTCGCATCCTCAGCCGCTGGACCACGTGGCGGCAGGGCACCCGTTGGCTGGACCACGGTCCCTGGCCGGACGTTCCGGAAAGCTGTAATCCCGGGCTGCTGTTCATGCGTAAGCTGCTGGCCGAGGTGTGCGTAGATCCCCACTACGGTTTGTTGGTCCAGCACTGGCGGGAGCGATTCGATGGCACCCACCACTCGCTGGGCACCCGCTACGGCGACATCGGAGTTCGTCACGCCAAAAAGGTCCGGCTGCGCGGCCATGCAGATGAGCGGCCGCACCAGCCGGCGGTGCGGCGGGGCCATCACGGAGGCGACGGCCGCGCATTGGGCCAGTGCACCTTCCACGGCCTGGGTCCGGGCGTAGCGGCCCTGCCACAGCACACCCGAGGAGACTTTGACTTCTCCGGTCCAGTTCTTGGCGTCCACCACCACCACGCCCCCCGGCCCCACCAGGACATGGTCCAGGTTGGCCTTGGGCCGGCCCGGCCAGTGGACATCGTGCAACACGTACCAGCCGCGCGGCACCAGTTCGCTCAGCTTCTCTGCCACCACGTGCCCTCCGACGGCACCGGCATCCCAGGCCTGGGTGGAACGTTCGGCCTGGTCGAGCCGGCGCTTAAGCCTGGCAACCCTTTCCGCAGCCAGCCTGGCCTGCTCCGTTGCCCCGTCCCCTGCCCCCATGGCCGCCCTGCTTCCCTTGCCGGAGGACGACGGCGGAAGGCCGCCGTCGCCCTTTGCTTACGGACATTCCGCCCGATTTTTCGAAAGTAACAGGGCGCGCAGGCGGCGGTATATAAGTACTTTGCGGCCCCGGTACTCAGGTCCGCTACTTGGTTGATGACGTTCTTCCGTCACAGGGCGGGACACAGTGGCCGGATTATGGACGGATCGTTTTGGCTGCGGCCCGGGTCTGGCATGCTGGTCCCATGGCTAGCCGCGCGGGTACAGTTGCCCAACCCCAGGACCTTGTTGACATCACTGCGCTTCTCGACGCGTATTACGACATCACGCCGGATCTGGGTGACCCCGGCCAGCGCGTGGCGTTTGGCACCTCGGGGCACCGCGGTTCCAGCCTCAATGCCTCATTTAACGAAAAGCACATCGTCGCCATCACCCAGGCAATCGTGGAATACCGGGCCGGGCAGGGCATCACAGGCCCGCTGTTCCTGGCCAAGGACACCCACGCCCTGAGCGAGCCGGCGCAGAACTCCGCGCTCGAGGTGTTGGCCGCCAACGGCGTCCAGGTCCTCATCGACGCCCGCCACGGCTACACCCCCACGCCGGCGCTGAGCCACGCCATCCTCACGTACAACAGGAACGCCGGTACCGGGGCTCCGCAGGCTGACGGCATTGTGGTCACCCCCAGCCACAACCCCCCGGCCGACGGCGGCTTCAAGTACAACCCGCCGCACGGCGGCCCGGCCGATTCCGATGCCACCGGCTGGATCGCGAACCGCGCCAACGAACTGCTCGAGAACGGCCTCCGGGGCGTCAAGCGCATCCCGCTGGCCGACGCGCTGGCGGCTGACACCACGGGCAAGTTCGACTTTCTCAGCAGCTACGTGGACGATCTCCCCTCCGTCCTGAACCTGGACGCCATCCGCGACGCCGGCGTGCGGATCGGCGCGGACCCCATGGGTGGCGCCGCGGTGGACTACTGGAGCGAGATCGGTGAGCGCCACCACCTGAACCTCACCGTGGTGAACCCGAGCGTGGATCCCCAGTGGGCGTTTATGACGCTGGACTGGGACGAGAAGATCCGGATGGACTGCTCCTCGCCCGCCGCCATGGCCTCGCTGATCAAGCGGATGTCAGACGCTTCATCGTCCGGCCAGTCGGCCTTCGACATCGCCACCGGCAACGACGCCGACGCGGACCGCCACGGCATCGTCACCCCGGACGGTGGGCTGATGAACCCCAACCACTACCTCGCCGTGGCCATCGACTACCTGTACCGCAACCGCAGCGGCTGGAACCCGGAGTCGGTGGTGGGCAAGACCCTGGTGTCTTCCTCGATCATCGACCGCGTGGCAGAAAGCTTGGGCCGCAAGCTCGTAGAGGTCCCGGTGGGCTTCAAGTGGTTCGTGCCGGGCCTGCTCTCCGGTGAGGGCGCCTTCGGCGGCGAGGAGTCGGCCGGCGCGTCCTTCAACAAGAAGGACGGCAGCGTCTGGACCACGGACAAGGACGGCATCCTGCTGGCCCTGCTGGCCTCGGAGATCACGGCTGTCACGGGCAAGTCCCCGTCCCAGCTGTACAAGGGCCTGACGGACCAGTTCGGTGCGCCCGTTTACGCCCGCATTGACGCTGCAGCCACGCGCGAGCAGAAGTCGGCACTCGGCAAGCTGTCGCCGTCGGACGTGACGGCAACGGAGCTGGCCGGCGAGCCGATCATCGCCAAACTCACGGAAGCACCCGGCAACGGCGCCTCCATCGGCGGGCTCAAGGTGGTCACGGAAAACGCCTGGTTCGCCGCCCGCCCGTCCGGCACCGAGGACGTGTACAAGATCTACGCCGAGTCCTTCAAGGGCGGGGATCACCTCAAGCAGGTGCAGGCGGAAGCCAAGGCCCTGGTGGACGGCGTCATCGCCTAGCCGGGCACTTCGTCCAGGCTCCACAGCCGCAGGACGCGCCGGACGGTGCGGTCACCGTCCGGCGCCATGTCCACCAAGGCGATCCGGTCGAGTACGACGGCGTCGCCCGGGTTCAGGCGCTTGGCCCCGTGGTGTGAAACGTGCGGCCGGTAACCCGACATCGTGTGGGCCGGCGTGAGGATCTTGCCGCCAAGGCTCTCGGCGGCGGTGACCAGCTGCTCATGCAGGGCCTGCAGGTCCGGCTGAGGTTGGATGAGGCTGACGGGAACCGAACCGTTCCGGCCGAAACCGGCGTCCTCCCCCACCGTGAGGCGGGCGCCCAAGGCTGCCCCGGCGTACGGTGCCGCGAGGACTGCCGCCCGTTCGGCTACGTCATCAGTGCCGACGTCGAACCTCACAAGCGTGATGTGCAGGGGCCAGTGCGTCCGCGGGAAAACCAGCCCGTCCGCCACGGGTTCGACGAAGGCAACCAGGATGAGGTTCCGCATCTGCCCAGTCTCCCACCACACCCCTCCCGCTCCGCCCCCTTCCAACGCTCTCTCACTTAATGCGCCTTAAACGCCATCGCTCTCTCACAGGTGAGAGAGCGATGGCCGAAATGACGCATTAGGTGAGAGAGTGTCCGGGGGGATCAGACGGTGCGTACTACGTCCTCGTAGGAGAACTTGGGCTTGGCTTCGCCCCAGGCGTCCTCGGCCGGCTGGCCGATGTTGACCACCAGGAAGCTCTTCTGGTCACCCGCGGGGAAGAAAGCGGCGTCGATGGCACCGAAGTCAGCGCCGGTCATGGGGCCCGCTGCGAACCCGAGGGAGCGGACGGCCAGGATGAAGTAGCCGGCCTGCAGGTGGGCGTTGTTGTTGCCCGCGGCGGCAGCCAATTCCGGGTTGGCGTCGTACATGGCCTTCGGAGCGTTGTAGCCGGGGAGGAAGGTGTCCCACTGCCCGGCCCAGTCGGTGTCGTAGCTCAGGATGGCAACCAGCGGAGCGGAAGCCGTCTTGGCACGGTTGCCGGGCATCAGGGCGTCCACCAGCTTGGCGCGGGCCTCGTCCGAGCGGACATACGTGACGCGCAGGGGCTGGGAGTTGAAGGCTGTGGGGCCAAACTTGGTGAGTTCGTAGATCGCCTGGGCCTGCTCGTCGGTCACCTCTCCGGTGAAGGAGTTGGCGGTGCGGGCCTGGGCGAAGATGGCGTCGACGGCGGCCGAATCGATGACTGCTTCTTCGTGGGCAATGGTCATGGGCTTACCTTTCGCTGCGCCTCCCCGCTGCTGGGGCGGCCTCGTTGCTTTCCATAGTTGCAACTTCAAGTAGTCGCATCCTCTTCCCGTGACGGCAGGTGACGCTGGGCACAGCTGACCGGCATAAGAGGCGGACGGTATTCTGGAGCCAACTGATCTTCGCCGTCACAAGGCACCCCTTTGAAAGGCCCCCACCATGAGCATGCTCGGAATCAAGTGGAAGCTGCATGGCACCGGCAAGTCCATCAAGCCGGGCCATGTGGTGGCCCCGGACGAGCGGCTGGCCTGGCCGCTGACCATCGGCGTGGGCATGCAGCACGTGGTGGCGATGTTCGGCGCCACCTTCCTGGTGCCCATCATTACCGGGATGCCCCCGGCCACCACTTTGTTCTTCTCGGGCATCGGCACGCTGCTGTTCCTGGTAATCACTAAGGGCCGGGTGCCCAGCTACCTCGGCTCAAGCTTCGCGTTCATCGCCCCCATCACGGCCTCGCAGCAGCAGTTCGGCGTGCCCGGCGCCCTGGGCGGAGTGGTGCTGGCCGGCGCGGCCCTGGCCATCGTGGGAGCCATTGTGCAGAAGTTCGGCGCAGGCTGGATCAACCGGCTCATGCCTCCGATCGTCACTGGCGCCATCGTGGCGCTGATCGGACTCAACCTTGCCCCCGCAGCGAAGAATAATTTCGACGCCGCCCCCGTCACCGCCGTCGTTACGCTGGCCACCATCATCCTGGTCAGCGTCCTGTTCCGCGGCATCCTGGGCCGCCTCAGCATCCTCGTCGGCGTGGTGGTGGGCTACCTCGTGGCCATGCTCCGGGGCGAGGTGAGCTACGACAAGATGGAGGCAGCCGCCTGGGTGGGCCTGCCGCAGTTCCAGACCCCGGAGTTCCATGTGGGCGTCCTCGGCCTGTTCGTGCCCGTTGTGCTGGTGCTGGTGGCCGAGAACATCGGCCATGTGAAGTCCGTGGCAGCCATGACGGGCCAGAACCTCGACGGCGTCTCCGGGCGTGCGCTTATGGCCGACGGCGCCGCCACCGTCCTGGCCGGCTTCGGCGGCGGTTCGGGAACCACCACCTATGCCGAGAACATCGGCGTTATGGCCGCCACCAAGGTCTATTCGACGGCGGCCTACTGGGTGGCAGGCGTCTTCGCCATCCTGCTGAGCTTCTCCCCCAAGTTCGGGGAGCTCATTGCCACTGTTCCGCCGGGAGTACTGGGCGGCGCCGCCACCATGCTGTACGGCATGATCGGCATCCTGGGCGTGAAGATCTGGGTACAGAACAAGGTGAACTTCTCCAACCCGGTAAACCTCACTACTGCCGCCGTTGCCCTGATTATCGGCATCGCGGACTACACCTGGACCATCGGCGACCTCACGTTCACAGGCATCGCACTCGGTTCAGCCGCCGCCCTGGTCATTTACCACGGCATGAC
The DNA here is from genome assembly GCF_024494415.1 of Pseudarthrobacter sp. R1. NCBI lineage: Bacteria > Bacillati > Actinomycetota > Actinomycetes > Micrococcales > Micrococcaceae > Pseudarthrobacter > Pseudarthrobacter sp. R1. The sequence continues at coordinate 183,621 of NZ_JAMKFI010000009.1, read as the reverse complement.
GGCCATCGCGAAGGCCAGGGGCACAGTGGCGGAACCCGAGACCGAACAGGCTGGGCTGCCGCCTGCAGCCAAGGCAGCGATGAACGCCAAGCGGTCGCCGAAGAAGCGTTAGGCCAACGAGCTAGGCGACTTCACCGGGTTCGTCCACGTCCTCCCGCCCCGCCCCGCCCTCCGGCATTGCCGTGCCCGCGGTCCCGCCACCGATTGTCGTCATCGCAGCGTCCTCCAGGCTGTCCGGCGCCATGCTCCCGGCCGGGTGCCCGGGAGGGAACGGGCCGGGGAGGCCAACGCCGAAGACCGGGCCGGCCTGCGGCCTCTTGGCGGCGAGGGACTCAGGCCGGGGCCGGAGCCGCCGCAGGACCCACGGAAACAGGTATTGCCTGGCCCAGATCAGGTCTTCCGCCCTTGCCTGCGTCCAGCCATGGGATGGAACCGGCCGCGGCTGCAGGGCCTTGAGCGAATGCGGTACTCCCAGCGCGTCCAGGGTGGCAATGGCGACGGCCTGGTGGCCCAGCGGTGAAAGATGGAGCCGGTCCCTGTCCCACATCCGGGCGTCGTGGAGCGCCGGCAGGCACCACAGGTCCACCATCACGGCGTGGTGGCGCAGTCCGATGGTGTGGAGGTGTTCGTTGTAGATGGCTAGCCTTCCCCGGATCTGGCTAAACACCGGCGTGCTTCCCCAGTCCGGTCCGGCGAACAGCAGGACCGTGGCGCCGGTTTCGGCCAGCAAACCCACCGCCTGGTCCATCTTCTCGGCCAGCTTGTCGGGATCGCCCCGGTGGAAAACAACATCGTTTCCGCCGCCGGACATTCCCACCAGGTCCGGTTTGAGGGCCAGGGCGGGCTCCAGCTGCTGGTCCAGGATTTCCTGGAGCACCAGCCCGCGCACGGCGAGGTTGGCGTAGGCGAAGTCCCGCTGGCCGGCGCTGAGTTCCTCCGCCGCCCGGTCAGCCCAGCCCCGGAGCCCGCCGATACTGAGGGGCTCGGGGTCGCCCACCCCTTCTGTGTAGGAGTCGCCGAGGGCTACGAAGCGGTGCCAGGGGTGCCGCCCTGCCGGCGGCCGTCCTGGCCATGTCTCCTGCTGATGGATAGTCATGACTGCCGTCCTCTCGCCTTTGGGGATGGGTCCGTTTCCGGGGCAGCAACCGCCTCCAGCGGCTGGTCAAGCTCCGCCGGCGCCACCAGCCGGAAGTCCTCAACGTTTTCGAAGGCCTCCCTCCGTGGCCCGGCAGGATCCCCGCCAGAGACAGGCGCAACGATGGTCAGTGCCGCATCACGCAGCCCCAGCTCGTGGTGCGACGCCTCCCGCTGCAGGAACCGCAGGGCACCCTCGCGCGAAAGGCCGTACTCGTCCATGAGGCTGCGCACCGCCAGGTCCACCAGGACCAGCGAGCTTTGAGCGACGGCGAGGCCCGCCGTCGCTTCCGCGCGCTCCGCCACCCGGACTACCACGCGCAGCGCGCGGGCAACCTGCTGAACGTAGCTCCGGATCCGGAGAAGGTCATCACTGGTGAAGGCATGGGGTGAGGACGCGTATAGGTTGATGGCAGCGCTCGTCCCGCCCTCGGCCACGATGGGGACTGACAGGAGCGACTGGACGCCATGGCTTGCGGCCGCGCTGGCGTATCCGGGCCAGCGCCGGTCGCGGCTGACGTCGGACAGCAGAACGAACTCGCCGGTCCGCAAAGCCTCGATGACGGGTCCGTCAGCGAAGGAGCACTGTTCCCGGTCCGCTTCGCGGGCTTGCTCCGCACTGGCAGCAATGGTGTGCCCTTTTCCCAGGCGGAAGAGGGTGGCTGCCCAGACGATACCGCGGCCTTCGCCCTTGATGTCCGCCATGAAATCATGGGTGACTTCCCAGAGGTAGGTCTCGACGTCCTTACTGTCGAAAACCGGCTCCGGGGGCAGGTGAAGCGGTCCCCAGCCGACCTGCCCTGTGGGTTCAGCGGCCATGTTCCCACGCCTTTGTTGAGCGCGTCGGCCTACTGCAAAACCTCGATTTTTAAAGAATACGTCGCCCACCCTGCGGGCGGGAGGGGCAGCGCGCTTGGCGGCCTAATCTGCGGCTGCGGTATGTCCTGAGTACGCCTGCGAATGTGCGCTTAGGACGACGTCGTAGGCCTCCACCCGGCGGTCCGTCACCGTGGTGGGGGACTCCAGGTGGACGGCTCCGGAGGGGAGGATGCCAGCGGCGCCATACCTTTCCATGACCTGCCATTGGGCCACGACGTCCTCCCCCGCGTGGTCAACGGGAAGGCTGGTCCAGAAGGCAAAGCCGCCTGCGGCGTTCAGGGCTTCCCGCCGGTAGAGCACGCATCCCCCAAGCCAGGCAACGCGGTAGGGCACCCACTCCCCCGGTTCCAGGGAAAGGTCAGCGCTGAGATGGCTGAGGTTGGCGGCGTTATGAAGCGGCCAGCGATCAAAGCCGGGGGCCCCCGGCCGGATGCGTTCCGCCGTCACGGGGCCGTCCCACGCTTCAAAGCCGGCCGTTTGCTCCGGCCGCCTGTCATCAAGGTAGGACAGGCCCTGGGGAGCCATCCCCACAAAACCGCAGTCCAGCTCGTCCAGTGCCCGGCTGAGCCGCTCCAGGGCACCCGGCCCCAACCAGATGTCATCGTCAAGGAAAAGGCACTTCTCCGCCGTCGACTGATCCAGCAGGTACTGGCGGTGCTCGGCCAATCCCCGCCGCGGGAGGTGGCGGAGCAGCGTGACGGGGCGGCCCTGGGCTTCGAGGACCCGCACCATCGCCGCCGCTGCAGGATGTTCCCAACCAGGAGTATCAGTGGACTGGTCGCTCACCACCACGCGGAATGCAGGGTCAGTCTGCCCGGCCAGGCCGGCCAGGGTCACGGCCAGTTCGGCCGGGCGGTTGCAGGTGGGAACGAGCACGTCGACTGCCACAGTGTCCGGCACCTCAACACGCCGTGCCCACTGTTCTGATGATCTCCTGCTCACAGCCACCTCCTGGCGCCGCCTCGGCATTGATAGTGAATGGGGTTCGCTGGTTCTGTACCCACATCACCGGAATGTATGCCCTGGCACGGCGAAGGCCTCCGCCCGCTGCCATCCCGGCAGGGGCGGAGGCCTTCAGTGTGTGGGCGCACCGCCCTCGGACGGGGCACCCAAGCCGATTACCCGGCGTCGAAGCTTTCGCCGCCGTCGTCGTTGGGTGATTTCTCCTCGGGCAGGTCGTTGCCGCTGCCGTCCGGGATCCCGGCGGCTTCCTGCCCGGGCTCCGAGGACACCGGGGCTGAACCCTGGGAGTCATCGTTGCCTTCATCCAGCTCAGCCTCACCGGAGGGAAGGTCCACGTCGCGCGGCACCGGATCCTCACTGGTACCGGACTGCGGCTCGTTCGTGCCTACACTGCCCGAGTCGCCCGTACTGCCGGTGTCCGAGCCACCGGCGGAGGCCTGCGCCCCGCCCATTTCCTGCTCGGCGGTGGGAGTGCCGTATCCGCCCGGGTCCGTTTCCGGCTGCGCGTGCTGGTTTTCCTGCGTCATGGTTCCTCCTGGTGTGCGTTGGATGAAAGTGAACTGCGCGGGGTGGCTGCTCAGAGCCCCTTACCGCCGGTGACCGGCAGTACGGCCCCCGAAATGTAGGACCCGTCTTCGGAGGCCAGGAGGACGTAGGCCGCAGCAAGCTCGGCCGGCTGGCCGGCCCGTTCCAGCGGTGTGTCCTGGCCGAACTTGGGGAGCTTTTCAGGCCATTCGGTGGCCGGAATCAGCGGGGTCCAGATTGGGCCGGGAGCCACGGCGTTAACGCGGATTCCCTTGGGGCCAAGCTCCTGCGCCAGTGCTTTGGTGAACGCCACTTGGGCCGCCTTGGTCATCGCGTAGTCAATGAGCCCCGGCGAAGGGTTGAAAGCCTGGATGGAAGCCGTGGTGATGATCGAGGCACCGGCCTTCAGATGGGGCACGGCCGCCCGCGCCGTCCACAGCAGCGAGTACAGGTTGGTCTTGAAGACCCGGTCGAATTCCTCCGTGGGCAGTGACTCCAGGCTCTCGCGGTTCTTCTGGTATGCCGCGTTCAGCACCACCACATCGAGGCGGCCGAACTCGGCTGCCGTTTCGTTGGCGATCCGGGTGCTGAACTCCTCTTCACGGCCGTCACCGGCAAAGAGGAGGACCCGCTGGCCCGCCTTGCGGATCCAGTCCGCGGTGTCCTGGGCGTCCTCCTCCTCTTCGGGAAGGTAGGAGATGGCAAGGTCGGCACCCTCACGGGCGAAGGCGATGGCAGCAGCCTTGCCGATGCCCGAATCTCCGCCTGTAATGAGGGCGGCCTTGCCCTGCAGCTTTCCGTGCCCCTCATAGCTGAGTTCGCCGTGGTCAGGTTTCGGCTCCATGGGCGCCGTCAGGCCGGGCTGCTTCTGCTCCTGCTCCGGGAACGGGCCTGCGTGGTAGCCGCCCCGGGGATCCTTTGGCTGGTCTGTCTGCTTGTCCGTGTCGCTCATAGTCCGCCTACTCACTCTGTCGGTTTCCGAAGGCCCCGCCGTGCACCGGCCCTTCGAAGCTATCCCGGCCGGCGGAGCAAAGTCCACCGTTCCGTGCGAATAATCAGTAAACTTATCAAATGCGGGCGGCGGTGCAACGTTGTCCCGGTTTCTGGGTACCTGGGGAGTAGAAAGGTAGCCAGGGCCAGGATGGCGCAGGAAGGAGAGGCAATGTCGGACGTGGAGGATTACACCGGCCGGACGGGCAGGAATGAGACCCGCGAGGAACAGCTGGACCGCAACTGGGCTGAGCTGCTCCAGGAGATGCGGGTGCTGCAGATGGGCGTGCAGATCCTGGCCGGCTTCCTGCTGACACTGCCCTTCCAGGAGCGGTTTGAAGACCTTGATGACTTCCAGATTGTCCTCTACCTGACGAATGTGGTGATCGCTGCGCTGACCACGGCGCTCATCCTTTTGCCGGTGAGTGTCCACCGGCGGCTTTTCCGGAAGCGGCTCAAGGAAACCCTGGTTGCCAGCGGGGACACCATCGCCAAGATCACCCTTGCCGGAATCGCGCTGCTGAGCGCCGGCACTGCTGCCTTGGTCTTTGACGTGACCGCCGGACGCTCAGCAGGCCTCACTGCCGGCGGAGCGCTGTTGGCCGTGATGGTGGTCCTGCTGGTCTACGTGCCCATCCACCTGAACAGGCGGGCTGAAGCGGCCAGGTAACTATAACGTGCCGCAAGGCAGCCCGGCTCCCCTGGACCTGCCACGGAAAGCCATCACCCGCGTTTCCGCCCGGCTGCACATGTGTCCCGATACCAGCCACGCGGCCGGACAACCGGCCGCTGACAACCGACAGGAGAACCCTATGAAAGCACTTTTGCGAACTGCCTTGGCAGCCCTGCTGCTGCTTGCCGCACCGGCACTTTCAATCGGCGCCGCCCACGCCTCGATGGCCGCTGACAGTGCGGGGACCACCGTTGCGCTCTCCGCGGCATCTCCCACGCCTTCTCCCGGGGATACCGCCTCCACCGGCCCGGCCAATCCCGGAACCGGCGAGTCGGCCCAGAATGAGTCGACCCGCACCGACAACACGCCCTGGGTGATCGGCGGGGTCATCCTGCTGACGCTGATCGCGATCTTCATCTGGAATCGCCGCCGGGGTAACAAAACCATCGTCTAGGTTCAGGCGCCGGGTGCCGGCGCCACACCTGGCTAAGCGCCTTCAAGTACCTGGCTTGTTGCCCAGGCCAGGTACTTGGCGGCGTTGGCCACGGCATCCTCCGGGCCTGACGCAACATCCAGCAGCTGCGCTGCAGCGACCACGCCGTGCCCGGCGAGGTCTTCGGGAGTCACCAGGATCCTGCCGGCCACCACGATGACAGGGATGCCCCGTTCCCGGGCCGCGTCCGCGAGCGCAATCGGCGCCTTGCCGGTCAGAGACTGGACGTCCATGGAGCCTTCGCCGGTAATCACCAGGTCGGCTCCGGACAGTTGGTCCGCCAGGCCGGTCAGCCCCGCCACAAGCGCGAAGCCGCCTTCCAGCGCGGCGTCGGTAAAGGCAAGGAACGACGCCGGGAAGCCGCCGGCAGCGCCCGCCCCCTCGATGTTGACGTCCCGGCCCGTGGCCTCGCGGAGCAGGGACGCCCAGTTGCGAAGTCCGGCGTCGAGCAGTTCCACGGACTCTTCGTCCGCGCCCTTTTGCGGGGAGAAAACGTGCGCGGCGCCCAGCGTTCCGTAGAGGGGATTACGTACATCGACGGCGATGCGGAACCTGGTGGCGGCCAGCCGGGGGTCCAGTTCGGAGGAGTCCAGCGCCACGACGTCTGCGAGTGAGCCGCCGCCCAGCGGGACCACGTTTCCGGCCCGGTCGAGCGGCTTCAGGCCCAGAGCGCGCAGGGCACCGCTGCCGCCGTCGGTCATTGCCGATCCGCCGAGCCCCAGCACAATTTCGGTGGCGCCTGCGTCCAACGCCGCCGCGATCAGCTGTCCGCAGCCGTAGCTGTGGGCCCGCAGCGCGTTCGCCGGGGTTGGCTCCATGTCGGCAAGGCCGGAAGCCTGGGCCGTTTCAATGACCGCGGTGACCTTGCCGGCGTCGTCCTTCCGGATGGCCCAGGCAGCGCCGACCGGGGCGAGGATGGGACCCACCACCGCGTTGATCCGTTCCTCGTACCCGGCAGCAACGGCGGCTTCGAGGGTGCCCTCGCCGCCGTCGGCGATGGGGAACTGCGTGGCGACGGCGTCGGGGTAGACCCTCAGCGCGCCCTCGGCGATGGCGGCAGCAGCTTCGGCAGCCGTGAGAGAACCCTTGAACTTGTCCGGAGCAATAAGAATGCGCATGGGGTCCATCATGCCAGCCCTGCAACGGAAAGCGCTTGCCCGCAACGTAACACGGGCAAGCACTCCCTCAGGCGCAGGTGAGGCCCGCCTACCCCTCGCGCCAGTCGTGGCTGGTGATGTGCGAGCCGCCCTGGGGGCCCATCTGCAGCATCCCGCCGTCCACCGCCCAGGAAGCGCCGGTGACGTAGCTCGAGGCCGGCGATGCGAGGAAGGCGATGACGGCAGCCACTTCCCGCGCGTCCCCTGGCCTGCCCAGCGGGACCCCCGGCCTGTCCTTCGCCGTCGGATCCTCATCCTCCTGGCCCGTCATGGGCGTGGCTATCTCGCCGGGGGCAACACTGTTGGCGGTAATGCCGTGCTCCGCGAGTTCCAGGGCCAGCGTCTTCATCAGGCCGCCCAGGCCGTGCTTGGACGCGTCATACGCGGACGACCCCACCCTCGGCTGGAACTCGTGCACACTGGTGACGGCGATCAGCCGCCCTCCCCTGCCCGCCTGCACCATGCGCCGGGCGGCCGCCTGAAGGCAGACGAACGCGCCGTTGAGGTTGGTGTCCAGCGTTTGCATCCAGGTGTCGACGTCGAGGTCCAGGAACTTGGTGCCATCTCCGGTCCCGGCGTTGTTGACGAATACGTCCACTCCGCCGAGCTCCTCGGCCAGTTCCTCGATGACGCCGCCGGCTGCCCGGAGCTCTGTGGTGTCCAGCTGCCGCACCACGGCCTTGCGTCCCAGGCTCCGGATTTCTTCTGCCGTGGATTCGGCGCCGGCCTTGTCCGAATGCCAGGTCACGCCGACGTCCATGCCCGCCTTGGCCAGTGCCACGGCTGCGGCCTTGCCGATTCCGGAATCTGATGCGGTGACGATGGCGGTGGCAGGGCTGAAACCTGTGGTGTCCTGCATAGTGGCTCCTTTTGAGTAGTCAGGCGGGGCGGCGGAGTTCCGGCGGCGAGGGGTAGCGGGCGTCGTCCGCGTCGGCGGTGGCATCCTGCACGGCCATGAGCGGGACGGCAAAGGTAACAACAGGCCTGGCCTTGGCGTCGTCAGCCGACCTGACTGTCAGGCTCCTGGTTCCCGGCGGCACCGAGGGGGTAAAGACCTGCAGGTTCCGGGAGCCCAGATTCGCGGAGTGGCGCAGCGAATACTCGGTTCCGAAGTGGTCCTGGAGGACGATGTGGGGCTCCGGCTCGCCGTCTGAGGCGAGCTGGATGTTGACAACCAGCCCGGTGGCCCAGATTTCGACGGAGAGGACGGTGAATGCGGTGTTGTCCGTGACGTGCCGGCCGTAGGTTGGTGGCAGCAGCATCCCGCGGAGGGAACCGGAAGGGATAAGTTCGCGCATGGTTGTTCCTGTTGGTTTTACGCCTGCCGACGACGGGACAGCGCCGGAGGTGGTCCGGTGCTGCTCTTTCGGGGTACGGCTGGACGGATGCGGCTTAGGCGTCTTCCCGGCCGGGGTTTTCCAGCCGGAAGAAGTTGGATTGCTGGCCGTCGCTGCGCTGTTCCTGGTAAATGAAGTTCAGCTGGCGGGAGTCGAAGGTTTCGAACCATTCTTCCCAGCTAATGTGGCGGAGCTTGTCATTTTCGCCGCCAAAGTCGATCCGCAGCACTCCAAGGTGGTCACCGTGCTCGGTGCCCTCCACTGTGGCCGGAACGCCCTCGCGCTCCTCCGCCCACTGCCTGATGACTTCGTGGTGCGTGGTGACCAGGCTCCGGCCCTCGCGCTCAGGTTCGTCGTCCGTTGAGGTGACCTCCTGTGAATACTTCAGGGATTTGGATGATTCAGGACCCGTGCGGACCTTGCCGTCATCCGGGCCTGCGCCCAGGTCGTCTTCGTCCCGTTCCGCTTCAGCCTCGCGGCCCTTCTTGCCTTTGTCCTGTTCCATGGTGGCTATCCTTTCCCCTGGAGATAACTAGTAAGTCTACTTACTATGTAGCCTCCGGTTCCGCCTCCGTGTCAAGGGGGCAGGGCCAAGGGGGCCGTGCGGATGCAGATTATACCTCCGCCCGGGCAGCGGTGGCTAGGACCGGGGGCGCAGCACGGCGTAATAGCCGGGGATCCGGCTCTGTTCAGCTACGTCCGTCATGGGGTTCGTCTCGATGGCCACGGCACCGTCCTCGAGGAGCTCCCAGGTGTCTTCGGGAAGGACGCGGGCCCGTTCAGCAGGGCCGAAATGGCCAGGCATGGGCAGTTCGCGGATGGCCCGCTCAAGGGGCGCGGGGATGCCCCTGGTGGTTGCGCCCAGGTGTGAAACGTAGTCCACAGGGTTGCCCTGGAAGTTGGTCTCGGCAAGGAACACCGCGCCGCCGCTGCCGGCAAGGAGCCGAAGGTTTTCCACCAGTGCCACCTGGTCATCAGGGCTCAGCACGTGGAGCACCCCGCGGATGAAGACGTTGGCTCCGCGTTGGTCCCCCAGCCCCCTTGCGGCACCCGGCGCTGTCATGTCCCGCACCTCGTAACGGACCCGTTCGGCGATGTTGCCGTCTGCCGCGGATTCCGTGCGGGCACGGGCAACAGCGTGGGCGGATACGTCCACCCCTATCACCGCAGGGAAGACACCGGCCAGGGCCCGCGTGAAGCTGCCGTGTCCACATCCCACGTCAACCACCGGAAGTTTCGGGTCCAGGTGGCGCACCAGCACATTCCTGTAGCCCAGGAACTCACTGTCCCTGCCGGAGTCCCAGAGGACCTCGCCGCCTGCACCGGTCACCTTTATGCCTGCCCAGTACCTGTCCCACGCCACGGGCCGGTCCTTGTGCGCGGAACGGGACAGCCGGACGAGTTTGGGGATCATCAGGTACTTCTGCCAGGCAGAGCGCACTGATTTCGCTGGGGAGGACACGCATCAAATATATGGTGTGCCCCATAGTGCAAGCAGCCAAGCGGTGCCGTTTGCGGTGCGGCGCCCCTCCCCGCTCCGGTTGTTTCGTCGCTCTTGCGGGATGTACACCTTCTGCGGGTTCATCCAGCCGTCGTCGCCCTACAATGTACTCAACTGGGATCAAAGGGGGGCGTTGTGGCGGCTGACATGCCGTGGGACTCGACTGTGCCTCGCACCGCTGTTGTGGCGGACCCCGACGACGGCAGGCTGGCGGTCAACGCACAGGCACTGCGCGATGCCGGCTACGAGGTTCGCACCGCAGGGCATGCGAGCGGGCTTGCCGCCATGCTCGACGCAGGCGAGCCGTCGGTCATCGTGGTTGATACGCTGCTGTCTGCGGTGGAAGCAGAAGCTCCCGTCCTTGTGATGGTGGACCTGGACAGCCCCGCCGAGGTCGCAGCCATGCAGCCTCCCGGCATCCACGACTGCATCGCTAAACCTGTGCCGCCCAAAGAACTGGTGCATCGTGCCACTGCACTCATTACGCAGGTGTCCCGGCGGGCAGCGGCGCGACAGGAAGCCGAAGGTCTCCGGGAGCAGCTCAGGCTGGTATCCGCTGCCGTCCGTGGCACCAACGATCCGCAGCAGATTGCGTCCCTCGTGGTGGAGGGATTCGGCCGGACGTTCAAGGCTGACCACGTCCGGCTCTCTACTTTTGAGGACGAGCGGGTCTCCCCGATTGACGCTACGTGGACAAGGCCTGGACTGGAGAAGCTTCCGGCAGCAGCGCTTCCGGATCAGGACTCTGCCAGGCACACTGCGGACATGCTCTGGGCGGCTGCTGAAACGCTTTCCTTTGACGGGTCCGAAGAGGATACAAAGCCGGGTGAAGCATCCGGCACCCCGGGCCTTGCACCGGCTGCATCGTTGCTGGCCGTGCCGATGGGTGAAGGAAGCTCCTCGCTGGGCATTATCTGGATCGTTATGCTGGAGCCCCGGCAATGGTCCCGCGCCGAGCTGGGGCTGATCCAGCATGTGGCGGGCAATGCCGCCCATGGGCTGATCCAAAGCCACCTCATCAGCAGTCAGCAGCAGGTTGTTAAGCAGCTTCAACAGCTCGACAAGGCGAAAACAGACTTCCTTGCCACCGTCAACCACGAGCTGAGGACGCCGTTGACGTCCATCATGGCGTACCTGGACATGATCCAGGAGAGCACTGAGCAGCCGGTCTCCCCCGAGGTCCACCAGATGCTGGACATCGTGGTGCGGAACACGGAGCGGCTCCGGACGCTGATCGAAGACATGCTGAGTGTTTCCCGCAACGGCCTCGATGACAACCTGATGCACCTCACCCCGGTGCGCCTGGGGCAGACTTTGGACCTTGTCGCGGGCGCGCTGCGTCCGTTGGCCCAGCTGCAAAACGTGACCATCGCCGTCGAGCCGCTCCCGGAAGATCCTGAAATCCTGGCCGATGAGGTACAGCTGCAGCAGGTGTTCACCAACCTGGTGTCCAACGCCATCAAGTTCACCCCCAGCGGCGGCCGGATCGAGGTGGGCAGCGAATCCCACGCGGCGGCGGACGGAACGCGGTGGGCCACCGTCAGCGTCGCGGATAACGGCATCGGCATCTCCAGCGAGGAAATCGACCACGTCTTCACCCGGTTCTACCGCGCCTCCAACGCCATGTCCGGCGCGATTCCCGGAACGGGCCTGGGCCTGGCCATCACCAAGGACATCGTGGCACGCCATGGTGGCCACATCGATGTGGCTTCCACCCTGGGCGCGGGTACAACTGTCACCGTCAGCCTTCCGCTGGATACCGACCACAGCCAGGCCAACTGAGCAGGGGAAGGAGGACTGATGTTTGCTGACAATGACCCCCGGCTCTCACAGCTGCTGGAAGGCATTGTCCGGCTGGCATCGGGAGACCTCGCCTCCCGGATCGAGGTATCCGAAGCCCGCGATGAGCTCGACGCGATCATCATGGGCACGAACCTGCTGGCCGAGGACCTTCAGATCATTTACGAGGAACTTGAACAGCGGGTGCAGGTGCGCACGCAACTGCTGCACGAGGCCCACCTGGAAATGCAGAAGATGGCCATGCAGGATCCGTTGACAGGCCTGGCAAACCGCTCGGCGCTCATCGAGGCTTTGCGCGCCGCGATTGACGACGACGATGCCAGCGAAGGGCCCGTCATCCTGCTGATGGACCTCGATGCCTTCAAATCCATCAATGACAGCCTGGGCCATACTGCCGGTGACCAGGTCCTGATCACCGTGGGGGAACGGATCCGCGGCGCAGTACGCGCTACCGACGTCGTGGCACGCCTCGGTGGGGACGAGTTCGCGATCGTTATGCCGGCGGTCTCCGCAGACCAGGCAGCCATCGTGGGTCACCGCATCCTTTCGGCGTTGACCGAACCGATTGAACTGCCGGGGCGAAGTATTCGCTGCGGTGCAAGCATAGGGCTGAGTGTTGGCGGAGCCGGGCAGACCCCCGAGGACATGCTGATGGAGGCCGACGTCGCCATGTACGCCTCCAAGGCCGAGGGCCAGAACAAGCTTCACCGGTTTGAACCAGGCCTCCTGCTGGTCCGCAGGCTCCGCAGCCAGCTCGTGGAGGACCTTCGGGCAGCCATCAAGAGCGACGGCCTGACGCTGCACTACCAGCCGGTGGTGGAACTCAGCTCCGGGCGGATCGAAGGCGTGGAGGCCCTGGTCCGCTGGAACCACCCGACCCGCGGGCTCATCATGCCGGATGAGTTCATTCCACTGGCCGAGGATGCGGGGCTGATCTCCGTCCTGGGGCTGTGGGTGCTTCGCACGGCGGTGCATCAGTTGCGGCAATGGATTGACGAGTCCCTTGTGGACAGCCGTTTCTCCGTCCGGATCAATATCTCCGCTACCGATCTGCAAAGCCTTCAGTTCATTGAGGATGTACGGAATGTCCTGAAGGAAACCCTTGTCCGGCCGGAACAGGTGGTCCTGGAACTGACGGAAGTGGCGATCGTCAAGGGCAACGAACTGGACCGCTACTCGCTGGGCGGGCTGCGCGGCCTCGGCGTGGGGATCGAGATCGACGACTTCGGCACCGGCTACTCATCCATCAGCTACCTGCGCCGGCTGCCGGTGGACCGGGTGAAGGTGGACCGTTCCCTCATCACCGGCCTGGGCACCGATCCCACCCAACCGGCCCTGGTGGCCGCCGTCCTGCAACTTGTTCGCGCCTGCGGCCTGGAGGCGGTCTGGGAAGGCGTTGAGACGGCGGAGCAGGCAGAGATATTACGGAGTTTGGGCTGCCTCAGCGCGCAAGGCTATTACTTCAGCCGCCCTGTCCCGCCTGCGCAGGTTCCGGAGCTCCTGGCGGGCCAGCCGGAAAGCGCTAACCCGTAACAGAAAAGTACTGCACTTTTGTCCGCCCCGATATACGATCATCGTGCTGGGTCTGATTTTCGTCGCCGTGGATGTCGCGGCTGATCAGCAGCACGGGACTTCAGAAGCGGTTGGAATTTGAACAACAAAGGGCCAAGGGGTCATTACTTCGTCAACTGGGGGCGTAGCTAATGTCGGTTCGTGTGCAGGCGTGGGGAATCATCGCCGCTGTTTTGGCGGACTCGGATCCATCCGGGGCCGCTGTACGGCAGCGGCTTAGCAACAGTCTCGACGAGAATCCGGGCGTGCCTGAACGGGCTTTGCTGGAGTATCTCCTCGAAACGCGGCGCAGTGACGCCAACACGGTTGAGACGCTGGACAGCGCCAGGAAAATGCGCCTGGAATCCGTCGCCATCCCGCCGAAACTCGCTGAACAGATTGACGCGATTCGAAGCATGTCACGCATCAGCGCTTTGCTTGACAGCCAGATGCTGATGACGGCTTTCCAACCCATTTACGGGCTTGCGGAAGAATCGGTTGTGGGCGTGGAGGCACTGTCCCGCTTTGTCAGCGACGACGGCGCTGCCGCGGAACTTTGGTTTGCAGAGGCGGCGGCGGTGGGCCTGGGCGCGAACCTCGAGTTTTCGGCCCTCGGATCCGCTGCCGCTGCAGCCAGGGATCTTCCCAAAGACCTGTACGTTTCACTCAACATTTCGCCCACCTCATGCCTGGACCCGCGCCTGCCGGAGCTGTTCGAGCACATTGATCTTCCCATCAGCCGGGTGGTGCTGGAACTGACGGAGACCATCAGCGATGAGGAGTACCCGCAGTTCATTGCCGCCGTTAGCCCGCTGCGCGACAAGGGCCTGCGTATCGCCGTTGACGACACGCACCCCGAGGCCGGGGCGCTGAGCCGGATGGTGCACCTGCGGCCGGATTTCCTGAAGGTCGGCAGGAATGTCATTGGCGACGTGGACAAGGACGGCATCCAGAGGGCCATGGTCGCCTGCCTGGTGGACTTCGCCGGGCAGATCGGCACCACCCTGGTGGCGGAGGGCATCGAGACGGTCGGCGAACTGGAGGTCCTCACGGAACTTGGCATCAGTGCCGGCCAGGGCTACCTGCTGGGCAGGCCGTCCGTCCGGCCCCAGGACTGGGCAAGCTGGAACACCCGCCTCGACATGGACGGGCTCAAACGGCAACTCGTCGGCCCCGAGAAGTCCGGCGGCAGCACCCCACCCAAAGACTCCCTCTGACCATCGGCTGCCGCCGCGACCGGCAGGGCCCGCGGATGGCTGGAACCTAGGCGCCGGCCCGGCGAGGCCTATCCGTGTCCGCCGGGCCGTTCCTGGCGGACGGTTTACTCCTCGTGCCCCTGGTCGGCGCTCATCTGGTCTTCCGCCGGAGGAGTCTCACCTGGCGGCACTCCCCCGCCCGGCTCCAACCCCGTTACGTTGCCTGCCGCCGGGTCCGGATTCGCCGAGCCGGCGGAGTCGCGCCCGCCCTGTTGGGCCGCACCTGCCCCGTTAGCGCCCGGCGTATTCTTGCCAGGCTGGTCAGGGTTGGCGGGATCGTTTTCCGGATGGTAGCTGCTCACAATACTCGTCCTTCCTGTGCCGGGCCGTGGTCTCGTACCCCAGCTCTGGACTAATTGTAAGCATGCTGATAATTCTGGAAGGGTAATTCCGGAAGTCCACTGGGGCGCCCGGCACGCAGTGTCAGAAGGAGCAGTCACATGGGTATCGGCGACAGCATCGGCAAGGCAGCAGAGAACGCCATGGAGGACCTCGCAGGAACGAGCAAGCCCACTGAGAAACTGCATGTTCCGGACCCCTCGGATCCCAATGACGACGTGGAAGTCCACTCCTCGCTCAGCGAGGGATCCAACGCCATGGAGGCGGAGAAGCAAAAGGCTCCCGGCCTCAAGGCCGGCGCGGCCCCGGGCCCGGTCTCCGAGAGTCCCTTTGGCGGGGATATAGACGAAACGAACAATGACAGCGCGGAAGCAGGCCGGGGAACGGGCGACGACGGCCTGGCAGGCAGTGCCTCCGCCCCGGCCGGCGGGGCCGGGACGGCAGGCAGCGGCGGCCCCGGCGGCGTGACGGGCGGGCTGCCGGAAGGCGACCCGGATGAGCTGCGCGCAGATCCGTCCGAAGGCGACCAGGACCCTTCCACCAGCACAGGCAGGGGTTAGTCCTCCGGCTGGCCCGGCCACTCGCCGCGTTCCTGCAGCACGTCCCGGAGGAGGTCTGCGCGGTCGGTCACAATGCCGTCCACGCCGAGCCGGAGCAGGCGGCGCATCTCCGCGGGCTCATTGACTGTCCAGACATGGACCACCAGGCCCAGGGCGTGCGCGCGGCGGATAAAACCGGGCGTCACCACTTCGATCATCCCGCGCCGCACCGGAACCTGGAGTGCCTGGACACCATGCAGTACGTGCCGCATCGTCCAGCGGAAGACAGGTCCGGGCAGCACCCGGCCGAGCACCGTAAACAAGGCCACCGGAACCACTCCGGCCGATGACGCCACCGGGCGGCTCAGCAGCTTCAGCACCGCCCGTCGCCGCCGGTCCGAGAAGCTGGTGACCAGCACGCGGGAGTGGGCCTGGTGGCGTTCGATCGCGGCAGCGAGGCTCCGGACCGAGTTCCAGTCCTTGACGTCCACATTGAGGCGGGCCCCGGGCAGCCCGGTGACCAGATCATCGAAGGTGGGAATCGGCTCGCGGCCGCTGATGCGCGCGCCGACCACCTCAGCAGCGGTGAGCGCGGCGATCTGCCCGCTGCCGTCCGTTACCCGGTCCAGGGTGTCATCGTGGAAGACGAGCACCACCCCGTCCGCGGTGGTGTGCACATCGGTTTCCAGGTAGCGGTAGCCGAGTTCGACGGCGGCGCGGAACGCGGCCATCGAATTTTCCAGCCCCTCCCGGGAAAAGCCCCGGTGGGCCATGGCGACGGGCGTTTGGGCGCCGGTGTTGTCCGGGCTGCTGAAGAACGGCAAACTCACCCTGCGAGCGTACCGGAGCCGCCGGGATGCGCAGCAGGGTGTGCCCGGCCTAATCCTCCTCGGGAAGGATCTCCACGCCGTCGCTGCAGTGCAGCAGCGTGCGGCCGCGGCCGCCGTCGAGGTTTATCCACACCGCGGTGTGGTCCCCGGTGATGGCGTCCACCAAGCCGCCGCTCTCGAAGCCGGGCGTGAAGACTACGCGGACGCGGTCGCCCTGGCGCAGTTGCTTCCAATGCGGCGCGGGCGTTGCCCTGCGCAGCGGCACATCAACAGCGTCGTGCTTGACGTTTTTTGCCATCGTTACCCCTTGAGCCGTAAGGGGAGCTCTTGGTCCCCTTCGCTCCACGGTAGGGAGCAAAAGTGAACACAAGGTGAGCGTCAGCTGGAAATTTGCCCGCTGGCAGGCGGGATCAGGGAAGTTTGACGCCCAAAGACGCCAGGCGGGCCTCAAGGATCTGGGCCACGCCGTCGTCGTCAAAATGCGGTGCCTGCTGCCCGGCGGCGCGGATTGCCTCCGGGTGGCCGCTGGCCATCGCGTAGCCATGGCCGGCCCAGCGGAGCATCTCGATGTCGTTGGGCATGTCCCCGAACGCCACAACATCGGCGGCGTCGATGCCCAGCGCGGCGGCGTATTCCGCCAGCGTCACGGCCTTGTTGACGCCGGGCAGGCACAACTCCAGCATGGAGACGCCGGGGGATGAGTGCGTGGCCGCGGCCAGATGTTCGACGGCGGGCCTCACCTCCGCCAGGAAGTCATCGGCGGTCCCCTCCCGGACAATCGCGAGGAACTTCACGACGGCGTCGTCCGTGGTGAGGGTTTCGGCCAGCGGCGCCGGGGTGAATTCCGAGAGCAGTTCGGAGGAGCCGTTTTCGATGAAGCCGGGCTCGAGGTGGAAGCCTGTCAGTGTCTCCGCGGCGAAGAGGGCGGCCGGGCGGAGCTCCTTGATGATGCGGCGGAGCTCCAGCACGGAATCGATGGCCAGGGTATGGGCGGACACGAGCTGTTCAGCTTCAAGGTCCCAGACCACGGCCCCGTTGGAACAGATGACGGTTCCGGTATGCCCGAGCTGGTCCTGCAGGGGGTGGAGCCAGCGCGGCGGCCGGCCGGTGACAAAAACGAGTTCGACGCCGGCGTCGCGGCAGGCGTGGAAGGCGCGGACGGTGCGGTCGCTGATCTTTCCATCGTGCCCAAGGATCGTTCCGTCAATGTCACTTGCTACCAACCGCATCCTGCCAGTCTACGTGGCGGTCCCGCGCGCCCTTACTGGAACTGGGGGACGGTGGGGCCCAGGCCGAGGAGGCCGCGTCCCGCCTGCTCAAGAATTGGATCGGTGGCCAGCGTTGGATGGTTGAGCAGAACAGCCATATCCCGCTGGATTCTTTGGAGTGGATGGGAGAGCCGGTGTGCGCTGCCGCCGGAGGCCGCCATGATCAGGGTTGACTGCCTGGGCCGACGCCTCACCGCTGAGGGCGAAGGAAAGCCGGTACTGCGCTGTTTCGTCGTCAGTCATGGTCCGCGGATGGCCCCGGTGGGAGGCAGCCACCAGCCGCGCCGCTTCCGCCCAATGCAGCCGTGCCGTACCGACGAGCCCGTAGGCCTGTGCAAACCGCGCCTGGGCGAGGGGAGAGTCCGCCTGACGGTTCTCCACCGTGTTCTTGACCTTTCGCCTCAGCAGGTGTCCCCGGAACAGGTCCAATGCGTACTCGGCTCCGCCCAATGCCACGGAAGGTGCAACGAGATTCAAGAGCGTGGCCAGGGGCGTGTGGATGATTGGATCCGGATGGATACGGCTGCCGGGATTGTCCGCAGCCGCCAGCGAAGACCATTCGAGCGCCCTGTAAGCGGGGACAAACAGGCCTTCTGCGTGGATGTCGTTGCTTCCGGTTCCCCGCAGGCCGGCCGTGTGCCAGGTATCCACAACGTCGACATCCTGGATTGGAACGAGGCACTGCAGCCGGACGTTGTTGTGCTCCACTGCCAGGAGCGCCCATTGCGAGTGCAGCACTCCCGAGGCGAAGCTCCAGCGGCCGCTGATGCGGAAGCCGCCGGGCACATTTTCAGCGGTTCCGACGGGGGCGGCGGTGGCAGCTGCCAGCGGACCCGGGCCTGCGGCGAAGACTTCATCCTGGGCCGTCTGGGGCCACCGCGAGAGCATCCAGACGTGCTCGAGGAGGTGCCCGACATTCCAGGCCGTGGAAGGGCAGCCCGTTGCGAGCCGGCGGACTACCTGAATATAGGTTTCCAGGCCCATGCCGTATCCACCCACCCCCTTAGGAGCGAGGATCTTGAAGACGCCCGCCTCCTTCAGCTCCGCCATGGTGCTCTCGGGGATGCGCCGGAGGCGTTCCGTTTCCTCGGCGCGCTCCCGCAGCCGGGGAATGATGGCATCGATGCGGGTAAGCATCTGGTTATGCGTGGGGATCTGCGCCGGCACCTGCGACGGGTCCGGCTCCTTGAATCCGGCGAACGGAGTCTCAGGGAAGGAAGCAACGTCTGCAGCGACGTCGTCAAGGAAGATTGTCATGGCGGTCCTGTCCTGGTTTCAGGCCGGGAGATTCAGCGTGTGAGCGGTGTGGTCGCGCTTGGCCGCCAGGTAACGGTGGTTGGCTTCGGAGAGGTGCACGCCGGTGGGAACCTGCTCGGCGACGTTGATGCCGTGGCTGCTGAGTTGCGCCGCCTTGTCCGGGTTGTTGCTCAACAGCCGGATGGAGTCCACACCCAGGGTGGCGAGCATCTGGGCGGCAGCGGTGTAGTCCCGTTCGTCCTCGCCGTGCCCCAGGGCAACGTTGGCTTCGTAGGTGTCCAGGCCCGTGTCCTGGAGTGCGTAGGCATCCAGCTTTGCGTAAAGACCGATTCCGCGGCCTTCCTGCCGGAGGTAGAGAAGGAAGCCGCCGGTGGCCGCAACGGCTTCGACACCTTCGCGAAGCTGGGGCCCGCAGTCGCAGCGTTCACTGCCGAAGACGTCGCCGGTGAGGCATTCACTGTGGAGCCGGACCAGGGGCGCCGGGCGCCCGGGCCCCTGCTGCAGCAATGCCTGTTCCCATTCGCCCAGCGCGAGGAGCAGGTGCTCTTTGCCATCGGCCAGCCCGTGGAAGGTCATGACGTCGGCCGGGACCGTGAATCCGTCGTCGAACCGAAGCGGCACGGAGACCTGGCTCCGGACAGTTACCTTGCTTCCCGCCGCTTCCTGGGTCCACGCAGTGGCGGCATTGGCGAAGCCGGGGACGTGCTGTTCAAAGGTTGCGGTCATGTCAGTTCCTAGCGGAGGTGGTTGAATCTTCAACTAACCCTACGCCTTATTACTTGAAGCTTCAAGCCTTTGATGAAACAAACCGCAGGACCTCAGCCTCCCCCAGGAACTCCTTGCTTCCGGCCCCTTCCGCCCAGCCGGGCAGTGACCTTGGCTGCCGCGGCGGCACAGGATTCGCCGAGCGCCTTCAGCCGGTCCTGGGACACCCGGAACCGTGGCGCCGGGATCAGGACAGCAGCCACTACCTCGCCGCGATGATCGTAAACGGGTGCTGCCAGGCCCACCTCGTCGATGGAGGTTTCCCCATAGTTGATGGCCCAGCCACGCTTGAGGTCGTCCTTCAGGCGGACCAGGTAGGCGTCCAGGCTCGACTCGTCCAAGCCGGGGCAAGTGATGGCACCGCTGCTAAGGAGGGAACGGACGCGGCCTTCGGGTTCCTGCGCAAGGAACACCTGCACCGAGGCGCTGAGGGCATCGTTGTACCGGGCGCCCAGCGGGGTGGTGTGCTTGATCTGGTGGTGGCTGGCGATCTGCTCGACGCAGATGGATTCATCACCGCTCCAGACCATGAGGGCGCTGGTTTCGCCGGTCTGCTCCGACAGCTCGCGCAGCACGGGGTAGGCGACACGCCGCTCTTCCAGTTCCGCCAGCAGGGGGCCGGCCACGGCGATCAGTCCGAGTCCAAGCCGGAAGCGGCGGGTCTCGGCGTCACGTTCCACCAGGTGTTCCTGTTCGAAGGTGGCCAGGATCCGCGAGACGGTGCTCTTGTGCAGCCCTACGCGGTTGGCGATCTCGGTGACCCCCAGCAGGGGCTCGTCCGCGGTGAAAGTGCGGAGGACGGCGATCGCGTTGACGATCACGGAGGCGCCCTTGGTGTCGCCGTTGCCTGTGGTCTCGGGTTCTGTTGCGCTCATGGTGGTACCCATCATTCCTTAGCGGGCGCCGGAAGCGGCGCCAGGTTGATGACGCCGCTTCCGGTTCGTTCCCTAATGGGGCCACCGCCGCCGCGTTCCCCCGCCACGTCTTCGAGGCGCGGGCGCGGCAGGGGAACTATGCGCCGATGATGTTGTACTCGGGCCCAAACGGGAACTTGGTGATGTTCTCCGCGCCGTCCTCCCCCACCACCAGGATGTCGTGTTCGCGGTAACCGCCGGCGCCCGGCTGTCCGTCTAGGACCGTGATCATGGGTTCCATGGACACCACCATGCCGGGTTCGAGCACCGTGTCGATGTCCTCGCGGAGTTCCAGCCCGGCTTCGCGGCCGTAGTAGTGGCTGAGGACGCCGAAAGAGTGTCCGTAGCCGAAGGTGCGGTTGGCCAGCAGGCCGTAGCCGACGTAGATCTCATTGAGCTCAGCGGCGATGTCCTTGCACACCGCACCGGGCTTGATCAGCTCAAGGCCGCGCTTGTGAACCTCGACGTTGATGTTCCACAGTTCCAGCGAGCGGGCATCAGGTTCGCCGTAGAACAGCGTCCGCTCAAGGGCCGTGTAGTAGCCGGAGGTCATGGGGAAGCAGTTCAAGGACAGGATGTCGTGTTCCTGGATCTTCCGGGTGGTGGCCCAGTTGTGCGCGCCGTCGGTGTTGATGCCGGACTGGAACCACACCCACGTGTCGCGGATTTCAGAGTTCGGGAAGGTGCGGGCGATCTCGTGCACCATGGCCTCGGCGCCGATCAGTGCCACCTCGTACTCGGTGATCCCTGCGGTGATGGCGTTGCGGATGGCTTCGCCGCCCAGGTCGCCGATGCGTGCTCCGTGCTTGATGACCTCGATTTCTTCGGCGGACTTGATCATGCGCTGGCGCATGGCTGCCTGGGCGACGTCCACGAGGGCTGCGGACGGGAATGCTGCCTGGATCTTGTTGCGGTTGTCCAGCGGCAGCGAGTCGTCCTCGACGCCCAGGCGGCGCGGGTTGATGCCGCGGGTGCGCAGGACTTCCTGGATGGCGAAGATGTAGTTGTCGCGGCGCCAGTCCGTGTAGACGATGTTGTCGCCGTAGCTTCGGCGCCAAGGCATCCCGGCGTCGATATTGGCCGTGACGGTGACGGTGTCATCCTGGGTGACCACCATGCCGTAGGAGCGGCCGAAGGTGGTGAAAAGGAAGTCGGAGTAGTACTTGATGGAGTGGTAGCTGGTGAGGACAACGGCGTCGAGGTCCTTTTCCGCCATGATCCGGCGGAGCCCGGCGAGCCTGCGTTCGAACTCTGCATCGGAGAAGGTGAGGGTGACTTTTTCGCCATTCTTGAGGACCTTCGTGCGCTCCAGTTCGGCGACGGTGGTTGCGTTCTCGGTGGTGATGGTCATCGTGGTGATGCCTTTCTGTGGTGCGTTTCTTCAGGTGGTTGGGAGGAAAGCTAGTCGCGGCGCAGGGGCTCTTTGCAGGTTTCCCTGGACAGGGCCACGGCGATCAGGGAGACGACGGCGGCAGCCACCAGGTACCAGGCCGGGGCCAGGTCGCTGGCTGTGGCAGCGATCAGCAGCGTTGCCATAAACGGGGCGGTGCCGCCGAAAAGGGCGTTGGAGAGGTTGAAGCTGACCGCGAAGCCGCTGTAGCGGACGCGGGTGGGGAACATTTCCGCCAGGAAGCTGGGCAGCGTGCCGTCGTTCAGGGTGAGCATGGCGCCCAGGAGGATCTGGACCAGGACGATCACCAGGAAGTTCCCGGTTCCCAGCAGCGCGAAGGCGGGGACGGTGAGGACGATGAAGGCAACCGATGCACTGATCAGCACCTTCTTGCGCCCGTACCGGTCCGAGAGCATGCCGGTGAGGAAGATAAAACCGATGTAGGTGACCAGCGCGATGGTGGTGGCCAGGAATGATTCGGTTTCACCAAGGCCCAGCTCCGAAGACAGGTACGTGGGCATGTAGCTGAGGATCACGTAGAAGCCGACGGCGTTGAGCAGCACGGCCCCGACCGCTTGCAGCAGCTGCCGCCAGTGGTTCCGGAAGAGGCTGGACACGGGCGCCTTGGCGGCCTGGTCCTCGGCGGCCAGTTCGCGGAACACGGGGGTGTCCTCGAGCTTGGTCCGGATATACCGGCCGATCAGGCCCATTGGGGCTGCCAGCAGGAACGGCAGCCGCCAGCCCCAGCTGTGCATCGCTTCGGTTGACAGCAGGGTTGTCAGCAGGCCGGCGATAAGTGAGCCCAGGAGCAGGCCGGCGGCAGTGCTGGCCGGGACCACTGCGGCGTACAGGCCGCGCCTGTTGGCGGGGGCGTATTCCACCAGGAAGGCCGACGCTCCGGCGTATTCACCCGAAGCGGAGAAGCCCTGGACCACCCTGATCATCAGGAGCAGGAGGGGCGCCCAGATACCGATCGTGTCGTAGCCCGGAATCAGCGCTATGCAGAAGGTTGCTCCGGACATGATCAGGATCGAAAGGGAGAGTGCCGTCCGGCGGCCCACCTTGTCGCCGATGTGGCCCCAGACGAAGCCGCCCAGTGGGCGCACCAGGAATGAAATCGCAAAAAGGGCGAAGGTCAGGAGGAGTCCGGTCTGCGGATCGGACTCCGGGAAGAAGACTGTCGCGATGGTGACGGCCAGGTAGCCGTAGACGGCATAGTCGAACCATTCGACGAAGTTGCCGATGAAGCTGGCGGCGATGACCCGGCGCCGCGTTTCCTTGCTGACGGCGTTGTCTGCAAGTTCAGGTTTGTTCCCGCCCGGCGCGCCGGCAGCGAACGTGGAGCCGGGCTGGCTGCCGTTCAGCTCCGGGCCCTGGTCCCGCCTGCGGGCGGGAGAGGAAGTTTCGTTACTCATGGATCCACCAAATTGTTGGGGTTGCAATCAGCGCAACGCTGTTGCAACAGACTAAGCGTGATGGGGGCCACAGTCAATGGTTGTTGCGGACCGCACAAAAGGGCATCCGACTGCCGGTGGCGCGTGGGCCAAAAGGAAGCGGACTGCAGGGCCGCGAATGGCACTTGTTGCACGGAGAGGACGTGAGTTGCAGGCAGCAGCTAAAGTTGACTACTGAGGAGCAGGCGGCCCCGCCTAGCACTCGAACGTTCTATTGACACGCCGTGTGACGGCTGACATATTTCCAGTACGCGCTGTGCGCATCATGTTGTGTAATGCGCAATTCGTTGGCAGTAATCAGGCCGACTACCCGCCACCCTGCCTGAGGCACGAGAATAAGAAGTCGGGCTGAACTCGGGCCGAACGAACTGCCCGGGGCACCGCCCCCAGAGTCCCGGGACTAGGAAAGGAACACCCCAGCTAATGGTTCATAAAGTCAAGGCAGTCATTGCCAGGGAAAAGAACGCTCCAGTGTCGGTGGAGACCATCCTGGTCCCGGATCCGGGCCCGGGCGAGGCCCTGGTGGATATCCTCACGTGCGGGGTCTGCCACACGGACCTGCATTACAAGCAGGGCGGCATCAACGACGACTTCCCGTTCCTGCTGGGCCATGAGGCCACCGGTGTGGTCAGTGCGGTCGGTGACGGCGTCACTTCGGTCGCCCCGGGTGACCGCGTCATCCTGAACTGGCGCGCCGTGTGCGGTGAGTGCCGTGCCTGTGCCAAGGGCCAGCCCCAGTACTGCTTCAACACCGCGAACGCCACCCAGAAGATGACCCTCGAGGACGGCACGGAGCTCTCGCCGGCCCTGGGCATCGGTGCGTTCGCCGAGAAGACCCTCGTCGCGGCTGGACAGTGCACCAAGGTGGACCCCGAGGTTGATGCCGCCGCCGTCGGGCTGCTCGGCTGCGGCGTGATGGCCGGCATCGGTGCCGCGATCAACACCGGTGAAGTCAAGCGCGGCGAATCCGTGGCTGTGATCGGCTGCGGCGGCGTGGGCATCGCCGCGATCGCCGGGGCCAAACTGGCCGGCGCGACCACCATCATTGCCGTGGACATTGACGCGAACAAGGTGGAGATGGCCAAGTCCCTGGGCGCTACGCACGGCATCGACTCCAGCAAGGAAGACCCCATCGAGGCCATCCGCGCCCTGACCAACGGCAACGGGGCTGACGTGGTGATTGACGCCGTCGGCCGACCGGAAACGTACAAGCAGGCGTTCTACGCCCGCGACCTCGCCGGCCGCGTGGTCCTGGTGGGCGTCCCGACGCCGGAGATGCAGCTGGAACTGCCGCTGCTGGACGTCTTCGGCCGCGGCGGGTCGCTGAAATCCTCCTGGTACGGCGACTGCCTGCCCTCCCGCGACTTCCCCATGCTCGTGAGCCACTACAAGCAGGGCAACCTGGACCTGGACGCCTTTGTGTCCGAGCGCATCAGCATCGACCAGGTGGAGGAAGCGTTCGAGAAGATGCACGAGGGCAAGGTCCTGCGCTCCGTTGTTGAACTGCCTGCCGCGGGGGCGGCTTCCTGATGGGCGTCCGGATCGAAAACCTGGTCACCTGGGGGACTTTTTCGCTCGACGGCGGCACCTGGGACGTGGACAACAACGTCTGGATCGTGGGCAATGACGCTGAATGCGTCATCATCGATTCCCCGCACGACGCCGCCGCAATCATCAACCAGGTGGGCGGCCGGAAGGTCAAGGCCATCCTGCTGACCCATGCGCACAACGACCACATCGGCGCGGCACGTGAGGTCGCGGACGCCGTGGGTGCCCCGATCTACCTGAACCCGGAAGACCTGGTCCTCTGGGAGCAGGTCTACCCCGGTTCAAAGCCGGACCGGGAACTGGCCGACGGGGACCTGTTCGACGTGGGCGGGGCCAGCCTGCGGGCGATCCACACCCCGGGCCACTCCCCCGGCTCCACCTGTTTCCTGCTGGAGAGCGAGGGGACCGTCTTCACGGGGGATACGCTCTTCAACGGCGGCCCCGGCGCCACGGGCCGCTCCTTCAGTGACTACCCCACCATCCTGGCTTCCATCCGGGAACGCCTGCTTCCGCTCCCGGCCGAAACCGTGGTCCGCACCGGCCATGGCGACAACACCACCATCGGCGCCGAGCGGGAGACGCTGGCGAAGGTGTCCCAGTAGCCATCGAAGTAACAGAAGTGTCCAGCAAAGGCGCGCCAGGAACCTTGGTGCGCCTTTGCTGGTGCCAGAACTACGTATGCCGGTAAGGAAGTTGGAACAATGAAGTTCGGTAAGCAGCCCGCACCTGTTGCGGACATCAATGAGGACGAACTTTCCGTCCACAAGCCCAAGACCGAGGCGGCGGGCGTAAAGGCCGTCATGGTGGCGCTCGAACGCGCGGTGGCGCAGGCCGGAGTCACCCGGACGGCGCAGTCCCTGCTGCGGCTGAACCAGCGCGGGGGTTTCGACTGCCCGGGCTGCGCCTGGCCGGAATCGGACAAGAAGCGCAAGGCGGCCGAGTTCTGCGAGAACGGTGCCAAGGCCGTGGCCGAGGAAAACACGCTCCGCACGGTGGGCTCCGAGTTCTGGGCCAAGCACTCCATCGCCGAACTCTCCACCAAGACCGAGTACTGGCTCGGTAACCAGGGCCGGCTGAGCGAACCGGTGGTGATCCGCGCCGGGGAAACGCACTACTCGCCGATCTCCTGGGCTGACGCGTTCGAGCTGATCGGTGAACACGTCCGGGCCACTACGGCAGACCGGTGCGTTTTCTACACCTCGGGCCGGACCGCGAACGAGACAGCGTTTATGTACCAGCTCTTTGCCCGGGCATTGGGGACCAACAACCTGCCGGACTGTTCAAACATGTGCCATGAGTCCTCCGGCTCGGCTCTGAACCCCACTATCGGGATCGGCAAGGGCACCGTGTCGCTGGATGACATCCATGATTCCGAGCTGATCTTCGTGGTGGGGCAGAACCCCGGAACCAACCACCCGCGGATGCTGTCCGCGCTGAAGGAATGCAAGGACAAGGGCGGCAAGGTCGTGGCCGTCAACCCGCTGCCAGAGGCTGGCCTGTTCAACTTCAAGGACCCGCAGACCGTCTCCGGTGTGGTGGGCGGCGGCACGCCGCTGGCCGATGAATACCTGCAGATCAAGGTGGGCGGGGACCTCGCCCTGTTCCAGGCCCTTGGCCACCTGCTCCTTGAAGAGGAAAAGCGGAACCCGGGTTCGGTCGTCGACCATTCCTTCATCGCCGCGCAGACCGACGGGTTCGATGCCTACCGTGAAGCCCGCGCGGAGCTGGACTGGGCCGAAACGGAGAAAGCCACCGGCCTGTCCCGGGACCAGATCGAAACCGTTGCCGGGATGCTGATCCGGTCCAAGGCCACCATCTTCTGCTGGGCGCTGGGCGTGACGCAGCAGCCGCACTCGGTGGACACCATCAAGGAAATGGTCAACGTCCTGCTGCTGCAGGGGAACTTCGGCAAGTTCGGTGCCGGCGCCTGCCCGGTCCGCGGGCACTCGAATGTCCAGGGCGACCGGACAATGGGCATCTGGGAGAAGCCGAAGGAGTGGCTCCTGGAGGCCCTCGACACCGAGTTCGGGATCACCTCCCCGCGGCACCACGGCTATGACGCCGTCGAAGCCATGGAAGCGTTCGAACGCGACGAGGTGGACGTCTTTGTCTCCATGGGCGGAAACTTCTCGCTCGCCTGCTCTGACACCGAAACCCTGGAAGCCGGGATGCAGCGGATCGGCCTGACCGTGCACATCTCCACCAAACCCAACCGCTCCCACATCGTCCACGGCCGCACCTCGCTGATCCTGCCCACCCTCGGCCGGACGGACAAGGACGACAAACACCCCAACGGCGCCCAGTTCCTCTCCGTGGAGGACTCCATGTCCGTAGTCCACTCCACCCAGGGCCGGCTGACGCCGGTTTCGGAACACCTGCTCGCCGAGCCGGTCATCGTGGCCCGCATGGCCGAGGCCACGTTCGGCCCGAACCATCCGGTGGACTGGAAGGCCATGGCCGAGGACTACGACGTCGTCCGGGACCACATCGAACGCGTCCTGCCCGGCTTCGAGGACTTCAACGCCCGGGTCCGGACCAAAAACGGGTTTGTGCTGCCCAACCCGCCCCGGGACACCCGCTCCTTCAAAACCGACATCGGCCGCGGCCGGTTCACCGTCAGCCCGCTGGAATACCTCACCCCGCCCGAGGGTCACCTGGTCCTCCAGACCATCCGCAGCCACGACCAGTACAACACCACCTTCTACGGCCTGGACGACCGCTACCGCGGCATTTCCGGTGGCCGCCGCGTCATCCTCATCCACCCCGAAGACCTGACAGAACTGGGCTTCCAGGACCGGGACCTCGTGGATGTGGTGAGCACCTTCCGCGGCCACGACCGGACAGCAGACAAGTTCCGGCTCGTGGCCTACCCCACCGCGAAGGGCTGCGCCGCCGCGTACTTCCCCGAAGCCAACGCCCTGGTCCACAAGGAAAACGTCGCCCGCGAATCCAACACCCCCGGCTTCAAGGCCATGTTCGTCCGCTTCGTCCCGCACCTGGCGGAAACCGCGGAAGTGGAGGCCGCCGGGGAGCTCGAGCCGGAGCCCGCCGCAGTGGGCTAGTTCTAAGACAGGGAACAGCTACGGCGACATTCCGCACCTGCCGGATTGTCGCCGTCGCTGTTTGCCCACTGGGTCGCTTACACCGGGTTGTTGCCGTCAGGCTGCGCTTCAGGATCCAGGTCATCACCGTAGCCGCTGGCGGAAGCAAGCCCGCCCACCTGTTGTCCCGCATTGGTTTGGCCCGGCGTAAAGCCGCTGTCTGGAGCTCCTTTGGGTTCTCCCCCGGTCTCCGGCGCGACGTCCTGCCGTAGGTGCTCGTCGTCCGGAATGTTCTTGGAAACCTCGTCATCTGCCATCCCACCAGCCAAGCACCAGCCGAAGGTGGCTGCAAGGGGAAGTCGCTTCGTAACTCAGATCGTTGGACCAGCGCGCAGCATTCAGGCACCGGCTGGTTAAGCGGTAATGCACAGGCAACCTGCTGGTTGAGCATGACTGACCTCGGGAGGTTTGGGAGCGGCTGGGGAGTGACGTCCAGCGACGAGTCAGGCGGGTGGGGCATGCAGGAACCGGCTGAGCCCTTCTTCGCCTGCGGAGAGCCCAATGTAGGCAAAGTCCGGAGGATTCCCGGAGGCTAGGTGTAGCTGGTGTGGCCACTGCGGTGGTTCCCAGTCGTGGTGTTCGGCTTTGTAGTGGCGGCCGGTGGGTGAGGTCCAGCCGGGTGGTTCGGTTTTGGTGGCTTGGGTGGGTGTCCAGCCGGTGGCATGTTTGAGGCGGTGATGTTTGGGGCAGAGTTGCGCCAGGTTGCTGATGCCCGTACGCCCGCCGTGTTGCCATGCTCGAAGGTGGTCTGCCTCGTTGTCGAGGGATGGGTTGTTGCAGCCGGGGAAAGTGCATCTGCCATCCCGGAGCTGCAGTGCCTTTTTCATGGCCATGGTAAGGCGGTAGCTGGTGCGGCCGATCTCCAGCGGCGCCCCGTCCCGCGGATCCACCAGCACCCGGTAAAACGAACCCGCACCATTGGCCACCAGCTGCCGCGCCATCGACGGCGGGATGGGTCCGTACCCGTCGAGCATTGCGGGTTCATCGGTGAGGCCCATCAGCGAGAATACCGGCACGGTGACGAGCACCTGGGCCCGAACTGACAAAGGGGTGGTATCCGTTCCTGCGCCTGCCCCATCGCTGGGACCTGCCCCGTCGCCGGTGTCTGTGCTGCCTACAGGGACCCCGGAACTGTCACTACTACCGCGACTGGTAGCGCTATTGGTCCCGCTAGTGAGGATCGCTGAGGCGAATTCGTCGGCTCGGATTTGGGTGAGGGTGCGGGGCTCGTCGGGTCCTTGTGCGGCCCGGGAGAGCGCGTTGAGGCGGTTCCAGCCTGCCAGTGCTTGTTCGGCTGGGAGGTAGGCGGAGAGCCAGGACATGCCGTCCTGGTCCGGCCTGTATTCGACGCGCCGGTCGGCCAGTGCTTTGGCGTGGCGTTTCTCGATGCTTTCTGTGTGGTGGCGTTCGCGCCAAGTGCGGGCTTTGATCCGAAGCCGGTGCGCGGGTATTTCCCCGATCGTCGCCGCGGTGGCAGGCCTGGGTGTGTCCGGGTCGAGGAAGTGGGCTTCCAGGGCAGCGGCGCCGGCCGGATCAAGGGTGGCTGCCTCGTCCACGAGGGCCAAGGCATGCTGCCAGGAGATCGCTCCGGACTGCAGGGCCGAGAGTGTCAGTGGCAATGTCTTGTCTAGGGCGTGGGAAGCGGCCAGGAATGAACCTGCTGACCGCGGCCCGATGGCCAGCACGGACCCGATTTCCGCGGCGACGGCCATTTCCTGCGCCTGCACCGGCATGTCGGGCGCGATGGCCTGCGCCGTGTCCGCATACTTCACAGCGGCCCGGGCCTTCAGACCCGCGAACCCGGCCTCCGCCGCCCGCGCCCCGGCAAGGATGTCCAGGCACCCGTCCGCAAGCCCGGCCAGCGGATCTGCAACGGAGAACGCCTCCGAACCACAGCCATCCGTCTCAGCGTTGAGCACAGCAAGAGCCGCATTGATGTCCTCAAACGCCTTCGCCACCGCCGCTTTCCCCATAAATCAATCATGGCAGGGGGGTCTGACATTCCTGCGTGCACGCGTGAAACCGGGGGCCGCCCGTTCGGCGACCCCCGGTTGTCGAAGACGGAGCGGGGCTCAGACCATGGTTTAGGTCAG
The DNA here is from genome assembly GCF_024494415.1 of Pseudarthrobacter sp. R1. Taxonomy (NCBI): domain Bacteria; kingdom Bacillati; phylum Actinomycetota; class Actinomycetes; order Micrococcales; family Micrococcaceae; genus Pseudarthrobacter; species Pseudarthrobacter sp. R1. The sequence goes on along the minus strand of NZ_JAMKFI010000009.1, from coordinate 153,864 downwards.
CCGCGGAGGCGCTCCATGCCCGGATCAAACAGCGGCTCCGCGGAGACGGTCGCGGCGATGCGCTTGCCGAAGTACTCGACCTCCACCGAATCACCGATGGAAACCGACGCCGGCAGCCAGGCGTACGCGATCGGCTTGCGCACCGAGTAACCGTAGGCGGCACTGGTGACGTAACCAGCCGCTTCCCCGGCCACGTACACCGGTTCCTTGCCCAGCACGAGGGAGGTGCCGTCGTCGACCGTCAGGCAGCGCAGCGCGCGTGTGGCCGGCTGCTCCTTGCGTGCCGCAAGGGCCTCGGCACCAACAAATCCGGTCTTGTCCTTGGCGATGGAGAAGCCCAGGCCGGATTCGTAGGGGTGGTGCTCGGACGTCATGTCCGTGCCCCACAGCCGGTAGCCCTTCTCCAGCCGCATGCTGTTGAATGCCCCGCGGCCGGCGGCAACGATGCCGTGCTCCTGGCCCGCCTCGAACAGCAGGTCCCACAGCTTCAGGCCGTACTCGGCGGTGGTGTACAGCTCCCAGCCGAGTTCGCCCACGTAGGAGAGGCGCATGGCCGTGACCGGGATGCCGCCCACCGAGATTTCCTTGGTGCGGAAGTACTTCAGGCCGTCGTTGGTCAGGTCATCGGAGCTGACCTTGCCGATCACTTCACGCGCCAGCGGCCCCCACAGTCCGATGCAGCAGGTGCTGCCGGTGATGTCCGAAACGTGCACCCACTGGGCGGGATCGGTGGCCGACTGCTTGCGGGCCTCCACCCGGAGGTAGTCGAAGTCCACGTTGCTGTTGACGCCAAGCTGGAAGTCCTCCTCCCCCAGCCGGGCGACGGTCACGTCACTGCGGATGCCGCCGTCGTGCTCGAGGAGCAGGCAGTAGGTGACGGCACCGGGCTTCTTGGTGATGTTGCCCGTGCTGAGCCGGTGCAGCAGATCCTGCGCACCGGGGCCCACAACGGACAGCCGCTTCAGCGGCGTCATGTCGTACAGTCCGACGGCGGTGCGCGTCTTCCACGCCTCGGCCGCGGAAATGGGGGAAGAGAACATGGCGGACCATTCGTCCCGCTCGGGCGCCTGCCACTCTGCCGGCAGGTCCGCCAGCAGGCCGCGGTTGGCTTCGAACCAGTGCGGGCGCTCCCAGCCGGCGGACTCCAGGAAGAACGCTCCGAGTTCCTTCTGGCGGACGTTGAACGGGCTGACCCGCAGGTCCCGCGGCGATTCCTTGGGCTGCAGCGGGTGCAGGATGTCGTAGATTTCGACGAAGTTCTGTTGGGACGTTTCGCTGACGTAGGCGTCGGAGGTCTGGACTTTTTCGAAGCGGGTGAGCTCGCAGCCGTGCAGGTCCGTGCGGGACCGGCCTTCCACCAACAGCTCCGCCATTGCCTTGGCCACGCCGGCCGAGTGCGTCACCCAGACGGCTTCGGCCACGAGCAGGCCTTCGAGGTCGGGCGCCTCGCCCATGATCGGTCCGCCGTCGGGGGTGAAGGAGAAGATGCCGTTGAAGCCGTCCTGGATCCCGGAGCTGCGCAGTGCCGGCAGCAGGTCCTGGCTGTCCTCCCACGCGGGCAGGAAGTCTTCCAGGGTGAACTCCAGGCGGGAGGGCATGCGGTGGTCCGACATTTCCTCTGCGGCGACCTTCGGCAGGGCGGACATGTCCACCGGCATGGGGCGGTGGGCGTAGCTGCCGATGCCGATGCGGTTGCCCCATTCGCGGTAGTACAGGTCCTTGTCCTGGTAGCGCAGGATGGGCTTGCCGGCGCCCTGGGGGAGCTCGTTGACGCCCTCGAGTTCGGGCAGCGGGGTGCTGATGGCGTACTGGTGGGCCAGCGGCAGCAGCGGGACTTCCAGCCCCACCATCTTGCCAAGTTCCCGGCCCCAGAAACCTGCACAGGACACCACGAGGTCCGCCGGGATCAAACCCTCGGACGTTTCCACGCCCGTCACCTTGCCGCCCTCCTGGGCGATCCCGGTGACGGTGGTGTTGCCCTGGTACGTCACGCCGGCCTCGCGCGTGCGCTCGATCAGCAGCTGCACCGCACGGGCGGCCAGGGCCAGGCCGTCGGTGGGGATGAGCAGGCCGCCCAGGACTTCGCGGCCGCCGGTGAGCTTGCCGGTGTTCAGGAGGGGGTAGATCTTTTCGCATTCGTCGGCGTCGACGATCCGGCTTTCGACGCCCCAGGAGGTCATTACGCCCATCTTGCGGTGGAGGTCGGCGAGGCGCTCGGGGGTGGTGGCCAACTCCAGGCCGCCTACCTGGTTGAAGCAGGATTCGCCGTCCTTGCTCAGGGCGAGGAACTTGTTGACCGTGTAGGTGGCGAACTCGGTCATGGTCCGTGACTGGTTGTTCTGGAACACCAGGCCCGGCGCGTGCGAGGTGGAGCCGCCGGCAAGTTCCAGCGGGCCCTGTTCCACCACCGTGATGTTGGTCCAGCCCCGGGTGGCGAGTTCGTCGGCAAGGTTGGTTCCGACAATGCCGGCGCCGATAATGACAACGCGTGGTGATGCGCTCATGGTGTAGTTCTCCTGTTTTGCGTGGCGGGCGTTGGCGTTAGCGGAAGACGACGGTGCGGGTGTTGTTCAGCAGGACCCGGTGCTGGCAGTGCCACTTAACCGCGCGGGACAGTGCCTGGGATTCGGCGTCCCTGCCTACCGTGACCAGTGCGTTGGGGTCGAGGCTGTGGTCCACCCGGAACACTTCCTGCTCGATGATCGGGCCCTCGTCCAGGTCTGCGGTGACGTAGTGCGCGGTGGCTCCGATGAGCTTCACGCCGCGGTCATAGGCCTGGTGGTAAGGCTTGGCCCCCTTGAACCCGGGCAGGAATGAGTGGTGGATGTTGATGGCGCGGCCGCGGAGGGTCTTGCTGAGACCGTCCGAGAGTACCTGCATGTAGCGGGCCAGGACCACCAGGTCTGCCTGGTACTCCTCCACCAGTTCCAGCAGCCGCGCCTCGGCCTGCGGCTTGGTGTCCGCGGTGACCGGGACGTGGATGAACGGCAAACCGGCGGCTTCCGCCATGGGGCGGAGGTCCTCGTGGTTGGACACCACGACGGCGATCTCCGCACCCAGGCTGCCGGCGCGCCAGCGGAAGATCAGGTCGTTGAGGCAGTGGCCGAACTTCGAGACCATTACCAGCACCCGCTGGGGGCGGCCGTCGTGGATGGCGAACTCCATGTCGAACTCATCGGCAACGGCGGCGAATTCCGTGCTGAGGCCTTCAGCGGAGACTTCCTTGTCTCCCGGAGTGAAGGCCGTGCGCAGGTAGAGCTTGCCGCTCATGTGGTCATCGAACTGCTGGTGTTCAACGATGTCGAAGCCGCGATCAGCGAGGAATGCGGTGATGGCCCGGACGATTCCGGGGCGTTCCGGGCACGCAAGGGTGAGGACATACTGTGCTGTGCCGGTACTGCGGACGCTGGGGACGGCGCCGGCTTCGGCCGTGGCATTGGCGGTCGGGCGGCCTTCGAGGACTGTGGTCATGGTCTACTCCTGGTTCTTGGCGGGGGCTTGGGTGTCAGCGGGGGACGCCGCGCAGGGGCCGCCGTCCGAACAGCGCTGATCACATTGGTGCTTGGTAACGAGATCGAACTGGACGCCGCCGTGCTGGTCCACGCCGGTCCGGATGGCGCGCTCCACCACTGAGTCAGCCAGCCGCCGCCGCAGGGACAGCGGATCCCGGCGGAGGTCCTTCACCAGGGCGAAGCAGAGCAGCAGCATGACCAGTACGAACGGCAGGGCGGCAACGATGGTGATGCGCTGCAGGCCGGACAGTGCCTCCGAAGGCTCGTCTCCGCCGGCCAGCATCATGACGGCGGCAACCACGCCGGTGAGGAGGCCCCAGAAGATGACCAGGCCGCGCTTCGGGTCCGAGGATCCGTTGGAGCTCAACGACGCCATGATGATCGACGCCGAGTCGGCTCCCGTAATGAAGAAGATCGCCACCAGAACCATGGCGAGGACGATGACCGCCGCGGTGAGCCAGGCCGGCATGGACATGTTCTTCACCAGGTCGAACAGGGCTCCGTCAAAGTCAATGGAAGGTGACCCGCTGGCCATGGACACAAGGCCGGCCGCGCCTGCCTTGTCCGCGTCTTCCTGGATCTTGAAGGCCGTTCCGCCGAAGATGCCGAACCAGACGACGCTGACGATGCTGGGCACCAGCAGGACGCCGGTGACGAACTGCCGGATGGTGCGGCCGCGGCTGATCCGGGCGATGAACATGCCCACGAAAGGCGTCCAGGACACCCACCAGGCCCAGTAGAAGATGGTCCAGCCGGACATCCAGGTGCGCAGGGCCTCGTCACCGACGGCCTCGGTGCGGGAGGACATTTCGGCCAGGTCCCTGGCGTAGTCGCCCACCGCGGCCGGGATGAGGTTGAGGATGAACAGCGTTGGCCCTGCGATGAAGACGATGAGCGCCAGGACAACGGCCAGGACCATGTTGATGTTGGACAGCCACTGGATGCCGCGGCTGATGCCGGACACCGCCGAGGCCACGAAACACGCAGTCAGGATGGCTACGATGGCCACCAGGACGGGGGTGCCGATCTCGCCGATCCAGCCGTTCGAGCTCAGGCCGCTGCCGACTTGGAGGGCGCCAAGGCCCAGGGATGCCGCCGTGCCGAACAGGGTGGCGAAGATCGCCAGGATGTTGATGAACTTGCCTACCGGCCCTTCCACCGTCCTGATGCCGAACAGCGAAGTGAAGGCCGCGGAGATCAGCTGCCGGCGGCCCAGGCGGTATGTTCCGTAGGCCATGGCAATGCCGACGACGGCGTACATCGCCCAGGGATGCAGGGTCCAGTGGAAGATGGAGGTGGCCATGGCGGTCTGGATGGCCGCGGGGGTCCGCCCGTCCACCGTTCCGGGCGGTGGAGAGATGTAGTGGTAGAGAGGCTCGGCCACGCCGTAGAACATCAGGCCGATGCCCATGCCGGCCGCGAACATCATGGCGATCCAGGAAACAGTCCGGAACTCCGGCTTTTCCCCGTCCTTGCCGAGCGGGATGTTGCCCCATTTTCCGAGGGCCAGCCAAAGGACAAAAACGACGAACAGCGATGCCAGGACCATAAAGAGCCAGCCGGTGTACTCCATCACCCAGTTGAGGGCGGAAGTTGAGGTGGCGGAGAGGCTGTCCCGGCCGAGGAAGCCCCAGGCCACGAAGGCCAGGGCGAGGACTCCGGTGATGCCGAAGGTTGCCTTGTCGAGGGTGAGCTTACGGTTCCGCCGCTTCGCAACAGCCTGCTCGGCCTTGGTCTGGCGGAGTTCCTGCATGATCTGCTGGGTGTCCTCCGCGTCCTGTGAGTCGTGGGAGGAAGAAGGGTTTTCCGGTGCAGGAACGGGTTTGGGCTCCTCCAGCTCAAGGGGGGGTTGGGCATCCGGGCGGATGTCGCTGTTCAAAGCCATGTCAAGTCCTTTGGTTTGAATTCATGGGCTGGCGCTGTACTCCGGCGTTCACACGCCGGGCGGAAGATAGGGGCCTTCCTGGCATTCAGTAATCAGGGTCAGCTTTACTTTGATCGGGGCGGTTGTTCCGCAGAGATCAACACGTCTCGTAATAAGCAACAGAGTGGCCTGAGTCGCAACTACCTGTCAAGGTTTTTCCGAAGTTTGAAGCCCTATTTCAGGGGTTTCGGCTGAGCCTTGACAGGGGGCTGGAACAGGGGTCAGGCATCGATCACCAGGTCCGTCTGCGCGATGGAGCAGCAGGGCAGGAACTTGCCTGCAGAGATTTCCCGTGCCCGGATCCCGCCCTGGTGGTTCATCTCGATCTCCCCTGAAAGCTTGACGACCTTGCAGGAGCCGCACATGCCTTCCTTGCAGTTCGCGCCAATCCTGACGCCAGCACGCTGGGCCACCTCGAGGATCCGCTCGGTGGGGTCGATCCGCACATTGAGGCCGGTTCGCATGAAGGACATGGTGAGGCTGCCTGTCCCCACCGTGTCGAAGCTCGAGGCATCAGGGGAACCGGCTTCAGGCTGCCCGCCTTGGATGTCGACGGCGGGGTTGGAGCCGGGTGCGTCCGGGTCGCTTATTTCCAGCGGCAGCCCTGAGGCCTGCAGCGTCCCGTCGGCATCGTAGCCGGGCTCGTAGAGCCCGAACGCGGCGGGCTGGCTTTCGTAGTAGTCCTCGGCAGATCCGGCGATTTCCTCGGCGATCTCCTCCGCGACGTCGGCTGCAAGGGACACTTCCTGCTGGTATTCAAGGAGCGTCTGGCGGTCTCCGGAGAAGAACTCCATGTAGATGGAAGTGTCATCCACCCCCACCTTGTTGAGGAGCTCGGTGGCGGTGTTCAGATAACCCTCGGGACCGCATGCGTACACCTGGCGGCCGTTGGCATCGGGGGCCACCTCCTCGAGCATGGCCGCAGTCAGCCTTCCCCTGAGCCCTTCCCACCCCTCCGGTACAGTGCGGTCGCCCAGGGAGTAGTGGACCTTGACGCGTGAATCCACGGAGGCGATGTAGGCCAATTCCCGGTGGAAGGCAAAGCCGCCGGCATCCGAGCCGTGGTAGAGCACCACAACATCGGCGTGTCCGGGCAGGGAGTGGATGGTCCGGACCATGGACATGATGGGAGTGATGCCTGCACCGGCGGCAAGTAGGAGATATCGCGCCCGGCGGTCGGCGTCGGGCAGGTGGAATGCTCCCACCGGTCCCAGCATCTCAAGGACGGTTCCGGGTTTGATGTTCTCGTGCACCCATGGCGAGACCAGTCCAGTGGGGTCGCACTTGACGGTAATACTGAAGGTCCATGGCTCGGTGGGCGAACTGGACAGCGAGTAGCTGCGGTCCACTGGCTCCTGGTCATGGCCATTCACGGGAAAGGCGATGTTCACATACTGGCCCGCACGGAACGCCAGGGGCGCACCGTCGCATCGGCGGAACACGAACGTCATCATGGCGCCGGCCTCGGGAATGGTCTCGACGCATTCGGCCATAAACTCCTGCGGATGCCATGGGCCAAGTGCACGGGCCGCCCGGGCGGGCGCTTCGGTGCTTCCCATCACCCTGTTCCACGGCATCTCAAGACCGCGGATACGCTGTGGTTCCTGGATTGCCGTCTCAGTGACGAGTTCAATCATGCCAAGTGCTCCTGCACGCGCTGCACGTACCAGTTGATGAATGCCTCCACCTGGTATTCGCTCTTCATGTAAGGACCGGGCTCATAGGCGGGGCTGCCGGCACCCTGCTGGCAGAGCTCCACGAACGCCTTGTCCTGCAGGTTCGTCTGCTTCCACGTGTAGGTGAGCTTCTCCAGGTCGTAGTCGACGCCTTCCACGGCATCGTCAGCCACCAGCCACGTGGTGCGTACGAGGCTCTGGTGTTCGTTGATGGGGAAGACCCCAAACGTGATGACGTGGTCGCCGAGGAAATGGAACCAGCTGTTGGGCTGCAGGTGCATCGAGCAGCGGCCAAGGCGGAAGTCGCGCAGGTCACCGAGCAGCTTCTTGGAAAGCCTGCGCCCGTCGGCGGAGAACGATTCGCCCTCTCCATCGAGTGATTCCCGTGAGATGCGGATTCCCGCGAGGCGAGTGTCAAGCTGCTCCACCACCTCGTAGGGAAGGCCGTAGCGGCGGCAACGTTCCTCGAGGGAGGACTGGGCCTCCTTGTTCCGGTTCCACACTTCCTCAAGGTGGGGCGGGATCAGGCCCTCCGTCAGGCCCCAGGTGGGGAAGAGGGAGCAGGCGAGCTCGGGGTGGCCGTCGCAGTGGTAGCACTCACGGTTGTTCTCCATGACGAGCTTCCAGTTGCCCTCTTCGATGATGTTCTGCTGGTAGGCGATTTTCGTCTTCGAGAGGTCGTGCGGCGCCAGGTAGGGCTCAAAGATCTTTGCGGTGTCGTCGAAGTCGCTCGGCGGTTCATCGGCAATGCAGACGAAGATAAGCCCGGCGACCTCGCGGCCGTGGGCGCGCTTGAGGCCGAAGCAGCTCTTGTCGAACTTCGTTTCCCCCGGCGCGGAGGCATGGATCAGGTTGCCCTCCGGGGAGTAGGTCCAGGAGTGGTAGCCGCAGACCAGGTTTCCGGTTGACCCGGCAGCTTCGGTCAGAACCCGGGCGCCGCGGTGGCGGCATACGTTGTGCAGGACGTTTACGGCGCCGTCGTCGTTGCGCAGCACGATCAGGGAGTAGGGCCCGTAGTCAACGGTGACATAGTCGCCCGGCTCCGGCAGTTCGGCGGTGCTGGCGGCAAAGATCCAGTGCCGGCCAAAAATGGCCTCCATGTCGATGGTGAAGATCGAGCGATCAGTGTAGAAGGGGGCATCAAGGGAGAAGCCGGTGCGCCGGAATTCAAACAACGCGGTAATTTCTGCCAGCTGCTCGGCAGGCAATGATGCAGCGAGTTTTCCGCGTGAATTGAGGGGCACGTTCACTGAAGCAGTCATGGGTTTCCTCCCGGGAGGCCTGGGTAGTGGGTGTTGCGTGTTGACCACGGGTGCGGGCGGCACGGCCGAAGAACTTGTAGTGATGAGATTAGGGTCACAAGAGCTGCAACAAAAGCGCAAGATTTCGACGATGACCATGCAAAATAAGTGCATGATCGATGCAAGGCTCATCACCCTCCGCGTGTTCGCCAGGTGCGGCACCATAGGCGCGACCGCGGAGCTCACGGGCTACTCTCCCTCTGCCGTCTCCGCGCAACTGCGGGAGCTCCAGCGGGTGCTTGGAATGCAGCTGCTGACGAAAGACGGCCGGGGCGTTCGGCTTACGGCGACGGGACGCTTTCTGGTGGCGGGCTCGGATCCCCTCATTGCCCAGTGGGAGAGCCTGCGCGCAGCAGCCATGGAGGCCGGCGACCAGGTGCAGTCCCACTTTGGCCTCGGCGGATTTTCCAGTGCGGCCGCCCAGTTGCTCGCACCGCTGGCCGCCACCCTGCGCTCAACACGCCCCCTGCTGGAGGTGCAGGTTCTGGAGGCTGATCCGGCCCGCTGCTTCGACTTGTTGGTTGCGGAACGAATCGACCTTGCAGTCATTGTCGCCATGCAGTCGGACAGTTTTGGTGAGGACGATCCGCGCTTCGAGCAGAGAGTTCTGCTCGACGATCCACTGGACGTGATCATTCCCGGTGACCATCCGCTGGCATCACGGGAAACAGCGACGCTCGAAGAGCTGGCATCGGAACCTTGGATCACTGAGGCCGCCGGATCCGCCTACCATTCCCTCTTCACGGCGGCGTTCACGGCAGTCGGGGTGACACCGCGGATTGCCCATGAAGCCGTCGAATGGGAAACCCACATCGCGTTCGTGGGTGCGGGGCTGGGCGTCGGCCTGTTGCCGCGGCTGGCGCCCTTGCATGGCGCCGAAAACGTGGTTCGGCTACGCATCACCGGTAAGGCGAAACCCACGCGCCGCATTGTGGTCGCGGTGCGCAGGGGCAGCATCGCCTCACCTCTTATCCAGGAGTCCCTCGGCATCCTGCAGGTCAACGCCAGTCGGATCCTCACCGCCCGGCTCGAAGAGGACGTCTGAGCGCTGCCGGCGTGGGGCGTCCTGGCGTTCGGCAGCTTCCTGTCCTCCCGTGGACGCTGATGCCCTAGCGGCCGGTGTAGCCCATCTTGGCGCTGACCTGCAGCCCTCCCTGCTTCAGCGCTTCGATCAGTCCCGGGATCTCTTCAGGATCAAAGCGGAAAGCCGGGCCTGAGATGCTGATGGCCCCGATCACGGCACCCAGGTGGTTGTAGACGGGAACGGCGGCCGCCGTCAGACCGATCTCGAATTCCTCGCGCACCACACCATAACCGGCGCGGGCGACGGCGAGCAACTGGTTTTCAAGTTCCTTGCGGTTGGTGATGGTCCGGGGAGTCCGCGCCGGCAGGCCCGTCTCCTTCAGGATGCGGTCCCGATCTTCGGCCGGCAGCGCGGCAAGCAGGACCTTCCCGCTCGAGGTGGCGTGCAGCGGCGTCAGGTTGCCTACCCAGTCATACGTGGCCAAGGTCGAAGGCCCCATTGCCTGGTCTACGTTCACCGCGTAGTTGGAGCGCAGCACGGCAAGGTTGACTGTTTCCTTGAACTCGTCCGCCAGGCCTTCCAGGACGGGCCGTGCCTCCCGGACCAGGCTGAGCCTGCCCGGGATGGAACTGGCCAGACGCAGGATGCCGAAGCCCAGTTGGTACTTTCCGCGCTCGCTGTTCTGATGGACCATTTCCCTGGCCACCAACGAGCCGAGGAGGCGCGAGACCGTGGACTTATGGATGCCCATCTCCTCGGCGATGTCGCTGACGCCTGCATGGCCGTCGCGAGCCAGGATTTCCAGCACCGCGAGTGCCCGGTCCACAGACTGAACGCCGCCCGGCTGCCCGCCCTCAACACCATTGTCAGATTCAGGGTCAATGTTCGAAGCCATGATGCATACTCTCGAGTAGTTTCTGCGGCCCGCTCTCCCGCAACGAGGCCGCCTGAAGCGTCCTCCCGGCTAGTTCCACACTTCCGATCCTAGACTGCGGACTGTGACGGAGCTGACATGGCGTCAAGTGGCTTAACGCAATCCGCCGCTGTGTGCGAGCGCGACCTTTGGTGCGGGGCCGCCGTTCGTTTCGGGCGGTACTTCCCGCGCGGCAAGTGCCAGTAGCCTACAGATGACCCCCAGGGGCATCACAAACCATAAGGACGTGGGAGACAGATGAGCAACAAGAACATCGGCATCAAGGACGTGGCCGTTGCCGCCGGCGTGTCCGTGACAACTGTCTCCCACGTGCTCAACGACGTTTCCTATGCACGGATCAGCCCCGAAACCAGGGACAAGGTCAGGTCCGCGGCCGAGGAGCTGGGTTATGGACCCAACCGCCTTGCCCAGGCCCTGCGCACCCAGCGCACCGGCATGCTGGGCCTGGTCAGCGAGGATATCGCCACCACGGCCCACGCCGGCCGGATCATCCTCGGCGCGGACGAGGTCGCCAAGGCCCGGGGATACAACCTCATGATTATCAACACCTCCGGCTCAGCGAGCCTGGCGTCCCGGCAGGCCGACGTCGAGGCCCTCCTGGAACGCCGGGTGGACGGCATTCTCTACGCCACGATGTATCACCGCAACGTGGAACTACCGGCCAACCTCGGCACCGTGCCTTCCGTCCTGGTGGACTCCGTGGCCGCCGGCGGAAACATCACAGCCGTGGTCCCGGACGAGGAGGGCGGTGCACGCACGGCAGTGGAAGCGCTCCTCGCAGCGGGCCACACCCGCATCGGCTTCCTCAACAACACGGACGACGTTCCCGCAACCCATGAGCGCCTCCGGGGCTTCCGGGCCACGCTCGCTGAAGCAGGGCTCGACGGCGCCGCGGCACCCGTCGAGTCCGAGGTCTCCGAGGTGCAGGGCGGCTACGAGGCGGCCCGGCGGATCCTGGCACGCGAGGACCGCGCTGACATGCCTACGGCATTGTTCTGCTACAACGACCGGATGGCGATGGGAGCCTACCGCGCCGCTGCGGAGTTGGGGCTCAGCATCCCCGCCGACCTTTCAATCGTCGGCTTCGATGACCAGGAACTGATCGCTGCCAACCTTCACCCGGGCCTCACCACCGTGGCCCTGCCTCATTACGAAATGGGTGCCTGGGCCACCGAGCACCTGATTGACGCCGTCGAGGGGAAGACCGACCTTGCCCTCATGGCACTTCACCCGACCATTCTGAGCTGCCCCCTCGTGCGCCGTGATTCCATCGCGGCTCCCAGGCAATAGATCAGCCAGCCCCTTCCACTTCCCAAGAGGACCGCCACCGCCCAACTCCGGGACTAGCTTGTCCCAATAACAGCTGTTGCCGTTGCTTTAGCGGCCTCTTCAGTTGTTGTTGTCCGAGCGACATTGCGAAGTATCCAGAAGGCAAGGAAAGCGGCGGCCACTGCCAAACCAACCAGGCCCAGCTGCAGCACAGTTTCCGGAAACACCGTCCGCAGGGCGATGGGAACTGAACTCAATGTGTAAAGAATGACTACAGCCTTGGGCACATTTGAAGTGCGCCACAGCGCGAACATAAAGACAACGGCACCGAGCAGGAACACCATGGATACAACCGTCAGCGCGATACCGAGCGGACCTGCACGCAGCACGGCAATCACGTCTTGGCCGATGTAGGGAAAGACGAGGTTGAGGACAAATTCAACCCCGACGAGGCCGGCCAGTGAGGTGACGGAGAGAACGGCACCTGAGGTTGCCAGGGCGCCGGCTGGGCGGGACATCACCACATAGGCACCGATCACCAGCCCGATGGCGGCGACTTGAGCAAGCGGCGCGGCGAGCTGTGTGAAAGGTGATGTTGGGATGACTCCTGCCCTTTTTGCCGCGTTGACCAGCAGTATGGCTGCTGAGAAGAATCCGGCGAACGCAAAGGTCCTTATGAGTACGGCAGGTAGGAGTGTGTTGATTCTTGCAGACATTTGGGGCTCATATCTAAGAGGGCGGTGCGGCGAATAAGTTTCAGTGACCGTCGTCCGGCCCGGCTGGAGGGGTGATCATTCGTACTGAGATGAGGACCATGCCCAGGTCACGGACCTTGTTGAGGAGGCTGTGGAGTGCGGCCTGGTCTGCTACCGGGCCGTAGAAAGCTGTTGTACCGTCACTTGCGCGCGTTAGTTCAAGACGCTCGAACCATTCCACCCAGTGATCATCGAGGTGCCCTTCCACCCGGAGCTCGTAGTGCCCGGGTCCGTGCTCGTTTCTGATCATCATTGGGCCACAGCGCGGCCACGCCCCGGGACGACGGTCCCGGCAGCCGGGGAACCCGTGTGGCGGGTGCTGACCCACAATGAGTAGCCCAACCACGCCACGGCAATACCTACGGGAAGGGCGGCGAAGCGTCCCAGAGCGTGGGGAAACAGCGGAAGCAGAGCGGTAGAGACTGACCCCACGGCCAACAGGATGCCCGCCCAGCGGGCGAGGACCCGGGCGCGGAAGACGGCAACGCCGAAGGTCAGGCCGCCAAGGAAGTAGACCGCGAAGGCGAACGTGCTAATGCCCTCCAGGGGGCCCAGGCTCCCATCCGCTGCGGCGCCGCCGAAGATGCCGAGGATGTCCGTTGCAATGTGCGGAGCCTGCTCCGCCAGTGGCGGCAGGACGAATGCCTCCACGAACGAGTTCGCGATGACGGTGAGATAGAACAGTCCGAGCAGAAGGAAGCCGGACAGCCCCAGCAGCCCCGTCTCTTGCACCTGCTTGAGGTACATTCCGGTGATGCCGGCAAGGCCGAGGACACCCATCGCCACGGTCAGGTAATGCACGATGGCCCAGGCGCTGCCGGTGACGTTGGCGACTTCCTCAACCGGGTGGACGAACTGTATCCCTCCGTACAGCAGTCCGGCGGTTATGGCGGCGACGCCGGCAGCTCCGCTGAGTTTGGACGGGGTGGTGGTCATTTCCGCGCTCCTTGTTTTGGTTGGTCCCGGGCGGGTGCCGGGGACGGTTCCAAAGCTACGGATGCGCGTGGTGACACAGCATCACCACCTGTGGTGACCGGGGTGGTGATCTTCGCATGGGATTGCTTCGTTTAGAGGAGCCCGTGCTCACGTGCGCAGCGAACTGCCTCGGCCCGGTTGTTCACCTGGAGCTTTTCGAAGATGTGCCGGGTATGGGTTCTGAGGGTGTTGAGTGAGACGAACAACTGCCGGGCGACCTCCGGCCCGCTCAGGGAAGAGTCGAGCATCCGGAGCACCTGGAGTTCCCGCTCGCTGAGCTGGACGGGCATCGCGTAGGTGCCGTGAGACGTGGCAGGTGCCGTTGCCCCGGTGTTGGCTGCGTGGAGCAGGTGGCTGACATAGCTGGGACAGATATGCTCGACGGCGGCCCTGCGCAGCAAAGCGATCATGGGTTCGCCTTCATCCAGGAACAGCCGCACGTGGCTTTCGGCTGCGGTTCGTTTGAGGGCTTGTTCCAGGGCCTCGAGCGCCGAACCGAGACCGCCCTGTACCTGAGACGCCCTTGCCTTCAGGACGAGGATCTCGTTGACGCTGCCACCCCGGCCGGCGGTTTGGGCGGCCTGGAGCAACCGCTCGAGCAGCTCGAAGGCGTCACCGAGGGAGCCGCTAGGTGGGTCTGCTTCGTGTTGGGCGATGAGCAGGCGGGCGAGGGTGAGGTGTTCGAATTCCCGCAGGTAGGTCAGGTCATCACCGGCGGTGAGGTTCCGTGCCCGGGCCCAGTCCCAGGCTTCCCGCAGAGCCCCTTTGCCGATCCAGATCCGCGCCTTGATCGCAAGGATCGGCCGGACCTCGGGAAAGAAACCCCGCAGGTAACGCCGTTCGGCCTCCTCCAACAGCCCGATGGCACGGTCAGGATCTCCGCGCAGGTACTCAAGGCGTGCCTTCACCACGAAGCGGCGATACCGGTTCTCCGGCAGCGACGCCGCCTCTCCGAGCGCGATCCCTGCTGCCAGCTGTTCTTTCGCGGCAGCCAGGTCCCCGGTCTCAGCGTTCAGTGCGCTGATTCCCACATGGAGGTCGGCAGTTGGCGGACCAGCGGATATGCCTGCAGAGTCCGCGGCAGTAAGGGCTTGCTCCAGAAGACGCCGGGCCTCGGTCAGGCTGCCCCTGGCGATCCACAGGTCCGCCAGCACCATGGTGCTGGCGAGTTCGTCGGCGATATTTCCTGCAGCACGCAGGTTCGGGGCCACCTCGGCGAAAGTGGGCACCGCCGTGTCGAGATCACCGCGGGCCCACGCGGCCAGCCCGAGGAATCCTGCCGCCGCGGCCCGCGACAGATGATCGTCCGGCCCGCACAGCACCAACGCGCGCCGGGCATGGGCGGCGGTCCCTGCCACATCCCCCACTGCCTGGGCCAGCGCTGCCCGGTACACGGCAATGGTCACCGGCAGGGCGCGGAACTCTTCGCTCCCTGCTTTCAGCCCTGTGCGGAGGTCACGTGTCCGTTCCCCGTCGCGGGAAGCCTCCGCAAGTCCACGTTCAGCATCCTGGAGACGTTGTTCGACGGCGTCCAAGTCACCGGAGGTGAGCATCAGCCAGGCGTAAAATACGCTCAACACAGGGTTCGCTCGCACAATGTGGTCGGGAAGGGCGTTCAACCAGCCACGCAGGGTTGCATCTTGCCGGCTCTTTCGGATGGCTGGCATCACCGCCTCCAACAAGGCCCCCGCCCGTTCGAAGTCCCCCGCCGCCAGCGCATGCTTCAGGGCGTCCTCCAGCAGATCATGGTGCTGGTACCACTCACTGGCGCGCCGGTGCAGCGACTGCTGGAGGTCAGGTTCCTCATGGGATACACGGGCCCGGAGCACTTCGGCAAAGAGGTGGTGGTAGCGATACCACTGTCTCCGGTCGTCCAAGGGGACAACAAACAAATTCGCCCTCTCCAGGTGGTCAAGAACAGCACTGCTGCCGCCCTGGCCCGTGACCGCGTCACACAGCGGACCCGAGAGGCGGTCAAGAATGGCACTGCGCATCAGGAAGTTGCGCACGCCGTCGGGCTGGTGCTGCAGTACCTCCTCGACCAGGTAATCCAGGATGAAGCGGTTGCTGCCGGTGAAGGCGTCGATGAAGCCTGGCACGTCCGCGTTTCCGCGCAGGGACAGCGCCGCGAGCTGCAAACCGGCAGCCCAGCCTTCCGTCCGGGCCTCGAGGGCGGAAATGTGCTCGGCGGAAAGGCCCAGCCCCATGCACTCATTCAGGAAGGCCTGAGCCTCCTTGGCCGAAAAGCGGAGGTCGGCAGCGCGCAGTTCAGTCATCTGATCCCGCGCCCTCAAACGGGACAAAGGAAGCGGGGGGTCAGAACGGCTGGCGATGGCCAGTTGCAGTTGGGGCGGGGAATGATCGAGCAGGAACGCTACGGCGTCATGAACAGGGTGCGCTTCGACTGCATGGTAGTCGTCGAGGACAACGATGAAGGTGGTTCCAACCTGGGCGAGGTCATTGATGAGGGCTACCAGAACCGGTTCCGCCGCCGCGGCCTGCGTAGCGTCGAGCAGTGCTTTGGCACCTGACCCGATGGTTGCGTCCACGCCGTGTATCCCGGCGATGAGATGGGTTAAGAAACGTGCAGGGTCGTTGTCGCCATCATCCAGGGACAACCAGGCGACCCGCACCTCGGGCTCTGCTGCCCGGACGCGATGCACCCACTGGCTCAACAACGTGGTCTTGCCAAAGCCGGCCGGGGCACAAATCAGAGTGAGCTTCCGATCTGCGCGTGCTTCCGAGAGCAGAGGATCGACAAGCCTGGGGCGGGCGACGGCGTGGCGCCGCGGGGCCGGAACATGGAACTTCGTGGCAAGCATGCTCATCGCCATTGTGTGAACTATACGGCTGCCGACAAATGCTGTGTAGGGTGCGCTCCCCCTGTCCTTGCTTAGTCCGGCGCTCCCCCTTGCGGGGCTGCCTGCGGCGTCGGCGCCAACCACGACGCCGCAGGCAGTCACAATTGGAATTTTCACCACATCCCCCGGCCTACGGTCGACAGCCCTTGACAGTGGCATGCGTCACTCCTAGTCTGATTTTGGGATCCCAAAACGGGATCCCAAACCTGGCTTCACTTTGGCGCTCCGGATCGCCCACAAGGCCAGCCAGGTTTCGCTCTCAAGTGCCAGCGACCAGATCTGGTCTGCGGTCCCACCCGGCACCCACCCGCACATTTGCCCGTCCCTGCTTTCCCCATCCGTAACTTCCCCGTGAAGGAGAAGCTGTGTCTATTCCCAATACTGAAACAGCCGCCACCGACGGCACTTCAAACCCGGTAGCCACCGACGACCCGCAGAAGGATGGCGTGCAACGACGCACCACCGTCCGTTGGAAGCTCTTCCTGTTGCTCCTGGTCTTGGTTGCCGTCAACTACATCGACCGCGGTTCCATTTCCGTGGCGCTCCCCATCATCCAAAAGGAGTTCAATCTCGCCCCCGAACTTGTGGGCTTGCTGCTGTCGGCCTTCTTCTGGACGTATGCCCTCATGCAGATCCCCGTCGGCTGGCTGATCGACCGGTTCGGACCCCGTAAGGTGATGACCGCGTCCTGCGTCGGCTGGGGGGCTGCCACCGCGGCCTCGGGAATGGCAGGCGGATTCCTCAGTATGTTCATCGCCCGCATGGGCATCGGCGTCACCGAGGCCGGCGTCATGCCGGCCGGCGGCAAATTGAACGCCATTTGGATGCACAAGTCCGAGCGCGGCCGCGGCGCGACAATCCTGGACGCCGGAGCACCCCTTGGTGCTGGCCTTGGCGGCATCATCATCGCCGGGCTTATCGCGTCCACCGGCAGCTGGCGCCTGGCCTTCCTGATCGCCGGTGCCGCCACCGTCCTCATGGGCCTCGCCGTCTGGTGGTACGTCCGGGACAATCCCCGCGACCACCGCGGCGTCAATGAGGCCGAGGCCGCGTACATCGAAGCCTCGCACGCGGCAGAGGACGCCGAAGCGGAGCTCGATGGCAGCAAAGGCAAGCGCGCCCTACTCCCCTACCTTAAATTCCGCTCCTTCTGGGCCATGTGCCTGGGCTGGCTGGGCTTCAACGGCGTGTTCTACGGCCTGCTCACCTGGGGCCCGCTCTATCTCTCCCAGGACAAAGGCTTTGACCTGAAGACCATCGGCTGGTCCACCTTCGTGATCTTCGGGGCAGGATTCGTTGGCGAAATCATCGGCGGCACCATCGCCGACAAATGGCGTGCTTCCGGCGCCTCAGCCAACCGCGTCATGCGTACCCTCCTCGGAATCTCCAGCCTGGTGGTCATCGGCGGTCTCGTGGGCGTCACTGTGGTTCCCGACCCCACCACGGCCGTCGTCCTGCTATCGCTCGTGATGTTCTTCCTGCGCTGGGTTGGGCTGTTCTGGAGTATTCCATCCATCCTGGGCGGGCGTACCAATGCGGGCGTCCTGGGCGGTGCCATGAACTTCAGCGGCAACATCTCCGGGTTCGTCACTCCCATCGCCGTCGGCCTGATCGTCGGGGCCACCGGCTCGTACACGTGGGCCCTGCTGTACTTCGTAGGATCCGCGATCATTATGGGTGCGTCTGTCCTGACCCTGAACTACAACAAGCGGCTTCCTGTCTAAGCTGGCCACCCAAGGCAACACACAACCCACGCCCCCGCTGCCGGGAGCGACGTCACACGAAAACCCGAATGGAGCACCATGCTTAGCGCAGAAGATACCCAGGACAAGGAACGCCCCCTCCGCGAGGCCGTCCGGGACACACTTCGCACCCGGATTTTCGAAGGACACTACGCTCCCGGCACGCGGCTGGTGGAACGTGACCTGGCAGCGGAATTCTCCGTCTCAAGGCTGCCCGTCCGCGAAGCACTCCGCATGCTCCGCCAGGAAGGCCTCATCAGCGACCGCGGCGCACGGGGAGCAGAAGTCAGCACGCTGAGCCCCAAAGACGTGGAGGACCTCTTCGACGTTCGCCAGTCCCTGGAAGTCCTGGCCTGCCGGCTGGCCGCCGTCAGGGCAACCGAGCAGGACCTCGCATACCTGAAAGGGCTGCTCGACGACGCCGAGGGCTTCCTCGCGAAGGGCGCCGTTCGGGAAGCGCACCGCTCAAACAGTGAGTTCCACGACGCGATCACCTCCATCGCGGACAACAACTTCCTCAAATCGGCACTGGAACCCCTCCAGGGCCGCATGCACTGGCTTTTCCGCCACGTCAGCGACCTGCCGGAACTCATCCAGGAACACCGCGAGCTGTACACCGCAATCGCCACCGGGGACCCCGACCGTGCCGCCGCACAATCGGCATCCCACATCGGCAAATACCGCGAGCAGTTCCCCGAAGACTTCGAGAAAACCGAACCCCAACTTCACCGGAAGAAATAATGCGACTCCTGGTCATCAACCCCAACATCAGCGACGATGTCACCGCCCTCATCGAATCCGAGGCCCTCCGTTCCGCGGCTCCGGGCACCGAATTGGTGGTCCGCACCGCCGGCCACGGCATGGAATACATCGAGACGCGTTTCGAATCCCTCATTGCCGCCGGCGCCGTAGCCGAAATCATCGCCGAACACACGCGCCCTGGCACGGAGCCCGTTGACGGGGTGGTGGTGGCAGCGTTCGGCGATCCCGGCATGCCCGCCCTCAAGGAACTGACGGGCATTCCGGTCATCGGCATCACGGAGGCAGCACTCTGCGCCGCCGCACTGCAGGGCCACCGTTTTTCCATCATCGCCATCTCGGACCGAATCAAGCCCTGGTACCGCGACTGCGTGGAGCGGTTCGGCCTGCTCGGAAGGCTGGCCTCCATCCGGTCCATCAACGAAACCCTCAACGCCATCGGCTCGGTCCAGCAGGACTTTAAGGAAACCCTCCTGGCACTCAGCCGCCAGGCCGTCGCGGAGGACGGCGCCGACGTCGTCATCCTGGCAGGGGCACCGCTTGCCGGGCTGGCCCGCGAACTCAAAGGGCAGATTCCCGTCCCTGTAGTGGACGGAATCTCAGCCGGCATCCGGATGGCAGAGGCCGTGGTGGGGCTCGAATCCGGTCCGCACCGCGCAGGCGCCTTCGCTGCCCCGCCCGTCAAGGGCCGCAAGGGACTCAGTGAAAACCTCGACGCCGCCCTCTCAGCCGCCCAGAACAGCACCTCGTCCGCAGTGCCCACCGCGTAAACCACCAAGCTTTCTTCAGAAGGAGGACATCGATGTCCCGCCACCCAGACCTTGTTATTGCCCACGCCACCGTCGTCAACAGCTTCGGCCGCCAGAATGCCCATATCGTGGTCCAGGACGGCCTGGTCACACAGCTCATCGACGCCTCGGAAGCCGTTCCGCGCGCCGAACGGACTATCGACGCCGGCGGGCGCCTTGTGATTCCCGGCGGCGTGGACGGCCACTGCCACGTGGCACAGGTCACCGGTCGCTTCCGCACCCTGGACGACTACCGCACCACGTCCACAGCAGCCTTGTGGGGCGGCACCACCACCATCATCGACTTCGGCATACCCCGTGATGCGCAGGAAACCCCCCTCGCAGCCGTCCTGCACAAAAAAGAGCTGGCAACAGAATCAAGGTGCGACGTTGCCCTGCACGGTGCTGTGATCAGCTGGGACGAAACCGTGCCCTGGCAGCTTGAGCAGCTTGCCGCCGAAGGCGTGCGTTCGGTGAAGATGTACACCACCAACCGCGGCACCACCATGGCGGACGGGGACACCATAGTGAAAGTCATGCGCGAAATGGTCCGGCTGGACGGCCTTACCTACATCCACGCCGAGCACGATCCCATCATCACCGACTGTACGGAGCAGCACGCCCAGGACGGCCGGATCGGTATCGAGCACCTGCACCGGACGCGGCCCGAGCTGGCGGAAGAAGTATCCGTCAAGGAAACCCTGGCCATGGCTGAATACACGGGGGCGGCGGTCTATTTTGTCCATCAATCAACGCCACGGGCAGTGGATCTGGTGACGGAGGCACGGACCCGCGGGCAGGAGGCGTACTCCGAAACCTGCCCGCACTACGTCACGCTGGATGATTCCGTGTACGGCTCGAAGTTTCCTGAGTGGTTCGCCTGCTGCCCGCCCATGCGCAACGCCGAAACGGTGGCCGCACTGAAGGAACGGCTGGCCTCCGGGGCCATCCACACCATGTCATCGGACCATTCCTGCTACGACCTGTCGCAGAAGCGCGAGCGCACGGACGATGTCCGGGCCATGCCTCACGGCCTGCCCGGCGTCGAGACCCGCATGCCGGTCACCTTCACGGCAATGATCTCTGCCGGTGCCAGTGTGGAGGACTTCGTGGGAGTCTTCTCGGCAGAGCCGGCACGGATCAATGCAGTCCCCGGGAAAGGACGCATCGCGGAAGGCTTCGACGCTGATCTGGTGATCTTCGACCCCGCCGAGGAACGCACGGTGGACGGCGCTGCCCTGCACATGGGCACAGACTTCTCCCCGTTCGAAGGGGAGGCACTCACCGGTTGGCCCGCCGTCGTAATTTCCGCGGGTCGTGTGGTGCTGGACGGCCAAGGCTTCCACGATCCCGGGAGTGTCGGGCGTTTTGTGGCCCGGAACGGTTTCCACGGGCACGACTCAACTGTCCCTGCCGGCCTCCCGGCTAGGGCAAATCTCTAGCCTGCGCCAAGAAAAGAAACGGAGAGCTTCGATGCCTTCACCAACACGCCCCCATCGGATCGGCATGATTGTTCCGTCATCCAACACCTGCCTTGAACCACAGACATACCGGATCCTGGGCGGCCGGACCGACGTTACCGTCCACTTCACCCGGATCCCCGTCACCCGAATTGCCCTGGACGATTCCTCGAACAAGCAATTCGACTCCGCAGTTATGCGCGACGCCGCCCGGCTGCTTGCCACGGCGGACGTGGACGTTATTGCCTGGAACGGCACCTCCGGTTCCTGGTTGGGGGCTAAGCACGACCAGGAGCTGGTGCAGGAAATCACTGACGCCACCGGCATTGCGGCCACCACGTCGACGCTCGCTTACCTGGAGGCCTTCAGAACTTTCGGCACCAAACGGATCGGTTTGTTCACCCCGTACACGGACGATGTAAACCACCAGGTGATCGCCGCCTACGAGCGGGAAGGCGTCGGAACAGTAGACCACCGTGCCCTGGGCTTGAGTGACAACGAATCCTTCGCACGCGTGACCGACGACGAGATGCGGCCCGGCTCGCGTGATCTTGCAGCCACTAACCCCGACGCTTTGGTGTACCTGTGCACCAACCTCTACGGCGCGAACGTCACAGCCGAGATCGAAGAAAGCACCGGCGTGCCTGTCCTGGACTCAGTGGCCGTCACGCTCTGGCACGCCCTCAGGCTAGCGGGCGCACAACTGCTGGATCCGCGGTGGGGCAGACTGCTTATGAGCTGACCTCGATCCGCACTTCGCTGGTGGCGTCCTGAAGAGTCGTACATGCCAAGAATTTCCAAAGGTTGCTGTACGACGCTGTCTTGGAGCAGGTGGTCTCACTAACTGCGTCAGCAGATGGATTTCTCGTGGGGGGAACAGCAGTGGCAGGAACGTTTAGTACAGTGAGCCCGAGCTTTCAAGGCACGGTCAGCGCTCCGCCCCTGGTGGTGCTCACGGCGCGCTACCGCTATTTCCCCCCTGATTCGATCGTCACGCTGCAAGCAGTCTCCACAAACATTGCTCAAGCGCTGTTGGATGCCACTACAGCAGTGTCAGGGTGCGTCGTTCTGTCCACCTGCAATCGCTTCGAAATCTACTGTGAAATTTCGCCTGCATCTGATGCCGCAGAGGCGTGCTCGGACGCACTCGAGGCTGTGAGCTACTGTTCCGGCCTTCCCTTACAAGATTTGGAAGTACTCTTCGATTACCGCGAAGGTACAGCAGTAGCCGAGCATCTGTTTGCTGTTGGATGCGGCCTTGATTCCCTCGTTGTGGGTGAACGTGAAATTGCAGGCCAAGTCCGGCGTGCGCTGGCCACGCCCCAGGCCGCGGGCACGGCAACCGGACGACTCATCCGACTATTCCAAGAGACTTCCCGGACTGCTAAAGAGGTGGGGGCACGGACCCGCCTTGGTAGCGCAGGAAGGTCGGTAGCTTCGGTGGCTGTCGAACTGGCCGCCTCCCGGCTAAGCCTTGATCCACCGATGATGGCTGCTGCGCCGACGGCGGTTTAAACACGAAATGCCCGTCTTTTCAGGGAAAATTGGACTTGCGACAGAACAATTTTGCTGAAGAAGAGGAGCATCCCGCAGGTGCCCTGCGGGATGCTCCTCTTCTTCAGCAAAATTGTTCTGTCGCAAGTCCAATTTTCCCTGAAAAGACGGGCATTTCGTGTTTAAACCGCCGTCGGCGCAGCAGCCATCATCGGTGGATCAAGGCTTAGACACACTCATCCAGCAGTGCCACGGGCCCCTTGGGACTTCGCCGTTTTCAGTCTCAGCATTTTGGATCCCCCGGCGTGGAGGTTCTACGCCGACTGCGTGCATTGCGTGAAAGCCGCGGCAGGAGGCTGCCACTTCGACTTTCGTGAATCTGCAACTCCAGTCGCCGTCACCGACAGGGCATTGCCTTGAGAAGCCGGTGTCAATTGGTGAAGCATAAGGAGATGACTTTGAAGATGCCGAGACATCTTCGGAGAAGGCCACCCTGATAATTAATTTCAGTGCCTCCGCACCTCGTCCGTCTAGGCCTATGCCTTCACCGCAAGCCTCCACAGGAAGCGAGACTGTCAGGGCACACTGGCACGTTCATGTAATAAGGGACTTGCTATTGCCCATGAAGCGGATTCGAAGCGTCATCTGGCCGCATCATTAGGACATAGGTGACTTGTCCAACGGCCAAAATGTGTGGATGGCACTGTCGAGCAGCTTCCGCTCACCCAACCCTGTTAGAATCCAGACAAGTCCGAACTTAGGGACAGCTATGTCAACTATCCCTCTTTGCACATGGCCAGCCTGCGGTTCAATAAACGCGATGCCTTGACCTTGAACGAGCGATGCCAAGAGGACTTCAATTTCCCTTTTCGCCTCTGCATCCATCGGAGTTAGCTCCCGTGCGCTAAGGAACTCCGACGAGGTGCGACTATTTCTTTTCAGGGAAACTACCTTCCTTTCCTTTAGTCTACCCTGGGCCGCGAGCATTTCGTCGGGCTAAAAGCGACGGAAGCAGCCCAGCGCCTGATTCTGGCTCCCTGCCTGGACAAGGAGGGGATGAAGCAGGGGCGCGGCGAAATTCGATTGTCTTCTACTTCGAGAGCATTTGGTGCAATTAAAAGCCGTTGCATTTTTGGCGCGGGCGTTTCCGAGAGTCATTGGGAGCTATCGGATGGGAACATCAGCTTCGGTGCAAATTTAATAATTCCTGCATTGACGCGAGGCGCTCAGGAGACGGCTGGATGAATTCGAGTGTGTTCCCGTCGGGATCATGGAAGTAGCACGCCCACCCCCCCTTGTTTGCGCCCTCGGTTATTGCGGTCGGGGGGTTGCGGAATTGTGTGCCAGACGACCGGAGAGATTCGTAATGGGCGGCGAGATCTGTGACGAAGAAGCCTAGGTGAGCGCTACCTGGTTGATTAACGGGAGCTGGTTCACCCGAGATTCCTGCTTTGATGTACTCGATCAGCTCAATATCGTGAGTCGAGACGGTGGGTAGCGGCGAGGGGATTCTCAGTTGGGCCACTTCTAAGATGGCCTCCGGCACGCCTACGAGTATTGGTGTGTAGTCGTTTTGCTGGCGTTGCCGACGGACCAACTCCATTCCGAGAGATCCGCAGTACCATCCGATGGACTTCTCGATGTCGCTGACGACGATCCCATGATGCAGTTGACCTATAATCATCATTCCCCTCCAATAAGGCCCTGCGGCCTCGCCTGCACCAGGGACCGAAGGTGATGAAGGCCTGCAGCGATATCGGCCAGCGGGAACCCCTGAGCAGAGGTAATTGAGATTTGAGCGACCGAGCGGATCTGGAGCCCCTCTCCTTCATCTGACAGTCGGCGCACAACAGCCCGTCTGGCTACCTTTCCTACATCAATGGTGATGAAGTGGTCAGGGTCCACTAGGGCGAAGGAGTCCAGGCCGAGATTCCCAGAGTGCGTGATGGTGAGCGCCGGCATATGTACTCCGTGGGCTCCCACTGTAGGGTGATCTAGATGTTTGGTGAAAGCTGACGAGGCATGAGCCTTTACCGACGCAAAAAGCGCTTCGTTCCAGAGTTCTGCGTCGATTTCTCTGAGCAGCTCTGTAAGATCGAACTCAAGACTTGCCGTAGAGAATGCCCCGGGTACCTTCGGCTCGGAAGGTTTAGAGGTCAAGGCTACCGGCAAAGGTGCGGAGTCCTGGCCGCCAGCATTTTGCGGTTTCAATAGCCCAGCACCTGGGTCCGCACCGTTGGAGCGCCTTTTGATGGTCAACGTAGGCAACTCGGGTAGATCCCAGCGTCGCTTAATCGCAGTCTGCCTCATATTTCCTCCTGTGTGGGCCTTACGTACGCCATCTTGGGCCCTGGTCGCCTGCTGCGCCGCGCTAATTGATCTCCTGGAAAGATCTGTCTGCATCATCGGCTGCTCGTTTCGGTCCACAGCAACCGCGATTCCCACTCAAGGCTTGGGTCGCCGCTTCCGTAGGGCTTCCCGGCACACAGAAACAGCCGGTCTCTGTCAGCACCTCCTACGGCGACTGAGAAGGCTGTTTGTTTCCCGAGTGGTATGGTCTCCACTACAGCTCCGCCTTCTCTGACCCGCAGTGCACCCTGCCTTGCCGCATCGGCCACCCAGAGCGTGCCATCGTCCGCCAGTGCGATCCCGTCTGGAAGGCATGCACCGGACGCAAGTGCTGCGCTAACTGTTGCGAAGGTCTTGCCGCCACTGAAATCTGCCCAGACCCGACGATTGTGAAGAGTTCCGTCGGCGCCCCGATCAAACGCGGTGATCCTCCCCGCGAACGTCTCAGCGACCAACAATGTGGCTCCGTCGGGAGAGATGACAATGCCGTTGGGGAATACGAGGTCCTCAGCAGCCGCAGTTGCTGTACCGTCGGGATCGACTCTGATCAGAACCGTGGACTCAATTGCATCGTGTTTGGACTCGTCCCAACCGAAATTTCCAATGTAGCAGCGCCCGGTATTGTCCACCGCCATGTCGTTGGCGTGCCAGGGCGCGAGACCATTGAGGTCTGCAATCTCACGCAGGTTGTCACCATCGAACTTCCAGAGCCTGCGGTCGAGCATCGATACGACCAGCAGGCAGCCGTCTGGGCCCCATCCAAGTCCTGACGGCTGTCCGGGAACCTTGCACACTACGCTTGGGGTTCCAGTCTGGTCGAATCTCAGCACCGCTTGGGCGAAGAAGTCCGATGCATACAGCATGCCCTCATGCCAACGGGGAGCCTCAAGGAATCCGTGCCCTTCGCTCATCGTATGTACGGTCAACTCTGACCCTCCTGTTTCATGAACAGCTGATTACGCTAAATGGTGAAAGTGGATTTCATTCTATGACGAAACTCGATGATCTCACAATGGCCACGCACTATGGCAGTCCGCTGCCGCGGGTGCGAACGCCGGAGCGAGGACCGTGCCCGTCCGCGAAGGCGGGACCCCTACCGCTTGGAGCGGATGCCGAGTCGATTCAGGGCCCCTATCATTCTTGTGGTTTTGGCGGGCCTCTGCGAACCGCGCAGCCATTGATGCTGACTCCCCGATATCCCCGGGGTCCACAGGGAGCGGACCCGGGAATATGCTTCGCACCATTGCCTTCGCCGTGAAATAGGCTTCAAATAGTGTAAGTTACGTCTCGTCGTGTCGGTATTGACACGAGATCAGCGCGAATGGAGAAGGATTCACATGTTGGACATAGGCGGTAAATGTGCTGTCATCACAGGTGGAGCGCAAGGCATTGGAGCTGCAACTGCACGCGTCCTCGCCGATGAGGGCGCTCGGGTGGTCATCGCGGACATCAACTACGAGACCGCCCAGTCTCTAGTGAAATCACTAGGAGGTGACTCCGCCGCGGTCAGAATCGATGTGACGGACAGCAGCTCGGTCCGCAGTGTAGTGGAGCAGGTGGCTGATCAATTCGGCGGCATTGACATCTGGGTTAACAATGCGGGGATCGCGGAGGATTCCCTTGCTCTGGATCTGACCGACGAAGTCTGGCAACGAACTCTTTCGGTCGACCTGACGGGCACCTTCTATGGGGCCAGAGAAGCAGCCCGGCACATGTGCGAGCGGGGGTCAGGGTCCATTATTAATGTCTCATCCATCGCTGCCTTCCGCGCCAGCCGCCCAGAGCACCATGTGGCATACGATGTCTCCAAGGCGGGCGTTGCCCATATGGCAAAGATTCTGGCGGCCGAATGGGCGCCAAGGGGTGTGCGGATAAATGCAGTGGCTCCGGGCTATACCAATACCGAGCTCCTCCGATCTGTGGGGAGTGCGTCGCCGGCCATTATGGAGCAATGGTTAAGTCAGGTTCCGCAGCAGAGACTGATCGAACCAGATGAAATTGGACGTGTCATCGCATTCCTGGGATCCGATGCCTCGAGCTCGGTCACGGGTCAGGTCATTCTGGCTGACGCGGGTTTCACCTCCTGGTGATGCCCCTATGGACCCGCCTCCGCGAGAGGCGGGTCCATGTCGTTTTTGTGGTGGACGCCATCAGGCCTCGTGTTACTTGGGTTTTCGTACGAAGAAGGCTCCCACTATTGCGGGCAAAACGATAATGGCCCCGCATGCAAAGGCTGCACGTGCGCCAGCCGCCGTCGCCCCAGCGCTAGCGGATGTCTGGGCGTCCGTTACTCCAGTCATGACTGCGATGAATAATGCAGTTCCAGCGGCGCCGGCAATTTGCTGAATGGTGCCGAGTACGGCACTGCCGTGCGAATACTGTGAGCGTGAAAGGGACCCCAAACCTGCGCTGAAGAGCGGTGTGAGTATCACCGCCAGCCCGATGCTGAAAGCAATGTGCATGGCGAGCAATAACCGCCACGAGGTGACTTCGCTGACCGACGACAATGCCCACAGTGCCCCGCCGAGGATGACTGTTCCCGGGACTAATAAGGGCCTTGGGCCAAACCGGTCAAAGAGTCGCCCGGACACCGATCCCAACAGGCCCATCGCCAGACCTCCCGGCAGGAGCAGTAGCCCGCTGGAGAGCGTACTAAGGCCCAGTACGGTTTGCATGAAGATCGGGAGCAGGATCAGGGTGCCGAACAAAACCATCATGATCATGGCGATCATGGCGACGGCTATAGCGAAGGTGCCTGAACGGAAAGCCCGGAGGTCAAGCAGGGCCTCGTCCGATCCTTGCAGCACCACCTGGCGGGCAATGAAGATGCCAAGAAAGACGATACCTGCGGCAATAGACGCCAACGCCGGGGTGCCAGAAGAGGAATGCCCACCGAGTCCACTTAGTCCAAAGACCAGCCCGCCGAAGGCCACAGCCGATAGTAGTACTGAGGTGACGTCGATGCGGATTCGTTTGGGAGTAGTGACGTTCGGGAGCTTGGCCGCACCCAACGCCAGCGCGCTGAAGGCGACCGGCAGGACGACAATGAAGAGGAACCGCCACGGCAGGATCGACAGGACTAGGCCCGAGATCGTGGGTCCGATAGCGGGCGAAACGGACATCACGATCGCGATGTATCCCATTGTGCGACCCCGCTTCTCGATGGGAACCAGGTTCAGTACCGTGGTCATCAGGAGCGGCATCATCACGGCTGTGCCGGCAGCTTGGACGATTCGGGCTATGAGCAGTACTTCAAAGCTCTGCGCCAGGCTGCCGATTAGCGTGCCGAGACAAAAAAGTGTCATGGCCGACAGGAAGACCTGCCGTGTGTGCAGCCGCTGAAGCAGAAAGCCCGTTACGGGGATGACAATTGCCATGGTGAGCAGGAATGCGGTTGTCAGCCATTGCGCAGCCACAGCAGCGACGGCCAAGTCCGCCATCAGGTGGGGCATTGCGACGCCAAGAATGGTCTCGTTGAGGAACACCACGAATGTGGACACGAGAAGGAGGTTGATTACCAGGGTGCTTCCCCGCCGGTCTCGTATGGCTGAGTGTCCAGACGGCGCGGTCACGCTTTGCGAGTGGCTAGGATTCATAATCAAACTATTTCATATGACTCGTAGCACTATTACTATATGAATGTATTGCTCCGATGAGAAGCGCATGTTATGTTCGCTTAACGCATAGTATTAGTACAGCTTTAATAATTTGAAAGAACTACCCTCCCTACCAAGCGACAACGGAGTCGAGATGAGAATTCCAACTTGCCTCCGATCGATCCACTTGCGGCCGTCACTTCGGCCTATCTCTTTGGCCGGATGAACCGGCCCCGCCGGCAACCCTGAGCCTGGTCTTGACACAGGGTTGTCCCCAGACCCAGTCAAATAAGTGGCTCCTCCACCTCATTGCCAAGACGCCCAGCAAACGGACCTGAATGAAAGTTGTCTTCAATTGTCGCTGCCAAAGTCTCTCCCCTTGCCGAACATCTTCACTCGGGAGTCCGCTCCATCCCTTCGATGGGGCGTAATCGGCTCTGGCCACATAGCCTCCGCCTTTGTGACAGCGACCATGCGCTTCACCAACCAGTGCTTCGTAGCCGTCGGATCCAGGTCCCTGGAACGGGCCGAGGCATTTGCATCTCAGCTAGGCCTGCCTTGCGCAGTCGGTTCGTATGAAGACCTCGTCACCCGTAAAGACATCGATGTCGTTTACGTGGCAGCGCCTCAATCGGAGCATCTTCGTCTCGGGCTGTTGGCTATCACTGCAGGAAAACACGTTCTGATAGAAAAGCCACTTGCGATGACCGAGGCAGAAGGCCGAGCCCTCACTGACGCGGCACGCGATGCCGGCGTTTTTCTGATGGAAGCGATGTGGACACGTTATCTTCCTCAGAGTGACGTCATCCGCCGGTTGGTTCGGGACGGCGTCCTGGGCGACCTTGAACTCGTGATCGCGGATCACGGACAGGCCATATCCCGGGATGGCACAAGCCGGCTGTGGAAGCGTGAATTGGGGGGCGGCGCAATTGGGGACATTGGAATCTACCCGATCGCACTTAGCTCAGAGATGCTCGGCGAGCCGGAGGAGATCGTCGCGAGAGGCGGTGTCACCTCGACAGGAGTCGACTCCCACGCGACCATGATTCTCAACCACCCAAACGGGGCACAAGCATCACTCACAGCAAGTATGCTCACTAGCACGCCAATTCGAGCGACAATCGCCGGGGAAGACGCGCGGATCGACATAGGCCAGCCCTTCTTCACACCGGCTTCGTTCACCCTCTCCGGCCCGCTCGTCTACGGCGGAGAGCGGATCGAATGGAAGGATCCTACAGGACTGTCAATGTACGACGGACTGTCCTGGGAGGCTACAGCGCTTGCGAAGTTTGTAGGGGAAGGCCGTCGCGAGTCTCCTCTTCACAACCACACGGAGACACTCTCGATTCTCGCCACAATCGATGAGGCACGACGACAAGTGCTATCCCATTCAGGTGCTAACGAAACAGCGCGTTAAGGCAAGCGGAGTCGTACACCCGGGGCTGAGCCCAGCCTCATTTAGTTACCGGATGCGGCCGCTATCGCCGTGCGCGTGAACCACCGGCGGGGCCCTGCAAGGATCGGCTACTGCTGGGCATCCACCCGTCGGAGTGGAGAGCACAGGATCATTCGGCGCCGCACTCGCTCGCGAACTGCCCCGCCAAGGTGAACACTTGATCGAGGTGAATGGGCCCAATCGGATAGTCCGCCGCTTGGATGACAAATCCGGGGTTCTAATGGTCATTCAAGAAAGCTTGTAATAGGTGCGATAGGCGAGTTACGGGGCTCTTCACGGTTCATGGGGAAGCGGATCCCTGGAGTGAGCGACAGGCCGCCGTCCGGACGGCACTTCTCAAGAGAATACCGATTTGTAATTGGCCGGGTTGCGGTAGCCTCGCGCAGTGCGTTTGATGTTCTTGATCGCGGTGTTGTTGGCCTCGCCCTTGCCTGTCGTGGCGCCGGTGATGATCAGCACCTCCATCTCTTTCCACCATCTGCAGACAGTGCGGTAGAAACTGTTGGTTTCCGGCCCGTGCGGCTGCTGTGACCAGCTCCTCGAGTACCTTCGTTGCCGCCGCAGCGTCGTCAAGGGAGCGGGTGCGGAGCAGGGCTCGGAGTTGTTCCTTGACTTTCCAGACGACCTGGAGGGTGCCGGTCGGATCCTCCAGGGCGAACACTTCCTCGAGTCGGAGGGCGGCCCGGCAGCTGAGGGTGTCGCCGCCGCGCGGCAGGAGCATCGGGTGCGCCCAGGCCTTGTCGATGGCCCTACCGCGGCGGCCCTTGACCTGTTGGGAGAGGTTGTGCCTGGTCTCTGTCATGCCTGGTTGGCCAGGGAGATCAGGTGGAAGTGATCGACGGCGACCGCGGTGCGGGGAAGCCACATTCGCAAGGCTTTTCTGAATGCCGCGGAGGGGTCAATCGCGACGACCTGCACAGCCAGGAGCCATTCCAGCGGCCGGGCGAACAGCCAGTCTCCGACGCCCATGTGGTCGCGGCCGTCGACGACGCTGAGGACTTGTCCGGTGTCCAAGTCGACGATGATTGTCATCCATGGTTCGAACCGGGTCCACGCCTTTGTTGACGGGTCCTGGAAGTAGCGCACGGACCGGAACCGGCGCTCGTCAATGCCCAGCATCCGCGGGCTGAGTTGGTCCACGTCGGACAGCTTCAGCAGGTACGCTTCGGTGACGGCGGCGCGGACCATCCACCAGGGCATGGCGAACCCGGCGGCGGTCTCCGACACGGCCCGGCCCGAGCGGATGACGTCGTCCACGAGCTGGTCCCTCAGCCTGGCCATGAAGCGGGCACGACGCGGCACCTGGCGGGGTAGATTCAAAGAACGACCGCCGGTCGCACCGACTTCCTCGCAGCACCAGCGGTACTTGGACCAGAACACGTCCACCGGCCCGGCGACGGGAATATCGCGGAGTCGTTGAAGACGGCGTTCTTGGAAGTTGAGCTTCCTGCTTATCTGGGCTTGAACTTACCAAGTTCAGTTAGATGCGACTAAACCGATGAAAGTTTAGGGGCAATCCCTTTAGCGTGCGTGCTCACGCTTCGGGACGACAGTTGGCTCCCGCATTTTCAAGGCAGAAGAAGCTAGGGCAGTAACTACGAGTAACGTCAGGACTGCAAGCATGGCGAGCCGGAGGCCGTAGTGCTCCCCCAAAGTTCCCAGTACTGGCGGCCCAACCAGGAATGCGAGGTAGCCAACAGTGGAAACCAAGGCTACCCGAGCAGTTGGGTTAGCACCGGAACTGCCTGCTGCCGAAATTGCAACCGGAAACCCCAAGGCGGCGCCGAGTCCCCACAGAATGACGCCAGTGACAGCAAATACTTGACTGTCCGGGACAATAACCAATGTAAGACCTGCACTTCCGAGAACAGCACTTCCGCAGATGCTGGACCTGGCTCCCCACCTAGCCAGCACCGGTGTACCCAAGAATCTACCCGCGGTCATCGCGCCGGCAAATATCATATAGACAGCTGCTCCGGAGCCTGGAGCAAAGCCATGCCCATCAACCATTAGCAATGGAAGCCAGTCGTTCGCAGTCCCTTCGGAGAAAGCCATTGCCAGGACAATAAATCCTATCAATAAGAGCTTTGGATCCTTCCAGGCAGCTTCCTCGGAAGTCTTCTTTCCCGTCCGAGGTCCCTGGCGACGCCCGATCCCTGAAGGCAACCGCCGAATAGATATCGCGAAAATCGCTCCACTGAGAATTCCGACAGACAAGAGATGAACTGCGACGGGGAGATTCACCACCGTCAGGACCATGCCGGCGGTTGCCCCAACAAGCGTTCCTAGGCTGAAGAAGCCATGCATTGGTGGAAGCGTAGGGATTTTTAGGACATCTTCGACATCCGCTCCCTCCACATTCATCGCAATTTCGCTGACACCCATGCCCAGGCCAAAGAGAAATAGGCCCACGCCGACGATCAATGCAGAAGACGTTTCTGCTCCTAGCCCGATTGTGGGGCTGCTGACCACGATGCCCAACATTCCACCCACAACCACCGGCTTCGTGCCCAGCCTCGCAACCAGGGGCCCTGATGCCAGTACGCCCATCATCGATCCGACCGACAGGCCGAAGAGCACAAGTCCCATTTCAGCCGTAGACGCTCCAATGAGGTCGCGTATGGCGGGAGTCCGTGTCACCCATGAGGATATGCTCAAGCCGGGTACGGCAAACAATGCGAACAAGGCGTAGCGGCGCTTCATGTCACCGTTCAAGACTACCTTTCCTGCAGACTGCACAATGAGTTGCGGATAAAAAGGGGACCCGACGGCTCCAACCCACTGGTGGAGCGACCGGAGCTACCCAACCAATTTAGTTATGAATGGGCGAGTACGATCGATCCGTCGCTTTCTTCGACCCCAGAAATGAGTGCGCGCGCTTTGCTGAGGCGCGGAAATCCTCCGCTTCGTTGCAGTCCAGCCAGTAACAAGCACAAGGCCTTCCCTCTTTCGGCGGGCAGCAAACTGCCCGGTTCCATTGCTGAACGGCGTCATACACCGGGAACTGATATCTCACAGGCAAGAAGACGTCCCGCTCGCTCGGTCTCGAAGTCAACCGTCCCCATCTTCGGTGCCGCACACATGTAGAGCGTCTTCCGGGCCCTGCCGCCAAGTTCCACGGCAAACACGGATAACCCTGGGGTGAGGATGCGATCGAGAATCTTGCCACCGGGAGCGACCCTGATCACGCCGTCGCCTCCAGCATCCGCAATCCACAGCGCACCTTCGGCGTCCAGACATATACCGTCCGGGAGCGGCACGTCGCCCTTCATAGCGGCGGCTGGATCAAGTTCGACCGGTGCTGGGCTGAAGGCGGCCCAATCACGTCGGGTGGAAAGGGAACCATCAGGCCGAATTTCAAAAGCGCTTATTCGGAATGAAAACGTCTCTGCAACCAAGAGATTGCGACCGTCCGGAGTAATAGCCATGCCGTTGGGGAAACCAAGGCCTTCTGCCACGCACCTGGTTTCTCCGCTGCCGTTCACGTGGACAAGAACGGTCGGTTTCATGGCTTCGCCGGCCCGGAAGCCGAAGTTCCCTATATACAGCCCGCCCCGACGGTCAGAGATCATGTCATTGAGATCGCCAGGGACAGCTTCCGTTAAGTCCGCGAACGGCTCAAGCGTGCCTGCCCGAAGCCGCAGAATGAGCTGATCAGCCATGGATGAGATGAGGAGGTCTCCCTGCCCGGTCCAGGCCAATCCAGAAGGACGGGCAGGCACGTCGCAGACCACATCGAAACCGCCGCCATGGCTAAATCGAAGAACCTTCTGGCCGTGCATATCAGAGGCGTAGAGAGATCCCTGATGCCATCGCGGGGCCTCCAAGAAATGAAATCCGGACGCGACAGTTCGGAGGCCCTCCCTCATTTCCACTGCTCCGGCACGCGAGCTCACAGCTACGCTCCCGGACCAACAGGAGGGCTGTGGAATTGGCGATGAGGCAAGTTGTCGGTTTCGGTCTTTTTCACGGGTGAGGATCCTCTCGAACGGCATTGTCACGACGGGTCAAACTTGCTGCAAGCAGAATATTGCTTCGTATTTCATCATGTGAAGTTCTACGCACTCCCCATTGCCCGAAGGTGCTGGCTGGAGGGGTAATCCTGCCGAGACAGCCGGCGCAGTCTGAGCGGGGTGTACCGGCCCTCATACTCTTCTACACGTGTTCCTGGCGTGCAGTTATGGCTGGCATATATTTTCATATGGTGAACCGCTACTATTATCTTATGACGGATTTCGGCGAGGATGAACCGCGCAGCCAGACGCGCATTCAATCAGTGAGTCGCGCCATGTCCCTTTTGATTGAAGTGGCGGAAAGCACAGAGGGTCTGACGGCCCGAGAACTTGCCGACCGCTTCGGGCTGTCTCTCGCAACGACCTACCATCTACTGACGACGCTGTGGGCCGACGGCTTGCTATCCAAGGAAGCCTCGCGCGTTTACCGCCTCGGCCCCCGCGCCGCAACTCTTGCGGAGGCCTATATGCGGCTTGACACGGTCCCACGTGAGTATCGCGACATTCTCCACGCTGTCGCAGGGGAGACAGGGGAAACGGCGTACCTGGGGGTCTGGAGCAATAACAGCGTTCGGGTGCTTGACAGGGTAGATGGCGCCCACTCGGTCCGCGTCGTCGGGCTTAGTGAGGGTTACGCCGAAGATATCCATGCCCGCGCTAGCGGCAAACTGCTCATGGCCTTCATGCAGAGCGAGGAACAGCGGTCGATCGTAGACCGGTTGCGGTTGAGGAGGCGAACTCCTCATACCATCACCAAGAAGTCGGACCTATTCCGCGAATTCGAGGACATTCGCGAGCGGGGCCTGTCCTTTGACAGAGAAGAATTCGAGATCGGTGTGAAGTGCGTAAGCGCACCAATCTGGCGCGGCGACACCGTCGTAGCATGCATTACTGTCTCGTTGCCAGCTCAGCGCTTTGACAGTACGCAAAATGAGGTCATCAAGATCCTCAAGCGCGCCCTCGGAACATCAACCCCCGACTGAAGTCGATCTATTTTCACCACGTCATGATGATGTGTACTCAATTAAGTAAGGACTGAAGCCCAATGACGAGCCAAATCCAGCCCAACTACGTACCACCTTTGAGCGTCAGCGAGCAGGCCAGGGCCTTCCTTGCGGCACCAGCAGCAACCTCCGAACCCCTTGAGACCATGGACAGCGACTCTTGGCAGCAACTCGTTGCTGCATTGGATGAGAGTTTCCTCGCTCGTTTCCCTGAGAGCCCACTGCCTGAGGACCGCCGGGACATTCAAGGAGTGCAGGTCTTCGTGTCCCTGCCCACAGGCCGTAGCACAGGCGACGCGGTCTGCTTGGACCTGCATCCCGGGGCCCTGATGTTCATGGGCGGAGAAGTTTGCCGTCGCCTCGGCGCCTTTACGGCCCTCTCCTATGGGATGGAGACGTGGAGCGTCGACTACAGAATGCCCCCCATTCACCCGTACCCGGCCGCACTGGATGACGCCCTGACGGTGTACCGGGAGCTCGTTGAAGCGCGGGGAGCGGAAAACATTCTGGTTTCGGGCACATCGGCAGGCGGGAACCTCGCGGCTGCCCTGCTCCTTCGAGCCAAGGATGAGGGGCTGCCCATGCCCCGCGCTCTCGTCCTTGGGACTCCAGAAGTGGACTTGACTGAATCCGGAGACTCTTTCCAGGTCAACAAATACGCGGACACTACGCTGCAGAGCACTCAATCCATTAACCTTCTGTACGCGAACGGCAACGATCTGTCAGAGCCATACCTGTCGCCGCTATTTGGCAACCTTGCCGGGTTTCCCTCAACGCTTATCCACACGGGAACGAGAGATCTCTTTCTTTCCAACTCAGTACGCATGCACCGCCGGCTTCTCGCAGCTGGTGCAGCCGCAGAGCTGCACGTCTTTGAAGCGAGACCGCATGGCGGTTTCGGCGGGGCAACCCCAGAGGATGACGAGTTGCGAGAGCAGGTTATTTCCTTTATCCAGCATCATTTCCCGGTCCCGACTCCTGAAACGGAAGCGGGCGAACCAGCCCTGCTGCCCCAGTGACGACAAGGTTGTAGGCTAGATGCTTACTTTCATTTGAAATACAATTCATATGACAATGACCAGCGACGGGCTGGCGGCGCGTCGTTTCTGCGCGTAGGTCCGGTAAATCCGGTTCTAAAATGCGTGCGCGCGGACCCCTCGGCGGGTCCCATTTAGCGGATTGGAAATACTATGCTCACAGTGCTTGATCTTCGATGCGAACACTTGAAGGGGCCCATAGTTCTAGACGAACTTGCGCCAAGGTTCAGTTGGCGGGTGGAGTCCAGTGAACCGGAGCAGCGACAAACGGCGTACGAAATCGCTGTGATTGACGCCTCGCAGAGCTGGGACGAAATGCTCTGGAATACAGGCCGGGTCTCCTCTGGCGAGACCACCGAAATACCGTATGGTGGCCCTGCTCCGCGGCCTTTGCAGGACTTGCGATGGCGGGTGCGTTCTTGGGACAAGGACGGCGTCGTATCTCAGTGGAGCAAGGAGTCAGTGTGGCGAGCAGGTTTCCTCGCCAACGAAAACTGGTCGGCCCAGTGGATTCATACCAAGCTGCAAACACGGGTCGTTCCTCAGGGTGGACCTACGTATAGCAGGCAAAATTGGATGCTGATGGCGCCTACGATGCATCTGCGGCGCCCATTCGAAATTAGTGGCCAATATTCCCGCGCCACGGTGTATGCAACGGCGCGCGGCGTCTATCAACTATCGATTAATGGACAGCGGGTCGGCGATCACGAGCTGGCGCCGGGTTGGACCGATTACGATCGTCGGCATCAGTACCAGGCATTCGATGTCACCGAACATCTCAAAGCCGGCAGCAACGTTCTTGGAGCGTTGCTCGGTGAGGGCTGGTACGCAGGAATGCTGGGATATGACCAGAAGCGTCCGGGCGGTCACTACGGCAGCACACCCGAGTTGCTGGTGGAGTTGCGCATCGAGCATGCCGATGGGCGCGTGCAGCGGGTCTGCACTGATGATCTCTGGAAATGCTCCCGTGGACCCCGAGCTTGGTCCGACATCTACCAGGGCGAAAGGTACGTCTCGGCTAACGAGTTGCCTGGCTGGGACAGGACGGACTTCGATGATTCCTCCTGGTACCCCGCGATGGTCGTCGCGGAGCAACGCTCCGTCCCGCTGGTCGCGGAACCGTCTCCGCCTATCCGAGTGACCAGAAAGCTCGTACCGAAGCGTTCTTGGAAAAATGAAGCCGGGAACTGGGTCCTCGACTTTGGAGAGTACATTTCGGGAGTGACGGAGCTAACGCTCAATGGCGAGGCTGGTTCGACGGTGAGCCTGAAGCACGGTGAATGGTTGGCCGGAGACTCAGCATATGTTGAGAACCTCCACACCGCGTCTTCGACCGATGTCGTCATTCTGCGGGGCGGCCGTCAGCGGTACCGGCCGTTGTTCACTCAGCACGGCTTCCAGTTTGTCGAAATTATCGGCCTCGATGGCGACGTGGCAGATGCCGATGTCGTTGCCTTGCAGTTCCACACAGATAACAGCCGCATGGGTTATTTCGAGTGCTCTGAGCCGGACCTCACTACCTTGGTCGAGAATGCCGACCGCAGCCTTAGGTCTAACAGCATGAGCATCCCTACGTGCGAACCGGCCCGTGATGAGCGAATGGCCTATCTCGGTGACGTTCAGATCGCCTCAGCAACTGCAATGTATCTACGCGACCAGGCCGCGTTCTACAGTAAATGGACTGATGACATCCTCGATGCAGCTGAAGGAATCGGCGGGTTGTTCACCGACGCTGCGCCCACGCCGTACCCTTCGGAGGCGGCCCCAGGATGGGGCGATGGAGGGATCATTTTGCCGTGGACCATGTATCGGTTCTACGGAGATCTGAGGGTTATCGAGAAGATGTGGGCGGCGATGAGTGCGTGGATGGACTCAATCCACGGAGCCAATCCAGACCATGTTCGCCGGAACCGCCTGAATAAGAACTTTAATGACTGGCTGGTGCCCGGCGATAAAGACTTCACTCCCCCGCCGGTCCTTGCCACTGCATACTGGTACTGGTGCGCGCGCCTGATGTCGGAAATGGCATCAGTCACCGGCCGTGGGGATGAGGGCAAGCGCTATGGCGCTTTGGCTGAGAAGATCGCCAACGCCTTTGCAACCGAGTTCATCAGCGAAGACGGCCTGATCGAAGGGGACACTCAAACGGTTTACGCTATGGCGTTCCGGATGGGGCTCGTGCCGCCCCAACGCCGAATGGCTGTCGCCAAGAGGTTTCAGAATAGCGTAATCCGCGAGGACAACCACGTGCGGGTGGGATTCGCCGGCGTGGGATTCATTCTCCCCGCGCTACAGCAAGCAGGTCTCACCGAGACTGCCTACAGACTGATGCTGGACCGCCGCTATCCATCCTGGTTGTACAGTGTCAGCCGCGGAGCAACATCAATCTGGGAACGTTGGAACACGGTTGCCGAGGACGGGAGCATTCCGACACCGGTAATGAACGCCTTCAGCCTCGTGGTGCTCGGCAGTGCCGTTGAGTGGCTGTTCCGGGGCGTGGCCGGCATCAATACCGTCGAGGGTGCAGGTGGCATGCGCGAATTTGCTATTTCACCCACACCAGGGCCGGGCCTAACGTGGGCAAAAGGCACCCACGTCTCACCACACGGCGAGATCGTGAGCGAGTGGAACATAAGGGGCGCTCTGGTCCATTACACTATCCAGATTCCCACCAACACTACAGCCACCGTTGTAATCTCCAGTTCCGACCCCTCTAAGGTCGATCATCTTCAAAAGACAGCGCAGTGGGTCCTAGGCGATGACACAGCGACCTCTCTGATCGGATCCGGTCGACACCACTTCACGGCACCACTTCCGAGCTTAATACTCTCACCTGCGGCTCTCTGACCCTGCTACCGAGAATCGCTGCCCGGGAGCTGCTTGCAGGAAGCTCCCGGACAGCGGATTCACGGAATCTTTTTTTGGCAAGGGTCTAGGCACGCTACCTAGGGAGAACAGGCAGCCGCGAAACGTCGGAATGCGGGGCCTTACTGGATCACAGAATTGGGCTCATCGGGTGGCTCCGCTCGCCCAACCATTGCGCTCGAGCGGCCCGCGCCACCAAGTAAATGCCTTGGACGGATGGTGACGGTCGAAGAGTGAGCCAATGTGGCGAGTATGCCCCCGTGCCCCCGCGCCCCGGCGGCGCGCTTGAAACGAGAACCTCCGTGCTCCGCCCTACGATCCAAAGAAAAAGACTCCAGGGTCCACAGCCGGAACACCCTGGTACTGGAGGCGCTGAACTCAACCAGCTGCCACGCGAACTCCTGGCTCGGCAGAGTCCCACAGAGCACCTGGCGGGAATGCCTTCCACCGTCGGTCGAACCTTGAACTGTGCAATCGCCGGGGGCAGCTTCCCGGTCCGCGATACGTACCGGAGCTGCGCCCCCATGGCCTGAGCAGGCCGTGCGCGGGCTTGTCCTGTTTCTGATAGGCCGGCAACCGGTCATCGAACCTCGCCGCTCGATGATGAAACCCAGCGCCCCTTCGGGGGCCAGCGCACTGCCAAATCCCCCGTTTTGGGCATCGACAACTGACTTGACCACAGGGGCAACCACGACCCTGGTAGGAGAATGCTCCCGTCAACATTGACGTCTGCGGGATTGACAGCGCTGCTTCTTAGTACCAGTTGCCGTCCACGGTCATCCCGCCATCAACGTAAAGGGTCTGGCCGGTGATGTAGGAGGATTCCTGGGAGGCAAGGAAGAAGATCGCTGCTGAGATTTCCTCTGGCTCTGCTAGCCGACTCATTGGAGTCCGGGTAAGGACCGGCTCGAGCCTTAGTGACCCTGCCGCGACGAGGCCAGCCGTCATCGCCGAGTTCACGTATCCGGGCGCGACAGCATTCACGCGGATCTTGTCGCCCGCCCACTCGACGGCTAAGGCCTTTGTCAGACCTTCGACGCCGGCCTTGGCTGCGCAGTAGCTTGAGCGTCCGGGCATCCCGGACGTCGCGGCCACTGATGAGAGGTTGACGATAGCAGCCCGCTTCGACTCGAGAAGGAAGGGATATGCTGCACGGTTGACGCGCATCGTGCCGTTCAGGTGTATGTCGACAAGGCCGGACCACTCACTGTCGGTCGAGGATGCTGCCATCGCCGGTCGTGCAATGCCAGCGCAGTTCACCACGGCGTCGATCGCACCTCCAGTTGAGTCAGCGATCTGCTGGACTGCTTTTTCCACGGAAGCGGACTCGGAAACGTCTGCGGCGCGACCCACGGCGACGTCTGGTCCGCCGAGTTGCTCTACCGCTGAAGTGACAGCATCGGGACGGAGATCGAGGAGGGCGGCACGTCCTCCTTCCCGGATCCACCGGCACGCAAATGCGAGGCCAATACCGGAGGCGCCGCCAGTAATTAATGCGAGAGGTTTACTCATATTTCCTGATTTCGTGACGCCGTCGCGTCTTGGGTCTAAATAATGGCAATGGGAGTTACGGTACGGCCTGTGTTGCCGTCGGCACCATTTCAGGCTTTTGCCGTTCAGCGGGAGTGTTGTGGCGGATGAGGTTTCCGAACCAGTATGCGCTGTCTTTGTAACGCCGTTCGAGACTATCTCGGTCAACGTGGACTAGCCCGAACCGTTGGGTCCAGCCCGCAGCCCATTCCCAGTTGTCCATGAACGTCCATACGCAGAATCCACGAAGGTTTACGCCCGACCGAACTGCGTGTTGTGCCATGGCGAACTGGTTGGCTAGGTATTCCACCCGGTTGATATCATGAACGGCTCCGTCAGGGGCAACTTCGTAGTCGAATGATGCTCCTGCTTCGGTTATGTAAATCGGAATGGCCGGATAAAGGTGATGGACTCGCATGAGTGCGTCGTAAAGCCCGTGGTGATCGATTTCCCAACCAGAGAGCGTTTGTGGAGCACCCGATTTGACCATGACGACATCCTCGCACCCGATGTTGGGCGTCACCGCGTTCCAGTGGCTGGGATCCCACTTAGCGTACTCCCGGAAGTAGTAGTTCACACCGAGAAAGTCGATGGGGGTGGCGATCAGCTCGGCATCCCCTGGCTGTATGTGCGACGCGTCCGTGTAGCGCTGGATCAGCGCCACCGCGTCATCGGCGTAACCGCCGGTCAGTATCGGCTCGATGAAGAAACGATTGATCACAAGATCGGCGCGGCGTGCGGCATCCAGGTCTTTGCTTGAGGTGGACGCAGCATCGATGGGAGTCAGGACCAGCGCGATGCCGACTTCGTTATCGGGGCGGGCGGCCTTCATCGCCTTAGTGGCATTCCCATGAGCGAGGAGGACGTGATGGGCGGCCCTTAGGGCCGAAGTGGGGCTGGTGATTCCCGGCGCATGCTTTCCGGAGCCGTAGCCGAATAGCGCCACGCAGGAGGGCTCCTCAAAAGTCGTCCATCGTTTTACACGATCGCCCAGCCTGTCTTGGACCTTTAGCGCATAATCCGTGAACCGCTGAACGGTTTCCCGGGATTCCCACCCCCCTCGGTCCTGGAGAGCCTGCGGCATGTCCCAGTGGTAGAGCGTGACCCAAGGATCCACGCCGATCGCTATCAACTTATCGATAACGTCGGAATAGTAGGTCAGGGCTTCTTCATTCCAAACGCCGTCGCCTAAGGGGTCAACTCGGGACCATGCTATGGAGGGTCGATAGGTGTCCGGGCCGATCGCTGCAAGCATGTCAAAGTCGCTATCAAAGCGGTTGTAGTGGTCGATCGCGCGTTCCTGCGTACTTCCATCCACGATGGCCCCGGGCTTTTGGGTAAAGGTGTCCCAAATCGAGACTCCCTTCCCACCTTGCGTGACGGCGCCCTCTGTTTGGTTGCACGAACTGGACAGCCCAAACACAAAGCCGGCCGGAAAGACAAGTTCTTCGATGCGATGGTTTGCGAGGTTCTGGGTGCCAGAAAGCCTCTCGACAGTATTAGTCACTAAATGGAGCCTACTTTCATTATTGATTCTTAACCGCGCCGTTCACGTTGGTCTTCCCCGGCCCCGGGATTGGCTTTGCAGCTGAAGGCGTGCACGCGATTACGGATGGCACTGGCTTGGACAGCCTAGGACTTGTAGTTGTATCTCACCCGTCGCTTCGGGGGTCGTTTGGATGCGGGGCCAGGCATTGTATCCTCACGGTCATGAATGGCCGAAGCGGAAGACTGTCTAGCAACTTAGTTAGTTCAAACTCATCAGTGGCGCGCCACAGGCCGTAGTTAGACCAAGCATCCGGTACACGCCAAAGGGCGATTATGTGGCCGGCAGCTGCCAGTTCCTTTGCACGAGCGCCCTCGGCTGCCCGCAGCCGTTCGACTTCCGCAGTTGGAAGGTCACCCGTGTCAATATCGACCCGCACAAGGAACTCCGACATGTGGTTCACCGGGTGTGGACCCGGCGGGCTGCGTCGATAATGTCGCTGGCGGTCGGGAGGACGCTATCTTGCAGTGACGGCGCCGATGGCATCCGCACGTCGGGAGTTCCGACGCGCACAACGGGACTTACCAGAAGATCGAAGTGCCGCTCAGTAATCAAGGCTGAGACCTCAGCGCCAAATCCGCCGGAAAGGAAGGCCTCGTGGGCTATGACCACGCGCCCGCCGCAGCGGGAAACTGCCTTGGCGATGGCCTGGTCGTCGAGCGGCCGGAGCCACCGAAGGTCGACAACAGTGGCGTCGATGCCCTCGTCACTAAGCCTTTCGGCTGCCTCAAGGGCCGGTGCAACCATGGATCCCCAACTGATGATCGCAACGTCGGCACCATCCCGCCGTTCAACGGCTCCCGCAGCAATCTCGGTGGGCCCATTGAGGGCGACTTCGCCCACGGTCTGGTACATGGACCTGTGCTCAAGAAGGACGACAGGATCGGGATCCTCAATCGCAGCGAGTGTCATCGCGTAAGCATCCTGCGGAGTAGCCGGCAAGCCGACCTTGATACCAGGAATGTGGCTCAAAATAGCTTCGATGCTCTGTGAATGCTGCGCGCATGAGCCCGGCGTAACTCCTTGCTGCATCCGAATAACCAGTGGAGCCGACAATTTGGAGCGGTTCACGTAGCGGACGTTAGAGGCTTGGTTAATGATCTGATCAAGGGCGACGAAGACGAAATCGGCCCACATGATCTCCACGACTGGTCGCAGGCCGGCGATTGCTGCGCCCACGGCTGACCCGAGAATAGCGGACTCGGCGATGGGCGTGTCGAAGACCCGTTCCTGGCCGAACTGCTTTTGGAGGCCTCGCGTTACACCGAAAATCCCACCAGCGTATCCGACGTCTTCGCCGTAGACGATTACTTCGTCCCGCCGTTGCATCGCATTCTTCAGTGCCTCGTTGACAGCACGGAAGTAGGGAATTTCCTTGACCTCAGATGTCTGTGAACTGGCTGGAACCGGCAGGTCAGGGGCGTAAAGGTGCTCGAAAACTCCGTCGGGGTTCGGGGCCGGCATCTGCCGAACCTTCTCGGCCAGCAGTTTGATCTCGGCATCAACTTCGGCGTCGATCAAAGCAGCATCCTCGTCAGAGAGGCCTTCTAACTCGCGCAGCCGCAGGAGCGGGTCGAGGCGTTTTGCCGCCTCAATGTCTTCGGCCTGCCGGTAGTGCTGAATGTCCTTATTGTAATGACCGGAGAGCCGGGCGGTCTTGAATTCAAGGAGAACAGGGCCTGTACCCGAGCGGCATACTCGGGCCGCGTCGGCGACCGCGTCAGCGACCGCAACGGGATCGTTTCCATCCACGACGTGACTCTCGATGTTGAGGCCCTGTCCACGCATTGCCAGATGCTCGCCACGCGTCGTCACAGCGGTGGGGGTCATCTCCGCCCATCCGTTATTTTCGCAGGCGAAGATCACCGGAAGATTCTTGGCGGCGGCGAAGATCATCGCTTCTGTCGTGCCGCCTTGGTTCATAGCACCATCGCCCAACGATGCGAGCACCACTGCGGTACCCCCCTTGGCTCCGTCAGCCATCGCCACACCTGCAGCTATAGGCAGGCCGGCACCAATGATTGAGTTTTCACCCAGAAAGCCTGCGTCTGGGGCGCTGAGCATAGGTGAGCCCGCGCGGCCGCCGTTTACTCCATCGGCGCGCTGGGCGATCTCCGCCATGAGTGCGAGGGGGTCCGCGCCGCACGCGAGGGCCCAGCCGTGTCCGCGGTATGTCGCCAGCACTTTGTCTCCCGGTTCCAAGACCGACATCGCCCCTACGGGGATTGCTTCCTGCCCCAGGCACAGGTGCACCGAACCAACGACGTGGCCTTCCCGTCCCAGGTCTTGGACTTGCTCTTCGAATTTCCGGATGAAGGCCATTCGGCGGTACGAATCTGTCGGACTGTAGGGATAGCCCATGGTGGATCGCTCCAAACTCATTAGTAAAATTGGTAGGTGGTAATGGTCAACGTGTCGGCGTGAAGAGGAACTTGACGCCGTCACCTCGACGCGTGGACGCGAAAACGTCTTCCCATTCCGACAGAGATGCCTGACGTGTAATGAGGGGCCGCAGCTCGACTTTCCCCAAGGCGGCGAGGCGAATTGCCCGACGGAATCCGCTGGGAGTTGCCCCGAAACCCGAGGTGACAGTGAGATCCTTCAGGCAGACGGCGTTCATGTCGATTGGAACGGGCTTACTGAAGAGACCGAGTTGAACGTAGTGTCCCTGGCGTTTGACGGCGGCCAGACAGGTCGCGGCTGCCGCGGCGGCTCCTGCGCACTCAATGACAACGTCAAACTCTTCGATCATGTCCGTTAGCTCGCGCCCGCTTACATGAGTGGTAAGACCCAACTGGGACCCGATTGCCAGCCGCTGCCCGTCGGCTTCCCTGCCAGACAAGACGACATCTCCTCCTGCGGCGCGGGCGATTTGCGCGGCGAA
Source organism: Pseudarthrobacter sp. R1 (assembly GCF_024494415.1). Taxonomy (NCBI): domain Bacteria; kingdom Bacillati; phylum Actinomycetota; class Actinomycetes; order Micrococcales; family Micrococcaceae; genus Pseudarthrobacter; species Pseudarthrobacter sp. R1. Next base: position 109,110 of record NZ_JAMKFI010000009.1, on the reverse strand, counting down.
CAGGCCGATCGCTCCGGGCCCAGTAACAAGTACCCGATCTCCTGGGTTGACAATCGGAGGGTCGCAGAGGGCACCGGCAGCACAAGCCAGGGGTTCGAGCAGCGCGGCCTCTACAAGGTCGATGGATTCAGGCACGCGGTGAAGATTGGTTACCGGAACGAGGACAGCGGGCGCGAAGGCACCATCGACATGGCTTCCCAGTGACTGCCGGTTCGGGCACAGGTTGCGGTGTCCGCCACGGCAGGCGTCGCAGGTACCATCGCTGCCGTAGAAGACCTCCGACACTACCCGCGCCCCAACCCACTCCTCGCTGACTCCGGGACCTGTTGCCTTAACCGTCCCACTAAGCTCATGCCCAACAGTCACCGGTGGGCGCACTGGCCACTCACCGTCGATGATGTGCAGGTCTGTGCCGCAAATACCTGCAGCAGCAATTTCCACCAGCACCTGCCCGGATCCCGGGGGCCCGACCTGAACCTGCTGGAGACCTACGCTGCCGGCCCCCTGCGCGTGCTTGACCAACCCAAAACCACTGACGATGCCGTGATCACGTTGTGAGCTCATCTGCCCATCACCTCACTCGTCACTCTCTTCACTCCTTCAGCTGGTTCTTCGAAAGGTTCCCGTAAAAATCTGCAACTCGTTGGAAGGACTCTTTTGGCCCCCATGGCGGCATGGACGCAGAACGGGGGTCGTCTTTTGAATATGTCTTGACGAGCGAGTAGGCAACCAGATCCAGATCCCTGGTGCCCTCACCGGTTGGGTACACGGGGAAGCTGAAGAGGAAGACGAAGGCACCGTAGAGATCGGCGTCGGCGAAGATTTCAAGCTCGCGCCCGATGGTATCGGCTTGTTCTCGTTCACTCCGAACCGGCGGTACTCCGCCCGCAAAATTCCCGCTGCCATCTTCATTCACCCCGTGTAGGGCGACGTGGCCACCAGCACCGAGCACCCCGGCTCCCTCGTAGGTGCAGCAACCAACCTCCGGCACGACCACGGGGTTACCGAATGCTTTGTAGTACTCGAGGCCGGCGCGGTACTCCTCATCCGACTCGTCTGTCCGGTAGTAGTTCGGCCCTGTGATGTCGAAGATGGACCAGTCAACTTTTTCGGTAAAGAGGGCCGAATAGGTCAGCGGACCCTGGAAGCTTGCGCGAACCGTTTCGGCCAAGGCACGAAGTACAACGTTGAGCTTGTCGGAAGCGCGGTCGAAGGCTTCAGGGAGCTGTTCAGGTGTTTTAGGCACCCCGTGCTCGGTTAGGACCTCCGCCAGCCATGCGACCCTATCGCTGAATTTTTCGCCAGGATAGATCCCTTTGGAAAAGATGCTGTATTCGCAGCCCAGGACGAAAACGATGTCAACGCCTTCAGTACGGAGTTCATCTGCAGCCTTGGCAGCCTCGGCGAGGTAGGTGTGCATGTCATCGATACCCACCCCCATTTTCCACGGTGAGAAGTACACCGAGAGGCCGGCGTCATGGGCCAATCGTGCCGCCGTGACAACACGTTCAATGGAGTCCCCCTCGATACGAACTGCGTTCGCGTGAAGGTCGTTCGCGATCGCATTGAGGTCGTGTCGGACGAGGGACGGATCGAATGGTTCGACCGTGGAACCGCTGTCTGCCAGGTCTTCGTACTTGACTCCGACGTCGTAAACCACTCCGTAGTAGCGCATTGAGCGTTGTCCTTTCATGTTATTTGTTTATGCTGCTTCTCTAAGAAGCAGCATTGCTTATTGCTTAGGGGTTTGAGAGGCGTCCCGTCACACGCGCCTAGTTTGCCGAGGCATCGGCGACTAAGCGAGATTTGCGAGCAGTCCGGCGTCAACTCCATAACAAGATCCAGTTACGGCACTTGCTTCCTCGCTTAGCAGGAAGGCCACCACATTGGCGACTTCGTCAGCTTCGATGAGGCGTCCCATCGGGTGATTCTTGCCGAAGTCCTCGACCGCGTCTTCAACCGCCCGTTCCTGGCGGGTCCACTCGGCAAGTGCCATGGCCATGGGGGTTCGTACTGTGCCTGGAGCGACACAATTGACCCTGATGCCCTCCGCGGCGAACTCGACGGCAAGTGCCATGGTCATCGACACCAACGCTCCCTTCGAAGCCGAGTAGAGTGCCGCACCCGGTGAACTGGCGAAGGCCATCGCAGACGAGGCCAGCACGATTGAGCCACCGCCTCGCGATCGGAGGTGCGGAAGTGCTGCGCGGATGACCTCAAATGGTCCCTTGACGTTCGTTTCCACAACTTCGCGCCACTGCTCGTCCGGCACCTCCTCGGTGGGGGTCAGTCTCAGAACCCCTGCGATAGCAGCAATGCCGTCCAAGCCCTTGTATTCCCTAACCGCCGCCTCGACCGCCTGTCGCACATCCGAGGAGGATCTTGCGTCGCCGTAGAGGGCCATTGCCTTGCCGCCGGCTTGTGTAATTCGCTCGGCCGTTTCGGACACGGCCTTCTGATCTATATCGAACAGGGCGAGCGATGCTCCTTCCCGCCCCAGAAGTTCTGCCGTGGCAGCACCAATTCCTTTGCCGGCGCCAGTTACTAGGATGACCTTGTCTCTGAATCTGTTCATATACCTAATCCTCTGCAGGAATGGTGGGTCCGCCGTTAGCGGGCGCACCCGTTAGCCGGTCGGTTTGACCCTAAAGAGGCGGGTCAAACCGACCGAGGTTTCACTTGGCGGGCAAGCCCCAGACCCAAGGAGCATTCTGGTCACGGTAGATTGCCGGCGGGGAGTAGCTTATGGACGTCTTGTGAGCCCAAGGAAGGGTCATGTACTGAAGGGGCGCGTTCCAGGCATTCTCAACAAGGTAACGGTTGACGGGGGCGAATGAGTCAGCCTTGTCGGAAGCATTTGCTTCACTCAGGAGCTTCGTGAGCTCCGGCGTCGTGGTTGTAAACGGGTTGAACACGCCATAATTCGTAATTGCCTGTAAGTCTTGGGCGTCAGAGGCACCCCAAGCGTTGGGGAAATAGAACATGGGGTATGTCTTGGACAAAATCTTTGCGACGACGTCCGTAATAGGAACGACCTCCCAGTTCACCGTGATGCCGATGTCCTTCAGGGACTGGGTGATCACGGGCTCGTATTGCTGAGAAGCAATGGTGCTCGGCATGGTCACTGCGAATCCGTCTTTGAATCCCGCCTCGGCCATCAGCTTGCGGGCTTCCTCAAGATTGTAGGAGTAGGTTGATTCCAGGTCCTTGCTGTAAGCCTTCCCCGCAGGATTGACGGCCTGATTGATCCCGTGCGCAACGCCAGGTGCAACTTTTTCCATGGAGTTCCGGTCGAAGGCCATGTTGATGGCTTGACGGACTTTGATGTTGGCCAAGGGCGGAAGAATGGTACCTTCGCGGTCGACAATCCAGAGAGCGCCAATAACCGTAGGGTTGTCCGATCCCATGGCGAACTGCGACGAGGGGAGCTGCTTGGCTTGATCGGCGGTGACGGGGGCGAAGTCAAGCTGCCCCGACCGAAGGCCGTTGAAGGCTGCAGTAGGGTCTGCAATGACGGAATACTCGATTGTTTCAAACGGGTAGTCGCCGGCCCGCCAGTAATCTTTGTTTTTTGCAACGACGTACTTTGAACCAGACTGCGACCGCTCCTGGTCCAAAACGTAAGGCCCCGAGCCTACGGGCTTAGTCGCCGCATCAGGGGATCCGATGGTGGACGGAGCTGCGACCGCACCATTGATCGTGGCCAGCCTCGGGAGTACGGAGGCATCGGGCTGTGAGAGGGAGATGACCACCGTTTTCGCATCGGGCGCTGCGACCGAGCTCATAGTCGCGAGCTCGTTTGACTGAGTTGGTCCGGTACGAGCTGCTTCAAGCGATTTGGCTACGGCTGCAGCATCAACGGGTTCTCCGTTTGAAAATTTGCTGCCTTGCCGGATGTCGAGCGTGAGCTTCGTCCGGTCTTCGTTGTATTCCCACTTCGTAGCGAGTCCCGGAGCGATGGAGCCGTCCTTTTGCATGGACAGCACCGTGTCAAAAACAGAAAGCTGAATAATGTTCTGTCCGCCCTGGTTGTAGCCAATCGCAAAGCTGTTCGGGGCTGAGGTGACCGGGACTCGAAGCGTGGTGGGTGCTTCTTCGCTCGTTTGTGGTGCCGGGGATGAACATCCGCTGAGCAGTAGTGCTGCTGAGGTGGCGAGAGCTGCAAGCCCTGCTGCCAAATTTCGGGTACGGGATGGCACTTTGACTCCTTTGTCGTGATAGACACAATCCACCCCGAAGGCGTATACCCTCGAAGTCATATAGTTATAGCATATCTGCGCCATTTGAAAAATGGAACGCCCTTTGAGGGCCTGTTTGATCCGCAGATCAGTTTGTTTTCTGTCTTCGCGTAGACCGGCAGGAGAACACGCGCCAGGTCCTTGTCATCTGCCTGGGAGTCCCCGAGGTTCACAATGCCCAGTAACCCGTGGTTCGTCGTTTGAGAAGGATAGGGCCACCGCCAACCGGAAACGAAGATCGTCGCCTTCATCAGATGATTCAGGCGAACCTGCTCATTCAAATAACGCCGGGACGAAGGTGCAGCCTTGCGCTTGAATTCGATTTTCTGCTTAACGCCGGGTCACCATGAGGCTATAGCTGTGGCCTCATGGTGACTGGATATGCGAGGCCGTGGTGATCCGGTTTTCAGGACCTGCGCGTGGACAGTTCCTGTACCGCTGCCGGCTCTAGGGCGGACCGCTCAAGTCCGGTTGAGAAGTTCGTGACGTGCCCGACGCCGTTCGGTTTGCCGATCAGGGTCCGCCGTAGGGGATGCAAGCAAAAGCTGTTTAGTGTAGTCGTGCTGGGGATCGTCGGTTACGGACCTTGTGGGCCCTGTTTCCACAATTTGTCCCCTATACATCACAGCAACACGATGGCTTATGTGTCTAACGACAGACAGATCGTGGGTAATGAACAGGTAGGCCGCCTGTGTGCTGCGTTGGATTTCAATGAAGAGATCCAGAACGCGCGCTTGGGTCGTGAGATCCAGGGCTGAAACTGGTTCATCACACACTATGAGGCGTGGCTTGAGCGCCAAAGCACGGGCAATGGCAATGCGCTGACGCTGTCCCCCGCTGAACTCGCGCGGATATCGCATTGCAGAGCTGTTGGGAAGCCCTACCCGATCCAGGAGCTCCTGCACACGCTGGTGTGCGTTCTTGTGATCAATGCCTTGAGCAATAAGCGGCTCGGACAAAATGTCTGCCACCTGCAGAGCGGGGTTCAGTGATGTGTACGGGTCCTGAAAAACGACCTGTATGTCACTGGCAAGGGCTCTCCTCTCACGGTGCTGAAGGTGAGTAATGTCGCGACCTTCATAGACGATACTGCCTCCGGTGGGGGTGGCTAGTCCCAGCACGGCGCGACCAATAGTCGTCTTCCCGGAGCCCGACTCGCCAACTAGCCCGAGCGTTTCTCCCGGCGCGATATCCAAGGAAACACCTTGCAGGATTTCGGGCGAGAAACGCCGGAACCCGCGAGCAGGATAGCGAAGACGCAAGTCCTTTACCGTCAACAGGGAATTCATCGTGATCCTCCAAGAGCGGTCTCAGGTACGTCGGTTCGAACGGCGTTTTCATCCAATATTGCGCCGATTAGCTCACGTGTGTAGGGATGATGAGGGTTGTGGAAAATGTCATGGACTGCGCCTGTCTCAACGACCTGCCCGGCGCGCATTACTACAACCCTCTCGCAAAGATCTGCGACTACGCCGAAGTTGTGGGTAACGAGTAGGACTGCCATGCCAAGCTCGCGCTGAAGTTCCCTCAGCAGATCCAGGATGTCTGCCTGCACGGTGACGTCCAGCGCCGTTGTGGGTTCATCTGCAATCAGGAGTTTGGGCCGTGACGCGACTGCTCCTGCGATTAGTACCCGCTGAGCCATGCCTCCTGAGATCTGGTGGGGGTAGGAGTTGAAAGTACGCACCGGGTCGGGAAGGCCTACTCTCGATAGGAGCTCGAGGATGACTTTTTTCGCTTCCGCTCGGGGCATTGTTTGTCGAAGTCCTTCTACCAGCTGGCTGCCGACGGTGAATGACGGATCCAGGTTGGACATTGGCTCCTGGGGTATGTAGGCGATATCGCGACCGCGCACTCCGCTGAGGTTCCGGCCAAGCAGTGTATGGCCTTCCAGTGAGAGTTCGGAGGCATGCACTGAGGCGTCGCCAGGAAGCAGGCCCAAGATTGAAAAGGCCGTCTGCGTCTTTCCCGATCCGGACTCGCCAACAAGGCCGACGATCTCGCCAGGGCGTACATCCAGCGAAACGCCGTGAACTACTTCCTTTTCCGTGCCGTCATCACCTGCGTATGCAACGACGAGGTCGCGAACTCGCAGAAGCACATCGCTCGACGCGGCATCTCTTCCATTCGGAACTTCGGTGACCCGAGACGTCATGGTCTTTGCGGTGCCCGGTCGCGGGCTCGGACGTCGCCTGCTCCTGCGTGAACCGGCCAGAGCATCACGGTAGGCGTTTCCGAAGAGGATGCATGCACCAGTGAGCAGGGTGAGACCGATGGTCGGCCACAACAGTTGCATCGGATACGAGTAAACATTTGCGAAGGCTTGGCTCGTCATCGTGCCAAAACTGGGGATATCGGCCCCAATGCCGATGAACGCGAGACCTGCCTGCAATCCGATGCATGCGGTAGCCAGGAAGGCCGCTTGGATCACGATGGGTCCTCGTACGACGTAGAAGATATGACGAGAAATGATCCGCATTGCTGACAAGCCGGACACTCTAGCCGCATCGACATAGAGCTCATCACGAACAGCTACCACCAAGTTGCGTACAAGGCGGAAGACTCCGGGTGCAAGGAGGAGCCCAAGGATGGTCATTGTAATCGCGTACCCACCGCCGGTAAGCGGCGAGAGAACGACCAGCATAATTACCGTGGGAAGCGCCATGAGCAAGTCGAAGACGTAGGATGCGACAGTGTCTGTCGACTTACGAAAGTACCCGGCTATGAGTCCGAAGGTCCCGCCGACGATCACCGCCACGCCCGTCCCAATGGCTGCGGACAACAGCGAAACCTTAACGGAAGCGAGAAACATCGCCCAGATGTCGCGGCCCGAACCGTCGCCGCCCAGCGGCCAACCTTCCGTTCCAGCAGGGGCATGTATGTGCTGGAGTGACACGAAACTTGGCTCGTGGGTTCTCAAGACCGGCTCGAGAACGCCCAGGAGTATGGAGATCGCAAGGACGGCAAGGGATCCCACAGCCATAGGGTTCCTTAGAAGCCGCCCCGACACCCCTGAGGGTCTGCGTAGTGCTTCCGGTTTGGTCCCCTCGGTAGGGCGCACACTCTCGGTCATCTGGTCCTCACTTTCGGGTTCAACCAGCCCTGTAACACATCGACGACCATGTTTACGATCACAACGAGAACAGTGCTGAAGAGGGTGACGCCCAGAACCGCGGGAAGATCACCCTGGATGGTGGCTCCTACAGCGAAGTCACCGAAGCCAGGGAGCGCGAAGATCCGCTCAATAAAGAATGAGGCACCAAACAAGCCAATGAAGAGGAGCGAGAAGGTCGTCAACGCAGGCGAGGCCGCGTTGCGCAGCGCGTGCTTGAACATGATGGACATCTCAGGAACGCCCCGGCTCCGTAGCGTCCGCACGTAATCGCGCTTGAGTTCGTCAATCATGGAGCCCCTGATCTGGGAGGACAGCGACGCAATGCCGGCAATCGACAAAGTTACTGCCGGCAATATGACGGATGCGAACCAACCGGTAGGTGATTGCAGCAGAGGCACGAATCCGATGGCGGGGACCCACATCAGCAAGACAGCGAAGATGTAGATCATCCCGATCGCCAGAATGATGACCGGGAACACATACGACAAGGTAACGAGTGCCTGGACAACGCGATCGAGCAAACCGCCTCGAGCAGCAGCTGCAATTCCAAGGGCCGAACTGACGACGACAGTGATCAGCAGTGCGACGACGACGATGGAAAAGGTGACGGGAAGACGGGTTGACAAAGAATGCGAAATCGCTTCGCCAGTGAAAAACGAGTTCCCCAAGTCCCCTTGCACCGCACCGGTCAGCCATGACCAGTACTGCTCGAGGAGAGGGCGGTCCAGGCCGAGGCGTGCGTTCATCGCATCAACCTGATCCTGAGCCGCATTCTGTCCGAGGATGTTCCGGGCGATCGACACAGCGGTGCCGTACGTCAGAAAAAACACTCCTCCGGTGACCACAAACAGCAGCACCAGCCCGCTTACAAGGCGGCGCAGAAGGAATCCGATCATACGGGCCTGCCCAATAACACGAGCTCAGGTAGCTGTCTAAACCAGCACGACAATGTCATAGTGCCACGCACTCCTTTGTGTTGACTCTCAGATCTTGCTCTTCCCAGTGGGGCAGAAAATTGCCATACGACTGGTTCCCGTCCGAGAGCCTTCAGCTTATAGCGATTTCATTATCTGCGCAAGGGTCGCACCATATGAAGAATGAGATGCTGCTTGTTGGTGGGGGCCTTGATCTGTGAGTCTCCTTTGATCAGGAGAGCCAACATTAGAATCTAAGGTAAAGGACCAGCCGACTTGGGCCCTTGACCACTCCCCCAGGGCGTCTTGGCGAAGCAGCACGGTACAAGAGCTTAGATCGGTTGAGCACGACGATTGGATGCTTTTTCTAGTTCCCGTCCTCAGGGCGACGCTCAGGGGGACAACTCGAACATTCCTGAAAGGGCCGTTAGCGCCAGGCCGTCACGAAGCAGCCGTTTCATGCTTCCCGTACGGATTCCGCAGCTTCCTTAAGCGCTGAAACGATCTCACCCTCGTTGTCCTCAAACCTTTGGGTCGGCGACGAGACCGTGAGGCAGGCGGCGATATTGTCGCCCCGCCAGATGGGGACACTGACGCAAGTAACGCCTGCTCGAAACTCTTCACGATCATAAGCAAGTCCGCTTTCACGTATTTTGGTGAATTCGGAAAGTAGATTGCTTTTCCTGGTGATGGTTTGCGGCGTAAGCGGCCGGAGGCGCATTCGTTCAAGAACGCCGTCACGAAGATCCTTAGGGGCGAAAGCAAGGAAAAGCTTCGCGCTTGCCCGGGCGTGCATGTCCTCTGCAAACCCAACGTCCAATCCGACGACGCGCACGGCGTGTGTCCCCTCGGCCCTGTCCAGCACCTGCACCCCGCTGTTCCGCCAGACACCAAGAAAAACGCTTTCGCCTGTCCGGCGCGCCACCGACTGCAGCGCTTGCCGGTAGGCGGCCGGCACTGAGTCCAGCCGTTGATAGGCGTCTACAAGGGCGCCCACTCGAGTCCCCAACCGGAACACCCGTAGGTCGTCTTTCGTCAACATGCCTTCACCCCAGAGCGTGGTCAGAAGGTGATATGTGGTCGCCAATGAGAGCCCCGACTTTTCAGCGAGACGCTTAGCGGTTTCCCCGTCTGTGCTTTCTGCAACGGCAAGGAGCAGCCCCACTGCCCTGCTGACGGATTGGATTCGTGTCTGGCTACGCGGTTCGTCGCCCATAGGGTCCTGGTTTGTCATGACTATAGTTTATGCTTCACTATCTGAAATCGGCGCTCTGGTAGCTGCATCAACTTTGTCTCTTTTCTGCATACCCCGTTCGATGAATCAGCGCGGGGGTGGCTGGTGGTGTATTGGGTTCGCTGACGGGTCAGGCTTTTATCGGATGAGTGGGTCGCGGCTGAGGCGGGCACCGTGAACCGGTGTTCTCATGACTCGTGACCGCGAAGCTCAGGCCAGGACCAGTCCCACTACATCCACAGGCTGCCATCCATGACCGCGGCCTTCGCGACGGCTCCGCACGGAGCGTGGCGGCCTTCATGATCCTGACCTTCTTTTCGCTGGCTAGCAGCGCAAGTCCAGAGAGGATGACCTAGTGATTTCCTTGCTTCCCTAGCCATCGCGGGCAGCCCGAACCCGGCTCTCATTCCATCGTTGACACGAGTGCCCTTCGGCCATCCAAACCCTGCACAGCCGGCCCTGTCACCGCCTCAGTACCGCTCTGGACGCTCGGACGTTGGGGCCTGAGCAGGAACTCACGCAGAGGTGTCCCTAGAAATTTAATGGAGCAAGGCCGTAGCGCTGCCATGCCGCGGTCCGAGGTCTTAAACGCGGAGGAGATCGATGCGGGCGCAGCCCACACCAATCTCCTCCGACGTCACCTGACGCTGTAACTAGCTTTCATCCGAGCCACTGGCGCCACAGTTGTCTGACATTCCTCGGATGACCTGGACGCCCTGTAGTGCCCTAATCCCGATCCGCGTACCTTGGATCGCTGTTTTCTCGCATGCTTCCAGCAACAGCCGTTGATGCCTCCCGATACACAACTTCTTGTCTTGCACCGGTGGTTGCCGCTCGCTCGATTGCATCAGCGACCTCGGCGCAGCGATATCCGTCTTCGAGCGTGGCGCCGTGAGGGCCGATCACTGTGTCATCGGCGATGGCTTGCAGCAGGTGACCGAGCTCGTGGACGAAGCTATCTTCCCACCCGATCATGTGGCCGTGCGGCCACCAATGTTCCCAGTACGGGTGGTAACTTTCGGAAACGAGAACCGTGCGGAAACCTTGTGCTTTCAGCCCTGGTGACGAGTCAGCCAGGTGCAACTCGATTTCGTTCATTCGTTCCTGATCGAAAATTACACTTCCGTTCGCGGCGCTGATCTCAAAGCGCATGTGGTTTTTACGGCCTGGCGCAACGCGGGTTGCTTCCAACGTGCCAAGAGCACCGGTATCAAAGGTGATGATGGCGTCGAAAGCGTCATCAACGTCGACGTGCCCGCCAGGACGATCCTCTACGAACGTCTTCATATTGGCGGAGACGGTTACTGGCTCACCTACGAGATACCGGGAAAGGTCGATGATGTGGGCACCAAGGTCTCCCAGCGCTCCTGAACCTGCGATGTTCTTGTCCAGCCTCCATGAAGTGGGACTTTTCGGGTCAACCAGCCACTCCTGATGATACCGGGCCCGGAAATGACGGACCTCACCAAGTGTCCCGTCGCCGAGCATCTGCTTTATCAACCGGATGGCGGGAAAGAACCTGTAGTTGAAGGCGGTCATCGCCTTAACGCCGGTCTTCGCGACTTCGGTCCAGATTTCATAGGCCTCATCAGCGGTTCGGCCCAGGGGCTTTTCGCAAATCACGTGCTTCCCGGCCCTGGCCGCGGCGATGGTCGGTTCCTTGTGTTGGTCGTTCGGGCCGGTGTTATCGAAAAGCCCGATCGCTGGATCCGCAACCAGCTCGCGCCAGTCCGTCGTTGACTTGGCATAGCCGTATCGGCGCGCTGCTTCATCAAGTGGGCCTTGTGTGCGGCCTGCGATTCCGATCAATTCCGGTTGCATCGGTGGGGGCCAATAGGTGTATGTAATCTTCTTCAGGGCATTGGTGTGTGCCCTGCCCATGAACGAATAGCCGAGCATGCCGACGCCGATCGCCGGGACTTCCCGGTGATCATCTTTCATTTTTCCCTGGGTGAAAAAGGCTGGCAAATCCTGAGTCATCGTAATCTTCCCCTGTCTTGTCTCAGACGAGCCAGAAGTGCTGGGCTTCGGGATCCATCGGCTCTTTCACGATGAGCGGACGCAGGTAGTCGATGGCCTTCTCGGCACCGTCCCGTTCGCTCATTACCGGGTCCTCATGCTCGTAGGACATGACGTAGTCGTAGCCGACTTCGAGCAAGGCAGTGATGACCCTCTTCCACGGCACCTGCCCCCAGCCGACCACCCGGTAGCGTGCTGCCCGGTGCATATTCCGCCAGGATCCGGTCGAGAGCACTCCGTCGCGTCGGATCTCGTCTTCCTGCACTTCAAAGTCCTTCGCGTGTACGTGGAGGATCCGGTTGCCGAAGGTCTTGATGAAGACGACCGGGTCGATCTGCTGCCAGATGAAGTGGCTGGGATCGAAATTGAAACCCCAGTCGTCACGGTCAAGCTTCTCGACAGCAGTCTGTGCTGTGGTGATGTTGTAAGCGATCTCAGTCGGGTGGACCTCGTGGGCGAACTTCACTCCGAGCTTCGCGAACTCGTCCAAGATCGGATTCCAGCGCTCCACAAAGAGGTCCCAGCCTTCGTTGTAGATTTCGAGGTGCTTCGGAGGCCACGTGTACCAGGAGCCCCAGACAGTTGAGCCGAAGAAGCCGTTGACCACCGGAATTTCCAGGTCTGATGCTGCTCGTGCGGTATTCAGCAAGTGCTGCTTACCGTATTCGAACATCTCCTGTTTGTCGGTGGTCGGCGACCAATCATCGAAACTGGCATCCTTGGGCGGAAGCACTTGCTGGGCTGATAGATGGTCCGAGAGAGCCGAGATGGAAAGCCCGCGAGAGTTCAACATCTTCTTCAAATTCCGGCTGTACTGCGGATCCGAGATGGCCTGATCGAGATCGAAATGGCCAGAGCCTGCCCAGGTGGTCAGTTCGACGGCTTCATAGCCGAGATCAGCAACATAAGTTGCTACTTCGTCCAGCGGCTTTGCGTCGAACAGTGCGGTCAGGATTCCTATTTTCATTGCATTACCTCTTCTTTGAGATGGTGACGTAAAGCGGAACAACAGATAGTGCGGGCTTGGTCTTCTTAGAGAACCCAGCTACGAGAAACACTGGCTGACCCCTCGATGCGTGACCAGTCCAGGGGGAGGTACAGACCCTCGTGCTGGGGCGGTGACCACCTGCCGTCAATAATGGGCAGATCCTCCAGGAGGAGGTCAACGATAGGGTCGGCTCCTACGTACCGGGGGATAGTTTCGATCATTGCTACACGAGTCGAGGTGTGTGAGAGCGGATAGTGGATATGGGGCCAAACATGAGGGGCAACCCATGCTGCTGCGTCTTCCGCTGCGGCGATACTTGCCACAGCGGCTGTATATCCGCCGGTGGCCGTCGCGTCCGCGCGAAGGTAACGGACGCCGCCGTCCAACAGCGCACGGTGTGCAGCCGGGGTCATCACATCTTCACCTGCAGCGGCAGGCGTGCCAGCTGATCTTGCAAAGGCCGACACCATATCGCTCTCGTAGCTCGGGAAAGGGTCCTCGATGAACCGGAGTCCGCAACCTGACAAGCCTTCGCCGTATTGCACCGCCTCCGCGACTGACCCAAAGGCTCCATGGAAATCAGCTGCGACCGTTACCTCCGGTGGCAGGATCTTGCTGATGGCGTCGATTAGGCTCAGGTCGTGGTCCAAGTCATGGCCAGGGATGATGAGCTTGATGGTCGTGTAGCCCTCGGCGACAAAACGCTCGATCTCCTCAATGACGGCGGCCCTTCCCCTGGCTTCCAGGAAGTAGCCGGCTACCGCCATCAGCGGAACGGGCCCGTTCCGCGTTCCCATAAAGTCTTCGAGGGATTGATGTCTGGTCTTGGCACTTATGTCCCATAGGGCTATGTCGATCAGAGATGCTGCCCGGACGAGCGAGCCCCAACCAGGAGAGAAACGGCCTTGCAGGGTACGCTGAACCTCGCCTGGGTCAAGTCCGAGGCCCTGTATCTGGGGGACTAGGACTTCGAGCGCCTCGATCAAAGGCGTGTGTCGTGTGTAGCCCACCGCCACACCCATGAGCCCCGACTCGGTGATCAACCGAAGGATGGCGTAGTCACGGGTTTTGTAGGTTATGGGTCCGAGCACCAGCTCGTGGGGCATGGGTAGCCGCACCAACCACGCCTCGGCCTCAGTGATCCGGTCAGTCATGGTCCACCCTCCCGGCCTGATCCATGCCTGTCACTGGCCTTTCTCCGTCAGAAAGCAGAGTCAGAGTGAACCAGGATGACTGCTGATGACCTGGCTCAAGGGTTAGGGCCTGGCCGCGGTCGATCGCTCCTTTCAGGCCATCGAAAGGCCAGGCGCGCTGGGGCTCAATCCCGACCATGCGGGCACGCCCGTACCAGGGGAACCCGTCAGCCCCATCGAGAGTCCACAGCCAAAGGTGGGGATAGGCATTGAGATCCCACGAGATCGCTATGCTTGGTGGCCCCCCGTCTGGATGACGAAGTGCTGCCCACCCTTCGGGGAGGTCATGAAGGTAAACCAATCGCTCCCTCTGGTCTCCAGGAGAGCGGCTCAGGTCTTCCCAGGCCCCGTCTTGGTCACTGAGACGTGGCCATTGACCGGATCGGAGAAGGTGGCCCCCTGCTTTGCTGGGTTCAATCTGCACCATCGCCGGTGGCGCGTCGATCACGCTTCCTTCAGTAAGGGGAAACACCGGGTGGTGGCCCCAGATAAAGGAGGCAGGCCCGATTCCTATGTTGTGGACGGTATCTTCGACCTGCACGGCAGGGAAATCTTCCAGGATCCGCACGGTTCTAGTTAGCTCGAGAGGAAGCCGGGAGCCAATCGATAAGGTGCACGATGTGCCGGTACGTTCAACCACCCGGGCCCGGGATACAGAGGCCTCCCCGTGGAAGGCGACACGGAGACCGTCGATGACGCATTCCGCGCCAGCGTTCGGGAATAGCACCTGCCATCCCCCACGGTACCCGGCCAGCCAGTCGAGTTCGGTGGAGCCGTACCGGATGTTTTGATCGGGCGGGTTGGGGGTTGTCCACCCGTAATGTGCCAGACCGTTGCCTTCACCATGGCGGGCAAAGCTCTGTATTTCTCCTCCCCGTTCGGGGTCCAACACCAGTACTACGTGCGCATTTTCAAGAACTATGGTCACTTCGCCGGCTCCGCAGCGGCAAGGCGTTTGTGGCCTACCGACCCGTTGAGCAAAAGCCCTCCGTCCACTGAGATGGTCTGACCCGTTACGTACCGCGCCGCGTCGGACGCGAGGAACAGGGCGACATCGGCGATCTCCTCAGGGGTGGCGATGCGGCCGAGGGGGATACGGTCACGGTAGGTTGCACGCACATCCTCGGTCCAACTATCGGTGTTCAATGGTGTCTCAGTGGCACCGGGCGCAAGGGAGTTTACTGTTACGCCCAGCGGGCCAAGCTCCACGGCCAACGAACGCGTCAGTCCCGAGATGCCGCCCTTGGCGACAACGTATCCTGTCATTTCAGTGGGTGGTTGGTCAGCAACGACCGAGCTGATGTTTATTATGCTTCCGCGTCCCGCGGGAACCATGACAGCGGCGGCGGCGCGTGCGCCTCTGATATACCCCATTAGATTCGAATTGATAATTGACATCCAATCGTCATCTGTCATGGACAAAAATGGCTGGACCAGAAGGGCAGCAGCGTTATTGATCCAGACATCAATGCCACCAAAACGATCTGAAACCGCGTCAGCTAGGCGGTCGACGTCTGACGTCGACCCGGTGTCGCCCGTCAAGATAAGCGGTGTCCCGCCGAGTGCTGAGATTTCCGTCGAAAGATGCTCGGTAGCTCTCGGATCGCTTCCACGATGG
This sequence comes from Pseudarthrobacter sp. R1, assembly GCF_024494415.1. Taxonomy (NCBI): domain Bacteria; kingdom Bacillati; phylum Actinomycetota; class Actinomycetes; order Micrococcales; family Micrococcaceae; genus Pseudarthrobacter; species Pseudarthrobacter sp. R1. The sequence goes on along the minus strand of NZ_JAMKFI010000009.1, from coordinate 93,791 downwards.
ATGCCTGCGACGCACGCCCCTTGAGCCGCCGCGCGTAGTGCAATCGCCCTCCCGATCCCCTTGGAGATACCCGTGACTACTACAATCTGTCCCTCTTGCATCAGCATCCTTCCTACCGATAAACGCGTCATATCTTTGCTGTTCTCGATGCCCAAGTCTTCGGAGCTTCTGCGGAGGTGTGCCGATCTCCGCGCTCGATGAAGAAGCAGGCAGCATGTTCACAGGACCAGACGAAGTGCGCGCCGGCCACGAAGTCCTCACACTGAATCCCACTCCGGGCCAAGCGGACGTCGTAGAATCGACAGTTTGGCTCGTTCGTAATCGACTCTTCGTGGCGACCGTCCAAATTGCTTATTGCACGTTGTGTCAGACATCTGATCATGAAGCTTCGTTGCTTTCTTAGTGACGGCAGTCGGTTCGGGTTACCGGATCGCGCTGGTTCCTATCTTGAATCTGTTTCAAATACTAGCGCCCTAAGAGGTAGATGGGAATGGCATAAAGTCGCCTAACAGCAACCCCTTGCGGAAGGCTTCTACACTGGCTCGACAGGGGTGGGCGGAATTCGTCGATTCAGACCAGCGGCGAGAGGCCCCAGGATTTCCAAGAGTTTGCCAGTGCTTTTGCCGCGATCGCCGGCGATCGGCAACCTAACGGGTTCAGGGTGGAGGCAATCAGTCGCCAGGCAGAGAATCGGGTACGCACTGGTAAACACGCTGGAGCAGAACGAGAAACCTCAACTCGAAGGTCAGGCCCTAGACCTAGTTGTCACAGGCAAGGCCTCTCGGCAGAAACACTTCCAGACCAGAACTGACCGAGTTATTGCGGTTCGCTCGAGAGGCGGACACCGTGGTAGCGCGCAGCTTGGACCGGCTCGCACTCAACCTCGATGACCTGCGTGCGTTCGTTCACGGCTCACCCGTATAGGCGTGCGGGGAATTCATCAAAGAGAGAACGACCACGTTTCAGGACACCCAGGCCAAGACCGCCCACATCACGAACAACATGCTGATGGCCGGGCAAACGCAAGTTCACGTCCGCGCTGCCCGGGACCCGCTGGTGAGTGACGTCACCTACCTGGGCACCGGGGAAGGCTAGCTCTATCTGGCCATCGTCATCGCCCTGTTTTTCCGGCATGGTCATCGGCTGGTCCATGGCCGAACAGGCGGGCATGCCTATGCACAGCCGCCCTTCGAATGGCCCGGAACCACGACCGCTTCGCCGTGCATGGGGTAGCATTCCACTCCAACCGAGGTGCCTAATACACCTCTGACAAATTCCAGAAATGGTTCGCTACCAACGGGTGCAGTCTATGGACAAGGTCGCGGTGTGCTGGGACAGTGCGGTCGCCCAGAACTTCTTCTCCTACGTCAACACCGAGTTGTACCACCACGAACGCTTCGGTTCCAGGCTCGCTGCCATTGGCTACATCCAAGGCTGGTAAAAATCAACGGGCCGGTGGCGCACCACCAGTCACCGCCCCCACCGCCTACCAAACCACCGTCCAGGAACCCCTAGCCGCCTGACCAACAATAACGAGAACTGTCACACTGAACAGGATGACGGCGCCATACTCGAAGCGCGCTGCAGCGGCGTCTGGTGCTGTGCCACCGACAAGGAACTACTTTGCGTGCGTACATAAAACTGCTCCCCGGGAGTCGGGACTAGATGTCTCAGTCCAACTTCCGGGGAGCAGTTCAGTGGCGGGTTGCCCCTCTTTCTGTAATCCGTTCTTATTCCGCAGTGACGAGGTCTGCCGGCTCGGGCTGCGCTGCGGGAGCGCGCAGTTCGAAGCGTCCTGAACGCACATGGGCGAATACGGTGTCCGCCGTCGTCGTCCATTCCGCTTTTCCACTCAGCTCCTGGAACTTTGCGGAGTCGGACGTTCTGATCGTGATCAAGGCCTGAGCGTTAGTTGGTACGTCGAACGTGTATCGAATCATGTCGTCCTCTCCTTCCCACCGGCTAGTGACCACGCCGTGTGGTGTCCTGTGCGTCGCCTGCGCCCAGCTGAGCTCGGGACCAGGTACTGGAGAGATTGCGAGCTGCTGCATACCTCCAGCGCCTTCGACGGATTCGATGCCCGCCACACCCCGGTAAAGCCACTCCACTGCGCTTCCCAACACGACAAGGCTGAAGGCGTTCATAGTCTCGTGCGATATTTGCCCGTCTGCATCGAGGGTGTCCCAACGTTCCCAAATCGTGGTGGCACCGCGAGTTACGGGGTACAACCATGACGGGAAGCTTTGGTTCAGTAGCAGGCGATAAGCGAGGTGGGTCAAACCCGCCTCATGCAGGGCAGGAAGAATGAAGCCGACCCCTGCAAAGCCAACCCGCACGGAGTAGGACTCCCGCTCCAAGCTGGCTTCGAAGTGCTTCGCTGCCGCCGCCTTGAGTTCTTTGGGAACGAGCCCCATGCGGAATGCCATTGCGTAAACGGTCTGCGTGTCTCCTTCGAGTCTTCCATCTGAGTCGAAGAAGGTGTCGGCGAACGTTCGAGCGAGGGAACTGGCAAGGTCACGATAATGAGCCTCGTCGGCTGAGCGACCCGTCACTTCAGCCATTTCTGCCATGAGCCGGGCGCACCAGGCCCACCATGCTGTTGCGAGGACTGCATGGGGCGTTTGATCCGCGCCGCCCGGCACCAGCCAGTCATTGAAATCAGAATTCAGGCGGTGCTTTCGAATCAAATCTGGGTTGGCGTCATAAATCGATGACATCCAGGCGCCCATGGCGTCCCACATCTCGTCGATCACTCGCGTGTCGCCATAGAACCGATACATCGTCCAAGGTATGACGACGCCGCCATCACCCCATCCGGGGGCTCCTTCATCAGGATACGGTGTTGGCGCTGCGTTGGCGAAGAGCCCCTCCAAGGAGCGGGTAGTGTCGAGGATGTCGCGCATCCACTTGGTGTAAAACGCTGAATGGTCTCGCACATACATTGCGGTTGCGCTAGCAAATTGCGCATCACCGACATAAGCCATCCGTTCATCCCGAGCGGGTTCGCACGTAGGAATGCTCATGCTGTTGGAGCGGAGAGTGCGGTCCACATTCTGTACCAACTGGGTCAAAAGCGGGTCTGAACACTCGAACTCACCAGCGCCACGGAAATCAGTATGAAACTGCAGAGCAGTAATTCGGTCAACCGTGAGCTCACCCGGGTAGTTGGTCACCTCGACGAACTGGAATGCATGCTGGGTGAAGAGAGGTCGATACCGCTGTAAGCCACCCCGCAACAGGACGATGTCGGTGGGCGAGGCGGTGTGCAGGTTGTCCGTGTACACCTCGCCGTTCTTCAACCACTCCCCATGACGGATGGCCACAGGAGTACCTGGTTCCCCGTCGACCTCGAGCTCAGTGACCCCAGAAACGTACTCACCGAAGTCGATGATCCAGCTTCCGGACCCAGATCTGCTGACGGACTTCGGAGCAAGCGTCCGCGTCACCCGGATAGGCGGTGCCGGCTCAGCAACAAGACAGGCAGGCCCCAACTCCGGGAGGACTGTGACCGGCTTCCAGTTTGAATCGTCATAGCCGACGGTATCCCAGCCGTCGATCTCCCCGGAGGATATGTAAAGTTCTCCCTGAAGAATGTCAGATCGAATCCGAGGCCCCATCGAGCCCTTCCAGAGCTCGTCCGTGCAGATACGGCGCACACGTCCGTCACCATATTCGATATGCAGTTCGACTAGTAGCTGAGGAATCTTGCCCCAGTGTCCGCCAGCCTGCTTCTGATTAAAACCAACCATCCCGGCGTACCACCCCTCGCCAAGGATGGCGCCAAGCGTGTTGGGTCCAGACTGAAGATGGTCTGTGACATCAAAAGCCTGATACTGCTGCCGTACTGCGTAATCAGTCCAACCGGGACTAAGTTCGTGGTCCCCGACTCGCTGACCATTGATCGAAAGCTGATACACACCTCTGGCGGTCGCATAGACAGTCGCTTTAGTGTAAGAGTCGTCAATGTCGAAATTGCGCCGCAGGTGCATCGGTGGCGAAAGCATGAGCCAGTTCTGGCGCTCGTAGGGGCCGCCTGGAGGAGCTATGGACCATTCGTTAACGCACTGAATCCAGCTGGCCGACCAGTTTGAATTGTCGAGGAAACCGGTGCCCCATCGAGAAGGCTGGCTCCAATCGGACTCAACTCCGTCCTGGTCGAAGACTCGAACTCGCCACTTGTATTCCTGTAACGGTTTCGGCGCAGGGCCGCCGTAAACAATCTGAGTCGTCTGAGAAGAAGTGACGCGTCCGCTTGACCAAACCGGTTCATCCGAGAAGGAGTCAGCAGAGTTCACGACGACGATCTCATAGGCGGACTGCCATTGGCCCGCTGCTGGGCTATGAACCTGCCAGCTAAGTCGTGGGACTAATTCATCAAGAACAACGTCTCCCTCCAAATACTCGCAACGGAGATCTATTACGGAAAGCATGTGCAGTTACCTTTCAGCTTGTAGTGCTCATGTCATGTTCGGCCGCGAGCAGCCGGAGGCAGACTCTCGACGTTCACGTTGTAGTCCAGGGTCTGGAACGGGCGCCGCCATTTCAGGCGTCGGTGTGCGAAGACTCGGAGTGGTCTGATACCTGCTTGGCGTCACCCAGTCAGAGCTTCAGCGGCTGCCTTCGTTAGCGCCGCCGGGTACCCACCCCACTACAACCAGAGTTGCTAGGATCGTGCCGATGGTGATGAATTTTCTACGAGGGTTAAACCCCTCACAATTACTCCTTTGTAAGCGGATGGTGCAGGAACCGGCGCGAACAGGCTACCCGAGTTTTTCATAAGGTGATGATCCTGTTCAGATAGTAACACCAAACGTGAGGAGACTCATACAGTGCAGGCGCAATAGACTGTGTCGGTGCAGGACACTGGGAGACGGTTGTATGAACTCCAGAGCGATGCCGCCTGGCGCGCGGAAGCAGCACGCTCACCCCCTTTGGTGGCTCCCTCGTCGTAGTGGTTGGGCATTTCTGATCGCAGAGGTCGTGTTGTGCCCTGCGTTTCGCCGCCAGTTCAGCGGTTCCGCCAAACGCATGACCGAATTCGCGAGTCGCTTTCGTCACTACTTTCTGAAATAGCGTTGTGGCGGACGTGGCGGACCTCGTGGTCGTACTAGCAAGGGCTTTCAGTCCTCCCTACAACGACCAAGCTCCTCGCAGATCGAAGCGGTTTGACGGTCTTGGGCAACAATCCCGCAGTTACCGAAGCCAACCTTCTGGTCCAAGTCGACTCCGTCATCCGAGGAAACCCTGCAGACACTGTCGCCCGGACGCCGCCCGCGGGCTGACCGGTAGGGCTGGAATAGCTGACCTCGAAACAAGCGGCCAACCGGGTATGGCGGATCGGGTTCCGTCCTGACCAGGGCGTGGAGCGGTTGGGAATGGGCAACCAACGCAGGTTCCCGGGCAGGTGGGATGATCTGCCCGGAAACTTCCGCACAGCCCCGTGATGCCGGCACCGTTCCTAAACCGTGGAATGCAACTTATCCGGAATGCTGCCCATCGCGGCTGGTAGCAGTGCATTTATCTCCGCTGTTGTGGGGGAAGTCGCAGGGCCCCGGCGGGAGACGGCCAAACCTGATGAAATATTTGCCCGTTGAACAGCCGTGGCGATGTCGCTGCCAGCGGCAAGTGCCGCGCAAAGCACCCCGCAATGCGAGTCTCCTGCTCCATTGGTATCAATCGCCTCGACTGTTAGTGCCGGCGTGTAGCTGGTCGCCTGGATTGTTTGGCTCTCGCGGGACCATTCCACCGTTGCCGCACCTTCCGCCCCCGCCCGCAGGACTATCGAGCAGGCCAGGAGCTGAGCCAGGTGGACAGCCTGACCAGCCAGGTCCATGTTTGAAGGAATTGGTGAACCGAGAAGCCTTGCAGTGTTCATCGCTTCACGTGTGTTGGTACTCCAGATCGAAGTATGACGAATGACGTTCCGCAGGACGTTAGCGGGAATCTCTTCTACGATTGGCGACGGATCGACGACGACGGTTGTGTCGGTGGGGAGTTCGGGGAGCCACTCGAGGAGCGCGTCCCTGCTTGCGTGGTGCAGGAGCGAATAGCCTGACATGTATACGACATCACCGGGGCGAGGGCTGGCTTTGCGGTAGTTTTCCGCTGTTACGTCCCCCTCGGCCCCTAGCGTGGAGACGAATGTCCGTTCGGCGCTGTCATCGACCAGGGCTACGCAAAAGCCCGTGTCCCGGACACTGTTGACCGGTGCCAGGACGGTTATCCCGGCTGCGGTCATGGCTGCCCGTACGGTGTCGCCGAAGGGTCCGGTGCCGTGTCCGCCGGCATAGAGGACTTCGGCACCGTCGCGGGCTGCTGCGGACATGACGTTGAAGCCACCGCCCGCGGTGAATTCGTATCGTCGGGCAAAGGTGTCTCCGCCTGGTTCCGGGATGCGGCCGACTTCCATGACGAGGTCCACGATTGCTTGGCCGGTGTGAATGACGCGGTTTTTCATTGGGCAGACTCTTTCCGGGCGCCGCCAAGAATGGCGTAAGCGACGGCACCAAGTAGTCCTGCGACGACCCATGTCAGGCCATTTTGGCCAATCCAAGTCTCGTGCAGCGGTCCGGTGTACCAAGGAGTGTCTCCCGGTTGAACCTTCATGAACAGCGCTCCAGCGGTGATGGCGGCCAGCCATGAACCGAGGGCACGCCATTCAATTCCGTTCCGATACCAGTAGCCGGAGCCTGGAGTCAGGTCCAGCAGGCCTTCGGAGTTGTAACTCTTGCGGCCCAGCATGTCGACGAGGAAGATCCCGACCCACGCGATGATGGGAACGGACAGCAGTGAGATGAAGGTGATGAAAGGTCCGTAGAAGCCGTCTGCAATGAGGAGGAAGCAGAGTGAGGCTGTCGTGGTAACGACAACGTCGACGATGACGGCGTAGACACGCTTGATCCGTACTCCGAGAGTGATGGTGGTCAGGCCTGCTGAATAGACGGACAGGTGGTTCGACAGGAGCAGTCCAGCGAAGGACACCACCAGGTAGATCACAGCTACTGCCGGGGGCAGCGTGTCGCGGATGGTGTCCAGAGGGTTGGATGAGCCGAGGACGGCTGAGTTGGAGGCGCCCAGCAGGGAACCCATCGAGATTATGAGGACCAAAGGGATGCCTGCTCCTGCTGATGCTGATACCACAAGGGCACCTGCCTTGGCCGCGGGTGACTGGTAGCGGGCCATGTCTGCACCGGAATTGGCCCAGCCGATGCCGGTGCCTGCAGCGATCATGCCGATTCCTGTCAGGACGGAGGCCACGTCACCGGACGGTGCCTGGGCAACAGCTGCCCAGTTGACGTTGGCTGCGAGAAAAACAAGGACAACCAGGTTGATGGCCCCGAAGATCCATGTGGACCACTTTTGTACGGTGAGGATGAAGCTGTGCCCCAGTCCGGAAACGGCGACAGTACAGGCGACAAACAGTGCGACACCCAGGACGGTCAGCATCGGAACGTCCTTGGCCCCGGTGCTGGTGTTGAAAATCAGTGAGCAAATGGTCACGAAGGCCAGGGCCGCCGTGGCCGTATTCACGGTCTCCCATCCCAGGCGCGAACAGAGGGTCATGGCAGTCGGGCCGAAGTTTCCCCGCACACCGAAGGTAGCTCTGGAAAGGGTGAGGCTGGGTGCCCCGCCGCGGCGACCAGCGATGGAGACGAGGCCTACAAGGGCAAAGGACCCGAAGGATCCCACGGCCGCGACGAAGATGGCTTGCCAGATGGACAGGCCCATAGCAACCAGCGCGACGCCGAGCGGCAGGCCTAGGACGGAAATGTTGGCAGCGAACCATACCCAGAAGAGCTGGAGCGGATTTCCTGTTCTTTCGCTGACCGGGACGGGTTCAATGCCGCGTTGCTCGACCGCCCCGAGTGCCCCTGCTGGTTTTAGTGAAGGACCGCTGGTTAAGGTGTCTCTGGACATGATTTTCTCTCCTTTGAGGATCTGTTCTTGTGCGCGCCATCTGCGAATTGGGGGCGCACTTCAGGGGTGCGGGGTTGATCAGCTGGCACTGATCAACCCCGCCATTGATAGCGGTTACTGGCGAACTTCGATGAGCCGGGCTGAGAGGTCCTGGAGTTCCAGCTCTGGGTTGGCTGCAATGAGCTGGTCTTGGACAGAAGCCGGAAAAACTTCCGAACCGGAGCAGGCGCCCAGGACGGCGCCGGCAATCGCAGCGATGGTGTCGGTGTCCCCGCCGAGGGAAGCTGCCGCGCAAAGCCCTTCAAAGGGGTCGTCCCGAAATCGGTCGATGATCAGCAAGGCGCTGACAACCGATTCCTGTGACTGGACCGAGGTTCCGACCACGTCATAGAGGAAGTCAGCAAACTGGTCATTTCCGAGAGACCGTGCATGCTGGTGAAGGCTCAGGTACCTCTGGGCCACCGATGCTCCTGCGACCCAGTGGCCCAGCGTCTGGCCAGCAAGTGCAGCGTCAATTGCAGCGTCAAGCGCCTCGGGCACCTCGGCTCCGTCTATTCCTGCACTGACGCCCGCTGCAATCGCGGCCGCGGCCGAGATTCCGAGTCCCGTGTTGTGCGTAACCTGGCAGGCTTCCACGACGGCCGACATCAATCGGGGTCCACGGCGATACATGATCCCCACCGGGGTGATCCGCATGGCTGCCCCGTTGGTCGTACCGTACCGGCCGGCCTCTTCAATGCTTTGCCCGGACTGCAAAGCGTTCAGCGACGCTTTCGTTGAGGGGCCTAACAGATCCCTGGATCCCTTATCGATCATGGACTGCTCCCAAGTAAGGAGAGTAGAAGCGAAGGAACCCGCCTCGATCCGGCCTCCTCCGGAGAGCAGCAGTTCAGCGACCAGTACGGCCTGCTCGGTGTCATCGGTCACCGACCCTGCCGGCATCCCGGGGGCAATGGGCTGATCATCACTGGCCGCAACGAACCCCGCCAGTTGGCCGTACCGCGCGCGGATCGCTTCCCGCCGCATCGATTGGGTTGGCATCCGGCCGGCGACGCCCACAGCCAACCCAAGGAGCGCGGCGAAGGCCCTGTCGGTGGCAGCCAAAACCGGAGTAGTGGTTTTCATGACTCGTCTCCGAATGTCAGCTTCAACGTGAAGTGGGATGGATCGAGCAAAGACAGGACGTGTTCGACAAATTGACCGTCGGAGTCATAGGAAGTTCGGACGGTGCGCAGGAAGGAACTGCCTACAGGGCGGCCAAGTATGGAAGCCTCGCGTTCATCCAACTGATGAACGTCCACACTCTGTTGACCATTAGTTGCAATCAGGCCTTCCTCCCGCAGCGACGCCCACAGCGAGTCATCCTTGAGTCCCCGGATCGGGAGATCACGCAGTGAGCCGACGGCCGGCACGGACGCGCACTCAAAGGAAACCGCCACCTCCGCTCCGCCCTCGCCCGGCGTCGTACGCACTCGGCGCACTGCAATCGCTTCGTCCAGGGCAACATCGTCGGGAAGTCCTGGGACCTGAGAGCCGGAGATAGGCTCGATGCTCAGGACACGGGTTGTCACTTTACTGCCGACTTCTGCGAGGGCCTGTGCCCAACCGAGCCGCTGGTCCAGTGCATGCCCGTCATAAGTGACAAAGGAACCTATCCCGGACTGGATCGAGATGAGGCGCCGACGCTGCAGCTCACCCAGGGCCTGGCGGATCGTTCCTCGTGACACGTCAAATTCCTCGGCAAGCCGGTGCTCCCCGTCCAGTCGCTGGCCCGGACCTATCTCGCCGCGCCGGATCTGGTTTGCGAGCTTCTCGACAATGAGCTTGCGCTTACTGAATACCTGACTAGTCATGTATATACATGTACACTGCTGTACAGCACCGCGTCAACAGTCCTGCGGAAAACCTGGAAACCTTTTGCACCGGCTATCAGAGGCGGGCTGGTTCTCGGGCCCACACCTTACAAGTCCTGCCAGAGCCGAATGCGTTCCGTTACCGACGAACTTACAGGTAGGTCATCCTGATGGTACCCAGCAGGTTTGTAGTTATCTGGACCTCCGCGATCTGCAAGCCGGCTGGGTCCAACACGTTCTCGTGCAGCAGGATGCCGGAATTGTCGACCAAGACATTCAATTTTGGGTGGCTGGCAGCCAGGGTCTGAGCAGCTCTGCAATCGATGCAGGGTTACGCTGACTTGACGCGCTCGACGGACGTCCCGCTAAGCACGATCGCTAGGAAGGAAGGCGTGGGACAAAGCACCATCTACCGACACTTCACGCACCGCGATGCGCTGATAATGGAGGTTTACCGTCACGGGATGGAACAGGTTGCAGACGTCGCGGCAGAACTACTCAAGACCCGACCTGCGGATCGGGCCCCGCGCGAATTGATGGATCACCTCGCTCGGTACGCCATAGCCAAAGCCGGCCTGGCGGACGCGGTCCATCAGGCCACCTCCGCACCTAGCAGCCGGGAGAAGCTGGGATACACCCCGATGTTGGCCGCGACAGCACTGAGCAAGAGGAGCCTAGAGTCACTTCCGCACGGGCAAGGCGCTGGAAAACCTAGTTGGAAGAAGCGCCAACTACGTACGTCCCCTGTCGACCGTCACTGACAATCAAGTCCGTGTGCCTGACTGCCGAAGACCGTGCGATAGGCCACACGCCAACCTGACGTCGGGGTGCCTGACGTGGGAAGACTTGCCCGTAGGTGGAGCTCCGATCGGGTTCTCAGACACCTGAGGAACCGCAGGAGGCGACATCGCCCGCCCCGTCGCTAAGCGACTTCCATCAAGACCCGATTCTTCGGAATATTGCGATGGTTCTCGGGCTACCGCAGCTCGGTTTCCTGCCCCTCCAACTGTCAGGCTGGGATCTGAGAACATCACAAGCCACCGTCAACAATGCCGAATTTCGCGCTATTCTGACGCCAGACCGGCGCCCGCAAGTTCCCCGCGCTCCCCCGGCACCCCTGTCCAACGCTGCTCTAGAGCGAGGCAACCTCAGAGAAACTTCAACGGGCAAGGCGTGCGGGACCCCTCACACGCCTCCTGCTTCCTGGCATTACCCGATAGCTACTTGACCGAATATCCATTATCGGCGATGCGTCGAGGACGTCATTGAACGAGAGGATCTGCATCTAAGCGCAACTGCAGGTCCACTCACTGAATTGGTTACGTACGCCTGGTAGCAGGAACACCCAAAGGCATGGAAGTTGAAGAACGCCACTTTCGCCAATGTAGGACTTGACCCGAATCTCACTTGTCCCGGCTATTTCGGGGCGGTATAGGTCCAATGTTTCCACTACCTGCAACGCGGGAAGAGCCCCCTTTAGGCGGACTGGCGGATGGTCAGATGATGTTTCAGTGTCATCTTCGACGTAGTGTCGCCCGGGGTCGTGTCACCCGAGAGAAGTTTTTCGACGAGTCCTACGGCTACGGCTCCGACTTCTCTGAAATCGAGGGCGAGGGTGGTGAGTTCGGGATTTAGGAGTTCTCCCAGTGCTATGCCGTCCATTCCGATGACTGCGCAGTCTTCGGGAACGGATTTTCCGGCTTCAGACAGGGCTTTGAGTGCCCCGGCTGCCATCACATCGTTGAACGTCACCAGAGCGTCGGGCGTGACCCCTTGCTCCAGCAGCGATGTGATCGCTTGCCGCGCACTCGGCGCGGAACCCTCGGAGTTGATGAACGTTATGGCTATGCCGAGTTCCCCGGCCCGACGGGCAAAGGCCTGGCCGCGGACTGACAATCCGCCGTCTCGGACGTAGTCAAGGTAGGTGATGCGCGTGCGGCCTTTGGAGATTAAGTACTCCAGGGCCAGTGTGGCGGCGTGCCCATAGTCGAAGGAGACTTCCCCGGCTGATCGGCTGTTAGTCAGGTCCAGCAGGACCAGCGGGCGTCTGCCTAGAATTTCCTGCGAGGCACCGGTTTCGTTGCCGAGGTATCCGATCACGGCATCAACTTGGGGAGCGAGTTGTGTGACAGCGGAAACGGGGTCCACGGACCCGTCGGCGTAATCGTGGATGACAACATGCCAGTCGCGCTGCGTGGATTGCTCAACAACGCTGGAGACGAAGGCCGGGAAGTAGGGGTTTGTCAGTCCGGGGATTGCGAGGCCGATCGAGGTGCGAGCGCCTTGGGCGAGGCCCTTCGCGAAACGACTGGGGACGTACCCGAGCTCCCTGGCAAGGTTTCTGATGCGGTCCCTGGTTTCCGCTTTGATTCCCGGCATGTCGTTCATGGCGCGGGTGACAGTCTGTTTCGATACGCCGGCAGCAGAGGCCACGTCAACTATGGTCGCGCGGCGGCTGAGGGTTCCGACGGCTGTCGAGACCTCTGGTGTCGGTTCCATAATTTCAGTCTATGGGTTTCTCGTCAGCGCGCTTACGGCGGTGGTTGCTGGAGGCCGGGATTGTTGGTACACATGTTTCCTTTTCGCGCCGTTGACGGTGGTGAGGCGCTCCCGCAGGTCTAAGCTGCGCGTGTGCTGGGCGCTGTGTCGTGCGCGAGGGGCAAGGCCTGCCGGCCAATGCTGGAGTGAGTCCGGGCCGGCCTCTCGGCCGGTCCGGACATGGGAGCTGATTGCGAAGGTTGATCCATGGCGGAGCAATCCAGGCATTGTTCCTTGGGCGGTTACTTTATGCCGGTGGTTGCAATGCCTTTGACGAGGTACTTCTGGCCTACCAGGAAGACGATGAATACCGGGATGAGCGTCACGATTGACATCGCAAAGAGGGAGCCCCAGGAGGCGCCGCTGGTTGCGTCAACGAAGTTCCGGAGGGCGACGGGGGCGGTCTGCAGCGCCGGTTTCGTCAGGTAGATGAGCTGTCCGAAAAAGTCATTCCAGGTCCAGATGAAGGTGAAGATTGCAGTGGTTGCCAGTGCCGGTACTGACAGGGGCAGGATGACCTGCAAGTACGTGCGCCAGTAGCCGGCTCCGTCGAGCCGTGCCGCCTCATCGAGTTCCTTGGGTAGTCCGCGGAAGAACTGGACCATGAGGAAGACGAAGAACGCGTCAGTTGCCAGGAATTTGGGCACGATCAGCGGCAGGAAGGTGTTGACCCAGTCGAGGTTGGAGAAGAGCACGTATTGCGGAATGAGGATAACGTGCATCGGAAGCATAAGGGTGAGCAGGAGCGCACCGAAGAGGAAGCTTCGGCCACGGAAGTCGAGCTTGGCGAAGGCGTAGGCCGCCATTGAGCATGTCAGCAGGTTACCGATCAGGGAACCGGCGACGATGATGGCTGAATTGATGAGGAATACGTGGAACGGGTGGGCAAGTGCGTTCCACCCGTCCTCATAGTGGCCAAGGTCCACTTCAGTCGGTATCAGGGAAGGGTCCCTGAAGATCAGTGCTTCGGGCCTGAAAGAACTTGCCACCATCCACAGCAGCGGGTACAGCATTAGTGCTGCTGCCAGGAGCAACGTTGCGTGCTTGCCCAGCGCTCGAAGCTTTTGGTTGCGTCCGCGCCCCTTGCTGTAATCGATGTCGGCGTCGTAGGAAGTTTGAGTTTCTGCTTGTGCGGTATCAGTCGCGGTCACTGTAGAACACCCATCGTTTGCTGAAGTAGAAGTTGACGGCGGTGGCGACGCCGATGATGACCACCAGCAACCACGCCATTGCTGACGCGTAGCCCATGTTCAACTGGCCGAAACCCTGTTCGTAGAGGTAGAGCGAGTAGAACAGTGTCGAATCGGCCGGGCCGCCCGTTCCGCCGCTGACCACGAAAGCCTGAGTGAACGTCTGGAATGAGTTGATGATCTGGAGAATGAGGTTGAAGAACAGGATGGGGGTAAGCAGGGGCAGCGTGACGTTGCGGAACTGCATCCATTTCCCGGCGCCGTCGAGCGAGGCAGCCTCATAGAGATCCTCCGGAATCTGACGAAGGCCGGCCAGGAAAATGACCATGGACGAGCCGAAGCTCCAGATGTGGAGCATGATCAGGGAGGTCAGGGCCGTGCTTGGATTCGATATCCAGCCCGGCCCTTCGATGCCGAAAAGAGCCAGGAACTGATTGACAAGTCCGTCTGTTCCAAAGAGCTGTCGCCACAGAATGCCGATCGCGACAGAACCGCCCAGAAGCGAGGGGAGGTAGAAGACGGACCGGTAGATTGGAAGGCCGCGGATTCCCCTGTTCAGCACCATTGCCAGGGACAGTGCCACAACAAGCAGTGCCGGAACGCCGATCAGAACGTAGACGAAGGTGACCCCGAGCGACTTCAGCAGCCGCGGGTCCTTCATCATCTGTTCGTAGTTTTCCAGCCCGATCCAGGACGGCGCACGCAGCAGGTTGTAGTCCGTGAAGGAGAAATACAACGAAGCGATCATCGGACCAATGGTGATGACGAGCATCCCGATGAACCACGGAAGTAGGAACGACCACGCGGCACGCTCCTCAACCTGCTTCATCAGGGTCCGTCGCCTGGTTTGAACCTCAGGCTTCGTCTCACCAACAGAGCCGCTGCTCCGAGGTAATGGCGTCAACGTTGACATAGGTACTCCAGGGTCAAAGGGAAGAAGTGGGAGGCCGGGACAGCGCAGACCGGCTGACAGGAGTCGAGTATGGCAGCGCGAAATCACTGCCGTCAATGCTATTGACCAAAATAGTGACCGGTCACTATGGTTTTCCCATACAGTTCTCCGATCCGCTCCGTGTAAGTCCATGCGAAGTAGTGATCGGTCACTACCGAGTCACGTTCTGGGTTCTCTTGACTTTCCTTGAGACACGCAGGCTGCACGCTTCTGCGTGATCCTTTCCCGGGATTCCCAGCGGCATCCCGACGCAGTGAAGCGCTGACCTTGGTGGGTCCGGCGTTCAGGTCTGTGCCATTTTTTGTGAAGCAAAGGAGCTCTAAGTGCTAGCCACATCAACACGTCCGAAAAGGTTCAAGGCAGCGGCCGCGGTCGTTTCCGTCCTCGCATGCCTGGGAATGGTTTCCGGGTGCAGCAGCACTCCGGCGGCAGAGGACGAAAAGGTGTCCCTGCGTTTTAACTGGTGGGGCTCGGATGCGCGTCATGCCCAGACGCAGAAGGCCATCGACCTCTTTGAGGCAGCCCACCCCAACATCAGCGTTCAGCCGGAGTTCTCAAACTTCACTGACTACTTCAACAAGCTTTCCACCGGTGCCGCATCCAGGGACCTGCCCGACGTCATGCAGATGACTGACCCGTACATGTACTCGTACATCGACAACGGCCAGCTCGTGGATCTCAAGGAACACTCGGACGTCCTGCCGACGGGGGACTTCGCGGAGACATCCCTGGCAGGAACGCAAATCGATGGCGGGCTCTACGGCATCCCCAGCGGGGAGTCGGGCTTCGGCATGGCAGTCAATCCGGCATTATTCGAGAAGGCGGGAGTTGCGCTCCCGGACGACAGCACCTGGTCCTGGGATGACTTCAAGGAAACCTCGGTAGCAATCTCCAAAGCCCTTCCCGAGGTTGCCGGGACGTCCATCACGATGGATGAGCAGACGATGAACCTGTGGCTCCGCCAGCATGGAGAGGACTACTGGAAAAACAACGGAAGCGAAATCGGCTTCACGGCAGAGACTGCTGCCAGCTGGTGGGAATTCGTCCGGGATCTGCGCGACAGCGGTGGGACCCGCTCCGTCGAGGCAGAGCTTGAATCAGCCAGCGTGGCACTGGAGCAGTCCGACCTGGCCATGGGGAAGAAGGCCATGACCCTGATCTCCGTGAATCAGCTCGGCAACCTGGAGAAGGCCTCCGGGCAGGAATTCAAACTCTTCATGCTCCCTGGCGAAAAGCAGTTCAAAGCTGAGGGTGGATGGACCAAGCCGGGCATCTACTACTCCATCGCCTCCAACAGCGAACACCCCAAAGAAGCCGCAATGCTCATCGACTTCTTGACCAACTCGCCCGAGGCCGGAGAAGTGCTGAAGTTCGACCGGGGAATTCCCTCCAACACCAAGGTCCTCGAAGCACTCAAACCCTCCCTCACCTCCGTGGAGAGCCGGGTCGCCGAGTATGGAACGCGCGTCAACGAACTGGACGCGCCTCCTTACGCGATCCCTCATCCGAAAGCCGGCGCAGTCCTGATTAATGCCGTGAAGCGGCTTTCCCAAGAGGTCGTGTTCGACAGGCTCACACCGAAGCAGGCAGCCGACCAGCTCATCGTTGAAGTTCAAGCAGCGATGTGAACCGTGCGGGTCCCGGCTGCCGTCGGGGCACGCACCCCTCCTTCCACCCTTCTTCGTTCTGAGAGTGCAAAACCCATGACCGTTGCATCATTTATGTCCCTCCGAGACCGACTCCCGGGAATTATCTACGGCGGTGATTACAACCCTGAACAGTGGCCTCGCAGCACGTGGCAGGAAGATGTGCGCCTCATGCGCGAAGCCAACGTCACGCTCGTCAGTCTGGGAGTCTTCTCCTGGTCCGCCCTGGAACCGGCAGACGGAGAATTCGACTTCGGCTGGCTCGATGAAGTCATGGACCTGCTGGCCGTCAACGGGATCTTCGCCAACCTTGCAACCCCCAACGCTTCACCGCCGCCATGGCTGGCTACCGAGTTCCCCGAAACGTTGATGGTCGAACGCTCCGGCACCCGGGTGGCCGTCGGAAGCCGGGGGCACTTTTGCCCCTCATCCGAGGTCTACCGTGACCGCAGCCAGCGCATTGCCCGCAAACTGGCGGAACGCTACGCGGACCACCCCGCCCTGGCCATGTGGCACATCGGCAACGAATACCACTCGAACTGCTTCTGCGACCTCTGCGATGAACGGTTCCGGCAGTGGCTGCAGAACAAATACGGCACTCTTGACGAACTGAACACACGGTGGGGCACCACCTTATGGGGCCAAATCTATAGCCAGTGGAACCAGGTACATGTGCCCAAACCGGTCAGAGGCTGGGTCAACACCGCCCGGGAACTGGACTTCGCACGTTTCAACACTGACATACAGGTCGAGCTGTACCGGCTCGAAAAAGACCTGCTCCAAAGCATCACCCCCGATATACCGGCGACCACCAACTTCATACAGTTCTTCCGGATCCAGGACTACCGGCGGTGGGCCCCGGAAACAGACGTTATCGCACTGGACATCTACCCGGATCCGGCCAAACCCAGTTCGCTGACAGAAGCGGCCATGCAGTACGACCTTATGCGCCACCTCGGAAACGGCGCCCCCTGGATGATGATGGAACAAGCCGCCGGCGCGGTAAGCCAGTGGAAAGTCAACCTCACCAAGCAACCGGGCCGCATGCGTTTGGGGTCCTACCAAGCCATTGCTCACGGAGCCGACGCCGTCATGTTTTTCCAATGGCGGGCATCCCGGTTCGGGCAGGAAAAGTTCCACTCAGCCATGCTTCCCCACGGCGGCCAAGATACACGGACATGGCAGGAAGTCCGTGATCTCGGCAACGAACTCCGTACCCTGGAAGCGGTCGCCGGTGCCCGCACCGAGGCCAAAGTCGCGCTCGTATGGGATTGGGAAAACTGGTGGGCCGTAGAAGGCGCAGCCCATCCGCTCAACAACTACGACTACCGTGAAGTCGTCACCAGCCACTATCAGGCGCTGTGGAAGACCAACGTCGCCGTGGATGTCGTCACCCTGTCCTCCGACCTTTCAAAATACCGTGCCCTGGTCATCCCCAACCAGTACCTGATCAGCGAACTGCAGCAGGACGCCGTCCGAGAATTCATCCGCGCCGGCGGGCACGTCCTCATCTCCTACTTCTCCGGCATCGTCAACGATGACGACCAGATCATCGAGAACGGATACCCGGGGGGTCTGCGTGACGTCATTGGGGCACATATCCGGGACCTCTCCCCGCTGGCTAAAGACGCCACGGTAGAGATAGCCGCGGTCCCGGGGCAAGATCTTCTCCCCAGCACGTTCACAGCAAAGGCCTCCCGCTGGCAGGAGGACATCGCTCCCGAGACTGCGAACACCGTGGCCGTCTTCACCGAAGGGCACCTGAAGGGCAAACCAGCCATCCTCGACCACCACATAGGTCACGGCAGTGCGATCTACATAGGAGCGCAACTCCCCCAGGAATCACTGGAGCGGCTCGTTGCCGCCTTCATCGAACGCTCTGCCGTGGAATCACCCCACGCCGCACCCCAGGACGTCGAAGTCACCGAACGCCACACCAGCGATAACAGATTCCTCTTCTTCCTCAACCACTCCACAACACCGAAAACACTGGAACTGGAAATTAGCGGAAAGGAACTCCTGGGCAACCGTAAGGTCACCAAGGGAAAAGAAATCACCCTCGAAGCCTCCGACGTCGCTGTCATCCAAGTAAAGCGGTGACCCATGACAGACACACCTTATGGCTCAGGCGTACCACTTAGCGCCTTCTGCCACTTAGTGCAGACGACCTCGGAACCTGATTAGTCTGCCCGATACACGCAAACTTTACGCACCAGAACAGGCGAAGTGCGGCGACCCTCATATCAGGTTGAACTACACCCCAACCTGACAAAAAGTATTGGCGGAACTGCAGAAGCACTAGGAGCGCACCACTTCGCGCCCGCTAACCAGGCAGGGCTTATTGCGCGGCAGCGAAGACGATGCCGCGTTCAGATTCCTGCTCTCCGGGATTGCCTTCATGGGCGGCAGGGGCCCTCGCGCTCTTGAAGGTGAGCAGGCGTGAGAGCCGCCGGGCCGTGGCGACTACGGCGCTGGTGAGCTCCTTTGGCGGGGTTCCGGCTACACGGTGGTTTGGGACTGTGACGGTGACCGATCCTCGAACGATTCCGTTGACGAAGAATGGTGCGGCGATGCCGTGGGCGTCAGGGACTCGTTCACTGTCGGTGGCAGCCCAGCCCTGGGTGCGGATAAGGCCCAGCTCCTCAGTGGAGACTCCCGCCTCATCTGCTTTCCGGGTGCGGACGTGCTCGGGCAGGTGCGCGAGGATCGCTTTGCCCGCAGCTCCGGCGGTCAGGGGAATTTCTTCGCCTTCTTCCAGGACGTAGCGGACGTTCCGGGCACCGGCGATCGTTCGTCCTATGTGGGCCAGGTGGCTATCCGCGTCGTAGAGGGCAAGGGTGGTGGTCTCGCCCGTTTGTCCGCTGAGTTCGCGCAGATCCTCGTCCACCAGTTGTGGAAGGTCGTGTCCGGAGCCGAGCGAGGATGACCACTGCAGCAGGGTCGGGCCAGCCGTCCAGGCTCCGCCGTTGTCCAGCGTGGTCATCAGCCCCACATCGCGAACTGATTCAGCAAGGCGGCGGGTAGCCACGGACCGGGTTCCCCACAAACTCGAAAGGTCCTGCAGCGAGAGCTGGGCCAACGGTTCCGAACAGAATGCCGCGATGATGACCGCGACCCGTTGAATGAGTGCGGACGATTCGGCTTGAGGCAGGACCTGCCACTTGTTCCTGCTGCTGGCACTGTCGGTGAGCAGGGCTTCGAGTTCCCGGGCGGCTTCGTTGAGTAGTTTTGCGCCGGCTTCGATGTCTGATTCCTTGAATTCGTTCCGCGGCCGGGACAGTGACAGGGAACCGAAGAGCCGGTCGTTGACGGTGAATGGCACGCCGATGCCGGCGGCGTCGGGGATGTGCTGGCCAATGCTGACGACAGCGCCCATCGTGTCATAGCTCTTCAGGGCATTCTCGATGCGGGTCCTGCTCTCCATAGAGGCTTCGGTGTACTTCTTCAGTTCCTCGGGCAGCCCTCTAGTTCCCCTACGGGTAAGGATGGCGAGTCCGAGTGCGCCGGCATGGGTTGGCAGGTTGGTACCCGGTGGAAGCGTGTACCTGACGGGCGCGTCAGGTTCCACGGATGCCAGGACGAAGCACTGCTCCGGATTACCGGTTTCGACGGCCATCAGCGCTGTGGCCCCGGAGGCCCGGCTCAAGCGCGCCAGAATCCTCGTCCCCTCGGCAAAGAGAGGATGACCTTCCTGCAGCGCTGCGGACAGAACCTTCAGCCGCGGCCCGACGATGTAAGCGCCGCTGGCGTCCCTGGACACCAGGCGTTCCTCAACGAGCCGGCTGAGGATCCGGTTGACGGTGCTTCGGCTCGCGCCAAGTTCCTCGGCCAGTTCCCGCACACCCCATCCGTAGCCTGCGCGGCCGATAACAGCCTCAATGACGGCAACGACCTCTTTAGAGCCGTCCCGCTGTGCCGACTGGTCCAGTTGCTCCATATTTGCAGTATCCCACACCATTCGGCGCCCTCCTCCTGGAATGAACCCGGCCCTGCCGCCACCGCTTGACAGTGGCGTGGAACACAGGCATTCTTTAAGCAATCCCCAAGTGAGACAGTGTCCCACTTTTCTAAGCCAAAAGACAGAGAGGTCTTCGGATGACCATCCCCACACTGGCAGTTCCAGACGCTGCCCGCCGCACCAAAGCCAAGAAGGCCACAGGCGTAGCCGCCTTCGGAACGTTCATCGAGTACTACGACTTCAGCGTCTACGGCTACGTCGCAGCCACTCTGGCAATCGTCTTCTTCCCCGGCGATGACCCGGTCATCGGCCTGCTGAACACCCTGTTGGTGTTTGGCTCCGCATTCATCGTCCGCCCGCTCGGCGCCGTCTTCTTCGGCCGTCTCGGGGACCGGAAGGGCCGCCGGACGAGCCTCATCGCGAGCATCACCTGCATGGGTGTCGCCGCGACCCTCACCGGCCTGCTGCCGGGCTACGCCCAGATCGGCGTCCTGGCACCCATCCTGCTGGTGCTGCTGCGCATGCTCCAGGGCTTCTCAACCGGAGGCGAAATCGGCGGTGCCGCCGCCTACATCCACGAATGGGCCGCACCGAACCGCCGCTCCCTCTTCGTCTCCCTGATCCCGTCCGTCGCCCAGCTCGGCAAGGGCCTGGCCGCCGGCCTGGCCGCCCTCGCCGCGGCAATGATGCCAGCAGCCGACCTGGCAGCGTGGGGCTGGCGCATCCCATTCCTCCTCGCCCTGCCCCTGGGCGTCCTGTGCCTGGTCATGCGCCTGAAGGTCGAAGACAGCCCGGAATTCCAGGCCATCAACAAAACCACGGAAGGCACCTCCAAGGCTCCGTTCAAAGAGGTCCTGACCAAGTACCCCAAGGCGCTGGCCAAGGTCACCTCCATCTCCCTCGTGCAGAACCTCGGAACGTACATTGGCACCGTCTTCGTCGCCGTCTACTTCAGTGAAGTCCTCGGCTTCACCAAGGGCGAAGCCTCCACGATCGTTCTCCTAGCAGTCCTCTTTGCTGCGCTCCTGATTCCCATGGCCGGCCAGCTCGGCAGCCGCATCGGCAGCAAGAAGGTCCTGCTCTGGGCCTACGTGGCCTATGTCGCCGTCACGATCCCGTCCTTCGCCATGATGAACCAGGGCTCCTTCGTCCTGGCGCTGCTGGGCCTTGGCATGGGCATCATCCCTTACGCCCTGTGCCAGGCCGGCACCTACGGCGCCATGCTCGAGTTCTACCCCACCCGCGTCCGGCACACCGGCGTCGCGTTCGGCCACAGCGTCGGAGCCGTCATCGGCGGCGGCGCCGGCCCCTACCTGGCCACGTACCTGATCGACCAGACCGGCAACACCTTCGTCCCGGCTTTCATCCTGGTAGGCGCAGGCGCCCTCGGACTGCTGGTGGTCGGACTCACGGTCCGGGCCAACTCCGACCCCTCTTCGCACCTCTACCGTTAGGCCCTGCACCGTGACCGAAATCTACATCTCCGACGTCATCCACGAGGACGTCCTGGCAGACATCCACACAAATGCCATCGTGCACGTCGGCTACGGCCCCGACAAGGTCAACTACCTCGACGTCAGCGAAAACATTGACGCTGTGATCCTGCGGGGAGAAACCTTCACCCGCGAGATGATCGAAGCCTCGCCCATTCTCAAGATCATCGCCCGCCATGGGGTCGGCACTGACAACGTCGACATCCCGGCCGCATCGGAAAACGGGGTCTGGGTCACCAGCACTCCAGGTTCGAACAGCAACGCCGTCGCCGAACATGTCTTTGCCCTCCTGCTCTCCCTGACCCGCAAAATCGTCCCGGCAGCGAACCGTGTCGTTGCCGGAACTTGGGCCGAAGGCCGCGGAGACCTGATCGGGCTCGAACTCTCCGGCCGCACCCTCGGGATCGTGGGGTTCGGAGCCATTGGCAAGCGCGTTGCCGCCATCGCCCGGGGCTTCGGGATGCGTGTGCTCGCCGCCGACCCGGTCGCCAAAGCAGCCGACGTGGCAGCTGCAGGTGCCGACTTGGTGGAACTGGACACCCTCTATGACCGGGCGGACATCATCACCGTGCACGCCCCGCTGCTGCCCGCCACCCGCCACATGATCTCCACCCGCGAACTGGCCCTGATGAAACGCACAGCAATCGTCATCAACACCTCGCGCGGCGGTCTGATCGACGAGAACGCACTGGTCACGGCCCTGACCGATGGCACCCTCGCCGGCGCAGCCCTTGACGTGCTCGAAGCCGAAAGCATCGACATGAAGGACCCGCTCCCCCACAACCGGGTACCCCTCAACGAGGTTCCCAACCTGCTCGTCACCTCCCACATCGCCGGCCAGACCCAGCAAGCATTCCAGGAAGCCGGCACCCGGTCCTGGTCGGAAGTACGCGCAGTCCTGGCAGGTAACACCCCGGCCTTCCCGGTCAACGCCAACGAGCTGCGCAAAGTCCCCGCCTAATCCCGGCCCCAAAAATTCAAGGAACACCACATGTACATCAACGCCTCCGCCGAAAACATCACCGTCTACCCCGAATGGCCCCGCCCCAGCCAGGACCTCGTCCAAGCCCTCGCGGCCTACCCCCCGGCGTTGATCGGTGACGTACGCAAACGCCTAGACATGATGTCCGCGGACATCCGCTGCCTCACCCCCGGCGCCCGACTCGCCGGGACCGCCCTCCCCATCCAAATCTGGGAAGGCGACAACCTCGCCATCCACCGCGGACTCGACGAAGCCAAACCCGGGGACGTCCTGGTCATCTCAGGGAACGGCGTCACCAACCGATCCGTCTTCGGCGGCATCCTCGCCGAAATCTGCCTTCATAAAGGCGTCACCGGGGTCATCGTCGACGGCGCCGTCCGCGACATCGAAGAAATGAATCAAATGGGCCTTGCCGTCTTCGCCCGCGCCGTAGTTCCCGCCGGGCCATCCAAAAACGGACCCGGGTACGTCGGCAAACCCGTCGCCTGCGGCAACGTCGTCTGCAACCCCGGCGATGTCATCATCGGCGACCAGGACGGCATCGTCGTCATCCCCCAATCAGAACTTAACGAAACTCTTAAGGCCCTCCCCGCCCAGGAGAACCTCGAACGCCAGATCCGCGACCGGATCAAAGAAGCCGTCGCCTCCTAGAGGCCGCCACGGCTCCCTCCCCGCCGACAAGAGTGGCAGAGGCCCGGCATGGGCCGCTGCCACTCTTTAGACCAGAACCGGAAAGCCCATGACACTGAACCGAGCAACGCCGCGTAAACACGGTGACTGGAGCCTGCTGATTAACGCTCTGGTCGAAATCCGACAAAACGGCCAGGTAATCAGAACCGGGTTCGTCGAAGACGTCATGCCCGACTCCTCGGTAATCTGGCTTGCGGCCGACCACAGCAACCCGCGCCAAATGTTCGAAGCGTGCCAAGGCCACCAGGTCTGGGTCACGCCCCAAGCACTCTCCGGCGAACTCAGCTACCGGATGACAACCAGACAGATCTTCGGCAAGAACCCCACCAGCTGCACATAGCCCAGGGCCGGCATCAGCGGGGACGTATGCGGGCGCGCTGCTGTTATGGCGCTTGACGCCACTGGCCGTTAATTCGGTGCCGGGGCTAAACGATGCATCCCACGTGGCGCTTGCATTCGCGTTACTCAGTCCCCTTCAACAATGCTTCTCATCGCTTTCCACCCGTGGGTCACGCCACCTCCGGCACGCAGCGCGGTAGCAACCATGACAGTCTCCGCAATGTCGGCTTTGGAGGCCCCCGCGGTGACGGCGCGCTTGGTGTGATCCTCGATGCAGAAGGAGCATTGTGTGGTGACCGCGACGCCGACTGCGATGAGTTCCCGGACAAGGGGATCAAGGCCGCCGGTCTTCTTGCCGAAAACCGCCTTGTCGAACGCAAAGAACGCGGAGACCATCTCCGGTGCGCTCTCCTTCAGATCCTTCATGTACTGGGCATCTGCCTGGTGATCATGCATTAGTTAGCCTTTCGTTGCGTGCGGGTACTTCTATTTGCCAATGTTGTGGGGCGGACGGTGACCGTAAGGGCAGCCGTGAATGCGGAGGCAGGCCTGCCGCTTTTCGGTTCCTGCGCTAGTGGCTCGGCTGGTCGACCGCAGCCACAGCGGGTTTGTGATCGGCTTGTGCCGGTGGTTTGGAGGGCAGGGTGGTGGCGGCCAGTATTCCTGCTGCTGCGAGCATGACGGCGGCGACGGCGAGTGCACTGCCGTACCCGGCGACCAGTTGAGGGGCCGCTGTTGCGCCGGGTTCGGGCGTCCCGGTGACGGTTGCGGCGATGCCAGACAGAACCGCCAGTCCCAGGGCCACCCCGATTTGCTGCGCGGAGTTGAGCAGTGCGGAGGCAATGCCGGCCTCGTGGGATGCCGTGTTGTAGACGGCGGCCTGGGTCAGGGCGATGACGCCGAGCCCGAATCCCAGGGCGAGGAAGAACATGGCCGGGGCAAGGTGCAGCCAGTAGCTCGTGTCTACCTGGATGAAGGAGAACCAGAAGGCTGCCGCGGCGCTGAGCAGAGCGCCCCCTGATGCGATGACGCGCGGAGCCACCTTGTTGAGCAGTTTGGGGGCGCCGCCGGCTCCGACGACAATCCCGGCAGCGAAAGGAAGCCAGCTCAGCCCGGTCTGGAAGGGGCTGTAGTGCTGTACCTGCTGGAGATATAGGGTGATCACATAGAAGGTGCCCATCGGCCCGACGGCCAGCAACAGCATGGACGCGTAGGCGCCGGCGCGGCCGCGGTCCTGGAACAAGCTCAGCGGAACCAGCGGCGTGCGGCTGCGGGCTTGCGTAGCGATGAATGCTGCGAGCAGCACCAGTGCGGCGCCGATGAGCCCCAGCCCGATCGGGTCGGTGAAGCCATCCTCACCAAAGCGGGTGATGGCATACACCAGGGCCACCATGCCGCTGGTTCCCAGCACTGCGCCCCTGATGTCAAGGCTGCCCGGGTGACGCTCGGCTTCAACCAGCGTGCGGCTGCCGAGCAGCACCAGGATCCCGATGGGGATGTTGATGAAGAAGACCCACCGCCATCCCAGGGTGCCGGTCAACACGCCCCCGAGGAGCAGCCCGATCACGATCCCGAGGCCAGACATCGCGCCGTACAGCGCCAGGGCGGCGTCCCGCGTCTTGCGCTCGGCAAAGGTTGTGGCGATCAAGGCCAGGGCATTCGGTGCGACCAGCGCCGCCCCCAGCCCCTGGACGGCCCGGCCGCCTATGAGCGCCCCACTGCTCAGTCCTAAACCGCCGATCAGGGACGCAAGCACGAAAATCACCAGGCCCGCCTGCAGGGCACGCCGGCGCCCGTAGAGGTCGCCGATCCGCCCGCCCAGGAGCAGCAGGGCGCCGAACGCGAGGATATAGGCGTTCACGATCCAAGGCAAATGCACGGCGTCGATACCGAGTTCCTGCTGAATCCTCGGCAAAGCAATATTAACGATGGAGTCATCCAGCACCAGCATCAGCTGCGCGGCGGCTATCACCAGCAGCGGTATCAAACCCCGCCGCTGTCCTGTTTTCTCTGTCACAACATTTCCTTCAAAAATATGGGGAGGCAGCGCTGGGGCGCGCAGTGACTTTCGTCTGCTCACGCATCCCGCATGGATGCCGACAAATTAGGTTTGGGGACAGAAGGGTGCAAAGCACCCCATTGCTGCTTGGCGGTGCTGCCCAGGCCGGAGCCTCGTTCGTCGCAGTGACCGGTGCAGCTTGTCGGGTTGCAGCACGCCTGTGCCCCCGGTTTGGCCGCTACCGGCCACGGGGAATGATGGCCTGGCACAGCGTTTCGGCCTTTCAACTCCTGGAGCAAAAGGGAGACCGCGATTCCGCGCGGTTGCCTGTAGGGGAACCGCGGCGTGCTACCGGCTCAGTTGCTGATGACGGAGTAACCGGCGGAAGTGACGGCATCACGGACAGCGCCGCCGTTGACTGGACCGCTGACAACCAGACGGGAAGGGCCGCCGGGAACGAGCTCAACAGAGGCAGATTCCACACCCTCCAGCGCCGAGACAGCTTTCTCAACAGCCAGAACACAGTGCCCGCAGGTTAGACCTTCAACAGTGAACTCAACGTCGCCGGTGCCAACACGCGAGGAGGAGGGTTCGGATGAGCAGCAGCCGCACCCTCCAGCCGACGAGGCGAGAGGCAGCTCAGTGCGTTTTTCAGATTCAAACACGTCAGTTTCCATTCCTTGACGAAGCATCAATGGGTGCTGGGGATGACGGCTGTAAGGGCGGGCGCGAGGCACCGGCCGGGACACACCATGTCACTGACAACACCTCAAACATACCCCCGTGGGGTATAGAGGGGCAAGTGCGTCCGCACGGCAAGCGGGAGTCTCGTCATTGTTCATCGCCTGTTGAGACAGGGGAGCACCGCTGTCATTCAATCGGCCAGCACGTCCAAAGTTGGGCACACCCCACCCGGACGTCAAAACCGCCTGACCAGGGAGGATTAGGCCTGGGGGCAGCGTTCCCGCTTGTTCTCCGAGGCACGGCCAGTCACGGAAGGTGACATAACCACCCTCCGCCCCAAACGGACTTCATCAAGTCCAGATTCTTTGGGCTACTTCGACAATTCTCGAGCTGCCCCACCCCGTTTCCTTCCCCTCCGACTGTCAGGGTGGGATCTGAGAACATCATGAGCCACCGTCAGTAAAACGGAATTTGCCACTATTCTGACGCCACCACACCAAGCGGCGGGAGGACCAAATCTCTTTTGCGTTCGCAGTTGTGATTTGGGGTGTGATCAAATCGTTGAAAGACACTGTTGATCCGTGACACCATGAAAGCATGACAGCCGTTACAGGAGCCCGTGGAGGGCTGAAAGCGCATCAGGATTCCATTCGGCTTTCCGAGCCTGAACTGGTCCGGGACCTGCGGGACATCCTGGGGGCGAAGCTCGTTGCGTACATCGGCTCGGTCAAGGAAACCCGGGCCGTGCGTCAGTGGGCCGACGGTGAACGGAAACCGTCAGCCGAGGTCATGACCCGGCTGCGTCATGCCTACCACGTCGCAGCTCTGTTGGCTGAGCGGGACTCCCGGTCCGTGGTCCAGGCATGGTTCCAGGGAATGAACCCGCAACTGGACGACGTGCCGCCAGCGCGGCTACTGCGCGAAGGCCAGGTCGACGACGCGGCACAGGCGGTCCTTGCCGCTGCCAGGGCATTCGCGGCAGCAGGCTGACGGGTGGTTGACGAGCAACAACTGGCAACAGCCACTGCTAACACCCGGGTATGGCGCATTGGTTTCCGCCCGGATCCTTGGGCGTGGAGTGGCTGGGAGTGGGCAACCGATGGCAGGTTCCCCGGCCGGTGGGATGACCTGCACGGAAACTTCAGGACCGTCTACGCCGGCTCCAGCCTGAGGGCATGCCTGCTCGAGGTGCTCGCCGGCTTCCGCCGTGACGGCAGGCTGGCAACGGAACTGGACGAGATCGTCGAGGATGACGAAGATGCCGTGCTGCACCCGACACTGGTACCCGGGCAGGTGCCCCGGGAATGGCTTGACGCCCGCGCAGCGACCTCAGCCGAACTTACCGGCACCTACTGCGCCGTGACGGACTCCCGGTCCATCGCCGTCCTCCACCCGCACTTCATCGGAGTGGCTCTCAGCCTGGGACTCTTAGACCTGGACGCCGCAGCCCTAAAAGATGCCCGGCCGCGCCGGTTGACCCAGGCAATCGCCGCTTGGATCTACGAAACAACAGACCTCGACGGGGTTACCTTCGCGTCCCGCCATGGCGACGACCTGAAGCTCTGGGCCATCTTCGAACGGGCAGGCGACCCTCACGTCAGCCCAAAACTAAGCCACGCCAGGACCGAGGAACTGCACCACGACAGCGATGCGATCAAGGACGCCTTCCGGATGCTCGGCCTGACCTGGCGGAGCGAATAGTCCGCTCCCCCGCCCGCTCCTCACCCTAGCTTGACGGAATATCCGTTATCGGCTCTCAAAGTACGGGAGTAGAAGTAGCTGCGGGAACTCCCGTCCTGTGACGAATCCGTCGTTTCCGGTCTGCGGCTATTTTGTTAATGGAGCTCACGTCGTGGCATGGGGTGTATCTCGTATGCTCGTTGACGGGGCAAGTCCCATGGACGCGCATTCTTCGCACCTACATGGGATGCGGCGTTGGTTCGGTCTTTCTACCTTGCATGGTTGGTCGAAAGTCATCTGCGGGTAGTAAGGAATGGATTGTACCGGGGCAACGGGAGTCGGCTTGATCGATACCTTCGGCGTATCAATGGCATCCATGTCGAAACTCATTGGCCGCCTCGCAGCCGCTGGACTGGTCGCCAAGTCACTCGACCCCGAAGATCAACGAGTCCGCCGCATCCACGCGACCGATCTCGGCCGCTCCGTTGTTCGGGAACTTATGGGGGCCCGCCCGGAACTGGCCGGCGACGTATTGGCAGGGCTGACAGTTGACGAACTTCGAGCACTCCGAACGGGCCTCCAGGCTGTCAGTCGTGAACTTCGCGCGCTGAAGGGCTGACGACGCGTACCTTTCCGCACTCAACAGGGTCCACATCATCGGCGCCTGAGACCAATTGCCAATACCTGAAGCGACCGGCCTTCCCGGGGGCAATGAGACCTACTACGAGGGTGGCCATTCCCCTATATCTGGCTTTTCAGGTCTGCCACAGACTCTACAACTTGATGGGGCCGGAACGGGAAGGAGACGATTTCTTCGCGCTGTGTGATGCCGCTGAGCACCAGGACGGTGTGCAGGCCTGCTTCCATGCCGGCCACGATGTCTGTGTCCATGCGGTCGCCGATCATGGCGGTGGTCTCGGAGTGGGCGTCGATCTGGTTCATGGCGGAGCGGAACATCATGGGGTTCGGCTTGCCAACAATGTAGGGCTCGCGGCCCGTGGCCTTGGTGATCATGGCCGCGATGGCACCGGTGGCCGGCATGGGGCCGTCCTTGGATGGGCCGGTGGCGTCCGGGTTGGTGGCGATGAAGCGGGCGCCGGCCAGGATGTGTCGGACGGCCATGGTGATTGCTTCGAAAGAGTAGGTGCGGGTTTCGCCGAGCACTACGAAGTCGGGATCGGTGTCCGTGAGGATGAACCCGGCCTCGTGCAGGGCCGTTGTGAGTCCGGCTTCGCCGATGGTGTAGGCGCGGTTGCCCGAGCCAGAGGACTGGACCTGGTCCTTGAGGAACTGGGCGGTGGCCAGGGCGGACGTCCAGATGTTCTCTTCCGGGACTTCCAAGCCGGATGCGCGCAGGCGGGCTGCGAGGTCGCGGGGAGTGAAAATGGAGTTGTTGGTGAGGACCAGGAAGCGCTTGGACGTATCCACCCAGCGCTGGATAAGTTCAGCCGCACCCGGGATTGCCTGGTTTTCATGAACCAGGACGCCGTCCATGTCCGTGAGCCAGCACTCGATGTCCTTGGAGCTACGGGGCCGGCCTGCAACGTCTAACGAATGCAAACCTTCTTCAGTCAGCGTATCTGGCGAGGGGATTTGCATCCCTATTGTCTGCGTCATTCTTACCTTCCATGAGGGACTTGGCTCGTGAGGCGTGGATCGGTTACGGCTAATTCCTGCAGAGCTCCCTGTCAAGGCGGCACAGCCGCGCAAGGAAGCCTGACTCCGGCCACAAGTAGCGTCTGCAGCGCTCTGATAACCCTTGACGTCTAAGATGCCGAACATTTCGGGTGCCACAAATCGCCTCAACTTCCGGTGTTGACTCATTTGCTACCCGTAACTGAGACTCATGGCGGGCGCCCGGGGGACCAACATTCAGGCGCCCGCAAATAAAGAGCCGCTCCCGCTAGCGGCTAAATCGCCGACCAACCTCCATCGGAGGCCAAGATGGCGCCATTGAGGTTGGTTCCGTCGTCGCTAAGCAGGAAGGTGATTGACGCGGCGAGTTGCGCGGCTGTTGCCGGTGTGGGGATGTTGGCCTGCATGAGTGGGCCGAGGCGTTCGGCGGCCATTTGGGAGCCGAAATTCGCGACGATTCCGGTCATGGTTGGCCCGGGGGCCACAGCGTTGAAGCGCAGTCCCTTGGGGCCGTAGATGACGGCGGAGTTTTTGGTGAGGCCGACGACGGCGTGCTTGGACGCGGTGTAGGCGGCGCCTGCGGCCGATCCGCGGATGCCGGCCTCGGAGGAAACGTTGACCACGGAGCCTGAGCCGTGTTCCAGCATCAGTGGTACCACGGCGCGGGTAAGGCGCATGAGCGCGGTGACATTGATCCGGAAGACGCGGTCCCAGAGTTCGTCGTCCACTTCGTGGACCGGTGCGAAGTTGTCCATGATTCCGGCCACGTTGGCAAGGGCGTCAATGCGCCCGCCGGCGGCAGCCACGACGGCGGCAACAGTTTCTTCTGTTGAGATGTCGCCGGCCACAGGTACCAGCTCCAGGCCGCTGTTCTCCTCGACTAGAGCATCGAGGCGTTCCTTGCTGATATCGGCGGCGATGACTTTACCGCCTTCCTTCGCGATGCGCAGGGCGGTAGCTTGCCCGATCCCGGAGGCCGCCCCTGTGACGATGACGGTTTTTCCTGCAAATCGGTTATTGCTGATGGCTTCCTGCCATGTAGCTTCGTTACCCATATTGTCCTTCCAGATGGTGTTGGTGAGTTTTGGCAATTGCGGGCCGGCTACAAGCGATGGCCCGGTCCCACGAGACGCGGTGATGCTGCCCTGATGAACAAATGCAGGAGCAGTTGGCGGCTCAGTTTGCCGGTTTCATTTAGGTACGTTTTCAACTATCGGGATCACGCGCTGATTAGAATGCCGCCGTCTGCGTGGATGTTCTGGCCGGTGATCCAATGGCTGTCATCGGAGGCGAGAAATACACCCACGGGTGCGACATCACGGTATGGATCGCCAGCGCGCTGGAACGGGTTATTCGTGAATGCGTCTCGAATGTGATCCCTAGCCTCCAGACTCAGTGCCTCTGAGTCCAAGCCGGCGGACGCGTTTTCCGTCATGCCGTTGGGGCAGAGAGTGTTGACCCGGATGTTGTACTGGCCCCATTCGCGCGCAACTGTGCGGGACAGCCCCCGTACGGCCTCTTTGGCTGCCGCGTAGGGAGCATAAAGAGAATCGCCTTTAACGCCTGCTTCAGACGCGAAGTTGATGATGGAACCTCCTGCCCCTTCCTTATCGCGCAGGTGCGGGAAGCACAGCTTCATGAGATGCCAGTAGGCGTAGACGGAACTTTTCATCTCCACGTCGAGATCCTCGATGGTCTTTTCGAGGAAGGGTTTCGGGATGGTGATGGTATGGGCGTTGTTGACCAACACGTCGATGGTTCCGAAGCGCTCAACGGTGGCATCAACGAATTCCACCAGGCTGTCGTAATCCATGATGTCCACGGACATGGCAAGAACTTCTGCACCCTTTTCTTCGCAGATGTTCTTGGTTTCCTTCAGCTTGGTCTCGTTCCTCGCACAGATGGCGAGCTTCGCGCCCTCAGCCGCCATCCGGATTGCCTGCTCCTTGCCCAGACCAGTGGAGCACCCAGTGATGAGGATGACTTTGTTGTCTAGCTTTCCCAAGTTGGTTCCTTTGTTTGACGATGGTTCGGTGATGTGGGAGTTATTGGATCCCGACCGGTGGGGGCGCTAGCTCATGGGCAGTGCTACGGAAAGGTTCTTGGCGTTCGCCAGTAGTTCGTTGGGGACGCGTTCGGCCAGCTCGACCATGGTCCAGGTCCCGTTTGCTGCCGTGATTTGGTTGACGAGCTGCGGGTCGGACCAGAGGCCGATTTCACCGTCCGCGGCTAGCTTGAACAGGTGTCCGGTGATATCGGCCGCGTCGTCGGAAGAGAGGTAGGCCAGGAAGGGGACCATTCCTTCCGGTGTCCTCTTCATTGCAGCGGGAGCCGCCGCCTCGATGGCTTCCGGGGGCATGCCTTGGAGACGGTAGGCGGCAGCGGCGTTGACCCAGGAACGTGTCCTGGCCAACGGCGTATAGGCGTTGACCGTGATTCCGTGTCCGTGAATGTCGGCCGCGACGGCCTTGGTCAGGGCAACTACGCCGGCGTTCGCTGCGCCGTATGCCGCGTACCCTGGCAGGCCGAGGAAGGCGTCAGAGGACGAGTTTAGGATTCGGCCAAATCCCTGCTCCTTCATGTGAGGGAGGGCATGGTGCATGAGATTGAACGTGCCTTTGAGCTTGGAAACTACTGAGATGTCCCAGAGCTCCTCATCCATGTCCATGATGTTGCCCACCCAGTTGGACGAGGCGTTGTTGACGACGATGTCGATCCGGCCGTAGTTCGTTACGGCGGTTTCGACCATCTGCCTGGCGGTTTCAAAGTCGCCGGCGTCTCCGAAGAATGGAACCGCTTCCCCGCCCAGCCGGCGGATCTCATCGGCAGTTGTTTGGGCATCTCCGGCGACGGTTTCGAGTGCTTGTTGTTCCTGATCGGTGAAGGGCAGTGCGGTTTTTTCGAAGGCGTTGATGGAGGACCCGGGCTTGCGGTTGTTCGTTACGATGCGGGCACCTTCCTTCGCCATGCACAAGGCGACGTCGCGCCCGATGCCCTGTCCTGATCCGGTGATGATGGCAACTTTCCCTGCTAGCTTTCCTGCCATGATTGCTTCTCCTTGATGCTGTTCCCTGTAGTGGTACCGGTCGGTTCCGTCGGCCCGGCTTGGGGTTTTACCTATGGGTGTTGCCTGCGCTGGCGGGGCGTTTTAGCCCGTCCCCGTTCGAGCGCGCGATGTTGCCAAGCCAGTTGAGGCTTTTCTTGGGACGGCGTTCAAAGGTGTCCCTGTCAACCTCCACCAGACCGAACTTCGGATCCCAGTGCCCCCATTCGTAGTTGTCAAGCAGACTCCAGTGGAGGTACCCGCGTACATCCACCCCGTCTTCGACAGCGCCGGACAAAGCCAGCAACGCTTCGTGTGTGTAAGCG
The DNA here is from genome assembly GCF_024494415.1 of Pseudarthrobacter sp. R1. Lineage (NCBI taxonomy): Bacteria > Bacillati > Actinomycetota > Actinomycetes > Micrococcales > Micrococcaceae > Pseudarthrobacter > Pseudarthrobacter sp. R1. The sequence goes on along the minus strand of NZ_JAMKFI010000009.1, from coordinate 60,866 downwards.
ATACGGCGTTCGTCATCCGGGGTGGCGATGCCGTTTTCGGTCACCAGGACCGGAACTTTTGTCACGTTCGCTGCGTGATGGACAGCCATTGCCAGCGCGTCAGGACGATAGGCCGTGCCGATCATGGTGTTGTCCGGGTGCGGCGGATGCGGAACCAGGCCGTTGGCGTCCACTTGCTGTGTCGTATAGGACTGCACCCCGATGAAGTCATCGTCGCGGGCGGCTTCCAGGTAGAGGTCCTCAAAGTTCCATCGAACCTCGCGCAACCGTTCCTCGCCGCCGGGGGCGGCGGTGAAGGCCTGGTTCGCGACGCTCCATCCGATCAGGGCGTCGGTGTTCTCATGAAGGACTTCGCGGGCAGCATGGTGAGCATCGATAACGTGTTGCCCGTCCGCAGGCGTTGGAACGGGCAGGGGCGGCTGCTTGTATCCGCTGTCCGCCTGGTTTTCGATGGTTGGGCTCTGCCATTCATCCAGCTCGCCTCGGAGGGCGGCGGCTTCGAGGTTAAGCATCATAGCCAGCATGTTGGGTTCGTTGATCGTGACTACGTGTCCCACGTCGCCGAGGATGGAGGATGCAGCCTTGACGTAACGTGCGAAGCGTTCGGCGGCATTGGGAGTGCTCCAACCGCCTTCGTCGGCGAACCAACGGGGAGAGCTGAAGTGATGGAGGGTGATCACGGGTTTGATCCCAAGTTCGAGGGCGGTGTCGATCATCGCCCGGTAGTGCTTCAGCAGCGCAGAGGAGAACACTCCGGGCCGCGGCTCGATGCGCGCCCACTCAATCCCGAACCGGTAGGAGTTCAGCCCTGCCTCGGCCAGTAGCGTCATGTCTTCGCGGTAGCGGTGGTAACTGTCATTTGCGTCTCCGCTGAGTTCCATCCCGGGATAAAGTCCCTCGCGGCCCCACCAGTCGCTGTTGACGTTATTTCCCTCAGTTTGGTGTGGGGACGTGGAGGCACCCCAGAGAAAACCTGGCTTGAATGCGGTCATGTTGTCGGTCCTTTTCAGATCGTCTTGGTCAGTGCGGGATGCATGGCAGTGACGGCGCCCGGTGTGATGCCGTTTTCGTTGAATGCGTCCACGGCAACCCAGTAGTCGCAGCCTGCGTTGAGGCTTCCGAGGTCAAGGTCGGTCTGCTCATAGACAAGCCAGCTGTGGTAGAGCTTGTCCGGCGCAATTCCGTACCGCACGTTGTAGCCCTGGGCTGCCTCGCTGGCAGGCCACTCGATGCGTGCGGTCAGGTCATTGATTCGGATTGCCGTGGGCGTGACGCTCCCGGGAGCGGCGCCGTCCCCGAGGCCGAAGACACGCAGTCCGCTCACTGCGGCAGCAGCTCCAAATGGCATCCTGCCTGCTGTCAGGCGCACGTATCGTGCCCGCTTGGCCGAAGGGAGGACCTCAAATGCGTGCGGCGCTTCCGCCCCTGCCGCACGGGTATCGAGAACAGGCTCCCATTGCTGGCCGTCGGCGGAGACTTCAATGATGAACTCCGTTGGCTGCGAGCCTGGGTAGAGTGCCCGGTACTCTCCCGGGAACTGCTGGCCGTCGGACCGCTCAGGCGCGATCTTGGCGAGCTCGTGGTCGGCGAGATTGACCTGAATGGCGTGGATTGTCCGCTCGGTGCGGAGGTCAAGTTGGAGCCACTCCCCCGGTTCCGATCCGCCAGCGACCCACCAGGTGCGGATGTCTTCATCGACCGAGAGGGCAGGCCCGTGGCCGGGCAGCGATGATGATGCCGTGGCTTCGGCCCGGAAGGACTGCAGCATCCACCCTGGAGATGATTCAGTCCACGGGTCGATCCGGCGGTCGGGCACGATCATGGGGTAGTCCCCGAAATTCTGGTTGCAGAACAGGACACCGTCGTCGTCGAAGCCGGCAGGAAAGATCCCGATGCGGCGCTCGAATTGGTGGTGGACCGAGATACGCATGGTGGACGCGTGCCACCAGTTCCCATACTCGTCCTGGAAGGTGCTGCCGTGGCCCGCGCCCGTGATGAATCCCCCGGGCTTGGACGAGAAGGGGCTGTGCGGCGAGTAGCTGAAGGGCCCCAGCGGACCTTCTCCGGTATAGTAGCCGTCGGCGTAGGTGTTCCACTCCGTACCCGGGCCGGCGTACTGCAGGTAGTAGGTGCCATCGCGGTGCGTCATCCATGCGCCTTCGATGAACGGAGCATCCCCGAGGTATTGCGCCATGAATTTTTCGCGCTCGGTCGTCGGTTCCTTCTTGATGTAGTTCTCGCCGATCTGTTCCCACCCGTGCCGGTCGGGGTCACCGCTGATCAAGGGGACGGCCTCGCCAATGATTTCCATCGTTGCCGGGTCGATGCGTGCGCCGGCAATTGGTTCCTTGTTGGAGCATCCCCAGTAGAAATATGCCGTGCCGTCGTGGTCCTGGAAGAGATGCGGGTCCCAGAAGGGGAAGCCGGAGTTGACTTCAGTGAAGTCGTCGTCCAATGGGTTCTGGCTGCGGAAAAAGGGGCTGTCGGTGGTCCTTGAAGCGGAGATGTAAAGGGCGCCGTCGATTTCCCGGACGTCCGGTGCGTAGTCCATCGGCGGCAGCTTGTCTGTTGCCTGGTAATGCCAGGTCTTGAGGTCCTCGGAGTGCCAGAATCCACCCGCCATGGAGGCGAAGAGATAGTAGCGGCCGCGGAAGCGCACGATTGAGGGGTCGGCCGCCTCCCGGTGCACTGATCGTTCGTCGCCCAGGGGGCGCAGGTCCTGGAATCTATAGGCAATATCCAGCGGATTGCAGACTGCGGACACGGAGGAACGGGTCTCGTTCATGGGGTTCACTTTCTGATTCGAGGCTAGGCAGTGGCAGTTGCGGGCTGGCTGGGCTCGTTGAGCATTGCGAGGAGCCAGTCGCCGTCGATGGCACCGCCAAGGATGCTGAGGATCTGGTTCATGGGCATGGAGAGCATCATTTTGGTCCCTTCGCTGTCATCATCGAGATGCTGGTTGTTGGCTGCCATAATCTGGTTCAGCCGGTCTCGGAGCGCCGGACCGGCCACCGGGTGGCTGACCCATTCCGCGACGTCTGACTGAAGCGAAAGGGCGGCGGCCAGCTCATCGCCGTCGAGCTGGACGTCCTGTTGGAGGAGCACTTCCGAAGCGTTCTCGGCGACCTGAATGGTGTAGTTTCCGGAGGGGACGACCCAATCGGACCGGGTGATGTCCCAGTACCTGAGTGCGCGCCGGTCGAGGGTGAGCTGTACGCTTCGTGTTTCGCCGGCTTGGAGCAGGATCTTCGTGAAAGCTGCGAGGGTCCGTTCGGGTCGCTGCACCGGTCCGGCCGCGGTGGAGACGTACATCTGGACGACGTGCTTGGCAGCGACCTCACCAGTGTTGGTGACAGTAACAGTGGCTGCGATGGTGTCGGGTCCGGCTGCTTCAGCGCGAAGGTCGGACACTTCAAAGTTCGTGTAGCTCAGTCCGTGCCCGAACGGGTACCGGACGGGCTGGTCGACTGTTTCGTAGTAGCGGTAGCCGACCATGACACCTTCGCTGTAGCGGACGTGTTCCTGCTCACCCGGGAAGGACAGGAAGGTGGGAGTGTCTTTGAGCCGGTATGGGATGGTCTCGGCGAGACGGCCCGATGGGCTGATGTCGCCGAAGAGCAGGTCGGTGATGGCTTTGCCGCCGCCCTGGCCCAGGAGGAATCCTTCGAGGATCGCGTCGACGTCATCATGCCACTCCTCAAGGGAGACGACTCCCCCGTTCGCCAGCACAACGACCGTGCGGGGTGCGGCGGCTGCCACGGCTTTGATGAGCTGTACCTGTGCTGGCGGCAGCTCCAGCCGACGGCGGTCAAACCCCTCGGATTCTTCCTCTTCGGGGTTGCCGGCGAAGATGATGGCGATGTCGGTTGCCCGTGCCGCTGCCACTGCCGCTTCGCGAAGAGAGTCCTCATCGGCCGGTTCCAGGCTGAAGCCTGGGCAGTAGTGAACCGTCGTGCCGTTCGCGCTGGCGCGTCCTTCGAGTTGCTGAAGCGGAATGTCAACCTGTGTGGCGTTGACATGTGAACTGCCCCCGCCCTGGTAGCGCGGCGTCTGGGCAAATTCGCCCACCACCAGCAGGGATGACTGCGGCTTCAGCGGCAAGACCTTGTCCTTGTTTTTCAGCAGTACGGCGCACTCGGCTGCGAGTTCACGGGCGAGGTCATGATGAGCGCCGAGATCCGCCGTTGCCGGGTCAGTCCCGGTGAACGCGGTAAGTCCAAGTACCCGGCCAACGGCCGCGTCAAGCGTTGCTTCTTCCACAGCCCCTGACTTCACCGCTTCGATCAGGGATTGGGTTGCATACTCCCCCGGGCCGGGCATGGCCAGATCCAGGCCGGCGGCAGCTGCCGCAGGCCTGGTGCGCACCGCGCCCCAGTCCGAAATCACTGCGCCGGTGTAGCCCCATTCGGTGCGGAGAACGTCGGTCAGGAGCCACTTGTTCTCAGAAGCATGGACACCATTGATCTTGTTGTACGAGCACATCACGGTCGCAGGTTTGGCTTCGGTCACCACCCTTTCGAAGGCGGACAGATGAATCTCGCGCAGAGTCCGTTCGTCAACGTCGGAACTGATCACCATCCGTTCGGTTTCCTGATCGTTTGCCGCGAAGTGTTTCAGCGAGGCTCCGACGCCCTGCTCCTGCAAAGCGTTGACGTATGTGCTGGCGAGCACCCCGGACAGCAGGGGGTCCTCCGAGTAGTACTCGAAGTTTCGCCCGCCCAGCGGTGACCGCTTGATGTTCACCCCTGGGCCGAGCAGAACGTCCACGCCCAGGGCGCGGGCTTCGCGGGCAAGCGCGGCACCTATCCGCGCTGCTACTTCTACGCTCCAGCTGGAGCCAACGGCTACGGCAGGAGGGAAGCAGGTGGCCGGCTCGCTGTTATACAGGCCGAGGTGGTCCATCCCGTGTTTCTGGTGCCGCACCCCGTGCGGACCATCCGCGAACGTGACGGACCCGATGTTCTGTGCGGGGATAGCAGTGGTTGTCCAGAAGCCGGCCCCGGTCAGAAGGGAGGCTTTTTCTTCCAGGGTCAGCGTGGTGACATCGACGTATTTCATGTGATTCCTGTTCGGCGGGGGCAGCCCCCCTTCGGATAGAGTGCGCCGCTCGGCGACGCGTGCGCATGATGAAGCGGGTCAGCGTACGGTTTTGACTTTCAAGACGACAATGCCGCCTGCGACCGTGAAAGCAGCGGCTATGAGGTAGAGCAGCGAGTAATTCTTTTCGGCTGCCGAAACGACCCCGATTCCCAGGAACAGCGGCGCAATCAGAGGAGCAGCGGATTGTGCCAGAGAATTGGCGAGTCCGTTGATGCCTACGAAGCGTCCGGCATCGGTATCCCTTTCCGGGAGTACGTCCAGTACCAGTGCCTGGTCCACGGCGGAGAAGATGCCCAGGCCAAGGTTGGTTATTGCGGCACCAACCATCAGCATCGGAAGGTCGTTAGACAACGCCATCATGACCGCTCCGACGGAGAACATGGCACCAGAACCCAGGACAAACGGTTTGCGGCGATGCAACTTATCAGACAGGAATCCGCCACCGATGGATCCTACAATCACGGTCACGACACCAATCAGCCCGGCGATGGCTATCAGTCCACCGATTTCGGTGACTTCGAGGTTTAGCCGTTGTGCGAAAAAGAATGCGGTGAAAGTCGAGTTGAGCGTCAGACCGAAGTAGAACAGGAACCGGCCGAGCCAGTTCCATGAGAAGTCGGGGTACTGGCGCGGGTTGTAGACGAACTTGGACAGCATGAGCCGGAGATCGAGTTTGTCATCGAATGTGCGCATCCGGCTGTCGTCCTCCGGTACGACGAAGGCGAACAGGAGCACGAGGATCACGCCGATCACGCCCGGAACCATGAACAGCAACACGGCATCCGTGGCGAGGATGCCGCCAAGGATGGAACCAGCGACCGGGGCAGACATGGTGACGAACCCGACAAGCCCCCCGACCTTTCCGCGCTGGGACTCGGGCAGGCGGTCGGCCTGGGAATTGGTGAAGCTGCCGATGACAGTGTTCCAGCCAAGGGTCGTGATGACCCAGCCGACTGCGATGATCAGGACGCTCGGTGCGATGGCGATGACAAGCAACCCGATCGTGCCCAGGATGGCACCGCCAACAAGCCATGGCCGCCGCCGGCCGAAGCGGGTACGGGTGCGGTCGCTCAGCACGCCTGTGATAGGGCCCGAAAAGAGGGACACAACCGCGGCGGAACCGATGACGTAGCCCAAATACTCTTCGTTATCCGGTGCAATTTCTTTAATGCGGATCGCCAGGGAAAGCGCGATCGGGGTCACCAGGGCGATGTAGGCGCCGAACAATCCGAGCAAAATGAACCAGATGTACCGGGCACCCACCTTTGGGAAGTCACCCTCCGCGTTCGCAGGGCGGGTGAGCAGGATGCGTTCTTCTTCCACCTCTGCTGGACCACCACTCATAGTGGCGGTTGTTGGCGGAATGTCACTGTTGTTTGTCATGGAGGACTCCGTTGTCGGAAAAGCGGGGGTTAATTTGATTGGGGCGCACAATGCCCCGGGGTTTTAGGAGACGAGCAGCCGGTCAGCACTCGTGGTGCTGGCAACGGAGCGGAGCTGAAGCCTGACCGTTTCGCAGTCGGCAGCATCTACCGTCACGTAGATATCGCCTTCTCCGACCGGGCGGATGATCGCGATTGCCCGGCCGTCAAAGGTCGTCCGGGTAGGACCAGCGAACGTCTCTTCCGTCGCGGGGTTCGCACTGCCAAGTGCCTGGAGCCGTCCGGCACCGCTGACTGTCACCGTCACAGCGCGGTCCTTGCCGGGGTGGATGATGCCGTTACCGTCAGTGACGGCGATAGCGACAAAGGCAAGGTCACGGGTGTCTGGGGTGAGCTGTTCCCGGTCAGCCTGAGCTTCAAGGCTAATTCGCTTTTCAGCGGTATTGAGATGTGTCCGGGATTGTTCTATCCCGTCTGAGTAGGCCACAGCGGTGAGCTGGCCCGGCTCGTAGGTGAAGTCAAAGTCCGCCCGGAACGCCAGGTCCGCCCCGACAGCGGTTCTGCCTACGCTCTTGCCGTTGAGGATGAGTTCGACCTCGTCGGCGTCGGAATAGACCTCCACGTGGACCGGGCAACCTTCGAATCCTTCCCACGTCCAGCTTTCGATCGCGTCGCTCCAGGACCACGGGGTCTGAAGCGGGGCGCGGCCATGGAACTCCGGGCGGTGGACGGCAATATAGGGACGGGAGCGAAGTCCGAAGACAACCTCACGGTAATAGGAGGCAGGGCGCCGCTCCCCCGTGATGTCGAGGTCGCCGGACCAGGCCGAAAGCCACGGATACGGCCGGGCCACCATGGCAGTAGCACCGGATTCCGAGTCGGCGTATCCGACCGAGCCGAGTCCGGCTTCACCAAGGTAGTCCCAACCGGTCCATGTGAAGTCCCCGATCACGTGGCTGTGGGCCTCCACCAGTTCCCAGTTGCGGGCTATCTGCCCCGGAAAGGTCTCGGTGCCGACGATGACCCTGTTCGGGAACAACGTCTTGTCCAGGACATAGCGGCCATCGCCGTAATTCATTCCCGCCACATCAAGCACCGAAAAGGACTCGGCAGTCCGTTCGCTGACCATCTCAGAGGCGGAAATCTGGTTCATCATGTCCCCGACCTGTGTCATCATTCCGTTGACACCGGCGCCGGAGCCATCGGAGGCGGCCTGGTGCTGCTTCATTCCGGCGAGCACAAGATCCAGACTCGAGACAAATCCGTTAATTCCATTGGTGATGGGGCGGCTCGAGTCCAGGGAGCGCAGTTTTTCGGCCAGCCGCCGGCTCCAGATACCCCCGTCGCGGGCGCCGGTTTCCGGGATCTCATTGCCGATCGAGTACATGATCACGCTTGGATGGTTGCGGTCTTTTGCGACCATCGCTTCCAAGTCGCGTTCCCACCACTGAACGAAATCGGTGGCGTAGTCAAAGTCCGATTTGCTTGAAGTCCAGACGTCGAAGGCCTCGTCGATGACCAGCATCCCCAAACGGTCGCATGCCTCCAGCAACGCTGAGCTGGCCGGGTTGTGCGAGCTTCTGATGGCGTTGAAACCAGCTTCCTTCAGCAACCGCACACGCCGCTCCTCTGCGGCGGCGATGGTGGCCGCACCCAAAGGGCCGTTGTCGTGATGCACGCACGCCCCGCGAAGCTTTACCGTCTCCCCGTTGATGCGAAGCCCCCGTTTGGGGTCGATCTGAAGCTGGCGAATGCCAAACGGAATGCTTTCCTTGTCCAACACCCGGTCCTCTGCGCGCACCTGCAGGACGCAGGTGTACAGCGACGGAAAATCCACACTCCAGAGCGCAGGCCTGTCCACGTACAGCCGATGCCTGACCACAGCCGACGTCCCGGGAAGGAGAGTGAGAGGCGACCCGTCGGTGGCGGCCTCCGCAATCCCTTCCTCATTAATCGAGGACGTCACTTCCACCGTGGTGGTGAGGGCACTGAAGTTGGTGATCTCAGCGGCGACTTCGACAACGGCACGTTCACTGTCGATATCGTCAGTGGTGATCCGGACACCGTCGACATTGATGTGCACAGGCTCTTTGACGATCAGGTGCACGTCCCGGTAGATGCCGGCGCCGGTGTACCAGCGGCTGTCCTGGTGCGCCCGGCACGCCACGCGAATCTCGTTTGTTGATCCAAAACGCAGGTAAGGGTCAATTCTTACAGTAAAGCGGGAGTAGCCGAACGCATGCTGGCCGGCGAGGGCACCATTGACGTAAACCATCGCATCCCGGTAGACGCCGTCGAACTCAAGGACGAAGACCTTCCCCTGATCCCCCTCGTCGACCGAGAGGGTCTTGCGGTACTCAAAGGCCCCGCTGGGAAAGTAGCCTCCAGCCGCCCCGCTTGGAGCGTCGCTCCGCCGTTGGCTGGATATCTGGGCATCATGCGGAAGAGTGACACTCACCCATTCCGAACCCGCTCCTCCCAATTCCGCGAAGGCACTCACCTTGGTGCGGACAGCCCATCCTTCATTGAACGGGTTCCTAGACATGTCACTCCTGAACTTCGTTGTTTGAGTCGTATTGACGCGTGACAATAAGGAAAGCACGGGAATTGACGCGCGTCAACAGTGACGCAACGCGCGTATGCCAGCCCTGTTGCGGTACGGGCCTGAGGCGTTCGTTCAGGTGGCGTTCGGGCAATCCCTATGAGGCAGGCGCTGTTGACGCGTGACAACATTTTCTGGTCGGGTTTTAGTTTGTGCCCTACACTTGCTGGTAACCTCAGTGGTTGTCACGTGTCAATCAGTGTCTGCTTTGCCCCAGACGGGCTCATAAGCCTGTCTGGGCGGGCCTCCGATTTCCGCTCCTGGCTAGCCGCGCAGTGAAACGAATCGGAATTGTCGCGTGTCAAGGTATCTTTTAGTAAGGAGCTGAGCAGAAGAAAGGTGGTCGTCGTGATTCCAACTAGTCAAGATGTGGCGACCCGTGCGGGGGTTTCCCGCTCAACTGTGAGCCAGATCCTTAACGGCCGTGCCGAGTACTTCGCTGAGGAAACCCAGGCACGAGTTGCCCAGGCGGTGGCTGAGCTCGGCTATGAACCATCGTCAGCTGGTCGCACCCTTGCCCGCGGCTCGAGCGACATCGTGATCGCCCTGATCCCCGACACAACATTTGGCCGCAATCTTCAGGACATTTACGGGTCACTCACGGAGGAACTAGCCAGACGAGGCCTCACCTTAGTTCTGCGTCTATCCACGTCCACTGAGGCTTCCCTGGACAGGCTTGTCGTTGGAATGAAGCCTCGAGCTGTCTTGACCCTTACTGCACTGCCTGCTGGACAGCGGGAATTACTTGTCCGCCGTGGCGTTGAGGTGCTTGAGCCCGATGAGTCCAGCAACGCTAATGTCAATGCGCGGATTGGAACGCTCCAGGCTCGTCACCTGATCGAGCGGGGTTACCGCTCGCTCGGGTATGCCCACTTGCGCGATGCCCGCAGCGACCCGTTCGGCGGCGCGCGTGAACGCGCCTTTATCGAGGAATGCCGACTGTGCGGACTCGACGAACCACGCATCCTGCACCTGGACGTCACGCCCGAAGACGCACGGTCTGCGCTGGAAAAACTGGAGCGCCCCGGCTTCGCCGTCGCCTGTTACAACGACGACGTGGCAACCGCACTTCTCTACGCAGCCACCGAGAAGGGCTGGAAGGTTCCGGACGACATCGCGCTCATCGGCATGGACAACACACCACTGTCCCGCCTTACCGTCCCGCCTCTGACCACAATTGGATACGACCCCAATCAGGCCACGCAAGGCTCACTCCAGCAACTGCTCAACCGGCTGGACAAAGACAACAACCGCGAGGAAGTAGTCGAGGTTCAAATGGACCTTGTTCAGCGGGAAACAACATAAATCAAACCCTGCCGCTCCGCCCCACAAAATTCCGGAGTACAGGGAGACCGGCGCCCCGGGTCTCCGCCGAAGTCCAGATGAGCAAACAACCACTGCTTCCGACGCCCTGAATTGACGTGCCCCGGCGCTCCAAAAGACGTGCCACGAGCGCTGCTGAGGCCATGCTGACAAGTAATGCGCTTCAAGCTGGTTTTATCTTCACTCCTTCGGTGCCGGACCGCGCATCCCCCTTGGCGCCGAAGCCGCACTCTCACCGCTGAACGCCAAGCAGCCCATAGCCGGGCCCCGCCGGGACCTCGCAATCCCCTTCACAATCAAGAGGAAGCAGGGCGACAATGCCTGATACAAAACCTATCCGCATAGGAGTTTTGGGTGCTGCCCGAATAGCCAATGAAGCGCTCCTGGCCCCAGCACGACTCGTGAATGGAGTCCATGTCACCGCAATCGCAGCACGCAACATTGACCGTGCCCGGGCATACGCGGACAAGCACGACATCCCGCGCGTCCACTCCTCGTATGAGTCAATGCTCGCTGACCCTGACATCGACGCCGTTTATGTCCCTTTGCCCGCTGCCCTGCATGCAGAATGGACGATCGCGTCCCTTCAGGCAGGTAAGCATGTACTCGTGGAGAAGCCCTTCACGAGCAACACGGCCGCAGCAGAATCTGTAGCATCGTTCGCGGCGAACTCAGACCGGGTAGTGATGGAGGCGTATCACACCCACTATCACCCGTTGCATGGGCGGCTGCGGGAGATTCTTGCGTCGGGTGAGATAGGGAAAGTTCACTCCGCGCGGGCAACGTTCTGCATCCCTATCCCGCCAGGCAGGGACATCAGATGGAACCTGAGGCTGGGCGGCGGCAGTCTCCTCGACATTGGGTATTACCCCGTGCGGACACTCACCGGCCTCTTTGGACAGACCCCGCAAGTAGGGGACTCGCAGGCTTGGATTCGCAATGGCGTGGATCGCCGCGTGGAGGCCACAATGCACTTCGACAACGGGGTGAGCGCCCAGGTCGTGTCATCGCTTTGGTCCCGCCAGCTCTTCAGCATGGCATTGGTCGTTCACGGCGAAACCGGACAGATGCAGGTAACCCGCCCGTACCACCCCCATATGGGAAGCCGGGTTGAAGTCAAAGGCATTGCTGGTCGACGCACAGAACGCACCAGCCGTAAGTCCACATACACCTACCAGTTGGAAGCCTTCCGGGATTCCATCCGAGGAAAGACGGAAGCTGAGACGGATTGCGCGGCAGCAGTGCGCCAAATCCACACACTCGACGCAATCTACAGCGCGGCAGGACTGCAACCGCGCCCCTGACAGAACTCCTGGCCGCCTACCCCGGCCGGCGCCAAAGACTGATGCAGCAGCTAGACCATGTATAGGAACAGATCATGCAATTCGAGAATCCGAAGCTGGAAACACCCGGCATGTTGGAAGTACATGTCAAGCAAGCGGCTGAGGTGGACGATGCCCTGACAAAGGCAATAGGCGTCGTGCAGGAGGCCGCCACCGAACACCGGACTGGAATCCTGGTAACGCGGATCGACGTCGGCAGGTATATCGTCCGGGCGCATCCTGCAGTCCCCTTTGGACTGATACGGCAGCAGCATGAACGCGGCGGCTAACCAGTCAGGACAGCCTCGAGCCGATAGCTTCGGCAGGCGGGCGAGCAAACCACTGCCGCCACGTTCATCCATCGGAAGGGATACTTTTGAAGACCTCTGTGAACCTCCCCGAGAAGGCATCCCACGCACCTTCAGGGATGCGCCTTACTCCGGAAATCCTTACGCCCGGAAACAAACTCACGCTACGGCTTGGGCATGAAACTGTCAGCGGCATCGTGGACGAGGTGATGCCTGATCAATCTTGCTTCTGGATTTGGGCCGACGGCGGAATGGGCCGGCGGATGATTGATGCTCGTGATGCGACTCTTGCAACTGACGCACTGACAGATTAGGGGGCTGTCATCTCCCCCGGTCCGGCGCGCTTTTGGCTCTGACGGCCCTGAAGCCAGGATGTCCCGTTGGAAGCCCCACAGGAAGACTACTAGGGGACGCGCCGGAGGCCTTTCGATTCAGCCGGGGCCTTGCCCGCAGGGGCCTGGCACTGGGCAGTGTCCAGGCCCCTGGCGTTAGGCGCTTACTGGGTCAGTTCAACTCTCGAGGTCCAGTGTCTTTTCCAGCTGGGTTGGTTGCTGGCTCAGGAGCCGGTGCAACCACCGGGCTCGCGCGCGGGTCGCGTCTTGTGAGACGGCTGCGCCAGGGGCGAACCGATCGAACCCATGGTAACCACCTGGCCATACGTGCAGCTCTGCGTTGCCCCCCGCTGCCCAGATTCGGCTCGCGTAATCGACCGCTTCGTCGCGGAAGACCTCCGCTGAGCCCACGTCGAGGAACGTGGGGGGAAGGTCCGACAGATCCGCGGCTCGTGAAGGAGACGTGTATGGAGACACATCCGCTTTCCGACGGCGATCTCCCAGGAGCGCGTTCCAACCGAACTCATTGGATTCCCGGATCCAAGATCCGTTGCCTTGGAATTGAAAGCTGGAGGCAGTGTCATTGCTCTCGTCCAACATTGGGCATGTAAGCATTTGTCCTATCAGCTTCGGCCCCTTTTGATCCCGGCACCTCAGTGCGACGCCCGCTGCAAGACCGCCTCCTGCACTCATTCCGAAGATCAGAATCCTGTCCGGGTCAATGTTCAGTTCTTCCGCGTGGTCGATTATCCACAGCAGTCCCGCATAGCAGTCATCAATCGGGGCAGGATCAGGATGCTCAGGTGCCAGCCGGTATTCGACACCAACGACCGCCAGTCCTTCGGCTTCCGCATAATCCAACACCCAACCCATGTCGGAACGTCGCCCACCAGAAATCATCCCGCCGCCGTGCACGTAATACACCGCCGGCGTCGGAGCCTTAGCTGCGGTAGGAGTACACACCAGAAGGGGCACGGCCGGCGCCCCCTCCAGCCCCGGTGCGCTCTTCTCCTGGACCCGGTAAGCACCTCCACGCTCAAGGTCAGCGTCAGTTGGATCGCCATAGGCAACCATCTGACGTATGACCGGGAGCAGCTCGCTGGTGACTGGCTCCGGGAAGACCGCCTGGGCTGCAACCAAAGCGGGCGAACACTCGGGGTCGAACGCCGGCGGGGGCCCAACCTTCACCCCATTACGCACGTCTGCCGGCATCGAGACGACACCTACCTTCTCGTCCACGCTCATAAGACTCCTGTCAACGCCCATACTTTGCCTTTCGCTTGAGGCCCTGCACCCACTCACCGCTTGCGGTGATTTCCGTTAGTGTTGCTCACTTGACGCGGAGACTGCTCGTAAGTTGAGCCAATGAATCCCCACCGACAAAGAGATCAATAATCGTGCTGTCCTGCACCCAGGAACCGGTAACGTCGCTCCAGTAGCTCAGTTGCTGGGGCCCGATTTGGAAGGAAACTTTTCTCGTCTCACCTGGTAGAAGCGTGACGCGCTCGAACCCCTTGAGCTCCCGTACAGGTCGTGACGAAGTTCCGTATCTTTGGTGGATATACAGCTGGGCGACTTCATCAGCCTCCCGTTCGGACGTGTTCGTGATGTCAACGCTCACGTTCGTCGTTGCACCGACTGCGATGTCTGAAGAATCGGTTTGGAGGTTCGAGTATTCGAATTTGCCATAGCTGAGCCCGTAGCCGAAGGGGTAAAGCGGTGTTGAAGCTTCATTCCAGTAGCGCTTGTCCTGATCTTGCGGGGCGAACGTACGGTAATGTGCGTAGATCATAGGCACCTGACCGACATGCCGTGGCCAGGTGAAGGGCAGCCTGCCCGCTGGTGAGACATCGCCGAATAGCACTGAGGCAATGGCGTCGCCGCCCCGCGTTCCTGGGTACCAGCCCTGCACGATCGCAGAAACGTTTTGGTCCGCCCAGCGAAGGTCGAGGGGCCGGCCCGCCATGAGGATGACGGCCACCGGAGTTCCCGTGGCCGCGATCCTCTGCAACATTTCGAGCTGGCGTCCAGGTAGGTCCAGGTTGGACTTGGACGCCGTCTCGCCTGCCTGGTCTTGTCGCTCCCCTATAACGACCAGAGCGATATCTGATCGTGCGGCAACTGCCACGGCCCGGTCGAGCTCTTCGTCGTCATCGTCGATCACGCCGATGCCGCCTGAGCCTGGGTCGGGATCCTGAAGAGCAAAGGGTGAGGGAAAGGCGCGGTCAGGTACGCCGACTCCGGCGGCATACTCCACCCTAAGTTCGCTGCCCGCCCTGGCACGGATCCCTTCCAGGATTGAGACTGTTTCGTCTGTGCTGTGTCCGAAGACCCATGGTCCCAATGTGTCGCGCTTGCTGTCGGCCAGCCGTCCGATGACGGCTACAGTTGCGGTCTGATTCGGTGCCAACGGAAGCACGCCATCATTCTTGAGGAGAACGATGGAACGCTCGGCACTGACACGTGCGGTGTCGCGGTGGCCGGGATCCCCCAGCACCTTTTCCATCTTTGTGTCCTCAACGAAAGGGTTTTCGAACAGGCCGAGCGCGAACTTGACTGTGAGTACACGTCGGACTGCCTCATCGAGGATCGACTGCTCGAGCCTTCCGTCTTCGACCAATTGGGGCAGCGATGCATAGGCGGGCTCGGACATGCTCATTTCCATGTCGACACCGGCAGTTATCGCCCGGGCGGCTGCGTCGGCTGCGTCAGCGGCGAAGTGCTGGGTCTCCAGCGATTTCACTGCGTTGGCGTCGGAGACCACAAAACCCTCAAATCCAAGTTCCCCCCGCAGGATGCCGTTGAGCAAGCGAGAGTTGCCGCTGGCGGGTACGCCATTAAGGTCCATGTAGGCACTCATGACATTGTGAGCGCCCGCATCAATGGCTGCCTTGAAGGGTGGAAGATAGACGTTGCGGAGCTCCGATTCGGAAATTTCAGCATCTTCGTAGTCACGTCCTCCCCGAGCAGCGCCGTACCCGGCAAAGTGCTTTGGCCCTGCAATGATGCTTTCGGGGCCGAGGTTTCCTTGGAAGCCATGTACCTGAGCGGCGGCCACGATCGAGGTCAGGAAGGGGTCCTCGCCGGCACTTTCCACGATTCGTCCCCACCGAGGGTCTCTGGCGATGTCGATCATCGGCGCGAAGGTCCACTGTATTCCTGAAGCTCTCGCCTCACGGGCCGCTACCTGTGCGCCAGCAGTGATAACGGCCGGATCCCAAGACGCCGCCTGAGCGATCGGCACCGGAAGAACCGTTCGAAGGCCGTGGATCACGTCGAAACCGAATATGAGGGGGATGCCGAGACGGCTACCAGCCAAGGCTTTAGCCTGGTACCTGTTAGCCACAGCTGCGTCACGAATGAACAGCAGTGAACCAATTTCCCCCCGCTCTACGGCGGCGTCAATTTGCTGCGTCTGCCGAACGAATGCCTGATGCTCCTCAGGCAGGGCGTCGATGTCAAAGTCATCAGGCAGTTCCCCGATTGCGAAGCAAAAGGACTGCGTCAGCTGAGCTGCTTTTTCGGTGCGTTCCATTCGACCAAGAAGGTCCTCGACGCGTCGGGCGACCGGAAGCGAAGCGTTCATGTAGGGAAAATCGGTAGTCACTGTCTTCTTTCTAAATTTGGGTTTGGCAGCGCCACGGAGCTAGCGGACCGACTTCACCTTGGTAACGACGATCAGCCCGCCAATAATGGTCAAGACCGCCGCGATCAGGTACAGAACCGAATAGTTTTTATCGCCGCCGGAAACCATCCCGATCACAAGGAACGCCGGTGCGGCGATTGGTGCCAGCGACTGTGGGACCGTCAGCGAGAAGCTATTCAGCGCGTTAAATCTGGCGGCCTGGGTGTCCCGTTCGGGCAGGACATCCAGCACGAGAGCCTGATCCACGGCAGAGAAAACCCCGATGCCAACGCTGCTGAGGAACGATCCGATGACGATGAACTCGATGGAGGGGGCGAACGCAGTCGTGACGGCGCCGACGCTGAAGATGACACCGCCGGCCAACACAAACACCTTCCTCTGCTTGAATCGGTCCGAAAGAAAGCCGCCTCCGATAGCGCCGGCCGTCGTGGCCACGATGCCAAGCAAGCCAACAAGGGCAATCGTGCCGCCGATCTCCGTGATGGGGAGGTTGAGACGCGACGCCAGGAAGAACGCTGTGAAGGTTGAACTCAGGGTGAGGCCGAAATAGAAGGCGAACCGACCGACGAAGTTCCACGAAAAGTCAGGGTAATTCCGCGGGTTGTACAGGTATTTGGAGAACAGGCCCCTGGCACTCAATTTCTCCTCGAGGATGAGGTCGCGCGAGTCCGGTTCCTGAACAAAGAGCAAAAACAACACAACGAGCACCGCACCGATCAGGCCGGGCACAAGGAACAGCAGGTAAGGACTCGAAGATAGGGCCGAACCCGCGACACTTCCGATCACGGGCGCCATCATGCCAGCCATGCCAGTCAAGCCAGCCACTTTTCCTCGCTGAGAAGCCGGCAGTCGGTCAGCTTGGGAATTCTGCAGGCCGCCGAAGATCTGTCCCCAGCCAAGCGTCGAGACTATCCATCCAATCGCCAGCACAACCACGTTTGGAGCAATAGCGAGGATGAACAGGCCGATAAGACCGACTGCGAGTCCCGCAACCATCCAGGGGCGTCTGCGGCCCAGCCGGGAGCGAGTGCGGTCACTAAGCACTCCAAACATGGGCCCGACAATGAGCCCGAGCCCGGCTGCGGTACCGAGAACGAATCCGAGGTACTCCTCATTCTGAGGTGCCAAGGCTTGAATCTGAATCGCAAGAGACAGGACGAGCGGTGTTGTGAACGCCAGGTTTGTTCCGAAGAGGGCCAGGATAAGGAGTACGACATAACTCCTGGGAACCGGGGGGCGGTCATCTTCTGTAGCGGCCTTCAGAGCTGCAAGCGCTTCAGCCTCAACAGACTCGGGGGGAACGACTATCGGGCCGGAAGTTTCCGGGCCCGCTCCTGGCTGGTTTATCTGGGTCATTCAGGACTCCTTTGTCAACGACGGGATGATTCACGCGTTGTGGCCCCTGTGGTCTTGGACTGAGACGCCAAACACAGTTAACGCGCGTCAATCAGGAAACCACGTTAATTAACGCGCGTCAACGTCCGGTTGAATTTTGAAGGTCGCCAGCAGGAGTCGATGCCACAGAACTGTTCCGTTCAAGGCCGGCGTCCACACTGCCTCATCCAGTTCACTCTTCTGGCCAAGGGGTTCCGCTCGGAAGGTCCTCTAACCAACACGGGCCGGGTATCCCACTAGTAGAGACGGGTTAGGGCACACCCCAAACCTGACGTCAGACACCCGCTCAATTACCGTCAGAATAGGGTCCGGGAAACAGTTCCTACACGCCCGGGGCGAACACCCTAAGACCCCAACCTGACACAAATCACGGAACCCATGCCGCAAAATGCCCACGCCACACATGAACCTCCGCCCGCAGCGCTAATGAACCGGCCATGCGTCACACTGACCCGCTGATCACCCGGTCACGCCCAGCAAGCACACCCATAAAAGCGAGAACCGCCATGATGCCCGCGGTGACGAGCAACGGAAGCGTCCAGTCTCCGCTCACGTCGCGAAGACCACCAAACATCACCGGCCCCACAGCAGCCAGGCCGTAACCGACGGACTGCGCCATGCCGGACAGTGACGCCGCCTGCGGGTAGTTCACGGTCCGGAGGCTGAACAGCGACAGGGCGATCACAATGAGGCTCCCGCACCCGATGGCTCCCAGGACGACCCACAACAAGGTGAGGTCCGGCGCAAGCGCCAACCCGAGGAACGTCACGAGCATTGCCGCGCCGCTCGCGGAGGAGACGAGCCGTTGGTCCGAACCCCGGTGGAGGATTCCCCCGGCCATAAGGCTGGCGAACACGCTGATGAGCAGGAAAACGGACAGATGGATGCCGGCAGTTGTGGCCGAAACCCCGCGGCTTTGTTCGATGGTGGGCAGCCACGCCATCAGGACGTAGAAGGCGATGGACTGCAGCCCCATAAAGGCCGTCACCTGCCAGCCCAAGGCGGAGGCCCAAGGCGACCGATAGGAACCCTCCGGCTTGGTGGTCACAGTGCGTGACCCGTGCCGGCGCAGCCACGGCAGGAGCACCGCCATGGCGATGAGGGCCAGTCCCACCCAGATGCCCAGGGCAAGCCGCCAGCCCGCCGGCGACGTTTGCGCCACGGGCACGACGACGGCGGCCCCCATCGCGGCGAACGCGGCCTGTGTTGCGGTGTAGCTTCCGGTGACCCGGCTGACCTTTGCCGGGAAGTCCCGCTTGACGAGCGAGGGGACCAGGACATTGAGAAACGCTATCGCCAGGCCAATCAACGCCGTGCCGGCCCAAATGAAGCCCGGCACAGGCAAGGAGCGAAGCACGATGCCCGAAGCCAGGAACAGCAGGGACATCCACAGCGCGCGGTCCAGCCCCATACGTGAAGCGAATCCGGGCGCCACGGGTGAGAAGACCGCGAAGGCAATCAGCGGAAGGCCAGTCAGGAACCCCGCTGCGGCACTGGACAGGCCCAAGTCACCGCTGATATTCGCGAGTACCGGCCCAACGCTGACAAAGGACACCCGCAGATTAACTGCAATAAGCAGAACCCCGATCAAGGCGAAGCCGATCCTGGCGGTGCGGCCTTGCGCGTTCCGGGTGGCAGTTGGCATCGTGCGTTTTTCCTTCTGGCAGCGAGAGGGCGTCCGGTTACAGAACCGGAAAGGCGATTCCAGTGGGAAGCGCTACAGCACCTTGCGGATGGTTTCCTCGAAGCTCGTGACGTGGTGCAGGGCCAGCTCGCTGGCCCTGTCGGCGTCACCGGCCGCTACCGCCTTCAGCAGGTCCACGTGCTCTGTAATGTGGCCGGTCACGGAGGGAACCTTATCCAGCACCACGCACCAGATGCGCGTGGCCAGGTTGTCGTAGCGGATCAGCGTGCTTTCCAGGTGTGGGTTCGCGGCCGCCTTGTAAATCAGCCGGTGCACCATCAGGTCATAGCGCATCAGGTCCCGGGTCTCCCCGGACGTGGGGTCAATCCCCGCAATGGCATCGGCCACCCGCAGCAGTTCCCGGCGCATGCCTTCACTCGCCCGGGCGGCTGCACGGCGGGCGGCCAGGGGCTCCAGCAATTCCCGGATCTCCGAGACATCTGCCAGCTCGGTGAAGTCAACATTCGTGGCGAACGTTCCGCGGCGAGGATAGGAAACCACCAGGTGGTCCACCTCAAGCCGCTTAATCGCCTCGCGCACGGGAGTCCGCCCGAAGCCAAGCTCGGCCGCCAGCTGCCCGTCATTGATCGGCTCCCCCGGGCGGATCTCCAGCATGATCAGCTTGTCCCGCAGCTGCCGGTACGCGGCCTCCGCCTGGGACGGAGCTTCCTCCTCCGCAGGGGTCAGAGCAAGAAGTGCGTTCAAGGCGCCGCTCCGTTCTTCGATCACGTGCCGGACCCGGACACGGTAGCTTCCTGCCGCTTTCGGTCCAGCTATTGACTCTGCTGTGACCCCGATCATACCATTGACCTCACACTGATATATCAGTTATCAAGCAAATGGTATTTCAAAAGGAGCATCCGTGGTTGAGCAGTTGAACGAGCGACTTTCCGTCGTCGATCCCGAGGTCCAGCAGGCCATCACGCATGAGCTGGGCCGCCAGCAGTCCACGCTGGAAATGATCGCTTCGGAGAACTTCGCCCCGTCCGCAGTCATGGAGGCACAGGGCTCGGTCCTGACGAACAAGTACGCCGAGGGCTACCCGGGCAAGCGCTACTACGGCGGCTGCGAGCACGTTGACGTTGTGGAACAGCTCGCCATCGACCGGGTCAAGGCTCTGTTCGGCGCCGAATTCGCCAACGTCCAGCCACACTCCGGCGCGCAGGCAAACGCCGCCGCCATGTTCGCCCTGCTGAACCCGGGCGACACCATCATGGGCCTGAGCCTGGCCCACGGCGGACACCTGACGCACGGCATGAAGATCAACTTCTCCGGCAAGCTCTACAACGTGGTCCCCTACCACGTGAGCGAATCAGACCTCCGCATCGATATGGCCGAGGTCGAGGCACTGGCCCTCGAACACAAGCCCAAGCTGATCGTTGCCGGCTGGTCCGCCTACTCCCGCCAGCTGGATTTCGCGGAGTTCCGCCGCATTGCCGACCTCGTGGGCGCCTACCTCATGGTGGACATGGCCCACTTTGCCGGCCTCGTGGCCGCCGGCCTGCACCCAAACCCGGTGCCGTACGCCGACGTCGTCACCACCACCACGCACAAGACCCTCGGCGGCCCGCGCGGCGGCGTCATCCTCGCCAAGGAGCAGTACGGCAAAAAAATCAACAGCGCCGTGTTCCCCGGCCAGCAGGGCGGCCCGCTGGAGCACGTGATCGCCGCGAAGGCCGTCGCCTTCAAGCTCGCCGCCAGCCCCGAATTCAAGGAACGCCAGGAACGCGTCCTGCAGGGATCCAAGCTTCTCGCCGAACGGCTCCTCCGCGACGACGTTGCCGCAGCAGGAATTTCCGTGGTCAACGGCGGCACCGATGTCCACCTGGTCCTGGTGGACCTCCGCAACTCCGAGCTGGACGGACAGCAGGCCGAAGACGCCCTGCACCGCATCGGCATCACCGTCAACCGCAACGCCGTCCCCTTCGACCCCCGCCCGCCGATGGTCTCCTCCGGACTCCGGATCGGCACCCCGGCCCTTGCCACCCGCGGCTTCGGCGCCGAGGAATTCACAGAAGTTGCGGACATCATCGCGACGGCGCTCATCGCCTCGGCCGGCAGTGTTGCCTCCGGGACCACGTCCCTGGGCGGCAGCACCGCCGTCGAACTCCGAGCCCGCGTGACCGCCCTGGCGGAGAAGTTCCCCCTCTACCCCCACCTCAGCAACGGCGCCGAGGACATTAACGAATTTGAAGCAGACATGATTGGAGCAGCCCAGTGAGCACCCAACAGCTCCCCGAGCACCCGGACTTCCTCTGGCGCAACCCGGAGCCCAAGTCCTCCTACGACGCCGTGATTGTGGGCGGCGGCGGGCACGGCCTGGCCACTGCCTACTTCCTGGCGAAGAATCACGGCATGACCAACATCGCCGTCCTGGAAAAGGGCTGGCTGGCGGGCGGCAACATGGCCCGCAACACCACCATCATCCGCTCCAACTACCTCTGGGACGAGAGCGCCGCCATCTACGAGCACGCCCTCAAGCTCTGGGAAATCCTGCCGGAGGAACTCGAATACGATTTCCTCTTCAGCCAGCGCGGCGTTATGAACCTCGCCCACACCCTGGGTGACGTCCGCGAAAGCATGCGGCGCGTGGGTGCCAACAAGCTCAACGGCGTGGACGCGGAATGGCTTGACCCGCAGCAGGTCAAGGAACTCTGCCCCATCCTGAACATCAATGACAACATCCGCTACCCCGTCATGGGCGCCACATACCAGCCCCGTGCCGGCATCGCCAAGCACGACCACGTGGCCTGGGCCTTCGCCCGCAAGTGCGACGAGCTGGGCGTTGACATCATCCAGAACTGCGAAGTCACCGGCTTCGTCAAAGACGGCGAGCGCGTGGTGGGGGTCAAGACCAACCGCGGCACCATCAACACCGAAAAGGTGGGCCTCTGCGCCGCCGGGCACAGCTCGGTCCTGGCCGAAATGGCCGGTTTTCGCCTCCCCATCCAGTCCCACCCGCTCCAGGCCCTGGTTTCCGAACTGCACGAACCCGTCCACCCGACGGTGGTCATGTCCAACCACGTGCACGTCTACGTTTCCCAGGCCCACAAGGGCGAACTGGTGATGGGCGCCGGCGTTGACTCCTACAACGGCTATGGCCAGCGCGGGTCCTTCCACGTGATCGAGCACCAGATGGCGGCCGCCGTGGAACTCTTCCCCATCTTTGCCCGGGCCCACGTGCTCCGGACCTGGGGCGGCATCGTGGACACCACCCTGGATGCCTCCCCCATCGTGGGCAACACCCCGGTGGAGAACATGTTCGTGAACTGCGGCTGGGGCACCGGCGGCTTCAAGGCCACCCCCGCAGCCGGCATGACCTTCGCGCACAACATCGCCACGGGCGCCCCGCACAGGCTGAACAAGCCGTTCGCGCTGGAACGCTTCGAAACCGGCGCGCTGATCGACGAACACGGCGCCGCCGCCGTCGCCCACTAGCCGCCGCCTCCACAGAAAGACAACGCACATGCTGCTCATTTCCTGCCCCAACTGCGGCTCCCGCGACGAGACCGAGTTCCACTACGGCGGCCAGGCCCACGTGGCCTACCCGGAAAACCCCAACGAACTGACCGACCGCCAATGGGCCGAGTTCCTGTTCTACCGGGACAACACCAAGGGCGCCTTCGCCGAGCGCTGGCTCCACAGCACCGGCTGCCGCCAGTGGTTCAACATGCTCCGCGACACCGTCACCTACGACATCCAGGCCGTCTACCCCATGGGCACGCCCAGGCCAGATGCCGCTGGCAACGCAACCGCCCGGACAACCCCCGAAACCGGCACTGCCAGCACCGCCGCTGACAGCACCACCACGGGAAGCGCGGCCCCCAACACTTCCACCAGCAGCATCTCCCCAAGCACTTCTGAAACCAGCACCACCGCCCCGGAAGGAGCAACCAAGTGACTTCCCAGAATCCCGCGGCCCGCAACGCCCGCCTCGCCGCCGGCGGCCGCATCGACCGCACCATCTCCTGGCGTTTCACCGTGGACGGCGAGGAATTCACGGGCCACCCCGGCGACACCCTCGCCTCCGCCCTGCTCGCCAATGGCCGCATCGCGGCCGGCAACTCGCTCTACGAGGACCGCCCCCGCGGCATCATGTCCGCCGGTGTGGAGGAGTCCAACGCCCTTGTCAAGGTGCAGCCGCGCTTCCCCGGCCACGTGGCCGAGTCCATGCTCCCTGCCACCACCGTCACCCTGGTGGACGGCCTGCAGGCAGAATTGCTGAGCGGCCTGGGCAAGCTGGACCCCGAGGAAGACCGCGCCGAGTACGACAAGAAGTACGTCCACACCGACGTCCTGGTCCTCGGCGGCGGCCCTGCCGGCCTGGCCGCTGCCCGCGAAGCCGTCCGCACCGGTGCCCGCGTCATGCTGCTGGATGACCAGCCGGAACTGGGCGGATCGCTCCTGTCCGGGTCCACGGCGCCAGAACTGGCGGAAACTATCGAGGGAAAGCCGGCGTTGGAGTGGGTGGCCGACGTCGAAGCCGAACTCGTCTCCGGCGCCGAATCCACCGTCCTGAACCGCACCACCGCCTTCGGCGCCTACGACGCCAACTACGTCATCGCCGTCCAGAACCGCACCGACCACCTGTCCTCCCCCGCCGCGTCCGGTGTATCCCGGCAGCGTATTTGGCACATCCGTGCCAACCAGGTGGTCCTGGCCCCCGGCGCCCACGAACGGCCGCTGGTGTTCGAGAACAACGACCGGCCCGGCATTATGCTCGCCTCGGCCGTCCGCAGTTACCTCAACCGCTACGCAGTGGCTGCCGGCCAGCGCGTGGTCATCAGCACCACCAACGACAGCGCCTACGCCCTGGCCGCTGACCTGCGCGCCGCCGGCGTCAAGGTCGCTGCCGTGGTGGACGCCCGGCCGCAGCTCACCGCAGTGGCCGCTGCCGCGGTCGAAGCCGGCACCCGGGTGCTGATCGGCAGCGCGGTGGCCAACACGTCAGCTTCTGCCGACGGCCGCCTGGACGGCGTCACCGTCCGCAGCATTAACGACGACGGCGAGCTCACCTCAGGCATCGAACAGATCGCCTGCGATCTGCTGGCTGTGTCCGGCGGCTGGAGCCCGCTGGTGCACCTGCACTCCCAGCGGCAGGGCAAGCTGCGCTGGGACGACGAACTGGCCGCCTTTGTGCCCAGCACCGTGGTCCCCAACCAGCAGGTTGTCGGCTCCGGCCGCGGCTCCTTCGACACCGCAGACTGCCTGGCTGAGGGAATCTCCGCCGGCGCGAAGGCGGCCATCGCAGCTGGCTTTAGCGCCGCCGTCGAACCCGCACCACTCAGCGAGCCGAAGGCCTCAGCCCCTACCCGCCAGCTGTGGCTGGTCCCCGGCGAGCAGGGCACCCCGGACGACTGGCACCACCACTTCGTGGACTTCCAGCGCGACCAGTCCGTGGCCGACGTGCTGCGGTCCACCGGAGCCGGCATGCGGTCCGTGGAGCACATCAAGCGCTACACCTCCATCAGCACCGCCAATGACCAGGGCAAGACCTCCGGCGTCAACGCGATCGGCGTCATCGCCGCCGCGCTGCGCACCGCCGGCGAGGCGTCCCGCGGCATTGGCGACATCGGCACCACCACCTACCGTGCACCCTTTACCCCCGTGGCGTTCGCGGCACTTGCCGGCCGCCAGCGCGGCGAGCTGTTCGACCCCGCCCGCGTCACCTCGATCCACCCGTGGCACGTGGCAAAGGGCGCCCTGTTTGAAGACGTCGGCCAGTGGAAGCGGCCCTGGTACTACCCGCAGGACGGGGAGGACATGGACGCGGCCGTCCTGCGCGAATGCGCCGCCGTCCGCGACTCCGTGGGCTTTATGGACGCCACCACCCTGGGCAAGATCGAGATCCGCGGCAAGGACGCCGGTGAGTTCCTCAACCGGATCTACACCAACGCGTTCAAGAAGCTGGCCCCGGGTTCAGCCCGCTACGGCGTCATGTGCATGGCTGACGGCATGATCTTCGACGACGGCGTGACCCTGCGCCTGGACGAGGAGACCTACTTCATGACCACCACCACCGGCGGCGCCGCCAAGGTGCTGGACTGGCTGGAGGAATGGCTGCAGACCGAGTGGCCGGAGCTGGACGTGCACTGCACCTCGGTGACCGAACAGTGGAGCACCATTGCCGTCGTCGGGCCCAAATCCCGCGCGGTCCTGGCAAAGGTGGCACCGGAACTGGCCGCCGACGGCGGGCTGGAAGCCGAAGCCTTCCCGTTCATGACGTTCCGCGAAACCACCCTCGCCTCCGGCGTCCGCGCCCGGATCTGCCGGATCTCCTTCTCCGGCGAACTGGCCTACGAGATCAACGTGCCGTCCTGGTATGGCCTGAACACGTGGGAAGCCGTGGCAGCCGCCGGTGCCGAGTTCAACATCACCCCCTACGGCACCGAAACCATGCACGTGCTCCGCGCCGAAAAGGGTTACCCGATCGTTGGGCAGGACACGGACGGCACCGTCACCCCGCAGGACGCGGGCATGGACTGGATCGTCTCCAAGGCCAAGGAATTCATCGGCAAGCGCTCCTACGCCCGGGCCGACGCCCAGCGCGAGGACCGCAAGCACCTGGTCAGTGTGCTCCCGGTGGACGGGACGTTGCGCCTGCCGGAAGGCACCCAGCTTGTGGAAAAGGGCCGCTCCACCAACCCTGCCTACGGCCCGGTGCCGATGGAAGGCTTCGTCACCTCCAGCTACCACAGCGCCGCCCTGGGCAGGTCATTCGGCCTGGCACTGATCAAGAACGGCCGCAACCGCATCGGCGAAACCCTCGTGGCTGCCGCCGGCGACCAGCTCGTGGACGTCGTCGTCGCCGAAACCGTACTTTTTGACCCCGAAGGGACCCGCAAAGATGGCTGAAACAGCAGCACCCGCAACCTCCTACGAGAAAAACCTCTCCCTCCGTGTCAGCCCCGCCGCCCAGCTCCGGGCAGCGTTTGAAACCGGCTCCGTCCATGGCGTGGTGGAACTGTCCGAGGTGTCCTTCCTGACCATGGTGGGCCTTCGGGTCAACCGGACCAGCGACGCCGGACAGCGCGTAGCCGCCGTAACCGGCGGCCTGCCCGCGGCCTGCGGCCTCGTGAGCGGCACCGGGGACACGTCCGTGCTGTGGCTCGGGCCCGAAGAGTTCCTGGTGGTGGCACCCACCGAAGCCCATGAGTCCCTCGGCGGCGACCTGATCCAGGCACTCCGCGAAGCACTCGGCGACGGCGAGGGCCAGGTGGTGGACCTCTCCGCCAACCGCACCACCTTCGGACTCACCGGACCCCGGTCCCGCGCCGTCCTGGAAAAGGGCTGCGCCCTGGACCTGCACCCCCGCGTGCTGAAGCCCGGCACGGCACTGTCCACGGAGATCGGCAACATCCCCGTGGTCCTGTGGAAGACCGGCGAGGAGACCTACCGGCTCTTCCCCCGCGCGTCGTTCGCCGATTTCCTGGGCCGCTGGCTCCTCGACGCCATGCGGGAGTACGCCTCCCCCGAGGTCCCCTAAATGGCCCTCAGCGTCCTGGACCTGTTCTCCGTCGGCATCGGGCCGTCGTCGTCACACACGGTGGGCCCGATGCGGGCAGCGAAGCTGTTCGCCGACGGACTCAAAGGCGACGGACACCTGAGTTCCACCAGGCGCGTGCAGGCCGAACTGTTCGGCTCGCTGGGCGCCACCGGCCGGGGCCACGGCTCGGACAAAGCAGTGGTCCTCGGTTTCAAGGGGCTGGACCCGGAGACCGTGGATACCTCCACCGCCGATGACCAGGTGGCGGCCGCAGCCCTCGACGCCGAACTGTGGGTGGGCGGGGACCACCGGGTGGACTTCAACTGGGACGAGGACGTGGTCCTGCACCGGCGCAAGTCCCTCCCGGCCCACCCCAACGGCATGACCTTCCGCGCGCTGGACCATGCGGGCACCGTGCTGAGCGAACGGAGCTTCTATTCGATTGGGGGCGGCTTCGTTGTTGATGGGGACGCCGACGCCGGCGACAGCGTGGTTGCCGACTCCACCGTCCTCCCCTACCCGTTCACCACTGCCGATGAGCTTCTGGAGATCTGCGCGCGCGAGGGCATGTCCATCTCGGACGTTATGCTCGCCAACGAGCTGGTCTGGCGGACCGAAGCGGAACTCCGGGAGAAGCTGCTGGGGCTGTGGGCGGTCATGCGCGAATGCGTGGACAACGGCTGCGCCGCGGAAGGAATCCTTCCTGGCGGGCTCAACGTCCGCCGCCGCGCGCCGTCGTTATTCCAGACCCTGACCGCGGACACCGGGGTGACCGACCCGCTCCGGGCCATGGAATGGGTGAACCTGTTCGCGCTGGCCGTGAACGAGGAAAACGCCGCCGGCGGACGCATCGTCACGGCACCCACCAACGGCGCGGCCGGCATCGTTCCCGCGGTGCTGCACTACTACGTGAAGTTCGTCCCCGGCGCCAACGACGACGGCGTGGTCCGCTTCCTGCTGGCCGCGGCCGCCGTCGGAATCCTGTTCAAGATCAACGCCTCCATCTCCGGGGCCGAGGTGGGCTGCCAGGGCGAAGTGGGCTCAGCCTGCGCCATGGCCGCCGCCGGGCTCTGCGAAGTGCTGGGCGGCACGCCTGCCCAGGTGGAAAACGCCGCCGAAGTGGGCATTGAACACAACCTTGGCCTGACGTGCGATCCGGTGGGCGGGCTGGTGCAGATCCCCTGCATCGAGCGCAACGCCATCGCCAGCGTGAAGGCCATCAACGCCGCCCGCCTTGCCCTGCACGGCGACGGCAGCCACAAGGTATCCCTCGATAAAGCCATCAAAACGATGCGCGAAACAGGAGCCGACATGAAAACCAAGTACAAGGAAACCTCCCGCGGAGGCCTTGCCGTCAACGTAATCGAGTGCTGAGCCATGACTGCCATCCAGACTGAAACTTCCCTGCCGCAGCTGGCGACCACTGTGGAGCATGTCCTGACGCTGGACTGCTCGGAATCACCGGGCATCGTCCACGCCGTCTCCGGCTTCCTCCTGGAGCACGGCTGCGACATCATCGACAACCAGCAGTTCGGTGAGCGTTCCGAAGGGCACTTCTTTATGCGGGTGCATTTCGCGTCCGACGGCGATGCCTCCACCGCGGACACGCTGCGGGCCGCTTTTGGCCCCGTTGCGGAGCGCTTCGGGATGCGCTGGCGGCTGGAACAGTACGGTTCCAAGCGCCGGGTGCTGATCATGGTGTCCAAGTTCGGGCACTGCCTCAACGACCTGCTGTTCCGGGCGCGCGTCGGCGAGCTGCCGGTGGACGTGGTGGCGGTGGTCTCCAACCACACCGACCACCAGGCGCTGGTGGAGTGGCACGGGATCCCGTTCTTCCATGTGCCCGTCACGGCCGCAACCAAGCCCGCCGCCGAGGCCCGGCTATTGGAGTTGGTGGACGAGTTCGATGTGGAACTCGTGGTGCTGGCCCGGTACATGCAGGTCCTCAGCGACAACCTGACCCGGAAGCTGGACGGGAAGGCGATCAACATCCACCACTCGTTCCTGCCCAGCTTCAAGGGCGCCAAGCCGTACCACCAGGCGTACGCCCGCGGCGTGAAGACTGTCGGCGCCACCGCGCACTACGTCAACAGCGAGCTGGACGAGGGGCCGATCATCTCGCAGCAGACCGTGGAAGTGGACCACACGTACGGGCCCGAGGACCTGGTGGCCGCCGGACGCGACACCGAATGCAAGGCCCTGTCCAACGCGGTCCGCTGGCACTGTGAGGGCCGGGTGATTCTGCAGGGGAACCGGACGGTGGTGCTCCGCTAGCCCCACGGACCCTCTCTCACTTGACGCGGCTTTTCCGGCGATCCTCTCTCACCTGATGTGTATTTTCCGGTGACGCTCTCTCACTTGATGTGTGTTCTGTCCGGACGCTCTCTCACCTTTGATGAGGGAGCGTCACGGCGTTAAGCGCCATCTTCGACGCTCAATCGCCGCTGGCAAATCCTGACGCCTGCGGGTGGTCAAGCCAGCCTCTCCGAAGTGTCCGTTTGATGCGTTGAACTGCACTTTCGAAACCGTCCGCATGGTCGTCCTTATCAAGAACAAGGACCGTCCAGCCGGCTGCTTCGAAGGCTTTGTCCCGTCTCCTGTCGCTGAGGATCTGCGCGTCGCCAAGGTGATGCCCGCCGTCGTACTGGATGGCGAGGCGCCGGTGACGGTAGCCCAGATCGGCCGACGGCGACCTCACGTCTCCCGCGCGCAATGGCACCTGAAGTTCAGGCTCGGGTAGGCCCGCGCTGACGATGGCCAGGCGGAGCAGCGATTCGGGCGCGGAGTCCGCACCCACCCGCATCAGGTCCAAGGCTTCGCGGGCCCTGACGATGCCCTGGAGATTCGGGTGGCGGCCCGCCAGGATGCGAAGCCCCGCCAAGGTGTCGTAGGGCTGCGTCCTTCCCTCAAAATCCACCCGCGGGATGCGGATCAGTTCGTCACCCATGCTCACCAGATCATTGAGCGGCAGGACCCGCGCCAGATCGAGCCAAGTGCGGGACCGCGTGCTCAGCGTGATGCCGTCAACCACTTCAATCTCATCCTCAAGAGCCAGGACGGTGTGCCCGAATATGCCCTTCCGGCGGACCGACGGCAGCGCCCGCGGCTTGCTGAGATGCAGTTCCGTGGAATCTGCGAGCCACGGTGGCAGCAGTTGACGCCGGAGCCGGGCCGCGGTCACGTGTGAAATCCAGGCGCCGGGCGAGGCAGCGGACAACGCCTTGGCGGCACCTTCCAGATCGAAGTCCCAATCCGCCGGGCGGTAAAGACCACGACCCACGTTGACTACATCCTTGCGCCGAAGTCTGTCCAAAGTGACGCCGGAAGCCCTGGCAGAACCGAAGGTAAAGGGAGCCTGTGCCAACGGCGGGGGCAGGAAATCTTGCTTTCGCATGCTGGCATTGTGCCTCCGCAGGGCAGGACGCTGCAGAAGTTATCCACAGGCCTGCCGTTGGGGGTGGGTGGGGTGAGAGAGCGTCACCTCAAAACCCACGTTAAGTGAGAGAGCGTCGGCGCAAAACCCGCGTTAAGTGAGAGAGGATCGCCGGGAAAGCGGCGTTAAGTGAGAGAGCGTTGCAGGGGTTATTTGGGCTGGAGGGCGGCAAGGCGGGTGGCCAGGTGCAGGGCTGGCAGGCGGCCGGTTCCGCGGGGGTCGCCGCCGCAGAGGGAGAAGATCCGCTGCAAGCGCTGGTGCATGGACTGCCGCTCCACATGCAGCTCCCTTGCCGCCTGCGCGGTGTTGCATCCGGAGTCCAGCCAGACCCGCAGCGTCTCCACAAGCTTGGACTGGCGCTGGACGTCGTGCTCAAGGACGTCGGCGAGCTGCTGGTTCACGAAGTCACGGCGCAGGGCTTCGTCCATGGAGTGAACTGCGAGCCGTTCGACGGCGAACGCCTGGGCATCAAGCACCCGCCCAGGTGCAGTTCCCGCTAACCTGACGCGTTCGACGTCGGCAGCCAGTTCCAGCGTGAGCCTCGCCTCGGCGAGGGACCAGGGAGCGGAGGAGATACCCGATGCAATGGGCCCGACGGCGCTCACCGTTCCCTCCGGCACCTCCAGCGACTGCAGGCCGGCCACTATTTTTTGCCGCTCATCCTGGGCATTCCCGGAGCGGAGGACCCCCAGGGCCAGCAGCTCCGCGTTGTCCGCATAACTGGCACCGTGCTGCCCGCCCGGGTCCAGGAGGTGCTCCACTTGCCGCCGGAGCTGCTGCGAAGCGGAGGAGCGCATAACCACCGCCACCACCTGGGCAGAGACAGGGATGCCTGCGGCGGGCGCCAGTTCCTGCAGCCGCCAGTTTTGCTTGCCGGAATCAACGGCCCGGATCAAGGCCGCGCCGGCCATCTCCTTCAAACCGGGGGGCATCCGCTGCAACAGGGCAAGGGCCAGGATGTCCACGGAACGGTTGCCGGCGATCCGCGCCAGGTTCACGTCGGCTTCGCCGCGCACCTGAAGTGTCAGGCGGGCCGACGGAATCCCGCGCACGGGCACTTCAATCTGGACGGTGCTCCGATGCTCCCCGGGATCGCCATCCAAGGCGGCAGAGGCTTCACTATCCCCCGCAGGTTCAGCACTTGCAAGGGTGATCCCGGCAGTAGTGGTGAGCACCACCTCCGAACCCGTTGCCGCAGCCAACACAGCAAGAATCCGGTCCAGGCTGCCTCCGTGCGCGAGCTCCACCGCCATGGCGTGGCTGGCCTGGTCGGCTTGCTGCAGCTGCGCGGCGGACTGGCTGACAAGCTGTGAGTTGATGGCCTCCATGACTGCCACGAAAGGCACCACCCTGCGAAGCTCGATCAGGGGAAGCCCGGCTTCCTCGGCAGCCGAAATCATCGAGGAAGGAATGGACGGCAGCACACTGCCGGTCTCAATGGCGAGCGCCGCCACCCCACGCTCGGCCAGATCGTGGATGTAGCCCATGCGGCGCTCATCGGAAGCCAGCGCCAGGGCCTGGCCGCCGGTCAGCAGCAGCTCCCCGCCGCCCAGCAGCGAGGCAATGTCCAGGACCTCGCTGGAGTGGATCCACCGGAGCTGGGTTTGGGAAACCACTCCGGCCGCCGCCCGAACCACGGGATCCGCGGCAATAACAGTGGAATGCCGCAGAACATCTTCCAAACGAACAGGCATGACACTCCGTCATGTAGAAGGGGAAAGCTCAAGACACATTGTAGATGGTGGATGTGGCCCCCGACACATAATCTTGAAGAATCCCCATCCCCTCAACGAAGAGGCCCCGATGCAACAACAGCCCACAGCCCCAGGAGCCGAGCAATCCGTTCACACGGAAGACGTCGAAGCCTGGCTCCAGCCAATTCCCGAATCCCAGCGCACGCACAAGGTCTCCGGCCAGTTCTGGATCTGGGCCGGTGCCAACCTGGCACCGATCAACTGGGTACTGGGCGCCCTCGGAATCCACCTGGGGCTGGGTTTCGCGGACACCGTGACTGTCCTGGTGCTGGGCAACCTGATCGGCATGCTGCTCTTCGGCTGCTTCGTCCTCCTCGGGCAGAAGACCGGCGCCACCGGCATGGTGCTCGCCCGGGCCGCATTCGGCAGGCGGGGGAACTACCTCCCGGCAGCCATCCAGGCGCTCCTGGTGATCGGCTGGTGCGCCGTGAACACCTGGATCATCCTGGACCTGGTCATGGCACTCTTCGGAACCCTCGGCTGGGTGGATCCCACAGCCGCCAACTACGCGTGGAAGATCGCCGTCGCCACCGGAATCATGGCCGCGCAGGTAGCCATCGCCTGGTTTGGCTATAAGGCGATTGCGGCTTTCGAAAAGTGGACCGTCCCGCCAACCATCGTTATTCTGGCCGTGATGTCCGCCGTGGCGTGGTTCGGCATGGACATCAACTGGGGCTACGCAGGTCCCGCCGGCAACATCCTGGAAGGCTCGGAGCGGATTGCCGCGATGAGTGCCGTGATGACCGCCATCGGCATCGGCTGGGGCATCACCTGGTTCACCTACGCCGCAGACTACTCCCGGTTCGTCAGCACCGAAGTGCCCAAGAAAAAGGTCTATCTGGCGTCGGTCCTGGGCCAGTTCATCCCCGTCGTCTGGCTCGGTGTCCTGGGCGCAAGCCTGGCCACCAACAGCGGCGAAATCGACCCCGGCAAGCTCATCGTCCAGAACTTCGGCGTCCTCGCGCTGCCCGTACTGCTGATGGTGCTCCACGGCCCCATCGCCACCAACATCCTCAACATCTACACGTTCTCCGTGGCCACCCAGGCACTCGACATCACCATCAGCCGCCGCAAGCTCAACCTGTTCGTCGGCGTCTTCTCGCTCGCCGCCGTCGTCTTCTTCATCTTCCAGGAGGACTTCGCAGCAGTCCTCGACGCCTGGCTCATCGGGCTCGTCGCCTGGGTCGCTGCCTGGGGCGGCGTCATGCTGGTCCACTACTTCTGGATCGACAAGCGCTGGCCCGGCAATCCCGAAAGGCTGTTCGACGACGTCGGCACCCGGCGGCTCCCCGGCGTCAACTGGGCGGGCATCACCTCACTCCTGGTGGGCATCTTCGCCACCTGGCTGTTTATGTACGGCCTCGTCCCCGCCATGCAGGGCCCCATCGCCGTGGCCCTGGGCGGCTGGGACCTGTCCTGGCTCGCCGGCGGCCTTGCCAGCGCCACCAGCTACGCCATCCTGGGACCGAGGATGCACCGCAAATTCATCGAATCCGCCCCGGCACCTTCCCACCACCAGCTGCCCACCGAGCTGACCGGCGCCGCTGCCCAGCCCGGCACACCCGCCGCACTCTGAACTCCACCTCCTGAACCGCCGCACCTGGACCCGTTACGACAGGACATCCCCAACATGACTCACGAAGCATTCCCCGACTCCGCCCACCCCATCACCTGGCCGGAAGGCAAGCGCGCGGCAGCGTCCTTCACGTTCGACGTCGACGCCGAATCCTGCACCATCGCCCACGACCCCAAGAGCACCAGCCGGATGTCCCTGATGACCCACCAGTCCTACGGGCCCAAGGTGGCAGTCCCCCGCTTGCTGCAGATCCTCCAGCGGCAGGACATCCGCGCCACGTTCTTCGTCCCCGGCTTCACGGCGGAGTGCTACCCGGACACCGTCCGGCGCATCGTGGACGCCGGGCACGAGGTGGCCCACCACGGCTACCTGCACGAGCCAATGCAGGGCATCGACGCCGCAACGGAGGCCCGCTACATCGACCGCGGGCTCGAGGCCCTGGTAAAGGCTGCGGGCGTAGAACCGGTGGGATACCGGGCACCGTGGTGGGAGCTGAACTGGCACTCGCCGGCACTTCTGGCGGACCGCGGCTTCCTCTACGATTCAAGCCTGCTCGACGGCGATGCCCCCTACCGCTTCAGCGTCGCCCCGGGCGACACCCGGGACATCGTGGAAATCCCCGTCGACTGGGCGCTGGACGACTGGGAGCAGTACGCCTTCTACCCCGGCGTCACGGGCAGCGGTGTCATCGAAAGCCCGGCCAAGGTCCTCGAAATGTGGACGCTCGAAGCGGAGGCGCACTATGCCCAGGGCAGCTGCTTTGTCCTCACCAACCACCCCTTCATCTCCGGCCGGCCCTCAAAAGCAGTGGCCCTGGAAAGGCTCATTGAACGGGTGAAGGCGATGGACGGCATGTGGGTGGCCACCATGGAAGACATCGCGGAACACACCCGCCGGACGGTCCAGGAGGTCCATACCCACGCCCGTATCGAGGTGCCTGCCTTCCCGGACACCGGGGCACGGTTCACGCCGCCGGCGGTGCGGGAGTCCAGGCCGGCAGCCGCCGGCAGCTAAACCCGACCCTACAAAAGGCGGAGTGGTACTGCGGCCTCGGCGAGGGCGCGGTACCACTCCCGCGTGTTTAAGCAGCTGCTGTGTTTAAGCAGTTGCTGGCCTTTACGCCCGCGCCGACGTCCAACGCTGCGCGTGCAGTTTCTCGATGCCGTCCAGCAGCAGGTCAAGCGCGAACTCGAATTCAAACTGGTCATCACAGCCCTGCCCAACAACGGCGTCCGGATCGTGGGCGGAAGCCATGGCGATCGCCAGGACATTCGGGTAGCGCCTGGCCATCTCCTGGAGCATTGCCTGCTGAACCGCCTCGTCCAGCTTTGCCGCCGTTCCGACTGTTGTGTCCGCCGGTTCCTGGAACAGCTCCTGGGTGAAGCCCCACATGCGGCTGCCGATGGCGTGCATGACGTGATGGGTCAGGTCCACCGAGAAGCCGCCCTCGAGGAACATCCCGATAAACGAGTCCATGTAGGCGAAGACGCCAGGCGTTTTGTTTGTGCGCGTTTCTAGGACCTGCCGGGCCCATTGATGCCGTTGAAGGACGCTCCTGGCTGAAAGAATCCTGCGCCGGACCACGTCCTTCCAGTCCAGGCCGGTGGCGGGCGGATCGATCTCGGTGATGATCACGTCGATCATGCCGTCGAGAAGCTCATCCTTGTGGGCTACATGTTTGTAGAGCGCCATGGGCACCACGTCGAGCTCCTGGGCGAGCCTGCGCATACTCAGCGGCCCGATCCCTGTCTCGTCAGCCAGCGCGACGGCGGCCTGCAGCACCCGGTCGCGGTTGAGGCGCACGCGCTGCGCCCCGCCCTGCCTGCTCATGCCATTGGTCCTTTCGTTTCCTTGCACCCCTTGACCAGTGTACGGCGTACACCTACATTTAGTCCTAGAAGGTGTACGCCGTACACCTAAGCCCGAAGCGCGACCTGCTGGTCCGCTTCCGTCAGGCCAAGTACGCCGGCACCAAGAGGAGCAGGACAATGCAAACCACAAGGCAAGGTGCACCAGCAAAGGCGCCCGCAGCTGCAAAGCGACGGCGGCGGGAGTGGCTTGTTCCCGCCGGCCTGATCTTCCTCAGCCTCATCCCGGTGATCGCAGGCGCCGCCCGGCTGACCGAACTGACGGGCGGAGCGGCGGTGACGGAACGCAACGCCAGATTCTTCGACTCCCCCGCGCCGGTGGTAATCCACATAGTCAGTGTCACCGTCTACTCCCTGCTCGGAGCATTTCAGTTCGTTCCGTCGCTTCGCCAGCGCCGGCGCCGGTGGCACCGTATCGCCGGCCGGATCCTCCTGCCGGCGGGCCTGCTCGCAGCGCTGTCCGGCCTCTATATGGCGGTCTTCTACACCCTGCCGCCCAGCGACGGGCAGCTGCTGCTTGTCCTTCGGCTCGTTTTCGGCTCCGCCATGGCACTGAGCCTCATCCTTGGACTTCGCGCAGTGCTGCGCCGCGACTTCACGAGGCACGGCGCGTGGATGACCAGGGCGTACGCCATCGGCCTCGGCGCCGGAACCCAGGCCCTGATCCTCATCGTGCCCGAACTCCTCGCCAGCCCGCCGGACGTTACAACGAGGGCATTTCTGATGGGCGCCGCCTGGGTCATCAACCTAGCCGTGGCGGAATGCTTCATCCGCAGGCGCTCCCTATCCAGACGCCAAACGTTCCCGCGCCCGCTGAGCCGGGCGACGCCGTCGTAAGCCTTGCTCTATGTCTTCCCGCGACGTTCCTTGACGCTGCGCTACGCCCTGTTGAGCGTTCGCGACGTCCCGTGAACGCCCGCTACGGGATCATTGTGGCGCTGCCGGGTGCTCCGTAA
Organism: Pseudarthrobacter sp. R1; assembly: GCF_024494415.1. Classification (NCBI taxonomy): domain Bacteria; kingdom Bacillati; phylum Actinomycetota; class Actinomycetes; order Micrococcales; family Micrococcaceae; genus Pseudarthrobacter; species Pseudarthrobacter sp. R1. The sequence continues at coordinate 24,699 of NZ_JAMKFI010000009.1, read as the reverse complement.
TCTCAACTCAGCATCCGCCCCAGCAAAGGAACTTCCAATGTCAGACCCCTCAAGCAAGAGTCCGGAACAGCCAGGCTCCACCCGGATCGTCGCCGGCCAGTCAGCCGCTCCCAAGCGCCCCCTCGGCCTGAAGATCGGCATCGCCGCCGGCATCCTGGCCCTGGTGGGCGGCGGCGCCGCCGTCGCCTCCGCCGTCAACAACAACGCCCCGGCAACGGTCCAGGAGACCGCGCCTGCCGGCAACCCCGCCGCCGAACTGAAGCTCGGCTACTTCGGCAACGTGACCCACGCCCCCGCCCTTGTCGGCGTCAGCCAGGGCCACATTGCCGATGGACTCGGGGACACTAAGCTGACCACCCAGGTGTTCAACGCCGGCCCTGCCGCCATCGAGGCCCTGAACGCCGGCGCCATCGACGCCACTTACATCGACCCGAACCCGGCCATCAACTCCTACGTTAAGAGCGCCGGCGAGTCGGTGCACATCATCGCCGGCGCGGCCGCCGGCGGCGCCCAGCTGGTGGTCAAGCCCGAGATTAACTCCGCGGCGGACCTCAAGGGCAAGACGCTCGCCTCCCCGCAGCTTGGCGGCACGCAGGACGTTGCGCTCCGCGCGTGGCTGGCATCCCAGGGCTACAAGACCAATGTGGACGGCAGCGGCGACGTGGCCATCAACCCCACCGAAAACGCGCAGACCCTGAAGCTGTTCCAGGACGGAAAGCTCGACGGCGCGTGGCTGCCTGAGCCGTGGGCCTCACGTTTGGTGCTGACCGCCGGAGCCAAGGTGCTGGTGGATGAGAAGGACCTGTGGGACGGTTCGCTGTCCGGCAAGCCGGGCGAATTCCCAACCACCATCCTGATCGTGAGCCAGAAGTTCGCGGCGGACCACCCGGACACCGTGAAGGCGCTCCTGAAGGGCCACGTGAAGTCGGTTGAGTGGCTGAACGGCGCGGCCGACGGCGAGAAGGCCTCTGTCATCAACGCTGCCTTGAAGGAAGCTGCCGGCGCCGAGCTGAAGGCGGACGTGATTGACCGGTCCCTGAAGAACATCGTGTTCACCGTGGACCCGCTCGCCGGAACCTACCAGAAACTCCTGGCCGACGGCGTCGCTGCGGGCACCACCAAGCAGGCCGACATCAACGGCATCTTCGACCTGGCCGCGCTCAACAGCGTTTCGGGCGAGAAAACCTCGGCCGCGGGGCTCGGCAAGGAGTAACGCACCGGCTGGCACGCTCTCTCACTTAACGCGCCATTTTCGCCAACGCTCTCTCACTTAACGCGCCATCCCGGCCGACGCTCTCTCACTCTCCTTAAGAAAGTGAGAGAGCGTTAGTGATTTAAGCGCGTTAAGTGAGAGAGCGTCGCATCTGGCAGGTATCAGCGCGACGGATAGTTGATATCAAAAAGCTCACCTTCCCCGAATATATGAAGTGCCTCACAGTAGTTACAGGACCTGCAACAACCAGTACCGCAGCCAGTAACCAGAAGGACTTCAACGTGGAAACTCCGCTCTCCCATCTTGCCCACCTCGAGATCACCACCCCGGACGTCGAAGCCTCGGCACGGTTCTACGAGGAAAAGTTCGGCATGCGCATCATCGACCGCGTGGACGGCAACGTCTACCTGCGCTGCTGGGGCGACTACTACCGCTACAGCCTGGTCATCACGGAAGGACCGGAAGCGTCCCTGGGCCGGATGGCCTGGCGCACCAACTCCCAGGCGGCCCTGGAAGCCGCAGCCGAGCGCGTCGAAGCGACCGGCGTGGAGGGCACCTGGACCGCTGGCGGCCACGGCTTCGGCAAGGCCTACGAGTTCACCGGCCCCTACGGCCACCACATGCGCCTCTTCTATGAAGTGGAGAAGTTCGTCGCCGAGCCCGGCTTCGAGTCCACCTACCCGGACCGGCCGGAACGCCGCAGCAGCCATGCTGCCGCACCCCGCTTCCTGGACCACGTCACGGTGGCCTCCTCCGATGTCCGCGGTTTCGCCAAGTGGTACAACGAGGCCCTCGGCTTCCGCGTTATGGCCTTTGTTGACCTGGACGAAGCACCCATCACCGTGTTCTCCGTGCTGACCACCAACGAAAAGTCCCACGACCTGGGCGTCGTCCTGGACACCTCCAGCCGCGCCGGCCGCGTCAACCACATCGCCTTCTGGGTGGACGCCACCGAGGACCTGCTCCGCACCGCTGACGTCATGATGGAAAACGGCACCCCCATGGAATACGGCCCCTCCATCCACGGCGTGGGTGAGCAGAACTTCCTCTACTTCCGCGACCCGTCAGGCCTGCGCGTCGAACTGAACTCCGGCGGTTACCGCAACTACGTCCCGGACTGGGACGCCAACACCTGGAAGCCATCCCTGGGCTCCAACAACTTCTACAAGAACGGTGCCATGCCGCACTCCATGACCGAATCCTTCCCGCCGGCCGAGGGCTTCACCGCCACGGAAGAAGGCGCCTCCGCCGAGATGAAGGAAGCCCTGCTCAACCCCTACGCCAAGCAGGGACGGGGCTAGAAAGATATGCCTGAAGCAACATATGCCCTCATCCGCTTCCAGGAAGCGGGCGACAGCAAGGCCCGCGCCGGCCTCCTGGTCCAGGACCGGGTCCTGCCGCTGGACGGGGACATCAACTCCCTGATCGAGCACTGGGACACCACCGAAGCCCAGCTGGACGCCCTCGCAACCTCCGCCGGCCAGGACGCCGGCCTGGCGCTGGCCGACGTCGAGGTCCTCGCCCCGGTGGAACCCGCCCAGGTCCTGCAGACCGGCGCGAACTACCGCAAGCACGTGATCGACCTCGCTGCGGCCCACCGCGAACCGGGCGAAGACGAAGAGGAAGTGCGCGCCAAGACGGCTGCCATGATGGACAAGCGCGCGGGCCAGGGCACGCCGTACTTCTTTATCGGGCTCCCGACGGCGATCGCGTCCGCCACGGACGACCTCACCCTGCCTGCCTACTCCAAGTCCCACGACTGGGAGCTGGAACTGGCAGCAGTCATCGGCAGGACCGCGTTCCGCGTCACCCCCGAGGAAGCCATGGACCACGTCTTTGGCTACACCATGGTCAACGACATCACCACCCGTGAATACGTCTTCCGCAAGGACATGCCGGCCATCGGCTCGGACTGGTACCGGGCCAAGAACGCCCCCGGATTCCTGCCCACCGGACCGCTGCTGGTGCCCGCCAAGTTCTTCGGTGACCCGCAGGACGTCCAGGTGACCCTGAAACTCAACGGCAAGGCCATGCAGGACGAGTCCACGCAGGACATGATCTTCGGCGTGGCCAAGCTGGTCAGCGAGGCGTCCCAGATCATGCCGCTGCGCCCGGGCGACCTGGTGCTCACCGGCAGCCCGGCAGGCAACGGCCAGCACTGGGGACGCCTGCTCCAGGACGGCGACGTTATGGAAGGCACCATCACTGGGCTGGGCACCCAGCTCATCCACTGCAAGGACGAAAACACAAGTGAAGGTGTCCAGTGACCACCCAGGACACACCAACCACCGCCACCGGGGAATCAACCGATTCCCCGGTGATCCGGCGTGAAGACCCGCTCGGCAGCATCCGCGCCATGGCCGAGGCACACAACAACTGGGGCCGCTGGGGCCAGGACGACGTCCTGGGCACGCTGAACTTCATCGACGCCGGCAAGCGTGTCGAAGCCGCGGCCCTGGTCAAGACCGGCGAAGCGTTCTCGCTGTCCCAGCCGTTCGACACCAACGGCCCGCAGAAAGGCTGGCGCCGCCGCACCAACCCCGTCCACACCATGACGGACACGGGCGTGGACGCCGAGCGCGGCAACCAGGGCTTCCCGCACGGCTTCGGCGGTGCTGACGACGTCATCGCCATGCCGCTGCAGTGCTCCACGCAGTGGGACGGCCTGGGCCACATCTTCGACCAGGGCAAGGCCTGGAACGGCCGCGCCGCCGGGGACGTGGTCACCTCCGAAGGTGACCTGGTGACCGGCATCGAAACCGCCGCCGCCAAGATCGTCACCCGCGGGGTGCTGCTCGACGTCGGCCGGGCGCTCGGCCCCGAACTGGGGAGGAACGACGGCGAACTGCCAGACGGATTCGCGATCACCCCCGAGCACCTCCAGCGGACCATTGACCTGCAGGGCCCAAGCTCAAAGGTGGGCCGGGGTGACATCGTAGTGATCCGCACCGGGCAGTACACCAGGGTCCGCCGTGACGGCTGGGGTGACTACGCCGGCGGTTCTGCCCCCGGCCTGTCCTTCACCACGGCGCCATGGCTGCACCGCTCCGAGATTGCCGGGATCGCCACCGACACCTGGGGCTTCGAAGTCCGGCCCAACGAGTTCGACGCCGCCTTCCAGCCCCTGCACCAGATTGCCATCCCCAACCTGGGCCTGTTCCTGGGCGAGATGTGGGACCCGGACGGCCTGGCGGAAGCGTGTGCGGCGGACGGCAGGTACGACTTCCTGCTGACCGCCGCCCCGCTTCCCATCACCGGTGCCGTCGGATCGCCCGTCAACCCGATCGCCGTCCGGTAGCTTTTCACTTAAAACAGCAACAAAACCACCAGCAGTAACGCCGTCAATACAAAGGAGTCAGCGATGGCAGCAGTACAGAACGTCGGAATCGTCGGGGCCGGAGCCGCGGGACTGACCGCAGCCATCCTCCTGGCCGATGCCGGAATCCAGGTGGAAATCCTCGAGAAGGCGGACGCACCGCAGACCCTTGGATCCGGAATCACCCTGCAGGGCAACGCCCTGCGGGTTCTCCGCCAACTCGGCGTCTGGGAGCAGGTCGAGGCGAAGGGCTACGGGTTCAGCACCCTGGGCCTGCGCGCCCCGGACCCCGCCGGCACCGTCATCGCCGTCCTGGAGGACATCCGGACCGGCGGCGATGACCTCCCCGCCACGATGGGCATGTACCGCCCGGACCTCACGGCCATCCTCCGCGAACGGGCCGAGCAGGCAGGCGCCCGCATCAGCTACGGGAAGACCGTCACCGGCATAACGGACGACGGCGGGTCCGTCACCGTGAGCACCGCCGACGGCGGCAGCACCACCTACGACCTCCTCATCGGCGCGGATGGCCTGCACTCGGCAGTCCGGAAGGCCATCGGCATCGAGGTTGAACCCCAGTCCACGGGCATGGGAATCTGGCGTGCCTTCGTGGAGCGCCCCGAGCAAGTGGTCCGCACGGACCTCACCTACGGCGGCCCCTGCTTCATCGCCGGCTACTGCCCCACCGGCCCTGACACCATCTACGCCTACCTCGTGGAGAAGGCCCAGGAGCGCAAGCACGAGGACGGCCCCCGCATCATGGCCGAACTCGCCGCGGCCTACGGCGGCCCCTGGAACGAGATCCGCGCCAACCTGGACCACAGTGCCCGCATCAACTACACCTGGTTCACCACGCACCTGGTGGACGGGCCCTGGAACCGCGGGCGAAGCGTCATCATCGGCGACGCCGCGCACAGCTGCCCGCCCACAATTGCGCAGGGTGCTGCCATGGCGATGGAGGACGCGGCTGTGCTGGCCGAGCTGCTCATCAGTGCCGACGACGTTACCGAGACCCTCTGGAAAGAGTTCACCGACCGCCGCCTGGACAGGGCAAAGGCAGTTGTCGACGCGTCGGTCCAGTTGGGCCAGTGGATGCTCGACGGCGTCCGGGATGCCAACGTGCCCGGCCTCATGCATTCAATCTCCAGCCTCGTTAAGGAACCGGCATGAACACCCGCGCCACGGAATCCCCCACCGTTGACGTCCACGCCCATATCCTGCTTCCGGCCCTGCAGCAGCTCGTGGCCGAGGCGGACCCCGAGGGCTTCGGCGCCCAGCAGGCCCTGGAGGTGCGGCGCAACGGACCCGAATCGATGGCCGCTTCGGGCCGGATGATCAAGGAGCGTTGGGCGCAGCTGACGGACCTGGACCGCCGGCTCGCGGACATGGACGCCCAAGGTGTGGACGTGCAGCTGGTCTCGCTGTCGCCGTCGCACTTCTACTACTTTGCGGGCGAAGAACTTGCCCTGCAGGTGGCAAAGACAGCCAACCAGGCTGTCCGCGGGTTCGTGGACCGCGCCCCGGAGCGGCTCAACGGCCTGGGCCTGGTCCCGCTCCAGCACCCCGCCCTGATGGTGGAAGCCCTGGAGCACGCCGTGCTTGAGTGCGGACTGCTCGGCGTCGAGATCGGATCGTTCGCCGCCACCCCGAACGATCCGGAGCGCAGCACCGTGGAACTCTCCGACCCCCGGCTGGAGCCGTTCTGGCGCCGGGCCGAAGAGCTGGGTGCATTGGTGTTCCTGCACCCGTTCGGCTGCTCGCTGGATGAGCGGCTGGACCGTTTCTACCTCGCCAACACGGTGTCCCAGCCTGCCGAGAACGCGGTGGCCCTGTCCCATCTGATCTTCAGCGGCGTCCTGGACCGGTACCCGGAGCTCAAGGTTGTGGCGGCGCACGGCGGTGGTTATCTGCCCACCACCTTGGGTCGCTCGGACCACGCGTGGAATGTTCGGCCCGAGGCACATGGCTGTGCCCAGCCGCCGTCGTCCTACCTGAAGAAGCTGTACTTCGACTCGCTCGTCCACAGCCCCGCTGAACTGAAGGCACTCGTGGCCGCAGCCGGTCCGGAGCAGGTGCTGCTGGGCTCGGACTACCCGTTCGACATGGGCTCCGACCTGCCGGTGGACGAGGTCCAGGGTGCCGGCCTTTCGTCCGACGGCGAGGCACAGGTTTTGGGCGGCAACGCACGCACCCTGGGCATCACGGCAGCGGCCGCCCTGACGTCCCGACCCACTGCTTAAGGAACACTCACATGGTCAAGATCGCACGCTGGAATTACGACGGCGGGACGCAGTCCGGCTTTGTGGACGGCGGAAACTGCTACCCACTGCCCGCCGGCCAGGGCGTCCAGACGCTGCTGGACGCCGGGCTGGATGAGACCCTGCGCGTTGCCCGGGACACCGTAGCTTCCGCCCCTGCCGTTCCGCTGGCGAAGGTGCAGCTGCTCGCCCCGCTGGTGCCCGCCACCATCCGGGACTTCGTGGCGTTCGAGGAACACGTTGAAGGCGTGCGGAAGAGCATCGACGGCGTGGCCGGCGTGGTGCCCGAATGGTACGAGGCGCCCACCTTCTACTTCACCAACCCGCACACGGTGACCGGCACCGGCGAGGTGATCGGCATTCCGGCGGGCTGCGAGGACCTGGACTTCGAGACGGAAGTGGCCGCCGTCGTCGGCCGCGTTCCGGGCAGCGACGGCCGGAACCTGACCGCCGCGGAGGCGCACCGGCACATCTTCGGCTACACAATCCTCAACGACTGGTCTGCGCGGGACCTGCAGCGCCGCGAGATGAAGGTCAGCCTGGGACCGTGCAAGGGCAAGGACTTCGCCAACACCCTGGGCCCGTGGATCATGACGGCGGACGAATTCGAGGACCGGCACGACGGGGAGGGGTTCCTGCCCATCTCAATGGCCGTAGAGGTGAACGGGCAGCTCATCGGGCAGGACCTGCTGTCCAATATGGGCTGGCCGTTCGCGGAGCTGGTGGCTTATGCCTCGCAGGACTCGGTGGTGCGGGCCGGTGACGTGCTGGGCTCCGGCACGTGCGGCAGCGGCTGCCTCGCGGAACTGTGGGGTCGCAACGGCGCCAAGACTCCCCCGCCGCTGACAACCGGCGACGTGGTGAGGATGACGGTGGAAGGCATCGGCACCATCGAGAACACGGTGGGCGCCCGGCGCGAGGCCGTGACCCGTGTGGCAGCCCGGGTCCGGCCCCGCAACCGGGTTGCCACTGCGGCTCCTTCCGGCGTCTAGCGTGGTTTCCCTCCACCTTGACGGCCGGACCGTGGTGGTCACCGGCGCCGGCCAGGGGCAGGGTGCCGCGGAAGCACGGCTGCTGGCGGAGGCCGGGGCACGGGTGATCGCCACGGATCTGACGGCGGACATGCCAGCTGGACTGGGCGCGGAGTCTTCGGTTTGGACCGGTGCCCTGGTGTACCGGCAGCTGGACGTGACCCATGCCTCCGGCTGGTCCGGACTCGCTTCATGGATCCGGTCGCAGGGCTGGCAGGTGGACGGGCTGGTCAACAATGCCGGGATCACACAGCGCAGCAGGCTCCTGGACGCTTCGGTGGCCGACCTCCAGAAGGTTTATGAAGTGAACGTGGCCGGCAGCCTGTTGGGGATTCAGGCACTGTCTCCGCTGATGCGCAGCGGCTCATCGATCGTCAATGTGGGCTCTGTTGCGGGGCTCACCGCCCACTATCCGGTGGCGTACACCGCGAGCAAATGGGCGCTGCGCGGCTTGTCCCAGGTGGCCGCGATGGAACTCGGGCCACGGGGGATCCGGGTCAATACCGTGCACCCCGGCTTTATCGAGACTCCCATGACGGCCGGTGCCAAACCGGAGTTCCGACAGGCCACGCTGGCCGAAACCCCGCTGGGACGTACCGGAAGCGTGGAGGAAGTGGCCGGCGTCGTGCTTTTCCTCCTCAGCCCGCTCTCATCCTTTGTGACAGGGGCCGAGATCCCGGTGGACGGCGGCCAGGCATCCCACGGCGGTGCGAAGTCCATCTCGGACGCCGTGCGCTGACTGCCCCCTATACATCCCAACTAGGTAGCGGGCCACCGCAAGAACTTAGACCGGCAGCACCGCCGACCAGTCCGGCGATTCAGCCCTCTTCCGTGGTGATGACCGCAGGAGCGTCTGCGGCCGGTGCCGCGCCGTCGGCTGCGAGGGTTTTGCGCCGTCGGGCAACCTGGATGGCGATGGCCGTGGGGATCACGGCCAAGGCGGTGATCCGCATCCAAGGCCGGTCAAGGACGTGGCCGGTGAGTGCATCCAGGGAGAAGGGACCGGAGCCGCCAATGGTGAAGGCCGCTGCTGCCAGGCCCAGCACGGCCGGGTACTCGAGGCCACCCTCTTGGGCGAAGAAGCCGTTCGGGGCGTGGACGCTGGCTGCCACACCCATGGTGGTGGCAGCTGCTGCGCCGGCGGCAGGGGTGGCCATCCCCAGGGCCAAGGCAAGCCCCGCTCCTGCTGCACCTACACCCGCGAGTACGGCACTGGGTTTTGCGGGGCGGAACCCCATGGCGTGCATGCCCTTGCTGGTGCCTTCAACGCCTCCCCCGCCGAACCAGCCGAAAAGTTTTTGGGATCCGTGGGCGATGAGCACGCCTCCCAGGCCCACCCGGAACAGGGTCTGTGCGGCGGCGGCCGCCTCAGGGCTGGTGGTTACATTGCGCATAACGGTCCTCCTTGGGGTTGCCCGAGTCGCTGCCCGGCTCGCTGTCAGCACGAGTCTACGGCTGCGCTCCCTCCCGGTCACGGGAGGAAGACCACACAGGGTACCCCCCTCCGGCAGGGGGTACCAGCCGCGGCTTTACGGGGCATCCGCCGCCTGGACATTCACGGTGTGGGCACTGACGGGGAAGAGTTCGTGGAGCCGGGCGCAGGAGCGCTGGACGACGGACCGCAGCCAGACGCTGGCCGGGTCCTCCGCTTGGGACGGGTGCCAATACATGGCCTCCACCAGGGAAGCTTCGGTGCCCTCGGAGAACTCCAGCACCACGATGTCCGCGCCACGCTGGGCCCGTGCGGCCAGCATCCGCGGGACCATCGCCACCAGGTCCGTGCCCTCGACCAGGAGCGGCAGGGACAGGAACCCGGCCACCACGGCAGCAACGCGGCGCTGAATGCCCCGCGACTCGAACAGCTTGTCCGCCGGGGTACTGATTCCCTCGCCGAAATAGCCGACGGCGTGGGGAACCGAGGCCAGGTCCGCCAACGTCAGCCGGGGCTGCTGGAGCAGGGGGTTCCCGGCGTCGGCAATAGCCACGAAGCTGTCGCGGAACACCTGCTTGCTGGCACCTTGCATCTGGTACCCGGTGGGCCCCACGAGCAGGTCGATCTTCGAATAGTCGGCCATCTGGCCCTGGATGCCGGTGCCGGCGGTGGGGACGAAATCCACTGACACGCCCGGGGCCTCCTCGCGCAGGATGCCGCGCAGTGGACCCACGATCAGCGCCGCCGCATAATCCGAGGCGGCGATAACGAACTCCCGCTCACTGGAGGCTGGGTCGAAACCGGACCGCACCCGCGTGGCCCGCTGGATGTGAAGCATGGCCTCATCAACCAGCGGGACCAGGGACTGCGCAAAGGGCGTGAGGTCAAAGGTGCGGCCGTTCCGTACCAGTAGTTCGTCGTCGAAATGGCGCCGGAGCCGGGCCATCGCCGCACTGGTGGCGGGCTGGCTGAGCTGGAGCCGCTCCGCTGCCCGGGAGATGTTCCGCAGTTCAAGCAGGACCTGCAGGTGGGGCAGCAGGTTCAGGTCCAGGTTCTTCACGCTCATAGCGTAGCCACTAATGGCGCGGAGGCTCGTAGCATGCGGTCCTGGCTCCGGCACATACGTTGCGGACGCTGCGGCATTCGGAACTGACTTTATTGCTGGCTTCAGAATCATCGCTGACGGATGGGCGGCTACTTGCGACGTTGTTTCACGTTTTTCAAAAACCTTCTTGTGGGATGGTTTTTAAGTTGCTAGGCTCAAGTCAGCAGGATCGAAACGATTCAAATTCTCCTGCTCCCCCCACTACGTAAGTGTGATTCAAAGGAGAGTCCCCATGAGTACCCTTGACCAAAAGGCCATCAACCGACACGGGTGGCGTGTCGCGTTTGCCTCGGGCCTTGCCTCCTACGTGGATGCGGGAGCCATCGCCGGAACCGGAACGGCCCTGGTGATCCTTCAGGGTTCGCTCGGCTTGACGCCAGCGCAGATCGGCCAGCTCTCGGCCCTGCTGACGATCATGATTGCCGCTGGAGCGCTGGTGGGCGGCCGCCTCGGCGACAGGTTTGGCCGGCGCCGGGTCTTCCTGGTGACGTTGAGCGTCTTTGTTGTGGCCGCTTTGGCCCTTATGCTCGCGCCCAGCGTTGCACTGCTTTACATCGGCCTGGCGGTGCTCGGACTCGCAGCCGGTGCAGACCTGCCGGTATCCATGGCAATGATCGCCGAATCAGCTCCTGAGGATAAGCGCGGAAAGATGGTGACCTTCACCCACGTCCTCTGGATGGCAGGCATCCTGGGCGTCATCATCATCAGCATCTTCTTCGGCAACGCCGGAATACTGGGCGCCCAGATCATCTACGGCCACCTGGCTGCTGTCGCACTGATTGCCGTCGCGCTGCGCTGGGGCATCCCGGAGTCCCGCCTTTGGAAGGAATCGCAGAACAGTCCCGCTGATGACGAGCGCGTTGACCTGCGTTCATTGCGGGCCCTCTTTGCCCCGAAACTCTTCGCCCCGCTGGCCGCCACGGGCCTTTTCTACGCCCTGGTCAACATCGCCGCAAACACCAACGGACAGTTCTCCACTGACCTTTTCGTGAACGTAGCCGGAGTGGATGTGGCAACCGCCTCCATGCTGGGACTTGGCATCCTGCTCCTCAGCGTGGCCGGGCTCTTCGTCATGATGCGTGTTGTGGACGGCTCACGGCGCCACCGCACCTTTGTCCTCGCAGCCATCCTTGCCCTGGTGGGACTGGCGGTCCCGCTCGTATTCGGCGTCACCGCCATCACCTTGGTGGTCATGGGAGTATTCGGAGCGCTCGGCGGCGCCGTTGCCGGTGAACCCATGTACAAGATCTGGTCACAGGAACTTTTCCCCACCAGCCACCGAAGCACCGCCCAGGGCATCACCATCGCCTTCGCCCGGCTCGTCGCCGCCGGCGCAGCGCTGGTCACCCCCCTGATCATCGCGGCCGGCCCGGCGCTGCTGTTCCTGTTCCTCATCATTACCTCCGGCGCGGCATACCTCATCGGCATTTTCTGGATCTTCCGGATGCGCACATTTTTGAAGGACGACGGCGGCATGGTCACCGCCGGGACCGCTCCCCAGAACGTCGCGGGATAGCCGGAAGATGGCCGCCACCCCAAGGAAGCCGACGCCGGAAGGTTAAGTTATGACGATGCAAACAGAGGCAAGCAAAGCTCCCGCCGAGCGTTCCAAACGCGTCCGCCGGACGGGCCCCTACAAGGCAGCGGATGCACGGCGCGGGGCAATTCTTGAGGCCGCCATCGAGCACTTCTCCCAGTGGGGCTACTTCAACTCCTCCATTCCCAGGATTGCCGCCGACGTCGGGCTGACGAAAGCTGGCCTGATCCACCACTTCGGCAGCAAGGAGGAACTCCTCTCGGCCGTCCTCGAACTGCGCGACCAGCGGGCGGTCGAGGCCTTCTACGCAGAAGACTTCCTGAACGACCCCATCCGGTACTTCCGGCAGATGGCTGCACAGACAGCCTTCAACGAGGGCCAGCCCGGGCTCACCCAAATGTTCACGGTCCTGGCAGCCGAATCGTCGAACGAAGAGCATCCCGCGCACGAATACTTCCAGCGACGCTACGCCAACATCATCGAGCTCTCATCGGGAATCCTCGACAACATGGTCGCTGCCGGGGCGCTCATCCCAGGTACTGACGTCCGTCACGTGGCCAGCGAGATTCTCGCCGTCGTGGACGGCTTCACCATCCAGTGGGCCCTGGCTAAAGCATCCACTTCACTGCACGACACGGTTTACGCCTACCTCGACAGACTCGCAAAGTCCATAACACCTGACGGCCGCGGACTTGCCGGCTGAGCCGGGCCGACTGCCCGGCGAAACCCCACTGCCTACGTACGGAAAGAAGCACATGACAGCACTACCCTGGTCTGCGGCAATGATTGCCGCCAATGAGGACTTCGACGGCGCCCCGCTCCTCCGCAAGGAGTTCTCCCTCACGGGCGGCCACGGAGCCCCGGTGAGGGCCACCCTCCGGGCAACCTCCTTCGGCGTCTTTGAAGCCTTCCTCAACGGCCAGCGGGTGGGGGATGACGTACTGAGCCCGGGCTGGAGCTCCTACGAATGGCGGCTGCGTTACCTCACCTATGACGTGACAGGACTGCTGCAGCCCGTCAACACCCTCGGCGCCGCTTTAGGGAACGGCTGGTACCGGGGCAACCTGTCCTGGAACGGCAATTCAGCGTTTTACGGCAAAGAGCTTGGCTTCTTCGGGCAGCTGGACATCGAGTTCGCGGACGGCTTCGTTCAGGCCGTCGGCACTGATTCGTCGTGGGAATCCGGTCCTTCGGCAACAACCGCGAACGACATCTACAACGGGCAAACCATCGACGCCCGCCGTGCAGGTACCCAGTGGGCACGCCCCGGCTACGCCGCCGGGTCCTGGGCGGGAGTCCATGCTCTCGAATTCGACGCGTCACGGCTGGCGGAGCCGATCGGTCCACCCGTTGTCCGGAACGACGTGGTCAAACCCGTCAGTATCCTGACGTCGCCCAGCGGCAAGACCATCGTGGATTTTGGCCAGAACCTGGTCGGCTGGCTCCGCTTCACCGTGCAGGGACAGCCCGGGGATGTCATTACCCTGCGCCATGCAGAAGTCCTCGAGGACGGTGAACTTGGCGTCCGGCCACTGCGAACAGCACAGGCCACCGACACCCTGGTCCTCTCCGGCGGACAGGACTTCTTTGAACCCACCTTCACCTTCCACGGCTTCCGCTACGCCGAGGTGACCGGCTGGCCCGGCAACCTGACAGCGGACGCCCTGGAGGCCGTCGTCGTCCATTCCGCCCTGGAACGCACCGGACACTTCGAGTGCTCCAGCGAGCCGGTCAACCAGCTGCACCGGAACATCGTCTGGGGCCTGAAAGGCAACTTCCTCGACCTGCCCACCGACTGCCCGCAGCGCAACGAACGCCTGGGCTGGACCGGGGACATCTCCGTCTTCGCACCCACGGCCGCGTACCTGTATGACGTCAAGGACTTCCTGCAGGACTGGCTCCAGGACCTGGCGGCCGAGCAGAAAGCCGCCAATGGACTGGTGCCCTTCACCGTGCCGGACATCCTCAAATACGAGGAGCACCCGAAGGAATTTCCCGCCCCCGAATCCACCGCGCTGTGGAGCGAGGCCGCGGTCTGGGTCCCCTGGGCGCTCTGGGAAGCCTACGGCGAGAAGGACGTACTGGCACGGCAATACGCATCCATGGCACAACACACCCGGCGCGTCGAGGGCCTGCTCTCGGAAACCGGGTTGTGGGACCAGGGCTTCCAGTTCGGTGACTGGCTGGACCCCGACGCGGACCCCGACCAGCCGTGGAACTCAAAGGCTGACAACGGCGTGGTGGCCACGGCCTGCCTCTACCGGACTGCACGCATCACAGCACAGACTGCCTCACTTCTGGGGCACGACGGCGATGCCCGCCATTTCGAGGACCTCGCCGAACGCGTCCGTGCCGCATTTAACGGTCACTACATCGGCCCGGCCGGGACCATCCTGAGCGACTGCACCACCGTCTACGCCCTGGCGCTTGCCTTCGAGGTCCTCGACAGCGAAGAGAAGCGGGCTTTTGCCGGGAACCGCCTGGCCGAGCTTGTGGCCAAGAACGGCTACCGGGTGTCCACCGGATTTGCCGGTACACCCTTCATCACATGGGCGCTCTCGGAGTCAGGCCACATCGAGGACGCCTACCGGCTGCTCCTCGAAGAACAGTGCCCGTCCTGGCTCTACCCGGTAACGATGGGAGCAACCACCGTCTGGGAACGCTGGGACTCAATGCTGCCCGACGGCACCATCAACCCAGGCGAAATGACCAGCTTCAACCACTACGCCCTGGGTGCCGTGGCCGACTGGCTCCACAAAGTTGTCGGCGGCATCCGCCCCCTCGAACCAGGCTACGCCAAGGTCGTCTTCGCACCCCGGCCCGGCCCGGGAATCGACTGGGCCAAAACGTCCCTCGCCACACCCCGCGGCACCGTGGCAAGCGAATGGCACCTGGCTCCTGAAGGGGAGCTGATACTCAACGTGACGGTACCGGACGGCGTCACCGCCGACGTCGATCTGCCGTCCACACCCCGGCGAACGGTCGGGGCGGGCACCCACACGTTCACCACAACAGGCCTGGCCCTGGCAGGAGACTCGAAATGACGCACACGGCCCTCGAACCCGCGTACCTGGACGCATCGCGGCCAATCGCGGAGCGCGTCAACGACCTGCTGGCACGCATGACCCTGGAAGAGAAGGCCGGACAGATGTTCCACGCCATCTCCTTTGGCGGGGCAGACGTGGACCCGGAAACGCAGCGACTGATCACCGAAGGCCAGATGAGCCACTTCAACGTGCACCAGCTCCCTGATGCACGCAGCGCAGCACGCTGGCACAACCGGATGCAGGAACTCGCATCCGGGACCCGGCTAGGGATCCCCATCACGGTGTCCACCGACCCCCGGCATGCGTTTGCGGAAAACCAGGGTGCTTCATTTGCTGCCGGCTTCTTCTCCGCCTGGCCCGAGCCCATCGGCATGGCCGCGCTTGGTGACCCCGAAACCGTGCGGCGGTTCGCTGACACCGCCCGGCAGGAGTACCTCGCCGTTGGCCTCCGCGCAGCGCTGCACCCCACAGTGGACCTGGCTACGGAACCCCGCTGGGCCCGGCAGTACAGCGGCTTCGGGCAGGACCCGGAGCTGACCGGAAAGCTGGCCGCGGCCTACCTCGAAGGGTTCCAGGGCAATACAGTCGGCAGCCAGAGTGTCGCGTGCATGACCAAGCATTTCCCCGGCGGCGGACCCCAAAAAGACGGTGAAGATCCGCACTTCCCGTACGGCCGGGAGCAGGTTTACCCCGGCGGCAGGTTCGAGGACCACCTGCTGCCCTTCCGGGACGCCATTGCGGCCGGGACCAGCGCGATCATGCCTTACTACGGCATGCCGGTCGGGCTCAGCCGCAACGGCGAACCCATCGAGGAAGTGGGTTTCGGGTTCAACCGCCAGATCATCACGGGGTTGCTGCGCGGGGAACTGGGCTACGACGGTGTCGTATGCACCGACTGGGGTCTCCTCCACGACGTCAGCCTCTTCGGCCTGGACCTGCCGGCCAGAGCCTGGGGCGTGGAGCGCCTCTCCGTCGAAGAGCGCATGATCAAGGTCATCGAAGCAGGCTGCGACCAGTTCGGTGGCGAATCCTGTCCCGAAATCCTCGTAGGGCTCGTTAAGGCCGGACGCATTACCAGCCAGCGCATCGATGAATCCGTCCGGCGCCTGCTGCGGGTGAAGTTCGAGCTTGGCCTCTTTGAAAACCGCTATGTGGACGAGGACGCCGCAGCGGCGCTGGTGGGTAACGCGCAGTTCCGGGAGGAAGGCCTCAAGGCCCAAAGCCGGTCCGTTGTGGTCCTCAAAACCTCCGAAGGCATCCTTCCCCTCCAGCCCTCCACACGCGTGTACGTGGAGGGCATGCCGGCCGACAGCATCCAGCGCCGCGCCTCCGTTGTCGCGACCCCGGAGGAGGCAGACCTTGCCCTGGTCCGCCTGGACGCTCCTTTTGAGCCGCGGAACGATCTGTTCCTCGAGGCCATGTTCCACGCCGGAAGCCTCGAATTCGATGACGCCGCAGTGGAGCATCTTCAGGAGTTGGCGGCCCAGGTTCCTGTTGTGCTCGTCGTGAACCTGGACCGCCCGGCCATCCTCACGCCGCTGGAACCGCACTGCTCCGCCGTGCTGGCCACCTTTGGCGTGTCAGACGAAGCCCTTATCAGGGTCCTGGCGGGAACCGAAACGCCGGAAGGCCGGCTGCCGTTCGAATTGCCGCGCTCAACCGAAGCGGTCCTCGGGGCGCAAAGCGATGTCCCGGGCGGTACCCGGGACCCGCTGTACGCCTACGGCCACGGGCTGGGAAGCCTGACCCAAGCGGCAATCTCAGTGGACATCCGCTTTTAGTGGCTGGCGGGCACCATCCTGGGTCCCCGGAACAGGACAGCCAGGAGGGCCACGGCGCAGGCGATGCCCAGTCCACCCAGGGCCATGCTGAGGCTGCCGGCTGCCGCCGCGGCCGCGCCGAGGACGATGGGGGTCAGGAACTGGCCGATGAACAGCGTGCCGGTCCAGATGCCGGTGCCCCGCCCGCGCTGCTGGAATTCAAGGCCGTTCACGGCCCAGGTCAGCAGGGTGGGCAGCAATACGCCTGTCCCGGCACTGGCGATGACGGCGCCAGCTATTGCCAACGGCACGCTTCCCGCGACGGAGACCAGGGAAAGTCCGACGGCGGCCAGCCCGAAGGCGAGCGCCAGCAGGTTCCGCGTGCCCAGCTTGGCCAGGAAGCGGAAGGAGATGGCGCCTGCCGCCGTTGCCAGGGACGCGATGGCTGCGGCGAGTCCAATGAGGGCTGCATCGCCCACGCCCAGCCCGGTGATGACGTAGGGCAGGTGGACGATGAGCGCATAAAAAACGATCCCGCCGAACAGCGTCACTGCGGCCGGGGCACCGATCTGCCGCCATGGCACCGGCGTCTTTTCCGCCGTCGTGCGCTGGCTCTTTGCCGGCTCCCACAGCTTGAAAACCATGGGGATAACGATCACGGCGCTGACCGCGTAGAGCCAGAACGGCGTCCGCCAGCTGATGCTGCCCAGGGCGCCGCCGAGGGCGAAGAACGCGGTGGCGGCGAGCGCGCTGACCATGGTCTGCAGGCCCAGGTATTTGTTCCGCTGTTCGCCTGCGTAGTAGTCGGTGATGAGGGTGGTGCAGCAGGTCATGATGGCGGCTTCCGCGATCCCGACGCCCACCCTGGACAGTGCGATGGACTCGAGGGTGTTCAGCCAGAGCGGCGCCGTCCCGAACGCGGCGTAGGCCAGCATGGCGAAGACCAGCAGCTGCTTGCGGCCCACGCGGTCGGCAACATAGCCGGCCAGTGGGGAGAAAAGCGCCACGAACAACGCGGGCAGCGTGAGGGTGAGCGGCACCAGGATGGCAACGCCCGGGGTGTCCGCGAACGCCTGGTTCAGGGTGGGCAGGATGGGTGCCAAAAGGACGGCGCCCAGCACCGGCATGCAGCTGCCGGCGACCAGGAGGGCCGCCTGCAGCCGTCCGGCCTTTCGAGTCCACGAGGGGCCCGAGGCCTCATTCCTGGTCTCGGTACCCGTGAGCTGAATATTCTCCATTGAATCTTCCTTAGCCTCTGATGGTCACGGAGGGTTTCAGCGCGGTTCAGGCGCTGGAAGTGACTTCCCTCACTGTGACAACCCTTGGACTATCGGGGAATCATGGATTTGGGATAGCTGGTATCCACGGGACGGATGGGTGGAACGTCAGGGACCTCAGGGCGACAACCGGACCGGAAGCGTGTCAGGACCCCAGTTCCTCCGCAACCTTCCGGGCGCCGCGGACCGCAATGGCCACACTCATCAAGGTGGGGTTCATCGCCGTCGCCGTCGGAATGAGCGCATTGCCGCCCACCACCAGGTTCTCGTAGCCCCACACCCGGGACCACGGATCCGCCACTGACGTGCCGTCGTCGTTTGCGCCCATCCGCATGGTGCCCTGGTAGTGCAGGCTGGAGCCGTTGGGCATCAGCCTGGGCTCGGCAACAAAGACACCGAGGGCCTTGCCGGCGCGGCGCAGCCGCTCAGTGGCCTGGGCGATCTCCGTTTCCTCCCGCTCAGTGAGCGCATAATCGATGGTCATGTTCGGGAAACCGCGGTAGTCCGGCTCGTTGTCGTCGAAGGTTACGGCGTCCTCGTAGCGCGGGTGCTTGCGCAGGCCGTAGCCCATGTTGACGTAGCCCCAGCGGTTCTCCGCGTACGGGGTGCCCGGCTCCATGGGGAAGGGCGTGGTCTCGGTATACATCACCTGGACCGAGAAGGGGTGCTCCGGCTCCGAGAACGGGATGCGGTTCACCGCCGCCACCGGGTCGGCGGAATTCAGCGCGCGCCTGGCCAGCTCACCCTTGAGGTCCTCCTCCGTGGCGAACCGCCCCATCTTCTCTGCATCCAGGGCCACCGTGGAGATGACCACGGGATGCTCGGTCAGGTAGTGGCCCAGGGCTTGCGGCCGGACGCCCGAGGCCCACAAAAGCTGCGGCGAGCGGAAGGCATCCGCGGCCACCACAACGATGTCTGCCGCCACAAAGGACGTTTCCCCCGTCCGGAGATCCTGGACGGTGACCCCGGTGACCCGCCGCCCGTCCAGTTCCACCCGGCGCACCAGGGTGAGATCGCGAAGTTCGAACTGCTTCGAAAGCGGACTGTCCTTGTCCACGAGCGGGCCAAGGACGACGTCGGCGCCCGCCCAGCGCACGGACCCGTCAGGCTGCGGATCCCCGGCTACGGGAAGGGTGCCCACCCCATAACCTTCCGGCAGTTCCGCACCGAACTCTTCATCGAGGAGGTACCGGATGGCTTCGCCCACCTTCGAATCCGCAAATGCGGCACTGTGGACGTGCAGCAAATGCTTGGCGTCCCCAATCAGGCCGTCCCACTCGTCGTCGGCGATGAAAGGGATCTTTTCGCTGAAGGCGGGCGACGGCGTCGCGCAGGTCCAGTGGGCGCCCTGGCCGCCCACGTTGGTGGCCGCAGCCGCGGCCGGGAAGGAGGGGGCGTGGGCGGAGCCCGCACCGCCAAAGTCCAAAAGGTGGGTGCCCTGCCGGGCCGTGAACATGCCTTCCGTGACAGTGCCTGCCGGAATGCCAAGCGATTCCCGGTAGGCGCCGGCCTGCGGCCCCTGGGACATTTCCCGGGCGCGCGCCTTCTCGGCAGGATCGGGGATGTTACGCACGCTCCCGCCGGGGACGTCCGTGAGCTGCGGCCCGGCTTCGAACATCACCACCCGCGCGTTCGGGACCTGCTCCAGGAGCACCCGGGCATAAGTGGAACCGATGGGTCCGCTGCCGACGATGGCAATGGTGGGGTTGGACATGATGTCTCCTTTGAAATCAGGCCGAGAGGGATTCGGAAGTGGTGGTGAAAGCGGGAACGGGGTCGTCGGAGAGGCGGCCGTGCGGAAGCAGGACAGCGGCGACGATTCCCACGGCGTAGGTGGCCGCCAGGGCAATGAAGATCGGCGTGAAGACTGAGCTGTAGATCTGGGCCACGCTGGCCTGGACTTCCGGTGCGGCTGCGTGCACCAGCTGCGGCGTCAGCGTGGAAGCATCGAGGCCTGCCGGCAGGAGGGCGGCCACGCCGAAGCCAATCACTCCGCCGATGACCGCCGTCGCCACTGTGGACCCCACCTGCCGCACGAGGTTGATGGTGGCCGTGATGGTGCCGGTCTGGCTGGCTGGGGCGGCGCCCTGGACTACGGCCACGATCAGGCTCATAAACGCGCCGGTGCCCATTCCCACGACGGCCATCACCATCATGGGCACCCACAGCGGAAGGCCCGCTGGCAGCATGGCCATCACCAAAAGCCCGGCGGCCCCCATTATGGTTCCCACGATCGGGAAAATCCGGTACTGCCCTGTGCGGCTGGCCAGCCACCCGGTCAGCAGGTTGCTGACAAGCATGCCGAACACCGTGGCGATCGGAACGAGGCCGGACACGGTGGCCGTGGTCTGGTAGGCCATCTGGAAGTACGTGGGCAGGTAGGCGGTGATGGAGAAGAGGCCGACGCCGATAATCGCCGAGAGTGCCGTACCGGCAGCGATGGTCCGGTTGGCGAAGAAGTGGAGCGGCACGATGGGTTCGGGTGCACGCCGCTCGATAAAGAAGAACGCCACAAAGCCGGCGATGCTGACCGCGAGCGCAGCAGCTGTGGCGGCGCCTGCATTGCGCTCTGCTGCCCAGGTGACTGCGAGTACGAGGGCCACCAACGAGGTAGTGAATACTGCCGCCCCGGCAACGTCAAAGTGGCGGGGCGCAGGGCCGGGCTCCAGGTGCGGCACAGCAATCAGCGCAAGGGCCAGGGCCGCCGCGCCAACGGGGATATTGATCCAGAAAACCCACTGCCAGCCCCAGTAATCAGTGATGGCGCCGCCAAGGACGGGGCCCACCAGGATGGCGATGGGGAAGGCCGCGCCGATGATGGCCATGTAGCGGGGCCGTTCCCGCTGGCTGGTGACGCGGGCAATGATCGTCTGGGACATCAGCTGCAGGCCGGCGGAGCTCATGCCCTGCAGGACGCGGGCGGCAATCAGCCACGCCATGTCCGTGGCGAAGCCGCAGGCCAGGGACGCGGCGAGGAACATCACCAGCGAACCGATGAAGATCCGCCGGGCGCCCAGGACATCACCGAGCTTGCCGAGTACCGGCAGCAGCACGGTGCTGGCGAGGGTGTAGCCCACCACAACCCAGCTCATGAGCGTCAGAGCGCCCAGTTCACCGGTGATGGTGGCCAGCGAAGTGGACACCACTGTGTGGTCCAGGGCCCCGAGGAAGGAGACCGAGAGCAGGGAGACAACAAGGAGACGGAGTCTCAAAGGCGAAAGTGGCATAGTGATCTACCCGAACGATCGGGCCGTCGACGCGACGTGGTGTGCCTCCGGCGCACCATCACACCGGAGAACGGGTCCGGAAGGAACCCCGGCGCCGTTATCCATGATACTGCACTTTAGTCAGAAAACAACATAAGAACGTGTGATTCACACATGTGGGTGAGACGCCCTGCCTAGGCATCGCGCAGGGCCCGGGCCAGGGCCATGTCCTGCAGCAGCTCCTCCAGGTCGGCTGCCGGCTCACCGGACAAGCAGGCGTCTATCGCCCGGCGAAGGGCCAGGCGCGCCGAGGACTCATAGCGTGCAGGAGCGCGTAAGGTCCCTTCTTCGGTGACGGTCTCCACCCGGGTCAGCCCGGCGGGCTGGTCGACGGTTACTTCCGTCCGAACCTCCCCCAGGGCCAGCACCTGGAGCAGGCCTCCGGCGCGGAGGCCACCGATGGCGGTTGCCGAAAGGGTGGCGGGGGCAGAACAGGCGCCCTCCGAATCCAGCAATGCAATCCTGCCCTGCGGCGCGGCAATGCCCGCGCGCAGCGTCAGGGACGCCCCGGCCAGGGACCGCGCCCAGCCGAAGCCATCGAGGATGACGCCGTCAAGGCCGGCGGCCGGACCGGCACATTCGACGGTGACCAGGCGGGCCGCACTGCCTCGCCTTGCCCGGACCGCATTGGCCACAACATCGGGACGCAGCCGGGGGCGTTCAATGATCACCGGGATGTCCCCGGGCCACCGCTCCGACTCAACGGCTCCCCGCGGCAGGACAGCAGGATCCGCCAGCACCACCGCCGAAGCTCCCCCGGCACGGGCGGCGAGTATGTCCTGCCACCAATTCCCGGCTCCTGGCACCACCACAACGGCACCACGCATGTCCTCTGTGAGTGCAGCGCTGACGGGAAGCTCAGCAACAGCGGCAGTGTAGGCGGGCAACGCAGTGAAGACGCAGAATGCACCGTCCCGGCTCATTGCGGCACCCCTTCCAGGACTTTGGCTGCCGCAGCATCGGCGAGCCCGATGGCAAAATGCGCGTCAGCCAGCAGTTCGTCGTACTCCACGGGGGCGTCACCTTGCAGGAGCGAGGCCAGCAGGCGCCACTCTGCCACGTAGCCGTCTTCCTCGTCCCGCGGATACTCCGTCCAGTGCCCGTCCACGCTTCGCACCCGGATGGCAGCGCTTCCGGCATGGACAAAGGCGGGCGGAAAGTTCACCTCGATGCGGTCATGGGTGGTGGCGATGCTCATCCGCCAGAGGGCATCCGGCCCCTCAGGAAGCATAGTGAGTGCCAGTTGGACCAGGACTCCGCCGGTCCGATACCCCACGAGGTAGCCAATTGGCGCAACGATTCTTGCGTAGACGATTTCATCGACGCCGGGCGCGATGTCCCGCACGGCAGGAAGATCATGGATCGCGAGCCCGGTCAGCAACTGGCGCAGGATGCCTGCCGCCACCGCGGGGTTGCCAAGGCCGGGGGGCCCCCGCCGGGCAGGATGCAGGGAACCGCCCTCGGCCACCAGCCGGTGGTACCTGTCATTCGGCGGCAGCGCCAGCGTCACGGAGACGGCCTGCACGCGGCCCTCCAAGGCGACAAGATAGTGCTTTGCGCGCCCCCACGCAGCATCAAACAGGTGGTTCGTTCCCACCAACAGGAGCGTGCCCGCGGCCCGGCATGCAGAAATGACGTCATCGGCTTCCTCCCTGCTGGTGGCCAGCGGTTTCTCGCAGAAGATTGCGCGCTTTCCGGCCGCTACCGCGCCGAGGATCTGGCGGGCATGTTCACCGGGCGGGCTGCAGACGGCCACCACATCCACCGCCGGATCGGCGAGGAGGTCCGCCTCCCCCTCCGACCAGCGTGCGCCAAGCCTTTCCGCAAGCACCCGCGCACGGCCACTACCGGCGTCGGCAATATGGACCACCTTGTACAGATCCCCCACGCGTCCCAGCACCGGCAAATGCAGCGCCGCAACGCCCGGCCCCGCTCCGAGTATCCCCACACTCCAAGGCATCATCGCCTCCTCACTTTTGTCTCTATTATTCCTAAGTGAGGACGCTTCTGGCTATAGTCGCGCTTATCCGCACCTTAGTGGGCTTATCTATGTGAGAATTGTTGCCATGAGCACAGACTCCACCCTCCGCTTTGGGGCACAGACGGATGAAGTGACGAGCCTTCTGCGGATCGTCAACCTGGTGCGAACGGGCGAGGCCACCACGCGGCCCGAAATCGGCAAGGTTACCGGACTCGGCAGGGGTGTCGTCAGTCAGCGCGTGGATCAGGCCATCTCCATGGGTTTCCTCGGCGAGGGCGAGTTCGGGGCCTCGTCCGGCGGCCGCGCACCCCGGACCCTCCGCTTTCGCGCGGAGCAGGGACACATCGTCATCTGCGCCCTTGGAGCAGCTCACATCAGGGTCGGCGTAGCAGCGCTCGACGGCGACATCCTGGAACACACGCACCGCACCTGGGATATCGCGCAGGGTCCGGAGAAAACCATCGATGCGGTCATGGCCCTCGTGGAGAAAGTACTCGGGCAACACCCCGACGTGCCGGTCTGGGGCGTAGTGGTGGGCCTTCCCGGACCAGTGGACTTCGCCTCGGGACAGCCCGTGGCACCTCCGATCATGCCCGGATGGAACGGCTTCGACGTCCGCACCCCCTTCGAGGAACGGTTCAAGGCGCCCGTGTGGGTGGATAACGACTCCAACCTGCTTGCCCTTGGCGAACGCGCCCGCCGGCGCGACTCGCTCGCGGACCTCATTTACTGCAAGATCGGCTCGGGCATCGGAGCCGGCCTGCTGTCCAAGGGCCGGATCCACCGCGGCGCCAACGGTGCCGCAGGCGACATCGGCCATGTCCGGGTGTCCGACTCCGATGCCCAATGCCGCTGCGGCAAGACCGGCTGCCTGGAAGCCGTTGCCGGCGGCTGGGCACTGGTCCGGGACGCGGAAGAGGCCATCAAGGAAGGCGTCACCACCTCCCTTGCCGCGCCGGCGAAGAAGGGAGTGCTTTCCCTCGAGGAGATCACCCGTGCAGCCCAGGCGGGGGACTCCCTGGCCATCACCCTCGTCCAAAAGTCTGCGCGCGTGGCCGGCGAGACCATCTCAGCCCTCGTGAACATGTTCAACCCCGGCGTTATCGTCATCGGCGGCGCCATGGGATCGGCCGGCGAGGTTTTCCTTGCCGAAGTGCGCCAACGCGTCTACGAACTATCCCTGCCACTGGCCACCCGCGACCTCACCATCACCCTCTCCGTTAACGATGAGCGCGAACCGCTGCGGGGAGGGGCTGAACTGGCCCGCGAGCAACTGTTCGATATCACCTTCCCGCGCTGGTTCGCGGACGGACGGCCGTCGCCGGAACGGGTCGCCCTTTCCGCCTAGGTGTATTGACCACGGACGTTAGGAACATGCGGCGTGGTTAGGTGACAAAAAGAAGACCTCCAAGTGGAGTGGGGCTTGTCTAGAGTCCGAACCACAAGGAGGTCTTCAATGTCCCATGCTAACGCGCT
>NZ_JAMKFI010000008.1:1208055-1360561 GCF_024494415.1 Pseudarthrobacter sp. R1 | reverse complement strand
TGCGGCGCAGCGCCTCACCGAGGTTGGTGGCACCGCAGACGAAGGGAACGGTGAAGTTCCACTTGTCGATGTGGTTGACGTAGTCGGCCGGGGTCAGGACCTCGGACTCGTCAATGTAGTCCACGCCGAGGGACTGCAGGACCTGAGCTTCGACAAAGTGGCCAATCCGGGCCTTGGCCATGACCGGCACGGACACGGCGTCGATGATCTTGTCGATCATGTCCGGATCGGACATGCGGGAGACGCCGCCCTGGGCGCGGATATCGGCCGGAACGCGTTCCAGCGCCATTACAGCAACGGCACCGGCGTCTTCGGCGATGCGGGCCTGTTCGACGTTGACGACGTCCATGATGACGCCGCCCTTGAGCATCTCAGCCATGCCCCGCTTCACGCGGCTGCTGCCCGTGACGCTGTTCGCGGACGAACCGGCTTCGCTGCTTACATCAGGTGTAGACACAAAAACCCCTATGGGTAGATAGATGACCTTCGCCGGGGGTGCAGGGCGGCACGGAGATGCCATCTGTACACACACCGGGTTGCCGGATCCATTGATCGGGCAGTCCTAATACTAGTCTCACCGCGCCCGGCCGGCTTAATTCGAGTTAATCGGCAGGCGACGGTTCAGCAAGAGCCTGGCGGCGTACGGACACCATGCGCTGGACCACGGTGATGAGGCTGGCGAGGGCGAGCAGGATCAGTGTCACCAGCAAAACCACGGGGGGCAGCCCGAGGCCGGTGAATCCGGTCACCACGAGCACGGAGACGAGGCGTTCAGCGCGTTCCGCTATGCCGATGTTGGCCGTGAACCCCAGCGACTCCGCCTTTGCCCTGGCGTAGGAGACCACCATGCCAAGGACAAGGCAAACAGTGGCAGCCATGGCGATCGGAACATTCGCGCCGCCGGTGAAGAACCAGACGGCCAGGCCGGCGAAAAGGGCGCCGTCTGCAATCCGGTCCAGGGTGGAGTCGAGGAAGTTGCCCCAGCGGCTGCCGACCGCCTGCATCCTGGCCATGATGCCGTCCAGGACGTCTGAGAAGATGAACGCGGTGATGAACAGTGTTCCCCACCAGAGCTGGCCCAGCGGGTAGAAGACGAGGGCTCCCACCACCACACCGGCGGTACCGATGATGGTCACGGCATCCGGTGAGACGCCGATTCGAAGGAGCCAACGGGCGAGCGGGGTGAACAGCGCGGTGAAGAACCTGCGGGCGTGCTTATTCAGCATCCGTCTCCCCGGGCCAGGCGTCGGCGACCTGCTGGCGGACCTCGTCAAGGGTCTGCGTGATCGCCTTGGTCTGGGCGATGATGGGGAAGAAATTCCCGTCACCGCCCCAGCGCGGAACAATGTGCTGGTGCAGGTGCGCGGCGATGCCCGCTCCGCCCACCACGCCCTGGTTCATCCCCAGGTTGAATCCGCCCGGGTTCGCTACTTTCCTAAGCACCCGCATGGCGGTCTGGGTCAGCTCGGCGAACTCCGCTGTCTCCTCGACGGTCAGGTCCGTGTAGTCGGGAATATGGCGGTAGGGACAGACCAGGAGATGCCCCGGATTGTACGGAAAAAGGTTCAGCACCACGTAGCAGGTCTTTCCCCGGTAGACGATCAGCGCATCCTCATCGGTCCGTGCGGGTCCGATACAGAAAGGGCAGTCGTTTTCATTCTTGAACTGGTGCTGGCCGCCCTTGATGTACGCCATGCGGTGCGGAGTCCACAGGCGCTGGAAGGCGTCCGGGACACCGGCGAGGTCAAAGTCGTCGGTAACGCCGGCATCGCCTGGATATCCTGCGCCTGTGTTCTCCTGCACGGTGCTGTTCCGTTTCCGCTAGCTGGTCCGGTTACGGACGGCTTCCGTGATCCGCTTGACTGCCTCTGCCACGGGCACGCCGTTGTCCTGGCTGCCGTCACGGAACCGGAACGACACTGCCCCTGCCTCAGCGTCGTCGCCGCCGGCAATGAGCACAAACGGGATCTTGTCCTTGCTGGCAGTGCGGATCTTCTTCGGGAACCTGTCCGACGACGTATCCACCTCGGCCCGGATGCCGGCCGCCTTAAGCTGATCAACGACGTCGAACATGTACTCGTTGAACGTCTCCGCCACCGGGATGCCCACCACCTGGACCGGGGCGAGCCACGCCGGGAAGGCGCCGGCGTAGTGCTCGGTCAACACGCCCATGAACCGCTCCACCGACCCGAAAAGCGCCCGGTGGATCATCACGGGGCGCTGGCGGGTGCCGTCGGCGGCCTGGAACTCGAGTTCGAACCGTTCGGGCAGGTTGAAGTCCAGCTGAATGGTGGACATCTGCCAGGTGCGGCCCAGCGCGTCCTTCGCCTGGACGGAAATCTTGGGGCCGTAGAAGGCAGCTCCACCCGGATCCGGTACAAGTTCAAGACCTGATTCCTGTGCCACTTCGGCGAGGGTCCGGGTAGCTTCCTCCCAGGTGGCGTCGTCGCCGACGTACTTTTCCGGGTCTTTGGTGGACAGCTCCAGGTAGAAGTCGTTGAGCCCGTAGTCCTTGAGCAGGTCCAGGACGAAGGTCAACGTCTTGGTGAGCTCGTCCTTCATCTGCTCGCGGGTGCAGTAGATGTGGGCGTCGTCCTGTGTCATGCCGCGCACGCGGGTGAGGCCGTGCACCACACCGGACTTCTCGTACCGGTAGACCGAACCGAATTCGAACAGGCGCAGGGGCAGCTCACGGTAGGAGCGTCCGCGGGAACGGAAGATGAGGTTGTGCATGGGGCAGTTCATCGGCTTCAGGTAGTAGTCCTGGGCCGGCTTGCGGATGGAGCCGTCCTCGTTGAGTTCGGCGTCAACCTGCATTGCGGGGAACATGCCGTCCTTGTACCAGTCCAGGTGGCCGGAGACCTCGTACAGGTGGCCCTTGGTGATGTGCGGCGTGTAGACGAACTCGTAGCCGGCTTCAACGTGGCGCTGCCGCGAGTAGTCCTCCATCTCCTTGCGGATGATGCCGCCCTTGGGGTGGAACACCGGCAGGCCGGAACCGAGCTCGTCCGGGAAGGAGAACAGGTCCAGTTCAGAGCCGAGCTTGCGGTGGTCGCGGCGTTCGGCCTCGGCAATGCGCTCCTGGTAGGCCTTCAGCGCGTCCTTGGTGGGCCAGGCCGTGCCGTAGATCCGCTGCAGCTGCTGGTTCTTCTGGTTTCCCAGCCAGTAGGCGGAGGATGAGCGGGTGAGGGCGAAGGCGTTGGAAATCATCTTGGTGTTGGGCAGGTGGGGGCCGCGGCAGAGGTCGCACCAGATGGTGGTGCCTTCCTTCCGCTCAACGTTGTCGTAGATGGTGATGTCGCCGGCGCCCACCTCGACGTTGACGCCTTCCCCGGCTTCGGCGGCTTCGTTTTTCTTGCCCAGGAGTTCGAGCTTGTAGGGCTCGTTCTTCATGGCTTCGCGGGCCTCGTCCTCGGAGACCACACGCCGGACGAACTTCTGGTTCTGGTTGACGATCTTGAGCATCATCTTTTCGAGGGTTTTGAGGTCCTCGGGGGTGAAGGGCTCCGCCACGTCGAAGTCGAAGTAGAAACCGTCGGTGATGTACGGGCCGATGCCCAGCTTGGCGTCGGGGCGCAGTTGCTGCACTGCCTGGGCCATCACGTGGGCGGTGGAGTGCCGGAGCACGTTCAGTCCGTCGGGGGAATCGATGGTGACGCCTTCGACGTCGGCACCTTCCGGAAGTTCCTGGTCAAGGTCCTTCAGTTCGCCATTGACGCGGGCAACAACAACATCACGGCGCTCAAAGAAGAGTTCCGCACCGGTTGTCCCGGTAGTCACCTTGGTCTCTTCGCCATCGACGAGAAGGGTGATCTGCTGGGCATCTGACACGGGTGTCTCCTATTCAAAGTTAAGGCTTCATAGCTTGTGGCGTACGGGGACCACAGCCAGCCATCGTCAATGCTATCGGTTCAGCAAAGGGCCGACCAACGCGGCGCACGGCAGGCTCAGCCGTTAAATCCAGTGATGGCCAGGCTCCGGTTGATTCCATCCAAGGGGTGCGGGCCGTCCGGTGCCCCGGTGTCCGAAGGTGGAAATGGCAGGGTTTCGGTGCGGCTGAGGTCCCAGGCCATGCTTGCGCTCAGGCTGATTCCCCGCGGGCCTGTCCTGCGTGTGGTGCCGCGGATCAGCAGCAGCCTGGTCCCGAACAGGAGCAGGCCGGCGTTTTCCTGGGCTTCGTGGAAGAAGACAGAATCAATGCAGCCGGTGCCGTCGTCAATGCTGATGAACACCACCCTCCTGCCGCCGCGCATGGGAGGCGTCTGGGTGGCTACCCGCACTCCGGCCACCAGCACTTCAGTCCCATTGCGCAAGCCCAGGAGCTTGTCGGCCGTTGTCACCCCCAGCCTGTCCAGCATGGGCCGGTGGCTGTCCATCAGGTGGCTGCTGACGTCCACGGCCATCAAATCCAGCTCGGCCCGTACGTTTTCGATCAGGGTAGGTTCAGGGAGGCCGGGCTTGACGTTGCGCAACTCCACATCGCCCAGGGGCAGGGACAGCTGCCCCTCGAGGACCTCGACCCCTTTCCTCCCGCTGCCCGAACTTTGAAGCTGCTGCAGGTGCTGAACCAGGTCTGCCCGGTTCGCAACCCCGCCCGCCTCGCGGTGCAGGGAATCAAAAGCCCCCAACTGGGCCAGCCGTTTAATACTGGGCTTGCTAAGCCGCGAGCGCGCGCGGAGGTCCGCGAGGGAGTCATAAGGCTGGCCAACCACAATCCTCTTCAATTCTGTGGCGGACAGCCCGTAGATACCGTTCAGGCTCAGCCTGATTCCCAGCTTTCCCGCATCGGGCCCCTGCCGGACCCGCTCCACCCGGTACTCCCCCTTACTGCGGTTGATATCCAGGGGAAGGATGGGAATACCCAGCCGCCTGGCTTCGGCCACCAGCAATCTTTTGGGATACATCCCCGGATCATGTTCCCAGAGTCCCGCGAGGAAGGCTTCGGGATGATGCGCCTTCAGCCACGCCGATTGGTAGGTGGGGACGGCGAAAGCCGCACCGTGGGCTTTGCAGAAGCCGAAGCTGCCAAAAGCCTTCAGTGTCCCCCAGACGTTGTCCACTACCTCCGGCGAATAGCCTTTCTTCCGGGCTTCCCTGCGGAAGAACTCCTCAACACCCAATTCCAGCACTTCATTGCCCAATGCACGCCGGAATTCGTCAGCTTTCGCCAGCCCGCACCCCGTCATCACGTCGAATGTCCTGAGGATCTGCTCATGGAAAACAGTCACCCCATGGGTTTCGGCCAGGACGGGTTTCAGGTCCGGGTGGGGGTACACCTCGGGGGCGAAACCGTGGCGGTGCTCCAGAAAGGGCCGGACCATGTCCGACTTCATGGGCCCGGGGCGGAAAAGCGAAATGTCGATGATGAGGTCATTGAACTCCCGCGGCGCCATCTTGCCGATCAGCTCGCGCTGCCCGGGAGACTCGATCTGGAAGCAGCCCAGGGTGTGCGTGCTCCTGATGAGTTCAAAGGTGGGTTCATCATCCAGGGGTATGGCGTTGAGGTCTATGTGGCCGTTCTCTGCAATGTAATCAGGGCCGGATCCGTCCTGCCCGGCAGGATGGACCCCGGCAGCCACCACTTCCTGTTTTGAGGGATGGATCCGGATGATTTCCCGGACTGCGAACGCCATGGCGCTTTGCATCCTGACGCCCAGGACATCGAGCTTGAGCATGCCCATGGGGTCCATATCGTGTTTGTCGAACTGGCTCATGGGCAGCCCCAGGCCGCTGGGCTGGACGGGAGTCCTGTCCAGCAGGGTTGCGTCCCCCAGGATCACACCA
Organism: Pseudarthrobacter sp. R1; assembly: GCF_024494415.1. Lineage (NCBI taxonomy): Bacteria > Bacillati > Actinomycetota > Actinomycetes > Micrococcales > Micrococcaceae > Pseudarthrobacter > Pseudarthrobacter sp. R1. The sequence goes on along the minus strand of NZ_JAMKFI010000008.1, from coordinate 1,354,777 downwards.
CAGGGATGCATTGAAATATGCCGCGGCAGCCGGTCAAGGCGTTCCGTCAGGTCCACCAGAAGGTCCAGCTGCTGGTTGCCATGGGTGTCCCGCTGCTCCACCCGGCCGGCAAACTCCCTCAGTTCCGGCTTTTCCTGCAGCGCCTCGCGGAACTTCCGGGCGGAAAACCGCCACAGCTGTTTGGCGATGTCCCCCACGTCGCCGTCATCCATGCCCAATGCCATACCGGCATCCCGCACTGCACCTCTTGCCCGATAGCCGTTCTGCATGCTCATCAGCGTGACCCGCTCCGCGCCGAAGCGCTCGAAGATCTTGCGGTAGACGTTGTGCCGTTCGGCGCTTTCGACGTCGATATCGATATCCGGCAGGGTGGCGCGGTCCCGGGACAGAAAGCGCTCGAAGATCAGGTCATGCTGCAGGGGGTTTACCTGGCTGACATCGATCAGGTAGTTCACCAGGCTGGATGCTCCCGACCCGCGGGCCGCAGCCCTTACTCCCATGTCCTGGATCATGCGTGAAACTTCGGCGACGGTGAGGAAGTAGGAGGAGAAACCCAGGTTCCGGATGATCCCCAGTTCATGGTCAAGGCGTTTCCGCATTTCCTTTTCCCGGCTGCCCTGGATTCCCGGGAACCGCCGCCCGATTCCCGCCTCGCAGCGCTGCACCAGTTCAACGTGCGGGTCCTGGCTGATCCCGATGACGGAAGCCTCCGGCACCACTGGCTGCTTCCAGCCCATGTCGGTTTCGGGATCTATTCTGCAGAGATCGGCGAGCGCCTCGGTCTGCGCCATAAGCTGTTTGAGGTCCTGGGCACCGTAACCCGCTGCGGCGATGATTTCCTTGCCCAGTTGCAGCATCTGCGCTGCGGATTTCAGCCAGCCCTGGCCGTTGGGCTGCAGCAGCGGTTCCTGGGCCAGTTCCGGCAGCGATTTCAGGGTCCGTGCTGAATCCAGCACGTCAGCGGTGGCGGCTCCGTCCTCCGCGCAGTACCTGACGGCGTTGCTGAGGATTGCCGGAACGTTGTGCTCCGCCGCGAGCTTGAGCATCCGGACGGCATGCGAGGTGCTCAGGGGCGCCCCCGGTGCGCTGAGCTGGGAAACGATCTCGGCCACCACTGTTCCGCGGGGCATGGCTTCGAGCCATTGCTTGAAGAGGGTCCGCGGGCGCAGGTACCGGCGGCCGCCCATGGCGCGCCCGACGTCGGAGTCCGGCCCAATGAGCACCATCAGCACTGGTTTAAGGGTCTGGGGGTCCAGGGTTCGGGAGGCAAGCTCTGCCCTGGTCACTGCCACCGGAATAGTTCCCCCAGCCTTTCCCGAGGTGCGGGCATGGGCATCTGACACCAGCCGGCACAAAGCACGGTACCCGGCCCCGTTGTTGTTGCCCCGGGCGAGCACCACCACGCGGCCGGCAAGCTGGGTGCGGTGGTCGCCGTCGTCGTCATACACCGCCAGGTCCACCCCGACGATGGGATCAATACCTGCGGCCATGCACGCCTTGAGGTGCTTGATGGTTCCGTACAGGCCGTCACGGTCAGTGCAGGCGAGCGCGGTTGCGCCGTCGGCAGCAGCAGCCTGCGCCAGTTCCTCAGGCCAGGACACGCCATAGTGGGCACTGAATGCGGTGGAGACGTGGAGATGGGTGAAGCTCATGCTGTTCGGGGGCGCAGGGCGTCGTGGATGCGCAGGAGCCGCCAGCGGCCGCTGCGGATATGGCGGGTGAGGTCAAGGGTAAGAGCCTCGTCCTCCTTGGCCGTGCCGGAACCTGCAGCGGACGGGAGCACCTGGACCCGCCAGATTTCGTGGTCAACAAGCCCGGGCCCGCTCCCCAGCGGGGCACGGCTTTCTTCCGCCCACCACTGCCGGCGTTCATACCAGCGCACCGGGTCAGCGCAGACGGAATAGGACCGTCCTGCCCATTGAAGGCTCACGGGCTGGCCGTCAGGATTGCAGGCAACATCCACGGATTCGCTGAACATCGCCATGGGCACCTCCCGGCAGGACTAAGAAACTAAAGAGTCATTCGAATATGTGTTCGAATACTTCCAGTCTAAGCCAGCGGCGGGACAAATCCTAGGCGGGGGTGGACGGACAGATCGGCAGGGAGCAGGATTGGTCCATGAGCACCCATGACGCACTCCTCAAGCAGGTCAGCATCAAAGCCCAGGACTCCACCCTCGTGGCCACCTTCGACATCGACGGCAATATTCCCGGTTCCGGTGCCTACGTGGTGGGGCTTGTAGCTGCCACCCCGGACTACTCCTCGCAGCGGCGGCTGGGCATTGAATTCATGAACGGGGAGGCAATCGCCTTCTTCTCGTTCAACCACGAACAGAGCACGGAAGAGAACTACGATCTTTCAGGCGTTACCCATTCCGGCAACACCATCACCGGCAACTTCCCGCTCGCAGCCATCAACGGGCTCGGCAAAGGGCACGTGATGACCGGCTTCAGTGAAGCGGACGGCCGGGAATTCCAGTCCGGAGTTCCGGTGGAGGAAAACCTGTAACAGCTGGGCGAAACCGCTCAGCTGTTCTCTTTGTGGACCCGGAGTTCCAGTTCGATGAACCCTGAGATCATGGCCCGGTAGGTGGACTCCACGATGTCCGGATCGATGGCCTTCTTCTCGGCGGCGGAGCGGACGTGCTCGATCACCCGCTCCACGCGGCCAGGGGCACGGACCTCGGCGTCGTCGCCCTTGAGCGTTCCGGCGATCCGGATCAGCCGCTCCCGGCGTGCAATGAGGGTGACAATCTGGTCATCGACCTCATCAACGGCAACCCGGACGGCAGCGAGCTGTTCCTTGTCGGCCAGGGCGTCTCTATCGTTCCCTTGAATTGTTGCCATCCTCTGACAGTATCGAACCATGCAACCCCGAGTCGACTTCATTTCACTGGGCGTCCGCAGCGTCCCGGCGTCCCGCTCCTTCTACGTGGACGGCCTTGGCTGGCCCGTCCAGCGCGAGCTTCCGGGGGACGTGGTCTTCATCCAGGTGAACCACGGCCTGGTGCTGTCCCTGTGGGACGTACGCCAGATGCAGGCTGACGCCGGTGTCAGCGCGCCGGGCCCGGTCCCCTGCATCACGCTCAGCCACAACCTCCCCAGCACAGAAGACGTTGACCGGGTCATGGCAGAAGCTGCCGCAGCGGGAGCGGACATCATCGCCGAGCCCATCACCCAGCCGTGGGGCGGCTACAGCGGCTACTTCGCAGACCCGGACGGCTTCCGCTGGGAAGTGGCGTACAACCCCACATGGACAGTGGACGACGCCGGGACGGTCACCGTTTAGCCCTCCGGCCCAGCGGTCCGGGCTGCTTTGGGTAGCGCCTAGAAGAGGGCTTCGACAGGGCGGATCAGCTCAGGGCCGTTGTTGCGGACGTTGCCCACGTCCTTCCCCACTGAATCCACATGCCAGTCCGAAGCCACGTCCTTGACCCGCGAGCGCACCAGGTCAACCAGCCCCGCAGCGTCGTCGGCCTCCGGGTCGAGCCATGCCTGCATCGTGGAGGTATCCATCGGCAGCGGCACACGGTCATGCAACGCGGTCAGCTTGCCAAAGACAGTTGATTCGCTGCCGGGCGGCGGAGTGTCAGTAGTCAGGATTGACGTGGACAGCATCCAGCCGCCGGGCTCCCCCGCCGGCCAGGCCGGATCCTTCCACCACTCATAGAGCCCGGCAAAAACCAGACCCCGGCCCTCGCCCGGATGCACGTAGTAGGGCTGCTTCCCTTTCCCGGGACCCTGCTTCCATTCGTAGTAACCGTCTGCGGGCACAGCGCAGCGGCGTGACTGGATGGCCTTGCGGAACGCAGGCTTCTCCAGCACGGATTCGCTCCGGGCGTTGATCATCCGCGAGCCGATACCCGGGTCCTTGGCCCAGGAGGGAACCAGTCCCCACCGCGCCACGTGCAGCTGGCGCACCTGCTTGCGCTCCGGGCCCTCATCGATCAGCCGCTCCAGGACGATGGGAACGTCATCAGTTGGCGCGACATTCCACGACGGCGGGATGGCCACCTCCTCCTCAAGCTCGGCGTCGAACTCAGCCAGGAGGTCCCCCACGGCACGTGCCATCACATAGCGTCCACACATGGCTCCAGCATGCCATCGGCGGCAGGAGCTGTCATCCGGGGGCGGCCACGGGCGCAGTTGCCGGGAATAGCGGGCTGCACGCTACCGTTGTCAGGAATGAACCCGTAAGCGACACGTAGGAGAAATCCGTGGACTTCACCCCCGAAACCGGCACCATCACCATGTTTTCCACCACCTGGTGCGGCTACTGCAACCGGCTGAAGAAGCAGCTGGACGCGCAGGGCATCGGCTACACCGAGATCAACATCGAGGAAGTGGACGGTACCGCAGAACTGGTGGAGCAGCTGAATGGCGGCAACCGCACGGTGCCCACTGTCCTGTTCCCGGACGGCACCGCGGCTACCAACCCTTCCGCTGCCGAGGTCAAGAACCGCCTCGCAGCGTAGCCGGCAAACCGGCCAGAGGGGCCCGCAGCCCAGCCACCCGCCGTCGAAGGCGTGTGAAAACCACAACGGGACCAGCACTTCGGTGCTGGTCCCGTTTTGTGTACCTGCCATACCCGGCCGGTCATGCCCCCAAGCTGCTGAAGGCAGCGCTCGTGAGGGTGGCATGGCCCGCATAGGTTGCCAGCAGCGCGTCCTCCACCGCGGCGACGTCCACTCCCGGCACAAGATCATTGACGGCTCCGGCCGTGGCGGGGTCCCACTCCAGCCCCAATGCCGCGTAACTGTCGGTGAGGACCTTGCGGATGGGGGCGGAGTTTTCCACCACGATGACGGAGCTGAAGAGCCAGCCTCCGGCCACCACGCGCTGGGCAGTGCCCACCAGCTTGATCCGGGAGCCGGATGTCCGGTCCGTGCCGTGCACGCTGTATTCCCCCGGGCAGTACTCACCCGGGATCTCCCCCACGGCCGCCTGCACCCCCACGCTGCGCAGCGTTTCGGCGAACAGCTCACCAAAGTATCCGAAGCGGCTTTTCGATCCTGCAATAGCATCTGCGTCCGGTTCGATATGGTCCACCACGAGGGTTCCCTGGTGGTAGGCGGCAGCGCGCCCTCCCGCCCTGCGGACCAGCGGCTCAAAACCGTTGTCGCGGCAGCCCTGGGCCGCTGCTTCGAAGCCCGGCAGCCGGGTGTCCCGCTGCCCGAATGCCACTGTAGGGGCAGGCCGGTAGAGCCGCAGCATGGGGCCAATATCCCCCGTCCTTGCCTTGGCGAGGAGCTCCAGGCCAAATTCCAGGTCACGGGCGGCGCCGAGCGACGCCTCCTGCCGCACCACTGTCAGCGTGCGGGGTCCCGGTCCGGCGTGATGCATGTTGCTATGCTCCCCTATGGTCATCTTGCAATTCCTTGTTGTTGCCGCCGCATTCGCAGTGATTGACGCCGTCTGGCTCAAGCTGATGAACCCGTTCTACCGGAGCCACATCGGCGATCTGCTGGCTGACAAGCCAAACCTAGGGTACGCGGTTGCCTTCTACGTCATTTACATCGCCGGAATCGTGTTCTTTGCCCTCCGGCCCGCGCTCGACGGCGGCGGCTGGCTTACGGCATTGGGCTACGGTGCCGCGCTGGGCGCCTTCGCCTACGCCACCTATGACCTGACCAACGCGGCAACCCTCAAGGTGTGGCCGTTGCAGCTGATTGTGGTGGACATGCTCTGGGGCGCTGCACTGACCGGGCTGTCCACCCTCGCCGGCTGGCTTGTCTTCCAAGGCCGGGGCTGACCCGCCTGGGACTGAATATCGTCCCGCATGGAGTCACGCCCGCGCAGCCGTCACGTCCTGCGCACGGTGAGGATCTGCTCCGCCCGGCCGAAGGGGCCTTGGAGGTCGTGCAGCACCGTGGACGTGAGGCCGATTCCATCCCCGCCGAAGGAGACTGCGTTGTCCAGCCCCAGCCATTCCCCTTCGGGGCGGCGGTACATGTGGATCTGCAGGTCCAGGTTGGGGAACGCGTAGCTGTCCGCGCCCGGAGGTACCCGCGCAGCAATGCCGTTGGCGGTGTCCACCAGCCCCATCAGCCGAGCGAGGCCGCCGCTGTCTTCGCGGTCCGTGAGGGGATGGTCAGTGCGCAGCCATACCTTGCCGGCCCCTGGCCGGTGCCCTTCCGCTACCCGCATCTCAAGGGAGCGGATGTAGCCGCCCGGCCATACTGAGGCTCCGTCGTAGGGCTTGCATTCGTCGGGCCCGGGAATGACGGTGTCTTCCACCGCGGCAACCTCGGAGGTATCACTGGTGACCAGCCGCCAGGCGGTGGCACGGATCGCTGTCCGGCCGCCCGCCACCAGCTCGGCCTGCAGCAGTTCGATGGTCCTGCCCGGCCGCAGCGTGGTGGTCTCGATGTGGAATTTGCCGCCGGGGATCAGGCCCAGGATCTCGAAGCTGAGCCGGGCCATCCGCATGTCCGTCCTCGGCTGGTGCCGTTCGAGGCTGTCAGCCATCAGCCCGGAGGCCGGCGCCATGTGCTGCTCGTGCACGTTCCAGGCGCCCTGGGCGTGGATGGTGGAGCGGAAACGGCCATCACCCAGGGCCTGGTAATAGAAGTTTCCCTCAGCCAGTTCAGGCAGATCAGCAGTCAACGGGTGCCCTTCGAAGGAGATGTCAGTGAATTGCCAATAACTCTATCGTTTTGCTCCGGGACCGTCGCCAGGAGCTGCCATCCGACGCGGCGAAATGTTGGAGCCTGGGGGCTGTCATCTGGGTAGACTCAGAAACTGGTCCTGTCAGCAACCCTCGGAAGAGGTGTTCCATGCGCGTCATCAGCTACAACCTCCGCAAGCACAAGGCAAGCGGTGAACTCCTTGCCCTGGCACGGAACCACGATATTGATGCGCTCTGCCTCCAGGAGGTGGATTCCAGCGACCTCCCGGAGACCCTTGGCCCGCTTCACCTCGCGGACGCCACCAAGGGAAACCGCCTCGGGCTCGCCATCTACTACCGCACCAGCCGGTTCACGGCCCTGGACACCCAGTCCTTCGCTTTGAAGAAGTCGATGCATGACCGCGTGCTGGCACCGGCCCACGAACGGCTCATCGGGACCCGCGTCATGGACAACGAGACCCAGCACGAACTGGTGATCGGTTCCTTCCACGCCGCACCCCTGACCGCCTCCAACTCGCTGCGGCGGAAGCAGATCCACGCCGCCCACGCCGAGCTCCTGAGCATGGGCAAGGGCCTGATGACGCTGATGGTGGGCGATTTCAACTACCCGTTCTTCACCAAGAACCTGCACGTGCACATGAAGAACTCGGGGTATGCCCTCTCGCTAAGCAACCGGCGAACGTATACCCGCTACAAGGTGTTCAAGGGCCACTTCGACTTCGCCACGTCGTTGGGGCTGGACATCACGAGCGTGGAGACCCTCCCGCGCGGCAACTCGGACCACCTGCCCATCCTGGTCCATGCCGAATACGGCCCGGACTACTGACAGACGTCCACGGCTAAGCGCCGGAAACGAGCCGCTCCCGCAGGTCCGGCCACGCGGCCGCGAAGCCGGGATGCAGCTCCTTGCGTTCCACGTCAGCCAGGGGAATCCACAGCAGTTCAAGGCTCTCCGGATCGCTAATGACCGGATCAAACGGCTCTGTCACCAGTACCACCACCGTGGTGTAGGACCAGTAGCCCAGGTCCAGCACCGAGGTGAAGAGCACGTCGACGTTCTCCGGCGGCACGGCGGCCTCCTCATAGGCCTCACGCAATGCGCCCACAACGGCGTCCTCGCCCTCGTGGAGCGCCCCGCCGGGCAGTCCCCAGGTTCCGCCGTTGTGGCTCCAGATGGCGCGGTGCTGGAGAAGCACACCCTTGGCGGGGTCGTAGGCGAGCACCCCGGCAGCGCCGAACCTGCCCCAGTACCGGCCGTGTTCCCCGTCCACCCAGGCGTCACCGGGATCGCGCGGGCCGGTACGGACAGGCGGAGTGGAGGACGGCGTTGAAGCCAGTGAATGATCCATCGCTCCAGTCTGACAGGTGGACCGGAAGCGGCGCATCACTGTGCGGCGCTAGTGCCCGTTGCCGCGTTCGACGGCGAAATCACCGCCGGGGTACATGATGGTTTCGTGGCCGTCGTCAAAGCGGACCAGGTAGGGCGGCGTTCCGCCTTGCCCGCGCACTTCCAGAATTACGCCGTGCCGGTCTGTCGACCCGACGTTCCTTCCGTGAACGATGATCCTGTCACCCTGTGCAGCCTCCATGGCTATCACCTCCAGCCCCAGACTACGACTGCCCGCCAGAAGGAACAATGCCAAAAAAGTCGCCGGCGGAACCTGGCCGGCATGGCAGGATTTCCCCATGCCGCTTAACCTTCTGCTGGTCGCCGACACCCACGTGCCCAAGCGTGCCAGGGCACTCCCCGCGCAGTTATGGGCCGCCGTCGAAAGCGCTGACGTGGTGTTCCACGCCGGCGACTGGGTGACGGCGGAACTGCTGGACCAGCTTGAGCACCGGAGCAGCCGCCTGATTGGTGTCTACGGCAATAACGACGGTCCTGACCTGCGCAGCCGGCTGCCTGAAACAGCCACCGCCACCCTTGAGGGGGTCCGCTTCGCCATGGTGCACGAAACCGGACAGGCGAAGGGCCGGGAAGCGCGGTGCGAGGCGCTTTACCCGGACGCCGACGTGCTGGTCTTCGGGCACAGCCACATTCCGTGGGACACCACCTCCCCGGGAGGACTGCGGCTGCTGAACCCGGGCTCCCCCACGGACCGGCGCCGCCAGCCTGCCTGCACGTACATGACAGCGGTCGTGGACTCGGGAACCATCAGGGATGTCAGGCTGGTGGACGTCCGCCGGGACTCGAAATCCGACTGAACCAGTACTGAAATGCGGGTTGGCAGGGACAGGCGGAAGTGCCTAGGCTTGGAACGGTAAGCATGCTTAGTTTTACCGTGTTCCACCCCTACCCAACAGGAGGACCACCATGACAGACCAGTACACCTTCCGCGACCCCGTGACCGCTTACGGAAAAATCTCTCCCCCCGAGCAGCACCAGCCCGAGCCGGGCCTGGACGCTGAGCTGGAGCCTAAAGCCGACCTCGGCGAGAATACCTACCGCGGGACCGGCCGGCTGGAAGGCAGGAAGGCTATCGTGACGGGAGCGGACTCCGGCATCGGGGCAGCCACCGCCATCGCCTTCGCCCGCGAGGGGGCCGACGTCGTCCTGTCCTACCTGCCGGAGGAAGAAGAGGACGCAGCGCGTATCGCCGGACTGATCGAGGCCGCCGGCCGCAAGGCCGTCAAAGTCCCCGGGGACCTAAAGGACCCCAACGTCTGCCGCGAAGTGGTCGACACCGCGGTGGCCGTGCTCGGCGGCGTGGACATCCTGGTGAACAACGCCGGCAAGCAGGTGGCGCAGGAGGAGCTGACCGCCATCACGGACGAGCAGTTCGACCACACCCTAAAGACCAATGTGTACGCGATGTTCTGGCTGACCAAGGCTGCCCTCCCGCACATGCCCGCAGGATCAACCATCATCAACACCACGTCCATCCAGGCCTACAACCCGTCCCCAACGCTGCTGGACTACGCCACCACCAAGGGCAGCATCAACAACTTCACCAAGGGACTGGCCCAGCAGCTCGCGCCGAAGGGCATCCGCGTCAACGCCGTAGCGCCGGGACCCATTTGGACGCCACTGCAGGTCAGCAGCGGCCAGCCCAAGGAGGAACTGCCGGAGTTCGGCCAGTCCACTCCCCTGGGCCGGGCGGGACAGCCGGCGGAGCTCGCCCCGGCATATGTTTTCCTGGCATCCCCGGAGTCCAGCTACGTCATCGGCGAAACGCTGAACGTCAACGGCGGCAGCCCCTCGCCGTAGCGTTGAGCTACAGCTTGTGAGTCCGACGGCGGTACCTTGCGCAATTGCGCAGGGCGCCGCCGTCGGCCCTTAGGCGTTAGCCCTTACTGTTCGTCCTTGCCCGCCAGCAGCTCGTCGGTAGCGGCATCGGGCTGCCCATCGAAGAACTGGGCCAGGACGGTTTTGAAGACGGTCTCCCCGGGAGCTGCACGGAGGAACAGCGTCATGGACGACTGCAGCTTCCGGGCGTCGATTCCGCCGAGGATGCCCTCCGCCGGGCGGCCTTTGTGGTTGGTGACGGCAAGTGCGCAGTCGAGCAGCCTGGGGCCCAGCATGGGATGGTCCAGGTAGTCCCGGGCTTCGGCAAGGGAGCTGATGGCGTACCGGCGAGACATGTCGCTCTGGCCCAGTCCGGCGATCTGCGGAAAGATGAACCACATCCAGTGGCCGGATTTCCTTCCCAGCTGCAGTTCGGCCAGGGCCTGGTCATAGGTTCCGCCGCTGTCCTGGGCGGCGACGAATCGGTCCAGGTTATAGGGATCGTTCATGGGTGTCTCCTTGTGGTGGGGCTTCGGGGGCAGGTTGCTGTGCGAGGTAGGCGGCGGCGCTGCGCAGCCGGCTGTCGGAATCCGTCCGCCACCGGGCGAGGACAACATGTGCGCGTTGCCGGTCACGGCCGCTGAGCCGGGCCAGGAAGGGCGCCACGACGTCGGCCAGCAGGGGTTCGGTCAGTTCGTTCGTGCCGGCAGAGCGCAGGAAGCCCTCGATCCGCGTCAGGTCCGAATGGCGCAGGAGTGACTCCCTGGATTGGAGCAGCACAACGGCGGCGAGCCGGCGCTCGAAAACTGCTCTGGAGCCGGGCTTGGGCTGACCCCACAGGGCCGATGCCAGCTGTACCACGGCGTCGTGGTCGAAGTCCTTGTACTTGCGGAGTGCGTCGCGGATGGTTCCCCGGACAGCGCCCACTGAGGAGCCGTAGGAGGCCAGCTGCCCGCCCAGCCGGCCCTCGACGTCGTCCGCCCGGTACCAGGCACCCTCGTTCTGCAGCGTGCGGTCAATGAAGGCGGCGGCAGCCGTCACCTGGTCCACGCCGCTGCTCATTGACCGCGGCCTGCCGATGCGTGCCGGATGCAGACCGGGGTCCACGGCCGTGCCTCCAGCCTGCCTTCGGCGATGGCTTCCCCGCAGACCGCGCAGGTCCCATAGGTGCCGGCGGCGATCCTGGCCAGGGCCGCCTCCACTTCGCCGAGACCAGCACTGCTCTGTTTCAGCAGGGCGGACGCCTGGGACAGCTCGAAGGCGATGGTGGAGCCCTCCGGATCATGTTCGTCGTCCACGTTGGAGTCCTGGCGCGCTGAATTTGCGGAGGCGATGTCCGCACGGAGGGCCGGCAGGAGGGCCACCTTCCGCTCCCGTTCCTCCTCAAGCAGGATCCGAAACCGTTCGTAGTCGGGCATGGGAAAAGCCTACGCGGGGTCAGTACCAGTTCCTCGCCACCGGGTGGTTCCAGGCGGCGCACGGCGCCCTGGGAAGCACGCTGGCCAGCGGCGCCTGGCTTTATAACAAACCGTCACACAGTTGGGAAGCTAGGCCCTTACAGGTGCTGGCCGAACCACGCGAGGGTATCGTTCCACGCAGCCGTAGCCTGGGCTTCGTTGTAGCGGTCGCCGGTGTCGTTGTGGAAGGCATGGTCAACGCCGGGATAGACGGTGAGCTGATGGACAACATCAGTGGCTGCGAGCGCATCCTTGAGAGCAGGCATCGCGCCCGTGATGCGCTGGTCAAGTTCGGCGTAAACCCCGAAAACGGCGGCCTTGATGCCGGGCACTTTGCCCAGGTCAGGGGCTGGCCCGTAGAACGCCGAGGTGGCTTTCAACCCGTCCAGCTCTGTGGCCGCCTGCCAGGTGATACCGCCGCCGAAGCAGTAGCCGGTCATGGCGATACGTCCGCCGTCCACGAAGTCCTGGGCTTTGAGATACTCCAGCGCTGCTGCGAAGTCGGCAACGTGGCGCTGGGCGCCGGCCTGGGTGAGGGCACCGGGAACAGCGTCGCGGTCCATGTTCGCAGTCCCGCCCTCCCGGCTGAGCAGGTCAAGGGCGAGGGCGGCGTAACCCTCTTTCGCGAAGCGGCGGGCCACATCTTCGATATGGGGTGTCAGCCCGCGGTTCTCATGGCAGATCAGCACGGCAGGGCTGCGCCCTTCCTGCTCTGGCCTGGCCAGATAGGCGCTGACTGAGGTTCCGCCGGACGGAAACTGTACGGTCGCCGTCGTCATCCCTGGCGCACCCTCGGGTACGGAAAGCGGGCTCTTCGCCCCGGGCACTGCACCGGAACCGGCAGTCCCGGCGGCCGAAGAGGTTGAAGGCTCCGGGGTGGGCATGGGGTCGGTGCTCCGCGGCACCTCACTGGGCGTGCAGCCCACCAGCAGCATCGCCGCCGCGGCGGCTGCCATGCTGCCGGTGATGAACGCAACCCGCCGGGTGAAAGTCCGCTGACTCAGCGCCCCGGCACGGTAGTCGTCAAAAAATTCCTCGATCAGGTATTTCTCATACTTGCCTAGCTGGGTCACTGTGCCTCCTCGCCGGTGCCGAACATCCTCCTCCCTCCGGTTCTTCCGGGCAAGGGTTATGCGTTCACTTTTCGAATCCCTTTATCAGTTTGTGACAAAGACCACGGCCGGTTGCTCGGCGCGCCTATCTCGCGAGGTCAGAAGGATGTGGGTTATGAATCTATTCATTTGCCAAATGCGATAGGAGCACCTCGTATGTTACCCAAACGTGACAATGGGCCTGGAATCAGGTTATGGTCTTCAGGTGTCCCTCTCAGACGGGACATTCCCGTCAGTATGCCGAGCCCTGCCACTGACCCGGGATTCAATCGTTTCCAGCTGGCAGGGACGGGGGAACCAAGTTTCCGCGGCCTCATTCGAGGCCTTGGGGTTAAGTCGATAGCGCCTCCGTTCCGTTCGGAGTTGCTGCCGGCCGGGTATCTCCAACCCGAACCCGACAGCTCACCCCGCAGGCATGGGAGAGGCGATCAACCGTGTCAAAAAATTCCACCACCGCCCGTCACCGCGCGACTCCGGCCCGCTCAATCGCGCTCCAGGGCTTGGCTGTCTCAGCCAAGTCGCTTGGCCGCCCGGCGCTCGCCGTAGCCGCAGCTTCCGGCATTGCCTTCGGTGTGGGGGCTCCAGCCTATGCAGGCGTGGGCACCCCGGACACCACCGAGACCACTAACACCCAGGCTTATGCAGCGCCGGCCGCTGCAGTGGCTGCCCCTGCAGCAGCTGCAGCCAACGTGCACACCGTCGTCTCCGGCGACACCCTGGGCGCCATCTCGGCCGCCAACGGTGTAGCCCTGAATGACGTTCTGTCCGCCAACGGTCTGTCGATCGACACGATCATCTTCCCCGGCGACCGGATCCAGATCCCCGGCGCCGGCGCCGTTGCAGCTGCTCCGGCTCCCGTCAAGGCTGCTGCCGCTCCCGCTAACACCGGAATGAACATGTCCTACACCTCCACGGCGCCTGCTCCGGCTGCGGCAGCACCCGCTCCGGCTCCGGCAGCCACCGGCACCGGCACCGGCGCAGCCATCCTGGCCAATGCTTACGGCCAGGTGGGCGTCACACAGGACTGCACCGCGATGGTGGAAAAGGCCCTGCGCACCGTGGGCAAAGGCGTTGGCGACCTGGCCCCCACTCAATTCTTCCAGTACGGCTCCACTGTGGCCACCCCCGCTCCCGGCGACCTGGTGATCACCCCCACCCACGTGGGCGTCTACGCCGGTGACGGCCAGGTGGTCAGCGGCGGCGTAAACGGTAACCAGACGCTGGTCCACTCGATCAGCTGGCTCAGCGCTCCGTCCTTCGTCCGCGTAGCGTAATCACACCACCCCGAACAGGGGCGGCAGACGGGATTGTTCCCGGCTGCCGCCCCTGTTTTGTTGCCGGGCTCCGGCAACCGGGCTTCCGGGAAGCCTGCACTTCCGCCGGCCTGCCCGCAGGTGGCGTGACTGCTTGTGCTGTGGCTGCCTACGTGCCGCAGAAGGTCTGGTAGCTGCCGAAGTCCTCCGGCGCTCCCTCGGCGTAGCGTTCGAGCCCCGGCCGCTCGTGGAACGGGCTACGGACCACGTCGAGGAGTTGGTTGAAGGGATCAAGGTTTCCCTCCGTTGCTGCGGCGAGCGCTTCCTCCACCAGGTGGTTGCGAGGTATGTAGGCGGGGTTGACCCTGTCCATCATGCCGGCGTCGGGGTGCAGGGCACGCCACCGTTCCGCCCATGCGTCGAAGGCAGCCAAGTCCAGGACCATCCCCCTGGCAGGGCGTTCATTTCCCCTTGCCGCCTGGGCCAGGTTCCGGAAGAAGGACGTGTAGTCGATTGGTCCGTCCTTCAGGAGGTCCACCAGCCCGTCCACCACCTCCGAGGCTTCTTCAGCCTCAGGGGTTTCCGCTGGTGCTGCTGCCAAACCGACTTTGGTTTTCATGCCGGAGAACCAGGCATCACTGTATTGGCGGCGGAACTTGCCGAGTGCCTCGACGGCAGGGGCCACGGCCTGTTCCTGGTCCTCGTTGAAGAGCGGCAGCATGGCCTCGGCGAGTCGGGCCAGGTTCCATTCGGCAATGACGGGCTGGTTGGCGTACGCATAACGCCCGCCGACGTCAATGGAGCTGTAGACCGCAGCAGGATTAAAGGCGTCCATAAAGGCGCAGGGGCCGTAGTCGATGGTTTCGCCGGAGATGGTCATGTTGTCCGTGTTCATCACGCCGTGGACGAATCCCACCAGCATCCACTGCGCCACCAGCGATGCCTGGGCGGCCACCACCCTTTCGAAGAGCTCGAGGTAGGGTTTTTCTGCCGTGGCGGCATCAGGGTAGTGCCGGCTGATGGCGTGGTCCGCCAAGCGGTGCAGGAGCTCCAGGTTTTCGGTGGCCCTTGCGTATTGGAAACTGCCCACGCGCAGGTGGCTGCTGGCTACCCTTGTCAGCACAGCCCCGGGAAGCATCGTGTCGCGGCGGACCGGGCGGCCGGTGCCCACCACGGCAAGGGAACGTGTTGAGGGGATGCCGAGTGCGTGCATCGCCTCACTGATGAGGTACTCCCGCAGCATGGGTCCGACGACGGCACGGCCGTCCCCGGCGCGGGCGAACGGGGTGCGGCCCGAACCTTTCAGGTGGACGTCCCGAAGCCTGCCCTCCGTGTCGGTCACCTCACCGAGAAGAAGGGCACGCCCGTCGCCCAGCAGGGGCGAGTAGCCACCGAACTGGTGGCCGGCATATGCCTGCGCAACCGGCGTCGATCCCTCCGGAACGTGGTTTCCCACCAGGAGCCGTACGCCTTCAGGGGACCGGAGGTATTCCGGATCAAGCCCCAGCTCCCTTGCCAGCCCGTCATTGAGGATGTGCAGGCTCGGCTCGGGGGCTTCCTCTGCCTGCCAGGGAACAGCGAGCTCGGACAGTTCCCTGGCGAAGCGTCCGTCAAAGGTGACAGTTGATTCTGCAGCAGCTGTCATGTGTTAAGCCTTTCCACTTGCTTCGTTTTCAGGTTGACCCTGGTTCGTTCTCCGGTTGATCAGCCACGTGATGAACCAGAGCACAACACCGATGGCCATCAGGCCGCCGGCAATCTGGTATTGGATGACGTTCCTGCCCACCCAGGGCCCGGCCAGGAAAGCGCACAGCAGGGCGGCCACCACGGGCAGCTGCCCCGGGGAGGTGAAGAACACCTTGCGGTTGGGGTCCCGCTTGCGCCGCAGCACCACACACGCCACGTTCACTACCGTGAACACGCACAGCAGCAGGAAGGCCGTGGTGCCCGAGAGGTTGGCCACGATGTTGCTTTCCGGATCGCTGGTCACGTACAGGATGAGTCCCAGTGCCAGGACGGTTGAGAAGAGGATGCCCGCCCACGGCGTGCGGCGGACCAGCAGGACTTTCCCGAGGGCCCGTGGCAGGACGCGCTGGCGCGCCATGCCGTAAATGAGGCGGCTGGCCATCAGCATGTTGATCAGCGCCGTATTTGCCACGGCAAAGACCGCCAGGAACGGGAAGATCCTGTCGATCGGGAAATCGGGTGAGCCTTTGTGGACCACTTCAAGGAGGGCCGCACCCTCGGCTTCCCGGATGTTCTCCAGTTCCGTGGGAGTCAGCACGCTGACCACGGAGACCGCGACCAGCATGTACAGGAGCACGGCTATTCCGAGGCCGGTCAGCATGGTGCGCGGGAAAATCTTTTCCGGATTCCTGGTCTCTTCAACCATGTTCACGGAATCCTCAAATCCCACCATGGCGAAGAACGCGATGGAGGTGGCTGCGGTGACCGCAAGGAACATTCCCTTGTCCTGGTAATCGTTGAAGACGAAGATCTCGCCAGGGTTCCCCGTCCCCTGGGACATCACGAAGAAGCCGACGCCGATCACGATGCACAGCGCGATCATCTCCACCAGGGTGAGCACCACATTGAACTTCACGCTCTCCCCCACGCCGCGGAGGTTGATGGCGGCGAGGAGCAGCATAAAGCCCATTGCCACCGCGGTGATGACACCCTGCCCGGGAAGTCCCATCCATCCGTTGATCTCGAACCCGCCAAACAGGTTCTGGGCGAGGACGTTCGCTGAGGTGGAAGCGCTGGTGATGCCTGAACAAACTACGGCAAAGGCCACCAGGAAGGTGACGAAGTGGATGCCGAACGCCTTGTGCGTATAAAGGGCGGCACCGGCAGCCTGCGGATACTGCGTGACCAGCTCCAGGTAGGAGAAGGCTGTCAGAGTGGCCACCACGAAGGCCAACAGGAACGGCAGCCACACGATGCCGCCCACTGTGCCCGCCATGGTTCCGGTGACTGCATAGACGCCTGCACCCAGGATGTCACCCACGATGAAGAGCAGGAGGAGCTTGGGGCCAAGGACCCGCTTGAGTTCGGGTTCCCTTCCTTCAGGAGTAGCGTCGAAGACTTCTTCGGAAGTTTTGCTCATTGTCGACCTCCACAACACGGTGGGCGGGTGGGCCCGGGGTGCATACCGGATAATTCACTCTCTACCTCATGGTTGGGTTTGGCAATCATCAGCCCCGCCCTTCGCCGCTCGTCTGGATGGGCTCCTGGTGCCGCCGCCGCTTGGGAAAGGCAATCCGTTGCAGGTCGTGCGCGGTGATGACCTTTGGCCGGGCGGCACGGGCAGCGGCCTGCGCACCCAACCCGCTGACGTCGTCGTACCTGGCCGAAAAGTGCGTCAGCACAAGGGTGTTGACATCGCCGCCGGCCGCCAGCGCGCCGGCCTGCCCGGCTGTGAGGTGACGGTACTGGGCGGCGAGCGCGGCGTCGTCGTCGCTGAAGGTGGACTCCGCAACAAGGAGGTCGACGCCGTCCGCCAGGTCCTCCGCGCCCGCACAGGGAGCGGTGTCCATCACGAAGGCGAAGCGCTGACCAGGCCGGGGAACGCTGACGTCGTTAATATGGACGCCGGCCAAGGTCGCTTCACGCTGGAGGCGCCCGACGTCGGCGCCCGTAATCCCTGCTTCGGCAAGGCGGTCGGGCAGCAGGGTCCGGCCATCCGGTTCGACCAGCCGGTAGCCGTAGGTCTCGATGCGGTGCTTCAGCGGCCGGACTTCCAGGCCTTCTGCCACAGTCCCGCCCCCGCTGTGCGGATGAAGCCGCAGGTCTATCCCCGGCGAGCTGATGGACACCAGCGCACGGACCACCTCCGCGCCGGACGCCGGGTAGTGCAGGTGGACAGGGTGGGCCACACCGTCCAGCGCCATGCGCGACAGCACGCCGGGAAGGCCGAAGCAATGGTCTCCGTGGACGTGGGTGAGGCAGATGCGCGTGATCTGGGTTGCGGAGACGCCGGCAAGGATCATCTGCCGCTGGGTTCCCTCGCCGGGGTCGAAGAGCAGCCCCTGGCCATCCCAGCGAAGCAGGTAGCCGTTGTGGTTGCGGGTCCGGGTGGGAACCTGGGAGGCGGTGCCCAGGACGACGAGTTCTCGCATGTTTAGTGGGACCAAAAAGCAGGTTCCGGAATGATCCGGGACCTGCTTTGTGGTTCAGTGTGACGGGTCAGCGCCGCTTGAGCATGCCCATGATTTTGCTGGCCATGCCGCCGGTGCCCGGCCGGCCGCCCATGGCGCCTGTGGTGGGCGTCCGCCCTGTGGCGTTCATTCCGGTGCCTCGGACTGTTCCGCCGGTGCCGGACCTGCCTGCGAATCGTCCAGCGGCATTCCTGATCATGCTTCCCAAGTTCATGTGAAACTCCTTCAGTCTTGATCCTGCCAACCGATATTCATCAGCCTGCTTATCATTTTAGCGTAGTTTCGATTTTCGGCTAGGGCAGGAGCCCTGCCATCTTCCTCCGCCGGCGTTGGGTGCTAGCGCTCCATGTCATCCGGATCGAATTCACTGAGGGGCGAGCCGCCGAAGTTTTCCTGGTCGTCACTGGCGTCCGCTTCCGGGCCGGTGGGGTCTTCGCCGAAGTCCACGTCGGCGACCGCCTCGCCCAGGGTCGGCGTGGTTGCCGGGAGTTCATCCCCGGCCCCGTCGCGGGTCGCCTTCATGTCATCGCGCAGGGTCTGATCGCTGAGGAAATCCTCCTCCTCGCCGGAGACTTCGTCCTGCAGCAGCGGATCCTCCTGCCAGCGGTCCGGGTTGTTCTCCGCTGCGCCGGGGTAGTTGTCAGGCTGGCCGCCGGTCACGGGATCCAGCTCAAGGGAAGAACCCGCGCCGGGGGTCTCGTCAAGGAGCACATCGTTCTCTTCGACGATTTCAAGTTCGTCGTCAGGCAGGTTCTGTTCCGTCATGGTGATGCCTTTCTCTTCAGCGGCTTTGCGGATAATAGTAAGCATACTGACGAACGGGGTGGGGTGTGAACTCCTGCATCATTGCAGGAGCCACGATCCATCCTGCGGCGGCTTGGGCTTATGGCGCAGCTTGCGGATCAGGACAAGGAAGGGCCAGGCCAGTAGTTGCAGCACGCCGGCAGTGAGCAACAAACCGACCACAAGAACAAGCACAGGCGAGTACAGCAGGAAAACACCAACTCCGGCTGCAATGTAGCCGGCAATCAGCGCCAGAACGGCCCCAGGGTCCACGGGGACTCCTCTTTGGTTTTGTTAAGTCATGGATTTTGTGATGAGTGCTGCGCGGCAGGCCGGAGCACGGCGGTTGAAGGAGACTTTGCCCGTTACATGCGGCCCGCAGCCCAAGGGGCACCGAGCCGCGGAAAACCGGCAGTCAGAGGGGTTCGAGCAACCGCTAAGCATCACTTCCGGAACGCTGGGGATAACCACACCCAGTCTGCAATGGTGGCCGCACACTTCCTAACGGTGACCCAAGCGTACTCTCCTCCCGGCAGGCGGGGAAGTAGCGGCGCAGGGCGGGGCAGCAGGGCTGCCCAACCCCTCCCAGGCACCCCGAAACCGCCCCAAATTTGGTTATCGACAAGCTGTTCCATCGAGAGCACACTGTCCCTACGCTGGGCGGCCTCCCCGCGGACTCCGGGCAGTTCGCGGGTATCAACGCAAACAGGCGCCGTCGGCACTGGACGGCCCCGCAGAGAGGCGGGACAGCATCGTGAAAAAGACCGCTGCAGTGATAGTTCTCATCCTGGGGATCCTCATTTCGCTCCTTGGCTTAACGGTCCTGGCCGGAGGAACCGTGGCGTCTGTAGTGGGCTCCGCCCAAGGCGACGGGTACCTGACGTCAGGCACTGCCCGCCTTTCCGTTGGGTCGCACGCTCTGACCACGCCCCGGCTTGACGCCGTCGGCGAGGGCATCCCGCCACGCCTGCCCTTCGACGTCGGCACGCTCAGGCTGCGGGCCTCCTCCGCGGAAACCGGCAAGGAGATCTTCATCGGCATCGCTTCCCAGGCCGACGTCGAGCGGTACCTTGCGGGCGTGCACCACTCGGAGCTCCTTGACGTGGACAGCCGGCCCTTCCGCGCGGAGTACCGGGACATTCCGGGCACCACCCCACCCTCACCGCCGGGAGAACAAACGTTCTGGACCGCATCCGCCTCGGGTGCCGGAGAGCAGGAGCTCACGTGGGATCTTGCCGCCGGCAGCTGGGCAATTGTCATCATGAACGCCGACGCCAGCCTCGGCGTCGACTCACAGGTGCAGGCCGGGTTCCGGTCCGACCTGATCCGGCCGGCAGCCACGGGGTTGCTCGTGGGCGGAGCCGTTGCACTAGTGATCGGGATTCCCTTGCTCATTCTGGGAGCCGCCGGACTCGGACGGCATGCGGAACCGCCCTCCGGTGGACCGGGCGGGGCACTGCCCGGCACCCCGGTGGGAGTTCCGGCAACGCCGGGAGCAGCTCAGCTCACCCTCCCCCGCCCCGCGGAGCCAGCGGACCGGATGCCCTACCCGGCACGGCTCACCGGCGAACTTGACCACGCCCTGTCGCGCTGGATGTGGCTGGTGAAATGGTTCCTGGCCATTCCGCATGTCATCGTGCTGGCCTTCCTTTGGTTCGCCTTCCTCGTGACCACGATCTTTGCAGGGTTCGCCATCCTGTTTACCGGCCGCTACCCGCGGCGGCTGTTCAATTTCAATGTGGGAGTTCTGCGGTGGAACTGGAGGGTCGCCTTCTACGCCTACGCCGCCGCAGGCACGGACCTCTACCCGCCCTTCACCCTCGCCCGCACGAACTATCCTGCCGACTTCGAAGTGGACTACCCCGAACGGCTTTCCCGCGGGCTGGTCCTGGTCAAATGGTGGCTCCTGGCAATCCCGCACCTGCTCGTCGTCGCCGCGCTCGCCGGTACCACCTGGACCTGGCAAGCGGATACGGGTGATCTGGGGACCACCTACGAACGTGGAACAGGACTCTCCCTGCTGGGGCTGCTTGTCCTGATTGCCGTGGTGGCCTTGCTCTTCACCGGCCGGTACCAGCGCCCGCTGTTCGACCTGATACTCGGGATCAACCGCTGGATATACCGCGTCCTCGCCTACACTTCGCTGATGCGTGACGAGTACCCGCCGTTCCGGCTCGACCAGGGCGCCGGGGAAGTCCCGCGGCCGGTCCTGGCCCCGCCACATGAGGGGACGCCTCTCCCCAGGCGCGGCGCGACGGAAGGGCAATAGGCTGGCTTCCAGCTCCAGGCTGTAGCGTGGATCACAGCCTGCAACCATCGGAAGTGCCGCGGATGCCGCGGCAACTGAGAGGAAGTCAAAATGGCACAGTTCACCGGCAAAGTCGCCATTGTCACCGGAGGCGGCTCCGGCATCGGCGAAGCAATCAGCAAGGAGTTGGCTGCCAAAGGGGCCAGCGTCGTGGTCACTGATATCAACCTTGAGGCGGCGCAACGTGTTGGCCAGGAAATATCCGACGCCGGCGGAACCGCCTCGGCGGTAAGGCAGGATACTGCCAGCAAGCAGGACGCCGAAATGGTGGTCCGCCACGCCGTGGATACATACGGGGCATTGCACTTGGCGGTGAACAACGCCGGCATCGGCGGCAAGCAGGCACCAGCCGGTGAAACGGACCTCGACGAATGGGACAAGGTCATTGGCATCAACCTCAATGGCGTCCTCTACGGGATGCGGTATCAGATCCCCCGGATGCTTGAGGCCGGCGCAGCGGGATGCTCGATTGTGAACATGGCCTCCATCCACGGCACAGTCGCTGCCCTCGGCAACGGCGCCTACACCGCTGCCAAACATGGCGTTGTGGGGATCACGAAGAATGCGGCGGCCGAGTACGGCCCGCAGGGACTGCGCATCAACTCCGTCGGCCCCGGCTACATCCGGACACCGCTCGTCGAAAGCAGTCTCAGTCCTGAGATCCTGCAGGTCCTGAAGGGCAAACACGCCCTCAACCGCCTGGGTACCGCGGAGGAAGTCTCCCACCTCGTTTGCTTCCTGCTGTCAGAAGAAGCTTCCTTCATGACAGGCGGCTACTACCTGGTGGACGGAGGCTACACCGCCGTCTGACGATTTACGTCTACTCCCGGTGGCGTCAGCCGGCGGCCGCGACACAGACGCGGAAAGGCTCTTCTCCACGCTCGTGGTGGGCTTGCGGCCACATAGGCTGGTGGAGTGACTCCTGCTCCGTCCCCCACTCCGCTCGACGTCATAATTCATTCGGGGCCGGCCGACTGGTGGGTCATCCTCGCCGGCCTGGGGCCGTTGGCGGTTCTCGTCGCAGCTTTGCTGGCGTTTTACATCAACTGGCGCACCCTCAAGCAACGCACCGCGGCGGACAAGACGGCGCTGGACCAGAAGCGGGAAGCGGACGCCCAGGCGCTACAGCAGAAGACTGAAGCGGACAGCCGTGCGGAATGGTGGCGTCGCACCCAATGGGCGCTGGACCGGGCGTTGGACGAAGATGAGGGTACGAAGGCATTGGGGCTGGCGACTCTTGAAGTTCTGGCGCGCAGCGACCTGGCACGGACCGAGGAACTCGAATTGTTCGACATTGCCTGGAAGAACGTCTGGGGTGATGACAATGCCGATGACAATGCGCAGGAAGGCCTTTCGGACCAGACGTTTGCCTTCGTGGACTCACGTGCCGACATAGGCGACAATGAAACGACGGATAAGGACAAGATTAAGGTGGTCGGAGAATGAGTGCAGCATCATCTGAACACCGCTTCGTCCCTACTCCCCGCAGCAGCTCCCCTGCCAAACCGGCCCAAAAGAAGACTTCCCCGGCTGAGCATCGCGTCCAAGTAGCAGCCGCCAGGCTGCGTGTCACGCTTGATCAGCGCCTGGGACGCGAAACGCCGGCAAAGACCAAGGCGCTGGCCAAGGAACCTATCTAGGTCCCGCCGTTCAAACTAAGGGACGCGATCCGGCGTGGGCTGGAACAGGTGAGTGGTGGCTGCAGTAATTCTGGGATGGAACCCCAACCGGCGGAACGGCTGGGACTACCGCGCCGCCGTCGAGCAGGTTGCGGAGTCCGGTTGGTCCCTGCAGCGCTGGAGCGTCGGCGACAACCGGAACATCCTGACGGGTACTGAGGCTTGGCTCCTGCTGCAGGGAGGCAGTGACGCGTGCGCCGGCCTGATCGGCCATGGGGTGGTGTTCTCCGAACCGTATGAGTCCGTCCATTCCGGGGATACTGATGCACCTGGCTGCTATGTCAGCGTCGCTTTCGACGCCCTTCTCCCCCTTGGCGAGCAAATACGCCCCGACGCCCTCAGCGCAGCCGTCCCTGCGATTCCCTGGGATGACGCACAAGGCCGCTCAAGTCTGGCCGTTCCGCCTGGGGCGGAACCGGATCTTCGCCAGCTGTGGCGGGACTACGGACCATCGACGGTGGCGCCTCAGCAGCTGGTTTCGGGAACCTACCCGCCGCACGCTGTTAGTACTGTCGAGGTGAACCGCTACGAGCGAAACCCTGACGCACGGCGCGTGTGCCTGGCGTTCCATGGAACGTCCTGCGCTGCGTGCGGTTTCTCGTTCGAGGCCTCCTACGGCGATATTGGCAGGGGTTTCATTGACGTGCACCACGTCGTGCCGCCAGTAATGCTCGGGGACGGGTACCAACTGGACCCCGTTGCCGACCTCGTACCGTTATGCCCCAACTGCCACGCCATGGCACACCGCGGCGTGGCCACGCCGCGGACAGTCTCGGAACTCCGGAGCATCATTTCCTCCGCGGGCCATATGACGGGCGAGGTAATGAGCGAGCTGGCCCTCGAAGCCCAGGCGGATGCGCGGCGGATCCTCGAAGGGCGCCAGGACTGACATGCCGGCAGGACCGAAAAGCCGGCAGGACGAAACAGCCGGCAACGCCAATTACTGCCCGGCTGGCGTGGTTCCGAACATCAGCGTCCGGCGCCGCACGTCGTAGTACACCGTTGCCGAACGCTTCAAGAGGTTTTGGAGAACCTCGGCGTCCTCCGCGTCGAGCGTGAGCACTTCTTCCCAGGCGCCTTGGTCAAGGACCAGCTGGAGGGTCCAGGTGCCAGGTTTCGCCGCTTCTCCGGCCACCCAGCTGAACTGGTAATGGTTGACTTGGCGGACTTGGATGCTGTCATCGGTTATGGGTTGTTTTGGGTTGGGGCTCATCGTCGCCTCCTGGGTTGGTGGTGGGTTGGCCAACTGCGCAGCCAGAACCAATGTAGACCCGCTACCCATCGTGATCCAGACCCTGCCGAAGGGCTCGAGGCTGGCCGCCCGCGGTTCCGCAGCACCGGCATCAGGACTACGATTTCAGCACCGTGATCAGCACAAGTGGGCGAAGACGCAGAGTGAGGAAATGCTGTGGCCGGAGGGACGAGGTTTAGCGGGCCCCATTGGCGGCGAGTGGTGGCGGCCCTCGCCAACAGCGACGCCCGAATCGCCTACGCACAAGTTGTGCTCGGAGCAGAGCTTCCCGAGGTGCTTGCCGGCGCGCAGGACCAGCGGCGAAACCGGGCGCTCGCCGCCCTGCTCGAGTCGGGGCTCGTCGAACGGAATGCTGCGGACGAACTGGTGGCACCTGAATCGATCTTCCGTGACCTACTCACCCAGCTGCCCCGGCGCCAGCCGCAGAGCGGAGTGGACCGTTTTATGCGTCTGGGCAGGATCGAAAGGTATCCAGCCAACAGATCGGAGCGGCGGGAGCTGCTGGCTTGGATCATCAACGAAGCGATCGAGCCCGGTGAACACCTTACCGAAAAGCAGGTTAATGAACGGCTCCTCAGTTACACCGAGGACGTTGTGATGCTGCGCCGCTACATGGTGGACTTCGGACTGTTGGAGCGGACCGCCTCAGGCTCGTCCTACTCCCGTAAACTGCGTTAGCCGTCCCAGCGCACGTATGACTCGGCTGGGCCGGCATTGGCAGCCATTGCGGAGTATTGGCCCATCTCAGTGCTCAAGCTAAATGCCGCAGCCCCGAAGCCGGGTTCATTGAGGACCTTGCCACGGCTGTGGGACGGGTAGGTCTCTACACCTGGGGCCTGTCCCCTCGCAGCGGCTGCGATGGCAGGAGCATACTGAGACATGGCAGACTCTGATGATTTTCTGGCATGGGTGAGGACTGCGCTGTATAAGGCGGAACTGGCCATCCACAATGGCGACGCCGGTCCACGCCGGGCGATTTGGTCCCACAATGAACCGGTGAGTGTCCTCGGCGCATGGCGCAACGCCTTCGGCTAGCAGGAGCTCGACGAGTTGTTCACCGGCCTTGCCCGGCAGTTCTCAAACTGCACGTCGTACGAATTCGAGTTACTGGCCTACGGCGTCGTGGGCGACATGGCATACACCGCCGGCCTCGAACACACCTCGACCTCAGTGGACGGCGAGCCGCGCAGCTACGTCCTGCGGGCCACCCAGATATACCGCCGCGAAGACGGCGAGTGGAAAGTCGCACACCGCCACGGCGACACGGTTACTGGCTAAAGGCGGTGAATAGTCGCGGAACAGGGCCATGAAGTCGGCCGTCACCACCATTTCGTCAGCGCCCAGCCGTTATTGGCGCCGTCCCCGCCGTCGCCATCCTTACCGCAGCGCAGACAGCGTTTATACAGGCCCCCGTCTTCGGCATGTTCAACGTGCCAATGGTGACGGAGATTGAACTTGCACAGCAGAGCCTGGATCATGGCCAACTCCGATCTGAATCGCAGCGCCCTGTGGTTCCAATATTGGCCTTTGGGTCCCGGCAATAGAAGGGTCCCCCGCTCGCCAGCAGAGGTTGCCCGGCTGCTATCCCGGCACCCTAAAAAGCCTCTCTGGCGGGCCGGAAGACTTGTACGCGGTGAGGCACGGCTGTTGTATTGAACGGCAACGTTGCCCACCATTGAAGGGTGGGAGTGAAGGACAGGCGCCACCTGGTTGCGTTTGCGCTGTGCCTGCTGATCCCTCTTGGCGGTATGCCAGGGTGCTCCTATGACTATCCGGAGCCCGGGCCCGTGAACACCCCAACAGTTGACCCCGTGCCAGCAACAGCGTCCCTCCCGCCATACAAAAGCAGGGAGGTCCTGGAGCAGGAAGCTGAGAACTACGCCGAGCTGGAGCGGCTCCTCAGGACATCA
The DNA here is from genome assembly GCF_024494415.1 of Pseudarthrobacter sp. R1. Taxonomy (NCBI): domain Bacteria; kingdom Bacillati; phylum Actinomycetota; class Actinomycetes; order Micrococcales; family Micrococcaceae; genus Pseudarthrobacter; species Pseudarthrobacter sp. R1. The sequence goes on along the minus strand of NZ_JAMKFI010000008.1, from coordinate 1,329,013 downwards.
TCACCGGGACCAGTCCTCCTTTCCGATGTGGGGCCACTGGACGGACCCGACAGGGGCTTTGGCACGTTCGAGAAGGTGCCCGCGGCCGGACAGTACGCGGTAACTGCGGCCTGTGTTGGTGCAGCAGGCGCGAAGGTCTTCGTTGGACAGGAGCATCCCGGGGCACCCTTTCGGCCGGTGGAGCTCGAGCTGGATTGCGCCAGGGCCACGTCACAGGTCATCGCACTTCAACAGGGGTACGTTTTCGCGCATCTGGTCCTGCCCAGCCCGGGCGATACGCCGTGGACGGGGGCGGTTGGCGGTGTGCGCGTGAGCGGGACCGGATGACCTTCAGTGCATGTACCGGCTGATCCTGCCACTGCCACTGCCACTGCCGGAGGCGCTTTCGCCTACAGCCCGCGCAGGAAAGCCAAGCCACTGGCGGCCAACTCGTCCTGGCTCGGGGCCAGCGCCCGCCAGATCGAAGCCGCAACGGCAATCGCCGCATTATCCGCAGTAAAGCTTTCGATGTTCAACGGTCCGCTGTAGCCCACCTCGTCCAGGGCCTGCAGAAACCCTCCCCAGTCGGTCTGGTCCCCGCCGGGCGCGCCCCTGTCGTTACCGCACACCTGCACGTGCACTAGGTGCTCGCCAGCCGCCCGGACTGCGGCGGCCAGCGAACGCTCCTCGATATGAAGGTGGTAGCTGTCCAGAGCAAGGCCCACGCCCTTGCCAAGTAACGGCTCCAGGGCCTCGAGCGCCTGGTCCACAGTGTTGATTAGCGACGTTTCATACCGGTTCAGCGGTTCAATGCCCAGTATCACGCCCGCTTCAACAGCCCGGGCCGCTACCGGCTGCAGGTTCCGGCGCAGCTCGGCGTAGGCCTCCCGCCGCTGCCCTGGCGACATCCGCCAGACCCGCCCTGTCTGGGCGTAGAAGGGACCGCACACAGTAGGCGAACCGATACTGCTGGCCATCGTGATGCAGTCCATGAGGTAGGCCTGGGTCCGTTCCACGGTGGCCGGGTCCGCGGCTACGAGGTCCCGGCCCGGCGCCATGGCACCAACAAGAAACGGTGAAAGCCCCGTGGTCTCCAGGGCTTCGCGCACCGCGGCGGCGGTGAAGTCGCCGGGGTTTTCCAGCGGGAGTTCGACGGCGTCAAACCCCAGGGCGGCGATCCTCGCCAAGTGACCCCCCATGTTGGCATCGGTCAGGGGAGACTCCCAGACCCAGGTGCTGATCCCGATGGAACGCTTCACGCCGCCCCCTCCAACCCCACTCCCGTCCACGCTGCCCGCAAAGGACAGCGTCAGGGTATCTGCCGCTGCTGCCAAACCTGCGGGTAACCGGGGAGGTCTTCTCCGCCGAACTTGGCGTAGTGGCCGCCGGGCATCCCCTGGTTGCGCTCCAGCCAGGAATCCAGCTCGTCCGCGAGGATGGGCTTCTGCGGGAGAATCCATTCGGCCGGGACTTCCTCGCCCTTGAAGATCTTTTCCACGGCCAGCAGCGGAGTCCGCCACTGGAAGTTGGAGTAGACGGGGGCCATGGCATCGATGCCGGTTTCCTTCCACTTGGTCAGGAAGCTCATCTCATCCTCACCCGTCATCACCGGAAGGTCCTTGCCGGCATCCTCGAAAGCCTCGAGGGCAGCCACCGCGCCGTCTCCGGCGTCCATCCACACACCCTTGACATCGCCGGTGGCCAATTCATCGGAAATGATCTTCTTGATCTCGGTGGGATCCGCCCCTGTGAAATAGTCCTTAGCCTCGATGCCCTTCTCCTCGAAGATCTTCTGGGCCGCCGCCCAGCGGTGTTCCAGCACGTCCACACCGGGAAGGATGCGGAGGGCCACCACCTTGTCACCGGACTGCAGCTTGTCCGTCAGGAACGTGGCGGTGTCAATGCCCCAGGCAAAGCCGCCGATCGGGTGGATGAACGTGGTAGCGCAGTCTGTTTCCACGCCGCGGTCAAACACCACCACCGGCTTGCCGGTCTCGCAGGCGCGTTCCACGGCCTGGGTCAGGGCCGCCGTCGAGTTGGGCGAGATGACGAACGCATCGCAGTTTCCCTCGTCGATGAAGTAGTCGATGTCCGCGATCTGGGTGTTGTCGTTATCCTTGGCATCCCGGGTTTCCATCTCGGAAATGGCCCCCGAATCCTGCAGGACCTTGAGCTGCTGGTTCATGGTGATCCAGCCGGTCTGGCGCCACGGGTTCGAGATGGAGGCATTGGCGAAGCAAACCTTCTTTGCCCCCGTTGAAGCAAACTTCGCGGTGTCCGTCATGTCACCGGCAATGTACTGCAGGTAGGGCTGCTCCGCGTTCCCTTCGAAGGTAGCTGAGCGTTGCTCAAACTGGTCATCGTACAGCTTCTGGTCAAACCAGTCCTGGCTCGCCGGAGTGGTTGCCGCGGGCGAGCCGGTACCCGGCGCCGTCGTTTCGGTAACCGACGGATCCGTGGTGGTACAGGCGGCCAGCACCACCAGCGGCAACGCCGCCCCAAGCGCGACAGCGCGGATAGAGTGTTTGCGCATCAGACTCGATCTCCTCCTTGTTCGGTGCCCTCGCGGGGCATGGGTGCTGCGCTTAGCCGGTGCCGTTCGTCATGGGCAGCCGATGTGGCTCCCTTGCGTTTTCGCTGCCATGACTTGGACGCTGCTGCCACAGCGACAATGATGATGACCCCCTGGACCGTGTCCCGCCACGTGGCCTGGACGCCCATGAAGTTCAGGAGGGTGAACAGCGCCTCGAGGGCAAACGCGCCTGCTGCCGCAGACAGGACCCAGCCGCGTCCGCCTCCCAGCACCACGCCACCGAGGACGACGGCGGTGATCGCCGTGAACTCGTAACCGCGCCCCACCGACGGGTGGACTCCGGCATAGCCCACGAGCAGGATGCCTGCCACGGTGGCCGACAGTGACGAGATGATGAACGCCCGCGTCCGCACCCACCAGACGCGGGAACCGGACAGTTCAGCAGCCCTCGGGTTGTCACCGACTGCGATGAGCATGCGGCCAAAGGGGCGGCGCATCAGGACCACGGCCAGGATGGCCACCGCCGTCAGGATGATCACAGGGTAGGGAATGATGTCCAGGACCGGGACATCCTGGATTCCGCCCCGCCCTATCTGGCGGAAGCTGTCGGCCGGGTTTCCCTGGGCCGCGCCGCCGGTCCAGTAGAGGACCAGCCCGAGCAGGGCCAGCATCATGCCCAGCGTCACAATGAAGCTGGGCACCTTCAGCAGCGTTGTGATCAGTCCGTTCACCAGTCCGATGAAGGCGCCGAGCACAAACATGAGGATCAGGACCGGGATCACCCTGGAATCGTCCTGCCGGATGAGGTTGCCGGCAACGATGACCTGCATGGTCACCACTGATCCCATGGACAAGTCGAATTCGCCGCCCACAATGACGAAGTACTGGCCGACGGCAGCGATGGCGATCGGAGCTGTCCTGCCGATAAACCGGATGAAGGAGCCTGGCTCACCGAAGGAGGGGTTCAGGGCGATGATGGCCGCCAGGAGGCCGATCAACAAGATGAAAACGGCGCCGCCGGGGGTCCGCAAAGCCCGCAGGAGCCGCTGGGAACGGCTGGCGCGGTTTTGCCGGAGGACCGCGCTGCGTCCGGAGGGCAGTGCCGCGCTCATGGCCCCTCCGCGGGTGCAGTCTGCGCGGCAGGTGCTTCCGCGGAGCCCTTCGAACTGAACCGCTCCGGTCTGTTGACGATCCTGCGGCGGGCGTACACGGCGACGGCGACGACGATCACCACGCCCCTGACGACGTCCTTGAGGAAGGGGTTGATCTGCATAACGGACATGATGTTGTCCAGCATGGCGAAGATGAGGACGCCGCCCAGGGTTCCGGTGATGGTCCCTTTGCCGCCGGCCAGCAGGGTGCCGCCGAGGACCACGGCGGCGATGGAGAGCAGGTCGTAGCCGCCTTGGGAACCCACGGTCGGGCTGCCCACACCCAGCCGGCTGGCGAGGAGCAGCCCCGCCATTCCTGCCAGCAGCGAACAGATCACATGGGCCGCGATGACCGGCAAGTCGATGCGGATTCCAGAGGTCCGGGCCACGGAAATGTCACCGCCGACGGCGTAGAGGTGGTGGCCCATCCGGGTGCGGTGGAGCAGCAGCATGGCCAGGCCTGCGCAGGCCAGCATAATGATGGTCGAGATGGGAACTGGTCCCAGGCCGGTCGCCCCGATCAGGCGGAACGAGAGCGGGGTCTGCCCGAAGCTGCCCTTGAAATTGGTGGCGAGGTAGCCGCTGATGATCAGGCCCATGCCCAGCGTGGCGATGAACCCGTGCACGTTGAGGCGGGCCACGATCAGCCCGTTCGCCAGGCCGATGATGGCCGCGGCGGCCAGCGTGAGCAGGACCCCGGGCAGGACGTTGCCCGGATTGTTGGCCATCACCCCGGCAGCAATAAGGCTGGCCAGGCTGGCAACGTAGGGGACAGAGAGGTCCAGGCTGCCGGCCAGGATGACCAGCGTCTGTCCGATCGCTATGAAACCCAGGACACTGGTTCCGGTCAGGATGCTGGAGATATTGCCCTGGCTGAAGAAATTCCGCCCTACCGTGCTGACAAGCACGGCACCAACGATCAGCGTCAGCAGCGCCACCAGGTAGACGATTTGGGTGGAGGAGAGGCGGTCGATGATGCTGCCCCGTTGTTTCATGCTCCTCCTCCAGGTGCGGTCCGGGCGCCCGTTCCCAACTGCAAGACGGCTTCCTCGGTCGTTCCGGCCGGAAGCTCGCCGGCGAGGCGCCCGTCGCGCATGACCAGGATCCGGTCCGACATGCCGATGACCTCAGGCAATTCGCTGGAGACCATCAGGATGGCTTTGCCTTCGGCTGCCAGCTTGCGCATCAGCCGGTACACCGCCACTTTGGCTCCCACGTCGATGCCGCGGGTAGGTTCATCCAGCAGGACCAGGCGGGGGCGGATGGCCAGCCACTTCGCGAGGACCACTTTCTGCTGGTTCCCGCCGGAGAGGTACTGCACCTCCTGGTCCAGGTCCCGGGCCACGACTTCCAGGGAGGAAAACACGCCCGGGATCTCGGTTCGGGCCGCCCCTGCGCGGCGCGGGAAAACCGACCTGATCACGGTCAGCGCGTTGTTCAGGATGGACTGGTTCAGGCTCAGGCCCTCAGCCTTGCGGTCTTCCGTGATGAGGGCCATCCGCGCCCGGACCCCCTCCCGCGGCGACTTGGGCAGGACTTCCCGGCCTTCCACCTTCATGGTGCCCCGGGTAAAGGGGGCGGCGCCGAAAATGGCATGCAGCAGCTCAGTCCGGCCGGAGCCCTGGAGGCCGGCCAGCCCTACAATTTCTCCCGGCTGAACGCTGAAGCTGATCCCGTCCAGCTGGCCGTTTCCGGCCCCCTCCAGTTCCAGGATCGGACTGGAGGGCACGTCGGCACCGCTGTCCGTCCGGGGCAGTTTGTCCGGGAAGAACGCTGAAATGGGCCGGCCCACCATCAACCGGACCAGCCTTGTATCGTCGAGTTCCGAGGCGGGGCTGGTGCTGACCACGCGGCCGTCCTTCAGGACGGTGATGACGTCACACAGGTCAAAGAGCTCCCGAAGCCGGTGGGAGACATAGAGGATGGCCGTTCCACGTTCACGGAGGCGGGACACGATCTGGTAGAGCAGCTCAACTTCGGCGCCGGCCAGTGCGGCGGTGGGCTCGTCCATGGAAACGATCCGCGCGTCATAGCTGACCGCCTTCGCAATCTCCACTACCTGCTGCTCAGCTACCGTCAGGGTCCGCACCTGCGCGGTGGGCCGGATGGCGGTGATCCCGAGCGACTCAAGCAGCTCCGCCGTCTTCGCATTCATCAGCGCCTTGTTCACCAGGACTCCGCGGCGGGGCTCCCGGCCAAGGTAGATGTTCTCGGCCACCGTCCGGTCGGGAAGCAGATTGAACTCCTGGAATACCGATGACAGCCCGGCTTCATGGGCCTTCGTAGGATGGCTGAAGCTGACTTCCTCGCCGTCCAAAAGCACTGTTCCCGAGTCCGGCTGGTAGACCCCCGCGAGCACTTTCATCAGGGTGGACTTCCCGGCGCCGTTTTCGCCCACGAGCCCGTGGACCTGGCTCCGGTAAAGGGTAAGTTGGGCGTCTTCCAAAACGGGAATGCCGAAGAAACTTTTGGTCAGTCCACGGACTTCCAGGAGTGGCGGCTGGGCCCCGGATCCTTGAGCGAGCCCACCGCGGATTGACGCCTCGCCCGTCCGTTCGTGGTTCTCCATCGATCCGCCCACGCCTAACTGTTACAGGGGCGATTCCGTTCCGTCAAGGAAAATGATTGCTTACTACTACAGGGCGGGATCCGTCAGTTGCACTGAGGTCATGAACGGGTAACGACGGTACTGCTGCAATCACGTGTTAGTAACCCTTGGGAATCATCGCGGCCATTTAACCCGCCCCGTCCCTAAAATTGGCCATGGATTCCATACCTGCGGTGATCCTCATCATCGGTGCCGCTTTCGCCTGGATTGGCTTGACGGTATTCGCCATCCTGAGGTTGCGCCGCCGTCGGAACGGGTCCTCATTGGTGGCCTCGGCTCCCCCTTCGGCCGAGGCCGGCAGTAGCCATCCGCACAAGGCGTGGCGACGTGTCCGGCCTCCAACAGCACAGAGCACGAGTCGACGCCCGGGGCGGCCCGGGAAGGTCCGCAGGTGATGGCTTCTGTCAGCTCCGGGTGGGATCTATAGACCTGCGGATAGCGACGATCCTGACGGCGACTCCGGTCAGGACAATGCCGATTCCCAACGCCATGAGGAGCCAAACAGGAACCGAAGCGGAATCGATGTTCCGGTAGCACTCTGCCGCCAGTTCCGTAGTCCGCAGCTGCAGGTCTGCCATTTCAGCTGCACGGCTTTGCGGGAGCAGCGGGCTGCCACACAGCGGCCCCACTGTCTTCAAGCCGATAACGACACTGAGGATCTGAACAGCGAATCCCACGGCGATCGTCAAAATCCAGCCACGGCGTTGACCAAGGTCCCGATGGATGGCCTTGGTCGTATTACCCGGAGAATCTGGAACCGCCATGCTAAGAGCATAGTGGGGACTGGAAGGCCGCTCACGTAATTCCGGCCCCCGCTACCGGCGAAAGGAAAGCGCGAGCGCCCATCCGCCGGCCACTCCAATGGCAAGGAGGACGGTTACGAAGCCGATCGCCGGTACGCTCGGCCATGCCAGGGCGTCGCCATGCCGCAGCAGGGCAAGCGCCTGCAGAATGACGAAGGCAACGGAGGTCAGGGCCACGGGGCGGACGGTGCGAAGGTCGCCGCTCATCTGGCCCTGCGCGGCCGCCCACCCAAGACCGACCAGCCATGCTCCGACCGCCCTGGCTGTAAGCTCGGACAATGGCCACGGCCACCATGTCGCGGCGGGAATGGGTGCCGCCAGGAGCGCGTCGCCGTACAACAGCAGTATCCCAGCGATTCCCAGCAGGAGCAGCCGCAGCGCAGGGGGCAGCACCGGCCATCCCGCGATTACAGACCTTGGGGCAGGAGGCCGGGAGCGGATCTGCATCCAGCTGATAAGGAGCATTGCAACGGGCACGATCGCATAGATCGCCAGCCATGCCCAGGTGGCCACCTGGGCAAGGGTGGCAGTGCCTGGCGACAGGTGGAAACGGTCGAGATGAAGCAGGGTGATTCCGAGGGTCAATGCCTTGAAAACGAACACCGGCCAGACAGCCAGCCTCGCTGATTCCCAACTTGCTGACCGGGCGCCCGCCACCTCCAGGCCCGCGGCGGACCAGTAGGCTGCGCCGAGGAAGACGGCGGTCATGGGCGGATTGACTGTCCACGCGAACCATTCCGCAGTCCGGAGCGGAAACACGAACAGCGTCATGAGGCCCTTTGAACCTGGGGAGGACTGGTTCTACGAACACACCACGAAGAAATTTTTCCGCGGCCCGCGGCTTCCGGATCCGCAGTCCAGACCACCGGAGCAGCCCGCACCTGCACCCGCAGGCAAGGTACCGGCAGACTGGCAAGAACGCATACACCGGTAGCTGCGGATCCAGAACCAACTGCTTTACCGCCTGCTACTGACCCAGGAGCCGGCATTGGCTAAAATCAAGGCTCGACGCTCAGTCGACCCGGGCCCGGTGTCCGTTCGGCCGATAGGGCTCCCGGCGAGCAGAGAGGCCAGCCGTGGACTTCATTCAGTCCGCTGAATATCAGCTCAACCCCTTTCCCCACTACGAACGAATGCGGGAAACCGCCCCTGTCCATTACGACGAACAATCCGGAAGTTGGAACGTCTTCCGATACGACGACGTCCAGCGGGCACTGTCCGAATATGCAACATTTTCGTCGCGCATGGGCGGGGACGATGCATCGGGGACCGGCCAACTGTTCGCCGCGAGCCTGATTGCCACCGATCCCCCAAGGCACCGGCAGCTACGGTCCCTGGTGACCCAGGCGTTCACGCCTAGAGCCGTGGACGCGCTGGCTCCCCGTATCGCGGCGCTCACTGACGAACTTTTGGAGGGGATCGCGGACCGCGGCAGCGCAGACCTGATTAAGGAATTGGCGTACCCGCTGCCGGTCATAGTGATCGCCGAACTCATGGGGATCCCCGCGGAGGACCGTGAGCGCTTCAAACAGTGGTCCGACGTGATTGTCAGCCAGACGCGGACCGGTTCGACCAGTGAGAACCACTCCGGCACAAACATGGAGATGACGGAGTACTTCCTGGCCCTGATCGACCAACGCAGGCACCAGCCGGGCCAGGACCTGATCAGCACCCTGCTGGCAGCGGAGATTGACGGCCAAAAACTGACGGTTCCTGAGCTGCTCGGTTTTTGCGCTCTACTGCTCGTCGCCGGCAACGAGACCACCACCAATTTGATCGGCAATGCGGTTTTGTGCCTGACTGAGTACCCCGGCACCATGGACCGCCTGCTGAGGGAACCCGCCCTGCTTCCCCGGGCCATCGAAGAAGTGCTGCGCTTTCGATCGCCGGTCCAGTCCATGTACAGGGTGACAGTCACGGAGACTGTTTTGGGAGACGAACTGATTCCGGCCGGCGCACCGATCGTGGCTTGGATCGGCTCCGCGAACCGCGACGAGCGGCAGTTCCAGCGGCCTGCCGAGTTCGACGTGGACCGCGGCCAGAACCGGCATCTGGCGTTCGGCCACGGCATCCACTTTTGCCTCGGCGCCCCGCTGGCCCGGCTCGAAGCAAGGATCGCGCTGGGTGCCCTACTGTCCCGTTTGCCCGGGCTTTCTTTGGATCAGGGAGTCCACCTGGAACGAATGGATAGCACCATCATCTATGGGCTGAAGGCGATCCCGGTAAGTTGGCAGAGGGCCTGACCGTAGCTCAAGATCGACGCAAAAAGTCCCAAAGGTGGATAAACACCCTTCCGTCTTGTTCTCCCGGCTTCATAGAGTGTCCCCACAGGGCAGCAATACATCTAGGTCGGGGGACGTAAGAACATGAGCAGTATTCCGCCCACGGCAAAGGAAGTACGTATCGGCGACACTCCTGTTCCTGCTCCGCCCACCAAACCCTTGGTAAAGCCGCGCGCAGTACAACAAATTTCCCTTGCCCGGAGACGGGAACATGAGGTCCAACGAGTGATACGCGACCTCGCCACCCTTGCAACCAATCAGGCACCAGGAACCGCCCGTGCCTAAAATGCTCTTATGCCTACACGTGTTCATGAATTTGCCTGGCCCGATCGGGTCGTTGTTGGAACGATCGGCGTTCCGGGGTCGCGCACGTTCTATTTGCAGGTACGCACAGGTCAGCAAATTGTAAGCATCGCCATGGAGAAGCAGCAGTCGGCCCAGCTCGCCGAGAAAATTGACGAAATCCTCGATCAGCTCATTACCCTCGAGGGCAACCCCTTCAGCGTGCCCACAGGTACTCCCATTGAACTCGTGGACAACGACCAGCTTGAGATAGTTCAGGAGCAGTTTCGAACCGGGGCCATGACCTTGGGTTGGGACCCGACGACGGCGCAGGTGGTCATCGAGGCATACCCGATCGCGGAAGTTGATGCTGCAGATGACGGGTCATTTGAGGAAGACGGCGCCGAAGTGCCCGAAATGCTGTTGGTGCGGATGCCGGTCGGTACCGCGCGCGCCTTCGCCAAGCGCACCCGAGAGGTTGTCGGCGCCGGACGCCCCGCATGCCCACTCTGCGGTTACCCGGTGGACCCCGACGGACACGTCTGCACTCTTCCCGAAGTCTGATGCCGGCGCCCGACCTGCTGACTGCCGAGCTGACGCTCACTGGCCGCATCACGACGGCGTCGAACGCTACATTCCTGGGCAGCATCGGTGACACGACGGTCGTCTATAAACCAGTTGCCGGGGAGAAGCCGCTGTGGGACTTTCCCGACGGCTTCCTTGCCCACCGGGAGGTTGCCGCCTACCTGGTCTCGGAGGTCCTTGGCTGGAACGTGGTGCCACGCACCTGGCTGCGCGATGGTCCGTTCGGCATCGGAATGGTGCAGCTCTGGCAGGAGACAGACCCCGGCCAGAACGCGGTGGACCTTGTGGCAACGGACGACGTCCCGGAAAGTGGTTGGAAACACGTCCTTGAGGGTCAGGATGAGGAGGGACGGATGGTCGCCCTCGTCCACGAGGACACGCCGGCACTGAGACGCATGGCGGTGTTCGACGTCGTCGTGAACAACGCCGACCGCAAAGGCGCACACATCCTTGCCATGACGGACGGGCACCGCCACGGCGTAGACCATGGACTCACCTTTCACCGTGACCACAAGCTGCGCACGGTGCTGTGGGGGTGGCTGGGAGACGTTCTGACCGTTGAGGAACTTGAGGGCATCGACCGTGTCAGCGAAGGGCTGGACGGTGAGCTTGGCCGAAGCCTGGCGGACCTGCTCTCCGCCGAAGAAATTGCGTCGGCCGCCGTGCGCTGCGCCCGGTTGCGCCAGGCGGGTCGGTTCCCTGCTCCGAGCGGTGAAATGTCGGCGGTGCCCTGGCCGCTGTTCTAAGGCTCCATCTGCATCAGGGCGGGGAATCGAGTACTACAGTGGATGTATGGCTCCCGGCCGCAATCCGCTCGACGACCTGCGCGAAACTATCGGCCATCTGGCCGATCAGCTCAAGCTGCCCGGTTCGGAGCGCGTCGACGACCTGGTCGGCGATCTCATCGGTGTGAGGCCCGGGCCGGCCCGGCCGCTGTCCGAGGTGCAGGCCGAGCTCGACGGGCTGGTCGGACTGGAGACCGTGAAGGAACAGGTGCGTGGCCTCGTCGCACTGCTCCAGGTCCAGGCCCGCCGCAAGGCGCACGGCCTGCCGGAGGTGGCCACATCACAGCATCTGGTGTTCCTTGGAAACCCGGGCACGGGCAAGACCACCGTGGCGCGGCTCCTGGCCGAGATGTACCGCGCGGTCGGACTGCTGCAGAAAGGCCACCTGGTCGAGGTCGACCGTTCGGGCCTGGTGGGGCAATACGTCGGCGCGACCGCCATCAAGACGGACCGGGTGATCCGGCGGGCGCTGGATGGCGTCCTGTTCATCGACGAGGCCTACGCGCTGGCCCCGGAGGACGGCCGGATGGACTTCGGTCCCGAGGCGATCGAGGTCCTGCTCAAGCGGATGGAGGACCACCGCCACCGCCTCGTCGTGATCGTTGCCGGGTACCCGCGGCTGATGGAGTCCTTCTTGCTCTCGAACCCCGGACTGCGCTCCCGGTTCGCCCGCGAGATCACGTTCCCCGACTACTCCGTCGACGCACTCCAGGCGATCTTCCACCAGATGCTGGCCCAGCACGAGTACACGCTGGAGTCGGGTGCTGACCAGATGCTGCGCCGCATTTTCACCGGGCTCCACGCCGGCGAGGACTCCGGCAACGCACGGTTCGCCCGCACGCTGTTCGAGCAGGCGCTCAACCGCCAGGCGCTGCGGCTGTCGCTCAACGAGGAACAAAGTCTCGACGCGCTTGATCGTGAGGCCGTCATGACGCTCACCGCGGACGACATCGTCCAGGCCGCGCTGGCCTTGGGCGAGCAGCCGGAGCCGGAACCGGAACAGACGCCGGAACCGGAGCAGCCACGCTGGTGGCGCTGGCTGGCCTGACCGGATCCACGCAAATGAGGCGGTCAAAGTAAGTCGACCGCCTCAGCCTTTTGCGCTTCTTAGCCTGAAAACCTAGAAGTCCCAGTCCTCGTCTTCGGTGTTAACAGCCTTGCCGATCACGTAAGACGAGCCGGACCCACTGAAGAAGTCGTGGTTCTCGTCCGCGTTAGGGGACAGGGCTGAGAGGATGGCCGGGTTCACATCGGTGACAGACGCCGGGAACATGGCCTCGTAGCCCAGGTTCATCAGGGCCTTGTTGGCGTTGTAGTGCAGGAACTTCTTGACGTCCTCGGCCAGGCCAACGCCGTCGTACAAATCGTGCGTGTACTGGACTTCGTTCTCGTACAGCTCGAAGAGCAGCTCGAACGTGTAGTCCTTGATCTCCTGCTTGCGTTCCTCGGACAGGCCCTCCAGGCCCTTCTGGAACTTGTAGCCGATGTAATAGCCGTGCACGGCCTCGTCACGGATGATCAGGCGGATCAGGTCAGCCGTGTTCGTCAACTTGGCGCGTGAGGACCAGTACATGGGCAGGTAGAAGCCCGAGTAGAACAGGAAGCTCTCCAGCAGCGTGGAGGCAACCTTGCGCTTCAGGGGATCGTCGCCCTGGTAGTAGTCCATAACGATCTGCGCCTTCTTCTGAAGGTTCGCGTTCTCAGTGGACCAGCGGAACGCCTCGTCGATCTCCTTGGTGGAGGCCAGCGTGGAAAAGATGGAGGAGTAGCTCTTGGCGTGCACAGACTCCATGAAGGCGATGTTCGTGTACACGGCTTCTTCGTGCGGGGTCAATGCGTCCGGGATCAGGCTGACAGCGCCAACGGTGCCCTGGATGGTGTCCAGCAGGGTAAGACCGGTGAACACACGCATGGTGAGCTGCTGCTCGTCGTGCGTGAGTGTGTTCCAGGACTGGACGTCGTTGGACAGCGGCACTTTCTCCGGCAGCCAGAAGTTGTTGACCAGGCGGTTCCAGACATCCACGTCCTTGTCGTCCTGGATCCGGTTCCAGTTGATCGCCTCAACATGGCTGAGAAGCTTTACTTTTTCGGTCATGATGCCGACTCACTTTCTGAAGAAAGACTTGGTTTGGCTGAGTCCTCGACGCAGTGTTTGCAGCCGACCTTCTCAATGCCCTTGTTGGTGTGATGTCTTAAGTGGTTACTCAGGGAAAGTTTCGCTCGGGTTTCCTCGCTTGCCTTCTTGCCAAAGTTTGGATTCCCAGCACCCTTCCTGGCTTCAGAAAGTGCCTTGCGCGATTCCTTGCTCATCGTATGGCCAAAGCTAGGATGGTCCGCTCCGAACCTACCAAAGTTAGGATTGGCGGGCCCTGAGTTAGTTCCTTTGCGGCTTTCTTCCCACTTCTTGCGTTGCTCTGGGCTGTGCCTTTTACCGTGGAATGGATTGGCAGCACCCGGCCGGCTCAGACCTTTTCTGCCTGTATTCCGGACTCGTGCAGCCTCCCGCATTTCCTCGGTCCAAATGACCCCGGTAGGACCAAGGCCACCATCCGAAAGATTGAGCAGCCGGTCGCCCTCCCGGCGCAAGTAGCTGATCCAATCCATCTCAGCCTCGCCCAACTCCTGCAGGCCTTCAATCCAATCCAGCTCATCAGCGATGAGGTCACCTGGGTTCTGCTTACGAACCCAGTCGTAGAACGGCGTCTTCCGTCCCTCCGCGGCCACTCGGAGGTGCTGATGGAAACGACGACTGGCTGTCTTGGTGGTAATACCGACATAGCGGTACTCGACCTCCCGCCGAAGCCGGATGCCGTAGACCAAGCCACCCGTCGCCGTCGTCGTTTCCATCATTCATCCCCTAATGAAAGTCAACCAATTTCGGTTGATTACAGCATGCACGAAACACAGTTGTCCACCTCAGTTCCTTCCAGCGCGAGCTGGCGGAGACGGATGTAGTAGATGGTCTTGATGCCCTTCTTCCAGGCGTAGATCTGGGCCTTGTTGATGTCGCGCGTGGTGGCGGTGTCCTTGAAGAACAGCGTCAGCGACAGGCCCTGGTCCACGTGCTGGGTGGCAGCCGCGTAGGTGTCGATGACCTTCTCGTAGCCGATCTCGTACGCGTCCTGGTAGTACTCCAGGTTGTCGTTGGTGAGGTACGGCGCCGGGTAGTACACGCGGCCCAGCTTGCCTTCCTTGCGGATCTCGATCTTGGACGCCACCGGGTGGATCGAGGAGGTGGAGTTGTTGATGTAGGAGATCGAGCCGGTGGGCGGAACAGCCTGCAGGTTCTGGTTGTAGATGCCGTGCTCCATAACGGAAGCTTTCAGCGCCAGCCAGTCAGCCTGCGTGGGAACGTGCACGTTCTTGAACAGCTCGCGGACCTTCTCGGTCTGCGGCAGCCATTCCTGCTCCGTGTACTTGTCGAAGAACTCACCGGACGCGTACTTGGACTTCTCGAAGCCGCCGAAGGTCTGGCCGGTTTCGATGGCCAGCAGGTTGGAGGCGCGGACCGCGTGGTACACCACCGAGTAGAAGTAGATGTTGGTGAAGTCCAGGCCCTCTTCGGACCCGTAGTGGACCCGCTCACGGGCAAGGTAGCCGTGCAGGTTCATCTGGCCCAGTCCGATGGCATGGCTCTGGTCGTTGCCCTTGGCGATGGACGGCACCGAGGTGATGTTGGACATGTCAGACACAGCCGAAAGCGAGCGGATGGCCGTCTCGATGGTCAGGCCGAAGTCCGGCGAGTCCATGGTCTTGGCGATGTTCAGCGAGCCCAGGTTGCAGGAGATGTCCTTGCCGGTGTCCGCGTAGGACAGGTCATCGTTGTACGTGGTGGGCTGGGAAACCTGGAGGATTTCCGAGCACAGGTTGGACATGATGATCTTGCCGTCAATCGGGTTTGCCCGGTTCACGGTGTCCTCGAACATGATGTACGGGTAGCCGGATTCAAACTGGATCTCGGCGAGGGTCTGGAAGAACTCGCGGGCCTTGATCTTGGTCTTCTTGATCCGGGAATCATCCACCATCTCGTAGTACTTCTCGGTGACCGAGACGTCGGAGAACGGCATACCGTAGACGCGTTCCACGTCATACGGGGAGAACAGGTACATGTCCTCGTCGCGCTTGGCCAGCTCGAACGTGATATCCGGGATGACAACGCCCAGCGAGAGGGTCTTGATGCGGATCTTCTCGTCCGCGTTCTCGCGCTTGGTGTCCAGGAACCGGTAGATGTCCGGGTGGTGCGCATGCAGGTACACCGCACCGGCACCCTGGCGGGCACCGAGCTGGTTGGCGTAGGAGAAGCTGTCTTCGAGGAGCTTCATCACGGGGATGACGCCGGAGGACTGGTTCTCGATCTGCTTGATGGGCGCGCCCACTTCACGGATGTTGGTCAGCGCGAAGGCCACGCCGCCGCCGCGCTTGGACAGCTGCAGCGCGGAGTTGATGGACCGGCCGATCGACTCCATGTTGTCTTCGATGCGGAGCAGGAAGCAGGAAACCAGCTCGCCGCGCTGCTTCTTGCCGGCGTTCAGGAACGTGGGCGTGGCCGGCTGGAAGCGGCCGTCGATGATCTCGTCCACCATCTGCAGGGCAAGCTGCTCATTGCCGCGGGCCAGGTGCAGGGCAACCATGCACACGCGGTCCTCGTAGCGCTCCAGGAAGCGCTTGCCGTCGAACGTCTTCAGTGTGTAGGACGTGTAGAACTTGAACGCGCCCAGGAAGGTCTCGAAGCGGAACTTCTTTTTGTAGGCGCGGTTGAACAGGTCACGGATGAAGTTCATCGTGTACTGGTCAAGCGTCTCGCGCTCGTAGTAGTCGTTCTTGACCAGGTATTCGAGCTTCTCTTCCAGGTCATGGAAGAACACGGTGTTGTTGTTCACGTGCTGCAGGAAGTACTGGTGTGCGGCCTCGCGGTCCGCCTCGAACTGGATCTCGCCGCTGGGGCCGTACAGGTTCAGCATCGCGTTCAGCTCGTGATAACCCAGGCCCTTATAGGCGGCGGGCATCTCGGGCTTCTGGGCCCTGGTTACTTCTGTGTCTGCGACAGTCGTGTCCAAAACGTGTCCAATCCATTGTTTACGCGGGCCACGTCTTCTGGCGTGCCCATTAATTCGAAGCGGTAGAGGTGCGGTACTCCGCACTTGGCGGCGATGATGTCCCCCGCCAGGCAGTAGTTGTCCCCGAAGTTTGTGTTGCCGGCGCCGATCACCCCGCGGAGCAGCTGCCTGTTCTGCGGAATGTTCAAGAACCGGATGACCTGTTTCGGGACAGAACCCTCTCCCCCGGTGCCGCCGTAGGTGGGCACCACCAGCACGAACGGCCGGGTGGCGAGGAGGGGTGCGTCCTTGGCGAACAGCGGAATCCGGGCCACCTCGCGGCCGAGCTTCGAGACAAAGCGGGTGGTGTTCTCGGATGCCGAGGAAAAAAAGATGAGCTGGCTGCCGGTGACAACCGGCGGAACCGCCCCGGGATCCCCCACGCGCTGAGCCGCGTGAACATCCTGGGAAGTGCGGGATTCCTGTGCTGTGTCGAACTCCTGTGCTGTGTCGAAGTCCTGGGCTGCTGGTGCTGCCGTGGGAGTCACCTCAGCTGGTTGTTGATTGCCGGCAGAAAAAGTGTGGCCCCTAGGCCACGGAGGAAACTGCGGAAAGCGCCAGTTCCTCGATCTTGTCCGGGCGGAAGCCTGACCAGTGGTCCTGGTCGGTGACCACAACAGGGGCCTGCATGTAGCCCAGCGCCTTGAGGCGCTCGAGGGCCTCGGCGTCCTGGGAGATGTCAACGCTCTGGTAGGTAATGCCCTTTTTGTCGAGCGCCCGGTAGGTGGCGTTGCACTGAACACAAGCAGGCTTTGTGTAAACCGTTACGGTCATGGTTCCTGTCCCCTTTACTGAAAACTTGCTCGTCCGGTGTTCCCGCCCAAGCTGTACCTAGATACTACATCTAGTGCAGACGCCTCTTTGGAACCCCAAGATGATGTATTACAAGTATGTCATTTAATGCACCTTTAATCCACAGGGAGGGGCCTTCAAAATGTCCGGGATTCCGCTGATTTTGCGGACGCAATCCACATCCTGTGGACTACTTAGCCACATTTAACGCCCAGCGTGTCGAGGAAAAGACGGCGTGTCGCCCGCAGTCCAGGGGCGGGTTCCGCACCGCCCCGGACAGCCGGAAGGGGCCCCGAAGTGACCTTCGGAACCCCTTGTGGTGACCAATCCCACTGACCCGCACGACGCCGGCTGCGGGCGCCTCCGTCACGGCGCCGGAACCGGCGGCTGCTAGAGCTGGACCTCCCGGCGGTCCAGCACAATCTGCTGCACATCCAGGTAGCCCGACTGGAACCCTGCCCGGGAGTAGCACAGGTAGAACAGCCACATCCGCTGGAACACCGCATCGAACCCCTGCTCGCCCACCTCGCGCGAGCGCTCCAGGAACCGCTCCTCCCAGAGCCGCAGGGTGGCGGCGTAATGGTCCCCCATGCCCATCCGTTCCCGCACCCGCAACGTGGTGTGCTGCTGAGTCACGCCTTCGATGGCGCGGACGGACGGCAGGAACCCGCCCGGGAAGATGTACTTGTGGACCCAGGTGTAGGCGTTCCGGGTGGCGAGCATGCGCCCGTGCGGCATGGTGATCGCCTGGATGGCCACTTTCCCGCCTGGTGCCAGCACCCGGTCGATGGTCTGGAAGTAGATGGGCCAGTACTCGTAACCCACAGCTTCGATCATCTCAACGGAGACGATGGCGTCGTACTCACCCTCCACGGCCCGGTAATCCTGCAGCGCCACGGTCACCTGGTCCGCATAACCGGCGGCCGCGATTCGCTCCTGCGCGAGCGCCTGCTGTTCGCTGGAGAGGGTGACGCTGTAGACAATGGCGCCGCGGGCCGCAGCCCGGAGCGCCAGCTCGCCCCAGCCCGTACCGATTTCCAGGAGCCTGGTCCCGGCCCCGACGCCGGCCTTGTCCAGCAGCCTTTCAATCTTCGCCTGCTGCGCTTCGGCCAGAACCTCCCAGGCAACAGCAGACAGCGGTCCGGTTTCAAGCGGAAACAGCGCCGACGAATAGCTCAACGTGGAGTCAAGAAAGGTGGAGAACAGCTCGTTGGACAGGTCGTAGTGCCGCGAGATGTTGCTGCGCGTATTCTGCTCGGCGTTGCGTTCCTGCCGCGGCGTGCGCGGCAGGTACAGGGCACGCAGCTTCTGGAGCGGCACGGGAATCAGCGTATCCACCGAGGCGGCAAAGACTTCCAGGACACCCGCCAGGTCGCTGGCCTCCCAATCACCGGCCATAAACGACTCGCCCAGCCCGATCAGCCCGTTGTCGCCGATCCTGGCTTCAAACGCCTCCGGCCGGACCATCACCATCACCGGGCCGCCGGCGCCGCCGGTCCCCAGGACCGTGCCGTCCGGGTACTCAACACGCAGGGGCAGCCGCTTCACGGCCCCTTTGAAGAGAAGGCCTGCGGCCTTGCCTGCCACCGCCGCTTTGGCGCCCGACGGCGGCTGCGCAACTTCCGGCCATACGTCGGGATCGATGGTGGCGGGCGACGCCGGCATACCGGTGGCGGTCCAGGCTGCGGCATAGTGCGTGGCGGCCAGGTCCGAAAGTCCAGCGTTGTCCCTGGCTTTACCGAGGACAGGAGCTGCAGTTGTTTCGTTGTCGTCTATCAGTGTCATTGGACTGCCTCCTGTGAGGGGTGGTGTGGCCGGGCAACAACAGGCAGGCGCCTGGCCCAGAGTTTGATGCCTTGTACCCGGATGAGCGCGGATACCAGCAACGGCGCGGCCGGAACAGCAAGGGCCGCTGCCAGGATGTTCCGAACCGTGGCCGGCCGGCGGGCGCCGTCCATGCTGGCCACGAACGGGCTGTGGCCTTCACGGTCCAGCACGATGGAAACCCCAAGGCGCTCCCCCGGCGCGGGGAGTTTCATACGGTACTGCCCGTCCAGGTTGTTGAAGGGTGAAACATAAAAGGCCTTGGGAACGGCAGCCCGCCCGGCGGGATCCGTCCGGAGGAGGTAGCAGTGGCGCTCCCCGTACGTGTTGTGGACTTCGGCCACCACGCACTCAAGCTCCCCGGTGGACCGGTAGCACCAGAACAGCGACAGCGGATTGAAGACATAGCCAAACACCCTGGCGCTGGCCAGCATGTGGATGGGGCCGCCGTCGGGCCCTATCCCCTGCGAGCGCAGGTACCGTTCCACGTTGCTGCGGATGGTGCCGTCCGGATCGCCCAGGTGGTCCCCGGCGCGGAACACGGCCAGTGGCCGCAGCAGGAGCGGAAGCCGCGGAAGCTTGTCCACATCAACGAACCAGCTATAGCTGCGGTATGTGAACGCGTTCTTCAACGGCGTGCGCCGCACGTGCGAAATGGAGGTGCGGTAGATGGCTGCCCCGGTGGTCATGCGGGTTCCGCCACGGGAGCAAGCTCCCGTTCGCCGTCATCCGATGCCCCTGAGTCGTCAGCCGGCAGGACGGGACCCCAGGAGCGGCCCAGCGCTTCCGCCGCGCGGACGCCGGCAAGTGCACCGTCCTCATGGAATCCCCATCCCAAATACGCGCCGGCGTAGGCAATCCGGTGGTCACTGAGGGCGGCAATTGCCTGCTGCGCCTGCAGCGATTCCGGCGTGTACTGCGGGTGCTCGTACACCATGCGCTCAAGCACCGCGTCATCGGCAATCAGCTCCGACTCCCCCAGGCTCACCAGGTACGGACGGCCATCAACCGGGTCCAGCCGCTGCAGGCGGGTGAGGTCGTAAGTGACCAGGACCTTGTCCGGCCGGGCGCTGCAGGACGGCAGGCGGTAGTTCCAGGACGCCTTCGCGTTGCTGGCGGCAGGCAGGACAGCAGGGTCCCGGTGGAACACGGTGTGGTTCACCGAGTAGGGCATCCCGCCCAGCGCTTCCTTCTCCGCCGGCGTCGCATCAGCCAGGAACCCGAGTGCCTGGGCCGGGTGGGTGGCGATCACGACGGCGTCAAAGTCTTCAAGCCCGTGCTCCGTTGCGAGCTCCACACCTTCCGGCAGGCGCCGGATGGCAGTAACAGGAGTGCTGAGCCGGATATCAGTCAGCGTGGCCGCGAGCTTCTCCACGTACCGGGCTGAACCGCCGGTGACAGTGCGCCACTGCGGCGAACCCTTCACGCCCAGCATCCCGTGGTGGTCCAGGAAGGTGAAGAGGTAGCGGGCCGGGTAGGCGAGCGCGGTGGTGGGGTCGCAGGACCAGACAGCGCTGACCACCGGGGTCATGAAGTGGGAAATAAAGTATGGGCTGAAGTCTTCCCGTTCCAGGAACTCACCGAGGGTCAGCTCCGAATGCGCGGCATGCGGACTGGCCGCCGGGATGGGCTCGGTCTTCAGGAGCGCCCGTGCCTTCCGGTAAAAGCGCGTCACCTCCAGCAGCATCAGCAGGTAACGTCCCCTCAGCAGGCTGGAGGGCCTGGCAATGATTCCCCGGCCGCCGTCGCGGGCACCGGCGTACTCCAGCCCGCAACCGTCACAGCGGACGGACATGCTCATCTCTGAGTCCTGCGTCTCCACCCCCAGCTCAGCGAAAAGCCGCAGCAGGGTGGGGTAGGTCCGCTCGTTGTGGACGATGAAGCCGGTGTCGACGCCGACAGCGGACCCGTCCGGTTGCGGAAGATCGTGCGTGTGGGCGTGCCCGCCCAGCCGCGGCTCCGCCTCAAAAAGGGTGACGTCGTCCTCCCGGTTGAGGACGTAGGCGGCGGTCAAACCGGCCACGCCGCTGCCAATGACGGCCACGCGCCGTCGTCGGCCTCCGGATACTGCTGGGTCAGGTGACAACTTATGCTCCTCTGCTGAACATTTGCCAAGGGTGGGTATACAGAGGGCAATTCGACGCCGGTGCGGCCGCGGATGGGTGCCGTGCCTGCCAGCTTCTTCAGCGCTGGGCGGCGGAGTACTGTGGGCAGGTGGTAAATCCGGTACACCTGAAGACGCTTTTGGAGGTCACGCGGCTCGGCTCCTTCGCCGCCGCCGCATCGACCCTGGGCTACACGGCCTCGGCTGTCTCCCAGCAGATGTCTGCGCTGGAACGGGATACCGGCGTGGTCCTCTTCCAGCGCTCCGCGCGCAGCGTGGTGCCCACGGAAGCCGCCGTCGTGATGACCCGCCACGCCGCCAAGGTGCTCACGGACATGGAGGCACTGATGGCCGCAGCCTCCAAAACCCAGGACACAGCCAACCAGGAACTACGGCTCGGCATCTTCCCCAGCCTGGCAACCTACGTCCTGCCGAGGATACTCAAAAACCCGGCCTGGAAGAACCTGGGAATTGACCTGAAGGTCTCCGTGGCGGAACCGGGCCAGACCATCCAAGGGCTGCGCACCGGCGGTGACCTGGACCTGGCCGTGGTTTTCCAGGTGGGCCAGACCGGGTTCGCCTGGCCGAACACCATCAACCGGCAGTGGATCGGCGACGACAACTTCCGGGTGGTGCTGCCCGCCGGCTGGGGTTTCCGGACTGACGCGAAGGTGGCAGCAGACCACCTCTCCGAAATGCCGTGGATCATGCACCACCCGGGCACCAGCGATGCGATGGTCATTGAACGCCTTTTCGCCGGCTGCAACCTGCATCCCCGCGTGGTGGCCCACAGTGACGATTTCCATGCAAGCCTCGAAATGGCTGCTGCAGGGCTGGGGGCGGCGCTTGTGCCTGAGCTCGCACTGCGCCACCGGCCTGAAGGCGTGGTGGTGCTTGACGTTCCAGAGATCCGGCTGGCCCGCAACGTCTTCGCGCTGTTGATCAATGACAGGAAAACCGCCCGGGTGCAGCTCTTTGTTGATTTGCTGGCTGAGACCCTGGCCGGGATGCGCACGGCAGTGAATTAGGCCTGAACGCTGGAATGCACCGCAGTTCGGGTCTATGTTGAAACTATGAACAAGGTAGCGAGCCAGCACTTTGGAGAGATCGAGCTCAATCACGGCAGGGATCACTTCATCGCCGCCAAGCATGAACTGCGTGGCCATCCGCTGGAAATCGACCTGAACGTCACCGCCCACGACCACTTCGACGAGGCCGCCCTGCGCAAGGTCGATTACCGTTTGCGCTTCCTGCCCGAGCTGGTGGACGAGGTGCGGGACATGATCGCTGAGGAGCTGGACCAGGAAGGCACCAGCCCCCAGGAGTACCTCCAGTTCCACTGCAACGCACTCAAGGATGAGCACTTGCAGAAGGTATTCGGGGTGACCGAACGCAGCCAGCTCACCAACGAAGTGTTTCTTAAGGCACTGAAGCTCGGCCACGTCCGCATCTACCCCGGCCAGCCCGAGCGCTACTTCGTTCTGGACTTCACCCTGGGCGAGCATTTCACCGATGAGGTCTTGGTGGCGTCGGCCGATGAGGACGGCGTAGTGGACGACGAGATCGTCTGGTCCTGACGTAGATTAAACGACGCCGGCCGGCCACCTTTGGAGGTGGCCGGCCGATCGCTTGCCTGCTTTACTTGGCCGTTACTACTTCGCTGCTTCGAGCAGTTCGGCGCGGACTGCCTTGGTGGCCTCCACCAGGTTCCGTAGGGATTCCTCGGTCTCGGCGTAGCCGCGGGTCTTCAGGCCGCAGTCCGGGTTGACCCAGAGCTGGCGGGACGGCACGTGCTTGACGGCGGTGCTGAGCAGCTCGGTGACTTCCTCGGTGCCGGGAACGCGCGGCGAGTGGATGTCGTACACCCCCGGGCCAACGCCGCGGCCGAAGCCGTGGGATTCGAGGTCGTGGACAACCTCCATGCGGGACCGTGCGGCCTCGATCGAGGTTACGTCCGCGTCCAGGCCGTCGATGGCGTCGATGATCACGCCAAACTCCGAGTAGCAGAGGTGGGTGTGGATCTGGGTGGCGTCCGCAGCACCGGCGGTCGCCAGGCGGAAGGAGTCCACGGACCACTGCAGGTAGTCGTCGTGGTCGGCCTTCCGCAGCGGGAGGAGTTCGCGCAGTGCGGGCTCGTCCACCTGGATGACCTTGATGCCGGCGGCTTCGAGGTCGGCGATCTCGTCGCGCAGCGCGAGGCCAACCTGGTTGGCGGTCTCACCCAGGGGCTGGTCGTCACGGACGAAGGACCACGCCAGGATGGTGACCGGACCGGTGAGCATGCCCTTCATCGGCTTGCTGGTGAGGGACTGCGCATACTTGGCCCACTCCACGGTGATGGGAGCACTGCGCGTCACGTCGCCCCAGAGGATGGACGGGCGTGTGCAGCGTGAGCCATAGGACTGGACCCAGCCGTGGACGGTGACGTCGAAACCTTCGAGGTTCTCGGCGAAGTACTGCACCATGTCGTTGCGCTCGGGCTCGCCGTGGACCAGGACGTCGTAGCCGAGTTCTTCCTGCAGGGCCACAACGCGCTTGATCTCGTCCTTCATGAGCTTCCCGTACTGCTCGTCCGTGAGGTCGCCCTTGTTGTTGCGGGCCCGGGCCGAACGGATCTCCGAGGTCTGCGGGAAGGAACCGATGGTGGTGGTGGGCAGCGGCGGCAGGTCCAGCGCCTCTTCCTGCGCGGCTTCGCGGACGGAGTATTCGGAGCGGCTGAAGTCAGCGGCGGTGAGGGCCGCGGTGCGGGCCCGGACGTCTGCACGGCGGACGCCTTCGGCGGTGGCCCGGGAAGCGATCACTGCGGTTGCCTCGTCGATGGCTGCCTTGGCGGAGGAGGGGTCGGCCAGGTAGGAGGCGAGGGTCTTGACCTCCACGGCCTTCTGGTCCGAGAACGCCAGCCAGCTGCGGAGCTGCTCGGAGAGCTGCGTTTCCTCGGCTACGTCGTGGGGCACATGCTGGGTGGAGGTGGAGGTGGAGACGGCGAGCTTGCCCGCGGCGGCCTTCAGTTCCTCCAGCTTTGCGGCGGACGCGGCAAGATCGTTGCGCCAAATGTTGTGGCCGTCAACAACGCCGGCAACCAGGGTCTTGTCGCCCAGGCCCGCCAGGGCGGCAGCTGAGGGAACGGCGCCCTTGAAGACGTCGATGTGCAGTGCCTCGATGTTGGTGGCGGCGAGCGTGCCGAGCTGGCCGTCAAGCGAACCATACGGGGTGGAAACGAGGATCTGCGGACGGTTGACGGCAGCGGTGAGGACCTCGTAGGCGCGGGCAACCGCTGCCTCGATCTCCGCGGCCTGGATGTCCTGGTCAACCACCAGTGCAGGCTCGTCGAGCTGGACCCAGCCGGCGCCGGCGGCGGCGAGCTTCTCAAGCAGCTGCACGTAGACGGGCAGGATGTCCTCGAGGCGGGACAGCGGCGCGAAGCCGGCCGGGGCGTCGTCGGAAGCTTTGGAAAGCAGCAGGTAGGTGACCGGGCCAACGATGTAGGGGCGGGTCTCGATGCCGTTGGCCAGGCCGAAGGCGAACTCGTCCACCTTGGCGGTGGAGGCGAGGGTGAACTCGGTCTCCGGGCCGATCTCCGGCACCAGGTAGTGGTAGTTGGTGTCGAACCACTTGGTCATCTCCAGCGGCTGCTGTTCCTTGGTGCCGCGGGCAAGCGTGAAGTAGCCGTCGACGTCGAGCTGTCCCTCTCCATTGAGGAGTTTGCCGAAGCGGGCCGGGACCGCACCCAGGTGGGCCGTGGTGTCCAGGACCTGGTCGTAGTAGGAGAAGGTGCCGGGAACGGCTGCGGCTTCGGTCAGGCCGAGCTCCTGCAGGCGCCTGGCGATGGTCAGCTGGATGTCCTTGGCGGCGGCGTCCAGGGCGGCGGCGTCGATCTTGCCGGCCCAGTAGGCCTCCACGGCCTTCTTGAGCTCGCGGCGGCGGCCGATGCGCGGGTAGCCGAGGAGTGAGGCGGACGGGAAAGGGGTGTTGTTTTTAGGCATGGCAAATCCTCAGGTAGGGACGGGTCTGAAAAGTTTGGGCTTTGTGGCCGGGGGCTATCGCCGTGCGGCCGGGGGCGGGATGCTCAGCTGGCGAGCTGCGGCCGGGCCACGGCTTCACGCCGGCTGCCGGCACGGGAGCGCCGCGGAAGAGCCAGCTTCTCCAGTACGTCCAAGGCACTTTGGTGCTCGTTGAAGGTGTACAGGTGGATGCCCGGTGCTCCTGCATCCAGGGCAGCGTTGGCCAGGTCCACCGTGGCGCTGACGCCGATCCGGAGGCGTTCCAGGTCGCTGTCCGCTGCGGCCATTCGGCCCAGCAGTTCGGGAGCGGGCTCCACTCCGGTCAGCTCCCCCAGCCGCTTGAGCCGGCGAAGGCTGGTGAGCGGCATAACACCCGGAATGATGGGAATCGTCACACCGGCACGCCGTGCCCTGGTGAGCAGGTCCGCGTACTGCTCGGTATGGAAGAACACCTGTGTGATGGCGAAGTCGGCGCCGGAGCGCTGCTTGGCGAGCAACACTTCGACGTCGTGCGCCTCACTGGGTGATTCCGGATGCCTGGTGGGATAGGCCGCCACACCCACTGCGATCTTTCCGGCGCACAGCAGCGCTGACCGGCGCTGCTCAACCCGGCGGATGAGTTCGATCAGGTCCTGGGCGTACCGCAGTGAGCCCGCGGCAGGTTCCCCGCCGTCCTTGGGAAGGTCACCCCGCAGGGCAAGGATCCCCCGAACGCCGGTGTCCAGCAGTTCGCCGATGATCCCCGCCAGTTCCTGCGGCGTGTTACCAACACAGGTCAGGTGGGCCAGCGGCCGGAGGGTGGTTTCAAGCAGGAGCCGGTTGATAAGTTCGACGGCGGTGTCCCGGTTGGAGCCGCTGGCACCGTACGTGACAGAGACGTAGTCCGGTTCGGTGGTTTCGAGTTCGCGGATGGTGGTCCACAGCGTCTCCGCGGCGGCCGGCGACCGGGGCGGGAACAACTCGTAGGAAAGCGCCACCGGGGCGGCGTCGGAGAGATGTGGATGTGTGTCAATAAGGCTTGGTGGTGACATTTGCGTCCTTGGCTTTGGGCCATTGAGGGCTGCCCGCCAGGAAAATTGTGACGGGACACCGGCAATGAATTGAGTTTGGGGAACACGGAAGAACTCCACAAGGACGCAGCCGCGACTGTTACGCCTGGAATGAAGTTGTCCGTGAGCAAATGTCAGGCCCACATGGGGGCACCCACACCCTCCCTAACGGAGGATCGCTGACACGTTACCGCGGTAACTTGTATAGAACTCTAGGAGCGGCCGGATGAGCATTCAAGTTCAACTCCGAATTAAGACGCAGTCTTACGCCTTGTTTCTTCGCCCGGCAGAACATTCTTCGCCGCGGGCGGCCCTACCGTGACCGCGGCTGCGCGCCCGTTTACCAGGGGCGGTCCGGGCCGGGAGCGTAGTCGGTGTCCGAAAGGTAGTCCTCGCGTTCCCGTCCGCTGTTACGTTCGCGCTGGGATTCCCGGCCGCTTTCGGCCAGCTTCTCCAGCTGGCTCCTGCTGGGAGTCCCCGCTTCCGGTTCCACCTCGCCGGCCTCCTTCGGCGTCCCTGCCTGCCCGTTGCCGGCTCCCTCGAGTTTCCCTTTCAGGCGCCCTTCGGCCTCGCTGAGTTTCTGTCCGGCTTCTGCAGCTTCCTGGCCGGCGAAGCAGCCGCCGGGTGCCGCGCCGGCGATGTCCAGCGCTTCCGTGAACAGTGCAACGGCCGACGCCGGGTCCTCCGAGCGCAGCTTGTCATCACCGAGCCTCTCGATGGCAAGGACAAGGTTCAGCCGGATCGTGCAGGCGTCCGCCGAATCGGCCGGCGCAAGGTTCAGGGCTTCCTCAAACTTGAGCCTGGCGGCGCCGACGTCGCCGGAAAGCACCAGGGCGTCGCCTGCTGCGAACGGGGCCTTGTGCCGCTCGAGGATGTTCGCCAGTTGCAGCCCCTCAGCAGCCTTTCCGACGGCGTGGGCATCGTTGGCTGCGAAGGCGCCGGCCGCCTGCCCTGCGAGGGGGCCCACGCTGAGCAGTTTGGCGGCCACGCACAGCAGCAGGAGTACGGGCAGCACTGACCAGAGCAGCAGGCGCCGCCTCCGGATCCGGGCAGTGCTACAGGCCTGATGTTCGTTGGCCTTCATCGGGCTGCCTTCCCTGGGTCCGCGGAGCGCCGGGTAGGGCGCGGGCCGGAAACAGGACGTAGTTCGCGGAACTGCCTCATGATCAGGACGGCTTCGGCCAGACCGAGCACAAAGGCGCCCGCCGCGAACAGCCAGTAAAGCTCTGTCCGGCCCGCCAGGCTGCCGTCCTCAACGGTGGGTTCCAAAGCACCCGGGCGCGCCTGCTGGAGCATCGGCGGCACCGGGTCCCCCTCTGCCCGGTGCAGATAAGGTACATCCAGCTGGGCCGCGATCCCGCGAAGCCTGCCTTCATCAATCACGGACAAAGCATCCCTGGTGGCACTGCCGCTGCTGTCCCGGATGTAGGGGGCATCGTCGTCGACGTCCAACCCGGTGCTTTCCCTCATCCGTCCGCCGCCGGGCGTGCCGTAGCCCAGCACTGCTCCCCCGGCAACAGAGCCGTCCTCCAGTTGCAGCGGTTCCGGTTCCTTGCCGGCGGTCTGCTCGCCGTCGCCCAGGTAGAAGACAAGCCGGGGCCGCTCCGGATGGCTCTCCCGGGCGGTTGCGAGCCGCTCTGCGAGTACCTCGCGGGCGGCCGTGATGCTGCTGCCCTTCGCATAGGCCGTGACCTGCGGCTGGAGGATGGCGGTGAGCGTCTCCAACGCTGACGTGTCAGTGGTTAAGGGCATCCTGACATGCCCTTTGGTGTCAAAGGTGATGACGGAAAAGCGGGCGCCGGGCAGCTCCTGGGCAATCGCCATGATGTCCTGGCGCACGCCCTTCAGCCGCGGCTCGGAATTTCCGTAGTCCTCGGCCACCATGCTGCTGGTGGTGTCCACCACGAAGAATACATTGAGGTCGGCCGTGGCTGGTGCGGCTGGCCCGCCGGGGAAACCCGGCCGGAGTGCCGCGGCGAACAGAAGCAGCACCAGCAGGGCGCATCGGACTTCGCTGCGCACGCCCCGCCGTCGTTCGTGGGAAATTCGCCAGGCCAGGAGCACCAGCGCGGCCGTGACAACGGGCAGCAGGAGCCACCACGGCAGGATCGGGTGCAGTGTCATGGCCGGAGCCGCCAACCCGCGACGGCGAGGGCCAGTCCGGACAGGAGGGCAAGGGCCAAGGGAAGGTCAGGGCGGTCCGAGGCCACCGCCCGGGGAGCACCCTGGCGGGCAGTTGCCTCCGTTTCATGCACCCCCTCCACGATGCCCGGCACAGCCTCGGCGCTGTCCAGGGCGTAGTACGCTCCGCCGCTGAGCTCGGCCGCTTCCCTCAGCTGTGCCCCCGGCTGGTCTGCGCCTGTGCCGTAGTCCAGGTCCCCGGGGTTCAGTGCATACACACGCACCGCCCTGTCCTTGGCCAGGCCTGCGGCTTCCTTCAACGTCATGATGGGCTGCCCGGAAACGAAGTTGTCCGTAGCCAGCACCACCGACCGCGAGCGTTTGGGCTCGCTCGTCTCACTGTCGGCGCCGTGCGGGAAGCTGTTGAGGCAGGAGGCCAGGCCGTCCCCGATCAGGGATGAACCGCGTCCGCTCCAGGTCCCGTCGAGGAAGCCGGACGTGCCGGGCTTCCCGTCGAAGGCGTCGCGGGCCAGCGTCAGCTGTTCCCGGGCGTACTGGTAGTCGTCCGTCAGGGGGAAGACCTGGATGGCGGTACTGTCGAAAATGGTGAGGCCGATCCGTTCGCCTTGAAAATCTTGGGCCAGCCGCGCAAACACATCCACCACCGCGGCGTCGACGCTGCTCATGGATCCTGAGGTGTCCAGGCACAGGACGATGTCCCGGTTGTGCTGCTCCGGCCGGATAGTGCTGATCTCCACTGGGCGTGCCGCAGCCAGCACCGTGGACGCCAGCAGTGAAGCGCAGGCGATTGCGGCCACGGTGAGCCATCGGCGGTGGCGCCGCAACGCTGCCTGGTATTCGGGCAGCCTGGTGAGCCGGTCAGCGTGCGCTGCCGGCCGGCGTCGAGCGTTGGCTTTCCTGTCAGCGCGCAGGGCCGCCCATCCTGCCAGGCCTGCCGCAATGGCAGCAGGAGGGATCAGCCCCCAGAAGATCAGCTCCACGAACGCACCGCCTCGCGGGCCGTGGCGGCAGAGGCGGCAACGGCAGGCAGCGGCTCGGGGCCGAACTCGCCGGGATACAAGGCCGAGATGGCAGCGGCAGCCGCAGGCAGGGGATGTTCGGCGAGGTCGGCGTGCGTCATTCGCGGCGCGTCCACTCCGGTGGCATCCCGGACGAAACGGCGCAGCAGGAGGCTGATCTCCTGATGGGCCGCACGGGCAGCGAGGCTTCCGGCTGCCGCGTTTTGCTCCACGTCGCTGATCCGCTGCAGGTATGCCGCCTTGAGCGCCGGCAGGTCGGTCAGCGGAGCCGGGACGTCCGCCATGTCCCGGCGCGGCTGGCGGGTGCTGGTGAAGACAAAAATGTACCAGGCAGCCACCAGGAGGAGCAGCCCCAGGCCCGCCCACAGCCACGCCGGGCTGTACTGCAGAGGGCCCTGGAAACCGGGATCAGCCTGCACGGCGGTGCCTTTCCAGGAGTGCGAACAGTGCGGTGATGACATCATGGGTGCCGGCAACCGAGCCTTCGGTAATCCCGGCCCGGCGCAGCATGTTCTTCCGGCCGGCATCCCGTTCTGCGGCGGCCTGCGTGTAAGCTGCCGCCACGGCCGGCGACGATGCCAGGTGGCTCAGCAGGGGCGAGGAATCATCCACGCCGTACCACTCCGCGGCCGAGGCCAAATCGGCGTCTCGGATGGTGAGCCACAGGATTTCGTGCTGTACCCGAAGCCGGCGGAGCAGCCGGTCCAGCTCCGGGTTCGCCGCTATCTCGTCTGCTACCACAAACAGCAGGTGCCTCCCTTTGACGGTCCGGGCCACGTGCTCCAGCTGCTCCTCAATACTGCTGCCGGCCGCGTCCTCGGACGCATGGGCATGGACGTGGCGTAAGAGCCACTCAAGGTGCGCCTCCCCGCCCTTCGCCGGAAGGGTCCTGGTCCCGCTCGAGTCGCCGCTGACCAGGCCCACCACGTCGCCGTGGCGGTGGGCGAGGTACCCCAGGACCCCCAGCGCCATCACGGCGATGTCCTTCTTCGTTTCGCCGCCCTGGGCCACGGCTGCCATGTTGCGTCCGGTATCCGTGATGAGGAGCACTGTCTGCCGGCGGACCGCGACGTACCTCTTGATCAGCGGCGAGCCGTGCCGGGCCGTGGCTTTCCAGTCGATATCCCGCACCTCGTCACCGGGCACGTAGGCGCGGAGGTCGTCAAAGTCCAGGCTGCGTCCGCGGAATACTGAGCCGTACTCGCCGTCGAGCATGCCGCGGGCCTTGCGGTGCGCGAAGACGGCCATCTTCGACTTCACCCGCTGAAGGAGTGTGGTCATCCCTGCCTCAGGGTGTCTGGACGGCCGCGACGACAGCGTCGATCACCGTTTCCACCGGCACCTGCCCGGCCACGGCCTCAAAGTTCAGGATGATCCGGTGCCGCAGCACGCGGTGGGCCAGGGACTTCACGTCCTCGGGGACAACGTGGTCCCGGCCCTGCAGGAGGGCCACCGCGCGGGCAGCCTGGCTGAATGCAATGCTGGCGCGCGGACTGGCACCGAATTCGATGAAGCCGGCCAGGCGCGGATCGATGTACTGCCCGGCGTTCCGGGTCACGTAGACCAGCCCCACGATGTAATCGACGATGGCCGGGTCAATGTAGATCCGCTTCACCACGCCCTGGGCCTGGACCACCGCGTCCAGCGACGACGCTGCGGCCGGCTTCTGCTCCTGCGTGAAGATCCCGGCATCGATCCTGCGGATGATCTCGGCCTCTTCTGCAGGCGAGGGGTAATCGAGGACGTCCTTGAGCATAAAGCGGTCCATCTGGGCTTCCGGGAGCTGGTACGTTCCCTCCTGCTCGATGGGGTTCTGGGTGGCCAGGACCAGGAACGGGGAAGGCAGTCGGTACTCCTGGCCGCCAATGGACGTCTGGCGCTCCTGCATGGCCTCCAGCATGGCGCTCTGGGTCTTGGCGCTGGAACGGTTGATCTCGTCCAGGAGCACGATGTTGGCGTGGACCGGGCCCAGCTGCGTCACGAAGGTGCCCTTGGCGGCGTCGTAGATCTGGGTGCCGACGATGTCGCTCGGCAGGAGGTCCGGTGTGCACTGGATCCGACGGAATTCCGCGCTGACGGCTTCGGCCACGGTCTGCGCAGCGGTGGTCTTGGCCAGGCCGGGAACGCTCTCAAGGAGGATGTGTCCGCCGGTCAGCAGCCCCACCAGCAATGATTCCTTCAGCCGGGACTGCCCCACCATTTTGGCGTCAAAGCTCCTGGCGATGCCGGCGGCAACCTGCTGCGCCCTCGCCAGCTCCGCCGGTTCAAGCCTTGCCGACTCGCTGGTTTGAAGCACTGGTATTCCCCCTGATGGCTGTACTGGCGGCAGGCGGGCCCGCTGCCTGCCCTCCGCCGCAATCCTATCCAAGACCGGCCCGCCGGTTCCGGCAATGGGGACCCCTCCCCACCGTGCCTCCCCGGGTCTATCCTTTTGACATGAGCGAGCTTCCAGCCAGTTACAAGGAGTATCTCGCCGACAAAAGCGAGATGTTCATCAACACTGTCAAGCCTGTCCTGCAGCAGTCAGCGGCGGACAGGCTGCACGGCGTCCGGGTTGTGTACAACCCCGGCTCCACCGGCCACCAGGCCCACCTCGACGACAGCCTCCCCTTCGGGGTGGTCCTCGAGGATATCGACTAGGAAGGGCCCCGGGCTTGTGCTGTGATGCGTGCTCAACCGCGCACCGCTCCGGAGAGGGCGAATGAGCTGCCGGCACCCTTGGCAACAATGACGTACAGGGCCAGGACCGGCAGTGAGTACAGGATGGAGAACGCGGCCAGCTGGCCGTAAGCGACTGCTCCGTGCTGTCCGAAGAAGCTGAAGATGGACACGGCGGCGGGCTGGTTCGCCTCGGACAGGAGCAACACGAAGGGGACGAAGAAGTTCCCCCAGGCCTGGATGAACACAAAGATGAATACCACGCCCAGGCCCTGCCGCATCAGCGGCAGGACGATGGTGCGCAGTGCGGTCATCCTCGACGCGCCGTCCACCCACGCCGCTTCCTCCAGGGATGCCGGCACCGCATCCATAAAGTTCCTGGTCATCCAGATGGCCATGGGCAGGGCTGTGGCGGCCATAAAAAGGATGGTGGCCGGCATCGAGTCCAGCAGTTCCAGCTGCACGAACAGCCCATAGACGGGCACCATGATGGCCGTGATGGGCAGGCAGGTGCCGAACAGGACGGTGTACATAAACGGAGTGGTGAACCTGGACCTGTAGCGGGAGAGCGGATAGGCGGCCAGCACGGCCGCCACAAGGGTGGCGGCAGCGGTGCCGGTGGAGAGCACCAGGCTGTTCCACAGCGGCTGGAGCAGCAGCGCGGGTGTCATGATGGCGGCAAAGTTCTCCAGGCCGGCCTGGGCCGGCACCCGGGTTTCGTGGCTGGCGTCGGCGTCCAGTGAGGCCAGGACCAGCCAGAGCAGCGGCAGCAGGAAACATGCACCAAGCAACAGCAGGGCCACGTCTGCGGGAGTACTGCTGCGGTACGGCCCACGGGTCCGGCCGGTGGCTTCGCCGGGAGGAACAACCCTTGAGGCTTTGGCGGGCGCGGTCATCGCTTCGACTCCCGAAGCAGCCGGATGTAGACGGCGCCAAAGACCGCTCCGATGAGGATCAGCACAGTAGCCACGGCAGTGCCGTAACCGATGTCACCGAACTTAAAGGCCTCCTGGTAGGCCAGGATGGGCAGTGTGCTGCTCGCGTTGGCCGGGCCGCCTGCGGTCATCACCCAGATCAGGGTGAAGACCGCCAGCGTCTGCAGCGTGATCAGCATCAGGTTGGTGGCGATGCTCCCACGGATCATGGGCAGGGTGATGTAGGCAAGCCGTTGCCAGCCCCCGGCGCCGTCCATCTGAGCGGCTTCAGCCACTTCCGACGGAATGTCATTCAGGGCTGCCCGGTACACCAGCATGGAAAAGGCTGTGCCGCGCCAGATGTTGGCCAGCACTACCGCCGCCATGGGCCAGGAATAGAGCCAGTCGGGCTGGTCCAGCCCCAGGCCGCCCAGCAGCTGGTTCAGCGTGCCGTCCCGGCTGAAGTAGGCATAGGAGGCAAAGGCAGCGACGATTTCGGGAAGCACCCAGGCAGCCACCACCGTTGTTCCAACCACGGCAGACACGGCCCGGCGTGCGCGGCGCATAAGCACCGCAAGTGCCAGCCCCAGCAGGTTCTGCCCCAGGACCGCGGAGCCCAGAACGAACAGCACGGTCAACCCCAGGGAAAGGGGAAACACGGGATCCGCCAGGAGCCGCTGGTAGTTCTCCAGCCCGATCCAGTCAGGATTGCGCGCGTTGCGGCCCGTCAGGCCCGCATTGGTGAAGGACGCGTGGAAAGCCCACAGCACCGGACCGGCGAGAAAAACCGCCAGGAGCACGACGGCAGGCAGGACTGGCAGGTAGCGCAGCAGCCCGCGTCCCCCGCTGTGGGCCGCCACCGCTTACTTCCGGATGGTGTTGTCGCCACCCACGATATCCGCCACCGCAGCATCATAATCCGACGCTGCCTGCTCCGGTGACCGGGCACCGGTAATCACGGCCTCCGTTGCCTCCTGGACTGCCGCGGAAATTCGAGGGTAATCGGATGTTGCAGGGCGGTAGCGCGTCACCGAGACGAGTTCGGAGACGTCCTTTACGAACGGGTTCGCGGACTGGTAACCGGAGTCCTCCGCAACGTCACTGCGGACGGCGATCTGCGAACTGTCGAGCGTGAAGGCCAGCGAGTTATCGCGGTTCATTGCGGTGCTGAGGAAGCTGAACGCCAGGTCGGGCTCCTTCGTCCCGGCACTAATCGCGAGCGTCCAACCGCCTGACATGCTCACCGCTCCGGGGGCGGCGCCGTCCTGCGTGGGGAACGGGGCGACACCCATGTCCTGCTCATAGCCCGGCCATTCGTAGCTGCCGCCGTCCTGCCAGAACGACGGCGCATAGGAGCCTTCCACGGTGGCGCCCAGCTTCGCGTTCGGGAACCATTCCCCGAACACTTTCTTCCAGACGTTCGCATCCAGCGCCTCTGCCGGGGTAACGGCGAGCCCCTCGTCATAGAGGGTCTTGAGGAAAGCCAGGGAGTCGGTGAAACCGGCGGAGCCCACTACCCACTTCTTTGTTTCCTCGTCGTACAGCGTGGACCCGGTTCCGTAGAGCAGTTCGTAGAATCCCTGCATTACGGTGCCTTCACCGGTGCCCTTGCCGGCATACATGTTGAACGGGACCACCGAGGGATCGTTCGCCTTGATCTTCCGGGCAATGTCCAGGATCTCCTGCCAGTTGCGCGGCTGCCAGGGAAGGGTGATCCCGGCGCCTTCGAAGACCTTCCGGTTGTACCAGATGGCCCGGGTGTCGGTTCCCAGCGGCACCGCGTACGTTCCGCCGTCGTCCGCCCGCCCTGCCGCCTTGGCGCCGTCGTCGAACTTGTCCCAGTCCTCCCAGCCCTCAAGGTGGCTGTCCAGCTTCAGGAGGTAGCCGGCGTCGACGTCGGAGCGGACCTTGAAGGTGTCTTCGTAGAAGACGTCCGGCGCGGTGGACGGCGACCTCAGGGCGAGGGCCAGCTTGGTGCCGTAGTCGTCGTCGTTCCCCTGGATGGGCTGCAGTTCAACCGTCACTCCCTGGTTTGCAGCCTCGAACTCCTGTTTGGCTGCCTGGAACATGGTCTCCAGGGCGGTGAAGGAGTCGGTCTTCTGATAGACCACCTTGAGCGTTTTTGATCCATCCTCGGAAGCACCGGGGGTGCAGGCCGTCAAAACAACCAGTGCGGATGCGATCAGGGACATGGTCTTCAGGGCCGGGCGACGCATGGTGCTCCATTCGATCAATGGCTGCGGGGCCCTTGTCAGCGGGCCCCCCAGCCGCGGCAATACGCAAATGCTAGATCTGTGCCCGGCCCCAGGCAAGGGCAAGGCACCCCCTCAGCTCTCCAGCAGGAGCCTCTGGGCGCGGGGAGCCAGCGTGTGTTCCAGAACCAGCGACGCTGCGCCGATGGCCCCCACGTCCTCCCCCACGCCGGTCCCCACCACCTCGATGGGATGGATCAGCCGGGTGTCACTGTTGGCGTCGAGCAGGACAGGGATTTTCTCAAGGTAGCGTTCTGCAAGGCGGCTCCAGAACGGCCCGCCGAACACCACCCGCTCCACGTCCAAGGTATTGGTCACCACGGACGCTGCCCGCGCGACCAGCACCGCGGACTTGTCGATGATGGCAAGCGCCTGTTCATTTCCCTGGTCTGCAAGGTCGCACAGCGCGGAGAAGCTCTGCTGGATTTCTGCCCCGCTGTTGCCCGACCGGGAGCCGTCAAGGATGCCGGCGGCTTCGGCCTCGGCCACGAGTACCTGCGGGATGCAGGAAGACTTTACGCATCCGCGCAGGCCGCAGTCGCACGGCGGACCGTCCGGATCCACCACGATGTGGCCGATCTCCCCCGCGTTGCCGGACGTGCCCCGGACCACTTCGTCGTTAAGGACGATCCCGCAGCCAATTCCGGTGCCCATGTACATAAAGATGAAGCTGCCCGCTCCGCTCGGGCCGCCGGCCCAGGTTTCCGCAACGGCCGCACTGGTGACGTCCTTGTCCATAAGCACGGAGTAGCCGGTGGCTTCCGACAGCGCGTTGCGCAGTTCCACCCTGTCCCAGCCCGGGAGGAGCGGCGGGTCCACCACGGTGCCGTTATCAAGGTCGATGGGGCCGGGAGCCGCCACGCCAAGGCCGGCGATCCTGTCCCTGTCCACGCCGGAATCCTCCACCAGCTGGGAGATCTCGGCGGCGATGGTGGCAATGACGGCGGAAGGATCGTTTCCGCCGGGTGTCTTGATCCGGGAGTGCTGCACCACCGCGCCCACGAGGTCCAGGACCACGAACGTGGTCACTGCGGGGTCGAGGTGCACACCGACGGCGAACATGCCGCCCGGATTGAGGCGGAGGATGGTGCGGGGCTTACCGGGACCGCTGCCTTCCTTGCCTGCCTCAACAATGAGGTTCTGGTCCAGCAGGCGGCGGGAAATGTTGGAGATGGTCTGCGGCGAAAGGCCCACAATCTGGGCGAGCTCCACCCTGCTGAGCCCGCCGGATGAGCGGCGCACGGCGTCGAGGATCACCGTCAGGTTGAAGTCACCCATCCGGGGCAGGTTGGTGCCGCGCCTTGGTGAGGATTGGCGGATCTCAGTCACGGCGTCCCCTTCGTCTCCGGCACATAGTTACTGATGTCTGAATCGTACGTTACGCACAGGCGCAGACCCATAGGAGCGGCCGACGGCGCGGCGCAGCTTTGGCGGGCCTTCTCTGATGGCTGTGCCTGCTTACTCGAGCATGATCAGCTCGGGCTGCGGCGGGTGCTTAAGGTCACGGTGAATTTGGGGTTTTGGCATTTCACGACGGTGGGGCCAACGTGCCGCTCGAGCGCGGGGAGGTAGGCCAGGTGGCGGTTGAAGACGGTCCACAGCTCCCCGCCGGGGGCAAGCACGCGGCCCGCTGCTTCGATCAGTTTCAGGCCCGCTCCTGCATGGACGCCGGCGCCTACGTGGAAGGGCGGATTCAGCAGTATCAGGTCCGCGCTCCCTGCCGGCAGGGTGCCCATGGCGTCGTCCTGCAGGGCGCGGACCTGCCCTGCCAGGCCGTTGGCCCGGGCGGTTGCGAGTGCAGATGCCACGGCGGCGGCGGACTGGTCGGTGGCGGTGACTGTGGAGCGGGGATGCTGCCGGGCGTACATCGCGGCAAGGATTCCCGTGCCGCAGCCCAGGTCGATGGCGTGCTGCGCGGGCCGCATGGACGGCAGGAACGTCAGCAGGAACCGGGTACCGATATCCAGCCGCGGCCCGGCAAAAACCGCGCCGTGGGCTGCAACGTCAAGATCAATCTCGGCCAGGTGCTCGACGACGGGAAAGCGCCCCGGATCCCCGCTCCCCTGCCTGCCGGTGGCCACGATCACCCTGGACTTCTGCCTGGCGAGCTGCGGCGTGACGGACCTGAAGTGGCGCTCGAGGACGGCGTTCATGCCCAGGGACATGTGCTTTACCCGGCCGCCGGCCAGGAGCACCACGTCCGGGGAGGCGTAGGCGGCCACTGCTGCCGCAATTTCGTCCAGCTCCGCCAGGGTTTTTGGCAGCTGCAGCAGGACAGTCCCTGCGTCCTCAAGGAGTTCGCGTCCGAGGGGAAGCTGGGTAAAGGGCAGGCTGCCTCCTGCCCCGTTTCCGAGTACCGCGGCGGCATTGAGCCGCAACGCCTGCTCACCGGTGATGAGGTCCTGGTGCACCCTGACCGCGTCGGGATCGAGGACTGCAAGGGCACCGAGGGTCAGGGCGCCGTAGCGGTCACCGATGATCGCCACCGTGCTTCCGGCCGAGACGTGGGCGGCGGCCGAATCAAGCAGCAGCCGGTCTGTGGCATCCCATGCCTGCAGGTTGGGCGCTTCGACATCCGGCCGCCGCCGAAGCACCGGGAGGACGTCTTCAAGAGTCTTTAGTGCCACTGTTCCTGCCGCCTTGTAGTGTTGGTCCTGGCCCGTACCCAGCCGTCAGCCCCAATTTACCGTTCTGGCGGACGGCCGGATGCCCGGCAGTTTCAGAATGGCAGCTACCGCAGCGCGGCCTGCCCGGTTGGCGCCGATGGTGGACGACGACGGCCCGTAGCCCACCAGATGGACCCGCGGCTCCGCTGCCACCTGTGTGCCGTCCATAGCGATTCCCCCGCCCGGTCCACGAAGGTGCAGCGGAGCGAGATGCTCCAGTTCGGCCCGGAACCCGGTGGCCCACAGGATCACAACTGCCGCCTGGAAGCGCCCGTCGGCCAGCCGGACGCCGTCGGGTTCGATGGACGTGAACATGGGCTGCCGGTCGAGCGCGCCTCGTGCTGCCGCCGCCCGGAGTGCGGGCGTCCAGATGAGGCCGGTCACCGACACCACGCTTTGCGGCGGCAGGCCCTGGCGCACGCGCTCCTCCACCAGTGCCACGGCATCGTGGCCGGCCCTGGCATCGAATTCGGCGTCCCGCCACACCGGCTCCCGCCGGGTGAACCAGCTGGTGGACGTGACACGGGAAATTTCGTCCAGGAGCCCGACGGCGGAAATCCCGCCGCCAACCACAATCACATGCTGGCCCGCGAACTCCTCGGCCGAGACGTAGTCGGCTACATGGAGCTGCCTTCCCCGGAACGTCGACTGTCCGGGATAGATGGGCCAGAACGGCCGGGTCCACGTGCCGGTGGCATTGATGACCGCGGCAGCGCTCCACCCGCCGTTGGACGTGCTGACCAGCAGCCTGCCGGCAGGGT
Organism: Pseudarthrobacter sp. R1; assembly: GCF_024494415.1. Taxonomy (NCBI): domain Bacteria; kingdom Bacillati; phylum Actinomycetota; class Actinomycetes; order Micrococcales; family Micrococcaceae; genus Pseudarthrobacter; species Pseudarthrobacter sp. R1. Next base: position 1,290,727 of record NZ_JAMKFI010000008.1, on the reverse strand, counting down.
CCGTGTCTTCGCGGCTGACAGACCTTACTTTCACGGGCCGCTGGACGGACAGGCCCAATTCCTCCTCATAAGCACGGAAGTAGCGCGACAGGAACTCCGAGCTCGGTTCCCTGGGGTCCACGGCGGGCTTGGCGATACCGGGCAGATCGCTGATGCCGTTCACGGTTGCCATCCGGAGGCTCTTCCACCGGTGCCGCCACGCGCCGCCCGGACCTTCCTCGGCGTCGAGCACTGCGAAGTCAAGCCCCCGGCGCTGCAGATGGTAGGCGGCGGAAAGTCCCGCCTGGCCCGCGCCGATGACAACGACGTCGGCTCGGGCAGGATTCACCCACCCATGATAGTCGGACGGGGCTTCCCGGCCTTAGTCTTGGCCCATGGAGACAGGAGGACCATATGACCACTGGAACCGGAAACGCAGCACGGCTCGCCAAGGCCTTGGCCATCGTGCTCGGTACTGAGGAAATACCGCTGAGGTTGCGGGCCTGGGACGGTTCCGAGGCCGGGCCGGAGGGGGCGCCGGTCCTGGAGTTCCGTGCCCGGCGTGCCCTGAGGCGCATGCTTTGGTCGCCGGGACAGCTGGGCCTGAGCCGGGCCTACGTTTCCGGTGACATTGATGCGCCCGGGGACGTGTTTGCCGCTTTCACCGCGTTGAGCTCGGCCGGTAAGTTTGCAGAGCCCGGTCCGTTCCGGCCGCTCACAGTTGGCGAACTCTGGACGCTGCTCCGTACCGCCGTGCGGCTGGGAGCGCTGGGCCCCAATCCTGCTCCTCCCCCGGAGGAAGCGCGGGTTGCCCGCAAGGGCAGGCTGCACTCCCGTCGCAGGGATTCCGCCGCCATCTCGCACCATTACGACGTCGGCAATGACTTCTACGCCCTGGTCCTGGGGCCGTCCATGGTCTACTCCTGCGCCGTGTGGCCTGAAGAGGAGGACGGCCGAATTCCAGCCGGCGATCGGCTTGCCGAGGGTTTGGACGCCGCCCAGGAGGCAAAGCTGGATCTCGTGTGCCGCAAGCTTGGGCTTAAGCCGGGGATGCGCGTGCTGGACGTGGGCTGCGGCTGGGGAAGCTTGGCCCTGCATGCTGCGGAAAGGTATGGCGTCACGGTGGTTGGTGTGACCCTGTCCCAGGAGCAAGCCATCCTGGCACGTAAGCGTGCCGCAGATTCCGGCCTTACCGAACGAATTGATATCCGGGTGCAGGACTACCGCGATGTCCAGGACGGGCCCTTTGACGCCATCAGCTCCATTGGAATGTCTGAGCACGTGGGACGGGCAGAGATGCCGCGCTACGCCGCCACGTTGTTCAGCCTGCTGCGCCCCGGCGGCCGGCTGTTGAACCACGCCATTTCCTGGAACGCCGGCCCTACGGACCCGGACCCACACTCCTTTATCCCCCGGTACGTCTTTCCGGACGGCGAGATGATCAGCCTGGGCGAGATGTCCACTGCCCTGGAATCAGCCGGCTTCGAGATCCTGGACGTGGAGGCTTTACGCCGGCATTACGCGCTCACCCTGCGTGCCTGGGTCAGCCGGCTGGAGGAGCAGTGGGACCAGGCAGTGACGCTGACCAGCCGCGGACGGGCCCGGGTATGGCGGGTGTATATGGCTTCCAGTGCCCTCGGCTTTGAGAACGGACTGACGGGCGTCAACCAGGTTCTGGTCCAGCGGCCCGGCGGCGACCCGCCGCCGCTGCGCCGGACGCAGTGGCTGTAAGGAAAGGGCACTGGACTGCTGGGGAACCAAAAAGGGAACCATCCCGAAGGGTGGTTCCCTTTTTGCTTCCTCCCTGGCGGGAGGATAACCCGTGGAGCTGAGGGGACTCGAACCCCTGACCCCCTGCATGCCATGCAGGTGCGCTACCAGCTGCGCCACAGCCCCGGACTTTGCCTGAGTGGGAGAATGTCCCGCCGAAGCAACCTGATCAGCTTAATGCACTTTCGCGCCGGGCGCCAATCGGCACGTCCTGCTGTGTGGCGGCGTGCCACCACTGCCGCAGGAGCGATTCAGCCGCCGCCCCGGAAACGAAAAAATCCGCCGGAACCTACTGATTCCGGCGGATTATCGGTGGAGCTGAGGGGACTCGAACCCCTGACCCCCTGCATGCCATGCAGGTGCGCTACCAGCTGCGCCACAGCCCCGAACTATTGCCGCTCTACGAGCTTTTCTTCCGGGTTTCCCCGGAGCAACTCAAATATCTTAGAACAGCAATTCCGAAAATTCCAAATCGGGCATATTCGGCTGGTTCCCGCGCATCTACTCCGTCTCGGTGGAGGCGGCAGCTTTCGCGGAGGTGTCGTCGCCGAGCTGGAGGTCCACCACGGGGCAGTCCTTCCACAGGCGCTCCAGCGCGTAGAAGACGCGGTCTTCTTCATGCTGGACGTGGATGACGATGTCCGAGTAGTCAAGCAGGACCCAACGGCCGCCGGAACGCCCCTCGCGCCGGGTCGGGCGGAGGTCCTGTTTCGCGAGTTCCTCTTCAATTCCGTCAACGATGGCGTTGACCTGCCTCTCGCTGGGAGCGGAGGCAATGAGGAAAACGTCGGCCAGGGCGAGGCGTTCGCTCACGTCCAGGGCCACAATGTCCTGGGCAATCTTGTCCGCAGCTGCCTTGGCGGCAACACGGGCTGTGATGATGGATGAATCTGATGCAGTCACGGGACTCCTTGTTGGTTAAAAAGCTTGTGGTGCCGGCAGCGCCGGTTAGCGGGACATTCCGCTGATGATCAGGACGATGCCCGCGACGAGGGCCAAAATCCCGAAGGCCAGGACAGCAAACTGGAGGATGCGGTTGCGCGTGGCGCGGGCCAGCCCTGCCGTTGCCGCGTCCAGCGGGTCCAGTCCGTGGGCCGACCGGGCCGGGACCCGGGGCAGGTCCTCGAAGGCGTCCTCGGCGTGGCTCTCCGCCACCACTGCCGGCGGCAGGACAGCAGGTTTGGGCCGGGCAGCAGCCCTGGCGGCGGCCTCAGCCCGGGCAATGACCTGCGAACGGCCGGATCCGGCGTCGGACGCTGCCGGCCGGGCTCCGCCGGCGGGGCGCCGCTTCTTGGCGGCGGGCGGCGGGACTTTAGTGCCGGGCCGGGTGGTGACCGGAACGTGGCTTGTTGCCGGCGGTTTCATGACCGGCCGGTCGATGCCCGGCACCTGGACGAACTCCAAGGGGGTGACCATGGCCAGGTTGCTGGCTGTCGAGGGTGCCGGCCGCTGCGCGGGAACTGCCGGCGCCTTCGGTCCCTGCTGCTGGGGGGCAGGTTCCTGGTCAGGCAAAGGATCGTTGGCGGGGGCAGGGACGCCGGTCTGCTCGGCTAGTTTCTGCTTGGCCACGGCCCGCCGGTTCAGCACGGCAGCGCGTTCCGCCAGGGCGATCTGTTCCGCCAGGATCTCAGGGTCCACGGCTTCAGGATCGAGGGAGGCGATGTGCTCCATCTTCGCGATCTGGTTTTTGGCCTGCTCAGCGATCAGCGCCCTCGCTGCCAACGCCTGCTCCACGGTCATCCCGTGAGGGGCATCGGAGATCGGGGAAGGCGCCCTGGTTACGGCGGGGGAACCCTGCTCCCCCGCCGCCTTCCCGCCGGAGGCCGGGGATGCGGGGATCCTGGCGCCCGGGTCAGTGGGCCCGGCAGGAGCAACAATGGGGTTGGCAGCGGTAAGCGCCTGTTCCTTGAGCTGCTGCAGGCGGAGTTGGCGCCGTGTGGGCGGACCCCCGGCTGCCAGTTGGCCCTCTTTTTCTTCCAATTCCTTGATGGTGCGCAGTGCCGCCCGGTCCCGCGCGCGGATCTGGGAGGAACGCTGGGTGTGCGTCTGTTCAGGAGCCGGCGCTGCAGTGCCGGGGGCAGGTCGGCTTGCCGCGGGCTTTTTTGTGGCAGGCGAAAGCTGATCCGTGGCCGTGGACACGGATGGCTGTTGCGCATCCCTGGCCTTCCGGAGTTCCCGGCGGCTGCGGATGGGGGGCTGTTCCTGACTCATGGAGAACTCATTCAGTGCTGGCTGGTTCGCTTGCTTCGGAGGTTGGAGCATTGGCAGCTGCCGGGGCGTCCAGGTAAAGGCCGTACTTGGCGATGTACTGGACCACCCCGTCCGGCACGAGGTACCACACAGGGTTGTTCGCGGCCACCCGTGACCGGCAGTCCGTCGATGAGATGGCCATGGCCGGCACCTCAAGGAGGCTGACGTCCTTCCGGCCCATGCCGTCCAGCACGTGCCCCGGCCTGGTCACCCCCACGAAGTGGGCCAGTGACCACAACTCGTCGATGTCCTTCCATGACAGGATCTGCGCCAGCGCGTCGGCCCCGGTGATAAAGAAGAGATCCGCGTCCGGGCGCTGGGCCCGAAGGTCACGCAGCGTGTCGATGGTATAAGTAGGGCCGGGACGGTCAACGTCCACCCTGCTGACCGTGAACCGCGGGTTGGAAGCCGTGGCGATGACGGTCATGAGGTAGCGGTGCTCGGGTTCGCTGACCTGCTTGTGGGACTTCTGCCACGGTTGGCCCGTGGGGACAAAAACCACTTCGTCCAGGTCGAACTCGGCCGCCACTTCACTGGCTGCCACCAGGTGGCCGTGATGGATGGGGTCAAAAGTCCCGCCCATAACGCCCAGGCGCAGCCTGCCGTTGGCACCGTTGTGGTGAAGAACGCGGGAAATGTTAGTGGCCCTGCCCGTGATCGTGCTTGTTCGGGTGCTGGCGGTGCGGATCCGCATGCTCCTCGGTGGCAGCGTGGCGCTTGCCAAGGTTCGAGTAGGACAGGGTGATGAACATCATGACCAGCAGAATGGCGAAGATGACCACTCCGAAGACCCACGGCTCAGCCCACAGCGGGGCGAGTTCATGTTCTTCGCCTTCGGCGATGGTCGTGGCAATCTGCTGGAACAGCATTTTCTCCCCTTGGGTTCAAACGATTGTGGCAGCGGAAAGCTCCGCCGTTTCTGACTTCTGGTCTATGTTACCGCGTTGCTACCCGCGGACCTGGCCCTCGCCCTGCACGATCCACTTGGTGGTGGTGAGTTCGGTCAACCCCATCGGGCCCCGCGCGTGCAGCTTCTGGGTGGAGATTCCCACCTCCGCGCCAAGGCCTAGTTCCCCGCCGTCGGTGAACCTGGTGGAGGCGTTGACGATGACGGCGGCGGAATCCACTTCGGCGATGAACCGCTCGGCGTTGGCGAGGTCGTTGGTGAGGATCGCCTCGGTGTGACCGGTTGACCAGGTACGGATGTGCTTTACGGCCTCGTCCAGGCTGTCCACCATGGCAACAGCGAGGTCAAGGTCCATGTACTCGCTGCCCCAGTCCTCGTCGGTGGCCGGTTCCGATTCGATCGATGCGGGAAGCGAGGCCCGGACGCGCTCGTCGGCGTGCAGCCGGACACCGGCCTTGCGCAGGGCGGCGGCGACGGCGGGCAGCACCGTTGAGCCGGAGTGGACCAGCAGGGTCTCAACGGTATTGCAGACGCTGGGCCGCTGCGTCTTGGCATTCAGGAGGATCTCCACGGCCATGTCCTCATTGGCGGACTCGTCAATGAAGATATGCACGTTCCCCTCCCCCGTCTCAATGACAGGAACGGCGGAGTTGGTGACCACGGTCTGGATCAACTCCCGGCCGCCGCGGGGAATCAGTACGTCCACCCTGCCGCGGGCGCGCATCAGGACGTTGGCTCCGGCGCGGCCGTACTGGTCAACCGTCTGGACGGCGTCGGCGGGCAGGCCGACGGATTCGAGTGCCTCCCGCAACAGGCGCACCAGGACCTGGTTGGTGGCCTCCGCGGCACTTCCGCCTCGCAGGATCACGGCGTTGCCGCTCTTGAGGGCCAGCCCGGCGATGTCCACGGTGACATTCGGCCGGGCCTCGTAAATGGCAGCGACAACACCCATGGGTACATTGACCTGCCGAAGGCGCAGACCGTTGGGCAGGGTTTGGCCGCGGACCACGTTGCCCACCGGATCGGGCAGGCCGGCGAGGTTCTCCAGGGCCGCCACAAGCCCTGCAATCCGGGCTTCGGTCAGTGTAAGCCGGTCCAGCATGGCGGCGGAGGTGCCGTTGGCCTTTCCTGCTGCCACATCCTTCGCGTTAGCGGACAGGATGGCCGCGGTGCTCTCCTGCAGGGCGGCGCCCACGGCGCGGAGCGCCCGGTCCTTCCAGGCACGGTTCGCCATGGCCATCCGGCGCGCTGCCTGGCGCGAACGGTCAGCGATGGCGTGGACTGCTGCTTCGACGTCGCCGGCGGAAAGGGGAACCTCAGCCGGGACCGGTGCTGCGGGTGACTCGACGGGAGGAACACTGGCAGGCGCAGCAGTGTCTCCGGAGTTTTCAGCGGTCTTGTGGATCAGGGCCTCAGTCATGTTCCAAGTTTAGGCGAGCCCGGAGCTCAAACCAGCACGAGGTCATCTACATGAACAACTTCACGGTCATAGCCGCTGCCCAACGCCTCGCCAAGGTCCCTGGTGGACCTGCCCAGCATCTGGGGCAGCTCGGCAGACGAGTAGTTCACCAGCCCCCGGGCCACCACGGTGCCGTCGGCACTGGCGATCTCGACGGCGTCGCCCGCTTCAAAGTCTCCATGCACGGCGGAGATCCCCGCAGGCAGCAGCGACGTGCGGTGGTGGCGCACAGCCTTCACGGCGCCATCATCCAGCACAAGCCGCCCTTGGACGGAGGCGACGTGTGCCAACCACAGCAGGCGGACCGGCTTGCGGGCCCCGTTAACGGTGAACCAGGTGCCTACGTCCTCGCCGTTCAGCGCGGCCGCGGCGTTGGGGGTGGATGTGACCAGGGCGTGGATGCCCGAGCCGGCAGCCATGGTTGCCGCCTCCACCTTGGTCAACATGCCCCCGGTTCCCACGCCTGCCTTGCCGGTTTTGCCGATGGAGACGCCTTCCAGGTCCTGGGGGCCTTCAACGAGTGGAATTCTCTTGGCACCGAGCGACGGCGGGCCGTCGTACAGGGAGTCGACGTCGGACAGCAGCACCAGCGCGTCCGCCCGTACCAGGTGCGCCACCAGGGCGGCGAGGCGGTCGTTGTCGCCGAACCGGATCTCGTGCGTGGCTACGGTGTCGTTCTCGTTCACCACGGGAACCACCCCGAGGTTGAGCAGCCGGTCCAGGGCACGGAAAGCATTCGTGTGCTGGCTGCGCCGCATCAGGTCCTCGGCGGTGAGCAGGACCTGGCTGACGGTGACGCCATGCGCGCCAAACGCCTGGGTGTAGCGGGCCATCAGCAAGCCCTGGCCCACGCTGGCCGCTGCCTGCTGGGTGGCCAGGTCGCGCGGACGCTTGGCAAGGCCGAGCGGAGCCAGGCCGGCAGCGATGGCGCCGGAGGACACGAGGATGATCTCGGTTCCCGTATTCCGCTTGGCAGCCAGCGCGTCCGCCAGGGCCGTCAACGACTCCTCGGAGATGCCGCCCTTGATGCTTGTCAGCGACGATGAACCCACCTTGACCACAACGCGGCCGGCGTTGGCGAGCACGCTCCTGTCCACGGCCCGGACAAGCGGTTCCACGGCTGCAGCCCTAGAACTCATCGCCTGCGTCCAGTCCACTCTCCTTGAGGGGCTTGGCCACCCTGCGGCTGCTCACTGACTCGGTCCAGATGCCGGCCTTGCGTTCCGCTTCCAGCTCCGCGCGGGCGGCGGCCTTGGCGTCTTTGCGTTCCTGCTGCTCTTCACGCTTCTGGCCACGGGTGGGACGGTCGCCCAGGTCAGCGAAGCGGACGTCGGTACCGCGCGGCGATGCGAGGAGCTCCGCGCCTGCCATCATGGTGGGCTCCCAGTCGAAGACGACACCGTCGTCCTCGCCAATAACCACGGTATCGCCGGGCTTGGCGCCCTGCTTGAACAGTTCCGTCTCCACACCGAGCTTTGCGAGGCGGTCAGCAAGGTAGCCAATGGCTTCCTCGTTGGTGAAGTCGGTCTGCTTGACCCAGCGCCCGGGCTTTTCGCCGATGACGCGGAACAGGGGCTCGAGGCCCTTCTCCTCACGGCGGATCCTGAAGCCTGACTCGTTGACCGCACGCGGGCGCAGCACGGCCGGCTGGACCTTGGGCGGCGCAGCGGCAACAGCATCACGGGCGGCCTTGACGATCCCGGCCATGGCGAAACCGAGTTGGCGCAGGCCCTCATGGCTGGTGGCGGACACTTCAAATACCTGGTAGCCGCGGGATTCGAGTTCCGGGCGCACAAAGTCTGCCATGTCCTTGCCGTCGGGCAGGTCCACCTTGTTCAGCGCCACCAGGCGGGGGCGGTGGTTCAGCGGAACAACTTCGCCGTCCTGCCCGGCGTAGCTCATGTCAACGGCGTACTTTTCCAGTTCGGCCTCGATGACGGCGAGGTCGGAGAGGGGGTCGCGGTCCGATTCGAGGGTGCCGCAGTCCAGGACATGGACCAGCGCAGCGCAACGCTCTACGTGCCGCAGGAAGTGGTGGCCCAGGCCCCTGCCCTCGCTGGCGCCTTCGATGAGGCCCGGGACGTCGGCGATGGTGAAGCGGACATCCCCGGCCTGGACGACGCCCAGGTTGGGAACAAGAGTGGTGAAGGGGTAGTCCGCGATCTTTGGCCTGGCCGCAGACATGGCGGCGATGAGGCTGGACTTGCCGGCGGACGGGAAGCCCACCAGGGCGATGTCGGCGATCGACTTGAGTTCCAGGACAATATCGCTGGCTTCGCCTTCGATGCCGAGCAGGGCGAATCCAGGAGCGCGTCGTTTCTGCGATGAAAGGGCAGCATTGCCCAGGCCGCCAATGCCGCCTGCTGCGGCTACGTACTCGGCACCTTCTCCGACGAGGTCCGCGAGGACGGTGCCGTCCTTGGACTTGACCACGGTGCCGTCCGGGACAGGGAGGATGAGCGTCTCGCCGTTCTTGCCGCCGCGCCAGTCGCCCATGCCGGGGCCGCCGTTGCTGGCGTGGCGGTGGGGTGCGTGGTGGTAGTCCAGGAGGGTGGTGGTCTGGTGGTCCACGCGAAGGATCGCGGGGCCGCCGTTGCCGCCGTTGCCGCCGTCGGGGCCGCCCAGCGGCTTGAATTTCTCGCGGTGGACAGAGACGCACCCGTGGCCGCCGCTACCGCCGGATACGTGCAGTACTACCCGGTCTACAAAGCTGGCCACGTGGATCTCCTCAGTGCTGTTTCCTGGACGCCGCCGGGCGCCAAGACGATTGTAATGCGGTTAAAAGAACAGTGGAGCGGACCATCTGGCCCGCTCCACCGCTTCAGAACTATTTGTTACTCTGCAGCTGCAGCAGCAACGATGTTGACGACGCGACGACCGCGGCGGGTGCCGAACTCAACGGCTCCCGGGGTCAGTGCGAACAGGGTGTCGTCGCCGCCACGGCCAACGCCGGCGCCCGGGTGGAAGTGGGTGCCGCGCTGGCGGACGATGATCTCGCCGGCGGAAACAACCTGGCCGCCGAAGCGCTTTACGCCGAGGTACTGAGCGTTGGAATCACGACCGTTGCGAGTGGAGCTCGCGCCCTTTTTATGTGCCATTTGAAATGCCTGCCTCTAAATTCTGGGGATCTGCTGAAAAACCTGAACAGTAACGAAAGTTACTGGATACCAGTGATCTTGACCTTGGTCAGTTCCTGGCGGTGACCCTGGCGCTTCTTGTAACCGGTCTTGTTCTTGAACTTCTGGATCACAATCTTCGGACCACGGAGGTCGTTCAGGATCTCAGCCGTAACAGTTACCTTGGCCAGGTCAGCAGCGGCAGAGGTGACCTTGTCACCGTCAACCAGGAGCAGTGCGGGCAGCTGAATGGTGCTGCCAGCTCCACCGGCGACGCGGTTCAGGGTAACGAAGTCTCCAACGGAAACCTTCTCTTGGCGGCCGCCTGCGCGGACAATCGCGTACACCACTTGGGAACTCACTTCTCTCGACGTTTATTACTAAATTTGCGTGCGGAACCGGCCTGTAAAAGCCTGGTTTCTCGCTGTGCCTCAACGCCGTGGGGTCATAACCCAAGTGTTGGCGTAAGCACCGAAGATCTAGAATACGCTAATTTTGCCTTCGGCCGCAAATGAGGCTGGTTCCGGCGGGTGGACTGTGATAGGTGCCACAGCTCAACTCCGGCGTCCGCACCGTGCCCCACCATAGTACCGGCAAGGCCACGGGCAGTGCGTCAGGAGTACAGGCGCGGCGCGTCGAAGAAGTCCACTTCCAGGCGGCAGGACTGCCTAAACGCCGTGACCATTGCTGCCCGGTCCGCGGCCGAGGCCAAACGTGCCGCTTCGTCCACGATCGCAATGGCCCTGCGGGTGGCAGCTGCGAAGTCTTCGTCCGCGTAGGTGCGCAGCCAGTCCGCATACGGGTGCACCGACGGTTCGCCGGCGGCAACGAACCGGGCGTAAAGCGCTGCTCCCACCTCGGCGTAGAGCCAGAAGCAGGGCAAAACGGCCGCCGCCAGGACCGCATAACTGCCCGACGCCGATGCCGCCGTCAGGTGGTCCACGTAGGACTTCGTAACAGGGCCAAGCCCGGGCTGCACGGTTCGCGTGCCCAGCCAGGAGCGGTGCAGCTCGGACTCGACTTCGAGGCACTGCCGGGCAGAGGCCGCCCAGAAGAGCTGCTCCGCCTCGGTGGGTGCCAGTGCACTGGCCCTGGCCAGCACGCGCGAATAGCCGTTGAGGTAGATGGCATCCTGCGCGAGGTAGTACGCGAACTCCTTCTCGCCCAGGCTGCCCGAGGCCAGGTTGCGGATGAAGTCCAGGGCATGGATGTCGTCCAGGTCCTGCTGCGCCTCGCGCCAGAGTATTGCGGCGAAGCTCCCTTCAGATAGCACCGGCTGCTGGTGGTGGAAGTGGTGCACCGGCCCGTTGCCTGTTCCCACCTCCAGTGTTCCCGATGCCTCCAGCGCGCCGGCCAGCCAGGGTTTGACTTCACGGAGGGAAGCCTCCCAGTCCCCCAGGCGTGCCTGTGCCGTTGCCATGGCGGAGGACAGTGAACAGCCAGTGCCATGGCTGTTCCGCGTTGCCACCCGCTCCCCCGGCACCACCACTACTTCATCGGACAGAAGGCCCGTGGTGTTAACCAACGCATCGGGGCACTCGTCGCCGTCCAGGTGGCCGCCCTTGACCAGCACAATGGCGCCGGTGGCAGCGGCGAGGGCGCGGCCCTGTTCCAGCGCCCCGGCCCAGGTGTCCTGCAGTTCGCCGCCAACGAGCATGGCAAGCTCCGCCAGATTGGGGGTGATGAGGTGGGCCAGCGGAAGAAGCCCGCGCAGTGCCGCTTCGGCAGATTCTTCCAGGAGCCGGTCACCGCTGGTGGCGACCATCACCGGGTCCAGGACCACGACGGCGGGGCGCACCTTCCGGAGCCATGCCGCCACTGCCTCGATCACCTCGGCACTGCCCAGCATTCCAATTTTCACAGCGTCGATGCCGATGTCGTCACTGACCGCATCCAGCTGCTCGCTCAGGAACGCTGCGGGCGGCACATGAACGGACCGGACTCCGCGGGTGTTCTGGGCGGTCAGGGCCGTAATGGCAGCCATCCCGTAGCCGCCCAGCGCGGCAATGCTCTTAAGGTCGGCTTGGATACCGGCGCCGCCGGAAGGGTCGGAGCCTGCTATGGAAAGGACCCGGGGTACGGGCCTGCCCGGGCGTGTCGGTGCCGCAGGAAATGTTGCCGAGGTGGCAGTGGGCATTACAAGGGTCGTAGACAAGAGACATCCCTTCGCCGGTGCTAGCCGGACAGGTTCAACGGGTGTGAATCTCAGCCGGCTCTCTGCGCGGCACCCCGTGTCGGTTCCCCAGCCTAGCTTTTTTGCCTGGCGCAGGCCGAAGGTGACACATTGCGACCCGGCGCCGTGCCTTGAAATGCCGCACTGCCGTTGCATCGCTGGCCTTACACACGAAAATGCCCGGCCGGCCCTGTTGTGGCTGGCCGGGCATTTACTTGCCGGGGACGCTTAGAGCTCCGAGGCCGGAACCCCGACGCCCAGGATGATGGGCGCCTCGGCCGGCTTCACGGTGCCGGCATTGCCGTCACTGGAGCCGCCGGCACCGGCCGGTTCGGGGGCCTTCGCCTCGTGGGTATGCCCCGTGCCGGCTGACGCCACGTTTTCGTGATGCTGCACAGTGGTTTCGTTGGCAGCTCCCTGGGCACGGCTGGCACTGCGGTTGCGCCGCGGCCGGCGCTGCCGGGACTGCTCCAGCGTGTGGTCGCTGTAGTCCTTCGCCGGTGCTGCAGCTGCGGGCGCCTGTACGGGCGCCGCCGATTCCACGGGCTCCACCGGCTTCTGCTCCGGTTCTGCCTGCTCGGGCTGGTCTTCGGCAGGTGCCGGCTGGCCAAGGTGGGCGAAGGCCTCCGCAAGCCGGTCCAAGGTCAGGGCAGGCTTCTGCGGCTGCTCTTCAGCGTGCTCAACGAACGGCAGCACCACCTTCTCGCCGCCGAAGGTCAGCACGGCAGCCTGGCGCGCTTCGTCGTCACGCTTCGCAGCTTCGGCTGCGGAGGCAGCGGCAGGCTGGGTGGCGGCCGCCTGCTTGGCCGCCGCCACTTCGTCGTCGTGCAGGTGGGCTGCATGCGCGGCGGCGGCAATGTTGGCAAGGGCCAGCCTTGTGGCCTCCGCCTTGGCATGCCGTTCAGCGTCCGAGGGGTCGGGGTGGACCGTGTGGACGTGCACGGCTGCTGCTGCCGGGGCAACCTCCGGCTGCTGGCCACCGCGGCCCCGCCGGCGTTTGCGGTCCGGGCGCGCGCCGGGCTGGTTGTTGTCGACGCGCTGGGCGTCGTTGCGGTGGCCTTCGCTGCGGGCTTCCGGCCTGCTGTCGGTTCGCTGGACGTGGTGCTCGGCGGCCACAATGTTGGCCCGTCGGTGCTCAACGGGGTCGTCATGGGTAACCACGCCGCGGCCAGCGCACGCTTCGCACTGTTCGCCGAAGACTTCGAGGAGCCCGGTGCCCATCCGCTTGCGCGTCATCTGCACCAGGCCGAGTGACGTAACTTCCGCAACCTGATGCTTGGTGCGGTCGCGTCCCAGGCATTCCACCATGCGGCGGAGCACGAGGTCGCGGTTGGATTCCAGGACCATGTCGATGAAGTCGATGACGATGATGCCGCCGATATCGCGGAGGCGGAGCTGGCGGACAACTTCTTCCGCAGCCTCGAGGTTGTTTTTGGTCACCGTCTCTTCGAGGTTGCCGCCGCTGCCCGTGAACTTGCCGGTGTTGACGTCCACCACGGTCATGGCCTCGGTGCGGTCAATCACCAGCGAACCGCCCGAGGGCAGGAAGACCTTGCGTTCGAGCGCCTTGTGGATCTGCTCGTCGATGCGCCAGGCAGCGAAGATGTCCTGGTCCTTGGTCCACTTCTCAAGGCGGCCCACCAGGTCCGGCGCTACGTACGTAACGTACGCCTCGATGGTGTCCCAGGCTTCCTCGCCCGAGACGATCAGCTTGGAGAAGTCCTCGTTGAAGACGTCGCGGACCACCTTGATGGTGAGGTCCGGTTCGCCGTAGAGCAGTTCAGGGGCAAGGATCTTGGTGGACTTCGACTGGCTCTCGATGCCCTCCCACTGCGCGCGCAGCCGGTTGATGTCGTGCGTCAGCTCTTCCTCGGAAGCACCCTCGGCGGCGGTCCGGACAATCACGCCGGCCTGCTCGGGGAGGCGGTCCTTGAGGATGCGCTTGAGGCGGTTGCGTTCCACGTCGGGCAGCTTGCGCGAAATGCCGGTCATGGAACCGCCGGGCACGTACACCAGGTAGCGGCCGGGCAGCGAGATCTGGCTTGTCAGGCGGGCGCCCTTGTGTCCCACAGGGTCCTTGGTCACCTGGACCAGGACGGTATCGCCTGATTTAAGGGCGTTTTCAATGCGCCGCTGCTTGCCCTCGAGGTTGACCGCTTCCCAGTTCACCTCGCCGGCGTACAGCACGGCGTTGCGGCCGCGTCCGATGTCCACGAAGGCGGCTTCCATGGAGGGCAGCACGTTCTGGACCTTGCCCAGGTACACGTTGCCGATCAGGGAATCCTGCTGGGTCTTTGATACGAAGTGCTCGGCCAGGACACCGTCTTCGAGGACGGCGATCTGGATTCTGTCGTCGCGCTGGCGCACGATCATCTGCCGATCAACGGACTCGCGGCGGGCCAGGAACTCGGCTTCGGTGATGACGGTGCGGCGGCGGCCGGTGTCGCGGGACTCGCGCCGGCGCTGCTTCTTCGCCTCCAGGCGGGTGGAGCCCTTCACGCTGGTCACGCGGTTGTTGACGGCGGGCTCGGTGACCGCCCGCGGAGCGCGGACGCGGGTGACGGTGTTGGGCGGATCGTCATCCCCGCCGCCGGTCAGCTCAAGGTCCTGGTCCCCGCGGCGGCGGCGACGGCGGCGGCGGGACGTCACGCCTTCTTCGACCTGCCCCGCAGACTCCTCGTCGGCGTCGTCGGAGGCATCGACGTCGGCACCTTCGCCGCCTTCAAGGTCGCCGTCAGCTTCACGCTCACCGGTGCGGCTGCGTCCGCGGCGTCCGCGGCCCCGGCGCCTGCGGCGGCCCGCGTCCTCCGAATCGATCTCGTCGGCGTCGTCCTCGCCTGCTTCTTCAACAGCGGCGGGAACCGGACGCACCACGGTGCTCAGGTCCGGTGCCTGGAACAGCACGGACGTGGGAGACGCCGGCTCCATGAACAGGGTGCCGAAGGGGCTGGAAGGAGCCGCGGGCGCCTGCCCGGCCGACGCTGCTTCTGCGGAGGCCTCTTCTTCGGTGGCCTCTTCTTCGGTGGCCTCTTCTTCGGTGGTTTCCAGCGGTGCAGCCGCACCCTCTGCTGGTACCCCAGCGGTACCTGCTGCTGCCGGGACTGCAAATGCCTCAACCGCTTCGGGCTTCCCGGCCGCAACTCCGCTGGCCTCTTCGGCAGGCAGGGCTTCGGCTGCCTGCATATCTGCCGGTTCCGCTTCGGCGGCAGGTGCGGAGGTCTTCCGGGTGGCGACGCGACGGCGGCGGACGGGCTTCGTTTCGGCGGCCTCGCCGGCGGGCTCCACGGTGGCCACGTCTGGAGTGCCCGCGTCAGCACCGGCAGCGGCCTCGACGCCGGGTACTGCTTCCGGTTCTGCCGCTGTTGATTCTGCCTCTGGGGATTCTGCCGCTGCGGATCCTGCCTCTGCGGCGAAAGCCGGGAGAGGTTCGGCGGTGTCCGCCTTCTTCCGGGCGCGGGTCCGCCGTACGGGAGCCTTGGTTTCCGGGGCGCCGGAATCGGCAGGGCCGGTACCGGCTGCGCTGCCTTCCGGGGCATCGACGCCGGCCGGCGCGCCTTCCGGAGTGCCGGTTCCGGTGACGTCGGTTTCCGGGATCAGGGCCCCGGCCTTGGGTGCGGCCTTTCGGCGCGTCCTCGTGGCCTTCTTGGGTGCAGCGTCTGCCTCCGTGGCCGCTGCTGCGTCGTTAACGGCTAAAACTTGTTCATTATCCATATGTGGCAACACTCCTGCCCCTGACGTACCGCCACATCCGGCACCCATTGGGGCACATATTGTCAAAACCCGCAGGCGTTGACAGAAGTCAAGTGGATACCCCCAGGTTCGCACCGGCAGTGGGGTGCGGCAGCCCGTGGGGGCCGGCGGGATGTTCTGAAACCCGTTGTTCTACGTGCTACAACCAGGTGCCGCTCAATGGAGTCGCGGGAGACTGCGTCGGTGGAACCGATGCCTGCCCTGCTCGTCATTGGCGGTCTTGGGAACAAGCCACCGGACCGGAGTCCGAATGTGGATCGGCTTCCAGCCACGTTCATTCTCTCATACCCGGGCTAAATCCCGGCGGAGGCAGCACCAAACGCGCTGCCCATTCCCCTCGTCTGGACGGCCCTTCCAGCCTCCGGCGTTACAATCAGGCAAGGAGCACCGGATGAAAAGGACGCCACACCAATGCCCAGCATCTCCCCCCTCAGCGGCACCCCTGCCCAGGAACGGAGCCTGAACCACCACAGCGATCCGGCAGGAAGGGAAGCAGCAACTGTCCCGGCGATGACCCGTAACCGGCCCTTCGGCTGGCTGCTGGTGATCACGGGGGCCATCGGCTGGCTCGCCTCCGGAACCCTGGTGCTGGAAAAGCTTGCGGTGCTTCAGGATCCCAACCACACCACGGTGTGCGACGTGAATCCCTGGATTTCCTGCGGCGACGTGATGAAAACATGGCAGAGCTCGCTGTTCGGCTTCCCGAACATGTTCATCGGCATCGTGGCCTTCGCCGTCATCATCACCGTGGGCATGTCCCTACTCGCCGGCGCAACCTTTGCCCGCTGGTACTGGGCAGGCCTGCAGGCCGGGGTCACGCTCGGTTTCGCCTTTGTGGTGTGGCTGTGGTCCCAGGCGCTTTACGACATCCACATCCTCTGCCCGTTCTGCATGATTGTCTGGGCGGCAATGATTCCCCTGTTCGTCTGGGTAACCATCCGGAACGTCACCGCCGGGGTGATTCCGATGCCGGACAACGCAGCCCGAATCCTGGGCGACTCCGGGTGGATCATCACTGCGCTTCTTTACGTGGCCGTCATCGCCACGATCTTCTTCGCCTTCATCCAGGTTTTCGCCGGGACCTCGGGGTTCTGACCCCGCCTCCCAAACCGCATGGAGTGACAGCTAAGGCCGATGTTCTTTACGAACATCGGCCTTATCTGTCGGTACCCGGTGAAACTAGGCCTGGAACCAGATCTTTATCTCGCGCTCAGCGGAATCGGTGGAGTCGGAGCCGTGGACCAGGTTCTGCTGGACCTTCAGGCCCCAGTCGCGGCCGAAGTCGCCGCGGATGGTGCCGGGCGCTGCCGTGGTGGGGTCGGTGGTGCCGGCCAGGGAGCGGAAGCCTTCGATGACGCGGTGGCCTTCGAAGATGGCTGCCACCACAGGGCCGGAGAGCATAAATTCCACCAGGGGCTCGTAGAAGGGCTTGCCGACGTGCTCCTCGTAGTGCTGCTCCAGCAGCTCACGTGAGGCGTCGACCTTCTTCAGCTCGGCCAGGGTGTAGCCCTTGGCTTCGATCCGGGCCAGGATGGCCCCCGTGAGGTTGCGGGCGACGCCGTCGGGCTTGATCAGGACGAGGGTGCGCTCAGTAGTCACAACTGCTCCAATGCGTTGGTAAGGGATTTCGGGTCAAGTCTACGGGGACTTTGTTTACGGGGATGGAGGCTGCTGGCCGGGCCGGGCGGCCTGGTCCGGATGGGCGGCTTCCCATTCGGCCTGCTCGCGGGCCCGCTGCCCGGCTTCCCGGTCCAGCCGAATTCCGGTGCGGATCCCGTACCACCAGGCCACAGCGAACAGGCCGCCCACCAGGAACATGGCCGGCTCGAAGATGCCGGTGAGGATCAGGACGAGCTGAAGGATCCACCCGAGCCCGATGCCCCAGGGCTTGGTGAGGAAGGCGCAGGCCACGACCATCACGACGCTCAGGGCGATGCCAACGCCGAGGATCACCGCAGGCGGGAACTCCCCGCGGCGCAGCCCGAACACCGCGAGCGTGGCAAAAAACATCACGAAGGCTTCCAGGAGCAGCACCGTGGAAGCGAACAGCACCTTGGTGGAACGCCGCTTTTTGGGCATGCCGGGCCGCCATTCGCGCTGGGCTTTGGTCAGCTTGGCCATCGCCTACGCCTCCGTCTTCCCGAGCAGGATCCGCGCCTCGGCCACCAAGGTGATGGAACCGGTCACCAGCACGCCGCCGGAAAGGTCGTCGTTTGCCTCGGCGCGTTCCACGGCCCATTCCAGGGCGTCGTCGAGTTTCTCCGCGACGTGCACGTTGTCCTCGCCGAAACCGAGGTCGATGGCGAGCTCTGCGAGTTCGGTAGCAGGGACGGCCCGCGGGGAGTTCGACTGGGTGAAGCAGTACTCCTCAGCCATCCCGCCGAGGGACTCCTTGAGCTGGCGGAGGATCTCCTCGGCGTCCTTTTCCTTAAGGATTCCCACCACCGGGACCAGCCTGGTGAAGGTGAAGGCCTCCTGGAGGGCGGCTGCGGACACTTTGACTCCGTCGGGGTTGTGGGCGGCGTCAACCACAATGGTGGGTGCCGTGCGCACCACCTCAAGCCGGCCCGGGGAGGTGACCTCGGCGAAGCCTTCCTGCAGTACGTCGAATCCGAGTTCCTTTTCGCCGCCGAAGAACGCTTCGAGTGCAGCCACTGCCACTGCCGCATTCTGCGCCTGGTGGGCTCCGTGAAGCGGCACGAGCAGATCCGGGTAGCGCCCTGCAATGCCCTGGATGGTGACCATCTGGCCGCCCACCGCCACGGTCCGCGATTCGACGCCGAACTCCACTCCCTCGAACTTGAAGGGCACGCCCACGTCCTTGGCCTTCTCCAGCAGGACCTGGGCTGCGTCCAGCGGCTGGGCTGCGCTGATGAGGTAGCCGCCTGGCTTGATGATGCCGGCTTTTTCGTAGGCGATGTCCTCGGTGGTGTCACCGAGGAGGTCAGTGTGGTCCAGGGAGATGGGGGTCACCACCGAAACCTGCCCGTCCCCCACATTGGTGGCATCCGTGATGCCGCCCAGGCCCACTTCGATGACTGCCACGTTGACGGGCTGGTCGGCGAAGATCGCAAAGCCCAGGATGGTGAGGCATTCGAAGTACGTCAGGCGTGGCTGCCCGTCGGCCTCCAGCTCCGAGTCCACAATCTGCAGGTACGGGCGGATTTCGTCCCAGATCCGGACGAACGTCTCATCGGATACCGGATGCCCGTCAATACTGATGCGTTCGGTGACCTTGGACAGGTGCGGGCTGGTGTACCGCCCGGTGCTCAGGCCGTGTGCCCGCAGGACCGATTCGATCATGCGGGCGGTGGACGTCTTGCCGTTGGTTCCGGTGACGTGGATGATCGGGAAGGCCTTGTTCGGCTCCCCCAGCACGTCCATCGCCCGGAACAGCGGGGCAAGCCGCGGTTCCATCTTGTTTTCCGGCGCCCGGCCCAGCAGTTCGGCGTAGACGCTCTCAACGGAAAATTCGTCAGTCATGGATTAGGCCTCTACTTTTTCGACGGCGATCTGCAGCTCCGTGCCATCGCCGCTGGAATACAAACCAAGCTCCACGGTGAGGGTTTCGCTGACAAGAAGGCTTTCATGGGCTTTCAAAGCGTCCACAACATCCTGGGCCGCCGTGATGCTGGTCCGGATCCGGTCGCTCACATTCAGTCCGGCGTCCTTGCGGGCCTGCTGGATGGAGCGGACCATGTCACGGGCCAAGCCTTCGGCCTCCAGCTCCGGGGTGACCTCGGTGTTGAGGACCACGAAGCCGCCGCCGGGCAGCACCGCGACGGCCTTACTGGCAGCGGCAGCACCGCCGTCGGACTCTGCAACGACGGTTTCCAGGGTGTACTCCTGCGGTTCAAGCTGCAGTCCCCCGGCTGTTACCGCCCCGCTCTCGTCAACCGACCAGTCACCCGACTTGGCGCCCTTGATGGCTGCCTGGACGTTTTTGCCCAGGCGCGGACCGGCAGCGCGGGCGTTGACCACCAGCTTCTGCTGGATCCCGAACTCCTCCGGGGAGGCCGTGGCTGCGTCCAGCAGGCGGACCGAACGCAGGTTGAGCTCATCGGCCACGACGGCGGCGAAACCGCCCAGCGCGTCAGCACCGGGTGCCACTACCGTGAGTTCCTGCAGCGGCAGGCGGACGCGGAGGTTCGCTGCCTTGCGGAGCGAGGAACCGGTGGAGCAGATCTGCTGGACCTTGTCCATGGCCTGCACCAGGTCGGGGTTGGCCGGGAACAGGTCCGCATCCGGCCAGTCGGCCAGGTGCACGGAGCGGCCGCCGGTGAGCCCGCGCCAGATTTCCTCGGAGACCAGCGGCAGGAGGGACGCAGCTACGCGGGTAACAGTTTCCAGTGCGGTGAACAGGGCGTCGAAGGCGTCCTGGTCCTCGTCGAAGAACCGCTGGCGGCTCCGGCGGACGTACCAGTTGGTGAGCATGTCCAGGTAGCTGCGCAGTTCATCGCAGGCCCCGGAGATGTCGTAGGTGTCCAGCTGCGCGGTCATGTTCCGCACCAGGTCGCCAGTGTTGGCCAGCAGGTACTGGTCCAGCGTGTCGGCGTAGCCGTCGTAGCGGAGCTTCGCGTCGTAGCCTTCCCCGCCGTTGGAGGCGTTGGTGTAGAGCGTGAAGAAGCTGTACACGTTCCACAGCGGCAGGATCACCTGGCGGACGCCGTCGCGGATTCCCTGTTCGGTGACCACCAGGTTGCCGCCCCGGAGGATGGGGCTGGACATCAGGAACCAGCGCATGGCGTCCGAGCCGTCGCGGTCCAGCACCTCGGAGACGTCCGGGTAGTTGCGCAGGCTCTTGGACATCTTCTGCCCGTCCGAACCGAGTACGATGCCGTGGCTGATGACGTTGCGGAAGGCCGGCCGGTCGAACAGGGCCGTAGAGAGGATGTGCAGCATGTAGAACCAGCCGCGGGTCTGGCCGATGTACTCCACAATGAAGTCGGCCGGGTTGTGGGTATCAAACCAGGCTTCGTTCTGGAACGGGTAGTGCACCTGGCCGTACGGCATGGAGCCGGAGTCGAACCAGACATCCAGCACGTCCTCGACGCGGCGCATCACCGATTGACCCTCTTCGGGCGTGCGGGGATCGTCCGGGTTGGGCCGCGTCAATTCGTCGATGAACGGCCGGTGCAGGTCCACCTGCCCGTCCTTGTTCAGCGGGAGCCGGCCGAAGTCCGCCTCGATCTCGGCGAGTGAGCCGTACACGTCGGTGCGGGGGTATTCGGGGTCGCTGGACTGCCACACGGGGATGGGGCTGCCCCAATAGCGGTTGCGGCTGATGGACCAGTCGCGGGCGTTCTCCAGCCACTTGCCGAACTGGCCGTCCTTGACGTTGCCGGGGATCCAGTTGATCTCCTGGTTCAGCTCAGACATGCGGTCCTTGAACTTGGTGACCTCCACGTACCAGGAGGACACGGCCCGGTAGATCAGCGGGTTGCGGCACCGCCAGCAGTGCGGGTAGCTGTGCTCGTAGCTGGCCTGGCGGACCAGGCGGCCCTGGGCGCGCAGCACCTGGGTGATGGGCTTGTTGGCTTCGAAGACCTGCAGGCCGACGATGTCGTGCAGGTCGCCGTGCTTGAAGAGCGGGAGGAATTTGGCGCCCTCGTCGACGGACAGGATCACCGGAATGCCGGCCTCTTCACAGACCTTCTGGTCGTCCTCGCCGTAGGCGGGTGCCTGGTGAACGATGCCGGTGCCGTCGGTGGTGGTGACATAGTCGGCCACGAGGATCCGCCACGCGTTCTCCATGCCGTATTTTTCGTTGTCGGCGAAGTCCTGCCACAGCGGCCGGTAAACCAGGCCTTCCAGCTCCGCGCCCGAGTGGGTGGACACAACGGCGGCCTGTGCTGCCTCGACATCGTCGTAGCCCAGGTCCTTGGCGTAGCTGCCCAGCAGGTCCGCGGCAAGCAGGAAGCTGCCGCTGACGGGCGCGTCCGCGGAGGCGGCCTTGATGCCGTTCGGGCCGGCGGGCAGCACGGCGTAGGTGATGGAGGGGCCGACGGCGAGCGCGGCGTTGGTGGGAAGGGTCCAGGGCGTGGTGGTCCAGGCGAGCGCCTGGACGCCGTCGAGCTGCCGGGACAGTTCGGACTCCCCTGCGGTGATGGGGAAGGTCACCGTAACGGTCTGGTCCTGGCGGTTCTTGTAGACGTCGTCATCCATGCGCAGCTCATGGTTGGAAAGGGGGGTTTCGTCTTTCCAGCAGTACGGCAGTACACGGTAGCCGTTGTAGGTCAGGCCCTTTTCGTGGAGCTGCTTGAACGCCCAGAGGACAGACTCCATGTACTCGACATTGAGGGTCTTGTAGTCGTTGTCGAAGTCCACCCAGCGTGCCTGCCGGGTGACGTAACTGCGCCATTCGTCGGCATACTTCATCACGGAAGCGCGGCAGGCGTCGTTGAACTTGTCGATGCCCATGGCTTCGATCTGGGTCTTGTCCGTCATGCCCAACTGCTTCATGGCTTCCAGCTCTGCCGGCAACCCATGGGTGTCCCAGCCGAAGCGCCGCTCCACGCGCTTGCCGCGCTGGGTCTGGTAGCGGCCCACGAGGTCCTTGGCGTATCCGGTCAGCAGGTGGCCGTAGTGCGGCAGGCCGTTGGCGAACGGCGGGCCGTCGTAGAACACGAACTCGTTGCTGCCGGGTTCGCCGCCGGGGGCGTCCGCGCTGCGCTGGTCGATGCTGGCCTGGAAGGTGCCGTCCTGGTCCCAGTATTTGAGGATGCGCTCTTCGATTTCCGGGAACTTCACGGAAGCGGACACACCCGCGTTGCGGCTGGAAGAGGTGCCACTGGTAGAGGCTGAGGCCTTGGGGTAATACGTCATTCTCGACATCCTGGGTTGAGCTTGGCGAACTGCCGGCTTGCGCCGGACAGTTCCGTTCAGGATGCGAGGACGGCTGCCGTGGTGTCCTTTGGACCCCACGCTCACCGCGGTACCACCTCACTTACCGGCGCTGCCAGTTCCCTGGGAACGTGCCTGCTCCGGCCTCTCATTACTGCTGTGACGGGCTTACCCGTCCGGTTCTACTGACGCCCCCGCCTGGGAGGCGGTTGGCGCGTTCTTCCGGAAGCTCACCGGTGATAGCCGGGTCATAGCCACTCTCAAGTCTACTATTTCCGCGGCGCCCATTGCCATTCCCGGCAGCGGGGCTGACGCAGGGAACGCCGTTGCCTAGACTCACCTCATGACAGCTTCCGTCCGCCCCGCCGGAGGGACGCGCACATCCGCTGTGTCCCGGTGGCTGTTCCTTCCGGCCGCCCTGCCTGTGGCGGTGATGTCGGTCTTCCGTGCCGTGCCGGTGGAGTGGCCGGTGCTTGTGGTGCAGCTCCTAGCCTTTACGCCGTGGCTTGCGGTGCCGGCAACAGCGTCACTGGTCCTGGCTTTCCTGGGGCGGAGCCGCTGGCAGCGTGTAGTGGTGTTGGTCCTGATTGCGTTCCAGTCGTTCTGGCTTTTCCCGCTGGACATCCGGCAGCCTGCCGCCGAAGCTGCCGGAACCACGACTACGTTCGTTGCCATGACCATCAATGCGGAGGTGGGTGGTGCGGACGTAAACGACATCGTTGCCCTGGTCCGGGACCGGAACGTGGACCTGCTGGTGGTGGAGGAATATACACCGGAACTGGCAACCAGGCTGTCCGCCGCAGGGCTGGACGGACTGCTTCCGCACCGGGTTTCCCATCCCAAAGAAGGGGCCGGCGGGAGCGCTATCTATTCCTCCTTCGGATTGAGGGAGTCCGGCGTGCTGCCGGATACCCAGTTCACCATGCCGGTTGCCAGCCTTGACCTCGGCGACGCCCGGGATGGTGCAGCCGTGCGGGTGGTGGCCGTACACGCTGTAGCACCTGTGGGCGACGGCGTGGAGAAGTGGCGCAGCGACCTCAGGGAACTTGCCCGGATCGATACCGGTTCCGGACCGCTGCTGCTGGCCGGCGATTTCAATGCGACTTATGACCACTGGGAGTTCCGCAGCCTGCTGGACGGCTCCACCGGCCGCCGCAAGCTGGTGGATGTGGCATCGGCGCTGGGAAGCCGGTTGGTCCCCACGTGGCCAACACGGGGGTACCTGCTTCCCGGCGTCACGCTGGACCACCTGGTCACCAGTCCCGATGTTGCGGGGCGGGATTACTCGGTCCATCGGATCCGCGGGACCGACCATGCGGCAGTGGTGGCAACACTTGAAGTCAAGGTTTCCTAGCCCTTACGGATCAGTTTGTGGTTTGCGGCCTGCGCCACAGGGCGGATCACGATCTGGTCCAGGTTGACGTGATGCGGGGCAGTGACGGCGTACCGGACCACTTCCGCCACATCTTCTGCCGTGAGCGGCTTCTCCACGCCCTGGTAGACCTTTTCGGCGGCCTGTTTGTCACCAAGCCGGTTCAGCGCGAACTCCTCCGTGTACACCAGCCCCGGAGCCACTTCGATGACGCGGACGTTGTTCTCCGCTTCCTCCAGCCGCAGCGCCCCGGTCATGGCCTGCTGGGCAGACTTCGCAGCGTTGTAGCCGCCTCCGCCTTCATATGGAGCCAGCGCGGCAGTGGAGGTCAGGTTCAGCACGGTTCCCTCGCCGTGTGCACGGAGCATCGGCAGGAACGCCCGGGTGAGCTTCATGGTGCCCAGCACGTTGACCCGGTACATCCACTCCCAGTCCTCGGTGCTCGCCTTGCCCAGGGTGTCGGCGCCCCGGGCGCCGCCGGCGATGTTGACCAGGGTGTCTATTCCCCCGGCTTCCGTCACCCGGGCAAGCAGCCGGGACACGTCGTCGTCCTCGGAAATGTCGGCAGGAATTCCGACGGCGCCCGTCTGGGCTTCGAGGGCGGCGAGACGTTTTGCGCGGCGGGCCACGGCAAACACTGTCCACCCCTGCGCTGCCAGGGCGCGGACTGTTGCCTCCCCGATTCCGCTGCTCGCGCCGGTCACCAAAGCTGCCTTTTTCTGGAAGTCCTGAGTCATGGCACCACCCTAGCGGCAGGCACCCGCAGCACGCCGCCCCATGACGCACGGGGACCCTGGCGGCACCGGAGAGGCAGCCGACCGGCGGAAGGGCCGGTCCATGAAACAATTGTCGGATGGCTGAACACACGCAGGGTACAGACACGCCCACCACCGCCCCCATCAACGTTCCGGACAAACCTGCCCTCGAGGGCCTCGAAGCTGCCCTCACGCGGCGCTGGCTGGCCGAAGGGACCTACAAGTTCGATCGGGAGACCACCCGGGAACAGGTCTACTCGATCGACACTCCCCCTCCCACCGCGTCCGGATCGCTGCACGTGGGGCACATGTTCTCCTACACGCAGACCGACGTGCTGGCCCGCTACCAGCGCATGACCGGCAAGAACGTCTTCTATCCGATGGGCTGGGACGACAACGGCCTGCCCACCGAACGCCGCGTACAGAACTACTACGGCGTCCGCTGCGATCCCTCCATCCCGTACAACCCCGGCTACCAGCCGCCGGCGCAGCCTGCGAAGAACCAGCGGGACTTCGACGTCGTCTCCCGCCGCAACTTCATCGAGCTGTGTGAAGAGCTTGCTGTCGAGGACGAGAAGGTCTTCGAAAACCTCTTCCAGACCCTTGGCCTGTCCGTGGACTGGGAACTCACCTACCGCACCATCGACGACAACTCGCGGGCCGTCTCACAGCGCGCCTTCCTGGCCAACCTTGCCGCCGGTGACGCGTACATGGCCGAAGCGCCGACGCTCTGGGACGTGACGTTCCGTACGGCAGTGGCGCAGGCCGAACTGGAGGACCGCGAGGTGCCCGGGGCGTACTACCGCTACCCGTTCTTCACCGAGGACGGGGAGCGGATCTACATCGAAACCACCCGTCCCGAACTGCTCGCGGCGTGCGCCGCACTGGTGGCGAATCCCGACGACGAACGGTACCAGCCGCTGTTCGGCAAGAAGGTCACGTCCCCCGTGTTCGGCGTTGAGGTTGAGGTTAAGGCGCACCCGCTGGCCAAAGCGGACAAGGGCTCCGGCATCGCGATGGTGTGTACCTTCGGTGACCTGACTGACGTCACCTGGTGGCGCGAACTGCAGCTTCCGACCCGCGCCATCGTGGGCCGGGACGGCCGGATCGTCAGCGAGGCTCCCGAGTGGATCACCACGGATATTGGCCGTGAAGCCTTCGCCGCGATTGCGGGCAAGACGGTCTTCAGCGCGAAGGAAGAGGTGGTGAAACTCCTCACCGTCGCCGACCTGCTGGAGGGCGAGCCGAAGAAGATCATGCACCCCGTGAACTTCTACGAAAAGGGTGACAAGCCCCTTGAAGTTGTTACGTCCCGCCAGTGGTACATCCGGAACGGCGGCCGCGACGAGGACCGCCGGGAGCGGCTTATCGCCCGCGGGCAGGAAATCGACTTCCACCCCGCATTTATGCGTTCACGGTACGAGAACTGGATTTCCGGGCTGAACGGTGACTGGCTGGTATCCCGCCAGCGCTTCTTCGGCGTGCCCATCCCCGTCTGGTACCCGCTGGATTCCGACGGAAACCCGGACTACGACTCCCCCATCGTCCCATTCGATGAGCAGCTGCCCGTAGACCCCGCCGCCGACGCCGCGCCCGGGTTCGACGAAGCGCAGCGCGATGTTCCCGGCGGCTTTACCGGCGACGCCGACATCCTGGACACCTGGGCCACTTCATCGCTGACTCCCAACATCGTGGGCGGCTGGAAGCGCGACGAGGACCTGTTCGCCAAGGTGTTCCCCTTTGACGTCCGGCCCCAGGGCCACGACATCATCCGGACCTGGCTTTTCTCCTCCGTGGTGCGTGCCGATGCCCTGGAAAACTGTGCGCCGTGGAAGCACGCTGCCATTTCCGGCTGGATCCTGGACCCCGACCGCAAAAAGATGTCCAAGTCCAAGGGCAACGTGGTGGTACCTACCGACGTGCTGGAGGAATACGGCTCCGATGCCGTCCGCTACTGGGCTGCCTCAGCCAAACTCGGGGCAGACACCGCCTACGAGATTGCGCAGATGAAGATCGGCCGGCGTCTTGCGATCAAACTGTTGAACGCCTCGAAGTTTGTGCTGAACCTCGGCGCCACGGAGGCGTCAGTGCTGTCCGGTGACCTTTCGGTGCTGACCAACCAGCTGGACCGGGCCGTCCTTGCCCAGCTCGCGGAGGTTGTGGCCCAGTCCACCAAGGCGTTCGCGAACTACGATTATGCGCGCGCACTGCAGATCACCGAAAGCTTCTTCTGGCAGTTCACGGACGACTATGTGGAGCTCATCAAGGACCGGGCCTACGGCGCCGCGGGCGACGCCGAACAGGCTTCCGTCCTCGCAGCACTGGCTACCACCCTGGATACCCTGCTGCGCCTGTTCGCGCCGTTCCTGCCCTTTGCCACCGAAGAGGTCTGGGGATGGTGGCGCACCGGTTCTGTCCACCGCGCCCAGTGGCCCGCACCGCTGGACGTTCCGGGCGGTGACACCACGATGCTTGCAACCGTGGGTGTTGCCCTCAGTGGCGTCCGCAAGGCGAAGTCCGAAGCGAAGGTCAAGCAGCGTACCGAGGTCCTCTCCGCGACCATCACGGCGTCCGAGGCGCTCACCACGCAGCTGAAGGCCGGGCTGGCCGACCTCAAGGCCGCATCGAATGCCCGGGAAATCACGCTGTTGGTAGGCGACGGCGACCTGGCTGTCAGCGACGTCGCCCTGGCCACCACGGAGGAACCCGCCCAGGCCTGACCGTACTGCCGCCCGTTTTAGGGCAAAGGGGAAGCCCCATCAGCGTTTTGCCGTTGGTGGGGCTTCGACTTTTCGGCCATCCCGGTGACGTCTTTGATGGTCTGGCAGAATCCTCGGATCTTCAGGTCTTCCTACCTCGTCACTGGTAGCTTGCTTCTGACTTTGCCGATGGCTGCGTCGAAGACATATCACTGAATCTTTGGTTTCTGCGTCCCGCTTCTTTCGAAGTGGGTAAAGACCATTCTTGTCCTGCCCCTCTGCAAGCGCAAGAGCCCCGGCCGAACTACAAACGAGTAGTTCTACCGGGGCTCCCTCTGTGCTGCCGGACCGGCACGTGGAGCAGTCCTAGCTGAATTCGGGCCGCTCGGTGCGGCTGCGCTTCAGTTCGAAAAAGTGCGGGTACGACGCGAGGGCGGTGGTGGCGTCCCACAGCTTGCCGGCCTCTTCGCCGCGCGGGATGCGGGTGAGGACCGGTCCGAAGAACGCGGTTCCGTTGAAGGCCACCACAGGCGTTCCGACGTCCTGGCCCACCAGCGAGATGCCTTCCTCGTGGCTCGCGCGCAACTGGCCATCGAAAGCGTCAGTGGTGGCGGCGGATGCCAGCTCGGCGGGAAGACCGCATTCCGCCAACGCCTTGGTGATGACAACGGAACGGTCCTTTTCGCCGCGCTCATGGATGAGCGAACCCATGGCGTCATACAACGCCTTGACCGCTTCCTGGCCGTGTTCCTGCTGCGCGGCGATGATGACGCGCACCGGGCCCCAGGCGTTGTCCATGGACTCGCGGTACGCCGGTTCCAGGTCGCGGCCCTCGTTCAGGACGGCGAGGCTCATGACATGCCAGACGGTTTCGATATCGCGGACAACCTCCACTTCGCCGATCCAGCGCGAGGTGATCCAGGCGAAGGGGCAGAGCGGATCGAACCAGAAATCGGCCTTGTTCCGTGCAGTGTCAGTCATAGGGGTTACTCCTTCAGGTGGCAGGCGGCCGCGCAGGGGGCAGCCGCATCTGACGGTGTGTTGCGCAAGATTATCAGGCAGACTTCCGGCGCTTGGCGACATGCGGGATCATGGTTGGTTCCGCGCCCTTCAGGACGACGTCCTCCGTGATGACCACGCTGGCTACGTCCTCCCGGCTGGGCAGGTCGAACATCACGGGAAGCAGCACTTCCTCCATGATGGCCCGCAGGCCGCGGGCACCGGTGCCGCGTTCCAGCGCCTGCTCCGCGATGGCATCCAGGGCGGTGTCATCAAACACCAGTTCCACGCCGTCGATCTGGAACATCTTCTGGTACTGCTTCACCAGGGCGTTCTTGGGGGTAGAGAGGATCTGGATCAAGGCGTCGCGGTCCAGGTTGGACACCGTAGTGATCACGGGGAGCCGGCCGATGAATTCGGGAATGAGGCCGAACTTCAGCAAGTCCTCCGGCATCACTTCGCCATAGGAGTCGATCTTCTTGCTGGCGTCATTGAGCGGTGCGCCGAAGCCGATCCCCTTGCGTCCGGACCTGGAGCCGATGATCTCCTCGAGGCCGGCAAAGGCACCGGCAACGATGAACAGGACGTTGGTGGTGTCGATCTGGATGAATTCCTGGTGCGGGTGCTTCCGCCCGCCCTGCGGAGGTACCGAGGCCACGGTGCCTTCCAGGATCTTCAGCAGCGCTTGCTGGACACCTTCGCCCGAAACATCGCGGGTGATGGAGGGGTTCTCGCTCTTACGGGAAATCTTGTCGATCTCATCGATGTAGATGATGCCCTGTTCGGCCTTTTTGACGTCGTAGTCCGCGGCCTGGATGAGCTTGAGGAGGATGTTCTCCACGTCCTCGCCCACGTAGCCTGCTTCGGTCAGGGCGGTGGCATCAGCGACGGCGAACGGCACGTTCAGGCGGCGGGCGAGGGTCTGGGCCAGGTAGGTCTTGCCGCAGCCGGTGGGGCCGATCAGGAGGATGTTGGACTTGGCGATTTCAACGTCGTCGTGGTGGCCGCCTTCGGCCAGGCTTCCCGACTTTGGTGCGTGGCCGGCCTGGATCCGCTTGTAGTGGTTGTAGACGGCAACAGCGAGGGACCGTTTCGCAGGCTCCTGGCCGATGACGTATTCCTGCAGGAAGTCGAAGATTTCGCGCGGCTTGGGAAGCTCGAAGCTGCCAAGGTCGGCAACCTCCGCCAGTTCCTCTTCGATGATTTCGTTGCAAAGCTCAATGCATTCATCACAGATGTAGACACCGGGCCCGGCAATGAGCTTGCGCACCTGCTTCTGGCTCTTTCCACAGAAAGAGCACTTCAGCAGATCCGTGCTCTCGCCAATCCGAGCCATAAGTGAACCCCTTAGTATCTTGCTGCCAGGCAGCCTTGCACCGTTGCTGGAATCTCCACCAGCCTGCGTGGACCGGTTGTGACAACATCCACTCTAGGTCACATTCGCTCCCGAGGGTGGAAGGAAAAGGCCGGTGGAGCCAAATGATTGGCGCCACCGGCGCTTTACTTTACCGCTACCTGGTGATGGCCTGCGGTTTGATCTTGCGTGAATCCAGGACCTGGTCGATCAGGCCATACACCTGGGCTTCTTCCGCGGTCAGGATCTTGTCACGCTCGATATCGTTGTTGACCTGCTCCGACGTCCGGCCCGAGTGGTGGGCCAGCGTGTCCTCAAGCCAGGAACGCATGCGCATGACCTCGGCGGCCTGGATCTCAAGGTCGGAGGCCTGGCCGCCCTGGCCGCCGGACAGTGCCGGCTGGTGGATCAGGACGCGCGCGTTCGGCAGGGCCAGGCGCTTGCCCGGCGTGCCGGCCGCCAGCAGGACAGCAGCTGCACTGGCCGCCTGGCCCAGGCACACGGTCTGGATCTCAGGGCGGATGTACTGCATGGTGTCGTAAATGGCCGTCATGGCCGTGAAGGAGCCACCCGGCGAATTGATGTAGAGCGTGATGTCGCGGTCCGGGTCCGTGGATTCCAGGACCAGCAGCTGCGCCATGATGTCGTCTGCGGAGGCGTCGTCCACCTGTACGCCGAGGAAGATGATGCGGTCCTCGAAGAGCTTGGTGTACGGGTCCTGGCGCTTGAAGCCGTACGGCGTGCGCTCCTCGAACTGGGGCAGGACATAGCGGCTGGACGGAAGATTACCGGCGGACCACCCGAAGTTGTAGTTCATTTTCTTTGCTCCTGATCTGAGTGTTCTTGTGCCGGTTTACTTCTCGGAGGCTGATTCGCCCGAGGTACCGTTCGACGACGTGCCGCCGCCGCCGGCAACAGAGCCTGCGTGCGCCGCGATTTTGTCGAAGAAACCATATTCGAGCGCTTCGGTGGCGGTGAACCACTTGTCGCGGTCGTTGTCCTTGAGGATGGTGTCGACGGTCTGGCCGGTCTGCTCTGCCGTCAGTTCCGCCATGACCTTCTTCATGTGAAGGATGAGTTCGGCCTGGATCTTGATGTCCGAGGCCGTGCCGCCGATGCCGCCTGAGGGCTGGTGCATCAGCACGCGCGCGTTCGGCGTGGCGTACCGCTTGCCCTTCGTGCCGGAGGAAAGCAGGAACTGCCCCATGGAAGCGGCAAGGCCGGTGGCGACGGTGACGACGTCGTTCGGGATGAACTGCATGGTGTCGTAGATGGCCATGCCTGCCGTGACGGATCCGCCCGGGGAGTTGATGTAAAGGTAGATGTCCTTGTCCGGGTTCTCCGCGGACAGGAGGAGCAGCTGCGAGCAGATGGCGTTGGCGTTCTCGTCACGCACCTCTGAGCCCAGCCAGATGATCCGTTCCTTCAGGAGGCGGTTGTAGATGTAGTTGTCCTGGGCTGCAGGATCGACAGTAGCCATCCGGGGGGCCTCTGCGTGCTGTGACATGTGTACTTACCTCTCGCTGGTGACGGTGACATCACTGAAAATCACTACTTGGACACTAACCGGTTTCACCGACGTTTTGTTCGCGCACCATGGGCTGTTCGCTGACGGCGCACGATCGGCAGGCCCCTTGCGGGGACATGGCCTGAACCAATGCAAAAGGCCCCCGGATCGCCTGATCCGGGGGCCGTTCACACTGCTTTACAGCTCAGTACTGCGCTTACAGCGAGGTACTGCGTCTACAGCGAGGTATTAGGCCTTGGCCTCTGCCTTGTCTTCCTCAGCAGCAGCCTCAGGTGCTTCGGTTACTGCTGCTTCTTCGGCGTCTACGGCGCGAGCTTCCTCTTCGCCGCCGGGACGGACGAAGTCGCTGAGGTCAACAGCCTTGCCCTCGGTGTCGGTCACCGTGGCCTGGCCCAGGACAACTGCCAGTGCCTTGCGGCGGCGGACCTCGGAAACCATCATGGGGACCTGGCCGCTCTGATCAATGATCTGGGCGAACTGGTTGGGGTCCATGCCGTACTGGCTCGCAGTAGTGACGATGTAGTCGATCAGCTCGTTCTGGCTGACGTTGACTTCTTCCTTTTCCGCAATGGCGTCCAGGATGATCTCGTTCTGGAAAGCGCGGGCGGTGTTGGCCCGGACCTCTTCACGGTGCTCCTCGGTGTCGTGCTCGCCTTCACCGTGGCCGTTGCCCTCCTTGAAGTGGGCTTCGAGCTGCTCTTCCACCACTGAATCCGGAACGGGAACCTCTACCAGCTCAACGAGCTTGTCCAGGACCTTGTCGCGGGCTTCGACGCCCTGCTCTACGACCTTGGAGTCTGCGGCCTGCTTGGCCAGGTCCTCGCGGAGCTCGGCAAGGGTGTCGAATTCGGAAGCCAGCTGGGCGAAGTCGTCGTTCGCTTCAGGAAGCTCGCGTTCCTTGACGGCCTTCACAACCACCTTGACCTGTGCTTCTTCGCCGGCGTGGTCGCCGCCCACCAGGGTGGTGTTGAAGATGGCGTCCTCGTCGATGCTGAGGCCGGTCACGGCTTCATCGAGGCCTTCAAGCATGGTGCCCGAGCCAACCTGGTAGGACAGGCCGGCAGCGGAGTCCACCTCTTCGCCCTCAATGGTGGCGGTGATGTCGATGGTGAGGAAGTCGCCGTCGGCAGCCGGACGCTCCACGGACTTCAGCGTGCCGAAGCGGCCGCGCAGTTCGTCGAGGGCCTTGTCAACGTCTTCGTCCGAGGACTGGGCTGCAGCAACCTCAACCTGGATGCCGGCGTAGTCGGGCAGTTCGATTTCGGGGCGGACGTCCACCTCGGCGGCGAACTTCAGGCCGCCATCCGTGGCGGAGGGATCCGGAACCTCGGTGATCTCCACCTCGGGACGGCTCAGGGGACGGATGCCGGATTCCTGGACAGCAGCCTGGTACCAGCCGTTGAGGCCTTCGTTGATGGCCGTCTCCAGGACGTAGCCGCGGCCGACGCGCTGGTCGATCAGCTTTGCGGGGACCTTGCCCTTACGGAAGCCAGGGACCTGGATCTGCGAAGCAACGGTCTTGTAGGCCGAGTCGATGCTGGGCTTCAATTCCTCAAAGGGGACCTCAACATTGAGCTTGACCCGCGTGGGGGTGAGGTTCTCGACAGCGCTCTTCACGGTCTAAGTACTCCTGGGTTTGTGGGATGGGTTTCTGCAAACGCAATGTTTTGTCCAGGCCGACAGGTCCGGGCCGCAGAGTCGGGGTGACAGGATTTGAACCTGCGACTTCCTGCTCCCAAAGCAGGCGCTCTAGCCAAGCTGAGCTACACCCCGTAAGTGCACAGGCAAGTCTACGGTCATACGCGCCAAGTTTGCACATTTGACACGTACCCCATGAATTAGGTTTAGTTATATCCGGCTTCAACAGCCAGCCCGAAGTTGCCAGACTGCCAGCGCCTCACGGCCCTGCAGCTGGACCTTCTTTCGGGGACGTAGCTTAATGGTAAAGCCTCAGTCTTCCAAACTGATTACGCGGGTTCGATTCCCGTCGTCCCCTCCACAGATCAAAAGGCCCCTCAGTGAGGGGCCTTTTTTGGCGTCCGAAGGACTCCAGGCAGGCAAGCCATCCCGGGGCGCTTTGACGGCGCAAGAGCCGCGATCCGCCGCGTCCGACGGTGTGTCCGTGTCGAAGTGCCCCGGTCCGGCGCACCCGTAAACCAGGTCCGCCCTGTCTAGGACTGCTGGCAGTACGGGCACCAGTAGAGCTTGCGTGCCACCAGTTCGGCCATCAGCACCGTGGTACCGCACACCCGGCACGGCAGCCCGTTGCGTTTATAGACGAAGTGGGCGTTCTCCCTGGCCGGGAAGCTGTCGCTCTTGAGCGCAGCTGCGTCAGCCGCAGCCTTGGCCGTCCTGCCGTTTCCGGACCAGTACCTGGGGGTGGTGGTGATGATCCTGCCGTCCGCGACGCCGTCGCCCATCACGGAGACGACGTCGCGCCACAGCTTGCGTGCCTCGGTGTCCGGAACGTCGCTGCCCGGCAGCCACGGATCCATCCGCCGCCGGAAAAGGACTTCCGCACGGTATACGTTTCCCACTCCGGCAATGATCTTCTGGTCCATCAGCAGCGCAGCCACCGGGGTTTTGCGGCTTAGCAGATTCGCGGCGAACCGGCCGGCATCCCCCCGGCGGTTGACCAGTGGATCCGGGCCCAGCCGGGCCAGCACGGCATCGGCCTCGGCAACCGTAATGGTTTCGCAGGTCGTCGCCCCGCGCAGGTCCGCCCAGCCATTGCTGCCCACGATCCGGACACGCACGGCCCCCACCGGCTCCGGCGGGCCGGTGTACACACCGGAGTCACCGCCGTCGCCACCGAAGGTTTCCTGCTCCCCCACCCGGCGGGGAGCGCCGATGCTGGAGGACCCTGCGAAAGTGCTGTCTCCGCCAAAGGTCCAGGCCCCGTAGAGGCCCAGGTGGACGTGCAGCACCAGCGAGTGGTCGAAGTGCAGGAACAGGTGTTTTCCGTGGGCCTCGGCAGCAACGAGGGTGCGTCCGTCCAGCAGCGCGGCTCCCCCGGCGAACCGGCCCTGCGGGCTGGATACAGCGAGCCGCTGGCCGCCGAAAACGTCCCCGAACTGCTGCGCCAGGCGCCGGAGGGTATGCCCTTCCGGCACTACTCGATGACCTCGCCGGTAGTTTCATAGGCGGCGATTTTGCCGATCCTGCGGACATGGCGCTCATCGTTGCTGAAGGGCTCCGCCAGGAACGCTTCGATCAGCTCCGTTGCTTCCTCCACGGTGTGCTGGCGGCCGCCCACAGCCACCACATTGGCGTCGTTGTGCTCCCGGGCGAGGGTGGCGGTGGAGTGGTTCCACGCCAGTGCTGCCCTGACACCCTTCACTTTGTTGGCCGCAATCTGTTCCCCGTTACCCGATCCGCCCAGCACGATGCCCAACGCGTGGACACCGGCCTGCTGGTCAGCGACCACGGCCAGGGCGGCATTGATGCAGAACGACGGGTAGTCGTCCTGGGCGTCGTAGACCTTCGGACCGTGGTCCACCACCTCATAGCCTTTGGCCGTCAGGTGGGTTACCAGGTGGGCGCTGAGTTCCATGCCGGCGTGGTCGGTGGCAATGTGTACCCGCGGGAAGGCAGGGGAAGAAGTCACGAGCAGAATCCGTTCGGTGTGGGCGCTGGCGGCCGGCACGGAGGGTGCAGGCCGGGGTGAACAACACGGACAAGAATACTAGGACTCCGGCTGGCCGCCCGCGGACGGGCCGCTGCCGCCGCGGGCCCGTGCCGCCACGCGCGTGAGGACCTCGGCCAGCCGCGCCGCGGAGGCCTGGCTCCCGCCGCTCACCGCAAGGCTTTGCCCATCGGTCTTTTTCACCACGACGGCGGGGCCGCTGCTGACCAGCATGGCGGCGGTTCCGCTGTGGTGCCGGTAGCCCCAGCCGCCATAGTCCGCGGCGCGGACATCGGCTGCGTTCGCCGCCGAGATGGCGCCTGCCGGAACATCCATAACAGGCACGACGCCGGCCAGCAGGACTTTGAGTCCGCGCCGGTCCGCCTTGATCCGGGCACAGAGGAAAGCCGCGCCGACGACGGCCAGGACCACCAGCAGGACTCCGAGCCAGGGCACGGCGATGGCAATCAGCGCGGCAGGAAACAGCGAGGCTACGCCGATCATGACAAAGACAGAGCTGCGGGCATGGACCCAGAGCCGGATAGTGTCCCGCGACAGGTCCGGGTCCAGCTCCCTGGCGATGGCAAGCTGGAGGGCCTTGTCGTCGTCGGGGGACCATTGCTGGTCCGCCTTGTAGACGAAGGCGATAATGACCCCGAGGGACACGGCAGCCCCGCTTCCCAGCGCAAGGACAGTGAGGTCCACCCGGGACTCGCGGGCATCTGCCAGGCCAGTCTGGCCAACGAGTCCGGCAGCCAGGGCGGTGGCAACGAAGAGGCACAGGAACAATCCGGCGCCCATCATGATCCGCCGCATGGGAACCGGCCTGCTGACCGGCAGCGCCTGGGAGAGGACCAGCCAGCCGGCGGCCACAATCATCAGGGCACCCGCAGTGACATAGGTGGCAAAGGGCGCAAAGGCGGCGCCGCCGTCGTCATCCCATCGAATGGCGAGCGGCTCAGGAAGGTCCGGCCGAAGCAAAAAAGCACAGACCACGAAAGCGGCTCCAACCACCACCGGGAACCCCGCCACGAAGCGCAGGGCCTTCGTGTCCACCGACTCCATGAACTTCCCCATGTTTTAACGCTACTCCCGCCGCCGGCCAATGGCTTCCCACCAGTGTCCATACCCACTGTGAGCGGCGCTACTTGTTCGGGGGTGAAGGAATGCAAGAATGATCAGTGCCGCCGCTGGGCATCGCCAGCCGGCTGACGCACTTATTCTGGAGGCCCCACTTTGCCAGGTATGAATCTGACGCGCGCTGAAGCCAGCGGGCGTGCCGAATTGATTTCCGTCGAGTCCTACGATGTCAGCCTCGACCTGACCCGCGGCGGAAAGGTCTTTGGCAGCACCACCACGGTGAAGTTCACCGCCAGGCCGGGATCCTCCACTTTCATTGACGCCGTCACCGCCGCCGTTCACAGTGTGGTGCTCAACGGCCGCAGCCTTGATCCGGCCGCCGTTTCGGACGGAGTTCGGATCCAGCTGCCGGACCTCGCGGAGGCTAACGAGCTCACCATCGTGGCGGATGCTCCGTACATGAATACCGGCGAAGGCCTCCACCGGTTCGTGGACCCCGTGGACAACGAGGTCTACCTCTACACGCAGTTCGAGGTTCCCGATTCGCGCAGGATGTTTGCGGTGTTCGAGCAGCCGGACCTGAAGGCTGCCTTCACCTTCACGGTCACCGCACCCTCGCACTGGGATGTCATCTCCAACTCCCCCACCCCGGTGCCGGCGGAAACCACCCCGGGGGACGACGGCGGTGCCCGCTCCGTGTGGTCCTTCTCCCCCACTCCGCGCCTGTCCTCCTATGTCACCGCCCTGATCGCCGGGCCGTACCAGTCCGTGCGCAGCGAGGTGGCAAGTTCTGACGGCAGGGTCATCCCGCTGGGAGTCTTCGCCCGGAAGTCGCTGATGCAGTACCTCGACGCGGAGAACATTTTCGAGCTGACCCGGCAGGGCTTTGAATTCTTCGAGGCGCAGTTCGGCTGCCCCTACCCCTTCGAGAAATACGACCAGCTCTTCGTTCCGGAGTTCAACGCCGGGGCCATGGAGAACGCCGGGGCCGTGACCATCCTTGAGGGCTACGTCTTCCGCAGCAAGGTCACCGGCGCCCAGATCGAACGCCGGGCCATCACCGTCCTGCACGAGCTCGCACACATGTGGTTCGGCGACCTGGTGACCATGCGCTGGTGGAACGATTTGTGGCTCAACGAGTCCTTCGCCGAGTACATGTCGCACCTCGCGGCCGTGGAAGCCACCTCCTTCACGAGCGCGTGGACCACCTTCGCCTCGGTGGAAAAGTCATGGGCGTACCGCCAGGACCAGCTGCCCACCACCCATCCGATCTTCGCCGAGATCAACGACCTCCAGGACGTTGAGGTGAACTTTGACGGCATCACGTACGCGAAGGGCGCCTCTGTCCTGCGCCAGCTGGTGGCGTGGGTGGGGCCGGAGCAGTTCATGGCCGGCGTCCGGGAGTATTTCGCCAAACACTCCTGGCAGAACACCGAGCTGAGCGACCTCCTGGTGGAGCTGGAGAAAGCCAGCGGCCGCGACCTGGACGAATGGGGGCGGCAATGGCTGGAGACGGCCGGCGTGAACACCCTCAAGCCTGAGCTGGCAGTGGACAGCGACGGGCGGTTGACTTCCTTTGCGGTTCTGCAGTCCGCCGTCGAGGAGTGGCCCACCATCCGTCCGCACCGGCTCGCCGTGGGCTTCTACAACCTGGACGACGCCGGCAAGCTCGAGCGGGTGCACCGCGAGGAACTGGACGTTGACGGCGAGCGCACCGAGGTTCCGGAACTGGTTGGCATGGCTCAGCCGGACCTGATCCTCGTAAACGACGACGACCTCGCCTACGCCAAGGTCCGGCTCGATGAGAAGTCTCTTGCCACCGCCACCGCCCACCTGAAGGACTTCAGCCAAAGCCTGCCGCGGACCCTGGTGTGGAACTCCGCCTGGGATGCTGCCCGGGACGGCGAAACGCCGGCGCGGCGCTACGTGGAACTGATCCTTGCCAATGTGGCCGCGGAGACCGATTCGTCGGTGATCCTGGTCCAGCTCCGCCAATTGGCCACCACCCTGAACTTCTACGTCGCCGAGGAGCACCGCGAGGCCACGGCTGTGGCTGCAACGGACCGGCTGTGGGAACTCGCGTCTGAGGTGCCCGGCGGCTCGGACGCGCAACTGCAGTTCGTGAAATCCTTCGCACTGCTGGCCCGAAGTGGAAACCAGCTGGACACAGTGGCGGGCCTCCTTGACGGCTCGCTGGTTCTGGACGGGCTGACCGTTGACCAGGACCTGCGCTGGGAACTGGTGACTTCACTGGTGGTGGGCGGCCGGCTGGCGCAGGATGGCATCGATGCCGAACTGCAGCGGGACAACACCTCCAGCGGCCAGAACGCGGCTGCCCAGGCAAAGGCGGCGATCCCCACGCCCGAGGCGAAGGCCGCAGCCTGGGACTCGATTGTGGTCGAAGGCGAACTCTCCAATGCCCTTCAGGGGTCGGCGGTGACCGGCTTCATGCGGGTCCTGGACCGGTCCCTGTTGGAGCCGTACGCGGAGAAGTATTTCGAGGCGGTGCCGGGGATCGTGGAAACCCGCACCCACGCACTGGCCCAGCAGATCGTCGTCGGGCTCTACCCGGCGTTGCTGACCACCCAGGCCACCGTTGACCGTACCGACGGCTTCCTGGCCGCGCTCCCGCCGCAGAGCGCCGCCCTTCGGCGGATGATGCTGGAAAACCGCGACGGCGTCGCCCGGGCATTGCGCGCACGCGCCGCTGACGTCCTTCCGGGTGAGGCAGGGCCGGCATTGTGACGCTGAGCGAGCACCGCTATGCACTGACCGTCCAGTGGACCGGCAACCTGGGCGGGGGAACGTCGTCGTACCGGGGCTACTCCCGGGACCACGACGTCCTGATTCCGGGGCTGCCGGCTCTCAAGGGCTCAGCCGACCCCACGTTCCACGGCGACAGGGAACGTTACAACCCGGAGCAGCTCCTCCTGGCTGCCCTTGCCCAGTGCCATATGCTGTCCTTCCTGCATGTGGCGGTGAAGCACGGCGTCGTGGTGACGGACTACCGCGACGAGGCAACCGGGCTGATGAAGCTGAACCGGGACGGCAGCGGCCAGTTCGAGAGAGTGACGCTGCGCCCGCAGGTGACGGTGACGGACGGGCGCCACCTGGAGCTGGCAGGGCAGCTGCACCATGAAGCCAACCAGTTGTGCTTTATCGCCCGCAGCGTGAACTTCCCGGTGGAGCATGCCCCCGTCACGGTGGCCGGCCAGCGCTAACCACGGCTGTCTTTTGCTGCCGTTGCTGGGTTGATCACACCCGGTTGCGCAGGATGCCGACCAGCCGCGCTTCCGTTTCCGGCGCCAGGCCGGCTTTCCGGGGCCGGTCCAGCCCGCGCCGGCGTTCATCAGCCAGCGTGTCCGCCAGCGTCTCCTGCCACGGCCGAATCCGGAGGCCGCCGTCCACCGCGGCCTTGTTGCTCCTGGCCATAAACCCCTCGTGCCCGGGCGGGAGCCACAGCGGCAGCGAATCGGGCCCCGCCCAGCAGCTGACGCCCTGGTCCGCCAGCCAGTCCCCGGCTGCGGGGACCACGTCTCCGTCATGGCCCGCCGCCTGCCTGGACGCGCTGATGTACTCCCCGAAGGGGACCTGGTCCCCCAGCGCGTTCAGTGCCCCGGTGATCCCCTGCTCCGCGGCAAGCAGGATCCAGGCGGCAAGGTCCCGTACGTCGATGACCTGTGTTGCGTGATCGGCTATATCCGGAACGATGGCAGGGCTGTTGTCCCTGGCGAACCGGGCGGGCCAGTAACCGTAGCGGTCCGAGCCGTCGCCTGGTCCCCCGATCAGGCCTGCACGGCACAGGTGGGCCTTCCCGCTGGCCGCTGTAAGGGTTGCCGCCTCAATGGCGGCCTTGGACTCACCGTAATTCTCCGGCGTCGAAGGAGTCCCTTGCGCCAACGCCGGGAGGAGGGCGGCGTCCTCGGCTGCGCCGGGCACCGCAGCATCGGCGTAGACGGAGCAGCTGGAGACGAATGTCCAGTGGGCTGCCCTGCCTGCGAGGGCGTCCAGCGCTGCTGACGCCGGCACGGGATCGCGGGCGACATCGATGACCTCGTCCCACTCCCCCTCAACGCCGTCGTAGGCTTCTGCGCCCAGCGAGCGGTCGGCTTTCAGCCACGCCGCTCCCCCTGGCGGATCAGCAGCCGAGCCGCGGGCGAGGCAGGTTACCTCGTGCCCCCTGGCGACTGCCTGGCGGACGATTTCTGCGGACAGGAAGGCGGTTCCGCCCAGGACAAGAATGCGCATGCGGCTACGCTACGGCGCTAGGGTTGAAGGAGAACAGAGCCTTCCGCGCCGGGCGTAACCGGCGCTCGGGCCCCCGCATCCCGGCACCGCCGGCGAACCCCAGGAGTACTTCCCCCCTATGGTCAGTATGTTGTCAATCATTCCTTCCGCCACCACCGAACCGGACGGCATCAGCATCACGGGCATCGTGATCAGCCTCGGCGTGGGCGTTGCCGTTTGGCTGGTTGCCACTTTTGTGATCTCCCGCATCACCAGCCGCGTGGCGGCAGGCAGCAATTTTTTCAAGAGGCCCACCTTTAAATGGGCGGCACCGGCCCTGCGGGCACTGGACCATGAGCGGCGGGTGCAGCGCGCCGAAACCATCGGGTCGCTGCTGAACAGCATCGTCGGTGTGCTGGTGGTGGTCATCACCAGCATGTACGTCCTGCAGAACCTGGACATTAACATCACCCCCCTCCTTACCAGCGTGGGCATCCTGGGTGTGGCCATCGGTTTTGGTGCCCAGCAGCTGATCCGCGACTTCCTGGCCGGGATTTTTATTACCATTGAAGACCAGTACGGAATCGGCGATGTGATCGAAACCAGCGAGGTTGTTGGTGTGGTGGAGTCCATGGGCCTGCGCATCACGCGCGTACGGTCCGACGACGGCGCCATCTGGTACCTCCGGAACGGCGAGATCCTCCGCGTCGGCAACCGTTCACAGGGCAACTACGTGCCGCTGCACGAGTCGCCGGACGGGACCACGGACCAGGGCACCGATCACGCCGAACCGAAAAAGACGGACCAGAAGGCCGGAGACTAGCAATGACCATCCCCATCGAACCGCAGCGGCCCCGCCAGCTGATGCAGAACGATCCGTTCAGCCAGCCCGGCTACACCGACAACTTCTATGACGCTGTGGGCGGCCATGAAACGTTCGTCAAGCTGATCGATGTCTTTTACGACGGCGTGGCGACGGATCCGCTGCTGCGGCCGATGTACCCCGAAGAGGACCTGGTGCCCGCCAAGCGCAGGTTCCTGATGTTCCTGGAGCAGTATTGGGGCGGCCCCACCACGTATGGGGAAGAGCGCGGCCATCCCCGGCTGCGCATGCGCCACATGCCCTTCAAGGTGACGCCGGAGGCCAAGGACCGCTGGCTCTTCCACATGCGCACAGCTGTGGACGCACTGGAACTCCCGCCCCTGTACGAGGGAACCCTCTGGGATTACATGGAGCGCGCAGCCTTGTCCATGGTGAACAGCCCGGCCGGGCAGTGACGGAGTTCCCTGCGGCAGCGGCGGTGCTTGCTGCCCTCAATCCGGTCGCTGCGGCCTGCCGTTAGAGCAGTCCGCTTCCCGTCCGGGCGAGGACGTGTCCGCGTGGACCCGTGAGCCGGAACCAGCGGCCGGCGCGGTAAAGCTGCTGGTCGCCGTCGGCGAGGAAGCCCAGAGTGAGTGCTGCAAAGGCGGCGCCTGCCGGCAGTCCGGAATCATCAAGCTCCCTGCCCCAGACGATTGCCCGGGCGTTGTTGACGATCAACGCGCCGGGCCTGTCCGGCACGATTCCGGCCACTTCAGCGATGCCCGCCTCTGCGGCACGCCGCAACTCTGCATCGCTGCGTGAACCCAGCAGCTCCCACCCGCTCCTGGGCGCGCCGACGCCGGTCCAGGACTCAGTGACGGTGGACGGCGGAACCGGCAGTTCGACGTCGTCCTCCCCTGCACGCGCAAGCCGGTCAAGAACTGCCGCGAGAGGGACTGTGACGTCAGTTCCGGACGGCTCCGCCAGCGCCATGGTGCGCGGTCCGAGGATCGTGGGGGTCGATTCGCCGAGCACCCGTGGCCGCAGCACACAGACGTACGCGGCGAGAACGGAACCCGCGGCCTGAAGGCGGATGGCGCCGTCGTCAATGGACTTGGCGCGTGCGGCGAAGGTCTTCAGGTCGGCGAGATCGCGGGGATCGGCGAAACGGAAGGACGAGGTGAGTAGATCAGACACACCAAGAACACTACCGGCTGTACCTTTGTTGAGCAGTGCCGGGGCGCCGTCTAGAGTCGAACCATGACTGAAGCCGACGCCGGACTCCTGGCGCTCCCCAGCGGAGACCCCACCTCATCGCTTATCTCCCTTCTTGACCTTGGTGAGCTGGAGGGAGCACGGACGGACGAGGACATCTTCCTGGGCCCGTCGCAGCAGCAGCCCCATCACCGGGTCTTCGGCGGACAGGTGCTGGCGCAGTCACTTGTTGCCTCATTCAGGACGGTGGATCCGGACCGCTTTGTCCATTCCATGCACGGCTACTTCCTTCGCCCCGGCGACGCGAACAAGCCCATCACGTTCGGTGTGCAGCGCCTCCGGGATGGCCGGTCCTTCTCGGCACGGCGGGTCCATGCCTACCAGGAAGGCGTGCCCATCCTGTCAATGATCGCCTCCTTCCAGGGCGAGGACGAGGGCGTCGAGCACGAGTCCGTGATGCCCAGCGGGATTCCCGACCCCGAGTCCCTGCCCAGCACAGCGGACCTGCTGGGCAAGTTCGACCATCCGGTGGCGCGGCACTGGGCGTATGAACGGCCTTTCGACATCCGGCACGTGGATCCTCCGCTGTACGTGTCAGCGAACGGTGAGCGGGCAGCACGCAATGCCGTGTGGATGAAGACGTTCGGTCCCATGCCGGACAACCCCAACCTGCACCGTGCGGCCCTGGCCTACGCCAGCGACTACACCCTGCTGGAATCGATCCTGCGACGCCATGGGCTGAGCTGGATCACTCCCGGGATGAACGTTGCCAGCCTGGACCACGCAATGTGGTGGCACCGCCCGGCCCGGGTGGATGAATGGCTGCTGTACGTCCAGGAATCACCAAGCGCACAGGGCGCCCGCGGGCTGGCGACGGGCAAGATCTTCAACCAGGCCGGCCAGCACGTGGCGTCGGTGGCCCAGGAAGGGATGGTCCGCGTGCCTTCGGACCTGA
The DNA here is from genome assembly GCF_024494415.1 of Pseudarthrobacter sp. R1. NCBI lineage: Bacteria > Bacillati > Actinomycetota > Actinomycetes > Micrococcales > Micrococcaceae > Pseudarthrobacter > Pseudarthrobacter sp. R1. The sequence goes on along the minus strand of NZ_JAMKFI010000008.1, from coordinate 1,247,869 downwards.
AAAACAAGGTGGTGGGCGCCTTCCAATCCAAGGTCATGGAGCACCAGATCCGCAAGGCTTCCCGGGAGTAGACGGCAGCGCTTTGTTCCGGACGACGCAAACAGGCCGGCACCCCTGAGGGTGCCGGCCTGTTTATTGCCTGTCGCGCCAGCGCCTTTCGGCGCGGGTTGGCTCAGTCGTGGTTTGGCTCAGTCGCGGGTTAGGCGGCGGTGCGTGACCCGGTGCGGCTTGGCCGCGTCCGGACCCAGCCGCTCCACCTTGTTCTCCTCATAGGATTCAAAGTTGCCCTCGAACCAGTACCACTTGGACGGGTTTTCCTCGTCACCTTCGTAGGCCAGGATGTGCGTGGCCACCCGGTCCAGGAACCAGCGGTCGTGCGAGACCACCACGGCGCAGCCCGGGAATTCCAGCAGCGCGTTTTCCAGGCTGCTGAGGGTTTCAACATCGAGGTCGTTGGTGGGCTCGTCGAGGAGCAGCAGGTTGCCGCCCTGCTTGAGGGTCAAGGCAAGGTTCAGGCGGTTGCGCTCACCACCGGAGAGCACACCGGCCTTCTTCTGCTGGTCCGGGCCCTTGAACCCGAAAGCGGCAACGTACGCGCGGGACGGCATTTCCACGTGGCCAACCTGGATGAAGTCCAGGCCGTCCGAGACGACCTCCCACAGGGTCTTGTTGGGGTCGATGCCGCCGCGGCTCTGGTCCGCGTAGGAGATCTTGACGGAGTCACCGATCTTCAGGTCGCCGCCGTCGAGCGGCTCCAGTCCGACGATGGTCTTGAAGAGCGTGGTCTTGCCGACGCCGTTGGGGCCGATGACGCCGACGATACCGTTGCGGGGCAGGCTGAAGGACAGTCCGTCGATCAGGGTCCGGTCTTCGAAGCCCTTCTGCAGGTTCTTTGCCTCCAGCACCAGGCCACCCAGGCGGGGTCCCGGCGGGATCTGGATTTCTTCGAAGTCAAGCTTGCGGGTCCTGTCGGCTTCTGCCGCCATTTCCTCATAGCGGGCGAGGCGGGCCTTGGACTTGGTCTGGCGGCCCTTGGCGTTGGACCGGACCCATTCCAGTTCCTCGCTGAGGCGCTTAGCCTGCTTGGCATCCTTCTTACCCTGGATTTCCAAACGGGCGCGCTTCTTCTCCAGGTACGTGGAGTAGTTGCCCTCGTAGGGGTACAGGTGGCCGCGGTCCACTTCGGCGATCCATTCGGCCACGTGGTCCAGGAAGTAACGGTCGTGGGTGACGGCCAGGACAGCGCCTGCATACGTGGACAGGTGCTGTTCGAGCCACAGCACGCTTTCTGCGTCCAGGTGGTTGGTGGGTTCGTCCAGGAGCAGCAGGTCCGGCTTCTGGAGGAGCAGCTTGCACAGGGCCACGCGGCGCCGCTCACCACCGGAAAGGTTGGTGACGTCGGCGTCCGCCGGCGGGCAGCGGAGCGCGTCCATGGCCTGCTCCAGCTGCGAGTCCAGGTCCCAGGCGTCTGCGGCGTCGATGGCTTCCTGCAGGTGTCCCATCTCTTCGAGGAGGGTGTCGTAGTCAGCGTCGGGGCTGGCCATTTCCTCGGAGATTTCGTTGAAGCGCTGGATCTTGCCGTAGATCTCCCCGACGCCCTCCTGGACGTTGCCCAAAACGGTTTTCTCTTCGTTCAGGGGTGGTTCCTGAAGGAGGATGCCAACGCTGTAGCCGGGGCTGAGCCGGGCTTCACCGTTGGAGGGGGTGTCCAGCCCGGCCATGATCTTAAGGATGGTGGACTTACCGGCACCGTTCGGGCCCACAACACCGATCTTGGCGCCGGGAAAGAAGGACATGCTTACGTCATCAAGAATGAGTTTTTCGCCAACGGCTTTGCGGGCCTTGGTCATTGTGTAGATAAATTCCGCCATGGTTCCAAATCTAGTGGGTTGGCGGGCATATCTCACATTCGGCGAACCATGATCAGGAGCCTACGAAGCACTTGCCGCTGGCGAGTACCGGCAGGACCGTCACTGTGACGGCACCGTCGCGGACCTGGCCGATGACACAGTCGCTGCCTTGGAGCACGGAGGCTTCGATGGCGTCGGCTTCCAGGCCGGTGGGGGTCCGGCTCTGCGAGACCTGCAATGCCGCCGGGTTCACTCCCGCTCCGGTCAGGGCTTCGGTCACCTGCGCGGTAGCGGGTTTGGGAGATCCCGCCGCCAGCCGGCCCAGGGCGTCCGTGACGGTTTTCTTGACCGTTTCGGTGGCGGCGGCCTGGCTATCAGTCAGTTGCCCTCCGGATGTCTCCGCCAGCGGCTCGGCCGGGGCTTCGGAGGACCCGGGGCCGGTGGACGGGGCCGGGTCGGGGGACGCAGCACTAGGTGACGCCGCAGTTGCCGGTTCAGCCGCACCAGGCTGGGCGCCGGTCACCCCGCCCACGCACGCCGACAAGCCGGCTACCAGTGCGGCGCCCGTGACGGCCGCCAGCACGCGGTGTGCGGCAAGGTGCCGTGAAGCGGAAGGAGTGGCCGTGGATGCGCCGGCCGTACTGTTCTGCCGGTGGTCAGGGCTGGTCCGCATGCTGTCATTCTGCCATGTGGTCCGGCGGTCGCTCACAACCTGGGCGGGCAGGGCGCGGCCGGGGGGGTGCCGCGGTCCTGCCCGCCCAGGGATCCAAGGGGGACGTTGATACAGGAAATTCCTAGACTCCGGATTCGGCGAGTTCCCCCGTTTCCAGATCCAGGGCAAGAAGGTCGCCATTGCTGTCCTCGACGAAGGCTGCAGCAGGATCACCGGCGTCGTCCAGGTCTTCTTCGCTGTCCTCCGGCTCGTCGAACGGTCCGTCCGCGCCGGAACGGGGTTCGGCCTCGATGGGAGCCTCCTGGTCCACGAGCGACAGGATTGGTTTGGTGGAGGACCGGATGAAGTTGGCCGTACCCCACGTGAGGTCGTGGCCCACGGCGTCAGCATCTATGACGTGTGAGTAGTAGACCCGGCCGTCCTTTTCCCAACTGCGGATCTTCAACTTGCCAACCACGATGACCGGCTGGCCTTTCCTAATGCTGCAACCCATGCTGCCTGCAAGGTGGCGGTAGCCCTGGACCGTGAACCAATTCGTGTGGCCATCACCCCAGGTGCCCGATTGCTTGTCGAAGCGGCGGGAATTGGACCCAATGCGGAAAGAAGCCGTGGCCACTCCCCCCGGCGTGGTGGAGCTTTTGATCTCGGTGGCAACGAAGCCCCGGATCGTTATGGTGTCGCTCATCTTTACGTCCTTGTCTTCATGTGGTGATGCCCTAGCAGGCAAGACCAGCATCCCGCCCGTGCGGGACCACACGGGAGGCTTCGCCTTGCATATGTGCATAACGGGCCCTCCTCCGCCGTCTGTGGAGGAACAGTCGCGGTTGCGTACCTGTGACAGCACCGGGACTGCGGGCAATGTAGACTTTTTGCGGCGCCGGATTTGAGCTCCGAAGCCATTGCCTCAGTAGCTCAGGGGATAGAGCAGCGGCCTTCTAATCCGCCGGTCGGGGGTTCGATTCCCTCCTGGGGCACTTCGGGAAGTGGCTCTGACGTACGGAAACGCAGGTCAGAGCCGCTGCCCGGATTTGGTGTCGAGAAGGTGGCCGGGGCGCCTGTGCGAATGATCCACCAACCCAGTGTTGCCACCACCAGGCCTATCGGAATGCCGTAGGGTGGCAGTCCCGCGTTGAAGCCAATGACTCCTGCCACAACGAACAGCGCGCCAGTCCAGGCGGGGAACATGTGCGAACGCCAGCCTGCCATGCCGAAGACCATCCAGCCGAGGGCGAAGAGCACGTAACTGGAAAATCCGCCGATCGCCAGCATTCCGGACCCTCCTGCAATGATGGCATCGGGGGCGACGTCTGCGATCCAGGGGGCGGCGAAGCCGTCGAACCACATGTTGCCGGCCATGTCCAGGGTGCCCACGAGCGCGAAGCAGAATGCGACGGCGCCCAGGCCTCCCGCCCGGCCGCCGAGCCTGAAGTAGACGGACACCAGGGCAAGAACAAGTCCGATGAACACCACCCAATACAAAGCGTTGGCCAGTTGGAAGGGTCCCTGCCTCATCATCTCGATGCGGTCGAGGCTCCGGTCGGCAGTCAGCAGGCGGGCCACGTCAACAGCGGCAAAAACAACGCCGGAAACACGCGCGGTGTGGCCGGCAGCTATAACCAGGGGTGTGGTCATAGCGGACGCTTCCTTAGGGAGAAGGCGCCGACGGCGGTGGCACGGCGCGGTGCCTTGCGCCAGGCCCCGCGGTCCAGCGCCACAGTGGCCAGAACGGCGAGAACGACGACGACGAAGTAGATCAATTCCACGCGGGTGGCTTCGGCGCCGGTGAAGCCGAAGGAACCCATGGTGAACGTGCCCTGGCTGTTGTGGAACAGGAGCGTCAGCAGGACGCTGCCGCCCGTGCGGTTGAAAAGCCACACGTAGAGGAAGGTAATGGCAAACGTCGTCGGCAGTCCTATGAGGCTTAGCCCGCTAAAGAGGACCAGCGGCAGGTGCCACAGGGCCACGAGGACGCCCAGAATGGCTGCGGACACCAGCGGAGGACGGGACACCTGGAGCAGCGGGAGGGCGTAGCCGCGGAACCCGGGTTCTTCGCCCAGTGGCCCGTCCAGCGGATTGACCAGGCGGACGGCGAAAACCGTCAGCAGCCCGCCCCACGTCAGCTGGGCCAGGCCCGGAGCGGAAGCCCCGAGCGCCATAGTTATGAGCCCCGCCGCCAGGACAAGCACGGCGGGGAGGAGCAGCGCGACGGCGTACCACACCCACCCGACGCGCCAACGTACGAGCCGCCGTCCCCACGTGCGGAAGCCGGCACGGCCCTCGGCCAGGGCGATGACGATGATCGCCGCGGCAAGCGGGCCCACCGGCAGGAATTCCATACGGGGAATCAGTCCTGATGCGTAAGCGGGCCACGACGCCCAGGAGATCGCGTAGGTCAGGACAAAAAAAGCCAAAAGCCTGTGGTGTTTCAGCCAGCCGGTGGATCGGCGCATGACGGCTCCAAACAGTCACTGCACGGTGCTCCCATTGTCCGCCCCGGCTCCCATGCGCGCCAGTAGCGCGGCAAGACGTTAGGAGTGGAGCCGGTGCGGCGCCTCCAGGAGGGAACGGACTACGCTGCCCGCGGCACCCAGCAGGGCTCCGCCCTCCCCCACAGCGGCAGTGGTGATGTTTTTCGGGAGTACTTTTCCGGGTGCGTACTTGCTGAGGCTTTCGACCAACGGCGGGCGCAGCCAATGCTCGAGGACGGCGAAGTGCCCGCCGAGCACAACAGCCCTGATGTTGGTAACCCGTGACGTAGAGGCAATCGCGACGCCCAGCGACCGCCCGGCGCGCTGCACGGCCAGCACTGCGTCCGGCTTCTCCGCAGCAAGCGCCTCCACCAGGGCGGACATGCTTTCCGACCTCGCCTGCCGCTTTCCTTCAATTCCCGCGGCGGCAAAAATCGCGTCCTGCCCGGCTATCGTCTCCAGGCAGCCCGTTCCACCACACGAGCATGGTCTGCCTTCAGGGTCGACCACAATATGGCCCACCTCCCCGGCGTGCCCTTCCGGGCCGGTGAAAAGCTCCGACCTGATGACCAGCCCGCCGCCAACACCCACTTCGCCGGAGATGAAGAGGAAGTCCTGCTTGCGGTGGGGACCGTGGGCCAGTTCGGCGAGGGCGGCAGCATTGGCCTCATTGAACAGCGTGACACCCAACGGCAGGCCGGGAAGCAGCCGGGCAACATCCAGCTTTACATCCACCCACCCCAGGTTGGGGGCAGTGATGACAGTTGCGCTGCCTGCATCCACGAGTCCGGGAACAGCCAGTCCTCCGCCCAGAACCTCCATGCCTTTGGCCGCGGCCGCCGCCCGCACCTCGGCGGCCAACGAAGCGAGGGCAGCCATCACAGGTGCACTTGCAGTGTCGCGGTTGTCCCGTTCACGAATCTCCTGCACCACCACGGCCCCGGAAAGACTGGTGGCGCCGGCAGCGATGTAGTCGACGTTGATTTCCATACCCATCACGCCCCGTGCGGGGTTCAATTCCAGTCCGACGCCCGGCCGGCCGCGCTCGCCCTGGGGGTTCAGGCCAATTTCGTGCAAAATTCCCGCTTCGAGAAGGTCGAGGACAATGCTCGACACCGAGGCCTTGGTCAGTCCCGTGGCTGCTGCAATCTGCGCCCGGGTCAGGTGGAACCCGGCCGGGGACTGTGCAACTGTGCCCAGGACGAGGGCAAGGTTGCTTCGGCGCACGTCGCCCATGCTCCCCGGGGTGGCGGCGTCGGACGCTGTCGCTGTTGCCGTGGTCGCCATGGCCGGCCTCCTCGTACTCGATGCGGGACCGTGGGTTGCGTTCCCTTTGCTATTGACCTTAGCGTAATCACGCTTATATAGTTCAAGCGATGAACTAACCCGCCGGACCGACGGCGGTACCACTAGTGCAAGGACGCATCATGACTCTTTCCCCCACCCCTTCTGACAAGTTCACTTTTGGCCTTTGGACTGTTGGCTGGACCGGTGCTGACCCGTTCGGTGTTGCGACCCGCGCGGCGCTGGATCCAGTGGAGGCGGTGCATCGGCTCGCGGAGCTGGGCGCGTACGGCATCACGTTCCATGACAATGACCTGGTCCCGTTTGAGGCCACGTCCTCGGAGCGGGAGCTGATCCTGAAGAATTTCAAGGCGGCCCTCGCCGAGACAGGGTTGAAGGTCCCGATGGTGACCACCAACCTGTTCAGCCACCCGGTGTTCAAGGATGGCGGGTTCACCTCCAACGACCGCTCCATCCGCCGCTTCGCCCTGTCCAAGGTCCTGCGGAACATCGATTCCGCCGCCGAGTTCGGCGCCGAAACGTTTGTGATGTGGGGCGGTCGTGAGGGCAGCGAATACGACGCGTCCAAGGACCTCTCCGCGGCCCTGGACCGGATGCGTGAGGGCGTGGACACCGCCGCCGCGTACATCAAGGACAAGGGCTACAACCTGCGGATCGCTCTGGAGCCCAAGCCCAACGAACCCCGGGGCGATATCTTCCTGCCCACCGTCGGGCACGGCCTGGCGTTCATCGCCCAGCTCGAACACGGCGACATCGTGGGCCTGAACCCCGAAACCGGGCACGAGCAGATGGCCGGGCTGAACTTCACCCACGGCATCGCCCAGGCCCTGTGGGCAGGCAAGCTGTTCCACATCGACCTCAACGGCCAGCGCGGCATCAAGTACGACCAGGACCTCGTCTTCGGCCACGGCGACCTCACCAGCGCCTTCTTCACCGTGGACCTGCTCGAAAACGGCTTCCCCACGTGGACCTGCTCGAAAACGGCTTCCCCAACGGCGGCCCCCGCTACGAGGGCCCGCGGCACTTCGACTACAAGCCCTCCCGCACCGACGGCTACGACGGCGTCTGGGAATCCGCCAAAGCCAACATGGCCATGTACCTGCTCCTGAAAGAACGCGCCACCGCGTTCCGCGCCGACCCCCAGGTCCAGGAAGCCCTCACCGCCTCCGGCGTCTTCGAACTCGGCGAAACCACCCTCACCGCCGGCGAAACCGCCACCGACCTGCTCAACGACACCGCCGCGTTCGAAGACTTCGACGCCGACAAAGCAGCCGAACGCTCCTTCGCCTTCGTCCGCCTCAACCAGCTCGCCATCGAACACCTCCTCAACGCACGCTGACCATGGCACTCGTAGCAGGTATCGACAGCTCCACGCAGTCCTGCAAAGTGGTGATCCGTGATGCGGACACCGGAGCACTTGTCCGCGAAGGCAGGGCCAGCCACCCGGAGGGCACCGAAATCCACCCGGACCACTGGTGGGCAGCCCTGCAGGAGGCGATCGCAAAGGCCGGCGGACTGGAGGACGTCGCAGCGGTTTCGGTGGGCGGCCAGCAGCACGGCATGGTCTGCCTGGACAGTGACGGCCGGGTGATCCGGCCTGCGCTCCTGTGGAATGACACGCGCAGTGCCGGTGCGGCACTGGAGCTGATCCGCACCGCGGGTGACGGCGACCCTGCCGCCGGCGCCAGCTACTGGGCCGGTGCCATGGGTACTGTCCCGGTTGCGTCGCTGACGCTCACGAAGCTGCACTGGCTGGCTGAAAATGAGCCGGAGAACGCGGCGAAGGTTGCGGCGGTCTGCCTGCCGCACGACTGGCTGACCTGGCGGCTGCTGGGCAACGGCGAAGGCAGCGGACCGGGAAGCCTCGAGGCCTTGACCACGGACCGGTCGGACGCCTCCGGTACAGGCTATTATTCGACGGCGGCAGGCCGGTACCTTCCGGACGTCCTGGAGCGGTCACTGGGGCACGTCCCGCTGCTGCCCGAAGTGCTGGGCCCGCTGGACGTCGCAGGCAAGACTCCCGCCGGCGCCCTCGTGGCCGCCGGCGCCGGGGACAACGCCGCAGCGGCACTGGGTGTTGGTGCCGGCGTCGGCGATGTGGTGATGTCACTGGGCACGTCCGGAACGGTCTTTGCCGTGTCCGGTACAGCCGCCGCCGACCCGTCCGGGCTGGTGGCAGGGTTTGCGGACGCCGCCGGGAATTACCTGCCGCTGGTGTGCACGCTCAACGCCACCCGGGTTTTTGATGCCACCGCAGCCCTGCTGGACGTCAGCCTGCCGGAGTTCACCGAGCTGGCGCTCTCCGCCGAAAGTGGTGCCGGGGGCTTGACCCTCGTGCCCTATTTCGACGGCGAGCGGACGCCAAACCTGCCCGACGCCACAGGATCCCTGCATGGGATTACCCGCCGCAACTACACCCCGGCCAATCTGACCCGCGCCGCCGTCGAAGGCGTGGTGTGCTCGCTGGCGGACGGGCTGGCGGCCCTCCAGCAGCAGGGAGTCGAGGCCAGGCGGATCATCCTGGTGGGCGGCGGGGCACAGTCCGCGGCCGTGCAGGAGGCGGCAGCGCAGCTGCTGGGAATCGAGGTCACCGTGCCGCGTCCCGGGGAATACGTAGCCGACGGCGCCGCACGCCAGGCCGCCGCGGCACTCACCGGGCATTTTCCGCAGTGGGCGCTCGACGCCGTCGACCTCCCCGCAGGGCAGGACGACGGCGGGGTGCTGGCCCGCTACCGCAGGTGCGCCTCGCTGTACGCCTAGGTATCCTCACCAATCGAGTAGGTGGGTCGGGTTTCCCGACCCACCTCTCACACCACCGTACGTGCGGGCCTCGCATACGGCGGTTCGCTAGGTCGTTTGAAAGCGATCCCATGCAGTGCGAAAGAGAGTGAGGCCTTGCCCTGCCCAGTACTCGGTTGGCAGGGCCCTGTGGAGGATGGGCGACTTCGCGACCCGCCAGTAGGCTCGGCTGCTGTTGCCCCATTGATAGGCCAGATCCGGCCTGATCCCGAGCTTGCATGCCTTCTATGCGGTTCGTGTCCCTCGGTGCAGGGATTTGCCTCCGGCTTCCTTCCCACCCCACCTCACGATGACGCAGTTGCCATTGGCTAGAAGTTAAACCACCTTCTCCTTCAGAGGACTTTCACCTCCAAGCGAATGCCCATGCTGGGCGTACACAAAAGGACCCGGACCGCCGATGGCGGGCCGGGTCCTTTATTGGTGGGGCGCAGGCTCCTGCCGTGACGTAGCAGGAGCCCGCGGTCTGGATCAGGACCTGCGGAACGTGTCAGGCGTACGGGAGGACGAGCTCCGCGTAGCGCCCCTTCACTGTGGCCAGGACGGTGTTGCCGTCCGTGTCCCAGATGTCCTGATTGAAGATTTCCACTTCGATGTCACCGGTGTAGCCGGCATCCCGCACCCAGGTGCCGATGGTGGCAAAGTCCACTACGCCGTCGCCCATGTATCCACGGGACAGCAGCGGATCGGCGGCGATGGGCATGTTGAAATCGCACACCTGGTAGGAGGCAATGCGGTTCTCCCGGCCGGCACGTTCAATCTGGGCTTTGAGCTCGGGATCCCACCAGACATGGAAGGTATCAACCGCAACGCCCACCGTTGAGGAGTCGAACGGCGCTGCAAGGTCCAGGGCCTGCCCCAGCGTGGAGATCAGGGCACGGTCCGCCGCGTACATCGGGTGCAGCGGCTCGAGGACCAGGCGGACGCCGTTTTCCTCCGCAAAAGGAGCGAGGTCGGCGAGGCGGTCCGCGACGCGCCGGCGCGCGGCCACCACGTCCTTCTCCCCCGGCGCCAGTCCGCCGACAACAAGGAACAGTTCCTTGGTCCCCAGGGCCACAGCCTCCAGGATGGCGGCGCGGTTGTCGGCCAGCGCGGCGGCCTGCCCCTCGGGGTCGGCAGCGGTGAGGAATCCGCCGCGGCACAGGGAGGAGACGCGCAAACCGGCGTCCTTGATCAGGCGCGCCGCCTTGTCCAGGCCGGCTTCCTCAACCCGGTCCCGCCAGGGCCCGATGGACGGGATCCCGGCGTTGACGCAGCCCTCGACGACCTGGGCGAGGGTCCACTTCTTGGTGGTGGCGCTGTTGATGGCGAGGCGGGAGAAGTCGCTCATACCCCTACCCCGTTGATCCGCAGGTAGTCAGACATCCGGAAAGCGGCGAGTGCCGGATCCCGGAGCAGTCCGGCCTGGTCTGCCAGTTCAAACGTCCTGGCGAGGTGGCACACGGAGCGGCCGGAGTGCAGGCCGCCCACCATCTGGAAGCCCTGCTGCTTGCCGTTGAGCCAGGACATAAACGCGATGCCGGTCTTGTAGTAGAAGGTGGGGGCGCTGAAGATGTGCTTGCCCAGTTCCCGGGTAGAGTCCAGGATCTCCCGGGCCTTCACAGCGTTGCCGGCATCGTAGTTCTGCAGGGCCACCGAAGCCGCCGGGTAGATGGCGGCGAAGATGCCCAACAGGGCGTCCGAGTGGTGGCTGCCGTCGCCGTCGATCAGCTCGGGGTAGTTGAAGTCGTCGCCGGTGTAGAGGCGGACGCCTTCGGGCAGCGCAGCGCGGAGGGCCACCTCGTGGCTGGCGTCGAGCAGGGAGACCTTGACCCCATCCACCTTCGCCGCGTTGTCCTTGATGAGCCCGAGGAACGTGTCCGTGGCTGTCGCGACGTCATCCGAACCCCAGTAGCCTGCGAGGGCGGGATCGAACATGGTGCCGAGCCAGTGCAGGATGACCGGCTGGTCCACTTCCTGCAGCAGGGTGGAGTACACCTTCAGGTAGTCCTCGGGACCGCTGGCCACCTTGGCGAGGGCCCGCGAGGCCATGATGATGACCTTGGGACCGGCCTCGGTGATGACGGCGATCTGCTCGCGGTACGCCTCGAGGACAGCCTTGAGTCCGGCTTCGCCCACGGGAAGGGAATCGATGTCCAGTTGGTCCGTGCCGGCGCCGCAGGAGACGAGGTCCCGGACCGACTTGCCGGCCGTGGCCGCGTTGCCGGACGAGACCACCGAGGCAGCCTCGACTCCGGTGCGCTTGATGAGCTGCTGCGTGGCGGCCCAGTCCAGGCCCATGCCGCGCTGGGCGGTATCCATGGCATCGGCAACACCGAGGCCGTAGGACCACAGCTCGTGGCGGTAGGCCATGGTGGCTTCCCAGTCGAGCCGGGCCGGGGCGCCGGGGGTGTTGTCTGCCAGGACCTCGGGGATGACGTGTGCTGCGGCGTAGGCGCGGCGGGCTGTCAGCGGGGCGGCGGGACGGGCCCAGGACGTAGCGCCCTGCAGCCGGTATTCCCTGGTGCCGCCGTCGTGGGAGGGAAGGATAAGTGAGGTCATTAGAGCGTGATCTCCGGGATGTCGAGGGTGCGGCGTTCGTCGTTGGACTGCAGGCCGAGCTCTGCGAGCTGAACACCGCGGGCGGCGGACAGCAGGCCAAAGCGGTGTTCGCGGCCGGCAACGACGTCGCGGAGGAACTCTTCCCACTGCAGCTTGAAGCCGTTGTCCAGCTCGGCGTTGGCAGGCACTTCCTGCCACTGGTCGCGGAAGGATTCCGTGACGGGCAGGTCCGGGTTCCAGACCGGCTTCGGAGTGTGCGCACGCTGCTGGGCAACGCACTTGTTCAGGCCTGCCACGGCGGAACCATGGGTGCCGTCGATTTGGAATTCCACGAGCTCGTCCCGGTAGACGCGGACCGCCCAGGAGGAGTTGATCTGGCCGATGACCGGGTCGCCGGCCGGGGTCTCGAGTTCGAAGATGCCGTAGGAGGCGTCGTCGGCGGTGGCCTTGTACTCCTTACCGGCTTCGTCCCAGCGGGCGGGGATGTGGGTGGCGGTCTTGGCGTTGACGCTCTTGACCTTGCCGATGATGCCTTCAAGGACGTAGTTCCAGTGGCAGAACATGTCCGTGGTCATTCCGCCGCCGTCTTCCTTGCGGTAGTTCCAGGACGGGCGCTGCGCAGCCTGGACGTCGCCTTCGAAGACCCAGTAGCCGAATTCGCCGCGGATGGAAAGGATGCGGCCGAAGAAGCCTTCGTCCACCAGGCGGCGGAGCTTGACGAGGCCGGGCAGGTACAGCTTGTCGTGGACAACGCCCGCGGTCACGCCGGCTTCCTTGCCGATGCGGGCCAGTTCGATGGCTTCTTCGAGGGTCTCGGCCGTGGGCTTTTCCGTGAAGATGTGCTTGCCGGCGAGCATGGCCTTCTTCAGGGTGGCAGCACGAAGGCTGGTCATGGAGGCGTCAAAAACAATGTCGACGGTGGGATCGTTGATGACGGCGTCGAGGTCGGTGCTCCATTCGGAGACCTTGTGCTTTTCCGCGAGTTCGCGGATCTTGGCTTCGTTGCGGCCCACCAGGATGGGCTCAACCTGGATGCGGGTACCGTCCTCCAGGGTGAAGCCGCCGGCGTCCCGGATGGGGAGGATGGAGCGCAGCAGGTGCTGGCGGTAGCCCATCCGGCCGGTGATGCCGTTCATGGCGATGCGGATCGTCTTAGTTTCGAAGCCCATGTTTCCTCCACGGTGAGTGAGCAGTAGTACTCAAGCTGATTGGGAAAGCGCATTCCCACTACATCCATGATGCACCGGGGCAGACGTATTGGCAAGCGCTTTCCGGAAAGGGTTCAAAACTGCCATAATGTGAGCACGCTTACTGTCCCTTTAAAGCCTCCAGGAGTTGCTGTGGCTGCAAGTACCCTTACCGAGGTGGCGCGGCTCGCCGGCGTGTCGCCAGCCACCGCCTCGCGTGTCCTCAATGGTTCCGCGCGCAAGCCCGGCCCGGACATCGCGGACCGGGTCCGGCAGGCCGCTGACTCCCTTGGCTACATTCCCAATGCGCAGGCACAGGGCCTGGCGAAGTCCAGCTCCGGTCTGATCGGCCTGATTGTCCACGACATCGCCGACCCCTACTTCGCCGCCATTGCCCGGGGCGTGCAGGAAGCAGCACGTGAGCAGCGCAAAATGGTCCTGCTGGCCACCACCGGCGGAGCTCCTGCAGAAGAGAAGGAAGCCGTGGCAGCCTTTGCCGCCCGCCGCGCCGACTCCATCGTGATTGCAGGTTCCCGCTCGTCCCAGCCGGAGAACCAGGAGGGCAATGCGGAACTGGCGGCCGAACTGGACAGGTATTGCCGCAACGGCGGCCGGGTAGCGGTTGTGGGCCACCCGGTAGTTGGTGCGACGGCGGAGGAGGGCTACCACGTGGTGGCCGTGCCGAACCAGGAACTCGCCGCAGCGCTGGCGGGCAAACTTGCCTCCGGCTGGGACGGCGACTTTGTGATCATCGGCGGCCCGGAGGGGCTCTTCACCTCCGACGACCGGGTCCGCGGTTTCCAGGAGGGTCTCGCCGCGGCCGGGCGCGAAGCTGCGGACATCCTGCGCACCGCCTTCAACCGGGCGGGCGGCTACGAGGCGGGCCTCAAGCTTGCCGGGCTGATCAAGGAACGCCAGGCGGGATCCGGGGATGCGGCCGGCGGCAGGAAATTGTGCATCTTCGCCGTCAATGACGTGATGGCCATCGGCGCCACGGCTGCCCTCCGTTCACAGGGGCTCCGCATTCCGCGCGACGCCATCATCGCCGGCTTCGACGACATCGAGACACTCCGCGATTTCCGCCCCGCACTCTCCACGGTCCGCCTCCCGCTCGAAGAAATCGGGCGCCTTGCCACCCGTGCCACAGCCCCGGGAACCCCCGCGGGCGGCGGAGGGCCGGAAAGGGTATCCAGGGACGCAGGAACCGGCGGTACGGAAAAGGGAGGGGCCGACGTCGTGCAGCCGCATCCGATCGCCGGCGAAGTGACGCTCCGCCGCAGCACCGAGACGGCGGCGTGACCGTGGCGCCCCGCCTGACAGCTGTCCCCTCCCGCAGCGGCGCGGCCGGTGACCGGCCCGCAGTCCTGGTCCTCCCGGGGGGCGGCTACGCCCGCCAGGCCGACCATGAAGCGGAGCCTGTTGCTGACTGGCTCGCCGGACTGGGCATTCACGCTTTTGTCCTGCGGTACCGGGTTGCCCCTGACCGGCACCCGGCGCCGCTCGAGGACGCAAAGCAGGCAATGCTTCACATCCGCGGCGGAGCGCACGGCCTCGCTGTTGACCGGGAACGCGTGGGGGTACTCGGGTTTTCCGCCGGCGGACACCTCGCGGCAACGCTTTCCACCGCGGTGGCCACCGGCAGCGCTGACCTCGACGTTCCCGGGGCTGTCCCCGACCTCACCGTCCTGTGCTACCCGGTGGTGTCCTACATCCGGGAAGTGCACCAGGGTTCGGTGGACAACCTCCTTGGCGGGGCGCCGCCGTCGAACGTTTTGGCGGAGCTGTCAGCAGAACAGCAGGTAACCGGCGAAACGCCGCCCGCGTTCCTTTGGCACACGGCCGACGACGCCGCCGTACCGGTAAGCCACAGCCTCGGCTACGCAGGCGCGCTGCTGAGCGCAGGCGTGCCCGCTGAGCTGCACGTCTTTCCGCACGGACGCCATGGGTTGGGCCTTGCCGACGGCGAACCCGGGCCTGATCAATGGAGCTCGCTGTGTGCGGGCTGGCTGGGCCGGGCGGGCTGGACCGACCCCTCCTGATCCCCGCATGGTCAACCGGGAAGTGCTCGATGCCATCCGCGTCCGGCTTCAGCAAGCGGCGGATCCGGTGCGTGCTGCCGGTGCGCAGGCGTACATGAAATCTTCCATGCCGTTCCTAGGTGTACGGGTACCGGAGGTGCGCCGGCTGACCGCGGCTGCTGTTGCCCGGTATCCCTTCGACTCAGCGGCCGGGCAGCGGGCCACCGTGCTGGAACTGTGGCGCAATGCGGAGTTCCGGGAGGAGCGGTATGCGGCCATCGACCTGACTCTCGGCAAGCTGGTGGGCAAGGACCTGACGATGCTTCCGGTCTACGAGGAGATCATCCGCCAGGGTGCCTGGTGGGACTTCGCCGACGGTGTGGCTGGCCGGATCTGCGCGCTTCTGCAGGCACACCGTACCGAAGTATCGGCGGTCATTCTGGAGTGGAGCACCGACCCGGACCTCTGGATCAGGCGTGCATCGATCACCGCGCAGTTGAAGGCCAAAGGGGACACCGATCCCCATCTCCTGCGCCGTGTCATTGAGGCGAACCTTTCCGATCCCGAGTTCTTCATCAGGAAAGCGATCGGCTGGGCGCTGCGGGAGTACGCCAAGACCGCGCCGGGCTGGGTGTCGGATTTCGTGGCTGAACATGGGGACAGGATGAGCCCGCTGTCACGCCGGGAAGCGTTGAAGCACCTGCCTAAATGACGGGGCGTTCAACCACAGGTTCGGGACTCTTCCGGAAGAGGCTTCGGGTGCGCGGATCCCAGAAGATCAGGTAGAGGCCGAACAGCAGGCCGGTCACGGCAGCGGCTACACGGGCCAGGGCCAGCGCCAGCCCAAGGTCCGCGGTCTGAAGGTAAGGGAAAACCTCCAGCTGGTCCGAAATGGCGTAAATCATAAAGAACGAGACCACAAAGTAGAGGGCCTTGACCTGCCAGTCGTTGCGGATGCCGGTCACGGCAAACAACGGAATCAGCCACACCACGTACCAGGACTGGATCATCGGTGCCAGCAGGACAATCGCCGCAAACGCAAGGGTCAGCCGGCGGATCAGGCGGTCGTGCTCACCCCTGAAGATCAGCCAGGCAACGATCCCCACCGCCAGCAGCTTCCCGGCGTCGAACACCCAGCCCGCGAGGAGCCATCCGTCCATCCCGAACGAGTTACCCAGTGAGGCGACCACCATGCCGATCAGCCCCACCGGCGCGTACCAGATGTAGATGCTGCCCGGAGCGGAAAGTCCGTTGATCCAGCCAAAGCCGAACCCGTTCACCAGGCTCATCAACACCAGGATCCCCAGGCTCAGTCCTGCGGTCAGCCCCCAGAAGGCGAACTTCCGGAGCCAGCCTGCGTCTTTCCCTGCCCACAGGAGACCGATGAACGGCAGGAAAACGATGGTGATGGGTTTGACGGCGATCGAGAGTGTCACCAGGACGATGCCCCTGACCACGCGGCGGGTGGCTGAGTAGTAAAGGCCTGCCAGGGCCAGTCCGATCATGAGGGCGTCATTGTGGACGCTGGCAATGAAGTTGGTAAGGAAGAGCGGGTTGGCGGCCGTGAGCCAGAGGGCCCGGTGGGGATTTACTCCATGGAGCTCGGCAAGCTTCGGCACATAGATCACGCAGAGGACCACGCCGGCCACGGCCACCAGCCGGAACAGCATCACGCTGGTTTCCGGCTGGACGTTTGTCACCCACACAACGAACTGCTCGATCCACAGGAACAACTGCCCGTAGGGAACCGGCGCCTCGGTCCACATTTTGTCCGCGCCCAGCTGGAAGTAGTTGGAGAGCGCCGAGATGCCGTTCTCGTAGGGGTTGAAGCCCTCCACCATCAGGCGGCCCTGGCCGATATAGGCGTACACGTCGCGGCTGAACAGCGGCACGCTGAACATCATGGGCAGTCCCCAGGCAACCACTGCCATCAGTGTCGCCTTCCGGGCTTCTTCTCCCCAGACATGAACGCGCTGGCCCAACCGGAGCCAGGCGCGCACCAGAAGCATTCCGCCTACCGCCAGCAGAACGATGGACAGGGCCACGCCGCCTGCTTCTGCCCGCATCCAGATGAACAGGGGCATCCGGCGGAGTTCCGAGACGGGAGCCAACCAGCCCACCCCCAGGGATCCGATCAGCATAAACATCGAGCCCACGAATCCGGCCAGAAGCGGTGAGCGGGGATTATCGACTTCGGCCACAGTTGCGGCAGTGTCAACGGCCACAAGCTCCCCCGCTGCAGGCAAAGGCGCCGTCATCTCAGGATCGTCCAATCTCTTGGGTTTGCGCTCTTGGCTTGGCGCGGTTCTGCCCGGCGGGCTGCACGCCGGCCGGGGCGGGTTACAACGACAGCAAGTGGTCCCGCCGCGTACCCGAAATCCTAGCACCGGCAGGCAGCCGGGAGGTGAAACGGTAGGCTGGTCCGGTGCCTATATCTAACGAACGAATCGTCTGGATCGACTGCGAAATGACCGGTCTGGACATCAAGAACGACGCCTTGATCGAGGTGGCAGCCCTGGTCACGGACTCCGAACTGAACATCCTCGGTGACGGGGTGGACGTAGTGATCAAACCTGATGATGCGGCCCTTGCCCAGATGAACGACTTCGTCCGGGACATGCACACCAAGTCCGGCCTGCTCAAGGAACTCCCCCACGGCACCACCATGGCTGCGGCGGAGGCGGCCGTTATGGAGTACATCGAAAAGTGGGTGCCGGACCCGCGCAAGGCACCCCTGGGGGGCAACTCGGTAGGCACTGACCGCGTCTTCCTCTCCCGGGACATGCCCTCAGTGGTGGAGCACCTCCATTACCGCGTCATCGACGTCAGCACCATCAAGGAGCTCTCCCGCCGCTGGTTCGCCCGGGCCTACTTCCAGTCGCCGGCAAAGAAGGGCGGCCACCGCGCACTGGGGGACATCAAGGATTCGATCGATGAACTCCGCTACTACCGGGAAGCAGTGTTTGTGCCGCCGCCCGGACCCGACAGTGCTACGGCGCAGCAGATCGCGAAGCGCATTACGGCCGCCGGCGATTCCCAGCAGCCGGAAGCGTAATCTGCACCACGTTTGCGGGAAATTTCGGTGAAATCGGCAAAAGTGGACAAAGCACCCTTGAAGAGCAGGTAAGCTATTTGAGTTGCCTTTCAAGAGAGCCGGTTCGCCGGTAAATCTGCAGGGCGCATGGTGGGCTTAGCTCAGTTGGCAGAGCGCCTGGTTGTGGTCCAGGAGGTCGCGGGTTCAACCCCCGTAGCTCACCCTCACGGGATGGTATTACAGCCGTCCAAAAGGAGGCTGCACCGGATATCCGGTGCGGCCTCCTTTCTTTTGCACAAGATACCGCCGAAGGACCGAGGGATGACTGTTCTGCCAATCACCATTTGGGGAGAGCCCGTGCTGCACCGCAGGGCAACCGAAGTGGAAGTTTTCGACGACGAACTGCGGTCCCTGATCGCGGACATGTTCGAAACCAACGATGCAGCCAACGGCGTGGGCCTTGCGGCCCCGCAGGTCGGGGTGGGCAAAAGGATCTTCGTCTACAAATTCGCCAATGACGACGGCGCTCCCCCCACCGGCGTGCTGGTCAACCCGGTCCTCACCCTGTCCAAAATTTCCGGTGCTGTCCCCGATCCCGACGAGGAAGAGGAAGGCTGCCTGTCCTTCCCCAGCGGCCAGTACCCGCTAAAGCGCGCCGAGTGGGCTCGCGTGGAGGGCTTTGACGGCTTTGGGCAGCCGGTCACGTTCGAGGCGACCGGCTGGTTCGCCCGAGTGATGCAGCATGAGTACGACCACCTTGACGGCAAGCTCTACGTCAACCGCCTGATGGACCGCTACGCCCGCAAGGCCATGAAGCAGGCCAAGAAAAACGGGTGGGGCGTCCCCGGACTCACCTGGATGCCGGGCGTGGACCCGGACCCCTTCGGCCATTAGGCCCGACGGCGGGCTGCCTCCGCGCGCCAGGAGCGTCCGGGATCGGGAATCAGCGGGCTGAGACGGTCTGCTGGTCCGGGCAGGACCCGAGAACCCGCTTCATGGCGTCCTTCTCCGCCTCGGTAACCCAGAGGCCGTAAGCAGCCTTGACGGAGATCTGGCGGGCCACATAGTGGCAGCGGATCGACTTGTTCTTGGGAAGCCAGGTGGCGGCATCGCCGGCACTCTTCTGCTGGTTGGCCGGTCCGTCGGCAGCGATGAGGTTCAGGGGATCGTTGGCGAGGCTCTGCCGCTCCCCTGCCGTCAGCCCTTGGGCGCCCTTCTGCCACGCGTCCCCCAGGGCAACCACATGGTCTATTTGGACTGCCCGGCTGCTTTCGGAGCCCCGGCGGAAGTCCACAAACTCTCCGAGGTAGGGTTCATGGAAGGTCCCGGCTGCCACGCGGCACGTGGACCCTTCCATAAAGACCACAGCCGTAAGGTCACGCCGCAGGATGTCGTTGCGGGTATCGCAGCCGTTGCGGTCAACGTCCTGCCAGGCCTGGCCGAACGCCTCCCTGCTGTAGTTGTCCTTCCCCGCGCGCCCCTTGACGGCAAGTGCGTCCAGTGCCGAGAGTGCCGTTCCCGGGGGCACCGGATGGACCGGCACAACCGGCTTCATCCAGCCGGGGTCAAAGACGGGAGCTTCTGTGGGCCCGGAAGCGGCGGGCTCCGCTGCGGCAAACTGGCCGGCGGTAAAGAACCAGAACAAGGCCCCCAGCGCCGAGACGGCAAAAACTGCGAGGACTCCCCACGCCTGCCGCGAACGGCGCCGGGCACGGCGGTAGGCGGACCAGCTCACGGTCATGGGGTTCCTGCCCTGCCGGTATGTTTCTGCACCAGAAGAGCCTAGGACAGCCGAACACCATCCCCGCCGATATCCACACTGTGGAGGGCGGGTGAAAGGGCACCCGGTGGAGCTACTGCTCCCGCATCACCCGTCGAAGGTCCTCCTCGGCGATGGCCAGGAGTCCCTCAAGCTGCCGCACCCGGTCCTCGCCGACGTCGCCCGCTGCGTGGCCGGCGCGGGCGCCTTCAAGCAGGCGGACGGCCTCTTTGTGATTGGCCTTTGCCACATCGAGTGCGTGTTCCAGGGTAGTTTCATGCTGGAGCGTCGAATCTTTATCCATGGCACAAGTGTGGTCCCGTTTCCCGGCTGATTCCAGCGAATCAGCCGGGAAATCGAGATTGGCCGGAGGGCTGGATCAGACGGAAATTGCGGCCAGGGCTGCGGCCGATTCCTTGGCGGGGAAGGATGGCGGGTTTACACCGGCCATTTCCTCCATCACGCGGACAACCTGGCAGCTGTAACCGAACTCGTTGTCGTACCAGACGTAGAGCACCAGGTTCTTTTCGTTCGAAATCGTGGCGAGCCCGTCAACGATGCCTGCACGGCGGGAACCGACGAAGTCCGTGGAAACCACCTCGGGTGAGTCGATGTAGTCGATCTGCTTGCGCAGGTCCGAGTGCAGGGACATCTCCCGCAGGTATTCGTTGACCTCATCCTTGGTGGTCCCGTTTTCCAGGCTCAGGTTCAGGATGGCCAGGGAAACGTCCGGGGTGGGGACGCGGATGGAGCTGCCGGTGAGCTTGCCCAGCAGTTCGGGCAGGGCCTTGGCCACTGCCTTGGCCGCTCCGGTTTCGGTGATCACCATGTTCAGTGCTGCTGAACGGCCACGGCGGTCGCCCTTGTGGAAGTTGTCAATCAGGTTCTGGTCGTTCGTGAACGAGTGGACCGTCTCGACATGGCCGTGGACTACCCCGAACTTGTCGTTGATGGCCTTCAGGACCGGCGTGATGGCGTTGGTGGTGCAGGAAGCCGCGGACACAATCTGGTCGGTGTCCTCGATGCTGCGGTGGTTGATGCCATGGACGATGTTCTTCAGCTCGCCCTTGCCCGGGGCGGTCAGCAGCACCCGTGCCACGCCCTTGCTCTGGAGGTGCTGGGACAGGCCTTCTGCGTCGCGCCAGCGGCCGGTGTTGTCCACCACCAGCGCATTGTTGATGCCGTAGGCGGTGTAGTCGATGGTGGCGGGGTTGTCCGAGTAGATAACCTGCACCTGGACACCGTTGGCTGTGATGGTGTTGGCTGCCTCGTCAACGCGGATGGTGCCCTCGAAGGAGCCGTGCACCGAGTCGCGGCGCAGCAGGCTGGCGCGCTTGGACAGGTCGTTATCGGAGCCCCTGCGGACAACGATGGCGCGCAGCCGCAGGCCGTGGCCGCCGCCTGCCTTTTCGATCAGGAGGCGGGCCAGGAGCCGGCCGATGCGGCCAAATCCGTACAGCACGACGTCGGTGCTGGTGCGGTCGTCGCCGCCGCGCTTGCCCACGATCTCGGCGAGTTCCCCGCGGAGGAACTCCTCCAGGGTGGCGTCGCCGCCCTCTTCCTTGAACTTCTGGTTCAGCCGGGCGATGTCGATCGCGGCCGCACCGAGCTCCAGCCCCGCCAGGGTGTTCAGGAGCGGAGCGGTCTCCTCCAGCAGCAGCTCATCCTTGCTCATCCTGCGCGCGAAGCGGTGTGCCTTGAGGATGTTCATGGTGGACTTATTGATCAGGCTCCGGCCGTGGATGCTGGTCACCACGTTGTTTTCGCGGTACAGCCGGCCGATCACCGGAATCATGGCCTCGGCGAGGGCCTCCCGGCCCATCCACGTATCAAGACAAGAATCAGACGTCTGGCTCACAGAAATACCTTCCTCGGTTCAGCCGCGTACGTCCTCGTACACGGATGTCGGCCACCTGATGATGTCCAGGGGCACCGGCACCCGCGGGGTTTGTCCCCCAGGTGCCTGGATCGTGTGCAAAAGAAAACCGCCGGGTGCGAACGCAATTCCGGCGGAAGAACTCCTGCGTCCGGTATCCATTCTAATTTGGCGGACTGCCCCGGGGTGGCCCGAGCCGCGTGAAATCACTCACACCAGGTTCCCGGCGGCCCTGGTACGGCCTTAGTTGTGGATGGCGGAGTAGAGGTTGAGGCTCGCGGAGAAAACCACCCAGGAGAAATAGGGCAAAACCAGCAGCCCGGCCGCCGTGCTGACGGGCCCGAACCGCAGGATGAGGAGGACCAGGACAAAAGCCAATGCGCCGATCACCGCGAGGGCGATCCATAAAGCGGCGGCGCCGAGCATGGGGTACATGCCAAAGAACGTGATGGGCCAGGCAAGGTTGAGCAGCAGCTGCAGAACATACATGCGCGCAACCGGCCGGACCAGGGCTCCCCTCCGCCAGACCAGCCAGTCGGCCACCGCGATTCCGGCATACAGCGAAAGCCAGGCGGCACGGAACATCCATCCTGCCGGCATCCAGGGGGCCTTGACCGAGCCGGCGAACCAGCCGTTGGAATTAAGGATGATGGGGATGGAGGCGAGCATGCAGACGGCATACGAAAGGGCAAGGAGACCAAGCAGCGCAACAACTTGCCTACCCGGGGAACGGGCCGGGGCCGTTCCCGGCCCGGGTTGTCCATCAGTATTAGAGGGCACGGTTCAGCATCCCCAACAGAGCTTCCAAGGTCAAACCGGTTAGGTGGATGGGTTGACCGATACGCCGGGTTCTGTGCTCCCGCCCCGTTGCTGGTGCGGGAGTAGCGGCCATCCATCTACGAACGCCGTTGCCGGCGCCCTCCAGCGGCCTACCCGGACACTCGGGCGAGCAGCCCTCAAACGTGCCCTGTCTGGCCTTGCTCCGGGTGGGGTTTACCTAGCCTTCCCGGTCACCCGGGAAGCTGGTGGTCTCTTACACCACCGTTTCACCCTTACCTGTTTCGTGCCGCTTTCAATACCGGCGCGACCCAGGCGGTCTGTTTTCTGTGGCACTGGCCTGCGGGTTACCCCGAGTGGGCGTTACCCACCACCCTGCTCTGCGGAGCCCGGACGTTCCTCGAGCCACTTGCGTGACGCGCGGCCGCCTGGTCAACCCATCCGGATCCAGTCTACCGGCGCCGTGCCGCTTTCCCGCCGCCGGTAGGATCGGACGGTGCTGATTCTGCTTCCCCCCTCTGAAGGCAAGACACCCGCGGTCCGTGGATCCGCCGTCGACTGGCCCGCGCTGAGCTTCCCGCAGCTGAACTCCTACCGTGCCAAGGTGCTGGACGCGCTGGGTACGGTAAGCGCGCACGAGGACGCCCTCGCCTTGCTGGGGGTCGGGGCATCGCTGAAGGACGACGTCGAACGCAACACCCGGCTCCGTGCTGAACCGGCGGCTCCGGCGCACCAAATATATTCAGGGGTGCTTTACGACGCCTTGGGCTACAAGACACTTACTGCCGGCCAACGCCGCAAGGCGGACGAATCGGTCCTCGTCATTTCGGCGCTCTGGGGCGCCATCCGATTCGGTGACAATGTGCCTGCCTACCGGCTGTCCATGGGAACGGCGCTGCCCGACGTCGGACGCCTGGCCTCATTCTGGAAACCGCAACTCGCCGATGCACTGGCCGGGGCCGTTCCAGGGCACCTGCTGGTGGACTGCCGGTCCAGCACCTACGCGGCAGCGTGGGCTCCGCCGGCCACCCAAACAGTTACCGTCAATGTCTTCACCGAGGTCAACGGCGTCCGGAAGGTCGTCAGCCACTTTGCAAAGCACACCCGCGGTGAGCTGGCACGGCATCTCCTGGCCCGGCGGGGCAAGGCGCCGGAGTCGCCCGGGCAGCTGCTGAAGGCCAGCCGCGAAAAGTGGGAGGCCGAACTGGTGGATGGTTCGGCACGGAAGCCACACGCGCTGAACATCATCCTGCCGGGCTGACTCCCCCGCGCCTCCCCAACTAGGTAGCGCTAAGTGTCGTTATGACGCTCCAAAATGACACTTAGCGCTACTCAGTTGGGTCAGGCCCACTCGTCCGAACGCACCAGGATGGCGCCGGAGTCCGGGCAGAAGACAATGTCGTCAGCTGCCGCTGCCTTGATCTCGGCGAGGTCGCCCGGGCTCAACTTCATTCCCGAAGCCTCGGACGTTCCGTGGAACAGCCTCGCAGCGCCCACTCCGCGCTTCGCCAGGGTCTTTTCGTACACAGCAAGCATTCCGGCGTCGAGGGTGCCGGCAAACGCTGAACGCTGGTTGCGGAGCCCACTGGCTTCGGCCTCAACTTCGGCCAGGGCTGCATCCAGCTCGGCCCGGATGCTGCCGAAGGATCCCTGGATGTCGTCCACGATCCCCTGTTGCTTGGCCTGCCTGGCCCGGAGCGAATCGAGCCGTTCCATGACCTCGAGCTCCACGTCCTCCAGGTCCGAACGCCGCTTGTTCAGGGAGGCAATGTCCTTCTGCAGGGCGACCAGGTCCTTGGACAGTCCGGTTCCGCTGTTGAGCCTTGCTTCATCCCGTTCGATCCGGGAGGCAACCTGCTCCACGTCCGCCTCGGCGCGCTTCAATTCTGCCTCGGCATCGTGAACTGCCACCTTCGCGGCACCCAACTCTCCGTTGGCGACGGAAAGGGCGGCTTCAAGATCCTTGATCCTGGGATCGTTCTCCAGCGAGCGGCGGCGGTTGGCGAGCGACTTCAGCCTGGCATCCAGCCCCTGCAGCTCAAGCAACTTCAACTGTTCCGCCGGTGCTGCCTTCGCCACTGTTACCTCCGCATAATTACTTCCGGCCGGAGCCGGGCACCTGAACGGCGCTTCCTAGACTCTAGCGCCTGCCTTGCTCCCCTGCCTCGCGACCAACCCGCATGCCAGGCCTAGCCCGGAGTGAGGATGAAGTCCCAGGGATCGCTGTTGGTGGTGCTGACTTGGATTTCGACGTCGTGTCCCTGGTCGGCGAGGACGTTGCCCAGCGCCGCGGCGGCTGCCGGCAGCCACAGCCACTCGCTGGCGAAGTGCGATACGTCCACCAGGTAGGGCCGGCCGTTCAATGCCGCTTCCCGTGCCTCGGAGGCCGGGTGGTGGCGAAGGTCGGCGGTGACATAGACGTCGGCGTTGCTGGCACGCACCTCATTGAACAGCGAATCCCCGGCGCCGCCACAGACTGCAACCCGCTGCACCAGGCCGTCCTTGTCTCCCGAGACGCGCACTCCCCCCGCCACGGAAGGCAGGATGCCAAAGACACGTGCTGCGAAATCCCCCAGGGTCATGGCGTCCGCCAGGTCACCGACGCGTCCGATTCCCTCTTCCGGAAGGCCATTCGCTGCCACGGTGAGCGGCGCGACGTCCTGCAGGCCCAGCGCATCGGCAAGCACGTCGGACACACCCCCGACGGCGGAATCACCGTTGGTGTGCACAGTCAGGAGCGCAGTGCCCGACTCGATGAGCCGGTGGACAGCCCGGCCCTTGGCGGTGGTGGCAGCGACTGTGGTGACACCTTTAAGCAGCAGCGGATGATGGGTGATCAGGAGCTCCGCGCCCCATTCCACCGCCTCCTCAATCACCTCAAGCGTGGGGTCGACGGCAAACATCACCCGGGTCACCGCGGCCGAGGGATGCCCCGCCACCAGCCCAACCTCGTCCCAGTGCTCCGCCAGGGACTCAGGCCACAGCTCCTCCACAGCCAGGAGCAGCTCACCCAGGGTGGGAGCCTGGGGCTGGCCGTCCGCTTCCTCCGCGCCGGAGGGAGCGTCGCCGTCGTGATTCTCCTGGCCGGTAACGTCAGTGTCCACAGGTTCCATAGTCTTAGTTTTACCTCATCGCCCCGCCCGTACCGCATGTTTGAAGCGGCGCCGCACAAGGGCAAGGGAATCATCCGGTGCCGCGAACCATTGAAGAGGTCATGGAAACTTTTGTTTTAGGCGGAGGCTGCTTCTGGTGCCTCGACGCCGTCTACCAGAAAACCAAGGGCGTCACCTCAGTGGTGTCCGGCTACACGGGGGGCCACGATCCCCACCCGGACTACTACTCGGTCTGCAACGGCACCACCGGCCATGCCGAAGTGGTGGCCGTGACCTTCGACGAGGACGTGATTCCGGCGGAGGTCATCCTGGACATGTTTTTCGCCCTGCACGATCCCACAACGCTCAACCGGCAGGGGTACGACGTCGGCACCCAGTACCGCTCGTCCATGTTCTACGAGACCACCGAAGAGAAGATCCTCTTCGAGGAAGCCATCGAACGGAACCAGGCTTTGTGGGCAAACCCCATCGTCACCGAGGTCAGCCGGCTCCCCCGGTTCTACGTCGCCGAAGAGTTCCACCAGAACTACTACGCCAAGCATCCGGAGCAGGGGTACTGCCAGGTGATCATCAACCCCAAGCTCGCCAAGGCCAGGAAATATTACTCTGCATGGCTTAACGCTTAGCGGGTGTTACGCGGCCTCGTTAGGCTGACCTCAGTATTCACCCCTCACAAGATAGGCGTATCTCCATGGCACGGATCTATGACGATGTAACACAGCTGGTCGGCGGCACGCCGCTGGTCAAGCTCAACCGGCTCAGCGAGGGGCTGGAAGCCACGGTCGCCGTCAAGCTCGAGTTCTACAACCCGGCCAACAGCGTCAAGGACCGCATTGGCGTGGCCATCGTTGACGCCGCGGAGAAGTCCGGGGCCCTGAAGCCCGGTGGAACCATCGTTGAAGGCACCTCCGGTAACACCGGCATCGCCCTGGCCATGGTGGGAGCTGCCCGCGGCTACAAAGTCATCCTGACCATGCCGGAGACCATGTCCACCGAGCGCCGGGTCATGCTGCGCGCCTTCGGTGCCGAGATTGTCCTGACGCCGGGCTCTGAGGGCATGCGCGGTGCCGTGGAAAAGGCCCAGGAAATTGTCGCCAACACCGAGAACTCCATCTGGGCCCAGCAGTTCGCCAACGAGGCGAATCCCGAAATCCACCGCAACACCACCGCTGAGGAAATCTGGGCTGACACTGACGGCGCCGTGGACATCTTCGTCGCGGGCGTGGGCACCGGCGGTACGGTCACCGGCGTCGGCCAGGTCCTGAAGGAACGCAAGCCCGGCGTCCAGATCGTGGCCGTGGAGCCCAAGGACTCCGCGATCCTCAATGGCGGCGCACCCGGCCCGCACAAGATCCAGGGCATCGGCGCAAACTTCGTCCCCGAAATCCTGGACACCAACGTCTACGACGAAGTCCTGGATGCCACGCTCGAGGACTCGGTCCGCGTAGCCCGTGAGCTCGGCGTCAAGGAAGGCATCCTCGGCGGTATCTCCTCCGGCGCCATCGTGTGGGGCGCCCTGGAACTGGCCAAGCGCCCGGAGAACGCGGGCAAACTGATCGTGGCCGTGGTCTGCGACTTCGGTGAGCGTTACATCTCCACGGTGCTCTATGACGACATCCGCGGCTGATTAGAACCACCATCCGCCCGTTTCCTGTAGAAAGAACTTTGTGGGCTTTTTCGCAAGACTAAAGGAAGACCTCGACGCCGCCCGGTCCCACGACCCGGCGGCTCGAGGTTCTTTCGAGAACTTTTTCGCCTATTCCGGCCTGCACGCCATCTGGATCCACCGGCTGACGCACCGTCTGTGGCAGAACCCGGCCCTGCGTTTCCCTGCGCGGCTGATCTCCCAGCTGGGCAGGTTCGTCACCGGCATCGAGATCCATCCCGGCGCCACGATCGGCCGCCGGTTCTTTATTGACCACGGCATGGGTGTGGTGATCGGTGAAACGGCGGAGATCGGCGAGGACGTGATGATGTACCACGGCGTCACGCTGGGCGGCCGCTCGCTGGCGAGGATTAAGCGGCACCCCACCATCGGTGACCGCGTAACCATTGGCGCCGGCGCGAAGATCCTGGGACCGATCACCATCGGCGAGGACAGTGCCGTGGGCGCCAACGCGGTGGTTGTGAAGGACGCGCCGCCGGAATCGATCGTCACCGGCGTTCCCGCCAAGTGGCGCCACCGGGACGCGCAGCGGGAGACGAAGCCCGCCGTGGACCCGGCTGAGTACGAGATCGAATACCATCTCTGACCCTCACCTGCGTTGACGCCCTGCTGACCTGAACAAATGGCCCGCAGCTCCTGGATTTCTCCAGGAGCTGCGGGCCATTCGGCGTTCTGCGGAACTAGTGGGTGTCCACTGCCTCGATTTCGGACTTATCCTCGCCCCAGAGGGTGTGGAACGTGCCTTCTGCATCCACGCGGCCGTAGGTGTGGGCACCGAAGAGGTCCCGCTGGCCCTGGATCAGGGCGGCAGCAACGCGCTTGCGGCGCAGGCCGTCGTAGTAGGCCAGCGAGGAGGAGAACACGGGCACCGGGATACCCAGCTGGACAGCGGTGGCAACAACGCGGCGCCAGGCCGGAACAGCCTCGGCGATGGCCTTGGTGAAGGCCGGAGCGAACAGCAGGTTGGCAGGCTTCTCGTCAGCTGCGTAAGCCTTGGTGATGTCCTTGAGCAGCTCGGCGCGGATGATACAGCCGGCGCGCCACAGCGAAGCAATTTCGTCCAGCTTCAGCTCCCAGCCGTATTCCTTGGCTGCGGACGTAAGCATGTCCAGGCCCTGGGCGTAGGACACCAGCTTGGAGGCGTACAGCGCCTGGCGGACGTCCTCGACGAACGTCTCCGGAATTTCCACCGAAGCCTCGTTGCCGGCCAGGAGCTCCTGGCCCAGCTTGCGCTGGCCCGCCTGCGAAGACAGGGCGCGGGCGAACACGGATTCGGCGATGCCGGAAACCGGGGAGCCCAGTTCCAGTGCGGAGATGACGGTCCAGCGGCCGGTGCCCTTCTGGCCGGCGGCGTCCACCACTACGTCAACGAACGGCTTGCCGGTCTTGGCGTCCACGTGGCCCAGGACCTCTGCCGAGATTTCGATCAGGAAGGAGGAGAGCTCGCCCTTGTTCCACTCGGAGAAGATCTTGGACTGCTCGGCCGGCTCGATGCCGGCACCGGAGCGCAGCAGGTCGAACGCTTCGCCGATGACCTGCATGTCGGCGTATTCGATGCCGTTGTGGACCATCTTGACGAAGTGGCCGGCGCCGTCGGTTCCCACCCAGGCGCAGCACGGTTCGCCGTCCACCTTGGCGGAGATCTTTTCCAGGAGCGGACCGAGGGCCTTGTAGGACTCCTTGGAACCGCCGGGCATGATGGAGGGGCCGTTGAGGGCACCTTCTTCACCGCCCGAGACGCCGACGCCCACGAAGTGCAGGTCCTTCTTGGCCAGCGCGGCTTCGCGGCGGCGGGTGTCCTCGTAGTGGGAGTTGCCGGCGTCGATGATGATATCGCCGGCCTCCAGCAGCGGTTCGAGCTGCTCGATGACGGAGTCAACGGGCTTGCCGGCCTTCACCATGATCAGGACGCGGCGGGGCTTCTCCAGGGAGTCCACCAGCTCCTGCAGGGTTTCGGTGCGGACAAAGTCGCCGTCCGAGCCGTGCTTCGCCAGCAGGGCGTCAGTCTTTTCCACTGAACGGTTGTGCAGTGCGACCGTGAAGCCGTTCCGCGCGAGGTTGCGGGCCAGGTTGGCGCCCATCACCGCTAGGCCGGTGACACCGATGTGTGCAGACATCAAAACTCCAATTCATACGTGCGTTGGATGTGCAGTGGCTCCCTTTGCGCGGAAGCACGGTTGCAGACCATGGGTCTGAATAAAGCATATATATTCGCAGGGTCACAGGAAAGTAACGCCCACCTATTGGAACCTTTTGTGTCGTTTGCCGTCCAGGGCCGAAGGCATGCGGAGCAGTGGCTGCCACTAGGCTTAGCAGCATGACCACCAGCCTCCACCACCGTGCCATCGAGAATTTGGGCACCCGAATCGTCTCGGGCAACCTGCCCGCTGGCCACGTGATACTGGCGGAGCAGCTGGAGGACGAGCTGAAGGTGTCCCGGTCGGTCATCCGCGAAGCGGTCCGCGTACTGCAGTCCCTGGGCCTGGTGGAAACCACCAAGCGGGTGGGCATCCGGGTCCTGCCGCCGAGCCGCTGGAACCCGTTCGATCCACAGGTCATCCGCTGGCGCCTTGCCAGTGACGCGCGGGGCGCCCAGCTGCGCTCCCTCGCCGAGCTGCGCGCCGCCGTCGAACCTGCGGCGGCGGAACTGGCGGCCGGGAACGCCCCCGCGCCGCTGCGCCTGGAACTCGTGGACGTCGCCTACGCAATGCGCGACGCCGGCCACAACGGTGACGTGCCCCGCTTCCTGGAGCTGGACATCCAGTTCCATTCCCTGCTGCTCTCCGGCTCGGGCAATGAGATGTTCGCCAACCTGATGGGGCAGGTGGCCGAGACCCTGACGGGGCGCACCGTCCATGGCCTTATGCCCGACCATCCGCACGAAGCCGCCCTGCAGTGGCACGTCGACGTCGCGGAGGCGATCGCCCGGGGCGACGCCGAGGCGGCCCGTGACGCCTCGGACCGGATTATGCGCCGGACCATGTCCCAAATGTCGGATACCTGGACCGAACAGCCGCGCGTTTTCATCCCCGTGCGCCACTAGCTCCCACGGTCCTGTCAGGAAGTAAAACTCAGCAGTACTTTGCCGGATTCGGCGGAGTTTCGTGCGACGTCGAAGGCTTCGAGTGCTTTGTCCACGGGGTATTCGTGGGTGATGACGGGGTCGATGCGCAGGGTGCCGTCGGCGAGGGCGGCGATAACGTCGTCGATCTCGTCGTTGAACCGGAAGGACCCCTTCAGCTCCAGTTCGCGGGTGATGGCCAGGGAGATCAAGACCGGCTGCGGGCCGGTGGGCAGCAGCCCGACCATCACCACGGTGCCGCCGCGGGTTGCGCCCTGGATGGCGGAGGCGAGGCCGTGGTGGTTGCCGGAGGATTCGATGACGACGTCGGCCTCGACGGCGGCGATCGCCGCCGCGTCCCCGGCCTGCAGCACCTGGTCCGCTCCCACCGCCTGGGCGATTTCCAGGGGCTTTTGGTGCATGTCGACGGCGGTGATCCGGGCCGCGCCGGCCCGCTTCAGGACCGCGACCGCCAGGGCGCCGATGGGGCCGCTGCCGATCACCAGCGCTGATTTCCCGGCCACGTCCCCCGCCCGGGCCACCGCGTGCCAGGCCACGGAAGCCGGCTCGATCAGGGCCGCGGTGCGCAGGCCGATGCTGTCCGGCAGGGCCCGGAGCATCCGGGCCGGGAGGTTCACGTACCGGCTGAACGCGCCGTCCTTGTGCGGGAAACGGGCCGCGCTGCCCAGGTAGGTGCAGCCCGGGGACAGGTTGGGCCGGTCCGCCGGGTACCGGGCAGCACCCGGACCGGGCGTGGCCGGGTGGACCGCCACCGGCGTCCCGGCAGCGGGGCCGGTTCCGTCGGCAGCGGCGCGGACCACCGTCCCGGAGATCTCGTGGCCGAGCACCAGCGGGGCCTTCAGGATGGACTCGCCCGCGGCGCCGTGGAGCCAGTAGTGCAGGTCCGAACCGCAGATCCCGCCGTAGTGCACCTCGACCACGGCCTCATCCAGGGCCGGAGCGGCCAGGGTCAGTTCGTCGATCCGCAGGTCCCCGGCCGCATGGGCCACCACGGCCGGGCCAGTGGCAGGAAGGACCGGGCTGGGGAGCGCTGTATCCAGTGTCATCAGACCACCACCGTCATTCCGCCGTCGATAAAAATCGTCTGCCCGTTCACGAAGTCCGAACCGCTGGACGCCAGCCACACCGCCGGGCCGGCCAGGTCCTGCACGGTCCCCCACCGGTTCGCCGGCGTCCGGCCCAGGATCCAGGAGTTGAAGGCCTCATCGTCCACCAGGTTCTGCGTCATCTCGGTGTGGATATAGCCCGGCGCGATCCCGTTGATCTGCAGCCCGGACGCAGCCCACTCGGCCGTCATGGCCCGGGTCAGGTTCCGCAGCCCTCCCTTCGCCGCAATATACGGGGCGATGGTGGGCCGCGCCAGGTCGGTCTGGACCGAGCAGATGTTGATGATCTTGCCGTGCCCGCGCGGAATCATAAAGCGGGCCGCTTCCCGCCCCACGAGGAAGGCGCTGGTCAGGTCAGTGGAAATCACCCGTTCCCAGTCCTTCACGTCCAGGTCCAGCATCGGCACCCGGTGCTGGATGCCCGCGTTGTTCACCAGGATCTCCAGCGGCCCCACGTGTTCTTCCACCCAGGCAATGCCGCGTGCGGCCCCGGCGTCGGACGTGACATCAAAGGCAACGCTGTGCACCCGACCCGGCGCGAAGTCGGCAGCCATGGCGGCAGCGGCATCCTTGAGCCGCTCCCCGTTGATACCGTTCAGCACCACTGTGGCGCCGGCGTCGGCCAATGCCCTCGCCAACGCATTGCCGATCCCACGGCTCGAACCCGTCACCAGGGCAACCCGCCCCGTCAGGTCAAAAAGAGAGCTCATGACTTTACTGTTCCTTCCGCCACGGTTTCCGTGGTTCGTCCGCTGAGGTGTGAAATAGTGTGGCGCACCACGGCGAGGTCCTGGTCGCCGAGGCCCTGGCGCTTCAATTCCGCATAAAGTTCGACGCCGGCTGCCGCCATGGGCACTGCCGTTCCGGAAGCCCGCGCTGCCTCCACAACAAAGGAGAGGTCCTTGTGCATAAATTTAGCGGGCCCGGTGGGTGCATAATCCTTACTGACCAACCTCGGGCCCACAATGTCCAGCACCTTGCTGCCGGCCAGCCCTCCCGCCAGCACCTCGAACAGCGCCGCGGGGTCCAGCCCGGAACGCTCGGCAAGCTCGGCAGCCTCGGCGAGCGCCGCCGTCGTGGTTCCCACAACCAGCTGATTGCATGCCTTTGCGAGGGATCCAGCCCCCAGCGGGCCCAGATGCCGCACGGTGGTACCCATGGATTGCAGCAGTGGCTCAACACTCCGAAAAGCTGCAGTATCTCCGCCTGCCATGATGGCGAGCGTTCCCTCCGCAGCGCCCTTTGTTCCTCCGCTGACCGGAGCGTCCACTACCTGCACATGGCCGCGGCTTACTGCCGCAACGCGTTCGCCAAAGTCCCTTACGGAAGTAGGCGAGACGCTGCTCATGACCAGCACGATGGTGCCCGGCGCCGGCGGCTGGTGTTCCCAGCTCCCCAGCAGCCCGGCCGCCGCCTCATCGATATGGGCAAGGTCCGGCAGCATAAACACGATCACCGGGAGGTCGCGCAGGTCCTCGATCCTCATTGCGTTTGCGCCGCCGAGCTTTTGCAGCTCGACGGCGGGGCCGGGCGACCTGTTCCATCCCGTGATCTGCCACCCGTTCCGGATGGCATTGGCAGCCATCGGGAAGCCCATCAGGCCCAAGCCCACAAAGCCTGCTTTTCTACCGTGCATACATCAGCCCCACGTCCTCGTGCTTCAAGATTGTTCAGTATTCTAGCCGCTATTCAGTATGATGGACACCATGACCTCTCCCATTACCGTGGCCATCGCCGTCCCCCTCGAAGAGGAACTCGTCGAGCGCATACGCGCTGTCGACCCGTCCGTCACAGTCCTCTACGACCCACAACTGCTCCCTCCGGAGCGGTACCCGGCCGACCACGCCGGCGACCCCGCCTTCAAACGCTCCCCCGGGCAGGAGGAACGGTACTGGGACATGCTCAACAAAGCCCAGGTCCTGTACGGCATCCCCAACGAAAGCCCGGCCGGCCTCGCCCGCGTGGCGGCAGACAACCCGCACCTCCAGTGGGTCCACGCCATGGCAGCCGGAGCCGGCGGAGCCGTAAAAGCCTCCGGGCTGGACCAGGAAACGCTGCAGAAGTTCAAGGTAACAACTTCCGCAGGAGTCCATGCCCTTCCCCTGGCCGAGTTCGCCACCCTGGGGATCCTTAACGGCTTCAAACGAACCGCCGAGCTCGTGCGGGACCAGGAGGCCAAAGTCTGGCCCGAGCTAAGGACCCCCACGCGGCTGGTCAGCGGTTCCCAACTGGTCATTTCCGGGCTGGGCGAAATCGGACTTGAGACGGCCCGCCTGGCCCGGGCCCTCGGCATGAAGGTCAGCGGGACCAAGCGCACGGTGGCACCGCTGGAGGGGATTGAACAGGTTTCGGACAATGACGGCCTCGCGGCCCTCCTTGCCACCGCAGACGCTGTGGTCAACACCTTGCCCGGCACCCCTTACACGGAACGGCTCTTCAACCGGGACGTCTTTTCGGCCATGAAGCCCGGCACCGTTTTCGTCAACGTGGGAAGGGGAACAGTGGTGGACGAGGAAGCGCTGCTCGAGGCCCTGGACAATGGCCAGGTCTCTTACGCCTGCCTTGACGTCTTTGCGGTCGAACCGCTCCCGCAACACAGCCCGCTCTGGAGCCACCCCAAGGTGTTGGTGTCGCCGCACACCTCCGCCCTCAGCGCAGCAGAGAACCGCCTGATCACGGAGCGGTTCTGCAGCAACCTCCGCATCTTCCTTGACGGTGGCGAGCTGCCCCACCTCGTGGACACCGTGCACTTCTACTAAACGGCCGCTCCCGCCCCAACAGACTCCCGGCTGCGGGCTACAGACCCACAACGCAAGGCCCCGGCTGCCTCCTCTCCAGGAGGAACCAGCCGGGGCCTTTCGTCATGCAGCACCAGGCTTGGCCGCACACCCGCTGTAGGCCGATCTGCTGCTGCCTGCTGTTCGCTGCCGCTGGCCGCACCCCAATACACGCTGCCCGCTACCCGTTGCCCGCCGCCCAGCGTCACCCTTCCGCCGCCCCAGGGCATAGGGAAGGGCCGCTTCCCCCAACAGGGGAAAGCGGCCCTCGCCTGGAGCTGTCGGGCTACCTTGCGTCCTCCACCAGGACCAGGTCCCTGCCCCGGGTTTCGGGAGTGAAGAAGGTGGTGAAGAAGGAGATCGATGCCAGGACCAGCGAATAGATGGCCGGAACGAGCCAGGAGTGGTTGGTGGCGGCGAGAAGGGCGACGCCGATCATCGGGGCAAAGCCACCGGCGAGGACTGCCGAGAGTTCGCGGCTCAGTGCAACGCCCGTGAACCGGTGCTGGGATCCGAAAAGTTCGGGCAGCATTGCGCACTGGGGGCCAAGCATCGACTGCACGCCAAGGGCGATGCCCACCACCATAACCACCCACACCAGCGTGACGTTGCCAAGGGTCACCAGGTAGAACGCAGGAAGGGCGATGACAGCCTGGAACAGCGCGCCGTACCGGTAGACCGGGACGCGGCCAAACCGGTCAGACAGTGCACCGAAGGTGACCACCATGACTGCTGCGAATGCGGCGGCAATCAGCAGGCCGGTGGGGCCGATGAACTTGTCGCCGGCGAAGACGCCTGCAGGCATGCTGATGAAGGACACCAAAAGGGCTGAGTAGATGGAGGAGTTGCCGTTTTCGCCCATCCGCAGGCCGATTCCCACCAGCACACTCTTTTTGGAGTGCTTCCAGATCTGGCCTACCGGGTTCTTTACGACGGCCTTGTGCTTCTCGAGCTCCTGGAAGACCGGAGTCTCTTTCAGCCGGAGCCGGATAAAGACGGCAACAACGATCAGGATAAAGCTGGCAAGGAACGGCACCCGCCACAGCCAGCCCTGCAGGACAGACTTATCAGCCAAGGCCATCAGCGCGAAGGTGCCGGCGCCGAGGAGGGTACCGAGCTGGATGCCGACGAACGGCAGGGAAGCAAAGAAACCACGACGGCGGCGCGGCGCGACTTCCGAGATGAGCGTGGTTGCGCCGGCCTGCTCTGCACCGGCGCCCAGTCCCTGGATGATGCGCAGGGCCACCAGGAGGACGGCACCCAGCATGCCGGCCTGCTCAAACGTGGGCAGCAGACCGATCGCGAAACTGGCCATGCCCATCAAGCCGATGGTGAGGATGAGGACCATCTTGCGTCCAAACCTGTCCCCGATGTAGCCGAAAACCACCCCGCCGAAGGGACGGGCGGCAAAGCCCACTCCGTACGTGGCAAAGGAAGCGATGACGGCACCGCTCTCACCCAGCGGGGCAAAGAACAGCGGCCCGAAGATCAGCGCTGAGGCGAGGCCATAAATGTAGAAGTCGTAGTATTCCAGGGCGGAACCTACGGAACTGGCAAGAGTTGCCCTTCGCAGCTGGTCCGGTTCAACGACGGCGCCGTCCTCGGCCTGCGGTGCATTAGTACGAGTTGTCACAAGAACTCCCTCATCACACGCCAGGCCCCCGTTGGCCTGGTGGGTCAGTGGCGGCACGAGCCGTGCTGGTCACTGTATTGAACAGCGTACAGCAAGTTGAACAGCCGGCAAGGGTGCCGGACATTTATTTTTGTTGAGCCAGCCGCGGTTCCTGCCCTTTCACCCCATGGGGTTTCCAAGGGAACGCGCGAGCTCACGGAGTTCCTTGACCATCTGCGAACCCTGCTCCTCCGTGTAGGTGGCCTTCAGTGCAGTCACCGAAAGTCCAAGGCTCGGGCCGTGCGCACCCCGGGTAGGAACGGACACGGCAAGGCACACCACGCCGGTAGTGGATTCTTCATCCTCGAACGCGTAGCCCTGCTCCCGGATCGTGTGGAGCTGGGCTTTCAGCTCTGCGCCGGTGCGCAGCGACTTCGGCGTCAGGACGGGCAGTTGCGCGTCGTCGGGGAACATGTCGTCGATGTCATGATCGTGCAGCCGGGCGATCAGCGCCTTTCCTACGGCGCACAGGGAAACCGGCATCTTGTCACCGATGTTGGAGGTCAGACGGACGGCGGGATGTCCCTCATACCGCGCGAGGTAGATGACGTTGGTTCCATCCAGCATGGCGATCCGGACCGTCTCCCCGGACAGCGTGGGAGCCTGCTCGCAGTACCGGTAAAACTCCTGCACTTCGTCCAGGCGGCTGAGATAGGCGGCGCCGAGTTCCACCAGCTTGCGGCCGAGGGTGAATTCAGCTCCTTGCCTGCTGATGAGGCGTGCCTCTTCCAGTGCCAAAAGCAGATTGGACGTGGATGACTTGGGAATGCCGAGTTCGCGGGCAAGGTCGCTCAGGGTCAGCCTCCCGGTTGCCGATGCGGCAAGGGCATCCAATACAGCGGCTGCCCGGGTGACGGCGGGCGCCGGCGAAGCGCTGCCCAAGCCGTCGGCGGGTCGGGAGGTGCGGGAATCGGCCATGATTCTCCTTATGTAGGCGCCTGCGCTGGATTATGTTGTTCATCCAGCTGAACACCAACCATTCTAATGGCTGGGGCGTCGTAGAGTCCGGCCGCTCCACAGCATCCAGACGCTACCGACACGCAGTGCGGACAACTTCTTGTTTCGGAGGGTTCACGGTATATTCATTTCAGGCCCTCCACCGCGGCATCCCCCAATAGTCGCGGTGGAGGGTTTTCCAATACCCTGATACGTCCAGGAGCGCCTATCAGGCTGCGTCCGCGACTGCTTCGCGCAGGCGCCACCCGCCGCCCACGCCGTCCCTTTGCAGCAGCATGGTGGTCAGCGCAGAGCCGCTGTTTCCTCCAAGCCTCACCTGCACCTGCAGGACCTCGACGTCCACCCTGCCGAGGCCTTTGGGCATCCTGCGGTTGACTTCCCACCAGTTGACCCGCTCAAACCATCGGACTGGTTCCGCACCCACAGTCCATTCCCTGCCGTTGGTCACTACCGCCGTCGGCATTCCGTTGCTTCCCGTCCGCACCATCACGTGTTCCATGCCTGCAAACTACGGCGGGGCACTGACATTGGGCCGCAACGAAAAAACCCTGCAGTTTCCGCCATTACGGCGAAAACTACAGGGTTTCCTTGTGGGTCCTACCGGGATCGAACCGATGACATCCACGGTGTAAACGTGGCGCTCTACCAGCTGAGCTAAAGACCCATTGCGCTGAATCCAGCGCTTCAGCGCCGCAACCAACGAACATACACTCTACCCGACGCAGGCCGCGAAACGCGAATCGGCGGGGACCGCGTCCCTGAACGCCCCCTACAAGTGCGGGAGCTCGGCGGCGAGCCAGGTCAGCGATTCGCTGACGCCCGCGTCGAGCTTTATGGTTGCCTTGTCATCGCCGCGGGTCTCCCCCCGGTTGATGATGATGACCGGCTTCCCGTCCTTGGCGGCGTGCCTTACGAAGCGCAAGCCACTCATCACCGTCAGCGATGATCCGGCCACTACCAGCGCACCGGCATCGTCAACCATCCGGTATGAGCGTTCAACGCGCTCTTTGGGCACATTCTCACCGAAGTACACAAAGTCGGGCTTCAGCGTTCCGCCGCAGGCAGGGCAGACAGCCACCACGAAGCTGCTGATCAGCGCCTGGTCCTCGACGGTGGCGTCTGCATCCGGCGCTATCTCCACAAGGCCCGACTCCGCTGCGCGTGACAGGAAGTCCGGGTTCAGCTCCTCGAGCACTCCCGCTAGCAGGCGCCGGGAGTAGGTACGGCGGCACTGGAGGCAAACCACCTGGTCATACCTGCCATGCAGGTCAACCACATTGGCACTTCCGGCGTCTTCATGGAGCCGGTCAACGTTCTGGGTAATTAAGCCGGTGAGGTAGCCGCGCCGCTCGAGTTCGGCCGCCGCGTGGTGGCCCTGGTTGGGATCAGCGTGCCGAAGATGTGACCAGCCGATATGGTTTCGTGCCCAGTAGCGCTGACGGTTGGCCTCGTCCTTGATGAACTCCTGGTACGTCATGGGGGAACGCGGCGGCGAACCCGGTCCGCGGTAGTCCGGAATGCCCGAATCGGTACTCAGCCCGGCGCCAGTCAGCAGGGCAAAGGGGTTGCCTGCGAGAACCCCGCGAATCCGCAGCAGGACCTCGAGCTCCTCGGCGGAAGGACGCGTTGCCTTGACAGGCGGCATGCTGGCGAAGCCTGTCAGGCCTACACCCGCCCGCCGCTGTTCCATGGCCGGTCAGGCCTCCCCCAGGCCGGCCAATGCGGTGCGGTATTCCTGAAGGTCCCGGGCCTGGCCGCGCGGGTTCACCACCGAGTAGCGGACGTGGCCGGCGGCGTCGATGATGAACGTGCCGCGCTTCGCCATGCCGCTGTCCGCATCGAAGACGCCGTAGGCGCTGGCCACGCCACCGTGGGGCCAGAAGTCGGCCAGCAGGTCGAAGCTGTAGCCTTCCTGCGCGGCGTAGGCGCGCAGGCTGAACTTACTGTCGACGGAGATGGCCAGGACCGTGGCCTTCGCATCCTCGAACATCGCAAGGTTGTCGCGTATCTCGCAGAGTTCCCCGGTGCAAATGCCGGAAAAAGCGAACGGATAAAACACCAGGACTACGTTCTGGCCTCGAAAGGCTGACAGCCGGACGGGTTCGCCGAACTGGTTGCTGAGTTCGAAGTCAGGTGCCGGCCCGCCAATCGCGGGCACAACTACGGAAGCAGCGTCAAGCGCTGCCGTCACTTGTTTTTCCTCATCACCAGGCGGGCTGCACTCCAGTCCTTGGACACGCCTGCAGAGGTTGTGACGTGCAGGCCGGCGGTCGGTGCGGCTTCCTGGATGTCAGCCGGCGAAACATATCCGGCCCTGCCGGACTTCGGAGTGAGGACCCAGACAACCCCGTTTTCGCTGAGGGTGGTCAACGAATCCATGAGGCTGTCCACCAGGTCGCCGTCGCCGTCGCGCCACCAGAAGATGACGGCATCCGCCACTTCGTGGTCGTCCTCATCCAACAGCTCCGAGCCCGTGAGGTCTTCAATATCGTCACGTAAGTCGAAATCGACGTCGTCGTCGTAACCGAACTCCTGAATCAGATCCCCGTTCTTGAAACCCAATTTTTCCGCCACATTTACCGAAGTGGCGGCGTCGGCCTCGCTCACGTGTTCCTCCAATGCCTCATATATGCAGTGCGCATAGTGATTTCCATTACTCCCAAGCCAACACCCTTTGTGCCTGCGCTTCAAGCTGGCGCCCCGGGATGGCGCATATTCTGCGTCACACCGGTGTGGCCAGCCCGCCCGCAGCGGCTTTTCGTCACACAACCAGTATGACGGCGAAATACAACAGAGCTGTCCAAGCCGCGGCTACGCATCGTGTTGCGGACAGAGTTAGAGTGGCAGGTGACAACTATGCCTGCGGGGCAACAACCCTGTAACTCCAATGCAGACGTAGCAATGCTAGGACCCTGCCCGGCACACATGACCGGGCTGTTGTAACCGATACGTCGCACACGGCGTATATACGCCGGGCGGTCACCCTGCCCGGCCTGAGTGCGCCATCAATGCGCGCAAAGAGAGGTTGGACGTGGCTGCAGGAGAAGATACCTCCCATATCCTCAGCGGGTTGACTAACCAGCTGCCTGATCGTGATCCGGAAGAGACCGCCGAGTGGGTTGAGTCCCTGGATTCGTTGATCAGGGAACAGGGTACC
>NZ_JAMKFI010000008.1:931790-1207955 GCF_024494415.1 Pseudarthrobacter sp. R1 | reverse complement strand
CCGGCGCCGTGGCAGCGTTCACCGCCGCCGGAACCGCCTACGCCACCCACGGCGTGCCCCTGGTCCCGGTCTACGTGTTCTACTCCATGTTCGGCTTCCAGCGCACCGGCGACGCCTTCTGGGCCGCCGCGGACCAAATGACCCGCGGCTTCATCATCGGCGCCACCGCCGGACGGACCACCCTCACCGGCGAAGGCCTCCAGCACGCCGACGGCCACTCCCCCCTGCTCGCCTCCACCAACCCCGCAGTAGTCACCTACGACCCCGCCTACGGCTACGAAATGGGCCACATCATCCGCGACGGCCTGGAACGGATGTACGGCCCGGATTCGGAAGACCGGAACCTCATGTACTACCTCACGGTGTACAACGAGCCCATCAGCCAGCCGGCCGAGCCGGAGGAACTGGACGTCGAGGGTGTCATCAAGGGCATCTACCTGCTCGCCCCGGCAAAGATCGACGGTCCCCGGACCCAGATCCTCGCCTCTGGTGTGTCGGTGCCGTGGGCGCTGGAGGCCCAGCAGCTCCTGGCCGATGACTGGGGCGTCTCCGCAGACGTCTGGTCCGTCACCTCCTGGAACGAACTGCGCCGCGACGGCCTCGCCGCCGAAGAGGAAGCCTTCCTCAACCCCGGCGAACCCGCCCGCGTCCCCTTCGTCACCCGGCAGCTCGAAGGAGCCACCGGCCCCGTCGTCGCAGTGTCGGACTACATGAAGGCCGTCCCGGACCAGATCCGGCAGTTCGTCCCGAACGAATTCGCCACCCTGGGTGCCGACGGCTTCGGCTTCTCCGACACGCGCGCTGCAGCGCGCCGCTTCTTCAAGATCGATGTCCACTCCATCGTGGTCCGGTCACTGGAGATGCTGGCCCGGCGCGGCGAGGTTGACCAGCAGGCACCTGCCAAGGCAATCGACAAGTACCGGCTGCACAACGTCAACGCAGGCTCCACCGGCAACGCCGGAGGCGAGTCCTAGGACTGACAGGTAACCCGCGGCGATCCCGCGAAGTGCTGACGATGGCGGCTCCCACCGAAAGGCGGGGGCCGCCGTCGTCTGTTGTACGGCGGGAGCCCTGTGTGACGCACAACCGACGGGATTGTAGCCTTTGCACAAATGGAGCTTGCCGGGCAGTGGCCGTATGCTCAAAGAATGCCAGCACCAGCCGCCCCGTCCGCGAAGCGCAAACCATCCACGCCGAGGGTCACGCCGGAGAAGTCCGAAACCCTCAAAAAGCTGCGGGCAAATGTGGGCCAGCTGTCCACCACCACCATGCGGGAGCTGGAAAAATCCCTGCCCTGGTACAGCCGGCTCAGCTCGGATGAACGCTCAGCCCTCGGCATGGTGGCGCAGAACGGCATCGCAGCATTTGTGACCTGGTATGAACGCCCGAGCTCTCCGTCCTGGATCCTCACCGACGTCTTCGGGACAGCTCCTACGGAACTCACCCGGTCCATCAGCCTGCAAAAAGCGCTGCAGCTGATCCGGATCGTGGTGGAGGTGGTGGAAGACCAGGTACCGGTCATCGCCCCGGAGGCTGACCAGCCGTCCCTTCGCGAGGCCGTCCTCCGCTACTCCCGCGAGGTGGCGTTCGCCGCCGCAGACGTCTATGCGCGGGCCGCCGAATCCCGCGGCTCCTGGGACACCCGCCTGGAGGCGCTGATCGTCGATGCCATCCTTCGCGGCGAAAACACTGATGCTTTGCGCTCCAGGATCGCAGCCCTGGGCTGGAAGGCGCAGGAACGGTTCACCGTGATGGTGGGCAACTCCCCCTCCGAACCTAGCGCCAGCTACGTCAGCGAACTCCGGCGGATGGCAGGCCGCTACGCCGAGGACGCCCTCGTGGGCATCCAGGGCGATCGCCTGATCCTGATCCTGGGCGGCGTTTCGGACCGGGAAACCGCCTACGTGAAGCTCAGCGACATGTTCGCTCCGGGCCCCGTGGTGTACGGGGCCGAAGCAGGCTCGCTGCTGGAGGCCAGCAGTTCGGCGCAATCCGCCTTCGCCGGCCTGACGGCGGCCAGGGCCTGGCCGTCCGCGCCCCGGCCTGTTGCCGCGGATGACCTGCTGCCTGAGCGCGTGATCTCGGGCGATGACGCCGCCCGCCGCTCTCTGATCAAGAACATTTACCGCCCGCTCCTGGCGGCGTCCAACGGGCTGGTGGAAACCCTTGGAACGTACCTGGAACTCGGCCATTCCCTCGAGGCAACGGCCCGCGAACTCTTTGTCCACGCCAACACCGTCAGGTACCGGCTAAAGCGGGTTTGCGACGTTACGGGCTGGGATCCGCTCCTCCCCAGAGAGGCTTTTGTCCTCCAGGCAGCGCTTGTGGTGGGCCGCCTTTCCGCCCCGCCCAAAGCCGCCGTCGAGCGTCACCCGGCGCGAAACCAGCCCTGAGGCGTTGTAGACTTCCTACAATCTGACCCCGTGAGCTTGGTGCGGACAAACACCGCTGGATCACACAGTAATTTGGAAAGCTGGTTACGTGCTTGCAATAGTCTGCCCTGGACAGGGCTCACAAACCCCGGGTTTTCTGGCCCCCTGGCTTGAACTGCCCCCGGTGGCAGGCCAGCTGGCCTCCCTGAGCGACATCGCAGGCATTGACCTGATCGCCCATGGGACCACCTCCGACGAAGAAACCATCAAGGACACTGCCGTGGCGCAGCCCCTGATTGTTGCAGCCGGGCTGGTAGCCGCGGCTTCCCTCTTCGACGTCGAGCTCAGCTCCCTGCCGGTAGTTCTCGCCGGCCACTCCGTGGGGGAAATCACCGCTTCCGCCCTTTCCGGCGTCCTGACGGAGCAGGAAGCCATGACCTTCGTCCGCGAGCGTGCCAACAGCATGGCTGCGGCCGCGTCCGTTACGCCTACCGGCATGAGCGCCGTCGTGGGCGGCGACCCGGCCGAGGTGCTGGCCGCCATCGAAGCAGCCGGGGCCACCCCTGCAAACGTCAACGGTGCAGGCCAGACCGTAGCTGCAGGAACTTTCGAACAGCTGAAGGCCCTTGCCGACAACCCGCCCACGAAGGCGCGCGTCATCCCGCTGAAGGTGGCCGGCGCGTTCCACACCAGCCACATGTCACCTGCGGTCAGCGCCCTTAAGGCTCTGGGGCCGGCGCTGAGGCCGCAGGCACCGAAGGTGCCGCTGCTGTCCAATTACGACGGCGGGGAAGTCACCGACGGCCCTGCCGCCGTCGACAGCCTCATCGCCCAGGTCTCCCGCCCGGTCCGCTGGGACCTGTGCATGGAAAATATGGTCCAGCGCGGTGTCACCGGCGTCATCGAACTTGCTCCTGCCGGGACCCTTGCCGGCCTCGCCAAGCGCGGCATGCCCGGCGTCAAGACCGTTGCGGTCAAGACCCCCGATGACCTTTCCGCCGCCCTGGCGCTCTTCGCAGAACTGGAGGGCAACGCATGAGCGTTCCCCCGCTGAAACAGGCACCCATTCAGGAACACACGCGGATCCTCGGAATCGGCGCCTACCGGCCGGACGTCATCGTCACCAATGAGGACGTCTGCCAGTGGATTGATTCATCCGATGAATGGATCCGCCAGCGGACCGGAATCGTGACCCGCCACCGCGCCTCAGCTGACGTCAGCGTGATCGACATGGCCGAGGGCGCTGCCCGCGAAGCCATGGAAAAGGCCGGGATTGAAGCGTCGGACCTCGGCGCTGTCATTGTCTCCACGGTCACGCACCCCTACGCGACGCCGTCGGCCGCCGCCAGCCTGGCTGACCGCCTGGGTGCCACGCCTGCGCCTGCC
Source organism: Pseudarthrobacter sp. R1 (assembly GCF_024494415.1). Lineage (NCBI taxonomy): Bacteria > Bacillati > Actinomycetota > Actinomycetes > Micrococcales > Micrococcaceae > Pseudarthrobacter > Pseudarthrobacter sp. R1. Next base: position 1,204,197 of record NZ_JAMKFI010000008.1, on the reverse strand, counting down.
TTTGACATCTCCGCAGCCTGCGCAGGCTACTGCTACGGGATAGCCCAGGGCGACGCCCTCGTCCGTTCAGGTACCGCTAAGTACGTCCTGGTGGTTGGCGCAGAGAAGCTGTCGGACGTCATCGACAACCGGGAACGCACCATCTCCTTCCTGCTCGGGGACGGGGCCGGCGCCGTCGTCATCGGCCCCTCCGAGACTCCCGGAATCGCACCCTCAGTCTGGGGATCCGACGGCAGCAAATGGGATGCCATCGGGATGACCCGTTCCATGCTCGATGTCCGCGACCTCGGCATGGCTGCCCGGCAGTCAGACTCCACCGGGGACCTTGCCTTGCTCGAAGAAGCACAGGAGCTCTACCCCACCCTGCGGCAGGACGGCCAGACAGTATTCCGCTGGGCTGTATGGGAAATGGCGAAGGTGGCCCAGCAGGCCCTCGAAGCCGCCGGCGTGCAGGCCGAAGACCTCGTGGCTTTTATCCCCCATCAGGCCAACATGCGCATCATCGACGAGATGGTGAAGAAGCTCAAGCTGCCCGAGACGGTTACAGTGGCACGGGACATCGCCGATGCGGGGAACACCTCAGCAGCGTCCATCCCGTTGGCCACCCACCGCCTGCTCGCGGAAAAGCCGGAGCTCAGCGGGGGGCTGGCCCTCCAGATCGGCTTCGGCGCCGGGCTGGTCTTCGGCGCCCAGGTAGTTGTCCTTCCCTAGAAACGCCCCCAACAGGCCGCAACCGCGTCCTGAACCATTTCCGGCAGCCCTGCCGGCAATTCAAGAAAAGGAGCCATCAATGGCTAGCAACGAAGAGATCCTGGCCGGACTGGCTGAAATCGTCAACGAAGAAACCGGCCTGGCCCCCGAGGCCGTCGAGCTGGACAAGTCCTTCACCGAGGACCTGGACATCGACTCCATCTCCATGATGACCATCGTGGTCAACGCCGAGGAAAAGTTCGGCGTGCGCATTCCGGACGAAGAGGTCAAGAACCTCAAGACCGTCGGTGACGCCGTCAGCTTCATTGCCGGAGCACAGGCCTAGTCAACGCTTCGCCGTTTATCGGCATGGCGGGGGGGCGGGCGGCCGAGGCGGCGCCGGCGCGCCCCCCCCCCCTTTTCTTCCCCTTTTTCTCTTTGTAGGAAGCGTCGCACCCTTCACTCGGCCCCCCCCGTGACTCGGAACGGGGTGGATCCCCCCCTGTAGGGGGCGCGCAGACGCCCGAAAAGCTGATATCGACTGGCGGGGAGTGACCCCCGCCCTGCGCGCGGGGTCGCACCGCGGTGGGCCCCTCCACAGCGCACACAGACGGAGCGAGGGGAGAAGACCGCGCGGCGGGAGCGCAGCAGAACAGGAACACACGCCCCGCGGCGCGGCGGTGGCCAGCACTCATTGAGCGCCCCAACACGTCTCCAGGCCCCCCTGCCGCTTTTGAGCGCGTGGGGGGCCGCGGGGGCCGGCCCCGCCGGACGGACGCCCCGCCGCATTTTTCCGGCACCTTTCTCCTGATGAAGGATGCCGACCATCTATACGCGGGACCCTCCGGAAAGCCGGAGCCGGATTCCCACCGACAGAGAGTGATCCCATGACACGCAAAGTAGTCATTACCGGTCTGGGTGCCACCACGCCCATTGGCGGCGATGTACCCACGATGTGGAACAACGCGCTCAAGGGGGTCTCCGGTGCCCGCACTTTGGAGGACGACTGGGTTGCCAAGTACGAGCTTCCCGTCCACTTCGCTGCCCGGTGCAGCACCCCCGCCACTGACGTACTCAGCCGCGTCGAAGCCAAGCGGATGGACCCTTCCACACAGTTCGGCGTCATCGCCGCCCGTGAGGCCTGGGCCGACTCCGGCATCACCGAGTTCGACAAGGACCGGCTGGCTGTTGCCTTCGCCACCGGCATCGGCGGAGTCTGGACCCTGCTGGATGCCTGGGACACGCTGAAGGAAAAGGGCCCCCGCCGCGTCCTCCCCATGACCGTTCCCATGCTGATGCCCAACGGCGTTGCCGCGGCCGTGAGCCTGGACCTCGGCGCCCGCGCCGGTGCCCACACTCCGGTTTCCGCCTGCGCCTCCGGCACCGAGGCCCTGCACCTGGGCCTGGACCTGATCCGCTCGGGCAAGGCAGACGTTGTGATGTGCGGTGGCGCCGAAGCAGCCATCCACCCCATGCCCCTGGCGGCGTTCGCCTCCATGCAGGCCCTGTCACGCCGCAATGACGACCCGCAGGGCGCCTCCCGCCCGTACGACCTCGGCCGCGACGGCTTTGTGATGGGTGAAGGCGCCGGTGCGCTGGTCCTCGAAGCCGAGGAACACGCCCTGGCCCGCGGTGCCCGGATCTACGGTGAACTGGCCGGCACCTCCGTGACGGCGGACGCCTACCACATCACTGCCCCGGACCCGGAAGGCCTGGGCGCTACCCGCGCACTCAAGGCGGCCATGTTCGACGGCCGCATCCAGGCCGAGGACGTGGTCCACGTCAACGCCCACGCCACGTCCACCCCCGTCGGAGACAAGCCGGAGTACACCGCGCTCCGCGCCGCACTCGGCAACCACATCGACAACGTTGCGGTTTCCGCCACGAAGTCCCAGATGGGCCACCTCCTGGGCGCCTCCGGTGCCGTCGAGGCTGTGCTCACGGTGCTGGCCGTGTACGACCGGAAAGCGCCGGTCACGATCAACCTCGAGAACCAGGACCCGGAGATCCCGCTCGACGTGGTCACCTCCGCCCGGGACCTGCCGGCCGGCAACATCGTGGCCCTGAGCAACTCGTTCGGCTTCGGCGGACACAACGCCGTGGTGGCTGTGCGCAGCGTTTAGTTATCGCTTGGGTTTTGCCACCCGCATGCAAGAGGAGGCCCCGCCGGCTGGCGGGGCCTCCTCTTGTGCTATGGAGATGGGTTCCTGTGTCGCCCTCCCCTGCAGGCCGGACGACGGCGGTAGTAGGCTAAGCGGTCAGCCCACCTGGTGCAGCCAGCGGACGGGAGCGCCCTCGGCAGCGTGCCGGAAAGGTTCGAGCTCCTCGTCCCAGGCCTCGCCGAGCGCCAGGGACAACTCGTGGTACACGGCGGCGGGGTCCCCTGCGCCGGACTCGTACGCGTAACGGATTCTGTCTTCAGAGACCATGATGTTGCCGTGGACATCGGTGACGGCATGGAAGATCCCCAGTTCGGGCGTGTGCGACCAGCGTCCGCCGTCAACACCCTGGCTGGGTTCCTCGGTGACCTCATAGCGGAGGTGGGCCCAGCCGCGCAGCGCGGACGCCAACTGCGCGCCCGTTCCAGGCGCGCCCGTCCACGAAAGCTCCGCCCGGAACATTCCGGGCGCAGCAGGCTGAGGGGTCCACTCAAGATCCGTCCGCTTGTCCACGACGGAGCCGATGGCCCACTCAACGTGAGGGCACAAAGCAGTTGGGGCTGAGTGAACAAACAGCACACCGCGGGTCATTGCAACAGACATTCCATCCTCCATAGCTCTAGGTACGTCTTCCCCAACGACCTCTGCCTGGATGGAACTGCTGTGCACTGTTCTGCGGTGCAACTCCTTGCCACATATTCAGTTGTTCAGATTAAGCGGCGTCCGGACTTGCGGGTCCGCAGGAAGCGAGGAGCTTCAAGCGGGACTTGAAAGTTGCCGGACGTGACTCTTATTGTGCCGTACGCCGCGTAATTACGCCAGTGCGATTAGCGGTTGCGTTCGCGCCCTGCGGCTATCCCCTGTTACGCCCTGGGATGTGCCTGCTGGTAGCTTTTCCGCAGCCGGTCCACCGAGACATGCGTGTAGATCTGGGTGGTTGCGAGGCTGCTGTGGCCAAGGATTTCCTGGACGGCACGCAGATCGGCCCCGCCGTCCAGGAGATGTGTCGCTGCCGAGTGGCGAAGGGCGTGCGGGCCGGACGCGGAGGTGTCCCCCAGGGCCTCGAGGAGCCCGTTGACCATCTCCCGGACCTGCCGCTGGTCCACCCGGCCGCCCCGGGAGCCCAGAAAGAGGGCCGGACCGCTGTTGTCCCTGGCGAGCAGCGGCCGGCCGCGCCGCAGCCAGTCGTCCAGTGCCACGGCGGCCGGAACGCCGTAGGGGACCGTGCGTTCCTTGTTGCCTTTTCCGATGACGCGCAGCGTGCGCCGGTCGGGGTCCAGGTCATCGATGTCAAGCCCCGCCAGCTCGCCGACGCGGATTCCGGTGGCGTAGAGCAGTTCGACGACGGCCCGGTTCCGGACAGGCAGCGGTTCGCCGCCGGCGGCGGCTTCTTCGAGGCCGGCCAGCAGCCGCGTCAGTTGTTGTGCCTGCAGGACCCCCGGCAGGTGGCGTTCACGCTTGGGAGCCTTGAGCCGCAACGCCGGGTCCGAGGTGGTGCGCTCTTCCCTCAGGGCCCAGGCCGTGAAGGCACGGACGGTGGCGGCCCGCCGGGCAAGGGTGGAGCGAGCCACACCGGCCTGGCTTTGCGTTCCCAGCCAGCGCCGGAGGGTTCCCAGCTCAAGGTCCTCCAGCCGGGCGGCACCTTCGGAAGCGGCGTGGGCAAGGAAGCTGCGCAAGTCCCCAAGGTATGCACGCAGAGTGTGCGCCGATACGGCCCGCTCCCCCGCCAGGTAGCCCGAGAAGGCACCTAATGCCTGGTCCAGCTCCTGCGGCAAATCCTTGTTTTCCACCCTCCTACTGTCTCAGGTGAGGCCGCTGGTCAACGAAACTGACACGGCACGGCACACCCGCCAGTGTGAGTTCTGTTTCCGGTTATGCATCCCCTGTCAGGCCGTTGCCTTTCCCCGTTTCCAGCCGCCTCTTTCGGATACCGCGAGCCCGAGCAATCCGAGCCGGCCCAGTCCCGCACGGACGGATTCCTGGCTCAGGCCGGCAACCGAGCACAGCTTCTCGACCGAGGTGGTGGAGCGCAGCGGCAGTGCATCCAGGAGGATCAGGTCTTCGAGGGTCAGCCCGTCCTGGACTTCGGCTCCGGCCTGGCGGGGCTGCAGCAGCCCGGCTCCACTGGGCGCTGCGAGCTCCACAATCTCCGCGGCGTCGGTAACGCAAACAGCACCGCCATCCCGGAGCAGCCGGTGGCATCCGGCCGAATTGGCACTGTGCACGGAACCGGGAACAGCACCGACAGTACGGCCGAGCGTTTCGGCGTGGTGGGCAGTGTTCAGCGCCCCGGACCGCCACCTGGCCTCCACCACCACCGTCACAGCGGACAGGGCTGCGATAAGGCGGTTCCGTTGAAGGAAGCGGTAACGGGTAGGTGCCGACCCGGGTGGAACCTCCGCGATCACCGCTCCCTGGTTACAGACAGCGCGGAGGAGATCCTCATTGCCCGATGGATAGAAGCGGTCTACTCCGCCGGCCATCACAGCAATGGTGGGCACGGCACTGGTACCACCCGCCAGCGCGGCGCGGTGGGCGTGCGCGTCGATGCCGTAGGCACCGCCGGAGACGACGGTCAGGCCGCGCTGGGCTAACGAATATGCAATATCCCCGGTCACCGAAGCACCATAGCTCGTGCTGTCCCGGGACCCGACCAGTGCGATGCATTTGTCTGCGCCGGGAAGTGGTTGCTCCTGTCCCCGCCACCACAGGCAGATCGGTTCCTGGATACCAAGGTCGGCCAGTTGCACAGGCCACAGCTCGTCCGACGGAATAATCAGCCTGCCGCCGAGCCGCGCCATCGTGGCGAGGTCCCGCTCAGGAGCGAGGTCTGGAATACGGGGCTGCCACCGTTGTAGGGATGCCGTCATCCCGGCCCAGCTGGTGGCTGAACCATTGTCCCCGAGCAGCGCGGTGATCTCCTGCTCCAGCGCAGGCCCGGCAGCGGCCCGGCCGGTGGCTATCCGAAGGGCGTCCACTGCGCCACACACCTGCACGAGGGCCAGGCCAGCAGCATCCTGGGGCTCCATGAGCCGGGCAAGGGCGGCACGGGAAAGCCTTTCTTCGTCCACTGCCTTCCCATTCATGCCGCGACCGCCGCTGCCTGCCGCAGGCCCAATGCCTGCCCAATATCGTTCATGTCGGGTTTTTCCCGGTGCCCGAGGTCTGCCAACGTCCAAGCCAAGCGCAGGACGCGGTCGTAGCCACGGGCCGTGAGGACACCCCGCTCAAGGGAATGGTCGAGGATGCGGGTGGCGGCAGGAGGCAGCCGAAGCTCTCCGCGCAGCACGCGGCCCGGTACCTGCGAGTTCGTTTCCAGGCCCAAGGGCGCCAACCGTTCAAGCTGCCGCCCGCGTGCATTCCGGACCCGGGCGGCGACGGAAGCGGTGTCCTCCTCCGCACCCCCCTGACCGAACTCGGCCAGCGAAACCCGCTCCACCTGCAACTGGATATCGACGCGGTCCAGGAGCGGCCCGGACATTCGCGCCAGATAGCGTCTGCGCATCATGGGCGTGCAAGTACAGTCCAGCCCTTTGCCGGATGCCTTGCCGCATGGGCACGGGTTGGCGGCAAGGACGAGCTGGAACCGGGCAGGATAGGCAGCTGTCCCGGCGGAGCGGTGGATCACCAGCTCTCCGCTCTCCAAGGGCTGGCGCAGGGCATCAAGCACCCGGCGCTCGTACTCCGGCGCCTCGTCCAGGAACAGGACGCCCCGATGGGCGCGGGAGGCGGCGCCGGGCCGGGGAAGGCCCGAGCCGCCGCCGATGATGGCTGCCGCCGTGGCGGAGTGGTGCGGGCTTTCAAAGGGCGGCCGCCGGAGCAGCTGGACCGACGACGAAGGCAGCCCGCAGAGCGAGTGGATGGCGGTGACTTCCATGGCTTCGTGGTCCGCGAGGTCCGGCAACAGTCCGGGAAGGCGCTCTGCGAGCATAGTTTTGCCTGCCCCCGGGGAACTGCGCACCTAAGTATAGATGCGTGCTGACCTGGGGTTATGTCCCCAAAACGCGCATCCCAGCGTCGGAGTCCTGGCGGCTCAGCTCTCCTCGAACGGCAGGCGGACGACCTGATCGCCCGGGTCCTCCGGACCTGCTGGCGGAGCCGCGCTCGGGTGGTCCTGGTACAGCGCGTCGGAGGCGCTCTGGTCGTAGGCGTCGGAGAGGCCTGCGCCCTTGGTCCCGAGGACCTGCTCCCAGTTGAATCCCATACACACGACTTTATCGGGCGGTATCGAACTCGCGAAGGATCGCCTCGACGCGCGCGGTGAGTTCGTCGGCGCGCTTGAGGATCTGCTCTTCCTCCTCGCGCGATATCTGCCGCCGGGGGCCGGCCGGCATCGCAACTGCAGCAGGCCCCGGCGCAAGTACGGGCTCCGGACCGTCGAGCAGCAGTGCCACGGCACTGATAACCGCCGACAGCGACGAGGGGTGCATGGAGCGGTAGCTGTCGATCCATCCCCAGCGGTCGACGGCGGGCAGCATGCCGAGGGCAAGGTGCCAGTCCGGGTTGGGGTCCGGCTGCAGGTGCCGGTGGGAGGTTCCTTCTTCGTCGAGGCGGTGCCCCAGGGCCCGGACGGAACCGTGCGACCACCCGCTGTTGGTCCCGATCACATCAAGCCACGACCAGGTGGCGCACGAGGGGCAGGAGGCGGGGTCCTCGGCGACGCCGACCCTGGGACGCAGTCGCCGCATCCTCTCCGGCCTCATCTCCAGCGCTCCTGACCTGTCCAGCCCGAGGCCTCCCTGGGAGGGTGGCGCGAGGAGTACCGCGGCGAACAGCATCCGGCGCAGCCGCAGCCGGAAGACCCAGTGGGTACCAGGGTGCTGGACGATCGCCGTCCCGCGCCGGATCAGCCGCTGCAGGGAACCGATGTCCTCCCGGTGAGCGCGCGGCCAGGCCGGGGCGACGGGATCTTTGGGAGCCAGCCGCCGGCGCAGTGCCGTGAGCACAGCCTGGGACGGCTGTACCTGCTGCACAAAGCGAGAGACTGCGGTCTCATCGATCCTTCCGGCAGGCACGCCCATGACCGAGCACCAGTCGGTCCAAAGGTCTGGAAGCGCCGTCGTCATCTTCACGATTCTCCCACTCCGGCCTGGTTCGCCAAGAGCGTCGTCTGGGGTGAGGGTCAGGCCTGCTAATCGCGACCGCTCTTGTCCGTATAACCCTCGATGGACAATCCCCCGATGCTCAGCTATCAAGTCCGAAAGTTGCGGTGACGTGCTCGATCGTGAACTGGTTGCGCAACTTGGCAGCCGTGTTCTGGTTGGCGAAAAGACCCGTTTTCCGCACGGCCTGCGCTTGCGGGACCGCCCGTATCCATTCAACCGGAACAACCCATTCAGCGTTGTCGTCGCTTTCGTCGCCCTCGTGGCGATAATTCCCGGAGAGTTCGAGTTCACGCAGCTGTCGCTCGACCCCGTTTACGAGGAGCGTGCTTTGGTCGTATCGCTGGGCTTCGCCGGTGACGGTACCAACTCCTACATACCCAATCTTGGGAATGTAAGCAAAGACTCTGGCACCAATCGGCAAGTTCTTCAGCGTCTGTGAGTATCTCTTGCCGCCACCGCCCGAGACGAAACCGTACTTCATACCGTCGACCCATTGCCGGCCTGTTGGCTCTTCGCCAAATGAGACGTACCAGTCAGACCCGTTCCAAGGCTCACGTGTCTTGTTCTTCCGCGAGATCGCGGAAACGGATGTCTTGGCTTGTTCGCTCTGATCTACCAGCCAGCTGCGGGCAAGGTACGAAGATCCGTTGTCCTGAAAATGCCTGAAGAAGACAACGTTGATCGGGACATCGAAGTCTTCATTGAGGAACCGCACGATGCGCTCGGTAGCGTTGTCAACGCTGGCGGCAACGATTGTAAATTCCTGTGCAGTATTGACTTCTTCAGGAAGGGTGTCGCCGAAACGATCGGCAAACGCTTCTTCAAGAGCAAGGCCTGGACGGTAGGTGGCAAAGATGTTGTCGATGTCGCTTCGGCCAAGGGTCGCTGCCCAGGAGCCGTAATCGAGTGTCTGAGCGGCAACATCGCGTGGAGTCTTGTCGCGTTTGAGTTCGATCACGTGCAGCCAGGCTCTTTCGTCGAGCGCAAGCAGATCCACAAAGCCCCCATGCGCGGTCGGCACTTGGCGGCCAATGACGAGAAGCGGATCGCCGAGGACGGACGGGTCAGACTCGATGTAGCCCTCCAACTGGGATTCCAAGCCGATTGATGCCGGCACGATGCGGCTCAGTTGGCCGCCCTCTGCCCGCCACAAGCCCATCTCACCGCCATTGGTCATTCCCTTCATGGATGTGTCGCTTGCGCAGATGACATTACTCGACTCCCTCGGGGACCTTAGCGCGGACGTTTGCCAGGGCCTCGTCGCAGCCCATGCCCTCCAAAAATCGGGTGGCCGCCTGAACTGCTGGCTTTCATGGCAACTAGTAGTTCTCTCGCACGTACTGGTAGGTTCGGTCAAACAGATCTCCCTTGATCGGGAGCCCGTAATTCTTCAGCACCGCGCGCAGCTCCCGTCGAACAGACTTGTCGCCCGAGTCGCTCGAAGTCCACCCGGTGTAGGCGACCTCGTGAACGATCGCGTCGATACGGTCCACGATCTCCGGCACGATCTGATGCAACCCTGGTGGCGTGTTCTCCTCCACTATCTGCGTCAGCACGCCGCGTTTCGGGTCAGCGAGGCGCTCAAGCGTCTCTTCGTCGCCCTCCGCCGCCGCACGATCAGCGGCAACGACGTCCTGTGCGATCTTGAGGGCCTCTTCGAGGAACGCCAACGAGTCCTGGACGTTCTCGATCGCCTTGGTTCGGAGCTTCTCGATCCGCTCGGCGAGCGACCTGTACACCGGGCTCTCGCTCTCCGTGAGGCGGCGGTGGAGTCGTGCCTCGATTGAGTCGAGCACCTGCTGGTAGACGTCGACCTGCTGGTCACCCGCTGGCTCGTCCGTGGGTAGCCGTAGCTGCTCAGCGATGCGCTTCACCAGCGCGAGCCCCGCTGCGTCAAGGGTCACGGTTCTAGACGCCATCGACTTCACCAAGACCTCGTTCATGTGCCCGTGGATGAGCTCCGTGGTCTTCGCGCCGAGACGAGCCCACAGGAATGCCTTGGAGACGTCCTTCGGCCGAATCGACTCGTAGACCTTCGCGAGCCACAAGTACTGCTGTTTGAAGGGCAGCAACATTGGGTGTGGATCGAGGAACTCCCACACGGTCTGCAGAGCGACGTAGCCCTCAACGAACTCTGTACGCTGCGCACTGCCATCAGGGATGCGCTCGTGCGCTGCCGCGAGCGACTCAAACGATGAGTCCGTGGTGTCGATGCCCGCGAAAAGATGGAGGAGCTTTGTGAGGTCTGAGACAAACTTTCCCGCCAACTTGGAGGCGTCAACGACATTTAGGTCGTCGTCTTCGTCCACGCCCGCCTTGGGGCCCGCGATCGCAGTGCCGATGGCCTTGGCGAGGCCGATGTAGTCGACCACACGCCCGTAGTCCTTGCGCTGCCCTGTGATCGGGTTCTTCCAGGGCCGGTTGGGTCGCGTAATCGTCTGGAAGAGGTTCGCCTCTTTGGCCGGTTTGTCGAGATAGAGCACCCCTTCGATGGGTGCGTTGAAGCCGGTCATCCATTTGGCAGTGACCACGACAAACGACATCGGGTCATCCACCTTCTTGAACCGGCGTTTTAGTGCCTCTTCCTGTTCGGATGTAAGCAGGTACTTCCGATACTCTTTCGGGGTGTCCTTGCTGTCGGCGACGTGCATCACCACACCGACCTCGCGGAGCCGCCCGTCGAGCATGACCGCGCCACGGCGTTCGAGTTCCGCCTCGATGGCACGCGCATATGCGATGACCAGCTTCTGGTTGTACGCGACGACCTGTGCCTTCTGGCCTAGGGGCGCTACGTAGGCGAGGAAGTGGTCGACGATGTCGGCGCACACGGCAGCGACGCGTTCCGGGTTGGAGAGGATCGTCTCGATGTGGGAGGCCTTGCCGGACAGGTAGACTTTCTCCTCCTCGTCCAGGTCCTCCTCGGCGGCCAGCTCGTCGAAGGCCTCGTCGAGCGCCTCTTTGTCGAGACTGAAACCCACCGAGCGACCCTCGACGATGACCGGCTTGGTGAACCCGTCGGCGATGGACTGTTCCGGCGTGTAGCGCGACATGACGAAGTCCGGATCGGACGGGTCGCCGAAGAGCTTGAACGTCGAGCGGTCTTTGTCCTGGATCGCAGTGCCCGTCGCGCCGAAGAACTTTGCGTTCGGGACAGCCGCGCGCCACGCGTCGCCGAGCTTTCCCTCTTGGGATCGGTGCGCCTCATCGACGAGGACGATGATGTTCGACCGGTCATTCAGGTGCCCGGCCTCGGCGAACTTGTGGACCGTCGTGATGACGACGCCAGGTTCACCGCCGCGCAGTAGCGAGTGAAGTTCCTGCCTATCGTGAGGAACCGCCATGCGCGGCATGCCGGCGGTCTCGAACATCTCCGCCGTCTGTCGAACGAGGTCTTTGCGGTCAGCGATGACAATTACGGTTGGCGCGCCGCCAAACTCCTCGAGGACGGCGTCGTCGCGCAGCAGGCGGGCCGCGGCGAACGCCATGAGCTCCGTCTTGCCGGAGCCCTGATGGTGCCAGATCAGGCCGCCAGGGCGATCAGCAAGCACTTTGTCGTGGATCGCGAGGGCGGCCTCGAACTGCGGGTACCGCGGGAGGAACTTAACGTCGACCTCGGAGGCATCCCGCGCATGCCTGAACATCACCAAATCCTTGAGGATCGGCAGGATCGTTTCCGGCCGCAGTAGCAGCCGCGCCGCGCGCTCTACACGAGCGGGCCCAGTCACAACCTTCGGGTCGTCCTCCGTCGAGCCCCACGGAGCCCAAATCTCGGAATCCGGATCGGGCACCGCCCGGATCGGAGCCATACGGAGCTCGAGGCCCTCCGTAGCGACGTTGAAGACGTTCGTCGCGAAGAAGTTTGGGTACTCCTCCTCGTATACGTCGTGGATGTCCTTCGCGGCGTTCACCCACGACACTGTGTGTTTTACCGGCGTCTTCGTCTCCGCGACAACCAGCGGGAACCCATTGACGTAATAGACCACATCGAACCGACGCGGCTTTACAGCACCGGCAATAGTGACCTCGTCGGAGACTGTGAAGCGGTTGTTGTCGGGGTCGTCGAAGTCGATCAGCCGCCGCGGCACATGCCTACCGTCGATCGTCGGGAATGAATGGTCCCCACGCAGCATCACAGTCAGGCGCTCATTGGCAGCAACCAGGCCGTTATTCGCGTCAAGGACAGCCTGATTGAGCTGGTGAAGCACCAGCTCCGCGGATTCGGGATCGTCGACAAGCTCAGGATTCAGCGCGAGCAGCGCTTCGCGTGCCCAGTTCTCGATGACGACATCGTGCTCATCTCGTGGCAGCTCGTCACCACGGAAGCGTTCCCAGCCGGCTTCTTCGGCCCACTCGAGCAAGGATCTTTGGATAGTGCTTGACTCTGTCCAACCCATGTCAGGACACCTCCTCAAGTAGTGAGTCGTACGACTCGGGAATCTCGATCTCCCGGTTCAGCAGAGCGGTGAGCAGGGCTGAGCGGAAAGCGCGGAGATCGGTGAGCTCTAGATCCAGGCGTTGTGCCGCGAACGCGACAGCATCGCAACGCTCAACATACGCTGACTGCTCCTCCAGCGATGGGATCGGCAGGCGAAGAGAACCCAGCAGGGTCTTGTTGATCTTCCTCATCGACGCGGTCCCACGGGCCGATGATGTGATCATCGAGCGCACCGATGGGGAACACAGCAGATGAGCTAGGAACGTTGACTGGCAGACGTCAGGCCTCGTCCGGATGCGCCATATGAGGTCAGGCATATATGTCTGAGGCGGCACGTCCCGCGCGATGGTGGCGTAGCCAACACGGTCGGATGAACCGCTGGCTCGGGTGATAAGTAGATCACCCTCAGCCACCAGGTGGGCGTCGGTATAAGCCGTCAGGTCAGCGAGACGCTTCGCCTCGGACGCCACGAACGTTCCCAGCTGGATCGCGCTCAGCTTCAGAACAGCAGGCTCTCCGGGCAGGGGTCTCTCGTCCGAGGTCTGAACGCTCTTCCCACTATCGATCCCGGCAACGACATGACTGAGAGCGTGCTCGGTACCTTCCGGATATGCGTCACGCATGACCGCTAGCAGTGAAGTTGTCGCCTGCCTCTCAGCATCCAACTCGTCGATGTGTGCATCCATCGCGATCATGACGTCGACGATTCGCCCCTGCTCGACGCGTGACGGGAGGACGACCTCGATCTCAGCGAACGCCTTGAAAGGAAGACTGCGACGTCGATTGATAGAACCTTGAGCCCGCCGCGAATACTCGGCCAGGGTGCCCGGCTGGCGAACAAGGAGTTCGGCGTACTCGGGAATACAGTCCGTCGCGACAAACCGCATGGTCGTGTACATCGGGCTAATGACGCCTCGCTCGCCGAGGTTATTTCGAGCGATCGACCCTTCGTCAATGTGGATAGTCGAAAAAGCCCACTCACCCGGTTCCACGACCTTGTAGCCGTCCAAATTCGACGAAGCGATCCGCTTGTCGAAGTATTCTTCAGCGCGGACGAATCCGTCGTACTTCGAAAGGCTCATCACGGTCGGCTCTTCAACGTGTGGACCCAACTTGGTGTTGTCGACTACGAAGATTTTTCCAAGCGTTGTCGACGCCCAGTCACTCATCCGGCACCTCGAACATGCTCAGGTCTATCCCTGCCGCGGCGAGCCGCTCGTACATCACCTTTTCGGTCTCGATCCGCCTCTGCCGGGCGTCTGCGTATGCGACAAGCGCGGTGCCGAGGTCGGCGGTCTCCTCGGCTGCGACCTTAATGTAGCGGCCGATGTTCAGGTCGAAGCCGTTCTCCTCAATTTCCTCGAACGGCACGAGACGGACTTCCGCGCCACCCTCACCGTCGGGGGCCTCGCCCGTGCGGTAGGCGTTAACAAGTGCCTTGACGTGGTGCTCAGCCATGACGTTCTGGTTCTTACCCTTGTCGAATTTCGCCGAGCCGTCGATGAAGAGTACGTGGTCCTTGTGTTCGGGACTCTTCTGGTCGCGGAAGATGAGCAGGCATGCAGGGATCGAGGTCGAATAGAACAGGTTTGGTGGCAAACCGACCACAGCTTCGAGCAGGTCTTTCTCGATCAGGCACTGTCGGATCTTTGCCTCGGCCCCGCCGCGGAACAGCACACCGTGGGGCATGACCACGCCGACTCGGCCGGTGCCGGGGTTCATTGACGAGACCATGTGTTGGACGAACGCGAAGTCGCCGTTCTTCGCCGGCGGCACCCCGCAGATCGCACGTGGGTCGGACGCCCAACGCTCGGCTCCCCAGTTCGACAGCGAGAATGGTGGATTGGCAATCACCACGTCAAACTCACGCACTGAACCGGTGGTGTCTTTGAAGGCCGGTGCGCGGAGGGTGTCGCCGCGCTTGATGTCGAAGTCCTCGATCTCGTGCAGGAACAGATTCATCCGCGCGATCGAGGAGGTGGTCAGGTTGATCTCCTGGCCGTAGAGGCGCAGCGTACGGTGGTCCATGCCTGCGTCGCGCAGCTGGTTAATGGTCGCGACGAGCATGCCGCCCGATCCGCACGCCGGGTCGTAGACGGACTCGCCGGCCTGCGGCTGCAAGATCCCGACGAGCAGGTTCACCACTGCGCGGGGCGTGAAGAACTCCCCCGCCTTCTTCCCGGACTCGTCGGCAAAGTTTTTCAATAAGTATTCGTACCCAGCACCTAGAAGGTCATGCGACACGGTGGTCGGATCGAGCCTGATCTGGTTGAAGGCCTTTATGAGGCCCAACAGGGCCGACTCGGGAATGCGTTCCGTGTTGCCCCACGACGCATCGCCAAACACCCCCGCGAGTGAGCGCGGGTTGGCCTTCTCGATCCGCTGAAACGTTCGGGCGATTTCGGCACCGAGGTTCTTGACCTTCGTCGTGGTCTCCGACCACAGCGTGCCCTCGGGCATCTCGAACCGATGGAAATCGGCCTCAATCTCCCCGTCAAGGTCGTCCCCATACTCGTCGACGGCGGCGGCGCGCTCGTGCACCCAGGTGTCCGAGATCCACTTCCAGAAGAGCATCGGGAAGACGTAAGTCTTGAAGTCGGCGGGGTCGACGGGGCCGCGCAGCGCGTTGGCCGCGTCCCACAGTCGGGATTCAAGCTCTTGCTGGGTAATCGTCACAGAGATAAAGTTCCTTCGTTCAAAGCGGTACCTCAATTATGGACGAGGGCACCATGACGGCCGGGTCTCGACGCGGTCAGCGCGGAAATTCGCGACCGCCCAGCTCGTCGCCCGGAACGGAAGTCTTACCGCCAGCGGTCGTGATTGGTGGGAATGACACTGCCGCCCGCTTACCTTGCACCACACTCCGGGCAGTCATAAACCACTCATCGGAGCCGGGGACCGAAGGTCTTGTTCCTTCTGCAAGATCACTCCTCGGTCTCCGAAATATCCATCGGTTCGACATTCCGGTCGTGGTCCGACCGTAACAGCGGGTACTGGCTCGGCCGGTGACCGTGCACCGGTCGAGCCAGACATCGCGCAGGACGGCGTCGGACATCGGCTCAGTCACCCTCTGCCAGGTCGGCTATGAGGTCGAATCTCGTGCTGTCATTCACTACCGCGTCACGCGACACCAGTTCTTCTCCATGCCCTGATAAGCGCACTTACCAGAGACCCGGCTCGAAGTCGCCCCGTCGATCGCGGACATGGGGAATCGCCACTGACAGACCATTGCGACTTGGATTCTTCGGCCAGTGAGTCGAGACTGGAGTCATGGCAGCACAGGCGAGGCTTGCAGCACTGAGCGCCCCGACGGTCCCGCTGGAGCCGGAGGTGGACGACGAGCTGCGCGAGCTCGAGGAGATCTCGCGGTCCTTGGAAGGCCACACCCTATCGGCGGCCACCCGGCGTGCCTACGCCAACGCGTGGCGTGCCTTCGAGGACTTTTGCGCATGCCACAGTCTGGAGGCGCTGCCTGCGCACCCCGAGGCGGTGCGCTGGTACGTCGCCTGGATGTCCACGCAGCTCGATGACGACGGGCTCCCCCGGTTCTCCGTCGCGACGATCCGCCAGCGCCTGGCCGGTATCGGCGAGAGGCACCTGCGTGGCGGGTTTCTGGATCCCACGGCCCACCGCGGCGTGGTGGATCTCGTGCGCGGGCTGGCCAAGCTGCGGGCCACCAGGCCCCGGCGCAAGCGCCCGCTGCTTCTGGATGACGTGGTCCGGATCATCGCGGTGATGGAGCACGACACATATCCGGCAGGCGTATCCGCTACCAGGGACGCTCTGGCGGTGTGGCTCGGGTTCGCAGGGGCCCTGCGCAGGAGTGAGGCGGCGGCCCTGACGCTGAACCGGCTCGAGCTGCACCCGGTCGATGGTGTCCACGTTCATGTGGGGGCCTCGAAGGCCGACCCGGAGAACGCGCTGCCGGACGTGGTCGTGCTGCCGTTCGGGAGCTCGCCGGCATCCTGTCCCCCGTGTGCTGTGCACCGTTGGGTCGTGCTGCTCGGGCTCGCCCGGCAGGACGACGCGCGCACACGGCGTCGCGGGATCATGCAGCAGCTGTTCTCGTACGGTCTCGAGGAGCACGTCTGCGGGGCCGCCGGCTCAACGGCGCTCATCAGCAGCGCCGACCTGGCCTCGGGCGCGCCCCTGCTCCGGGCAACGTACCGCAACAGGAAGGACGCCCGGATCCATGCACGGGCGGTGAGCGGCGACGCGCTGCACACGATGCTGCTCTCGCGCATGGTCGAGGCCGGGATGAACCCTGCTGCCTACGGCTTCCACTCGCTGCGGGCCGGGCACGTAACCCAGGCGCGGCGCAACGGTGCGAGCACGGAGGAGATCATGCGCGCTGGCCGGTGGAGCCGGGCAGCGACGGTAGACGTCTACGACCGCGAGTTCAATCCTGCGGCACGCAACAGCGTCATGCGTCTGGGGTTGTAGACCCCTCGATGCCGGGGGCAACCCGGTGCCCGTGCTGGTCGTCCTCCTCGACCGGGACGCGGGCGTCGATGCTTTCCAGGAGGCGGAAGTCGACGACACCTTTGAGTTGAGCGCCGCCGCCGAGCACTTGAATGGCCTTGGAGAGCCGCAGCACCTCCAGCCTGTTCTTCTCCCACTCGCGCTGGGCCGCTGCGAGGTCGGCGAGGTACTGCTGCAGCTGGGCCTCGCTCTCTGCCTCCGGATCCTCGGCGACCAGGATCGCCAGGGGGACGTCCAGGGCCTTGGAGGCGGCGACCGCCTCGTCCAGGCGGACGGCGCGGATTTGCTGCTCTATCCGGGTCACCGCCGAAGGGTCGACGTTCGTTCCGAGGATCTCGGCAATCCCGCGGGCCAGCTCAGCCTGGCTGATGCCCAGGCGTTCCCTCTCCTGTCGCAATCGGCGGGCGAAGAGGTCTCCGGGCAAGGCGTTCATCTGGTTTGGGCTCCTGGTCGGGTACATGGGCGCGAAGGGCTCAGCAAGAAGCGTATGCCGAGCCGTGCCGGAGCCGCACACCGCGCGCCCCGCCATGTGAAATCTACACGTTTTTGAGCAGAACGTCAGTCCTACCGCCGACACCTCGTTTGCGCTGGTCTTCGAGCACATTCCGGACCCGTATCCGACTCGTCACTGATACGACTATGACTGATGACTCGAATGATGTAGATTGGTCACTGAAAATGTGCACGTATACGAGTCCCTAGAGAGGGGTCGGCCGCATGATTGCAGGCATTTCGTCCCGCTCAACGGGGAGTCACGTCGCATCGGGAGAGACCATTGATAGGGCGCTGTGCTCTGTCTAGGCGAATCGGTTATGCCAGTCGCCTCGTGACACATGTCATGCAAGCGACCATTCGATAGGCGAGAGGAAAGAACCATGACGAAGATTTACGAGGCGGCATTCGAGCGGGTCGCCCTGCCCACCGCGGCGTGGGACCTGACGAGCTTCCTGGAGAACGCGAAGTCCCAGATCCAGCTCTGGGGCGGGCTGCTGCTCATGCTCCTGGGTGCGGTCGGACTGGTCTGGGGCGGCGTGCTCCTGATCAAGAAGCTGATGGCTACCCCGCAGTCCGCGGGCCAGCAGCAGGGTTGGGGCACCATCGCCCTGCTCATCCTGGTCGGCGGCGCGCTCGGCACCGGCGGGTGGTCGCTGATCAACACCATCGGCTCCGGCGGCCAGAAGACCCTCGAGGACCTCGGCGGCGGCTCGGTCCTCGTGCAGACGGTCAGCCACGTACTGACCAGCGGCGTCCTGGGCTAAGCCCGGCGCGGCAGGAATCAACGGCCGGGCACACAAAGCGTCGACGGACCGCACCGGGTCGGTTGAGGTCACCAGGCCTCAACCGGCCCGGTGCGTCGTTTCCGGGGTCGGACGACGGCGCTGACGACGAGCAGGACAGGCAGAGCAAGGAACAGGACGAACGGGAACGGACATGGGGATCAAGGACAAGGCGCTGGCCTTCGGCAAGCGGTTCAAGCTCGACTCGCACCACGCAATCGAGCGCTTCGGGGTGTTCTTCGGCATCTTCGCTGTGATGGGGCTGGTCGTGGTGGCCGGCTCGGGTGCCGCCGCCTTCAAGGCGGGCAGCGACGCGGTGTCGCACACCGCGCTCTACAACACCGAGTTCACCTCCTCGAAGACCCAGCTCAAGGGCACGGTCGACGGGGTCTACACCAATCACACCGGCAACAGGGCACTGGTCATGATGCACTTCCCCGCCAGCGCGGCGATCTCGTACAACGCGGCGGACTACCAGGCCTTCCTGCTGGGCACCAACGACAAGCTGCAGACCGAGAAGGTCAGCAGCAGCGGAATCAGGGGCACCTTCCACGTCTTCGGCTCGACCGGTTACGTCGGGGTCCTCCTGGACGCGGACCGGCCCTTCGACCGGCAGGTGCTCAACCTGACCGTCCGCGCGAACGCCGAGCTGACCTACGACGAGCGGCAGCAGAGCAGGGATGACCAGGTCGTGGGCGACTCGAGCTTCAAGAAGTACGACCAGTGGCGCGTGATCATCAACCCGGGTGCGTCGGGCACCACCGACATCCCGGCCCTGGACGCGGCCAGCTTCGACCCGGCCCGGGCCTATTACGACGTCGTGCTGAAGACCCAGGAGCAGCAGACGCGGGACAAGCTCGACCAGAAGCTGCTCGCGATGCGCACGAGCCTGAAGCAGGTCGAGTCGTACACCTCCGACCTGGCGACCACCAAGGTCGATGGGCTTTTCCTCCGTCCGCCGGCCGTTCCGACCTCCATCGCAGGTGATCAGGTGGCTGGTGCCTCGGCGGCCGAGGCCAAGGACGGGAAGGCGACGCTCGAGCTGAAGACGGGCCATGTCGTGCCCGGCGGATTCGACTTCAACTGGCGCGCGGGCAACGTCTATGACGGCTACCTCGACACGCTCGTGCCCGCCGGGAAGGGCTATGTGCAGTTCCTCGCCGACAAGCGCGCCGAGGGCAGCGACAGCACGAGCCAGCAGGTCTCGGACATGAAGTGGGTCCTCTCCGACGGCACCGACCTGAAGAAGGACTACCGGTCCTCCGATGTGACGATGCGCCCGCTCACGAACGTGATGAACAACCTCTCCCAGGCCTACCAGGACTACGGCAAGGCCAAGTCGGAGTACCAGTCCGGGCTTCTGCTCGAGCTGCTCGGCCTGGACGTGAAGCTGCGCGATGTGCAGTCCAACAGCACTGCGAACTCGGCCGGGGACTTCCTGACCGTCTATCACTGAGCGCGCTCCACGGAGCGGGCAGTCACCACCCAGGCATCGAGCCGGAAAGGACAAGCTTATGGCCATCGACAAGCCGACGCGGCGGGATGACCCGGCCCGGCGCGCTGCATCGCCCCGCGGGGACCGCAGGTCCGCCGACGGGGGTGCGAAGGAGGAGTCGCAGCCCCCTCGTCGTGAGGGGTCCGGCGAACGCCGCGCCGGGCCCCGTACCCGAGCGGCCTCCGCTCCTTCCCCGTCCGGGGATGCAGCCAAGGGCCTGCCGAAAACCCCGGGGGCCTCCCCCGCGCCGCAGCCCGTGGACCCGACGCCTGCGGGCCGCGGGTCGAAGCACCTGGGAACCGCACCGGCCCCGGACGCAGGGGCTGCCGCTGGCAAGGCCGCAGGTGCGGCCGACACAGCCAGCAAGAACAGCAAGGCTGCCAAGGCTGCCAAGGCTGCCAAGAGCCTTGACGGCGTCGCCGCCGGGGCGGCCGGGGGAGCTGCCCGCAAGGCGGTCGAGGGTGACGGCAGCAGCGCGGTCCGCCGCGGTGCCGGCCGGTACGCGGGAGCGGCTGCCTCGGGAGCTGTCGCCGGGGCCCAGGCCGGAGCCGCCGCCGGCGGTGTCGGCGCGCTGCCCGGGGCAGCGGTCGGCGCTGCCAAGAATGTGGGCCTGGAGACCGGCAAGGATGTTGTCGACGGTGCGTCCAAGGTCACCGGCGGAGGTCCGGACGCCGAGTCTGCCGACAAGCGGCTTGGTGCCGGGGGCACCGGCTACGAGCGGACCTCGCAGAAGGAGAAGGACGGCCAGCTGCTGTCCAAGACCGCTAAGGGTGTCGCCGTCGGCGGCACCGCGGCGGCCGCTCCCCCGGCTGCGGGGCTTCTCATGGTCATGGCCTTCCTGAAGTGGCTCAAGACCATGTTCTTCGCAATGCTCGCGATGGCCGCCAACGCGGCCAGCATGATCTGGGGTTTCATCCTCGGGGTTGCCAAGGCGGTCGGGCACACGATCGCAGCGCCGTTCATCGCACTGGGCGGGCTGGTCGGCAAGGCAGCAGGAGCCGTGTTCGGGGTCACCGTTACGGCCACCGTCGCCCCGGTGGCCACGGCCGCATCCGGGGTGGCTGCGACCGTTGCCGCGGTGGCTGTGCTCAGCACGGTCCTCACGGGTGTGCTCGACCAGGCCGGCCTCGATGGCGGCCGCGGCTCGACCATGACCAACTGCATCGTCAACGTCAGCCGCAACGGCCCCGGCGCTGACGTCCCGGCGAACACCGAGGCGAACGCCCGGGCGATCTACTCCGTGCTGAAGACCTGGGGTATGCCAGAGGAGAACATCGCGGGCATCCTGGGCAACTGGTCGCAGGAGTCGGGCGTGGACCCCACCAGCGTGGAGGGCATCTACAACGAGCCCTACCAGATCGGCCCGCGCAAGCAGACCGCCTGGGACGGGAACTTCACCCACATCCCCGGCCAGTCGCACGGCGGCATCGGTCTGGGCCAGTGGTCGAACGGGCGCACCACGATGCTCCTGGACTATGCCAAGTCCAAGAACCTGGACTGGTACACCATCAAGGCCCAGCTGGCATTCATGGCGGAGGGCGACAGCCCGGGGGACGTGGCCGTGTTCAAGGACATGATCAAGACCTCGCAGGGCTCTCCCTCTGCTGCTGCACTGCACTTCCACGACAAGTGGGAGCGCTCGGCCGACAACGCCTCACAGCTGCAGGAGCGTAAGGCCGACGCCGAGATGTGGTTCGGCAAGATGAGCGGCTGGACCGTCGACACCTCGGTCGTGGGCGGGGTCCAGGACATCGTGGGCGGCATTGTCGACACGGTCGGCAGCGGGCTCCGCTCCATCTTCGGCAAGTGCGACAGCGACACCAAGGTGCGCCCGGGCAGCCTCGTCGACGGCGGCATGAACGAGGAGCAGGCCCGGCAGCTGATCGACCTGTACAACCAGGAGGGCGACAAGTTCCTGGACGACAAGTACGGCGCTGGCGGACCGGGCTCCTGCGGCGACAACCACGCCATGAACTGCGTGTCGTTCTCGGTCTACTTCATGAACAAGTACACCTCGTTCCAGCAGTACCCGCCGGGCGACGGCATCCAGACAGCCCACGCGATCGCGTCCATGACGGGCAAGCAGGTCTCGAGTACGCCGACGGCGTACTCGGTCGGTTCCGGGCCGGGTACGGGGTCCGCGGGCCACACCCTCGTGGTGCTGGGCGTGCAGGGCGACAAGGTCATCCTCGGTGAGGCCGGCTACTGCGCGTTCATGGGCCGCGTTCGCGTTGACAGTGCGGAGCGGATGAAGTCCGAGGGGTGGGTGTTCGTCGACGTCACGGACCTCATCACCACGGGCGGCAACCTGCCGGCGTAGCCGGCGGAAGCAGGGCCGGTGTCCGGACGATCCGGGCACCGGCCCTTTCTGCGTCCCGATCCGTGCGCAGTAACCTGTCGAATGGGGCAGACTCGTTATTGAATGACCATTGCAGATAGACTTGGGAGTCACATATGAGGACAACGCGAGAAAGGGCGGGCATCGTGATGAGTGCGGACGATGATGCGCGTGGCAGGGCCGGGGACACGGTCGAGGACGAGGACGGCGCGCCGAAGAAGCTGAAGGCCCCCGCCACCCGCAGGCGGGTCAGCGGGGTCGAACTCGAGGCCCGCTTCGAGGGCTGGCGCTCCGACCGGCGAGGAGAGCGGCAGGCACGCACTCCGGAGGACTCGGCGGGGCGGACGCGCCTGGTCTTGAGCGCCGCGATGGGCGTGGCGATCCTCGGGCTCGCGGCGGCCGCGGGAGTGAGCGGCAAGGGATTCGAGGCGGAGCACGCGGCCAACGCCGACCGGATCTCCGCGCTCCAGGTCCAGATCGAGGATGCCAGGAGCACTCCGGTCGACCCGGATCTGACCGGAAAGATGACGCGGCTGATGGAGGCAGCCGCAAAGGACGCCCAGAAGGTCGCGGAGGCCCAGCAGCGCTTCGCGCAGCTGCACCACGAGGCGGCGACACAGCCCAATGCGGGCAACGGTACGCCGAACGCGGCGACACTGCAGATCGCCGAGCACCGCCGGACGCTGGCACCCCTGTTCAGCCCGCGCTCGTTCCTGGCCGACGAGAAGGGGGCCTACTCCTGGACCTCTGTGACGCCGTTCGACCCGAGCACGCAGATCGACCCGCGGTTCCCCTGGTATGTGCGCTACGAGGGTTTGAAGGCTTCCTCGCCCGGAGCATACGCCTGGTCGGTCGAGTCGGTGATGCCGGACCTCGCCACCCAGGACGCCACGGGCACCACGCGCACGGCGCGGGTGATCTGGCTGTGCCGGGACACCGCGGGTGGACAGGTGCTGGCGTGGGCGAACGCGGCCTACTCCTACGACGGGAAGGCCGGGACTTTCGCCGATCTCAAGGTCGTGGTGACCGCCGCCGGCGCGGAGCACCAGCAGGGCGCATCGACGACGGGCAACGGAAGCGGAGAGGGCTGATGGTGCAGGAGCAGCAGGTTGACGGCACGGACGAAACGGCAGCGCCGGGACAGGGCTTCATGCGGCGCAACGCTCTGGTGGTCGGGGTCGCGGTACTGCTGGTTACCGCCGTGACGGTGACCGGCCTGACATGGGGGTCCCAGCGCAGCGCACTGGATCAGCAGCAGCAGACGATCACGGGCCTTCAGGGTCAGCTTGCCTCGGTCGGGACCGCGAAGTCCGAGCAGGTCGAGCAGGATGTCATGCAGTCGCTCGGCGTGAGCCAGAGCCGGATCCACGACGACACGCAGATCGTGGACCGCCTGGTGAAGACGGCATTCACCTGGGACTCCGGCCAGGCCTACGAGGCCGCTCGCCGGGACCTGAAAGAGCGCTACCACCTGTCCGAGGACGAGCAGTTCCTGAAGCAGTTCATGCCGCCGGCGCGCTTCAATGAAGACGCCTCGGGCAAGCGCTACTACTACATCGACACCCAAGGGCTGAACTCGGCGGTCAATGCCGACGCGGACCTCGAGGTCGTGAAGGTCACCGCGGACGAGTACACGTATGCCGTGCAGGTCGAGGTGGCGGCTACCTCCGATGCGGTGTCCCAGAACAAGGTGGCACCGGATCGGGTCAAGTCGTACCGGACCGTGCTGGTGTACCTCACCGTCGACGCGCAAGGGAAGGTCTCTGGTCTGTCCGCCATTCCCGCTGGCGGTTCGACTCGTCATTCCAGATGATCCGACTCCCTTTCGACTCATCTTCTTGATAGAGTTGTACTGGTATTCGAGACGAAGAGCGAGTTGAGGGGCAATGGCATCGACAAAGATCGGCGAGTCGGGTGTGCAGGCTGACAAGCCTGTCCGCAAGACCCGCTTCGTGGCCGCGCCTGACGCCGGTGCGGCACCGGGCGACGCCGACCCCACTGGGGACGGAAATGTCCCGGGTGCACTGATGAGCCGCCGGGCGGCCATCGGCGGGGTGTGCATGGGGGCAGCTGCGCTGCTCTGCTTCCTGGCCGGCGCAGGTCTCTCTGGTGGCGAGGCCACCGTAAGCCACGACAAGGCTCAGCAGATCGTCTCCCTTCGCGAGCAGATCCGCACCGCCGAGGTGCGCACCGACGCCCTCCCGGAGGCCAAGGACGCTGACCGCGCCCTGGTCACCGCACAGGGAGCTGCGGAACAGATCGCCCGGTTGCAGAACGAGTACCGCCACCTGACACCCTCGGTGGCGGACTCGGGCGGGACGCTGGACCAGGCTGCCGCCGAGCCGACGCGCCGGAACCTCACCCCGCACTTCGCCCCCGACGTCGGGCAGGCCACGCTCCAACCCTGGTACCTGCTGGCCTCCGACAAGGACGTCGCCGCGGGCAACGAGATTCCGATGAGCTTCGACTCCGGCTTTAAGTGGGTCGCCCAGCGCCCTTACTCGGTCGAGGTGGACGGCACGATCCGGGTCACCTGGTTGGCGGTGCAGACCCGCCCGGCGGCCGGGCAGGCCCGGGCGGTACTGGCCTGGGCCCGGGCTGACTACGACATGACCCGCAAGAGCTTCTCCGGGGTCCAGACCGGAACGACGACCACGGGCGAGGCCCTGCGGCAGGAGGTGAAGGCACCGTGATCGAGGACGTGAAGGACTGGGTGCGCGCGAGGGCCGGGAAGGTCCTGGTCTGCAGCACCGGAACGCTGCTGGCGCTGTCGCTGCTCTCTCTGGCCCTGGCACTGCTGGCCGACGGTTCGGCGGACGCCGACGCCAAGGCCGACCAGCTCATCGTCCAGCTCCAGGGCAAGCAGGAGGACGCGCAGTCGGCACTTGAGACCAAGCACGCCCGGTTGCTGGCTGCCCTGCCGGGGATGGATGCCGAGCGGGCCGACCGGGACCGGGCCGCAGCGCGCTCGGTGCTGCTGAGCCTGACGGATTCCTCGGCTGCCTCGCGGACCGTCAAGGAGACGCAGGCCGCCCTCGATGCCCGGTACGCGTTTCTCGGGACCTCGTCCCGGATCCTCACCGAGTTCATCCCGGAATGGATGGCAGCGACCGGTGCCGGAAAGGGCGCGGGGACGGCGTACCAGCTGGCCGACTTCGACGTCGACGTTGCCGCGGTGAAGGGCCTGGACTACTCCTACATCGGAGTGGCGCGCCTGGACCCGGTCTCCGCCGACGGCAAGTCCACGGCCAAAAGTGAGTACGTGGTCTTCACCTTCGCCACCGGACAGGACGGCACGGTCGCCTCGTTCGAAGCGTACCGGGCCTCGGGCCGGACGCGGGACCAGCTTGTCGCGCAGAGGCCGCCTGCCTCTGCTTCACCGGCCGAGACCGCCAGCCCCGGACCCAGCCACAGCGGCTGACCGGCGGGACACCCGCACAGACACGACACGACAACAACGAAGGACGAGACGAATGACGATCCAGACTCTGGACAAGACCGGCAGCGCGACCGAGCACGAAGCCCGGGTGGAGGCTGCCACTGCAGTCCCCGTCGAGAAGGCCGCGGCCAAGCCGAAGCCCGGGCGTGGCCCTTCGAAGCTGGCCGGCGCGCTGCGCCGCCTGGCCCCCGGGAAGGGCTCCGGCGGATCGCCGGTGCTGATCTGGGCGGTGTTCTTCCGCTCGGTCGTGCTCATCGCCGACTACGTGCTGGCCTCAATGACTGCGATGGTCGTGATCCCGATGCTCGGCGCGTGGCTGCACCGGCAGTCGGGCGCAGCAAGCGGCGACCTGACCATGGCCGGGACCGTCGCGATGTGGATCGCCCCGCTGCTGTTTGTGGTCCTGTTGCTGGCCGCCGCGGAGATCGCCGCGATGCGCGGGATGTGGCGCTGGTCCACCCGCCGGATCCGGGCTGTACGCGACGCCCGCACCCCGGCGCTGGCCCCGGCCACCTCCGCCCCCAGGACCACCCACCCGAGCAAGAAGACCAACCGGAAGAGGAGCAACTGATGCGCACTGCTGGACTGATGATGAATGACGTGTGGGCCGACCGGGCCCTGCGGGAGCGTGGCGTGCAGGCGCCCCGCTACGACGGCCTCGATGCCCAGATCGGGGTGCTGGTCGACTCTGTCGAGCTCAAGCACCGCGGCAAGGAGGAGAACTACCGGCCCTACCTGCACGTCGTGGGCGAGCTGCGCTCGATCACTCCCGCCGAGCCGCTTCCGTACGGGATCACCCAGGTGACCTACTCGCACGGCCAGGGCGAGAAGGTCGACGCCTTCTACGAGTTCGACGACGAGCAGCTGGTCGCACTGGCGGCCAAGGGCTACTTCAGCCCTTCGTTCACTGTGCCCGACCAGCTCACGGGGATCGAGTGGGAGCTGCCCGCCAGGGCGGATGCCCTCGTGCTCACCCCGTCCGGGGACCAGGCCGATGCCCCCGTGGTCTTCATGAACGTGCACCGCATCGCCGATCTCGAGATCGACCTGGCCTCCACCGAGTACGACCTGGCGGCCTACTTCGCTGATCGCTCCAAGGGTGGTCATGGTCCGGTTGAGTCCGTCGTCGACCAGCGGGGCCTGCGGGCCCGCTCCGACGCGATCAACTCGCTGTTCAACGAGGACGAGCTCGACTTGGTCGCGCAGGCGGAGAACCTCCAGCGGCCGGAGGCGCAGCGGCCGGCTGCCGAGGGCGTCACCGCGCAGTTGCTGGCGGTCGAGGCCGAGATCACCGCGGAGCGCGAGCAGTATCAGGCTGAGCTGGAGCGCACTGAGGGCACGCCCGAGCACCTGTACCACCAGCGTGTGGCCCCGGCCCTGCACCTGGACGGACCGGAGGATGCTGCCGCCCCTGCGGACGCGGAGCCGGATGCCGGCGCGACCCACGATCTGGACTTTGGTCTGGATGAGGAGGCCACCGGGCAGGAGGTGCCCGCGCCGACGCTCGAGGAGCGCAAGCGCGAGGCCTCCCGCCGCGCCGCCGACCTCGACTTCGGCGAGGAAGACGGGCACGGTCTGGGCCACTGAGGCCGAGGCGGGCAGAGCAGTCAGGACGGGCCCCGGTCGCTGGAGGACAGCGGCCGGGGTTCTGTGCATTCACACGACGGAGGGATGAGGCGGGATGGGCCTGAAGCAGTCAGTGGTCATCGTCAACGAGTTCAGTGTGCCGCTGCCCGGCGGCAAGGGGTCCCGGGGCGGCACCCCCGGCGACTACGTCACCCGGTACATGGCGCGCGAGCAGGCGACTGAGTCGCTCGCGCCGATCCAGCGGCTGCGCACGGACGACTTCATCCTGCGCTACATGGCCCGCGAGAGCGCGGTCGAGCGCGCAGGGACGAGCAGGGTCGAGGCCAAGACGACAATGCGCCAGGCCCAGGGCGATGGCGGCGTGGCCTTCGGCTACGGCTCAGTGTCGCTCTCCGACGAGCAGCTGCGGGCTGCGTCCCGGGACATCCAGAAACACTTCGAGAGCGGCAAGACGGTGCTGAAGACCGTGCTCTCCTTCGATGAGGAATACCTGAAACGGCACCGCATCGTCGGCGAGGACTTTCACTGCGAAGGCCGCGGGGACTACCGCGGCCACATCGACCAGATGAAGCTGCGGCTGGCGATCATGCACGGGCTGGAGCGGATGAGCTCGGGCACGAGCGGTTTCGACGACCTGCGCTACGTCGGCGTGATCCAGGTCGACACCGAGCACGTCCACTGCCACCTGGCGATGGTCGACGCCGGACACGGCCACCTGGCCAAGGACGGCACCCAGCGGGGCAAGCTTCTGGACCGGCACAAGTCCCGGTTGCGGCGCGGCGTGGACGCCTGGCTGGACGAGAAGCAGGCCGTCGCGCACCTGTCCAGCGCCGTCGGTTACGAACGCAGGAACGTGACGACCTTCATCAAGCGCTGGGCACACGAGCGCATGCGCTCAGAGGCCCTCCCCCAGTTCCTGCTGGCCTGCCTGCCCGCCGACCGCTCGCTGTGGCGCGCCGGAACCAACGATCTGCGGATGCGCAAAGCCAACCGTCTGGTCTCCGAGCTGGTGGCCGAGCAGCTGGAGCGGCCGGGCTGTCCGCTGCCGGCGGCAATGGAGAGGGTCGTGGAGTACGCCAATCAGCGCCGCGAGGCCGAGGGCCTGCGCACCGACGCGTGGCAGCGCCTGGTCGACGCGGGCCGCAACCAGATCACCGAGCGGGCGGTCAACGGGGTCTACCAGATGCTGCGCGCCCTGCCCGAGGAGGAGCTGCGGGTGCGTACACCGATGCTTGAGGTGATGGGTATGGACTACGCCGAGATGGCCGCCCTGGCCGCAGAGCGCCAGCAGCAGCACGGCAGCTCGGAGGACGATGTCGTCTCTTTCGGCTTCCGGCTGCGCAGCTATGCCTCCCGCCTGCAGCATCACAAGTCCAAGGCCAGTGCCTACAGCGACCTGGCCCGGCAATGGGAGCGTGCCGAGAAGGCCGAAGTGGCCGTAGAGGACTCCCGGCCGCTCTACGACTTCTACCGCTACGAAGAGGACTGGCACCGGCGGGTGATGAGCAAGTACCAGCACTTCCTGCCGTTTGTCGGCGACGCCAGCCAGTGGTACGCCCAGCAGCAGGAGGTCGCCGCGTACGGCCAGCGCCTGCTCTCGCTGATGGCGCTGCGCCAGGACGCCTCGCTGCAGCGGATGAAGGACGCCGACCAGGCCGAGGAGATGGGCCGCGAGATCTACCGCCAGCCCGGCGGACGGCACCTGACCGCGGGCAAGGCCGGACGGGCGGTGCTGGACGCGCGCATCGAGACGATGAAGCAGGTCTACGACGAACGGCTCCAGGAGCTGCGCACCGACCTGGCCGACTCGGGGCTGGTGCTCGTCGCCGGTCCTGCTGACCAGCGCAGCGCCGTCGCCGGCGGGGATCCGGAGGTCTCCACCCAGCTGTCGATCGAGACCGGGACGGTGCACCCCTTCGACGAGGTCAAGGCACTGGACCTGCATCACCTGGGCTACGACTTCGTGGCCGATGTCGAGATCGGCGAGCGGGCCCGGCGGGAGTTCACCGCAGCCGCGGCCGAACGCCGCCGGCTGCTGCTGGCGGCCATGGAGTACCTCGACCAGTCAGGCCAGTCCGAGGCGATCGCCGACCTCCCTGTCGACGACATCGCCGCGATGACCCGGGTCTCGCGGGAACTGGTTCCGGTGGAGGACGGCTCCACGCGGCCAGTTCTGCGTTCGAGGATCGCGGCGCTGCGCGAAGAGCAGGAACAGGCGGCCCGGATGCGCCGTTCGAAGGCCTCCTCGCTCGACGCCGGCCTGGTGGTGCGTGTCCAGCAGCGGGTCGACGCCGCGGTGGCTGGTGCCGGGGTCCTCCCCGGCCCCGAGCCGGAGCCGGCAGGCCGGTCCGACGGCATCCAGAACGAGTAGGGACACGAGTCGAAAGACCATTCGAATGATTGCGGAATGCTCTATAGGAGTATTAGTGTATAGAGCAGTTCGGCACTGCACTTCGGGGCTTTGCTCGGACGACGTGAATGATCAAGGCCGTTCTGCCGAGTGGCGGACGGAACGACGAAAGGACGAGATCATGGCACTTCTCAAGGGCAAGGGCGCAATGACCGGGGTCAACCTCATCGCCAAGGTCTATGACAACGGCGCGACCAAGGACGGCAAGTCGCACTACGCCGACATCCAGGTCGACGCCCGCGACTCGCGCGGACCGGAGCAGAGCAACCTGCACCTGAAGTCCGAGCGCGTGAAGGGCCCGGACGGCAAGGAGCGCTTCGCCAACACCGCCCCCTACTCGGTGGGCCAGCTGGAGGAGATCGTCAAGGCCGCGGGCCCGAATACGGAGCCGCTGCTCAACAAGGACGGCGAGAAGGTCGGCACCGTCTACGGCTTCAAGGGCAACGTGATGCCGGCCTCGCGCGGCACCGGTCTGGTGGTCAACACCAAGTCCGTGGAGGCCAGCGACTTCAAGGTCGACGCCAAGACCCTGGACAACCAGTTCGCCTCCATGAAGGCGGCCAAGGAGGCCCAGGCGGCTGCCAAGCAGAGCCAGGCCGGTCCGGAGCAGACCGCCCAGGCCGAACAGGTCGTCGAGGCCGAGGCCCCCGCGGTCGGCTGACACCGATCCACGGCTCAGCAGAACTCATTGAAAGGCCCCCGGAGAGACCTCTCCGGGGGCCTTTCGCATAGAGAGGAACGAATCATCATGGCAGATCTCAGTAAAGGTTCCCAGGGCCGACCGGAGCACGGCCAGCGCCCGACGTCGTACACGCCCGAGCAGCTGGTGGCGATCCGCGGGGCCACCCCCGATACCGGAGAGCAGCGGGGCCCGAGCTCGCAGGCGGGCCTCGGCTCGGTGCGGGGTCCCCGATACAGCGTGCCCTCCTCCCCCGCTCCCGGCCAGCCGGGCTCGAGGTTCAACCCCAACGTGGTCGAGCGGCGGCCGCGCCCGCAGGCTGAGCCGGCACCGGGGATGATCACTTCAGCGGATGCGCCGAAGCCGGAATCGTCCCGGCAGGAGCAGCCCCAGGCGAAGCAGGCCCATGCCGGCGGCACGGTTCAGGGTCCAGTGAAGGTCCCGCTCACCCAGCGGGCCGCCGGGTCGAAGGTCGGACAGGCCGTGCAGTCCGCAGGCCTCCGCGAGGGAGCCAGGCGGCTCGGCACCGAGGCCATGCAGGATGCCGCGGCCCACGCCCAACGTGCCCAGCAGTCCGGTGCATCGACCAGGGGCGTCGCCGCCAGCGCCGTCAGGGGAGCTGCCGTGGGTGCAGCCCGCGGGCTGCACACGGAGCTGGACGGACATGGCGGACAGAAGGCCCCCCAGGGCTCCGCTGCCGGGGCGGACCTGGTCGGGCGGATGGGTTCGGTTGTCGACCGTGGTGCTCAGGAGCAGCTGCCGGGCACCTCGCCGCAGGGACGGAAGCCGGTCAGCGAGAGGTACGACTATCAGTTCGAGGGCCAGGGCGGGCCCGAGGGCACCGAGCAGCAGCGCGGGGCCTGAGACAGGCACGGAGGAGGAGAAGGCTATGGCGACGAACGATCCCAGCCCACTGAGCGGAACGAGCCTGCTGGAGCTGGGCCTGGACGAGATCACGGCCCCGGACGAGGGCAAGGACATGTGGGCCGAGGCCGGGCGCGCACTGGTCGACCGCGTGGGTGCCTCGATGCGTCAGCAGCGGGAGGCGAACGAGCGGGCACGGCGCGACCGGGAGTCCAGCAGGCCGCTGAGCGAGCGGTACGACTACCAGTTCGAGCAGGATGGGGCTTCGTCCCAGGAGGACCGCCAGCAGGGGCTGTGACAGCACCCCTACGGAGTGAATGGCCAAGAGGCCCCCGGATATGAGTCCGGGGGCCTTTCACTGTCCTATTGCAGTCGAGCCGAATGGTGCCATGATAGACTTTTGACTGATCTATCAGATGAATTCAAGTCTTGGCGAGAGGTCTTCCACGGCATGTTCCATGAAGTGCACCTGAATGAGGGCTATCCGCTCCTGTCGAAGCTGTCGGACCCGCTGAAGAGGGCCGAGCGCGAGATCGTCGGCCGCGAGCACGAGAAGCTCCAGCTGCTGGCCTCGATGAGCAGGCCGGAGCTGTGCAACGCCCTGCTCCTGGCCGAGGCAGGTACGGGTAAGACCGCTCTCGTCCAGGCCACGATGGCCGCTGATGCCGAGCGGCTCTATCTCGAGGTCGATCCGTCCCGGATGATCTCCGAGGCCGGCGACTCGGACCGCATGGCCGCCATGCTCAAGGGCTTCTTCGACGAGGCCGAGCACTTCGTGGCGTACGAGAAGCAGGAGCTGGTCCTGTTCATCGACGAGTTCCACCAGATCATCCAGCTTTCCGACGCTGCGGTTGAGGCGATCAAGCCGGTGCTGGCGGCCTCCGGGGCACGCGGCATCCGAATCATCGCCGCGACGACCTATGACGAGTTCCACAGGCACATTGCGCCGAATCAGCCGCTGGTTGAACGGCTGCAGCGCATCAACCTGACGCCGCCGGACCAGGAGACGACGATCCGGATTCTGCAGGGCATGGCCGAGCACTACGACGTCGCCGACCAGTTCTACGACGATCACATCTACCGGCAGATCTATGAGTACACCGAGCGCTACATGCCGGCGAGCTCGCAGCCGCGCAAGTCGATCCTGGTGCTGGACAGCATGGTTGGCTGGCACCGCCTCACCAAGCGGGCGCTGGACCGCGATCTGCTCTCGGACGTGCTCCAGGAGTCCCTGGGCGTCAACGTTGCCTTCAAGGTCGACGGCGCGAAGATCAAGGAGCAGCTGGACTCGAAGGTGTTCAGCCAGGACCTGGCCACGCGTGCGGTCGCGCGGCGGCTGCAGCTGTCGGTCGCGGACCTGAACGACAAGGGCCGGCCGGAGGCCTCGCTGCTGTTCACGGGGTCGACCGGCGTGGGTAAGACCGAGCTTGCCAAGCAGCTGGCACGGCTGCTCTTCGGTGACGACCAGCGCCACCTGATCCGCTTCGACATGTCCGAGTACGCCCAGGACTCCTCGATGGACCTGTTCCGCTCCGAGCTGACGAAGCGGGTCTGGGACCTCTCGCACGCCGTACTGCTGTTCGACGAGGTCGAAAAGGCCTCGGCGATGGTCACCCGCCTGCTGCTGCAGGTGCTCGACGACGGCCGGCTCTCCGACGACAACAACCGCGAGGTCAGCTTCCTGAACACCTATATCGTCATGACGACGAACGCAGGCTCGGAGATTTACAAGACCATCGCGCAGTACGCGGCCGACGACACGGGCTCGGGCGAGCAGCTGCTGAAGTACGACAAGCTCATCCGCCGCTCGATCACCGAGACCTCGGCGGATAACCGCTTCCCGCCCGAGCTGTTGGGCCGTATCGACGCCATCGTCCCGTTCCAGCCGCTCTCTGAGGACACGCAGCGCAAGATCGTGCGCAACAAGCTGCGCCACATGGTGCAGGAGGTCCTCATCAAGCACAACGTGCGGGTGGACATCGACCAGAGGGTCCTGCAGTACCTCATTGACGACAAGGGCGACACCGACTCCAATGCCGGCGGTGCCCGTGGCGCGGTGGCGAAGATGACCGACGAGGTCACCACCGGAGTGGCGACGTTCATCAACGAGCATCCCTCTGAGCGGCGGATCCGGATCGACGTCGTCGGCGAGCTGGCGAGCGACCACAAGGACATGCTCACCTCCGATGCGTGCATCGAGGTGAGCCCCGTGCGCTGATCTGAGCCAGCGGCCATTGTGGGCCATTCGGCGTCGTGTCGAATTGTCTATCATTGCACCTATTGACTCCTGAGCGATAGGATACTCATATACCAGGCGAACTGCGTTTCATCATCGAAGGGATCGACACCAATGGGCATTCTGGGCACGGCTGCGGGAAGCCGGAACAAGGATCGGAAGAAGAAGCCTGACGAGCTGCTGTCGTCCGTGGTCAGGGAGACGGCGATCCCCGCAGCAGTCGAACTGCTGCGGACGAACGCGAAGTTCGTCTTCCCCAGCGGCACGGCGTGGGTCATGCTCGTGCTGGCCGCCGAGTCCATCGGCGGGCTGAGCAAGCGGCACGGCCGCGACGAGGCGAAGGGCTCGCTCATCGAGCTCATTGACTCCGACCAGATCAAGACCGTCGCCACGGCAGAGATGTTGGGCGAAGAGGTCTTCGGCATCATCCCCAACACGGAGACGCTTGCGCGCATGGAGGAGTACTCGCTCCTGGCTGGCGCGGAGTACTCCTGGGCCGTCGTCTGGCAGAAGCCCAGCGGCGAGCTGCTGGTGGACCTGGTCGCCGAGGCCACGTTCAAGCAGGCCCAGGAGGTCGCTTCCGGCACGCTGAGCCTCGAGGAGGCTGTCGGAGCGCAGGCCTGGCGCGAGCACAGCGGCGTCACCACCGACGAGCCCGGGACCCGTCCCGCGGCGGACGCGGACACTGTTGCTGCCGTGGATACCGCCGACGAGGGTGACCCGATCTTCGACTCGATCTCCGGTGGGGACGAGGGTGCCGGTGACGAGCCGGTTTTCGACGCTGCGGGCGATGAGCCCGTGTTCGACGACGAAGCCGTCGACTTCGGAGACGAGGACGCGGCCCCGGTTGCGGTGGAGCCGGAGCCCGGCTTCGACGGCACGGCCGGCTTCGAGGAGTTCGACGAGGAGTCCGGTCCCGTGACCGCCGACGATACGGCGTACGCCCCGGCCGAGGAGGAAGCCGTCCTGCTGGAGAACCAGGAGCAGGTGCGCGAGGTCATCGCCCGCCGCTTCCTCTCCGAGGACCTGGACCTCGACGTGCGCCTGGACGAGTTCAATGCGACCTTCGCCATCGGCGCGCCGGTCGTGCAGATCGAGGTGCCGCAGGGTGCGACCGAATGGCTCGGCGACCAGGTCGCCCAGCTCAACCGGCAGGCGAACGCCGACCTTGCCCAGCTGCGGTGGGCGCACGAGGACGAACTGCGCACGCTGTACGTGAACCTCATGTCGGCCCACGTCGAGCAGGTCATCCGTGACGTGGCCACCGACCGCGAGGGCTCGCGCTACAAGGCACTCAAGGACGGCACCGAGGCGGCGCACCGCGAGCGGGAGTCCGAGAAGGAACAGCGGATCCGCACCCGCAAGGCCGAGATCGTCCAGGACTACGAGGCCCAGGCGAAGAAGCTTGCCGAGCAGGCCGCCCTCCAGGCGGAGATCCAGTACAAGGAGCGCAACCGCTCCCGCATGGAGCGCGAGCAGGCCGACGCCGTCGCCGAGATCGAGCGGGTGCTCGAGAACTCCTACTCGCACGACCGCCAGGAGATCCTGCGCGTGCGCCGCTCCGACGCCGCCCTGAAGATGCAGGTCGGCACTACGCGGATCTTCGAGGTCCTGGCCGAGAAGCAGAAGGCCTACCTCGAGGCCGAGGAGCAGCGTCTGGGGCAGTGGAAGGCCGAGATCCAGCGGATCGTCGACGACAACCGCAAGGCGGACATCGCCCAGGCCGAGGCTCTGGCAGAGCACCAGCGCACCACCGACGAGATCGGCGTCCTGCGCCGCGAGCAGGAGGCGCTGCTGGAGTCGATCCGCAACGAGCACGCCGACCGCATCCGCCGGATGGAGGACGAGCTCGACCGCAACCGCAAGGACGCGATCACCCAGATGCAGGCCCGCGAGACGGAATGGCAGCACAGCCTGTCCCTCGAGAAGGAGAAGACCGACTCGGCCACGCAGCGCAACACGGACCTGCTGCAGCAGATGGAGGTTGTCGAGGACTCGGTCAAGCGCCGTTACGAGGCGCGGCTGGAGGAAATGGCTGCGGACAAGGAGTCCTACGCCAGCGAGCTGGCAAGGGCTTCGGAGATCCAGAGCCGCTACAACAAGATGCTCATCGCCCTGATCGTCGCGCTGCCCGTGCTCGGCGGCCTCGCCGGCTTCATCGGCGGGGCGGCCATGGGCGGCTGATCCGACTCGGAGATCGACGGGGGTCTGACGGCGCATGGGGCTCGCACCCCGTGCGCCGTCGGCGTCTTCCGGATCACAACAGGCGCAGGACACACAGACACACGCGGAAACAGGCAGGGAGAATCATGGCAGGCAGCAAGCGCAGGGCGGCACGGCCCGAGGCCAGCGGCTGGGAGAAGATCTCGGCGCGTCGGCCGGAGGAGACGCTGACGAACCGGGACATCTATGAAGACCAGCAGCTGGACCGCGGCGAGCGGCTGAGCAAGAAGTCGAACACGTCGGGCCTCGTGCTCGCCGGCGTCGCTGGCCTGCTGGTCGCGATCGTGGCGTGGGTGCTGTACTCGGTCATTGCTACGGCAGTGCTCACGCTCGGGGCGACGATGGGCGGTGGCCTGGGCGGAAACAGCAGCGGAAAGCCGGACTCGTACTACGTGGAGGACACTACGACAGGCCAGGGCGGGGCCCCGATGACGTGCTACCGCGCCGTCAACGAGAAGGGTAACCCCGAGATCGGCTCGAAGTGCTACCCGGATCTCAGGGACGTCCCGGTGCCAGCGTGGTGGACCCACGCAGGCAGCGCCGCCCAGGACGCCCCGAAGGCTGACCAGGGGGCCACGCCCACGGCGACGAACGTCGGCGGGCAGCTGGGGTCCGTCACCGTGTTCAAGCTCTTCCTGACGCTGGGATCGGGCGCGCTGGTCATGATCGTGATCTCCACCTGGACCGGACGCCAGGTCGCCAAGCACAACGCGACGGTCGACCACACGGACATCAACGACCACCGCAACGACCAGCACATCGCGCTGCCGGAGGAGGTCCAGCAGAACTACGACTGGTTCCCGGACGCCGGTGCGCACTCGGAGGTGCAGGTCAGCTCCATGATCAGTCACATGATGCTCAGCAAGAAGGGGCTGGGCACGGTCAAGGTCTCCCGGCGCGCAGATTCCGACGTGATTGACCAGGACGGCAACATCGTCTACTACAAGGGTGAGGTCATGGACGGCGACGACGGCGAGCCGCTGGTCGAGACCCTGCCGCTGATCGACGAGGAGTTCGGCGAGGCGCTCTTTGACGCCTCGGGCCTGCCCCGGGACAAGCGGCTGCGCCGGAAGTATGACGCAACGGTCATCCCGTACAACCCGCCCACCGAGGAGAGCCAGCGCAAGGCCAAAGAGGCGAAGGACCCTGGGAAGCTCCAGGGCGCGAACCGTGACAAGCTCGGGCCCTACCGTACGGTGTCGGACCTGATCACCGATGACTGGGAGTTCCCGGCGTACGAAGTCCAGCGCCCTGCCGGTGCCTACATCGTCGACACTGCTCCCGTGAACACGATGGTGCTGGCCATCACCAGGGCGGGCAAGGGTCAGACCTACATCGAGCCGATGATCGACATGTGGTCGCGGGAGAAGAAGCCCTCGAACATGGTCATCAACGACCCCAAGGGCGAGCTGCTCGTCAAGAATTACATCCCGCTGGTCACGCGCGGCTTCGAGCCGGTGCAGTTCAACCTGATCAACGCGATGAAGACCGACATCTACAACCCGCTGGGCATGGCCGCCGACGCCGCCCGCGAGGGCGACTCGACCAAGTGCGCGCTGTACATCGAGAACATCGGCGAGGTTTTCTTCCCGCTGGACGGCGGTGAGGACCCGGTCTGGCCGAACGCGGCGAACAACGCCTTCAAACGGGCCGCCTACGGTCTCATCGACTACTACCTCGAGGAGGAGCGTGAGCTGCGCGAGTACGCAGCAGCCACCGGCATGGACCCGGGCACGCTGGAGCAGCGGCTGGACGACATGTGGGGAAAGGTCACGCTGTACAACTGCTACCAGCTCTTCGTGCAGCTGACCTCGAAGAAGTGGAAGAACCCCGCTGCCGAGCTGGAGAAGCGCATCAAGAACGGCGAGTTCGAAGAGGACGAGGACGCCCTGGCCGAGGAGCAGGCCAAGGTCGCCGAGAAGGACTTCCTATGGGAGGGCAAGGCCGAGCAGGACCTGCTCACGCTCTACTTCAACGCCACCCAGGCCCTGCCGCGCAACTCGATGCGCACGCTCGTCGGCAACGCCCACAACGCCTTGGTCGCCATGGCCGGTGCGGAGAAGATGATGTCCTCGGTCTACGGCATCGCGATCACGGGCATGAGCTTCTTCACCGACCCGACGATCTCGACCCTGACCTCGGGCAAGCCGAGCCAGAACACTGACCTGGCGGGCCTGTCCTTCCCGCGGCGGCTGGGCGTGCGGTTCTCGCCGAACTTCATGAAGCGCGACCACCTGCTCGGGCAGATGGCGAGCTGGTCGGCGTACGCGGACCCGATGTTCACCCAGAACCTTGGCAAGGACTTCGAGCACTCGGAGATCGTCGGCCGCGTGGGCTGGGCGCGCTATAACTTCAAGGGAATCTTCCCCGGCGACGAGGCCTGGCTGAAGCTGGAGCTGAAGAACCCGCAGAGCGGCATGCTCGTGCGCACTTTCTACTTCCACTTCCGCAAGAGCTACCAGCTCTCCCTCAACGGCCGGCACTTCGTGGTCGAGCCGGTCACCGGCAAAAAGATCGTGAAGAACGGCGTGCTGCGCGAGCTGCGACCAGTGCGGGAGGGTGGCACCCGCGACGGGAAGATACTCTCGTTCCAGCCCGGCGACACGACCTTTCCGAGCCGCAAGCTGGACTTCTCCGGCGGAGGGCACCCTGAGGAGGTCGAGGTCCGGGCGCGCGCGATCACGCAGACGATGGCGCGGTACTCGGAGTCGCCCAAGGCGGTCTTTCTCGTCACTCCCCCGCACCTGATGAAGTACGCCAAGCTGATCCTGATCCTGGTCAAGCAGCTGGTGGACGTCTCGTTTGACCAGTCGTACATGACCAAGTCGAACCAGAAGCCGCTCTACCGCACCCGGTTCATGCTCGACGAGCTCGGCAACCTGCAGTCCGACGGTAATGGCATCGCCGGCTTCGAGACCATGCTCTCCATCGGCCTCGGCCAGGAGCAGCAGTTCACGCTTATCCTGCAGACGCTGCAGCAGCTGCGCGACGTCTACGGCGAGTCGGTCGACAAGATTGTGCAGGGAAACACGAGCAACATCGTCTTCCTCAAGTCGACCGACGACTCGATGATTGAGACGCTGGAGAAGATGAGCGGCAAGACTCACCGTACCCACGCCAGCTCGAAGCAGATCACGCAGAACCTGGACAAGGTGGTCGGCGGGAAGACGGACGGAGCGATTTCGCGCACCTGGTCGACGGAGGAGGAGCCGCTGATCAAGTACAACGATTTTGCCTTCCTCTCGCCGCGCAACTCGATCGTGCTGCGCGCCGGCGACGCGCCGGTCTGGAACCGCAACGAGACGATCCTGCCGATGTCATTCAAGCTGCTCGGCAACACGATCACCCACCCGGGGCACGAGTACTCGCTGCAGACGATCCCCACGCTCAGCTCCGCGATGGAGTTCGACGTGCGCATGAACCAGCCGGACTTCGTCAAGATGCTCGACAAGCGCATGGCCCAGGCGGTCAGGGCGGCCGACGCCAAGACGCTCTACCAGGAGACGTACGACTACAAGGACATCGACATCGAGCGCCTCGACCCGGACGTCTACTCGGACGAGGTCATGGAGGTCATCACGCGGATGGTTTTCACCGACGAGAGTGGCGATCCCAACGCCCCGGTGGTCGTGGACCCGGACGACTACGAGGCCATGATGCTGGGCAACGACGAGGAGTTCCTGGAGGACGTGGAGGTGGCCGCGACCGTGGCTGCCCACCAGGCGACGCAGAAGGACCACAAGCGCCTGGTCTACGCCGAGGGCACGGTCAGCAAGGAGATGCTGACCAATCTCGACGGCTCGGCGAAGGTCAAGGCCCTGGACCTTGAGATTGGTGAGGCGTACAAGACCGCGCTGGTGGAGATGCAGCGGGACCGCGAGCACTTCTCAGTCGGCGGGGACGGCGAGCTGCGCAGCGCCGACGGGTCAAAGACCTACATCAGCCAGGTCCGTTCCGATGCCTACACCGACGCCGCCCGCAGGATCAACGGCCAGATCAGCGACGAGGGCTCGCGCGTGTTCGCCGAGCAGGACGTGACCGAGGAGGATCTGCGGTCGCTGGCCACGGTCAAGGTGCACGCCGCCTTTTACACGTACCTGGCCTCGCTGCCCAGCTGGGAGGTCCTGGCCGACGGGGTTTTCGACCGGGCCATGGCCGTAGAGATGAAGTCCCGGGGGTAGTGCCGGCGGGTCTATTCGCTCCGTGCCGGGACAGTCGATGCAATTCGACTGTCCCGGTATTCGTCTTTTGGCTCGTTTCTGACTCGTCTATCGCCTCCATTCGAATCATCAGGGTATGATCTATACATAGTTATGTCCCCGAGCGTCCACAGGAGGCTGAGTAGCAATGAAGAAGGCACACGGACTGAGGCGGTACTTCTACGAGTACGTCCTCTACAAGGCAGTCGAGCAGGCCCGGGAGCAGAGCGGGGAGATCATTCCGATCTCCCAGGCGAAGGCCATCCGTGCACGGGTCGACCAGATCCTCAGCCAGCGCGGAACCGCCCTGGCTGATCCCGGACTCGGCGTCACCGCGTGTCTGACTGCGATCGACACGGCCTTCTCCGAGCGCGTCCCGGACTACGAGGCGCAGTTCGGCGACCACTCCCCCGCCAACGAGCGCTACCAGACGCTGCAGCGCGAGTTCACCCGTGCCACGGGCGTCGGAGCGGAGATCGACCCGCGTTCGGCGCGACTGCCGATCAGCCCTTACGACCCGGCCTGGTCCGAGCGCGCGACGGTGAAGCGCGCAGGTACCGA
The DNA here is from genome assembly GCF_024494415.1 of Pseudarthrobacter sp. R1. Taxonomy (NCBI): domain Bacteria; kingdom Bacillati; phylum Actinomycetota; class Actinomycetes; order Micrococcales; family Micrococcaceae; genus Pseudarthrobacter; species Pseudarthrobacter sp. R1. The sequence goes on along the minus strand of NZ_JAMKFI010000008.1, from coordinate 1,164,018 downwards.
GCTGCTGTACATTCCCGACGAGACGATCGTGAAGAACGCCGGCGGCGAGGTGGAGTCCTTGTCTGAGCCGCGCCGCGGGAACATGACGCTCTGGCGGCTCGACGAGGACGGTAAGCCGTACGAGGCCGGCCGTGCCATGACCAACGACGACGCCGCAGGCCTCACGGCGCTCATGGACAAGATGAGCCGCCAGGAGTACGACCAGGTCCGCGAGTGGGTCATCGACGGCGGACGCGACCCGCAGACCGGCCGCGTTGACCGCAACCGTTTCATGTCCCAGCGGGCGGTGGCGCGCTCGGCGGCGCTGCTCGAGGAGCTGAAGTCCCAGGGCGTGGCCTACGAGGTCCTGCGCGACCGTGAGCCCGGGCAGATCAAGGCCCGGATCTCCGGGACCGGCATGGAGATCCGCCTCACTGACACGCGCCAGGAGGAGTACGCCGGGGCGCGCATCTACGACAACGGAACGGTGCTGCGCTACAGCACCAATCACCGGGTGCCCGGCGGCATGGCCGTGCCCGCCCCGACTTCCGAGGACGCCGTGCGGCTGTTGCGTTTTGCCCAAGGCCTGCCCATCGAACGCGAGGATCTTCCCGGCACGGTGGTCGGCGTCGTCGGCTCCAGCCACCCCGAGCATGGCCGCGGCCGCTCCCTCATCGACGTGCCGGACAGCTATCACGTCGACCGCGAGAGCATGTTCGTCGTCGCGGACTATGTCGTCCCCGGTGAGAGCGCCCCGCGCCCCGGGTCCAAGGTCATGCTGCGCCGGGATGCCAAGAACCGCTCCCTGCCGACCTTCTTCGTGGATGCAGAGCCGGCCGAGGCCTACGGTCGCGAGGCCGTGGACACCGCGCGGGAGAACCTGCGCGCCGCCCTGGGCGTCGAGGAGCTGATCCTGCGCGCGGAGTCTGAGCTGCAGCGCACCGAGGGCGCGCTCGACGAGATCGAGCCCCCGGAGTATGCCTCTGACCCCGAGGTCGCGGCGATCCAGCGCTCTTACTGGGACGTGCTCACCGGAGCGCGCAGCGAGCTGCTGCGTCCGGGCGCGACCGAGGAGATGTACCAGGAGCGCCTGGAGGAGATCGGCGAGCTGCAGGCCGGTGAGCTTCCGGACCTGGGCAACCTCGTCTATGGTGGCACGGCCGCCGACAAGGTCCGTGCGCACGCTGATGACGTTCCGTTCGAGCTGGTCGGCACCTGGGATGCCGAGCCGCACCTGATCGACGGTGAGTGGCTCGACCAGCGCTTCGACCCCGCCCGCGTCGCCAAGTACATGACCAGCCCGACCGGCCAGTGGTCTAACCTGGACAACCTTGCCTCGGCGCTGCGCCGCTGCGGGGTGCCTCCCACCGAGCTCATGGGTACCAGCTTCCAGACGACCCGCTTCAAGGACCGGATCGTCTCCTTCCATGCGGCCACCGCCGCCCCCATCGCCGAGCATCCCTCGGAGTTCATGCGCCGGATCGGTCAGACCGTCCGGGAGAGCATCGAGCGCAACGCCGCGACGCCGGGTGAGATCCTGGTCGACGCGCAGGGCGTCATCAGCTGGACCGCCGAAAAGCTGCGTCGTGACGGCAAGGCCACGCCGGTCTCCGGTGAGATCGGCCAGGTCTTCGATGTCGGCAGCCATGGGGAGATTGTCACGCGCTTCGCCAGTGGCGAGAACGCGCTGATCGTCCCCGGCTACGAGGCGCGGATCAAGGCCCAGACCCCGGGCGAGGCCCCCAAGTCGGTCGAGGAGCGCACGGTGCTGCGCGGCTACGAACAGCTGATGCACGAGCGCATTCAGTACCAGCTTGCCGGTGACCTCGTCTCCGGCCGCAGCCGGACCGGCGAGCCGGCCTCGCTGAACGCGGTGTACTCGCAGCTCTACGGCACCAAGCACCCGGTTGACTTCCTCGAACGGGCCACGACGTATGAGGTCGACCCTGCCACCGGCAAGGCCACCGCACGGCTGGACGAGTGGACGGCCTCGATCCTCGAGACCGAGGCCAAGCGCGTGCGCTACTCCAACGAGATCAAGCAGGGCTCGACGATCTACGCTGAGTACCGCGCCGAACGCGATCGCACCGACCCGGCCGACGACAACGTCTTCGACGCCTGGCGGCTCACCGGTGGACGGAACATGACGGTGCTCACGGGAACCGACCGTAACCATGTGACGGCTCCCGGCGGCTTCTTCGATCCGGTGATGACCGGCGGCGCGACCAACCAGGGCATCGTGCGCTACCTCACCGAGGACGCCGCCGTGCGCCCCGACGGCACGATTGAGCCGGGTGACCCGGAGACCGTGACCGGCTCCCGCGCCCCGCTGATGAGCCGGCCGGAGCTGGAGACGCTGCGCTATGACCCGTTCGACCGCCAGCAGATGACGGCCTCGACGATCATGCAGTCTTCCGAGGTGACGAAGCCGACCGGCACCGCTCTGATGACCTTCGGCGGCTGGACGGCCGACGACCCGATCGTGGTGTCGACGGAGTTCTCCGAGCGGCATCGCATCCGCGGGGCCGGTGGCCAGCTGCGCGACCTCGTCGTGGGCGACAAGATCAGCGATCTGCACGGCAACAAGGGTGTCGTCTCTCTGGTGGTCGACCGCCACATGGACCCGGACGAGGCGCGTGTCCAGGGCCTGGAGCAGGAGGTGGCCTGGTTCAGGGAGAACCCGGGCATCGACGTGGTGATGAGCCCGTTCTCGCTGATCTCCCGCCGCAACGCCGGATCGGCGCGCGAGCTGATGGGTGGTGCCGTGGGCGACATCCGCCGCCCGGCCGTCCAGGGCCCCGATGCCGGGCCGGTCGACGGAGGGTTGGGCGAGATGCGGTTCGTGGTCACCCACATGGCTGTCGACGAGAAGACCAAGATCTACGACGACGAACAGGTGCGCGCCGGCAAGGGGCGCAAGGCCTCCTCGCAGCTGGCCTGGGCGCTGCAGTCCCAGGACTGCCCGGCGATCATGCGCGAGTTCTACGGCCACAACTCCGGTGCCGAGTCGAACCTGCGCGAGTATCTGCTGGTGGCGGGACTGGACATGGAGGCCGACGGCACCCTGCGTGTCGTGGGCCAGGCCGAGAGTGTCGACGAGCGGCCCGAGCGCCGTCTGATCCCGATGCCGGAGCTGATGCGCACGCAGCCGCGCAGCGAAGGCGCGACGCCGGGGCTGAACACCACGGCCATGCGCAAGTCCTTCGGCGACCTGATCGGCGATCGTGGCGGTGACATGGAAATCCCCTTTCCGCTGACCTCCCCGACGAGTCAGCTGACCGAGACGGTCAGCGCGACTTCGTGGAAGCTGCCGGTGCTCTCTTCGCACCTGCGCAGCGGACAGGAGTTCGACGACGGCACGTCCGTCACGCACGACTACACGCGCAGCTACCAGGACGTCTTCGTCGAAGCCTGCCGCTACCGGTACATGGCCGAGCAGCTGGACGACCACGGCCTGTCGCCGGACAAGCGCGCCGAGGTGCGCCGGGGCATGAGCGAGTCTGTCTCGCGGGCACAGCGTGCCTTCGAGGCGATCACCACGGACGTGCAGAACCGCGTGCTGACCGGCAAGAACAACATCTTCAAGACCGGGCTGATGAGCTCGCGCCTGTCGGACTCGGCCACGATGGTCTGGACCGCCGACCCTCGGCTGGACATCGATCAGATCGCTCTGAGTTCGGTCAAGGCCGAGCAGCTGGGCCTGGCCGAAGGCGATCACGCGCTGGTCTGGCGCGACCCGGTCCTGCGCGACGCCGGCGTGCGCTACATGCGCGTGGCGATCGACGACCGGCTCACCGGCGCGGCGATCAACCCGGTGATGGACCAGTGCTTCGACGGCGACTTCGACGGTGATGCGGTCGCCGTGGTGAGGCTGCACAGCGAGGCCGCCAAGGCCGAGGCGATGGCCAGGCTCTCGGTCGGAGCGAACCTCCTGGACACCGGCGTGGTGAAGGCCGACGGCTCGCACCCGCTGGCCATGCAGGTCTCGCTGGACACCCAGGTGGCGCTGTCCAAGAACCCGGAGCTGGCGGAGAGTCTTGAGAGTGCCGTCAAGGAGGCGAACCGCCTGCGGTTCGTCAGCGATCCGCACGAGGTTGCCGCCGGCCACGAGGTCCTCGTCGAGGAGCTCAGCGATCTCTATCGCTCGGCACAGCGCGGCGAGTTCGGCTCGGCGCTGACCTTCAGCAGCCGCGAGGCGCACTTGCAGAGCGTGCGCGAAGTCTGCGTCGAGACCGGAGCCAAGGGCAGCGAGAAGAAGCTCGGGGACTACGCCCGCAACCTCGGCGACGAGCAGGGTACGCCGGGCATCACGCAGGAGGACCAGGAGGCCTCGATGTTCGCCACGGCGATCAAGGCCCACGGCACGGGACTGGGTGGCTCGTTCTCCCAGCGTGCGGTGCGCGCCCTGCGCGGCGCTGACCTGAAGGCGGTGCTTGAGGTGACCTATCCGGTGACCCAGTCGATCCTGCAGGCCAAGCACGACGCTGCGGAGGCCCGGCACAAGTACGAGATGTTGCAGGGTCCCGGGCGCGATCTGTGGCGCGGCCGCAAGCTTGAGCACACCGGCCCCGGCCAGTGGCGTCCCGAGTTCGCCGACGGCGAGGCTGTCCAGGCCACGGCCGAGGAGTGGGAGGCCCAGTTCGTTGAGTTCTACGAGGCCAAGGACGGGTTCAACGTTTCGGTCAACCCGGACTGCGTCGCCCGTGTCGCCCGCGCGCTGGAGGACCCGAAGTCGGGCCTGGTGCGCAACCTCGAGGAGGACCCGTCCCTGGCGGGCACGGTGATGGACCGTATGGCCTACGGCGGCGACTTCGAGGCGCTGGTGCAGGCTGCGAAGAATCGCGAGAGCGTCTTCGACGGCGAGAAGAACGAGCAGTTCGCCTCAGCGGGCACCCGCCGTGCCCGGGCCGCGGCGGCGCGCGAGCTCGACGCGTTCGCGGCGCACGGCCTCGACGGGCTGGACGGCCTGGACTCCGCGGAGGCCGCGGTGGATGCCTCGGTCCTCAAGCGTGACGTGCTCGCGCAGACCGGGGACGGGGCCGCCAGGGCGCGCGGTGCCAGCCGGCGCTCGGCACACGCCGTCGGCGTGGGCGGCCGTCGCCCGGCCTGGACGCCGAGCTACGAGACCGGGCAGCAGCAGAGTGACGACGACTATGGACTGGGAGGCTGACATGACACAGGACACGGAGCAGGAAATGGGTCCGGGCGGCAGGGGCCGGGGGCGCAAGGCACTGCCTGTCGACCCGTTGGGCGACGTCCATGCCGTGTGCGGGATGGACGGCGGGGAGGAGGACATCATCGACGCGGAGATTGTCGACGAGCCGGAGACGCAGGCCGGACACGACACCTCACGCGGGCAGCGCGAGCGGCTGCGCGACCGTGCCCGCGGCTTCTTCGGGGCCGCGACGCGGGAGCGGACCGAGGAGCGGGAGCGCCAGCGTGCACGCGACCAGGAGCGCGCTGCGGCCGACGATGACGGCCTCGACGACCGGGAGCGGCTGCTGAAGCTCCGGGCGGAGACGCGGCTGGCGGGCGAGGCGTACATGCAGACGCTGCGCGATTCGAAGCTGCTCGTGCCCGGCTTCAACGACGGGGAGCGCACGAAGGAGTTCGACGCGATGCACGCGGTCTACATGCAGATGATGATGCAGGGCTGCCTGCGTCCGCTCACCCGCGGCGTGAAGCCGAACTCGGTCATCCAGGCCGCCGGCATGATGATGGCAATGCGGATGCTCGCTCCTGACTTCAGGAAGGAGATGGACTCCTACCTGCAGCCGTTCAAGGACAAGGTCCAGGACCGGATCGACGCGAAGACCCGGCACATCGGCGAGAGGGCCGAGCGCCAGGCGGCCCTGGTCGGAGATCTGTTCGGGGGCGCGCCGGAGGCGCAGGAGGCCGCCGGCGACGACGGCGGGAAGCAGTCCGGGAAGTCGGGCGGGCGGTGGGGCACCAGCAGGGACGACTTCCTTTCCCGGCGCTGGCGTACCCGCCTGGAGGACCTGGAGCGCCGCGAGCGGGGCAACCGTGAGTTGTTTACTCCCGAGTCGGCGGCCATGACCGAGGTCGCACTCATGGAGAACGCCTTCTGGAAGATGCGTGACCCCGAGCAGGACGCGAAGCAGATCAACGCCAGCTACAAGGCCCTGCGCAAGCGCCTGCGCCAGCAGATGGAGGACGACGGGGTCGACCGTGCCGAGGTGGTCAAGCGCGCCCGGACGATCATCGGCGAGCGGATGGAGTCCGAGCCGGAGCTGCGCCTGATGTTCAACGGCGTCGCGCACGGCCGCATCGTCAAGGCCCCGCCGCACGAGGCCCGCCTCGCGGGCACCGACAGGGTACGCGAGGTCTGGACCGGGGAGTTCGACGACCACCTGGGCCGGCGGATCCCCGACGAGGGCATGTTCACGCTGCGCCTGCCGATGGAGCCGGACGAGCACCAGGTCCAGCTGGCGGAAACCATGAAGGCGGCGATGCTGGACGGCGTCCAGCGTGGCGACGGACAGGCCCTCGGCGGCAGTGTCATGGGCTACATGATCGGTTTCGCGGCCAAGAAGCAGGGCCTGGACACCCGCGGGCTGCCCGAGGACCTCCAGCAGCGCCTCGACCAGTCCGAGAGCATGCTCGCAAGCATGGAGATCGATGGTCTCTCTGACGAGGAGCAGCAGCGTGTCTACTCGAACGCCTACGTGGACGCCATCGAGGAGCTGAACAAGGAGGACCCGGATTTTGAGCACGAGCTCAAGCTGGCCCTCGGCGAGGACTGGCAGGACACGATGCGGGCCGCGGTCGACGATCCCGCTACTTTCCTGGCGGCGCAGCGCACGCGGCCCCAGCCCTTCCGACAGGGGCCCGGCCCCTCGGCCCGGCCGGGGCCGGAGGGCCAGTGGAGCCGCGACCGCGGAGCCGAGGACTACCAGCCGGCATAGTCCGGAAACGAACGAGAAGGAGACAGGACCATGAGCGACGACCAGCAGGTAGAGCAGCAGGAGCGGTACGGTTCCCGGCTCGCCCAGATGTTCGGGTACGTCACGCCCGAGGACCGCGGTCGCTGGGAGCAGCAGCGTGCGCAGAACAAGAAGAACGTCAACGCAACCAAGCAGGGTGCGAAGTCCTCCGTGAACTCGATGATGGAGTTCGGCGACAAGAACATCAACGCCAAGCTCAACGCGGCCCACCGGATCGCCGACCAGCAGCGGTTCGACGAGTCCCACGACAAGATCGTCAGCACACGGCGCGATCCGAAGACCCGGTCGATTATTGAGTCAGTTGACTACGAGTACAAGGACGACCGCCAGTCCATTGATCCGGATTTCGAGCTTTAGTTGAATGAATACCGACAGGTCTGTGGATCGCTTTTCGACAGGCCTGTCGGATAAACTGGTTTTCAAGCAGGAAGCGGACGACGAGGGATGATAGGACAAAGGTGTGGGCATGAAGACGACGGTTCATCCGCGGATCAGCAAGCGTGGATTCATCTCGAAGGTGGCCGGCCGCAGCGGACAGCCGATCAGGGTGGTGAGTGAGGTGTATGAGTCGCTCATCGCGGAGCTCACCGACGCCGTGCGCCGTGGAGACACCGTCGTGCTCACTGGCTTTGGCCGCTTCGCCCGGCAGACGCACAAAGGCCACAAGGTCCGGTTCGGCAAGAAGGACGTGGATGACTACTCGGTGCTGAAGTTCTCCGCGTCACGCAGCATCAATCGACGGCTCGATCCGGACGCTGACCTTGGTAATCCGGAGGCGTTGCGATTGATTGACGAGTTTGACGAGGCTGAGGAGGGCTTGGTCCGGGCGGCGGGATAGACGAGGGAAAGTTGCTCACGGAAAAATAAGAACCCCGGCGATGCGGAAGCATCACCGGGGTTCTTATTTGTGCACGGGGCTGCAGGTGCTTTTGTTGCTTGGCAGCTTTGTGATCGGGCTGGGGCCGATTCTTTGGTATGTCGGTTGGTTCTGGCAAAGAATCGGCACTGACAAAGCACGAGCTACGTTTAAGGAGTCCCCGGCAGCTGCGCCCCGGTAAATACCGGCAGGTCACAGGACCTTGATGGCGGCCTTTTGCCGTCGTTTGGCACTTGCGGTCCGGGCCGCTTCGGCAATGCTCCAGGCAGCCGATTCAGCAGTTCCGTTGGCCGGATGCACGAGGACACCGCGTGCGCCAGTAATGCTGTCACCTGTACGGGTGCTGGCATGAACGCAGTACCTGCGCTGGTTGTGCACGGTGTAGGTGACTTCCAGCTCGAGCTTGACGTCCCAGATGTGTTGCTGGTCCCGCAGAGCTTTCTTTGTCGCTTCCAGGAACATCAGGGCTGCGGCATCTTCAATCTGCTGTGAGGTGGGTTCCTTGTAGCGCCGGCCACCGGCAGTCCCGGCAGACCCAGCGGGGTTTGTAACAGCTTCAGTGGACATGACGACTCCTGTTTCGAATGTGGTTGGTTTCCCTGATCGAAGAAGGACCCGGTCACAGCTTTGCTGTGACGCTTCCCGGTGCTTGGTGCTGTATCCAGCCGGGAGGAAGCCTTGTTTCCACCCCTGCTTCGCTGGGCTTACGCTGTGCCCACGATGTTCGAAGGTTTGCCGGCCGCCCTGCATCCTCCTGTTGCCCTTGCTTTGGCCAAGGCCGTGGAGTCGATACCACGCGGTGACGCACTGTCCGGCGGCTCAGTCTTTGAGATGAAGTTCGACGGTTTCCGGGCAGTGTGCCTGGTCGGTTCGGATGGGGCGTGGCTCTACAGCAGACAGGGCAAGGATCTGAGCAGGTACTTTCCGGACGTGTTGGCTTCCGTGCGTGAGCAGATCCCTCCGGGCTGTGTTGTCGATGGCGAAGTTGTGGTGTGGTCCGAAGGGCGGCTGGATTTCGATGCGCTGCAGATGCGCCTGGTGAGCTCAAAGGCGGCTCTTGCGGAGCTCGTGATGAAAAGCCCTGCCTCGCTGATCGCCTTCGACGTCCTGGCAGTGGCCGGGCAGGATACCCGCGGGCTTCAATTCCGGGACCGCCGGGCTCTGCTCGAGGAGCTGGCGCGCGGGTGGGTTCCGCCACTGCATCTGTCACCGGTGACCAGTGACCGGGCCCTGGCGGCCACGTGGTTCAGTGACATGACCGCCACGGGCGTGGAAGGAATTGTGATCAAGGGTGAAGGGCAGACGTACGAGCCCCGGCGAATTTGGCTGAAGGTCAAGAGCAGAAGCGCCCTTGATGTGGTTCTTGCGGCGGTCATAGGTCCCATGGCGCACCCGCGGGCAGCGGTAGTGGGTTTGCCGGTTCACGGACGGCTGCGCATTGTCGGCCGGTCCACGTCCTTGACGGCTCGTGCGGGAAGGGATCTGGCCACATATCTTCGTCCTCCCCAGGGAAGGCATCCATGGCCGGAGGAAATCAGCGAACGGGTGATGGACCGCTTTACCAAGGAGGGCGGCATCACTCGCCTGACTTTGGTGGAGCCGTTGGTGGTTGAAGTCTCGGCCGACATAGCCTGGTCGGGTCAGGCATTCCGGCATTCAGTCCGCCTCATGCGGGTCAGGCCTGAGTTGTCGCCGACGGAAGTATCCCTCCCGGAAGGCTTCCAGCGTGCCTGGCGATAAAGAATGTAGCCATGTGAAGAATGGAGTCATGCGACGAGAAGATGAACCTGAAGAGTTCGAGATTGCCGACTCGTATTTTCAGGAGCTGAGGACCTGGCTGGGCTTCCGGGATTCCCACGAGGCGTGGATCCCGGAAGCCGGAAGCCGTCTGGCGCAGGACGATGGGCTCATCAAACCCCACCAGGCGTCGCACAACATCGCCAATGCGGTAGTCAGCGCGATCGATCATTTGCACGCGCTGGACAGCATCATGCTTGGTGCCGGAGCATCACATACTCTTGCCTCGTTCTCGCTGGTCAGGGCAGCCATTGAGTGCGCCGCACAGGCCGCCTGGATTTCAGCGCCAGAAGAACAGGCGACCAGGATAGTTCGTTCGCTGTCTCTGTCGCTGAAGGTAGCCAAAGACCGCGAGACTGCGTACAGCGAACTGGCACGTCGCCATCCGAATCTTCAGGGAACGCTTCCGGACTTCGACAGCGACAAGGCGCAACTGCAGGCTATTCTCGATGCCTCCGGGGCCGCTGGAAAGTTGATTCTCCCCAGCAGCACGCACATACTCACGCAGGTCCGCGACCTGGTGCCCAGGACGTCCGCCTTGTCCGTATGGCAGTTGTGCTCGGGTTTTGCCCACGGCAGGCGCTGGGCCGCGGATGCCGTGCTGAAGCCGGCGCAGTCAACTTCTCTGCCGGATGATGTCATCGCCAAGGAAAACCGGCCGACCATGAGGCTGCTTGTCTGGACCCTTACCCCGGCTATGGATTTGATCCGGTACAGCCTCGAGCGGCATTCCGAGCTGTCGCGGGCCTAAGCAGCCAATTTGTACCCGCTGAAGCAAGAATCGGCGGCCGGAGCGGGTTCTGCAAAAGATGCCGCGCGACTCAGTTATCCGCGATGGCGAAGATCACGACAATGATGATGATCGGGATGAGCAGCACGCCCGCGCCGGCGGCGAGGTGCTCCCAGCTGAACGGCGAGTTGAGGAAGGCGATGAAGCCATCCCACAGGCTACGGACGGAGCCCACGGCCCAGGCGAAGAAGCCGGTAGCCCAGCCGATGACGGCGGTGACCGAGACTCCGCTGAGCGCGCACAGCCCCACGATCGTTCTGGTGTTCCTGAGCATGGCCAGTCCCCTCATTTCCGGTCCTCGAACAGCAGGTAGTAGAGCCCGATGTGCGGGATGACGAGCACGGCGAAGGCCAGCCAGGCCCGCTTCGGGTCCTCGATCACCCATGTGATCCCGTCTTTGACGGGTTCGGCGTACGCGAGCACCGGCGCAAGAACATCGGTGCGGAAGACCACATGGAAGATGCCGTAGGCCATTCCCAGGGCGATCGCCAGGGCAAGGCTCCGGCGGATTGTTAGCTGCGCCCGCGGGCTCATCCCCCGGCGTGGTTCCGCGACTGCCGGATCCCAGGTCTGGTGGTCCGTGTCGTAGTCGTGCATCACTTCATCCCGTCTCCATCGAATCATCATTCATGTCCATTCTATGAGAAAGGCTGAATGACGAACAGAAACGAGGGCGAATGGTCAGTCGAACTCGAGGTCTGCACCGACTGGTGCGGGTGTGTCGAGCCCCCTGCCCGCCTGCGGGGCATGGTTCTTCGCCGCGGATGCGCGGCGCTGGGCGGCGAGCTGGTCGAGGGTGACCCCGACGGGCCGCCCGAGGCGCTGGCCGGCTGTCCGGTAGACCTCACTGTCGCGGCGTGCGCCGATGGCGACGATCTCGCGCCGGGTGATGCCGCCGGGCGGCTCGGGCCTGACGTCGCGTGAGACGATGCGCAGCGGCGGCTTCTCATGGGGGTCCGCACCGACGTAGGTTGTGTCGCAGTCGGAGAGGTCGGCAAAGCGGGAGTCGTAGTCCAGCGGCTTAGTCGGGTGACGGCGGCCGTTGAGCCGGTGGAGCATGACGATGGTGGCCTCAAGGAGCGCCTCGTCCCGGCTGTGCGCATTCTTCAGGGCGCGCTGGTTGAGCCGTTCGATGTCCTGGCGGGCCCCGGGGCTGAGATGGACATTGATCCGCAGCCCCTCAGTCATCGTCGAGCACCTTGCGGATCATTGACCGGGCGGGTTCACCCAGCTCATCGCCAAGCTCATCGAGGGTCAGGCCGGGCTCCTCGGAGGCGTCGGAGGCACGGATGCGGCGGGAGAGCTCTGCCCGAAAGGCAGTCTCGTCGGCGTGGACCCGCCGGAGCAGGTCGACGAAGTCGGCGAACGGGATCACGGCGGCCTCGGGGACGTTCCCGTCACCGAAGATCAGGGGCTCGGCATCCCCGGCGCGGAAGCGCTCTAGCAGGGTGCCCAGGTCGGCGGCGGTAATCTTCTGGGTCGGGGCGACGTTCACGGAGAACTTCGGCAGGGAGCCCTCGCGCGGGGCCTGGGGGGTCTTGTCGTCAGTCATGGTTCCAGTCTATTCGTGGTCGAATGGGATGCCAGTGCCTCATATTCCACCATTCCTGATGGACACTGAGTCGCTGGGGAATGGCGTAGCGGGGCAGTTGAAGAGAAGCAGGCCCGCGCCCTGCGGCCCACTGCGGGTCGAGGGCGCGGGCCATGCATCAGAACTCGCCCGAGCCGGGCTGGACGTCGAACACCGGCACGCCGAGTGCCTGCCAGGCGCGGATCACCCTGGGCCGGTCATCCAGCGCGAGCCGGACGTCCCACCGCCCGCGGATGAAGGCCTCGTAGATCTCGGGCTTGACGATGTCGTCCGGCCGGCGGTCGCCATGTCCGCGCATGAACAGAGGGCAGCTGGCAGTCCACTCCCCCACATGTTCGATGAGCCAGGCGTAGGTCGCGCGGCCGACGTCCCAGCCGTTGTCGTCCATGACCGGCCTGCCGGAGCAGAACACGATCTCAAGTCCGGCAGCGTGCAGGGCGCGCACGGTTTCGATCACTGGCGGGTTGGGCAGGTCCCAGGGGACGAGCCGGTACTCGTGGTGTCTCCTGATGAAGCGTCCGTCGGGAAGGGTGTGCGTTGCGACCGTCCCGTCGATGTCGACGATCACGGCCGGCGAGAGGACCGCGGCCGTAGCAGTGCTGATTTCTGTCATGGTGGGTCCCTCCTTCCGGGCGGTGAGGCTATTCAGTAAACGGACGCTCGGCCTCGACGTCGAGCGGGACGATCGTCCCGAAAAGTCCTGCAGCATGCTGTGACCCGTGCGGGACTGCCAGCAGGTCGGGACCATCGGGCATGACGCCGGACTCTCCGCATGTGGGACACGTCCATGTCCAGGTGACGGGCGCGTGCACAACGCGTCTGTCGATGATCACCCAGTCGAAGCGGTCAACCCAGTCCTCGCGGCCGAGAGGCTGGCAGAGATCGGCGTCGAAGAGCGCATCGGGCACTGGTGTCCGGCTGCTCATCGCACTCCTTCTTCGGCCGGTGCGGGACCGGGCTGGGCCACCCAGTACTCCCCGAGGGGCTGGATGGTCCCGTTCTCATGGCCATGGCAGGTCAGTTCGAGGGAGCCCGCCCATTCCTGGGGACCCTGGGTGATCGCGGTGCCAGCCGGCACCTGCAGCGGAGCGTGGTCGTGGCCGTGGTAGTCGCGGCAGGCCGACTCGTCGTCGTTCACGAGCTTGAGGGCGCAGCACGCGCAGAGGATGAAAACACCGCTGGCCAAGGTCAGTCCCCGCCTTCCTGGTTGTCGTACTGGCTGACATAGCCGATGAGAAAGTTGTCGTCGACCGGATCGAAGCCGTGCCGCTCCGCGAACTCCGTGTGGTACTCGGCAGGGTCCCGGTCTCCCGGGTGCGGCCGGACGGAGCCGATCGCGTTGGCGATCCACTCCAATTCGTCGGCACCGGACCACTCCGGCTTGGTGCCGAGGCCGAGGGCAATGGCGTCGACGATGTCGGTGTCGGTCACAGGTCCGGGGTTGCCGTTGGTCCGGGACAGCGGCCTGCGGCAGTCGGGGATGAATCCCATGGCAAGCAGGACGGTCACCGGCAGGTGGTGGGCGTGCCAGATCGCGTCGGCGGCGTCGGTGGGGGAATCGCCCGAGGAGAGTCCGCCGGAGAGGTACAGCCGGTAGCCGGCGACCTCGATGGTGTCCGTCTCGCTGGAGTTCAGCGCCTCTTCGAGCTCGTCGATGACCCTGCGGCCGACGCGTTTGATGACCTCCGGGCTCGGCTCGCCCTCGGCGTCCAGGTGCATGTCGGGGTCGAAGTCCTCGACCAGCTCCTCGAGCTGGGACTCGGGGTCGTCGAACCGGAACGATTCAGGGTCCGCGGTCTCCTCGACCATCAGGCGGCCGCGTTCGAAGTCGATCGGCTTGGTGCGGTCGGCCGGGACGGCGATGGCCGCGGTGAGCATATCGGCGCTCATGGGTTCTCCTTGGGTCGGGATGTGGGTGGGATCGGCTCAGGCGGCGGATTGCTGTGTCTTCGCGGCGGCGTGCTCGCGGTAGAGGCGCACAGCCAGGTCGACGCAGTAGCAGGTGAACAGGAAGTGGATGTCCCAGTCGCGCAGGTCCCACTCCCAGGTGTCGGAGCCGACGGTGTCCTCGTGCTCAGCCAGCCATTTGTGGGCCTCCGACTCGCTGTCGGCGTGCCAGCGGGCGTCTTCGATGATTTCCATGCGCCGCTCGGCAGGGGAATGTCGTGGGACCTCGATGTCGGCGAGCTCCATCCAGTTGTGTTCCTCTGTGAGCCGGTCGAACTTCTCGTCGGGGATGCCGTCGGTGCTCCAGAGGGCAGCGCGCGCGGCAGCGGCCGCGTTCCGGCGCTCGTGGTTCAGCACGGTGCCGGTGGCCGCGAGGTGCTCCTGGGCGTTCCAGTGGGCCTCGAAGAGCGCCAACTGTGCGTCCCCGTCAAGGCCGCGCAGTTCGTGCAGGCGCGCCAGCAGCGCCAACTGCTGATGGTGGACCTCCTGGGCCTCGGTGCCGAGTCCCTCGCTTTCTTCGAGGTGCTCCCGCACCAGCTGGATGAAGAGATCTGGGTCGTACTGCTTTACTTCGCGGGAGCGGCCGCCGCAGAGCTTCTCGGCCCAGTAGCGGAAGTCGATGCTTGGCGCACCGTCGGAGTAGTAGCCCTCGCTCTTGCCGGCCGACGCGAAGAACCCGATCATGTCTGGTTCTCGGGTGAACATGTAGCCGTCGGCGATGTCGCCGCTGGTGGCCAGGTGGCCGGGCCAGGTGGTGACGTCCCAGGACCACATGCGGGTCCCTGGGGCCTGGATCCTGAAGTGGCGGTAGAGATCCTCGTCGTGCAGAACGACGAGGACGTGCTCCCGGGTCTGGGCGAGAAAGTCGGCGTACGTATGGGCGTACGGGTTCTCGGGCTTGACGGTGTTAGGTGCGGACATGGCGGGTCCCTTCCGGGTCTGCTGGTCAGGGTTGTGGTCGGGGCCGTCCGCCCGGGCAGGGCTCAGAGGATCGGCAGTGGCCGGCCGGAGGGCTTGTAGTGGCCGTCGGCCTCGTCGAGCAAGGCCTCGGTGAGGAGCACGGTGGCGGGCATGAGGAACGCACCCACGAGCGCGGCGAGGCGCTGCTCGTCGGCCAGCACCCGCTCGGGGATGCTGCCGCGGGAGCTGAAGAACATGTCGGCACGCTCGATGAGGCTGGCCCGGCGGGCCTCTCTGGAGGTGAAGTGCTCGGCGACGGTCTGTCCGGGGCCGTACTCGGTGATCACCGAATAGAGCGCGGCGGGAACCTCGGTCTTCTTGCGGGTTGTGCTCACGTAGACCTGGACGCCCCATCGGCGGCAGAGCTTGGCGATGGCGTTAACCACGCTGTCCGGGGCGCTCTCCCACTGCCCGGAGCTGGACTGGTACAGCTCGTGCACTTCGTTCGCGGCGGAGGCGTCGATTGCGCCCAGAACGACGTCCGAGGCGGTCAGCAGCTGCGCGCACATGCGCAGCCGGAATGCTGGCGAGGGGTAGTGGTCGTGGAAGACGATCCGGTCGTCGTGGCAGATGACCAGGTCGTAGGCACTGTCGGGGCCCGGCACGAGCTCCTCTGAGCCGGCCTGGATTCCAGTGGCGGTCATGGCGTGCTCCTTCGAAGCTGCATTGGCTGTGTTTATGGGATGGGAAGCAGGAGGCGCGGGCGCTCCGACCTCTCGTGGAGGTGGAGCGCCCGCGCCGGTGCCGTCGGTCAGACGGCTTCTGCGACCTGCTGCTGGTCGCCGGCGGTACCGGCGTCCTCGTCGTCGACCAGAAGGGTCGGGTCGATGCCCGCAGCGCGCTGCGCGTTCTTCTCGTCACGCTCGGTGAGGGCGTTGACGATCTGTTCGTAGCTGCTCTGGATCGGCGGGTTCTTCGCCGTGCCGTAGGAGAGCACGTATTGGCTCTTCATAGCGCGCGTGAACGCGACGTAGAACATCCGCTTGGTGTCCTGGGTCATCTTCGCGTCCTCCTTGTAGAGGACGACGACGTTGTCGAACTCGAGGCCCTTGGCACCGTGGATCGTCGAGACGACGAGATCGGCCTTGGACTCGAGGTTCTTCCGCTTGCGCTCCTGGTTCTTCTGCTTGTTCACGTTCAGCTTCTGCTGGTTGCGCGTGATCTCGAAGGACAGGAGGTTGTCGCGGAGCCGGTCGAAGAACACGTTCGCAGGCAGACTGCCCTGGTTGCACAGGGCCACCCAGCCGTTGATCGCGGCGCTGTTCTCGACCCACCACTCGGAGATGGTGCGCAGGATTGCCTTCTCGACGTTGACGTTTCCGGCATTCTTCGTCAGCTTGCCCATGTTGTCCTTGATCCCCTGGGAGACCACGAACGAGGCGTTGGCCGGCTGCACCTGCAGGACGTCGTTCCAGAAGAACTTGATGTACTTCGAGAAGATGTCCGTGGCGTAGACGCGGTCGCTGACGAGCGAGGCCACGTGCTTATTCGGGTAGGCCTTCTCGAGCACTTCCTGGATCAGCGCCACCTCACGGCGGGCGTAGGCCAGGAAGGCCACCTGCTCGCCGCGGTCCAGGCAGGCCTGAACGTACTCCGGGATCACCGTGTTGCGCACGAGCGGCTGCAGGTCGTTGGCGATGAAGCCGGTCAGGCGGGCCACCTCGTGGTAGTTGAGGGTGACCTTCTCCTGGAAGGAGTCGGCCGTGGGCACCGCCAGCGAGTTGGCCTGCAGCTGGATGTTGGCGAACTGGTTGGTCTCCAGACCGCCAAGCACGACGTTCGCGAAGTCGAGAATCTCCTGGTTGCTCCGGTAATTCGTCGTGAGCCGGAAGGTTGCGAAGACCCCCGAGCCCTCCAGCGTGTTGAGCGCCCTCGGGTTGGCCGAGCGGAACTCGTACAGCGTCTGGCTGGCGTCGCCGACGACGAACAGCGACTGGGCGTGCTTGGTGATGTACTTCAGCACGTAGATGAACTCGAAGACCGAGTTGTCCTGGACCTCGTCGATGATCAGGTACTTGCTCTGCACGTGGGCAGGCTCGGACATGTCATCGATCTTCTGGTAGCAGATGATGATCTGCAGCTCCAGCGAGGTCTGCTCGATGCGGTCGAGCAGCGCGATCACCTCGTCGAAGTGGTTCTCGACGAAGGTGTTCAGGGCCGTGAACGCGCCGGTCTTGTTCTGGTCGACCTCCAGCAGGCGGTGTCGGAACGTCGCCGCGAACTGGCTGTTCGGGTAGAAGATGTCGATCGAGTTGATGATCGTGTCGATGGCCGAGACCTTGTGGGTCGGGTGGTTCATCGAATAGATGTCGATGATCATCTTGGCGATCGTCATCGAGCCGACGTTCGGGTTCTTCTCCGTGATGTTGTCGGCGGCGGCGTTGGTGAACGACAGGACGGTGATGTCGCTGGCGGGCACCCCGCAGGTCTCGAGGTACTTGATGCGCTCGAGGATCACGGTCGACTTGCCTGTGCCCGCGCCGGCCTGCGTCATCACGAGCGGCTCGTGCGTGCTGAGCGCGTCGAGCTGCTGCTTGGACAGGACTGGCGGGAAGACCGGGGCCGTGGCCGGCTGGGGCGGCGTGATGAGCTGGCCCTTCATGCGCTCCAGGTGGTCGAGGGTGTGGTTCATCAGCAGGCTGAGGTTCTGCTTGGACAGCTTCGCCGCGATCGGCGCGGAGAACGTGGTGTCCAGCTGCTGGTGGATCCGGCGGTAGGCCTCCAGCGGGACGTTGTAGTTCTCCAGGTAGCGCAGCTGCACCGCGAGCATGTTCAGCTGCTCCTCGGTGGGGCTGGCCGGCATGTCCTGCACGTACTGGCAGACGGTGTCCGAGATGGCTTCGGAGTCCCAGATCTGGGCCAGGCGCGTGATGCGCTCGTAGATCGGGTACTCGTCCATCCAGTCGCCGAGCTTGTCGAGGTTGGTGGCACTCAACCCTGCGGCCGAGAGCACATCCTCGATGACGTCGCGGGCATTCTCTGCGGGGCTGGTGTCCCACTGCAGGAACACCGCCGCGTCGTGGTTGCCGTAGCCGATGGAGCGGGACACCGATACGGCGCGCTCGGGCTCGGCCGATCCCTGCTTGAGGAAGTAGAGCTCCAGGCGGTACTGGATCACCAGGTCACGGCGGATCTTGTCGCCGGACTTGTCCTCGTACACGGTCAGGGCCTGGGGGGTCATGTCGAAGTGCACGTCCCAGGAGTTGGTCGGCGTGGCGATGTCGAGCTCGAAGCGGTCATCGACATGCGGTACCGGCAGCGTGAACGACCCGCCCGAGAGCAGGGAGCGGCGGGTGATCGGGGCCAGCGGCACCAGCGCGGTGGTGATGTCGTGGTGGGTCGAGCTCTGCTTGACCTCGATGTCGCGGTCAACCGCGTAGGCGGTGTTGGTCGCAGTGTTGATCGGCCGCAGGCTCTCATTGAGCAGGCCGGTCTTCTTGCCGGACCCGGTCAGGCGCGAGGAGAAGAACTTCGGGTCGACGGTCTTCTGGGCAGCGACGGCGGCTGCGGAAAGGTCGATGTCGTCAAGCAGAATAGGCATGGTGTCGTCTTTCTTCGAACGAATCAGTAGGCGGGTCGAGAGGGTTTGTCGAATGGAAGCCGCATAGACCATTCTCACAGGAGGTGAATGGTCAGTCGAATGCTCGTAGACGAGCGCTTGGGTCACTGGCGCGGGCATGAGAGCGGGAGGGCTCGCCTCTGGCGACGAGCCCTCCCGCGCTCCTCTCAACCCACCCGTCAGGGGCCGTGAGGCCCCTGAATCCGGGCGCGGCGGCGTTAGCCCCGCGGACCCGGACACCGCGCGCTACCCATGCGCGCGGCGGTCAATCGCAGGCTCACCTCTTGGGTAGGCCCGGCGGGAAGCACCTTCAGTCGGCGTTCCAGGGATTGGCCTTGGTGACGGACCCGGAGGGGTCCACCTCGACAAGGCCGAGCATGAGTGCGAGATCACGGCAGTCGGCCGCGCCGCCGAGTGGGCGGAGACCAGCAGCAGTGCGTCGTCGCAGATCTGCTCGCTCCTGTCTTCGGGCTGTGCCGCACGGACTGTGCCGACGGCGGTGGTGGTCGTGGTGGTCATGGCAGTGACGTCCTTCTTCCTGTGTTCGAACGCGGTACGCGCACGCACGAGCGCCCCCACCCCGGGTATCCGGGACAGGGGCGCTCGAACGCAGTGTGGTGCCGGGATCAATCGACGGCCAGCGCCTCCGGCTCGTCGGAGACGGCGGCAGCGGGTGGGATGAACGCAGTCGACGCAGCCGACGCAGCCTGGGCGGCGAGCAGCCGGTCCTCGATCCACACGCGCACGGCCTTGCCGGCCGGACGCGCACCCTGGGAGTCGACGTAGGTTTCCTCGGCGACGGCACGCAGCTCGTCGTCGGGGATCGACGCGGGCAGTGTCTGGCCCAGGCGGGGCCTGGCGTCCAGGATCCGTTCGCGCTGGCGGCTGTACTCCGCCGCGAGGATCTCCCGGTAGGCCTGCTCGTCGACCGGGTTGAAACCCACGACGAGTGAGAACCGCCCGAGCAGCTCTGCGTCGAAGAACTGAGCCAGCTCCTTGGTCAGGGACCGGTGGGAGACCGCCGGCGGGGCCGAGCCGAAGCCCACCGGCTTGCGGTTCAGGGCTTCCCGCGCGGCGTTGGTCGTGCAGATCACCAGCGCCTTGGAGAAGTCCAGCACCTTGCCGTGGGCGTTGCGGATGTAGCCCTCGTCGAAGGCCGAGAGGAACAGCCGCTGCACGGCTTTGTCCGCCTTCTCGAACTCGTCGAGCAGGATCACCCGGTGGGGGTTGGACTCGAGCGTGTCGAACGGCAGCTCGCGGTTGGAGTCCGAGCCGACGTAGCCCGGAGGTGCCCCGACGATCTTCGCGGTGTCCGAGGGAGTGTGGAACTCCGTCATGTTCAGGATGATCGGCTCGGTGCCGGTCATCTGCTCGGCGATGATCTTCGCGGTCTCGGTCTTGCCCACGCCCGAGGCCCCGGCGAGCATCCAGGTCATCGGAGTCGAGGTCGGGAACAGGTCCAGCTCCTCGCGGGCCAGGCGGTCCACGAGATTCTCGAGCACGTCGTCCTGTCCGCGCAGGCGGCCCAGCAGGGTTGCCCGGAGGGTCGCGACGTCGAACTCAGGGCGCTGGGCGTTGCCGGTCATCAGGCGCTTGGCGACGTCCAGGACGCGCTTGGTGGTCAGCGGCACCTGCGGGATCGACCGCAGGGTGTTCACGAGTGCCGTGTCCCCGGCGGCCTCGGCCTGGACGATGAGCTTCTTCTGCTCCAGCACACGGTCGGCCATTGCGCGGTCCAGCAGCGTGATGGCGCTGTCGGGGCGGTGCTGCCCGGCACGGGAGTTCTCCTCCGCGATCCGGACCGTCTCCGCCAGGACGTCGTCAGAGACCGCGATCTGGTGGCGGTAGTGCGCCACCAGGCCCGGACGGACACTGCCGAGCACCGTGAGGGTCTGCTCGGCGGTCAGTTCGTCGACGATGAGCGGGGTGAAGCGCCGCGCGAAGGCGGGGTCGTCGTCGAAGGCCCGGGACTCGGTGGAGGTGGTGGCACCGATGACGCGCATGTCGCCGCGGGCCAGGGCAGGCTTGAGCACCTGCGAGACCTTGCGCAGCACCGAGTCGGTGTGGGAGGTGGATCCACCGGTGATCTGGTGGATCTCGTCCATGAACAGGATGACCTTGTTTTTGGGGTCCGAGGCGAAGTCGATGACGGACTGGACCTTCTCCTCCAGCTGCCCGACGATGCCGGAGCCGGCGACGAGGTTGGTGATCGGCAGCTCGTAGACGGTGAAGCCCTTGAGCTGATCGGGGATGAGGGTGTCGCCCAGGGCGATCCGGCGGGCGATGTCCTCGACGATCCGGGTCTTACCAACGCCTGCGGAGCCCTTCAGAAGCACGTTCGGCTTGTTCCGGCTGATCAGGACGGAGAGGACCTGCTCGATGAGCGCGTTGCGGAACATCGTCGGGTCGGCGTTCTTGAACTTCTCGTTGTAGTCGACGAGGAGCCCCTTGACGGCGTCGTCGGACTGGCTGCCCTGGCTGGGGATGCCGCCCATGGGCGGGAAGCTCGGAGGCGTGCCGCCGCTGTTCGTGTCGTCGTCGGAGCTCGACGTGAAGTTGTTGAGGCCCATCGCGGGGTCCCTCCTTCGGTGGGGTTCGCCGGGCGGTGCGCTGGGTGGGCGCGCCGGGATGCCTGGCAGGGTTACGGGTAGGTCTGAGGGAGGAGGAGACGCTGGCCGGTTCGGCCGGTCGGCGTCTCCTCCATGGCTGGAGGGCAGGGTTAGAGGACCATGCCCAGCAGCTTCTGCCGGATGCTCGGGTCGATGTGCTGCATGCCGTTCGCGTACGCCTCGGCGGAGCGGACCATGTACTTCCAGTCCATGGCCGAGCACGGGGCGTAGTAGAGGTTCGCCGGGTGCTCCTCGCGCCTGGACGGCGGAGGCCACTCGAAGTCGGTGATCATCAGCGACAGCCGGCGCTTGCGCTTCGGCGAGGCGTTGATGTAGTCCCAGATCTGCTTGAACTCCGTGCCGCCGGTGACCTTGGGCACTTTCCGGAACTCATTCCAGATCTGCCGCGTCGACTTGTTCTCTACTTTCAGCAACGTTTCCTGGGAGAGCATGTGGCTGAACGAGTTGAAATACAGGTTGACGTTGAGCTTCTTGGCGATCTTGATCAGCATCAGCACCGCCTCCTGGTAGTTCTCCTCGGAGATCGATCCGGAGGTGTCGATGTAGATGTGCAGGTCTGGCATGTACTGCACCGAGGTGATCCGGCCGGGCTTGTTGAAGTCGTCCGGGTTGCGTCGGTTGGCCTTGAGGAAGGTCGTCTTCGTGGTCCGGTAGATGTTTTGCGACTTGTTGACCTTGCCCATGCGCTTGAGCACCCGGGTGATGTCCTTGAACAGGTCCAGCTTCGTGGGCGGGGCCTTGCGGAACTTTACCTGGGCCGAACGCGAGCCCGGCTGGCCCGGCTGCTGCCGTGCGCCCATGGCGGCAGCCCTGGCAGCTGCCCGCGGGAGCGAGGTCAGCTTGGACAGAGCGGCGTTGGAGACGACTTTCACGGGCGAGGCGAGGGACTGGTTGATGAGGTTCCACTCCCCCGTTACCTTCGCGGCGGTGGCGCGGGCGTGGGCCTCGACGTTGACCAGGACCAGCGACCGCGGGCAGAACAGCTCCCCAACGGTAAACGGCATGATGCCGGTGTCGAGGGCGGCCGCGCCTGTTGAGGCGGCCTTGCGCTGCTGGTCGACGTAAGTCATCAGCATGCGGATGACCAGCCGGGCGAAAGAAAACTCGTCGTTGCCGTCGGAGTCGTCCTTGCGCAGCAGCAGCGACTCGGTCAACCCCTTCAGCGAGAGGTTCGCGAAGTCGTTCAGCAGCCGGAGGGTGTCCGCCGGCATCGCGTTCGCGCCGGCCATCGCCTGCACCTGCTGGTTCAGCCAGATCTTGAAGCCGTCGAACGCGGCAGAGGACTGGAACCAGAAGCCGAGGGTATTCGGGTGGTAGGTGTAGGCGACGGAGGCGAAGAAGGCGCTCTCGTCAGCGGAGCCGGCGAGCAGGCCCTTGGCCGCGGGGATGACATCGTTCTGGGCTGAGTACAGGACCCGGGCTGACGGCGCGGGCCACTTGTTCTGCTGCCCGGCCTGGACAGCGAACAGCTCACCCACCGGCAGGGGCGTGCCCTGGTCATAGCTGACCAGGGTCTGTCCGAGCAGCTCCTTGGCGTTCTTCTCGGCGGCCGGGTCCATCGTCTCGCCGAGGCAGCGCATGACGATGTCCAGGACGTCGCCGGTGATGTCGTGGCCCGAGCCGTCGACGATGCTCGCCGGAGCGCTGGGGTTCAGCGGCTCCAGCAGCGGGTCGACCAGGACCTTCTGGATGGCCGGCATGGGGTCGTAGTCGCCCGTGCACGAGATCGTGTGCAGGGCGTCGAGCACCGCCGGCTTCTGGTTCGTGACGGTGATCGTCATCGTGGTCTCCTAATGCGGTCTGAGGCGACGGGTGTCGTGGGGTGGCGGGGAACGCTCCGGAACGGAGCCGGTGGCATCCCCCGCCGCCCGGTGCCGGGTCGGCTCAGAGGAAGGCCGACAGGGACGGCTTGACCGCGGCCACGATCGGCGAGTCGACCTCGAGGAACGCCTCCAGGTTCTGCCGGTCGAACTGCCCGGTGGTCACCAGCTCGAACAGGGTGCGCGTGTGCTCCGGCTCAATCTGGACGGCCGCCTGCGCCAGCTGCTCGATGAGGCGCGAGTTGTCCTCCTTCTCCTTCATCGCGTAGAGCAGCGAGCCGGAGACCTCGTTCTGGGTCAGGCCCGAGATCTGCGCGGCGAGGTCGGTGACCGTGCCCGCGGACTTGAGGGTTGCGTAGCAATTCGGCTTGGGCACGTTGACGCGGTTGTGTGCCGGGCCGCCCGAGTTCGAGGCAAGGTCTTCGGCGATGACCGCCACGAGCTGGGTGGTGAACATGGTGTCGCCGGTGAATGCCTCGATGGCCTCGTTGAGCAGTGAGGTTTCGCGGCTGCCAATGTGGACCGGGGTCGCGAGGTGGCTCGCCAGTTCCTGGCGGTCGACCCTGTTCAGCCACCGGGAGAGGTGGTCGATGGTGCGCGGCGTGGTGAGCTGGTTCATCTCCTCGCCGCCGTCGAACAGCTCGGCCATGGTGACGTTGCCGTCGTCATCGTCGTCATCGCGGCCGTCGGCCACGATGGAGTTCGGCGTCGACTTCTGGAAGATGAGTCCGGGGTGCTGGGTGAGGACTTTCTTCACCCAGGGGTTGAGCGCGTCTCCGAGGACGGACATGAGGGTTGTCGCATCGGGCTCGACGTGGAAGATCGCGAAGCGCGACAGCGAGGCCTCGTCGAGAGTCGTGACGTTGCCCTTGTCGTTGCCCGCCACGATGAGGCGCACGTTCTCCGGCAGTTCGATGTGGCCCATGCGCCGCAGGGTCACCAGGGTGAGCGCGCCGGAGGTCACGTCGGAGGTCGTGCGGTTGATCTCGTCCAGGAAGAGGATCGGCCACTCGCGCGGGTTCTCCAGCGCGTAGTCGATGCACTCCTGAATGACCTGGTGCGGGTAAAAGACCTGCTTGTAGGACTGTGTCCCGTCGGTCTTCTCGTAGGGCACCAGGCGCGCCCCGGTGAGGTCGGCCTTGTCGGCGAGCTGGTTGCAGGGCAGGACGAAGGCTTTGGTGCCCATCGAGTAGGCGAGGGCCTCGACGAAGGAGGACTTGCCGATGCCGGGCTCGCCCATGAGCGCGGGCGTGGCCCCGACCTCGAGGGACTGCTGGATCAGAGTCGTCAGGGTGTCGTTGAACTTCATGGGAATGTCTTTCTGGTCGTGGGTGAGCTGTGAGCAGGTGAGACGGGAGACGGACCCACGGCAGGGCTGAGCGCCGTACGGGACATGTCGGAAGCAGGGCCACAAGGCCCGGTGACGGGGGCGGTCGGGCTCAGAAGCCCACCGCCTCCCCATCCCCGATCGGGCTCCGCCCGATCCAGTCCTTGTTCCACCGCCAAACCGATGGGCAACCCCCGAAGGTTCACCCCGCCTCGGCGGAGGCTTCCCGTGCCGCCACCAGGGCAGCGGCACGGTCCAGCAGGAACGGCCTGCCGTTGCGCATCTGGGCGTGCTTGGGCCGAGGCTCGATCACCGCCAGCGAGGTCTTGTACAGCAGCCAGGCCTCGTCACCGGAGGAGAACTGCGCGCCGAAGGACCGGTAGGTGCGCAACGGCAGCTGCATGCCGGTGTAGAGGACACCCAGGACGGAGAACTCCCAGCGGGAGCGGTCGTTGTCGAAGTCCTCGGGCGTCTTCAGCCGGTCGCGGGAGCCGGCGAGTGTCTGCTCGACGATGGCCTCGGCGTACGGGATGTCGGGCATTTCGCCGTCTGTGCCGACGGCGGTCGAGGGGATGCTGATGCTTGGCTTGGCCTTGGCGGCGAGGTCTGCATACAGGTCCGCCACCGAAGAGAACCGGTCGGAGGCTGGTCGCGCCGCAACGTGTTCGACGATCCGCTGCGGCACCGGGTTGCGGGTGAACGTGCACCAATGGTCCAGGAGGATCTCGTACCAGCCGTGCTCCTCACGCAGGACGCGCTTGTCAGCGGCGATCGGGAAGTCGTGGAGGTTGGCGGGCAGCGGGGCGACCAGGTGGAAGCCCCGGCCCGACATCGACAGCTCCGAGTACAGGATTCCGGGCAGGCGCAGGATGTCTGCGGCCACGTCCGGCGGGCAACCGGGCTCGACGTCGATCACGATCAGACCGTCGGAGGGGGCCTGCAGGTAGAAGGCAGCGTTCGCCGCGTTCGGCAGTGTGTCGGCCAGCTGGTCGAGGGTGAGCAGGCAGGTCGCGTCCAGGGCGAAAGCTCCGCGCAGGGGGCCTGCGTGGCGGCAGCCCGGATTGCAGCCGTCGAGCAGGTGCCGCACATCGATCGGTGCCTTGCGGCCGGAGTCCTCGTCGTCGAGCTCGCCGAGCCGGCCGGAGATGGTCCAGCGGCAGGCGGTCGCCAGGGCGCGAATCGCGGGGTTGTCATAGAAGCTGGGGAAGATCGCGCGGGGATCGACGGCGGTCACATCAATGCCTTCTTGTCGGGAGCGGATGAAAACAGGGCCGGGTTGCACTCTGGCCCTGAAAGACGAGACCCCCGTACGGCATGGATGCCTGCACGGGGGTCTCGTCTGGGGGTTCGGTCGGTCGGATCGGCCTTGGATCAGCCCTGGTAGGTGATTCCGGCCTGCTGGGCATCGCCGGAGCCGCCCCACGGGCCCTGGCCGGCGGGAGCACCCACGGCCGAACCCGCGTTCTTCAACTCGGCGTTCTCACGCTCGAGGCGGGCGAGCTTCTGCTCGGGCGTCTCCTGCTGCGGCTGCACCGCGGGGACCGGGGCGGGAACCGGAGCCGCGGGAGCTTCCGGAAGCACCGCGACCGGTGCGGTGGCGACCTGCGTGTGCACCTGGGCCGGAGCCGGTGCCGCGACTGAAGCCGCGACGGCGGGCTGCGGGGCCGGGAAGGACAAGCCGTCCTCGACCTCGGTGGCGACCGGCTCCTCGCCGTTGCCGACGGCGGAGCCCGAGCCCGGCTGGGCCTGGACCGCGCGGGGCGGGGCGTTGAAGACGATGCCGCGGGCCGCGAGCTCCCCGCTGGCGACGCCGCCGGCGTTGTAGTAGCGCGGGGTCTCGTGCACAATCACCTGGTCGAGCGACAGGCCGCGGTTGGCGAAGTTCTTCGGCTTGTAGACGCGGAGCACGAGCGTCACGTCCAGTCCCTGTGCCAGCTCCTGGCCGGAGGTGTCCTGGTCGTAGGTGCCATCACCCTTCTCGGACGGGATCGCGATGATCGGCAGGTTCGTGCCCTTGGAGTCGATCGAGTAGTTCGCGCCCGAGGCTGGGTTCTTCTTCGAGGTGTAGCGGCGCTCGGAGACGAACTGCTCCTCGACCGTGGGGTTCGCCGGGTCGGCGAACTGCACCTCGGCCTCGGTGATCGTCGCCGTGGTGTGCGGCTTGCCCACGGGGCTCATGCCGTTCTGGACCTTGCGCTGGTCGCTGGCGGCGAGGGCAGCACCCTCGATGAGGCTGGTCAGCCGGGCGAAGGCGAGCTTGCCGCGGATGAAGACGCTGGTGCCCTCGGTGAGCTGGTTGGCGGAGATGGAGTAGTTGGCCATGGTGGTGGGTTCCTTCTGTTGAGTGATTCGGTGGTTCGTGGCGGCCCGTCGGACTGGTCTATGACTCGTCTATCCCTTCTCCTATTCTATCAAGATGCACTGGACTACGAGTAGAATGTGCATGAGGACTCGAATGGTCACAAATGGTGAGCTGGATAGAGAGGGACAGGGATGACGGATACGATGCACAGGCCCGAGGAGAAGGTCGCTGATGCGGCTCCCCCGGCCCGGGTGGCGGTGCAGCGGCGGGACCGGCTTGGGCCCCTGGGCTATGGCGGTGGACCGGTGCTGGCGGCCGGGATCATGGCCGGTGGCGCGCTGCTGTTCGCCGGCTGGGGCGCGACGCAGCTCCTCACTGCTGACCGGAGCCCGGCGAGCGATGCGGCGGCAGCTTCCCAGCACGAGGAGGGCACCGTGACGGTGACCTTGCCGGACCGGGACCGCAACGGGGTTCCGGACGCCTTCGAGGCCAAGGCCGGTAACGGCAACTCTGCGGACGGCCAGGGTTCGGGCACCTCGGCGTCGGGCAAGGGCGACGAGGACAAGCCGGCGCAGGTCCCCGAGCCGAAGCCGCAGCCGCGGGTGTATGTGATCCAGTGGGGTGACACCCTCACGGAGATCTCGGCGGAGACCGGAGTGCCGATCGGGGCCCTGGTCGAGAAGAACCGGATCCAGGATCCGAATCTCATCTACGCCGGGGCCTCGCTGCTCATCCCGCCCACGGCGTGAGAGCAGGCCTGGGGTCCGGACTGCGCCGACCTTCAGCGCAGTCCGGGCCTCTTGCTGTGTCCGGAAACGGTCAGTCGGCGGGTCCTGCAAGCATCTGCTGCAGCGATCGCAGCCGCGCTAGCTCGGCCTGCATGCGGGCGACGTCGTCCGGCGCGTAGTCCTGGGGGTAGTCGAGCTTGTACTCGGCGAGCAGCTCGATCTTGGCGGCGAGGAGGTCCGGCACGCCGAGTTCGTCGATCAGGGCCCGGGTGAAGGCCCGGAACGCGTCCTCGTGGGTGATCGCCGCGCCCTGGGCCCAGCCGAGGGCTGCGAGGGCGGACTCCCCGTCCTCATGGGTGAGGCCCCGGGAGGTGACGACAGCGGCTGCGGCCTTCTCGGTGAGGCTTGCCATCGTTCCGGTCGGGTCAGTCATCGGCACCGCCGCCTTTCCCTGCGGCGCTGTCGCCGGCCGGGGGCGACGGGGTCTGGATGTCCAGCCAGACCTGCATGGCCTCCAGGACGTTCGAGACCCCGTCGCCTTCGTCGAGCGTGATCAGCTCCGTCCATCCCGACTGCGTGAGTGTCGAGACGGCGAACTCTTCCCTGGCCGCAGTCACCTGGTAGAGCCCGGAGCCGGCGACTTCGTAGATGGTCCGGCCGTGCCGGGCGGAGCCTTCGGCCCGTTCGTACTTGACGGGCAGCTGGGCTGCGCGGAGAGGGACGGTCATGGGCTACTCCTGTGGGTCGTGGCTCTCAAGAACAGACGATTCGGTAACGGTGGCCGCGCCGCGCACCGCGCGGCTGCGACCACCACGGAACGACCCCCGGGACCGGCGTGAGCCGGTCCACGGTCTTTTCCACCGGTTCCCCAGGGAAGCAAAAGACCCCGCCTCGGCCGAAGCCGGGCGGGGTCGATCGAGCGCCGGAAGAAGTGCTGCGCCGCGCTCAGGCGGCGTCGGTGTCGGCCTCACCGGGATCCTCGGCAGCGTCGTGCCTGTCAAACAGGAAACCCCGGGCCTGGCCGCTGGCCATCATGTCCCCGAGGTGCGCCAGGAGCACCGCGCGCTGCGTGGTCCGGCGGTCCTCCAGCGGGTCGTAGTCGCGCAGGGCATCCAGGTTGACCACCCAGCCGTTCTCGCGTTCGACGGCTTCCTCAAGTTCGGAGTCAGCGGCGACGGTCATACCGGTGAAGTCGTGGTCGAACTCGGGTGTGACGTCGAGCCGCTGTGTCGGGTCGTCGATGTAAAGCGTGTCGCCGAACAGCAGCCCGCCGGAGCGGTCGAAGGCGGCGAGAAAGACGCGGTCGGCGCGGGAGGTGTTCTCGACATGCACGGCGGCCACGGCGTCGTTGGCGAGAAAGTCCGTCTGGCTCAGACGGGCATAGGTGCGTGAGCGGGCTTCGTAGCACCACATGATCGACCGGGCCTCGTCGAATCCGCGGAACTCGTCGGAGGGGGGCTGCATATCGACCATCTGATGCTCCTTCACGGGCGTGATCACCTTAGTCCGGCGGGACATCACGATGTACGGAATCGCCGGGCTGTGGTTCCCATCCTGCCACAGGAGTGGAAAAGATTCCACTCAAATACCAAACGCCGGCACGAGGAAGACGTCCGCAGGGTGGTGGGACCCCGCGGCGGGATCAGTCTTGAGCGGAATCAGGGCTCTTGGGAGGGTCGTCGAGCTGCTCGCTCTTGCGCGCCAGTTCCACAATGGCCCGGATGCTGGCCAGTGCTCCGTCGCTGAGCCCGTGCACACGCAGGGCGATGGTGCGCTCCTGCGGGGTCAGCTCCTGCTCGGTGGCGCTGTCTGGCTCGTTCTCCTCCAGGAAGTAGGACAGGGGGACGTCGAAGGCGTCGGCCAGGGCTCGGAGGTGCTGCAGGCGGGGATTGTGGGCCTCCCCCTTGCGCAGTTGCTGCAGGTAGCTGAGCGACATCGACGAGATGCCGCGCTGCTCCATTCTCTGGACGATTTCCTGCAGGGTGACGGGGCGACCGTGTGGTCCCGCCGTCTCCGCGAACAAGCGTTCTAGTCGCTGGGCGATGGTCACGGAGCTGGATCCTCCTCGTGATTTCAGACATGAAGTCATCGAGGCGAACGGTGCACGCGACGACACCTTCATACTAGTGGAAGATCTTCCAATGCGGTGGCATCGGCACATTTCCGGTTGCGCCGGAGCAGCGGGCAGTCCTAGCCGGCCGTGGGCATGTACGCACTGGCTCCGAGCATCACGGCGGCCGCCAGGCCGGATCCGAGTGTGAGCTCGAGGCGTGTGTGGTGCTTTAGCTTCAGCCGGGCGAAGGCGACCACGGGCAGCAGGGTTGGGAGGGCGAGCAGCCACCAGGGCGAGAGCAGCATCGCCGCGAGGACGACGAGGGAGGTGAAGCAGAACGCGTGCATGGAGACTTTCGGTCCCAGGAGGGTCACTCCCCCGGCAAGGACGAGCCCGGCAACCATCGTCGGCAGGATCCACAGCAGCGTGGGCGGTGCGTCCAGCAGCACCGCCGTTGCCATGCCTCCAAGCACAGACGCCACGCAGACCAGGAAGACCCACCAGCGTTGATCGCGCCGGGTGACGTGTCGGTCGGTGAGCTGCTCGCGCCGCACCGCGACATGGATGGTTGCTGTCGGGATCACTGCGCAGAAAGAGCCGATCAGGATGCCCCATCCGAGACCAACCCATGTATGCGGGTGGCCTGTGACGCCGCAGAGGACGCAGATGAGGAATACGGACACAGCGGGCGCGAACACGTCACTGAGGATCCGGGCGGCCCGGGTCGCAGGATCGCCGGCCGCGGGGATGCGGATTTTCGTTCCGTTCCCGGTCATCGCCCGTCCGTCCCATTCATGGCACTCATCGCCACTCGGATCTCGTAGAGGCTCTGCACAGAGGCGGCCAGGGTTTCGTCGTCTTTCAGCTTGAGCGTGCGGAGCCGGCTCAGGGCGAGTGTGAACCACCCGAGGCTGGGAACGGCGTTCTCGCCGCTGAGATGGCGCACCAGCCCCGCCGACAGGTGCGGATCCTCGGGGTGCTGCCTGTGCAGGGGTTCCAGTGCGGGGTCGTGGTCCTCGCGGATGAGTCTGAGCGCGTCGTGGGTTTCGATGGTGAGCCTTGAGAGCGTCATCAGCTGATCGAACCCCTGCCTGTCTTCGGGCGGAAGCTTTACGTCGGGATGAAGAGTGGTGGTCGTTCGCCACAGAGGTACGACGACCTCGTGCGCGAGGCGGAGCGCGAGCCTCACCTGCGTTTCTATGCTGATGCGGCGGATGACCCCTGTTGCGAGTCCCAGGAAGAAGAAGCTGACAACGGTGACGAGGAGTTGTGTCCTCAGTTCAGTTCCGCCGACCACCGGACTGCCAAAGAGGTCCAGGAGTGATGAGCCGATGAACAGGGCAGATCCGATGGCCCCCGTAAAGACGAATGCAACCGGAAGGCGGGCGGAGAAGGGTTGGTTCTTCTGCGTCATGGTCCGCCAACAGCCGACGGCAACTACGGCAGTTGCCGCGGCGAATGCAGAGAGGTACAGGAAGTTGTAGGAGATCAGCGCCCAGGCCTGGCCGCGGGCAAGGGCGGCGTCGATGTCGACCCGGTCGTAGATGGTGCCGTCGGCATGGACGGGGATGAACCACACCAGCACGGCCTCGCCCAGGGCGATGATCCCGGCGAAGAGGTAGATGAACCGGGTTGCACGTCGTGAAAGCGGAGTCGCGCGGAACGTGAGGATGAGCCGCGCCACGGATACCTGGGCGGTCAGGATGGCAAGGCGCTTGAGGAGGTCGACGGCAGGTCCGTCTAAGGGCGGCTCCACGCCACGGCAGACCGTGGCCACGAAGAGGGCGGCACAGGTGACCCTGAGAAGGTTAACCCGGCGTCGGCGTCCTTGATACAGGGCAGAGACGATGATGATCAGGCCCATGGTGATACCGACAATGATGATCTCAGTCATCAGATCTCATCGTCCTCGTTTGATCCGGACAGGAAGGCGAGGACCTCGCTGCGTTCTTCCGATGCCCGCCGCTTCCGGTGCAGAGCATCCATCAGCCGCATGCCGGTGGTCTCGGCGCGCTTCTCCACCGGGTCGTCGAACATGCTGCGCAGATGGGTGCAGTCGGTGTCGGCCCGGACGTCGCCGTGCAGGATATGGGCGAACTCGTGGAGGATTGTCTGCTCAATGTTGAGGGGCGGGAGCTCAGGGTCGTAGAAGACGTGGGCCACTCGTCCGATCACAGTGGTGAGGCCGCTGACCTCATGATGGCGCATCTCATCCGGGATGGGCCATATCACGATCTCGAGGCCGCAAGCTGAGGCGATGGCTTTCCCGAGTGCTTCGAGGCTCAACTCGTTCGGCCAGTCGAAGAGGTCGAGCTGAGCGGGCTTCGGGGTGCAGCTGGTGGGACCGACCTTGGCAGCGCCTTTGCGCATCAGTCGGGCGAACAGGGGGTGACGGGGCTGGCCGTTCCGAGGCGTATTGGCGGTCGCAGCGGATGGAATGAAGGCAGGCATCAGCGTTCCTCTAAATAGCGAGAAGAGCGGACACCGCCTGTCGTTTGTCAACGAAGGGGTACAAGTCCAGTAAAGTTCCGTGTCACAACTTTACAACCTGGGAGGGTAAGAAAAAAATGAGCGACATGGGGAGAACTGCCCTGGTGATCGGTGCAACCCGTGGGATCGGGGCGGCCACGGCTCGAGCCCTGCTCTCCGCCGGCTACCGGACGGCGGGTACGCATCGTACCGGGGGGACCGTGCCCGAGGGGGTGCTCCCCCTCGAGATGGATGTGCGTGACGGTAATTCGATCGCAGCTGGCGTCAAGGCTGCTGCCGCCGACCTGGGTGGTTTGGATGTGCTCGTCGTCGCAGCAGGGATCACCCGCGACAAGCTGCTCATGCGGATGAGCGAGGAGGACCTGAGCGAGGTCATGCAGGTCAATGCGATCGGGCCGATGCTGGCCTGCAAGGCGGCCCTGGGGCCGATGCTGCGGCAGCGCGGCGGATCGATCGTGCTGGTTTCATCCATGTCCGTGAAGTACGGAGTTGTCGGCCAGTGCAATTACACTGCATCCAAGGGGGCATTGGAAGCGTTTGCACGATCGATGGCCAGGGAGTACGCAGCCCGGAACATCCGGGTGAACGTTGTTGCTCCGGGCGCAACTGATACGGACATGATGGCTGATGTTGCTGAGGAGGCACGGATGGCAATGCTGGAAGGAATCCCGCTGGGTCGGTTCGGGACGGCAGATGAAGTCGCTTCGGCGATCATTCACACCGCGGAGAATACCTACATGTCGGGGGCCACTGTGCAGGTCTCAGGCGGTATTTGATCATGCAGGTCCAGCTGGATGTAGGTTCCTGGGGCCTTTTCTGCGGAAGCGACGGCAAGCAGCTGGTTCTGGTGGACGATAAGCCCTGTGGTCCGGTCTCCGCTCGGAAGCCCACGCGTGCAATTCCCAGGCGTCTTCTACTTGATGAGAACCGCATCGCCCAGGTGATGCGCAGTGGCAATGTAATTACCGAGACAGTCCCCCATGCGGACGAGCAGTGGGCAGTTGAGGTACGGCCCGTCTTCTCTCCACGTACCTCCACGGCGATCGGTGTCCTCGCCGGCGTGGCCAAAGCGGCTGATCCGCTTCCGGAACCACCGCTGGTCGGTGGCTGGGAATGGGAGATCGAGCGTGACGCCGACGGTCAACCAACACTGCGCCGGCGCACATACTGGGACCGGAACCTGTTTCGTATCTATGACGTCGACACAAGCGTCGCCCAGCAGCGCAGTGGCTATTGGGAAGCCGGGGAATGGGCGAGCGAGCTCATCGACCAGTCCGACCGGATGCGCGTGAACAGCCTCATCCGCGACGGCATCCAGGACGGGCTGATGGGCGTAACGGGCAAGGTCCGATGCCTGACCTACAACATCGTCACAGGTTACGGCACGGCTTCACAGGACCGTCGGCACATGCGCCTGGTCGGCGTGATTCCGCCGATCGAGCCCGATCACGACAAGATCTATCTGCAGGGCTTCAGTTACGAGGCCCCGGAGACTTTTCACGATATGGCCTTCGAGCAAGACGCCAATGCGGGGCGCGTGGACGACGTGCTTCGCGGAGTCATGGCCCTGGCCAAGGAACCGATGGCCGTCGTCGACTCTGCAACGCTGGATGTTCTTATGACGTCGCCATCGTGGCGTCGGGAAGACTTCGGGTATGTCGGCGGCCTTGGTGAATTTGCCATTGACACTTCAGGTGAGTTGCACAGGTTCATCGCGGCTGCGGCGAGGGATACCGCTCGTTCTCAATCGATGGGTCTGGCGCTTCGCCGGGTCGACGGTTCCGTGCAGAATGTGCGCATCACCGCCACCGGAGTCAGGTCTGGGGCTGAAGGGCGGGATGCAGTCATCAGGCTCGACTTTTAGTCGAGTCCACCTGCCCCGCCGTTTCGCAACGGGTTTCGTGCACTGAACACCGCCACGGTACCGATGACGTCGACCTTCACTTGGTCGAAGCTTCGCCGCAGTGCAGCCTCAAGTCCTGCGGCGTCGTCTTCGCGGTTGTGAAAGATGCCCAGGCGGTTGTACAGGGCCATGAAGCCGCGGCCGATGAGGTTGTGGCTCACGCCACTGCCCAGGATGGTACCGCCGAACAGCACACCGTCAGCAGCGAGCCGCTCCCCTAGGTGTTTGAAAGCTACGCCCTTGTCCGCCCAGGAGCCGGGAACGCAGTGGAAGACGTAGTTCGCCGCGATGGAATCGAATTGGCCGAGAGCCTCGGGGATCGGTTCGAGGACGTTCGCGGTCACACCTCTGGTGCTTACGTGGTGGGTGTGGGCGAGTCTGGACGCTGCGTGCTCCACGCTGTTTTCGTTGAGGTCCATGAGTGTGATCTCAGCAGATTCGGGGAGGTCGGCATTGGCGAGGTACCAACCAGTGCCGGGACCGACATCGAGATGGCGGGTGCCGATGCAACGGTTGTACTGGTCTAGCATGAGCTGGCTGGGGCATCGCCAGGCCAGCGAATTGGAGAACTTCACGACGAGCAGGTCGTAGAAGCCCAGCACCGGCTTGCTGTAGATACCTGCGCCGCGGCGCACTTCCTGGTCGTTCATGTGATCGGAGCCTATCGGTCGAGGTCGGCGAAGTGAGGGTGAGCAGGGTGGTTTCACGAAGGAGCAAGGACGGCTGTGCTGGGGTCCGTGTCCACTGGGTAGCTCTGAGATTGCATCCTAGTGGAAGTAGTTCCACTGGTGAAGTCGAGCCGGTGCGGCGTCAGCCGAAGACCAGCTCGCCGTAGCAAGCGGTCTGAAGGATGATGTCAAGGTCTTGGACGCAGCCGAATCCGAGCTGTTCGGACTCGATGGCGGCAGAGCAGCAGAGGTGGTACCCCTTCTGCTTGGCCTTTCGAAAGGCTTCCTTGATTTGGGCGGCCGACAGCTCGTAGTCCTTGGTCTTGGACTCGTCATCAGACTCTGGATCGTCAAGTGTGATGCTCACGTGCAAGCCGTCCTCTGTCAGCTTGCTCCCGTGGTACCAGGGAAGCGCGCCACCGAAGTAGAACTCTTCGACGTCCTGCAGGACTGAAGCTGCTGATTGGGTGAAGATACCGGTGTTGGTCATGTTTCCATTCCTTCGCGATTTCGTGCGATCAGGGCAAAATGACTTCGCGGGAGGCGAGGTCGGAGAGAACGGCCGGATCCGGGACCCGTGCATCGACGCTGTCCTCCTCACAGAGGGCATCGATCAAAGGGTGGCCTTCCAGCGCGCTGCGGGCTTCTGTGGGAGATGCGAAGACGACAGCTGTGCGGGGATGGAACTCCCGGTCGATGAGCACGTAGCCTAGTTCGCCGGGCTCGCGGCGCTGCATGCGCAGCAGGTCGAGATGCAACCGTGCCTGCGCTTCGGCGGCGGCGACGTCGATACCAAGATCTGCTGAGAGTCGGTCGTCCACAGTCCTGGGCTTGTCGGACTCCGGGGTCTGCCTCGCGCGTTCAGTGTTGTCGTTGATCATGCTCATCCCCTCTCGTAGGTCTTGTGGAAGCCGACGACTTTGCTGGTGATTTTCCATGCAGCGACGATCCAGGATGATGCGGTCACGGTTCTACCTCTGGTCCGCGATCTAGTCGAGGGGGGTTCCTGTCCTCCACGGTCATCTGATCGATCGCAGCCAACCGTCTGGCGATGGTTTGTTCGAAGCCATAGCCGGTAGGACGGTAATACTGTGTGCCGCGGACGGCATCGGGTAGGTATTGCTGCAAGACAACTCCGTGTTCGAAGTCGTGAGGGTAGAAGTAGCCTTCTCCGTGCCCGAGGCCCTTCGCGCCCGGGTAGTGCGCGTCGCGCAGGTGCACCGGCACGCTCCCGGTCCGGCCGCGCCGGACGTCTTCCAGCGCTTGGTCGATGCCGCGGATGACGGCCGGCGACTTGGGGGCCGTGGCGATTGCGACAGTTGCCTGAGCGAGGTTGAGCCGCGCCTCGGGCATACCGATCAGCTGGACTGCCTGGGCGGCGGCCACTGCGATGCCCAGCACCGAGGGGTCGGCCATGCCGACGTCCTCGGAGGCGTGCACCACCAATCGCCGTGCGATGAACCTCGGGTCCTCCCCCGCCTCGATCATCCGGGCCAGCCAGTGCAGGGCCGCACCCGGGTCGCTGCCTCTCATGCTCTTGATGAATGCGCTGACGACGTCGTAGTGCTGGTCGCCATCGCGGTCGTAACGCTGCAGCGCAGCGCCGGTGACCTGCTCCAGCACCTCGCGGTCGACGACGCTCTTGCCTGCGGCCTGCGCAGTTGCGACAGCGGTCTCCAGCCGGTTCAGCGCCTGGCGGACGTCGCCGCTGGACAGCCCTGCAATGATCTGCAGCGCGGGGTCCGCGAACCCGATCCCGGTGGCTGAGAGGACCGGGTCCTCCTCTAGGGCACGCGAGAGCAGGTTCACGACCTCGCCGTCCTCCACAGGGCGTAGGACCAGCAGGATTGAGCGCGAGACCAGTGCCGAGTTGACCGAGAAGCTCGGGTTCTCGGTGGTCGCGCCGATGAGCGAGATGACCCCGGCCTCCACGGCGGGCAGGAGGACGTCCTGCTGCGCCTTGGAGAAGCGGTGGATCTCGTCAATGAACACGAGCGTCTGGAGGTCGTCGTCGAGGGCCTTCTGGGCTCCGGCGAGCGTTTTGCGGATATCGGCTATCCCGGCGCTGGTCGCAGAGAGCTCGACGAAGCGGCGGCTGGTTTGGCGGGCGATCACCGAGGCGATGGTGGTCTTGCCGACGCCGGGCGGACCCCAGAGCAGGACCGAGGTCGCACCCTCGCCCTGGGCGAGCAGCTCGAGCGGCGAGCCGGGAAAGACCAGGTGCTCCTGGCCCACGATCTGGTCGAGGGAGGTGGGCCGCATGCGGGCGGCCAGGGGTTGGATGGCACTCATGGTCTACTCCTTGTTTGGTTCGAGGCGGGCGATCTCGGCCTCGACCCGGGCTTCTTCGCTCTGTGCCGCGGCGGTGCGCGCCCTGGCCTCGGCGAGCCGGGCACGCGCCTCGCGCAGCGCCTGCGCGTCCGACGTCCTCGACGGCGTGGATCGCTTCGAGCACCGGGGCGGCTGCGTACGAGGGCACCCGGACGCCGATCTGCAAGTAGAAGTCGTCAGCGTCAGATGCGTGACCGACGCTGGGCGGCCGGCCGAACGCTGTCGTGCACTCCTCGTTCTTGCGCGTGTGGATCCGGCCGGCGAAGATCTGGGCGGCGGTCACGCTGCAGTCCGCGACGGCGGCGTGGATGGCCCGGAGCACCGGCTCGACGAGCTGGGTGTCGGTGCGCTGCTGTGGATTGACGGTCGGCAGGAGTCCGGGGTCGAGGTGGCTGTCTTCGATGCGGGGGTGCATGGTTGCTCCTTCTGCGGCGGGGGTGGCCATCAGCTCTCGATGCGCGTGAACGGGCCGGAGTTGTGGACGAACAAGGCGATGATCGGCACGTACCGGGCGTCGCGGTGTACGCCGCCGGCGTCGGTCCAGCCGCTTTGGGCGTCGAGCGTCCAGCGGTCGCCCGTTGCGTCGAAGTACTCTCCCGGCTCGGCCGGGAGCCGATGCTGTTTCACCATCCGGCGGAGCTTGCGGTCAATGGCGGCGCGTTTCCTGGCCGGCATGGGCGCGCCTGTAGTCCGTTCAGGGGGATAGGCGTCCCCGGGCAGCAGGTTCTGCTGCCCGAAGCGGCGCGGGAACAGTGGCATGGCGGTCCTTTCAATTGACGGTGCTGCGCTCAGGCGGAGACGGCGTCCTCCCGCTCCTTGTGCCGGGCGAGCACCCGGTAGACGGTGCGGTCGGTGACCTCGGCCATGTCGGCGATGGTCCGGGGGTCGATCCCCCTGCCGGCCATCGCGACGATGAGGGTGTCGCGTTCCTGCTTTTGCGCCTGGGCGGCGCTACGGTGTGCCACCGGTGAAGTCTTGATAAGGCGGTCGCGTTCGGCGGTGCTGAGTCCGCCCCAGATGCCGAAGCGCTCGTCGGCGCTCAACGCGTAATCCAGGCACTGTGCGCGCGCCCCGCACTGGGCACAGACCTTCTTGGCGTCGGTGGTGTTGCCGCCCTTCTCCGGGAAGAACGCGTCGGGGTCTGTTTCTGCGCACAGGGCA
The DNA here is from genome assembly GCF_024494415.1 of Pseudarthrobacter sp. R1. Classification (NCBI taxonomy): domain Bacteria; kingdom Bacillati; phylum Actinomycetota; class Actinomycetes; order Micrococcales; family Micrococcaceae; genus Pseudarthrobacter; species Pseudarthrobacter sp. R1. The sequence goes on along the minus strand of NZ_JAMKFI010000008.1, from coordinate 1,126,140 downwards.
TCCCTGCGCCATTTCTCGTCGGGGTCCTCGCCGCTCATGACGGTGCGGCCGGGAGGCGTGTGTTCTGCTGTGCGTGCACCGTGGCTCCTCCTCGAAGTTGTCGTGCGTGTGTCGGTACTTATTCTTGGGGTGTGCGGGCACAGAGCCCCGGAGGATCCCATTCCTCCGGGGCTCTGTGCGCGAGGCTTCCGTCCTGTACTCCGGGGCGGCTGCGCCGCGCGCTGCTCCCGCTGTTCCTTTTAGTCACTGAAAAGGTGCGCGAAGTGTTCGTCGCTGAGGTCAATCTCGACACGCTGGCCCCCACGAGAGACCGTGAAGACGCAGCCTTCGTCAGCACTGGGCTGCCATGGTCCGCGATGGAAGACCTCCCGCCAGACCTTGCTGGCGGCCTCAGCGGGCGATGCAGCATCCTGGTCGATCGTCCATCCGACGAGGTACTCCTCGCTGCCGGTGCCCTCAAACGGGTCGAGCTGATCCTGGGGGAAGACCTGGTCGAGCGCACGCTCGAAGTCTTCCCGGGTGGTGTCGCCGCCGGACACAGCTCCGCGGACGAGGTCGGCAAGGCTGTCGATGTGCAGGCTCATGGGGTTGCTCCCTGGGTTTTGGTTCGGGTGGGGTCTGCTGCGACCAGCGCGGCGATGAGCTCGAGGTCGTCTCCGCTGTCGGGGTCGATGAGGGTCCCGGCGGATCCGATGTCGGCCAGCGGCTGCTCGTGCGTCTTGCCTGCCGTGTCCCGGTAGACGAGCGTCACGCCGGACAGGTCCACGGCCGTGGTGCTTACCGGGGAGGACCCGGAGGCCTCGAACGCCGGCCGGATCGCCTCGATGAGCGCGATGAGGTGCTGTACCTCTGCTTTCCGTTCGAGCAGCGCCTTGCGCTGGAGTGCGCGCTGCTCGAACCGGGCCAGGTGCGCGTCGCAGCAGGTGTCGGTCTTGTCGGGCTCGTCCTTGGGATAGGACAGCAGGTAGTGGTCCGTCTCGACGGATTTGTCGACGAGCGTGTCGAGCAGGATGTCGGCCTGCCGGGCGGTGATGCTGAGGCCGAGGCGCTGCCGTGCCGCTGCCATCAGGACGCCGCCTTCCGGTCCTCCGGGACGATGCCCTTGGTGCACAGCCGGACGAGGGCGGTGAGCATGTCCTGGCGGTGCCCGCCCCAGTGGACGGTGCGGCCGGAGGCCAGCTTGACGACGATCACGGGTGCCTGGGCGTATCCGAGGTCTTCGGTGATGTGGCGGTGGTTTTCATCGCCCTGCTCGATGTCGATTTTGGTGTACTGCATCGCGGGCTGCTGCCGATCGAACAGGCTCTTGGCCTTGTCGCAGTTGGGGCACTCCGCCGGCCCGTAGATGGTGATTTTCGGCGCGGTGTGGGCGGTCCGGGGCAGGTCGCCGATCGTGGTGGGGGTCATGGGACTTGGTTTCCTTCTCTCCCCTGCTGGGGTCGTTGTGGTGTGGAGGCCCTGGCTCTCAGACGTCGGGCTCCAGGTCGAACAGTCCGGGCTGGGCCACACGCTCGCGCAGCTGCCGGGCGGGTTCCTCGCCGAGGTGCTCGACGGCCTTATCCAGGTCGCGGTAGGCCTCGGACTCGCCGAGTCCACCCATGGCCTCGATCTGGAAGTACAGCTCGGCGAGCTCCCGCTCGCTCAGGCGGTGGCCGAGCACTTCGGGGGCAGCGAGGTCGGTGTACGAGGCGCTGTAGCCCAGCTCCCAGTCGGACTCGGTCTGCTGCTCGGCTGTAAAGGCTACGAGGATGCCGTGGTCGGGCACGAGCGCGCCGACGAGCAGGTCCGCCAGCTGGTCCGGTGTCGGGCTCCACGGCTGCGCCTGGTGGAGGACTGCGCGGACCTTGGTCCGCAGCACCGAGTCGGCGTACAGCCCGGGCTTCCCGCACGGGCAGGTGCCCGCGAGGGGGCCGCGATGGATGGGCACCCAGAGCCCGTGGTCGTGCTCGAGGTGCTGGTCGGCGTCGTGGCGGGCGATGGCTGCTGGTGTCGACATGACCGTGCTGTGCTGCCAGCTGCACCCGATGCACGCCATGCCGTCTGCGCGCTGCTGGCCGTAGACGTAGACCTCGTGCTTGCCGGGGTGCTTGGCTCGCTTGCCGTCCGGCGTCGCGTCGACCCACCAGTCGGGCAGGGGCGCGTTCACGGCTCCACGTCCTTGGCTGTGCTGTGCATCTCGGCGAGATGGGCGATGGTGCGCCGGCGGAGCCCGTCGTAAAGCGCCCAGAAGGCGTCGTCGCGCGCGGCGAGCTCGTGTATCCAGCTGTTGATCTGTCCGTCTGGGAGCGCTGCGATCTCCGCCGCCTGCTCCGGATCGAGGCCGTGGGCCTCCGGGGCCTCCCGCAGCTCGGTGCGCAGTGACTCTGCGTCGAGCGCGATTCCGGTTGCGGGCCCTCGGTTGTTGTCGGTCATGGGTGGTCTCCTCGGTGTCGCTGCTGGTCGCGGATCGCCTGTCGCTCCCGCTCGCGGCGGGTGCCCTTGCGGGGCTTGGGGGTGTGCCGCTGCGTCGCACTGGACTTGCGGAGTTCCCGCATCCAGTGCGCCTGTTCGGGATTCGCCGATGGCCGGAAGCCCTCGGTGGAGTAGTGCTGCCTGCGCTTTCGGCTCATGGGTTCTTCTCCTTCGCCATGCGGGCGATGTGGCGGGCGCAGCCAGCCGCCCACGTGCGGGCATCGGCGGTCTGCGCGTCGGCCACCGCCTTCGCGGCGCGGTCGGCGTCGATGGGCAGCCGATGCCTGATGAGCAGCGCCAGGGTGACGTCGAGCATCACGGTGCGCTCGTGGTCGCTCAGCTCCGTCTGCTCGGAGTGCTCGTGCACCCCACGGCGTTCGTGCAGGGCACGGTCCGCCCGCGAATCGAGCAGGGTCTGCTCGATCTCAGGGACGAGCTCTTCTGCGGTGGTCATGGTGGTCTGGGGCGTCATGCGGTTCTTTCCGCCGGGCCGCTTGGCCCGGGATCGAGGAGCCCCGTCGCGCCGCCGTCCCACAGGGACCCGGCCGCGGCGAGGCTGCGGTCGTGTGGTCTGGGTCAGTCCTTCGAGCCGTCGCGGAACTGGAGGTACTCCCGCAGGGTCGGCGCGTCCGCGCCGGGAAGCGAGATCCGGTCGAGGGCTCCGTACAGGTCCTCGTCTCCGATCAGCTCGCCCTCGTGGGCGACGACGGCTTGCGCCAGGCGGACCAGCAGGACCTTCATCTCCTCGGCGCGCTCCTCGTCGGCGGTCCGCAGGCGCTTGATGTCGATGAGGCGCTTCTCGCAGAGGCTCTTGAGGTAGAGCGCGCCCTTGCGCCACTCGAGGAACTCGATCAGCTGTGTGCTGTGATCCAGCGGGGACAGCCGCCAGATCTCGGCGTCGTCCTGGCGGAATGAGAGCTGCTGGTCGATGCTTGAGGCGGTGGTCTTCAGCCAGTGCTCGGTCTGGTTGAGGCCGGCCGGCGTGGTGGTGACCTCGGCCCAGACTGCGTCATCGCGCAGGCAGCTGCGCATCACGGCGTCGAGCGGGTCCTGCAGGCGTGGAGGTGCGGGGCGGGTGGTGGTCGTCATGGTCATGGCGGATGTCCTTGTCGGTCGTTTCGTTGATGGTCTGCGGAGCGTCGGCCCCGACAGCGCGCCCGTGGCGCTGGTTGTGGAATTAGGGCTCAGTCCCTGGTGCCGAAGCGCAGGTCGGGCCAGATGGGCTCGACCGAGACGCCCAGCAGCTGGATACGGGGGTCGCGGTCCTTGGCGCGTTTCCAGGCGCGGCGAACGGCCGCGGCCTTGTTCCGGGCCTTCTTTTGGTCGTCGAACGGCCCAATCAGGCGCGAGTAGGTCTGGGGGCTGGCGGACTTCAGGCTCTCGGCCTGCATCATCACCACGACGCCGTAGCCGTTGGCCTCCTCGGCCACCAGGTCCTCCCAGGAATCGTAGGTGCGTTCGGTCTGCGTGCTGTACGCCTTCATGGCGAGACCTCCTGGTCGTCGTGACGGATGTCGATGGGCCGCTCCCAGAGCGGCATCCCGTCCTCGCCGGTCTCGGCCGAGAACTCGAGGCGGACCTCCTGGACCTCCGGCTGGTCTATGTGTGCGCCGAAGTCCGACCAGCCCGCAGGCGGGAGCCGGTAGATGGGCTGCTCAGCCATGGGACTCGCTCCTTCTCGTTGTGGTGTCGTGGCAATGAGGGGGACCGGGCCGGGACCCGACCCCCGACATCACTGCCCCGGCACCCGGGTCGGCCCTGCCGACCCCGACGCTGTGCCCTCCGGTGACCAGCACCCGCAGGGTGCTGGTCACCGGTCGGTCATGAACCAGCTGCGATGCGTTCCGTCCCGGTCATCCTGGTCTCAGCCATGGGGCTGTTCTCCTGCGTTTCCGGGTTGGGTCTGCCGACGTTCGGCGGCCCAGGGGAGGCGGGAGTCCTGGTCAGCGGAGCACCAGAGCCCGCCAAGCGAGGCGCTGCGGTGGGTGTGGGGCAGGTGGTCCTCCCGGTCTCCGCACAGCCCGACGGGCAGACCGGCCGGGTCTCCAGTCAGCTCGGCGAAGCGCAGGCGGTACTCGAGCTCGGCAGCATCCGGCCTCCAGGCCTGGATCTCGATCCCGAAGGGCTGACCTGGAACCTCCCAGTCCCCCGCCGGCTCGCCCAGCAACGCCGCGCGCTCGTCGAGCAGGATCCGCGAGTCGGCGTGCTTCACCTCGGCGGGCATGGCGGGGTCGATGCTGAACTTCTGGGCGATGGCGACCATGACACCGTCCTCGACGGCCCGGTACTCCGGCATGTGAAGCTTCAGCGGGCGGACCATGTCGCCCACGTATGCCTCTGTCGCGTCGTGCAGCAACGCCCAGAGCGCATGCTCCGGGGCGACGAGTCGCGAGAGGAGTACGCAGTGCTCGGCGACGGACATGAACCGGCGGACGTGGCCGTTGTAGCGGCACTGCATGGACAGCGCGTGTGCGATGTCGGCGATGTCCACGTCCTCGGGCCGCGGGTCCAGCGGGTAGAACCGGCGACCCGTGTAGGTCTGCATCCAGTTGCCGCGCGGGACTACGGTCGTGGCGGGCCGGGCTCCGGCTGTGGCCATCCCTGCTCCGTGATGGCGAGTGACGCTCCTTGTCCCCCGGGCGGGGTCGAAGCTGGCCGGCAGTTCGCGGTCGAAGAGCTCCTCGAGCAGCGCGACGTCGGGGTCGACGGGTTCGTGCTCTGCGCTCTGGAGCCAGAGCACGCCGTAGCGTTCCCCGGTCTCGCGCAGCACGACGTCGTGCAGGCCGTCGTCGGTGTTGTCGATCGTGTAGTCCGTGTTCGGCCCGAGGGCCGGTGCGCGCAGCGGCTTCGCTCCGGGCCGCACCTGCATGGCTTCCCTGGCCTCGGCGGTGAAGCGCACGCGCGCTCCGTCGGGCCAGGCCTGGTGCTTCGGGTCATTCATGGATCAGTCCTCCTCGGGCCGGGTGGCACTGGGGTCGGGGTGGTGCGCCGCGGAGCGCCGGCGTGTGGCTGGCGCTCCGCGGCGTCGGAATGGGTTGGTCAGACCCGTTCGGAGACCCACAGGTCGTTGAGGTCGTCCTGGATCTCCTCCTCGAGGGCGACGAGGATCGCCTCCTCGCCGGACACAGCCGAGATGAGGTCGTCCTGGACCTGCTGCTTCTCTGCCAGGACTCCGGGCATCCGCTCGTCCTGAGTGCCCTTGGTGATAATCCGGTGGATCACCACGGGCTTGGTCTGCCCCGTGCGGTAGAGACGGCCGTTGGTCTGCAGGTAGTGCTCGAGCGAGAACGGCAGCGTGTACCAGATCATCGTCGAGCCGCCGTCCTGCAGGTTCAGGCCATGGCCGGCGGCCGCGGGGTGCAGCAGCATCACCTGGATCTGCTTGGCGTTCCACCGGCGGACCATCTCCCGCGAGCCGTCAAAGACCTGCGCGTCGATGCCCGCCTTCTTGAAGCGCGCCATCAGCTGCTCCAGGTCAGAGCGGAAGTGGTACGCGACCAGCACGGGGTCTCCCCCGCTGTTGCGCACCAGGTACTCGGCCATTTCGAGCTTCTTGTCGTGGATAACCTCGTACTGGCCCTTGGTCGCCGGGTCCTCCGGGTCGGCCGTGTAGAGCGTCCCCGAGGCGAACTGCATCAGTTTGCTGGTGAGGACCGCCTGGTTCTCGGCGACGATCGACTCAACGCTCTGGGTGAGCTTGCCGTCCTCGTCCTGGTAGGTCTTCACGACGTCGAGCACGAGGTCGCGCCTGAACTCCTTGTAGGCCTGCATGAGGTCCGGCGGGAGGGTGACGTTGGCGTCCTGGATCGTCAGGCCCGGCAGGTTGAGGTTGGTGTTCTGCGCGCTCATCACCAGGTGCCTGATGGCCTCATGGATCTCGGCCTCGGCGTTCGGGGTCGGGATCCACTTCGCCGGGGTGGTGGTGCCAGGCACCATCTTCGGGATGAACCACCGGTTGCGGAACTCCGTGATGGTCCGGCCCAGGGCCTCGCCCTGGTCGAGCAGGTAGATCTGGCTCCACAGGTCGTGCAGCCCGTTCGGGCTCGGCGTGCCGGTCAGCTCGATGAGCCGCGTGATGGCCGGGCGGACCGCCTTCAAGGCCTTGAACCGGGCGCTGCTGTGGGACTTGAAGCCCTGCGACTCGTCGATGATCACCGTCTGAAACGGCCAGATGAGGGTGTCCTGTCCGTTGATGGACTGGATCGGCATCTGGTCGACCAGGCCGTAGCGGCACTGCGCGCAGCCGTCGCCGCCGCAGCTGCGACAGTCGTGGCTCTCACGCTCCAGCGCGCCGCGGGTGACGAGCTCGCTGATCGCCTCCTTGACCGCGGTCTTGGTGGGGGCTTTGTTTCCGGACTGCCCGGCAGCCAGCTGCAGGAAGTGTCCGATCAGCTGCTCCTGGGCCATTGGTCCGATCGTCTCGATGAGCCCGCGCAGCCGCACGGCCTCCGGTGAGATCCCGGCGGCGATGGCATCGCCGGTGGGGTCGCCGGTCAGCTGGAGCAGACGCGCACCCTGGGAGGGCTGGGTCAGCAACTCCTGGTTGACGAAGTACATCGTCGGCGGGTCGGAGAAGACTTCCCGGAAGCGTTCCAGTCGCTTCTCCTTGGGCAGCTTCCGGTCGTTCTCGTTGACGATGAGCGACTTGGTTCGGATCGGGAATCCCCATTTGTCGATCTCGTCTAGCCAGGTCGAGCGAGCGATCGCGATCGGTGCGACGACGAGGATGTGGCCCATCGGCCGGACTGTCTGCAGGACGCTGAGGGTCGAAAGCGTCTTCCCGGCTCCGACACCAAGCCAGGCTCCGGCGAAGGGGCGGCTGACGAGGAAGTCGTGGATCTGTTGCTGGTAGGGCTTGAGCACGATGGGCGCGGGTGACGGCTGCGGTGGTGCGATGGTCGTGGTCATGGTGTGCGGCCTCCTCTCGTGGGTTGTCGGTAGTCGGGATCAGGCATGGAATGCCTCGCGGATAAGGCCCAGGCGGACCTCGGCGTCATCGGCCCGGCGTGTCTGGGCGGCGAGCTCTGCCTCCAGCCCGACGATCCTGCGCTGCAGGGCGGTGACACGCGTGTCCTCACCCAGCGCGGTGCGTACGCGCTCAAGCACCGCTTCGGCAGAGGCATCCCCGACGGCCGAATCGGGTATGGGCGTCGCAAACGGCAAATCTTCCTTGGCCTCGGCGGTCATGTCGTCCTCTGCTTCCTGCCCGGGCTCGGGCGCGATCATCAGGTGTCCCCGGCGGCGGGTGGGCCGGGCCGTCGCGGGCTCCGGCTGGTCTTGTTCCGGTGCATCGGGCTGCGCGGGCGCGTCGACGGGCACGGCCTGGAAGGCCGGCTCCCCGGCCCCGTCGAACGAGACCTCGATGAGCTGGTCCGCAGGCAGGCCCTCGGGCTGGGCGTCGAACCAGCGGGAGAAGGCGGCTGGGTGCTCCACGAAGGCCACCGCGACGGTCATCTGCAGTTTCCCGCGTGGCCTGCGGTCTGCGGCGGATACTGCATGATCGGCCCGGTGCCCGCCGAGCAGCCGTTTCATGTCGGCACGGGCGTTCTGCGCCGTGCGGTTGGGTGAGGTCATGTTGCGCGGCACTGAGACGGATCCGCCGGCATTGTTGCGCAGGATGGCGTGGCCCCGGGACGAGACACGCCCAACGCAGCCGGCCCGCATCGCTTCGAGCACGAGCTCCGTGGCCTCGCGATCGAAGGTGCCCAGGTCGGCCCGGGTGAGCTGGCGGAAGGCCGAGGTGGCCTGGCCGTTGCCCTTGGTGACGCGGCCGCTCATCGGGCGGCCTCCGGGGTTCCGGCGTCACCGCGGGCGATCATCGTCCGGGTGCTTTCCGCGGCCAGGAGGTTGAACACCACGGCAGCCGCGTGGTCCTCATCGTCTTCGCCGCACATCCACTGCATGAAGTGGCGGAAGGCGCTGGCGCGGAACTCCTCCATCTCTGCGGCAGTGCTGGCCTGCTCCCAGTCGCGCGAGTCGTACTTGCGCGCTCCACGCTCCACGAGCGCGGCCGTCCTGGTGAGCAGCTGGTCCTGGTAGGGCACCTGAAGCGGTACGAGCAGGTCGAAGCGGGGCTGGCCTGTCTTCACCTCGCGCTGCATGCCGGAGGCGGTGACCCTGCGTGATCCCGAGTCTTTCGTTTCGTAGTCGCGGGCGGCTGTCTCCGGGCCCGCGGCGGTGGCTGTTGCGGTCATGATGCTGCTTTCTGCTGGCTCTCGATCCGGCGGTAACCAAGCACGTGGGTGATGAAGGCGTCGACGGCCTGCTCGTCATCCACGACGTGGATCTCGGCACCGAAACGGCGCATCTTGGCGTGCATGACGCGCTGGCGCTTCTCGAGGTCTCCGCCGGGTCGCTTGACCTCGACGAAGACCGTGCCGGTGGGCGTGAGGACGATTCGGTCGGGGACGCCCCCGCGGGCCGGGGACACGAACTTCAGGCAGAACAGACCGTGCCGGCGGCACTGCGTGAGCAGGTACTGCTCGACGGCCTTCTCCCGCTGGTTCTTCTTCCTCGGCATGGGGCCTCAGTCCTCGTCGGTCCCGGCAGCGTCGGAGGCGTCGCCGTCAAGGAAGTGCCCGAAGCCGACGATGTCCTCGTCGTCGATGTAGGCAGCGATGGCGTCCGGGTCGTAGACGAAGCTCGGGTCGTCAGGGTCGACCACGACCCAGCGCTTGGCCGCAGTGCCGTAGTTGGAGAAGCCGTCGATGTCGGCGACGGTCACCAGGCCCTGGTGGGCGAGCTCCTTGAGCCGGGTGCGGATGCGGGAGTCCGAGGAGCGCGGCACCTCGCCGAGGCTGGTGACGACGCGGTCGTGGTAAGCGGCGATGAGCTCGTCGTGGGTGAGCGGGCCCTTCTCGCGGACGATGTCGAGCACGATGGGACGGACGCGGGATGCGCCGAGCCCGGCCTTCACGGCGGCGGCGTAGGAGGTCTCCGGGTCAGTGGAGCGGACAGGGAGTGTTGACTGGGACATGATGGCCTCTCGTGGTCGTGTCGTGTCGAGTCCGAATTGCCTTTCGTACTCAATTATGACTCGAAGTGAATGATCTGTGGGGACCATTCGCAATGGTGCGCAGAGTTGAACAAGGGGGCCGCGGCGTGCGCGGCCCCCTTGTGCGGGCTGTGGTCGATCGGTTCAGGCGGCCTCGTTCATCCAGTTCTTGGTGAACGTCTCCTCGAACATCCGGACGTAGGTGTCCAGGTCCAGCGAGGCGATGAGCCGCTCGATCCGGTCGGCCGGCAGCTGGTGCAGGTCGTCGTTGACGACGACCATCGACCAGGTTGGGTCGATGGCGTTAATGCGCCGCACCACGACGTCCTGGTCGTCCGGGAGCACGGCGAGCCCGTCCGACATGCTGGCCTCGGCGCGGGAGCGGGCCCAGCCGTGATGGCGCAGCACCTCCAGCGCGACCGGGTCGCGCTTGGTCCGGCCGATGTCCTCCTCGCGGCGCTTGGCCTGGCTGGCCGCGGTGACCTTCCAGGCACCGGCGTTGAGCAGGCTCCGGGCGTTCTCAGTGCCCTCGCGGACGATGAACACCCGGTTGACCATCTGCAGCACCTGCGGGTCGCGGACGTTGGTCACGTGACCCTGCTCGCTGTACTTCACACCCACGGCGGGGTCGATGGGTGCAGCCGAGAAGGGGTAGGTGATCGAGCCGCGGGAGGCCGCGATGACGTTCTGGAACAACAGGAGCGACCGGATCGGGTCGTCCTCCAGGACCGCCTCCTCGATCACCTTCCGGCCCAGCATCAGGTCGAAGGGCTCCGCGATCGCCGACTCTCCCCTGCTCGCCACCGTCTGCAGGTAGCGGGCCAGGGCGAAGTCGATCACGGCCGGGTGGGCCAGCGACTTCGTCGGAGTCGGGCCCGCGTGGCAGGCCAGCGTGCCGCCACCGGCGGCGATGATCGGACTGTCTGCCACGGACCGCCCCGGCTCCGGGGCCTCCAGCTCCAGGCGGTTGTTCGAGTCCTTGCTGATGAGGAACATCAGCTCAGGTTCGATGTCGACGCCGATGGCCTCCTGCTGCTCGGCGAGCACCCGGTTGTTGGTCGCTTCGTCGAATCCGTTCTCGCCGCCGACGACCGAGTAGAGGCCGTCGGTGTTGGTGGAGATGATCCGCGCCCCGGCCAGGGTCTGGGCCTGTCCGATCCGCCAGCTGAACAGCTGGCCAAGGATGCGCATCGAGATGATGCGGTTGTTCATCCGGATCGGCGTCCGGTGACTTGCGTCGCCTGCGCCCGAGGCCGAGTTGAGGATCAGCTTCGTGCCGTTGCGCAGCACGCCGAGCCCGGCGATCTGAGCCTTCAGCCGCGCAGCTTCAGGGCTGTCGCCCGGAAGCTGCGCCAGCTGCTTCTTCAGCCCCTTGATCTCCTGGCCGTAGCGCTCCTTGTCGAAGAAGATCTTCGCGTAGCGGTCCTCACCCAGCTCGGGGTTCCAGAACGCCCGCATGTTGCGCAGCAGGTTCGGGTAGTAGCTGGTGAAGTCCTCGTGGATCACCAGGCCAGCCGAGGTGCGTGCGAACTTCGGGTGCAGCTTGTCGGAGCCGTCTTCCTTGGCGATGAACAGCTCCGGCTTCTTCTTGGCCGGCTCATCGCGGTAGGCGGCATTGGTGGCCGTGCTGTTGGCGAGTACCACCTTGCCTTCCAGGACACCGCCGTCGGGCAGGACGACATTCAGCGCCTTCGCCTCGGGCCGCTGGGTGGTCAACAGGTCCGCCGGGTCAGGCACCTGGGCCTGGGCGCGGGCGAGCTGCCCGGCCTGGTCAGGGTCGTCCTTCTTCGGCTTGCGGTACTTGACCTTCTCCGGGTCCGAACCCAGCAGGACCAGCCGCTTGTCGACGAAGGTGCCGTCGGGCAGGCGGAGCATGGCGTGCTGACGCTTGGCCTCGGCCACGAAGTCCTTTGCGTCCGGGAAGGCCTGCGCTGCCCGGATGAGCATCATGGTCTGATCGTTGTGCTCGACCTTCTCGGCGTTGAACACCGACAGGTCGGCTTCGGCCCCATGGATGCCGCCGGTGGAGAACGTGGCGAAGCAGGACGACGGCGAGGCGTCCGCCCGGAAATACGGCACGTTGTTCGGGGTCTTGGGCACATCGCGCAGAGACCGGGCCGGAAGGCTGAACTTGTCGCGGTACTCCTCGGAGTCGTTGAAGTTCTGCCCCTCGATCGAGCGGTAGTACGCCACGACTTGCAGGAACTGCCGGTGGGCCTCGCGCTGGGCTGCAGTCACTTCGGAGTGGGTGGCCGGGTCGGGCGCGACGTTCTCCTCGAAGAAGCGCACGCACTCGTCGAGCACGTTGACCGGCTCGATCCCGCGTTCTTTAGCGACCTCGGGGTGCGGATATACGAAGGACACCGCCTCGATGTCATCCAGTGAGGCGTAGGGTGCGAGGATGCGGCCCACGAACTTTGCCGATGAGGAGTCGACTGCCAGCCGGTCCTTGCGCACCGCACCGTTCTTGGTGAACACCGTTTCGGTGAACTGGGCAAGCAGAGCGGCCTTGAGATCGAAGTTGCTCGCGTACGCCGGGTGCCGGAACAGCTGGGCCAGACCAAGGCAGTCCGAGACGTTGTAGGCCAGCAGCTCATAGAGATCCTCAACCGCCTCCATGCTCGTGTCATGGCTGAGCTTCTCGGATTCCTTGATCTGGCGACCGAGCATCCCGAGCAGGCGCTTGAGGCTGACCTTGGACTGCAGTTCGTTCAGCCGGGCCACGTCCAGGTGCCGGCCCGAGTGAAGCATGGCGCGGCGGATCTTCGCAGCCGCCCCGTCCCAGCCGAGGTAGCCAGGCATGTACTCGATGTGCTGGGACGAGAAGAGCTGGTCGTTGTGGTCGCGCAGAGTACGGGCCGTGGTCGGCTGAAACGGCCGACCGCTGCCCGGGGCCGGAAACGCCTCGTTGAGGTAGAGCGCGACCATGGTCGTGTCATAGTTCATTGAGTTGTAGCCAGCAAGGAACGGATGCAGTGCCGGGTCGTACTCGGGGTCTGTGTCGCAGACCGGACGCAGCGCCGCGGGGTACCCGCCTGGGTCGGAGTGGTTGCACACCTGGTCGGCGTTCGAGAGGCCCATCAGTTCGGCGAGCCGGATGCTGCCCCGTTCGCCGCCGAGGTTCCAAAGCTGGACGCTGACCGCGGGCAGCCCCGGGTTGGAGCGGATCACGGTGTCGTAGAGGGCCTGGGGGTCGACGGAGGCGACCAGCGCCGGGTCGTCGGCCAGGAAGAAGATCTCCAGGTCGTGGACGGCGCGGCCCGGCCGCGGGGTGTAGGCGCACAGCGTGAAGACGTTCGACAGCGATTCGATGTCGTAGAACGTGAAGAGCGCGGTCTCAGCTGTGACGGGGGTGCGCTGGGTGGTCATGGGTCTGGCCTTTCGGTCGTCACCGGCCGTCACGGCCGGGGTATGCAGTTATCTGGTCGGGGTGCCGGGCGCTGCCGCGTATGGCCTTAGGCGGCGCTTCTTCCTTGTGACGGGCGCGGGGACCGGCCGGGCACCGCGGGCCCATCGACCTCCCACCAGGGAGTAGCCGAAGTGCTCACGCTGGCCGGTGCAGTCGGCGCATTCCTTTCCGGGTGAGACTCCCTCTCCTGCACATCCGTCTTTCCAGTCCGGTTCGTTCGGGTGCGGCTGCGTCATGTCGTGTTTTCCGTTCTTGTCTTCAGTCGATCGGGTTGTGTGGAGAGCGGCGGCGCGGGGCGTCCATCCGGCTGGAGGCCTCAGCCACGAGCCGCCGCTTCTCCTCCGGGTCGGCACTGATCTGCGAGCGGACGATCAGGTTGGTGATCCGCTGTTCGCGGGCGACATCGGCCAGCGCGGTGCTCGCCCTGCCTTGTTGCTTGGCGAGGTCGGTCACCGCCCGGGCGAGCTCGGTGATGGCCCTGGCGATTGTGGGCATGGTCGGATCAGTCCTCTCCTGTGGTGTCCTCGTCGTCGGCGTCCACCTGGGCGGCGGGACCGGTGTGCCGGAGCAGGCCGCGGTAGTTGGCCTGAAGGACCGGCTGCGACTTCTTTTTCGGGTCCGAGCCGCTGTAGTGCGGGTTCATCCACTTCTTCAGCTCGTACTCGGCGATGGTCGTCTCCGGGGTGGCCATCATCTGGCCGGGGCGGATCTTCTTGTTCTTGTCCGGGCAGTGCCACAGCGGGTCAGGCCGCACGATCGCCACCAGGTCCGTGATGAACTGCTTGTTGCTCACCGGCGACCCCGAGGGCGAGACGTCTGCGAACCAGGCCTTGTAGAGGTCATAGGTGAAGGTGAAAGGCACCAGCTCCCACACCAGCCGCTCGCGGAACTCTTCCCAGAAGGCGCGCACGGGGTCGTTGGCCTCCTTGTACTCGGCCAGGACGTCCTTGGTCGCCACCGGCTCGGAGAGCTGGTAATAGTTGCCCGGGTCGGCTGCGCCGGCGCGGTTGAGCACGTACCAGAGGGCGTACTCCAGGACCTCGCGGCGCTGGAGGTAGTCGTCCTTGATGTACTTGCGCTCCATGCCGGTGAAGCTCTTGTTGAACGGTACGAACAGCTGCCGGCGGTAGAAGCTTTCGGACTTGTCCTTCACGCGCGGGAACTCGTTGAGGCACTGGACCATGAAGCCGAAGAACTGGTAGGCGATCGGCATCCGGTACTTCCGGTTGATCTGGATGACGTCGTTGGTGACGATCGCCTTCAGGTTGGCCGCTTTGTCGATGAAGGTGCCCACGTCGTTCTCGTCGACGATGATCGCGTTGGCGCGCACGAGCGGTTCGAGCGCGAAGTCCTTGCCGAAGTCGCTCAGCGGGATCGAGGTGTGCGAGCGTGGCCCGCACAGGTTGCGCATGAGCGAGCACAGCGTGCCCTTGCCGTTGTTGCCCTGTTCTGAATAGAACCAGGCAGTCTTGCCCCAGCTGACGTGCGGCCGGATGATCGCGCCGATGACCTCCCAGAGCAGCTCGGGGATACCCTCCTCGTCGGAGAGCTCGCGGATCCAGGACTCGATGTCCCAGACCGAGCCGTCGACAGGGTGGACGATCACCGGGTTGTCCGGGTCTTCGACGTAGTCGATGTGGCACTTGGCCAGGAACACCAGTGCCGGGTCGAAGGGTACGAGCGACTTGGGTTCGAAGTGGAAGGCCTTGCCGCCCTCATGGATGTCCCGGGCCTCGCGGCCGTAGTGGAACACGCCGTTGTTCACGGCGATGAGGTCTCTGTGGCTGCACTGGTGCCGGCGCGGGCTGTCCTCGCGGAGTACTGCCAGGACCTCGGCGAATTCCTTGAGTGTCAGCTGCGTGTTGTAACGGCGTGCCGTGGTGCGGATGTCGTCCTCGCTGGTGGTGTACGTGCCGCGGCCCGGGCCGGTGGCCTGGTACATCGCCAGCAGGTCGTACTCGCGGTCAGTGTCCTTGGCGCTGGGGGCGATGCGGATCACGTGGTGCAGGCTCAGGAGGATTTGCGCCACTTGCCAGTAGGTCAGGTGCCGCGCCAGGGGCAGCTTTTCGGCAGCCACCTTGGTCTTGCTGTTCTCGGCCTTGGAGACGCCGTTGACGATGGCGAGCAGCTGCTTCTCGAGCAGGCGCGGTGCCGGCGGGTCCGACGGGTCGATCAGCTGGAGGTAGACCTCGGTCGCGCGCGTGACGATTTCGTTTTGCGGGGCGATGTCGCCACCGTCGGCGAAATATGTCATGACCTCGGTGAAGGCGTCGGCGACAGGATTGGTCGAGGGGGTGTCGAAGTCCTCGTCGAAGACGGGCGTTGGGTCGTCAGGAGTCGTCATGCTGCTGTCTTTCTCGATCGCGTCGAGCACCTGCCGGCAGTGAGTGGGAAGCCGATTGGTCTCGTAATCGAATAGGAACGTGCTCACGACTCTAAGTCATCCGAATGGTCTTTCGCAACGAGTCGACTGATAGTCGACTCGTGGTCCGATAGAGGTCCCGGGTTGCACCCGGTCGGGGCTCGGAGGGGTCGCGCGCGAGACCCGGAGGCCACAGCGACACGACGAGAGCGTGCGGTCTGGAATGAGAAACAGCGACTCCGGGGGCGTATGCCCCACGGAGCCGCTGGCTTCTCGTGCTCGAGCACTCCCCCGCGGGCGGCGTGAGCCGCCCGACCATTTGGTCGGGGTTCGGGGAGTTCTTCCGACCGGCCGGCCGGGAACCTCCAAGGCTGGTATCCGGCTGCCGCAGAAAGCCGGTATACCCCCTATGGGTACTGGAAGATGTACCACTTGAGGTGGTACACCTATTTCCCCTGGTCAGACGGGGATTTCAGGACTTCTCCAAACCGGGTGTACCACGTGGAGATTTGCACGTGGTACAGGCGTTTGCCCTGGTCAGACGGGCTTTATATACCCCCTGTACCACTTGTACCACTAAATAAAGAGTAGATATATGCGCATGGGGGATAAGAGCTCTTACTGGCCGGACGACCGGTCGGAAGGCGTCCTTCGCGCACATATGTAAACGCCCGGAATCTGGTGGTACTCGTGGTACATCGGCCGGAAACGCTGATCTACCAAGGAAAAACGGCGTACCACGTCCGCTCGGGCACGTGGTACACCTTCCCTGGCCAGGGTCGCCCGACAGGCCGTTTGAGCAGGCCAGCACTGGGATCGGGAGATGTACCACGACACGTGGTACACCTCGGAGCTGCGTCCTCCCGCGCCGCCGGGCATCAGGTCCTGATGGCCCTGACGGGAGCGATCGCGATGGGCCTGACGTCCTGGCAGTCCGGGCTTTCGAGTGATTCGAGACAGATCTGTGAATGGATGCTGGAATGCCGCGTCGATTGCATTGCACATGATGAATCGACACTGATAGAGTGGGCATCGGTGTTAGGGTCAGGAACCGTCACCAGGTGTTGTTGTCACAGGAACGTGAAAACAGAAAGGCCGGAGAAGCATCCCCGTGGGAAGGGAGCTCTCCGGCCTTTCTGCGCGTTCACGCTGGTGCGAGGCGCTGGGTGCGCCGGCTGCCTAGAAGGCGACCGCGCTGCGGCCTCGCCGGCATCCCGCATAGGGGGACTCGGGTATGTGGGCACGGACCCGGTGGCCGTCCTCGACGGCGTACAGGATCTCGTAGGTGATGGAGACGTTGCGGTTGCAGGGCATCACACCCTGCCTCCGGCGCATCTCGAGCTTGCGGAAGCCGGCGACGGACTCGGCGCGTTCGAAGAAGCGGGCGAGCATCTCGTGGGCGCGTTCGTGCGCCTGCTCGGCCGTGAGGCCGCTGGTGCTCATGGCGAAGAAGTGCATGGACCCTCGATCGAAGGTCGGCCTCTCACCGGTGTCGAAGTCGCGGGCGAACCGCGCGCGGCGCACGTCGCTGTCGCTGGGGCGCACGAGCCGGCCCTGTGCGTCGTACACGCACTTGTTGACGACTGCCATGGTGGATCCTCCTCCTCTCAGGTCTGGCTGATGAAAATCCTTCAGCCAATCCCCCGGTGACCGGATCACCCCGGTCACCCGAGAGCAGGCCCTCCGGAGCGACCGTCGGCCCACGGCCGAAAGGTCGCCCGGAGGGCACCAGCGTCAGTCCTGCACATTGAGCCCGGCCGCTATGCGGCCTGTGGCTCGTTTTCCCTGCCTTCTTCCCCGCCGGCTTCCCTGTCGTCCTGTGCAGGCCCGGGCGCGGGTGCCGCCATGCGATACACCGCCAGGGCGCACGCGAGGAACGCCGCGGTCATCAGCAGCGCTGAGACGGGGTTCGCCAGTGCGCCCAGCAGCTGGGCGGGGACAAGGACGGCCGCGAGGTTGAAGGCCAGGTGGAGCAGCACGCACGGCCACAGGACGCGGGTGCGTTCGTAGACCAGCGCCAGCAGCACCGCCAGGGGCAGCGTGGCAGCAAACTGGACGACGTTGGCGTGCAGCAGGCTGAAGCCCGCGGCGGCGACGAGCACGGCCGCGACGATGCCGACCCTGCGCCGCAGCAGCGGGTAGAGCAGGCCGCGGAAAAGCATCTCCTCGGCCACCGGCGCTGCCACCAGTGCGAGCAGGAGGGCCACGACGGGACCGGCGTCTGTCCTGGCTCGGGTCGATTCATCGAATCCCGCCGAGCCGCCCAGGGTATAGAGCCACAGGGCCAGGGACTGGCCGGCGAAGAACGCCAGAGCCAGGCACCCAAGCACCGTTCGGGTAAAGCGCGGTGTTCCGGACATCGGTCGGACCGTTGGCGCGTTGGCGAACCACCGGGGCCGGAAGAGCCTGGCAGCGCCGACGAGCAGCGCCACCAGGCCTCCGAGCACCGCCGTGCCCAGGACGGGCTCGCCGACCACGGAAACTACGGCAAGGCCAAGTCCCAGGTAGGCGGCGAGCACGCCGAGGGGCACGAGGACACACCACGCGATGGAGACGAGCCGGGACTTGATCGGTGGAGCGGGCATCCCCGCCTCCTTTCCGTGGTCAGACAGACGCGGGGATCTGCTCTTCGATGACGGCCTGGACGCGGGTCTCGCCGCGGAAGGTGTTCAGCTGCAGCTTCGCGATGAAACGCAGCGTTCCGACCTCGGTGCGGCTGGCCGACCGCGTCAGAGCCGAAATCTCCGGCTCCTTCTCCTCGGCGACGTTCCACCACAGGCAGGACAGCCCCGACCTGGTGACCAGCCGCAGGTGCTTCTTGCACAGGCGGCACACGCGGTAGCCGCGGGCGTTGGTCATCAGGTTGGCGTCGGTGCGCTCATGGCCGCAGTCAGTATCGGAACCGATCCGGTCCACCCGCAGCCCGAGGGGCTCGACAGCGATTTCGACCACCGGCTCGACGAAGCCGTGGCCGAAGGGCCGCAGCGCTTCCACACGCCGGACGAAGCCGACCAGAGGCTCCAGGTCGTCCAGGCCAGCATCGCAGTCCCGGTCCGGGCCCAGGACCAGGTCGGCCCGGCGCTCATCCTGGACGACAGCCAGCAGGGCAACCTGCGTGGCCTCCCGCAATGCTTCGACCAGACCGTCGAGCAGTTCCGCCCGGTCGACCTTGACGCCGCAGGCCTGCTGGTGGCCGATGGCGCGCATGCCGTCCTGGTGCTCGAGCGTGTCGATGATGCCGAACCACGACGGTGCCCGGCCGGAGCCTCCGACGTAGTCATCCGGCCCGGCGGGACGGTTGAGCACGACGACCGGGTGGCCGTGGCGCTCCATCAGCCGGTTGGCGAGCAGACCGTACATGCCCGGGTAAGCCTCGGAGAAGTAGACCCAGGGGGCCAGCGGCTGATCACCCTCCTCGAGCTCCCGGGCGTGGACCTCGACAAGCTCCTTGCGGCTCTCGTTGGTCGCGATGACCTGGTGTGCCGCCTCGAGCATCAAGTCCTGGTCAGGCGCGGTGAACACGCCGAAGCACGGTGCGAGCGGGTCGCCCGTGCGGCGCGGGGAGTTCATCGCCGGCGCGAGGTAGAACCCGTAGAAGCCCTCGTCGATGCTGTCGATGTCGCGGACCTTGCCTGCCTGGCCGAAAGCCTTCAGCAAGACCGCGAAGCCCTCGAAGGCCCGGACGAAGGCCGGGTGGTGCGGGTCGACGCGCAGCAGCTGCATCAGCGTCGACTGCCCGACGTCGATCGCCTCGGGGTCCGGGTCGAAGCCCCAGGGGGTCGGGACCGTGCGCGGCGCGGGCGCGTACAGCAGCCGTGCGATGGACAGCGAGTCGCGCACCAGCTGCCGGTTCTCGTACAGCACGGGCATGACGTCGGAGACGGTGCCCAGGCCGGCGAACAGGCGCAGCAGGCGGATCTCCCAGAGCTTCTCCGGCCGGTGGACGCGGGCATAGGCCTCCAACACCTGGTAGAGCACGTGCGCGCCGCAGATGCCGGTGTTGGCGTAGGTCTCGTCCATCCGACAGGGGTCGACGGTGACGTCGGCGCTCGAACCGGGTTCGAGCTCCTCGTGGTGGTCGGTGACCAGGGTCTTCCATCCCAGAGCCCGGGCGGCGGCGATCCCGCGGTGGGAGTTCACTCCCCCGTCGCAGGTCAGCAGGACCTTGGTGTCCGGCCACGTCGCGGCGATCTCTGCAATGTCCTCGGGCGTGAGGTCGTGGCCGCGGCGGTAGTCGGGCACGTGCAGCTCGACGTCGAAGCCGAGCTCTGACAGTCCGGCGTAGCCGAGCACACCGGAGGAGATCCCGTCCATGTCGAAGTCAGGGGCGATGGTGACCTTGTGGCCGGCGGCCCGGGCGTCTTCCAGGGCCTCGACCATCTCGGCCAGGCCCAGGAGCTCGTCGTGTTCAGCTGATTCGATCTCGCGGAGGTACTCGTCGGTCCAGCCGCGGCGCTGGCACATCAGGGCGAACAGGTCGACGCCGTCGTCCGTCAGCGGATGGTCGTCGACGGTCTGGAGAATGGTCATGGTGGGGGGCCTCTCGATCGTGTCGAATGGTCGGTTTACAGGGGTGGGGAAAGGCACGCACTGGCAGTGTGATTTTAGCAGTGTGGCAGGTGGATTATGCTGGTATTGCAGTGTTTTCGGCCTATGATGAAGGCATTCGAAAGATCTGTCGTTCTGGCGCGCCCAAAGACTTCTCTAAGGTGGTTCGGATCGTCTACCATTCAAGACATGGCTATTCGAAATATTGTGGAGTCGGACATCAGTGGCAAGCCGGATGCTGCCACAGTCACCTTCGGACTGGGCGACACCTGGTTCGAGATAGACCTGACCGACGAAGAGCGCAAAGAGCTTGAGAAGAATCTCAAGGAATACATCAGTAAGGGTCGAAAGGCCACTAAGAAGGGCGAGAAGAAGCGACTCGTGCCCGAGACGACGCCCGAGGAACGTGAGGAGATCCGTAAGTGGGCGCGCGAGAACGGTCATGAAGTGCCCGAGTTTGGTCGCATTCCGAAAGCTGTCATGAAGGCCCACGATGAGGCACACGGCATCGAGCGGACTCTCTAGTCCACCTTTTCCGCAGTCTTTCGGGCCATACCGGAGAGACCTCCGGCCACCTAATCGCATCAAGGATCAACAGCCCTGCAGCACCAGCTGCAGGGCTGTTGTCATGTCGGGCCGGGCACCCGTCAGAACGGAGGCAGGCGCGGGTGGATGATGTCTTCGACCTCGATGCTTGCAGCCAGGGCGCGGGAGCGGGCGTGCACGGTGCCATGTGAGAAGTGCCCTGGCGTTCCGGGCATCAGCTGCTGCTGGCCGGTGCGTTGGTCGCACTTGCTGCAAAGGTCCAGGAAGGCGGCGACACGGACCTGCGTTCCCCCGGCGCGCATGGCGACGAGGGCATCGACCATCCGTTGGTTCCGGGTGAAGCCCGCCGCCTTGGGCTCAGCGCTCCAGTCGGCCGGGAACTCAATTACTTCGAAGCCGGCAGCCCGCCACAGCCGCTCGGCCATGGCGTCAGCACCCTTGGGACAGTGCCCTGACAGGAGCACGGGTCGGGCGACCGCAGACGGTCCCCAGGCTCTCCAGGCCTCGTTCAAAGCCGCCTTCATGGCCTCCGCGGCGTCCCAGGTTCGGGAACCGGTCACGAGCAGGGCATGGCTGAATCCACTGGTCATCGTGATGCCTCCCGGCTGGTCATCTTGGTCATCGGCATAGATCCCGCCGAGGCCGCCGCGGTGGCAGTCCGGATTGTGATACTCGTCTGTCGCTGCATCATTCGCGTTCTCTTTCGCCGCAATGTTTTCCGGAATGATTCCCGGTGTTCCTTCTCAGTCGGCAGGTCACTACGCGGCAGCTGCCGACGCCTGGGCACCGTTGACCCTGGCAACGCCGCGTTCGTAATGGATTGCCAGCCGGACCTTCCGGTCCTCGCTGAGCGGTGCGACGTGAAGGGTGTATCCACCGTCCATGTCGCGCTCGAGGTAGGCGACGCAGACCGTGCCGCTCTCTTCATCGTCGAAGTCGACCTTGCCAAAGCTCTCCGCCGGAGTCGCCGCAGTGACTCGCTCTCCGTAGGGGATCCACGGCTTGGCCTCGCACCTGGCTCCGGTGTCGTAGGGCGAGAGCTGCGGCTGTGGCCGGCGTGCGGACCTGGATGCCTTCCGGGCGTGTGTCATGACGATGCCTCTTCTGTTTCTCGGGATGCAGGTGTCGGGCATCGAGTGCAGGTCCCGCCAGGGGTCCGCGGAGACTCGATGTACGGTCCAGCTCCCGTGCCAGCTCCGCTGGCCTGACGGCCCACTGGTGAACCGTGTCGGGAACTGCTCCGACTGGGCCGCGCAGCGGGCCGGCCGACGGGCCGTCCTCCTCGGACAAACCTGGTGCGCAGCGCCAGGTGATCCACCGCCTGGCTGCACCCTTTGCCGCGTCGTCCACCTGTGGACAAATGCGGCGGGGCAGGCGGGGGCGTCCTCCACTCAAGCGCAGCGCTGGGCATAGCCGGAGGGAGCGCAGCGACTGACGGACCGGCGAGCGAAGCGAGCGGTGGAACCTGTCGGCTATGCCGACCAACAGCGTCTCGAAGCGCAGCGAGAGACCGGAGCGAAGCGGAGGGTCCGCAGGACCGCTGTTGCCAGGTTCCCTTATGCCCTTTTCCTCTCTTGCCGCCATTTCGCCATTCCACGGCTGGAGCGTTAGCGGAAGCCTGGAATATCAGGGGAAACGACCCGTACACCCTTGACCCGTACACCCCCTCTCCATCCGCGCAGCGGGTGTACGGGTCACGTCGTTTCCGCTGGATTTACGGGCTTTTGGGTGTACAGCCCTTTTGCCGTCCGCTGCAACGCCGTACGGATGCATCTTCCGCACCACCGCGAGGCACGAGCGGGTACCCGTACAGGTCCTCACACGTAGCGTTAGCGACGTCGGGCGCAGCCCGGTCCGCACCCCCTGGTGCATCCTGCTGCCGCAGGCGCATCAGACCCGGCGCGCAGCGGTCCACCACTCCTCGCGACCTGTCGCGTCAGGCTGTGGAAAACTCTGCTGTCACAGCACTGCAGTGATCTGTCGGTGCGCTCGTCGCACCGGTGTGCCGGCGCTCACTCCGGCTCTGTTTCGCGGTCGCGCCAGCACCTGTCGCTCCGCGTCCGAGGCGGGCCCCCACCGCTTCCTGGCCGGGGTCCGTTCCGGGCCGACCGCCTGCACCTCCTGGTGGCAGCTGCACCCCCGGACGAGCGACAGCGAGTCCTCGACGGCCACCGCCCGGCCTGTCCCTCGTGGACGCATCAGAAGAGGAGCTTTCCCGGGAAGCATGAAGCCTCCCTGGATCCAACGGGAGCCCCCGCTTCCACAGCGTCACCGAGCCGTCCGGGTCTCCCACCAGGTGCAGCTTCCTGGAGAGGCTCACGGGTTCTCACCTTCTGGACCCCCACCGCCCGTGAGCCTCTCCAGGAAGCGGAGTATTTGCCCTTTCGCTCCATGCGGGGCCCTACTACCCGGTTCGCCTTTTCCCTCCGCTCTCCCTGCGGCCCCCGGGCGGGTCGGTGACGCCACAGGCGCAACCACAGCTGCTCCACCATGTTCCGACAGCTCTTCCGCTCGCTCCAGGACTGTCGCCAGGTACCGGTCCATGCCGCATCGCTGGACCCCTTCTGGTCCCCGAGTGGACAGATCATTGCACCGGCATGGCCAGACAGGGACACAGACCAGACCCATACAAGACCCGAGAGAGTCCAGAAAGGCCATTCAGACCCCATTGAGTTCCGGAGGGCACTCCTCGGGGCCGCTTCGGGCGTCCTGCTGGTCCCATGATGGTCTCTTACAGGTCTGCTCTGGTCCGGCTCGCGACGGTGGACTGTTGCTGGTCTCTTCGAGGGCGCTTCTGTGCTTTGTGTGGGACCACCGAGCGCCCTCCAATGTGCCGTGGCCTGATCGAGGTCTTCTGCTGGTCCGCAGCGGACCGCGTGCCGGTCCCGGGTGAGCCCTTGATGAGTCCTGTGTCTTCTGGTTCCTCGGCTGACCCGTGGTCTTCTGCGGGTCCTGCCGGCGGCTCCCACGGGCCCCGCCGCGGCCAGGGGTCGCTCACGGTGATGCAGGCCTGATCTGCTGGTGGCCTTTTGCTGGTCTTGGCGTGGTCCTTGCAGAGACCATTGAAAGACCAGTAGAATGATGACTGATAAATGAGTCGAAAGGTCCCCGACTGGCAGTAGCGCCTCGGGGACCGCGCATGAGAGGGGGCCGCGATGACCGAGGACAGTGTCCATCAGCACGAGGGCGCAAGGGGGTGCTCGCAATGACCGATAAGGCCGAGCCGCGCCGTCTGCGCTGGAGCGTCCCGCGGGCCGACGAGTCGACGAACCGGTGGCTCGACGAGCAGTACGACATCTCGAGGTCGCTCCAGCTGTTGATCCGCGAGTCCATCCAGCGCGACGGCTACATCGACGTGGTCAACCGTCCCGTCGAGCAGCTTCCCCGGCGCGGCCGCCCGCCGCAGGGCGAGCAGGACCCTGGGCGCAGCGAGGCCCATGAAGGAGAGGAACGTGGCGATGACGGCCGTGACGGGAGTGAAAGCCAGCACGAGAGTCGCGAAAGCCGTGACGAGGCTGCCGTGCCTGTTGCTGTTCCTTCAGAGCCCGTGCAGCGCGTCGAGGCAGCCCAGGCTGTTCAGCCGCCGCCCACGCCTCCCGTCCGCGAGCCCCACCCTGTTCCCGTCGAGGAGCCTTCTGTCCCTTCGGGGCTGGACGCCTTCCTCACCCGCTGATCCGCACCGCACTTCCTGAGACACCGACTTCCTGACCGAGAGGGACACAACCATGAGCAACACCCGCACCGCCGAGAAGACCATCCAGCTCACCGGCGGCATCGACGTCGGCAACGGATACGTCAAGGGCGTCATCCGCGGCGAGGTCCACGGCAAGGAGGTCTTCGACACGATCGACCTTCCTTCGGCCGTGGTGAGCACCTCGCGCTCCACGCCCAAGGTGCCCGAGGCTGACTCGGATGCCTTCAAGATCGTGGTGGAGGACGACTTCTACAACCGCGTCGCCGCCTCGTTCACCACTCCCCTGATCGGGCACTCGGACCTGCGCACCTTCGGCCGCGCGGCACTGAGCACCCCGGGGTCGAAGTTCACGCAGTTCGAGGTCGTCGGATCCCGCTCGAAGGCTGACCAGGAACTGAGCTCGGTGCTTGTCCTGGGCGTCTTCGCCGCCAAGGCCCTGCGCGACTATGTCCGCGAGCACGGCGCGCTGCCGGACCGCGAGCTGCGTGCCTCAGTGCGCACGGGCCTCGCTCTGCCGATTGCCGAGTACGTGCAGCGCCGCAGCGCCTACGCTGCCCAGTTCGTGGGACTCCTGGGCGCGGCTGACCCCACGGTGCACCTGGTGACCGTGAAGAACTTCTCCACGCCGGTCACCGTGCGCCTGCAGTTTGAGGATGTGCAGGTCCTGCCCGAGGGCGCGTCCGCGCAGTTCGCGATCACCGACAAGGGCGCGCCGCTGGCGCAGGCTCTGCTGGACGATCTTCGGGCCTCGGACCCCGAGGAGGCCGCGCGCCTGCAGGGTGTCACCGCCGAGGTGCTGGTCGGTGTGCGCAACACCGTCGGCGTCGACGTCGGCGAGGGCACCGTGAACTTCCCCGTCTTCACCGACGGCGCGTTCAACTCCGAAGCGGCCAGCACGCTGGACCAGGGCTACGGCACCGCGCTGACGAACGCGCTGGACCGCATGAGCACCAGCGGAGACAAGGACCTGCGGTTCAAGAACCGCAAGGCGCTGGCCGACTTCCTGCAGCAGGAGCCCAGCGTATTCCTCCAGGGCAGGTTTGACCGCGCCAAGGGTTACGTCGACGAGGAGGCCGAATACCTGGCCGAGGAGATCGGCGCACGCTTCGAGGACGTCCTCGCCGAGGTCGGCGGCACCACCGAGGTGGTGTACGTCTACGGCGGCGGTTCGGGCCCGATCAAGGAGATCCTGCGCCCTGTCCTGCAGAAGGCCGCCGGCGGCATCCCGGTGCTCTACCTCGACGCCGCGTACTCGCGCCACCTGAACCGTGAGGGCCTGTACCTGGCGGCGAAGGCCGTCGAGATCCAGAAGCCCGAGGGCAAGCGCAGCAAGGCCGCGGCGTGATAGTCGCGCCTGGCCCCTCCGTGGCCGTGACCGAGCTGCTGGCCTTGCAGGACGAGCAGGGTCAGCTCCTCGGTCGGCTGACTGAGCTCGATGTGCGCCGGACCGAGCTTCTCGGCTCGCTGGCCGGGGCTCCGGCCCCGGCCGCCGGGACCCACGCCGTCGACTGGGACGACGAGGCGGAACAGTCGCCCGACGTCGTCGTGCACAAGGGCGTCGAGCTCGGCGGCCGCGTGATGCTCGATGAGGACGTCTACGAAGGCGTGCACACGCCGCCACGGGTCTACGTCTTCGAGGAGTATGACTCGGAGGCGACCGCCGGGTCGAACTGCACGCTCGTCAATGTGGCGAGCGGCGACTGGACGGTCCGCGGCATTGGCGAGCTGGTGCCGGTGGACGACGACCAGGAGAGCTGAGCCGTGGCCGCGCCGGTCAACTACTCCACGAAGATCTCGGCGGCGCAGACCGTCGCCGAGATGCAGGCGCTGCTCGCGCAGCACGGGGCCCGCCGGATCAGCGTCGACTACGACGCCTCCGGCGTGCCCAGTTCCTTGGACTTCCTGCTCGCGACGCCGCATGGTCAGCGCGGCTTCTCTCTTCCAGCCAGCGTCGACCGCATGGAGGCGCTGCTGCGGAAGGAGGACGCCGCCGGCCGGCTGAAGGCGGGATCGCGCGCCGAGCGGACCAGCCGGGCCCAGGCTGAGCGTGTTGCGTGGCGCGTGATGAAGACCTGGCTCGAGGCGCAGCTCGCGCTTGTGGCCGCCGGGATGATCGACGTCGACCAGGCGCTGCTGGCGTTCCTGCAGGTCGATGCGGCGGGCCGGACGCTCTACGAGGTCTACAGGGAGCGTGAGGCGGCTGCTCTTGAGCTGACGCGCGGTGACTCGGACTGACCCGGGTCCGCGTGGGCGAAGAGCCCTTCCTGATCATCGAAAGAGGATCAGGAAGGGCTCTTCGCATCTCTCGGCATCAATGCCGCGTCCTGTCTGAATGACATTCGACATGCGAGAATTGACGTATACGAGTCGATGTTCGCTGTTATCGCGATAGAGCATCGACAGACGAGGCACGACGAGGGGATGCATTGATGACGATCGCACAGAGCCGGCCCGATGAGGGGTACACGCCGTGACGGGTCCGGAGGTCGCCCTGTACGCGCTCGGTGTGGTGATCTTCCTGGCCGCGATCTTCGTCTCGATCGCGCTGCACGAGCTGGGGCACCTCTACTTCGCGAAGAAGTTCGGGTGCCGGGTGAGCCAGTACATGGTCGGTTTCGGTCCGACGGTCTGGTCCCTGAAGAAGGGCGAGACCGAGTACGGTATCAAGCTCATCCCGCTCGGCGGCTACGTGAAGATCATCGGTATGTTCCCGCCCGAGACGGACCGCGAGCAGCAGATTTCCCGCGGCGAGCAGGTGCCAGCCGATACAGCAGCCGCGCCGGCACGCCAGGAAGCTCACAGCGACGTCCTCGTTGCAGCCAGCGCCGCGACCCCGGATGCGCCCCTCACGCTGCGCAAGTCCAACACGGGCCTGTTCGCACAGATGGTCTCGCAGACCCGGGCGGCGGAGTTCGAGCTCGTCGAACCCGGCGACGCTGACCGTCTGTTCTATAAGCTGCCCGCGGCGAAGAAGATCCTGGTGATGGTGGCGGGCCCCGGGGTGAACATCGCCTTGGCGTTCCTCTGCTTCCTCTGTGTTTATGGCATCTACGGCGTGCACTCGGTCGAGCCGACCGGCCGCCCTGCGGTTTCCGTCGTCTCCGACTGCGTGATCCCCCAGGACGCCAAGCGCACTGCGTGCCAAGACAGCGACCAGGTCTCCCCCGCCCGGGCGGCGGGGCTGCGTCCCGGCGATGTGGTCGTCAGCTTCAACAGCCAGCCAGTCACCTCGTGGTCACAGCTGTCGGACCTGATCCACGCCAACGGCGACAGCGTCGCTGCCATGGAGGTGGAGCGCGATGGTACGCAGGTGAAGCTCCAGGCCTCGCACACGATCGCCATGCCGCGGGACCTCGATGGTGGCGGCCCGAAGCAGACCGCGACAGTGGGCTTCCTCGGTGTCGAGCCGGAGTCCCGCGAGGTGGTGACCAGGCACGGCCCGGTCTACACGATGGAGCGCATGGGTGAGATGACCGGGCACGCAGTGTCTTCCATCGTGCAGCTGCCCGCCCGGGTGTACAACGTCGCCCAGGCGATCTTTGGTCAGGGCGAGCGTGCCCAGGACGGACCCATGTCGGTCATCGGTGGATCCAGGCTCGCCGGCGAGGTCGCGGCATCTACCAAACCCGGCCTCGACATCGGCGGCAAGGCTGCGCTGCTCGGGCTGGTGGTCGGCTCGTTCAACCTCTTCATCGGGGTGTTCAACCTGATACCGCTGCTGCCGCTGGACGGCGGCCACATCGCGGGCAGCGCTTTTGAAGGGGCCAGGCGCTGCCTGGCACGGCGGTTCAGCCGACCTGATCCCGGTCACGTCAACGTCGCCAGGCAGCTGCCGGTCGCCTACGTGATCGGCTTGGCGATGCTGTCGATGAGCCTGGTGCTCATGGTCGGCGACATCGTCGTGCCGCTGAAGTCGGGGCTCTGACGGGACCCGCACCAGCCCTCGACGAGACCATCCACCGCCCAGTACCAGACCACACACCGATCAGAAGGGATGCAGACCCATGACCGACCACGACGAGACCCGGAAGAGTCCAGCAGGAGACCCGAACAAGACCAGTAAGAAGCCACAGAGCCTCGTCTCCCGGCTGCGGCAGATCTACGAGGACCGGCCGGTGGCTTTCGCCGTTGGCCTCATCGGCGTCTCGGCACTGCTGTTCCTGTGCGGCGGGATCCTCTCCGGTGACGTGCGCTTGCCCTTCAGCTCCGGCTGGTAGCCGGAGTATCCGGTCCGCTGGAGAAAGGAGTGACCAGAGAAAAAAGAGACCCCGCCGCCGGAGCTGATGCTCCTGACAGTGGGGTCTCTGCTGTAGTGCTGGTTCTCTGGTTCAGGCACGGTCGGGCCTGCGGATCACTTTGACCGGCAGCACTGCTTCCATGGCCATGAATTTGAGGAAGGCCTTCACGCAATCGGGACAGAGGAAGAACCACGGCTGGATGTAGTGGAATTTCAATGTCCGCCATACGTGGGCGGCCGGGTCGTAGTTGTCTGAATTTTCATGGGCAACATCCGACTCCGTCTCAATTCCACAGCGATCACATGAGGTGAGAGTTACCTGCCTGCTTCCCATCAGGTTCCTTTCTGAATTTTGCGACATGCGGCATGCTGATCAGTCGATGCCATGCTCGGCCGACAGGGCTGCAAGATCGTGGCTGAGATCTTCCATCGCGGCGATGGCGGCCCTGGTGCACTGCTGGGTCGCAGGGCAGCAGAGCGAACGGCGCAGACCTGCTCCGACGATCTCGACGGCCGGCATGTACTTGAAGAGCATGCGGTACATGCGCGAATCCTGGCCGTGGCCGAGCTGGTGCCGGATCGAACCGGCGTTGTCCTTCAGGTCGCTGGCCTTGATGAGCAGCGCCCGGGAACCGGAGTTGGCAAGCCGCGTGAGGTGCTCCTCGTAGGAGGTGCTGCCGTTAGGGGTGGTCACCGCCCCAACGAGCACCGAGACGCGCCGGCCGTACAGCCGCGCCAGACAGCCCAGGGGATCCTCACCCGGCTGGCCGAAAGCAGCAAGCAGCTCTTTGCTGCAGTCCTCGACGACATCATGCAGCAGTGCTGCGGCAATCAGTTCAGCGTCGGTGACGCCCCAGCACAGGAGGCGCAACGCCACGCGCAGCGGATGCTCGATGTACGGCACGCGAGGCATGTCTCCCCTGATGAAGCGGGTCTGCTTCCGGTGCAGGAACGAGGCCGTCGCAGCTGCGCGGGTCACGAGCTCCGTGTTCGTGGTGCCGGGCATGAGGTGTTGGATCTCCCGCTCGAGTTCGAACACGAGCATCGCAGGGTCCATTTGCTTGAGCGGGACACGCGTCGTGGTCAGGGTGGTCATGGCTCTTCCTTTGTTCGGGATGGTTCTCTTGCTGTTGCAAAACACCAGGCGCTGCCCCGCAGCGCGTGAACCCGCCTCAGAGACAGAGCGAGAGCCCCGGCCCCGCGCCGGAGCGCAGGAGCCGGGGCTCTGGTGGGATCAGGCAGGGCGACTGGTCATTGGTGCTGGCTGGGCTGGGTGTCGTTGTGACGGCGTAGCCGGGCAGCCCAGGTCTTCAGGCCCAGAAGTCCAGCAGCCCAGACAGCACCGGACAGGACCACGAGCACCACGCTCGCCGTCCAGTGGCCGGTCCAGGCGCTGGCTGCGATCGCGGGCAGCAGGGCGAGGACGTTCAGCACGATCCCCGTGACGAGGAGCGTCCTGCCGACACTCCGGAGGATCCGCTCGCGGCGGCCGGTGGTCTGCATCGTGTCAGGCATGGGGGGTCACGCTCCTTCGTCTTGGGATGTGTTCTCTCAGAGATCGATCCGCTTGCCGCGGGCGAGCTCGGCAGCGGGGATGCTCAGCCGGTAGCCGCCGACCGGGTAGCTGGGGTGGTCGCTGGCGACGACCGCGCAGTTCCACCAACCAGCGTGGCGCTTGCGAGGACGGGGTTCTTCCTCGCCCTCGGTGCGGGCCTCGCCGCGGTATTCGATGGGCACCACGACGACGCGGTGGCCTGAGCCCCGCTCGGTGGCGTGCCAGGGCAGCTCGATGAGCAGGTCCTGGGGCCACTGCTCGATGGTGACCGGCAGCTTGGACAGTTCGTGGTTGGCCGAGCCCTCGGGCGACTGCGCGAGGCGCTGGGCCTCCTGCTCGGCGGTCTCGACGAATCCGATCTTCTCGAGGAAGGACATGGTGATCAGTGCTCCTGGTTCATGGGTTGGGAAGTCGACGGGTCAGCCTCAACGCTGGACTCGCCGCGGACGAGATCAGCCAGCGCCTGGGCGTAGGCGTCTTTGGCCCGTTCGATTGCAGCCTGCTCGTAGAGTGAGTGGATCTTCTCGCCGGCGGCGATGCGGTCCTCGACCTCGTCCATTGCTATGACGGCGGCGGCGAGCTGGACCCGGGCCTGAGCCTCGGCACGCCGCAGCTCCGGGTAGAAGGCCTTGCTCGTGGCGAGCCGGTGGACGGCTGCAACGCGTTGAGCTTCAGCGTCGAGGTCGGGCTCGGAAGTGGTGGCAGTGGACACGGTGATCCCCTCCTGTTTGATGAAGTCGTTTGTTCGATGCCGGACCTGGATCAGTTGCGCTGTTTCCTCAGCCCTCTGCCAGACGGCGGGCGGCCGCCTGGAAGTCCGCGAAGGTGGTCTGGGCGCATTCTGCCCGTGTGCCGTCCGCCGTGAACGCCGTGCCGCACCATGCGGCGAAGTAGTGCTGGCACAGCTCGCGGTCGGTCTGGCGGGCCTGCTCGTCGTAGACGGGCGCGCTGACGACCAGCACATCAGAGCCGAAGTCGAACGGCAGCGCGTCCTGCATGGGTGCGGCGATGGTGCTCATGGCGGTTCTCCTCGGAATCCTGTGGGGCGCGGCGCTGCACTGCAGGCCGTCCTTCGTCGATGACTCCTCCGTGACAGCTCCGCTGTCACCACCACTGGCTGCACCTGAGAATCGAAGATGAAGAAGAACAACAAGAAGGTTCCGACCCCGCGCCGGCAAGGCGCGGATGATCCGCAGCATCGGCACAACCCCTTCACGCACCCTGGGATAGGCTTTCGGCGGAGTTCAAAATTCAACAAAGGGAGAGATTCGTGGCGGGAAGTGCGGTCTATGGCAAGGGCTACTACGCAGGCAAGCAGGATGCCCGTACAGAGGACCTGATCGCCGCGGGGTCTTGGCGGCTGCAGGTCTGGTCATTGCAGGTGGCGTCAAGGTTTACCGGAAAGTCAAAGAGGCCCACGCAACCCGGCTGGAACAGCGGCTGAAGGACATCGACGACGGAGGTAACTCCGAAGATTCCGGCCAGCAGTAAACCACGGACACAAAAAAAGAGACCCCACCGCCGGAGCACGCGCTCTGACGGTGGGGTCTTCTTCAGGCGAACGTCCTGTCCGCAGCGAAGTGCTCGTGCACGGCCTCGCGGGCGGCGGGGTATTCGTCGTAGGGATCCGGGTAAGCGGCATCGAACCGGGCAGCGGTGGTGATGCCCTGGAATCGGAGCAATTCCAGGAGATCCGGCAGGTCCTGTGCACGACCGGAGAACTCCGCGGTGTCCGCGGCGATGATCTTGGCGCGGGTCAGCGTGGGGACACTGGCCAGCTGAAGCCTGATGCTCTCGTACGCTGTGTCGTCGTCGATCCAGCGCGCCTGGTATATCGAGGCCACCAGCTCAGCGTCGTCGCCGTCCATCACGTTGTCGTTGTTGATCCAGTCGCGCTCCAGGTTCAGTTCGTCGGCCACCTCATGGATTGCCGCCATGACCTCTGGCGCGAAATCACCGGTGACGCTGTCGATGTCGACGGTGAATGCCCGGTCCGCAGCACGGATGCCGTACTTCATGAGCGCGAAGCCGCCGATCGCACGGATCTGCACCGGGGCGTCCGGCCCCAGGCGCTTCAGCTTTCCGTCGAGCACCTCGAGCGCCCGCTCCAACTGGGCCAGGCTGCACTTGTGGTCGTCGTTGCTCATCGTGCTGCTCCTTCTGGTCGGGAAGGAGCGGGTGTCTCCTTCGAGTCCAGATCCGGATCGGCTGTGCCGATCTGACGAGCCGCGAGGAAAGAGACGAGCCCGGCACCAGGGGCTCTCCCCCGTGCCGGGCTCTGTTCAGGCTCAGTGCATGCGTTCGATGCGCGTGGATCCGGACCCGTCCTGCAGGCCGGTGGCGCAGTCGTACCAGAAGCCGTTGGGCAGGCGGACCAGCGTGTGCGCCTCACGTCCCGGCCAGTTGCCGGCAGCGGCGATCGCGGGTACTGCCCGCCGGTCCATCACGCTGCTCACCCCCAGCTCCTCCACGACCTGCGGGTCGCGGACGTACTTCGTGGTGGAGCCATTGCGGGGATCGCACGGGACCTGCTTCATCCAGGCGGGGTGGTCGAGGACCCTCTTGACGAGGACCTTGTCGCCGACCTGGAGTTCGTCCAGTTCAGAGGGTGCTGTAGGGATGGGCATGTGGTTCTCCTGGTTCGTAGTCTGTAAGTGCAGCGGCTCAGCCGCGGCCGATGGAGGAGCACTGTGAGTGCGCACCGGCATGCAGTGCCACGGCGTTGTCAGCCGCCGTGCGGTACTCGGGGATCCGCTGGGGCTCCGGCTCGCCCTTGGGGAACCAGGGCATGGCGTAGCCGTCGGTGACCTGCTGTCGCGCGGCGTCGTTGTGGGCCGGTGTGATGACGTAGGCGAGAGAACGGCCATAACGGTCAGTTCTGTCTGCCCCGTGGTCGAACTCGATGGTCACTGGCATGCTCTGCGGCAGGATGCCGCCAAGATGATCAGTGGCGGCCCTAGCGCCGCACTCGGGCTCGGCATCCTTGTGATAGTTCATTTCGGGCGCGTCGATGCCCAGGAGCCTGACTGTGTGCTCGGGGATCCCGATATGCTTGTCGGTCGCCTCGAGCGGGCCGGCCACCGGCAGCACGGCGACGGTGTCGCCGTCGATGACACGGATGACTTTGGTCTCCACGCTCGCCGGTTTGCCAGAGGACACCTGTCCCGGGTCCTGGGCTGCCGCAGTGCTGGTGGACGGCGTACCCGGGACGCCGGGGGCCTTCGGCAGGTCCTCGCAGCCGGTCAGCGTGACGATACAGAGCACGGCGGCGATGAGGCCGCCGAAGACAGATCCGGAGGGGGTGCGCTTCATGGTGGGGTTCCTTGCTGGAGTGGTCGTCGGGCGCTCTGGCCGGGGTGGCAGGCGTGCTTCTCCACGGGCACGCCCGAGCCAGCTGTGCTGGCTGTTCCGGAAAGAGAAAGACAGGACCCCCGGCCCTGAGCGATGCGCTCGGTGCCAGGGGTCCTGTGAGAGCGATCAGTTGCCTGCCGCGACGGATCCGGAGTCGATGGGTTCGAAGATGAAGACGCCGTCGGGCTCGCCCGTGAGCTCAGCAGCGAGCCGGCTCAGTGACTGGGCGTGGTCGAGCCTGGTACCGGCCCAGACACGCCGGCCAGCGTCGAAGTGCTCTGCGGCTTTCCTGGTCTCCTGTTCGGCACCGAGCGAGGCGATGTGTGCGAGCTTGCGGCGCACGTCCGGGCTGAGCTCGCGGATCAATGCGCTGCGTCCCTTGTGCGTCATGCCGAGCAGCATGCCGTTGCTGATGGGTCCGGTGTACATGGCGGTTTCCTTGCTGGTCAGGGTTGTTCAGGTCCGCGGGCGACGAGCACGAGGCGCGAGCCGCGGACGAGGTGGGCCTCACCGCCGACGGTGAGGATGTGGACAGTGCTGCCCACCGAGGGCCGCACCTGCTCGACGACGGCTGTGCCGCCATCCAGATCGGGGTTCAGGTCGCGCAGCGCGACCCGGTCGCCCCGGCGCAGCATCCGGGCGCTCTTGCCGCCGAGGATGCGGTGGCGCTCGGTCGAGCGCAACAGAACCTCCTGGACCGCAGGACCGCCGTCTTTGACGATGTCGAGGAAGGCGGGGGTGATGGTGTCGGTCATGGCAGTGCCCTTCTGGCTGGTGCAGCTGGTGCAGCTGATGGATCGCGCGGGCCTGTACGACCCTGGGTCTGTGGCGCTCACGGGGATGGAACCCGTGACCTCTCGTGCGTCGCCCTGCAACGGGCCTGTTGCCTGGGTCTGCCCGACCAGGGATTGATGCGGAATCGAACCGCGGGCAGTCAGAACGCCGAGTGCTCTTCCGCTGAGCTAGAGCGCCGTGGGCCGGTTCCGGGAAGGAGCCGGCGAGGGGTTGTGACGAAAGGGACGAGGAGCCGTTCGCCACTCACTTCCAGGTCGGTGCCCGCAGGGAGTCCGGAGCCGTGCAGCCGTCGCACGGCCTGGCCGCTGGCGCGAGGTGGTGCTCGACGAGATGGGACAGGAACCGGACTCCGACCTCGACGTCCGTCGTGAACGACTCGTCATCGGCCGTGCCGACGATCTGCGCGGAGGCGACCGTCGAGTCGATGTCCAGGTCGATGACCAGCTGCAGGGCGAGGCCCGGCGCGGGGCCGATCAGCTCGACGAGCACCTGGTAGTCCGGCTCGCACGAGTGCGAGACCCAGCCGACGTGGCGCTCGAGCTCGTCGGCGTCGTCGGCGGCGTTCAGCTCCTGGCAGACCGCTGTGACGGCGGACAGGAAGCCGGTGAGGGTGTGGTCGTGGTTGCGGTGATGACGGTGCTGCACGGAGGTCGACATGGCCCCTCCTCGGTTGATGGGCGGTGATCAGCGGATCTCGGAGTAGCCGCACTCCGGGCAGGTGTGGGTGCAGGCGCAACCGCGCCGGCCGGCCCGTTCGCGGGCCGTGGCGGTGGCGTCGGACTCCATCGGCGCGCCATCGTTGGGGCAGCTGAGACCAGACATGGCGGACCTCCAGTGAAGTGTGGCAGGACGGGGACGTTGTCCTTCGTCGTCAGATCCGGATCGGCTGTGCCGATCCCCTCCACGCCCGGCCAGGAACGAAACCTGAACGAAAAGACAGCGCCCCGCCACGCCGCTGCTGCCGGGAGGGCAGGGCAGGGCGCGCGGGGCGCTGATGGGGCCGGAGCCACGGAGGGATCGAACCGCTCTGTACGGAAGCTCTCAGCGCCGGATCCCGACGGCGGCCTTGCACCGCTTGGTGAGGACCAGGAACTGGAAGAAGGCGACGGCAGCCGACTCACCGAGGAAGTAGTGCACTTCTTCGATCGTCATCCCACTGGGGTCGAAGTCGACGATCTGGGGATATGCCTCGGCGAGGATCCGCGCCGCCGCGGGAAGCCCGGCAGCCCGCTGGACCTCGGCGGCGGGCTCGAGCTGCTGGACCAGGCTCATTCCGGGTCCTCCAGGTCCATCCGCCCGGTGACGGTGCGGAAGCGCTCCACGGGGCGGGTATCACCGTGATCGGCGACGAAGACCTGGCTGGCGTGAAGGCGCAGCTTCTGGATGATGGCAGTGACGACGTCGTCGATCATGGCCTCGACATCCGGTCCGGGGTGGTCGGTGATCACCGAGCCGACGACGGCGGTGAGCCCTGCGTGCAGGGCCTGGTCGTGATCGGTGGCCTCGACGGTCGCGTCGGCGACGATCTGCATGGCGGAACTCCTTCTCTTGGCTGATGACGTTGGGGGCAGGGCAGGACGGCGGCCAGCGAAAGCAGATCCCCGTCCGAGCAGCGCGAGGCTCCTCGGACGGGGACTGTCGGCGTGTGTGACCCGCCTATTCGGTTGTTATTCAGTTGTGGGTTGTGCTGGGTGAGGGGCGCGCTTCTCAGGAGAAGGGCAGCTCCTCGCTGTGGACGGCGCTGGCGACGGCCGGCTGCGGTGCGGCAGCGGCTGCGACGGGAGCCGGAGCCGGCTGGGTCTGCAGGGCCTGGTTCTGCGCCTCGGCGGCAGCGACGCGCTCGTTCACGCGGGCCTGGGTCACCGAGCGGGGCTCGAGGAACGTGATGTCCTCGACGACTGCCTTGAGCTCGAAGACCTCGACACCGTTCTTGGTGTAGCGGTCCTGGCGCAGCTTGAGGTTCACGGCCACGAGGTCACCCTTGTGGATGCTCGCGAACGGGCCGATGCCGTTGGTGGTCGCGCGCACGAAAGCCTCGACCGGCACAGCGTCAGCTCCGCGGTTGCCCTGGCTGTCGGTGTAGTTGTGATCGGCCATCAGGGTGAACGCGACCTTCTTGGAGCCGTCCTGGTTGTTGAAGACGACCGGGTCCTTGGTCAGGCGGCCGATGACGGTGGCGGAGTTGCGGGGGTTCGACATGAGTGTTTCTCCTCGTTGTGCACGAAACGCGCGGGCAGTGTCCCTGCTCCGCGCGCGATGGTGAGTTGAAGTGTTCGGTTGTCTCTCAGACCCCCATCCGGATCAGCTGTGCTGATCAGACGATGATCTTTCGAATGAAGACTCGGATCAGCTGTGCTGATCGAGCGCTCCTCAGTGCTCCTTCCGGATCAACTGCGTTGATCCCAGATGCCCTTGCATCACGGGTCCCGCATCAGCTGCGCTGATCGAACCCGGTACGTCCGGCCCCAGGCCAGCCTGGCGCTGCCCCCAGATCCCAGAGTTCAGCCTCGATCTGATCGGCCGCGGCTACGTCTCCGCTCTCGCAGGCCCGCCGGTAGTCCTCCTCCAGGTACGCGATCTGCCCGTCCCGGTTCGGGAACCGTCGCCGGAACAGCAACCAGCCCAGCCACGCGAGGCAGATCATGAAGGCAAGAGTGGCGATGAGGACTCCGCTGCTCTCGATGATGTTGTCCATGGCGTTTCTCCTGTCTGCTTCAGATTCGCAACCGCCGGCGGACCAGGTCCACGAGCGTCGGGTCCGGTGTATGCCCCTGGGCCTGCTGCAGCTGCAGCCAGGCGAGGACGTTCTGAGTGTCCTGGGCCTCGAGCTGGCGGCGCGCGACCTCCAGCTGTTCCTCGCCGAGGGCGAGCATCCGTCCCTGGAGCTGTTCGATCTTCTCGAGGTGGCCGGTGCTCAGCTTCAGGATGCTCAGCGCATGGGTGTCCGCGACCATCAGAGCGTCACCTCGACTTCGTGGGCGGTGGAGGCGAACGGGCCGACGGTCACGGAGCGCATGATGCGCACGAGCCCCGCCTCCTGCAGGCGCTCGGCCAGGCCAGCGTGTTCCGACCAGTCCTTGATGAACACTCGCCCCGGGCCGGCTACGAGGCCATATGCCTCGAGGTTCACCGAGATGCGCTCGGGGGCCTCCTCGGTCAGGAGTACGAGGCTGCGCTGGGCGTCGGCGTGCTGAAGGGTGCCCGTGAGCTCGATGACGCCGAAGTCGACGGCGACGCTGTGCCTGATGACGGGCGGTGCGATGGTCTGGTCCATGGTTCTTCTCGCTTTCGATGCCTGCACGGGCAGGTGAATGGTTGTTGACCCCGGGCCGCCGTGGCTTCGTTGCCGGGCTGCGGCAGGAACGGTGTGTCCGGCGCTTCTCGCGACGGCCCGGGGCTGTTCGTGGTGCGGCGGTGGGCCGCATGAAGTCTTGACCCAGCCCCGCAGGAGGCCAGGGGCCGGAAGGGGTTCTCTTTAGATTCCCCGGCGGGCCCAGTCGTAGACCTCGGCGGGACCGCGACGGGACCTCGCGGAGCCCTGGCCCTGCCCCTGGATGAGACGAAGGGTCGGGCGGGCGGTGGGTACAGGACTGGGAACGAGTGAGCTGTCTGCCTCCTCGTCCTGCGGCTGCTGTGCTGCCGCCTTGTCTGTATGTCTGCGCCGGAGCGCAGCCTCGGCCTCGGCGTAGAGCCAGATGAGCCCGAGCACAAAGACGGCGAGGAGCACGATGAGGGCCCAGCTCTGCAGTGGTGTCATGGGCATGAGCGGGACGCTCCTTCACTGGTCGATGGTTCAGTCGATGAGTCCCCCGGCGCAGCTGCGCTGCGTCGCTGCATCCCTGCCCGGGTCAGGAGGCCCGGCGGGCAACGGTGTGCCCACAGGCGAGGTGGGCGATGTCGTAGAGCGGGGCCGGGCCCCAGGCGGCCTTCCAGTCCGCGGGCAGCGACAGCTGCTCTGTCGTGCGCAGGACGACGTCCTGCGGCATGCCAGGGATGCCGCCCTCGACGTCGGGGACCGGATCGTCCCCGGGGGTGCAGCCGCCGCACCACTCTTGTTCGGGCAGGAGCGCAGCGGCGGCCTGCAGTTGGATCTGCTGTGCGATGGCGTCCGACGGAGGTGCGTCGTCGATGACGTCATGGAGGGGGCGGGCGATCGTCATGATGGAGTCCTTCGGTCTGTGTGCGGTCAGTGGGATGAGCGGGATGGCAGCCACCTGCGCCAGGGCCGCCGGCTCAGCCCACGGCGAGCTGCGTGGCCCGCGACCAGCTCCCCATCCGGAACCGGATGGTGGCCGCCGGCGGAACATGGGTCCGGCAGATGCCGTCGGTGCCGCCGGTGCGCCAGGCCTCGTAGGCGAGCACGGCGATGGAGCCGGTCTTGATCCAGCACTCGCGCAGGGCGTCGAGGATCATCTCCTCGGTCCACTTCGTGGTCGCGCCCTGGAAGTGCAGCGGCTGCTCGGTGGTGTTCAGCCCCGCTCTCTCGAGGGCTGCATTCCAGGAGCCGAACCGGCGCTCCAGCAGCGGCGCGGATGGTTCGTCGTCGTGTCTGCGGCGGATGTAGTCGTTGCGCGGGAGGCTGTCCCGGTCCGCGGCGCAGCGCAGGAGCGCGTCGACCATCTGCTGTTCGGTGTAGGCCTGGACAGGCCCTTGGAAGGCTCGGGCCGGCTCTGCGGGGTCGAATGCCGTGCAGGCGTAGCCGTTTCCCGCCAGCGCGTGGGAAATTGTGTGCTCCGAGATCCAGTGATCGTCCGTGTGCGGATCGGGGTTCTCGCACTGGACGCCGCCGCTCTCGTGGTGCTGGCACGGCAGGTGCTCCTGCACCTGCGGGTCCGCGATCTGGCAGCGCGGCATCAGGTCCGTCGGCACAGTCGTCCGGGTCATTGGCGGTCCCTCTCTCGCTCGGCGTCGTCCGGGCGCGGCAAGCCGTCCCGACCCGGCCCACTCAGGGACCGGTGACGCGCTCGGGACGCGTCGAGCACCCGTCCGGATCAACTCCGTTGATCCCTCCCAGCCCAGCTGCCCCTTGGCGATACCAGACATCGCCAGGGCCTGGCGCAGACCTTCTGTCAGCCGTCTTTTATGTCGCTCTTCGCGCATCATCCGATAGACCATTCGATTGGCCTATCGGATAAGATGTATGGAAGACCAGTCGGATGCGGGCTCTGTGCCATCCGGCGCAGACATCGACCCGACAGGAGAGGCCATGGCGATGAAGACCCCGATGACGAGGAAGGCGGCATTGTCCGCCGCCGCACTGGCGGTGCTGGGCAGCCTGCTCGCCGGATGCTCCGCCGGCTCAGAGACGGCGCAGCCGTCGCCGAGCCCGAGCACCAGCGCGGCGAAGGTGACCAGCGAGGACCTCGGTAAGGCGCTGGACCGGCTCGTGTTTCAGGGCACCGGGGCCAAGAGCACCGACGGCGGCGCGTGCCTGGTCCGCGCCGTCCAGGACAAGAAGCTCTCGGACGCCGCGCAGGCCTATATCGTGGGCAAGGGCAGCGACGACATCGCAGCGGTGGCAAATGGCCTGCGCGAGGTCAGCGCGATGGACGCCGCGATCATGCTCTCCCCCGAGCTGCGCGACAAGTTCGACGCTTGTGTCGACGCGGTGATCCCGCCGACCCCGGCCCCGGGTGCCACCACCAGCAAGGACGGCAAGGATCAGGTCTACGCGCCACCGAAGCAGGGACAGGAGCTCCCCCAGGCCCGGCAGCCGGATCTCACGCCGAAGTTCCCGGTGCCGCAGGGCACGAGCATCAACTCCTCCTCGCAGCTGGCCGCGGGGCTGGTCTCGATGTTCTCCTCCTTCGCCTTGAACGAGGACCAGAAGAAGACCTACGCGGCCTCGGGTGAGTGCCTGGCGGGCGTTGTCTTCCAGGTGGGGTTCTCGCAGGAGACGCTGCGCTTCCTCGCCGGCGGCGCATCAATAGGGGCCGGATCGATCTCGGACTTCCTGCCGAAGGACGAGGACAAGAAGATCTGGAAGTCGAAGGACTTCACCTCGGCACTCGTGGACTGCACGGCCAGCGCAAAGGTCTGAGGCTTATCCATCGCGGGTTTTCGTCCTGCCGTTGATTGGCTTCTACCGATCAAAAAGAAGAACCGGTGCATACTCGCACCGGTTCTTCTTTTCCTGTTCACAAGGCTGCCGAAGTCATCGCAAGCCCCAGATGGCAGCATTCCAGAGCGGAGGACCCTGTTGAGGCGTCGAGCCCGATGTGTCTGCGTCACAGCACTTCGATGGCGACGTCGGCACTAGAGCCGTTTTGGCTGCGCATTGCCGAGGTGCGCGCGCACCACGGCAATGTCCCTCTTCGGGTCGCGCCGGATCCGCTTCGACTTGACGATGAACGCGGACTTCTCGATCACAACGAGCGTCAATCCATGTTCGGGGATAAGAAGGCGCTTGCGTTCGTCGTAGAGGCGACGTTGCTCGCCGCGACCGACACCAGAGACGGTCTTCCGCCGATCGAAGAACGGCGACGGCTTCGAATGCTGCTCCTCCTGGAACTCGACGACGAGTTTGAGATCGGACCAAAAGCCGTCCACGGGTAGCTTGGTGCCGAGGGGTCGCAAAGAGGACGGGTCGCCGCGGAGCCATTCGAACGTCGCTTGGCGACAGCTGCTCATGCCGAGGACGCCATCGCAGAGGTCAAGCACGTAGTGCTCATCGGACGCAGTGCGGTCGGCCATGCCGTGATTCTTGCAGAGTTCAGCCGAGAGGCCCATGCTTCATGGTTCAAGAACGTCGTTTGGTCCGCTCTGAGAGCTTAGGATCTCGGAACCAGGGTGTTTCGGTCAGTGCCGGCGGCGGCCTGATACGGCCCGGTGCCAGTAAGCCGCTTCCGCGCTCGTCAGCATCTCGTAGATCTGCTCGACCACAAACTTCCCCAAATATGGGCGTTCCTCGGCGCTCAATGTTCCCAGGGAGACGAGGGCGGCAGCCAACAGCGCGTCGTCCTGAACCGAAGGCTCCACCCATTCCCGCACGCCATCGTCGGCAAGGTCTTCCCAGACATAAGGTGAGGTTGCTATGGCCTCCCTGACCGCGGCGAGTCGCACCCTTACGTCTCCGCTGCGGGACCGAGTGTAGAGACGGATCTGATATTCATCCGAGGCCGGGGGCGCAAGAGGTGCCCCGCCGGCTAACGGATGATGAGCAGCAATGACCTGGTAGCGGGCCCGGGCAGGGTGTCGGTCATGGAGGTCCTGGCGGATTTCCCTGATGCGGTGACCGGGGCGCAATGTTGCAATTCCAGGGATGCGGTTGTCCCGACTGTTCGCATTGTGTGGTGCCATGACCTGTCCCGACAAGCGGCCAATAGGTGTCCCCCTCCCTCATGATAGGTCCGGTTCAGACTGAGGTTGAAGGGCACCGGAAGAGGCAGCTGGGCATACCGGAACGGGCTTGACGACCCTCCGGTTTTCCACATACGCCAGGACTCCCCTACCGGCAGTCGGCAACCGATGCTGCACTGGAGGCATGCTCAGCTACGAAGACATCATTCTGCTCGGCGAGGAACGGGTCCAGGTCATCCAGGAACACGAAGAGGGCCGTTGCTGGTGTGGCCAGACCTGGCAATGACCAACCTTGACGGGCGCTGTCTTGGTTGTATGGCTGGTGCTTCCTGATGCCGGACTGCTTGCTTCAGGCCGGACCAGGACCTTGCTGGGAAGGGGCCAGGTGAATCCAGCAGGGTATCCGGGCGGAGGAGCATACTGAAACGGTTACACCTCACGGTCCGGAACGCGAATGATGATCATCCGGGATCCTTCCGGGATTTTGGCCTTCGCCGCGGCCAGGGTGGTGCCATAGTCGGGGCCCGTCGCGCTGACGCGCATCATTTCGCCCTGGGCATCTTCAATGGTCAATTCAACCTCCATAGCTCTGAGCATAGAGCCCTGCCCGGCCGTCCTCTGTCCGTTGGAGAAGAGAAAGTTGTCAAGTAACAGCATGCGCAGTGAGTAGCCTGCCTAAGCTGTGAAATGAGAGTCTCTGATCGGCGCGCCATCAAAGGTGTCGGACTACGGTCGGCAACTTGAATCGGACCGGAGTGAGACTGGGATTGCCGGTAAAGGATAGACTGCCCGAGTGCCCAATCATGATCAAGAAGGCCCGTTCGATCGGGCGCAGCCGCTCAATCCATCACGTCTTCGGCAGCCCAAGGACAAGTCAGTCCAGTCTGAGCCCAGTGAAGTGCGCAACCCTGAGGCCGCCGGAGCCTGCGAGCAGGATATGAGCCAGGGCCCGACCCGTTGGCAGCGGATCAAGGAGCATCCGGCTTTCAAGACAGGTCTCGCCGTTGGCGCTCTTGCGGCTGCTGGCGCGGTCACGTTGTTGACACTGAGGTCGCCCGAAGCATTCAAGCAGGTCAGCGCGGCGGTCTGGGAGAAAATCCCTGAGTTCACGGAGGCGGCTTTCGAGGGCATCGGCGAGGAGGCCAGCAGAAAGTCTCCGACCGAGCATAATGTCAGCGGGCACCAGCGCGTGCAGCACTACGGTCCCGGCGGCACCGAGACAAAGTTCGTCCAGGTATCGCCTTACTCGCGTGGAGGTAGTACCTAACAGGCGCATGCGATACTGACCGTGTCGAAGATTGCGGTTGTGCTTGTCGTCAGCGGTTTATCTCATATCAGAAACGGCTTCGGCGGGACGTATTGGGACGGTAGGGCCTTTGGGTATCTTTGATTTCCTTGCGAAGAAGGAAAAAAGCTGGGACGAGATCGATGTCTACGAGGGTGAAACGCCCCCGTGCCCCAACTGTGGGACGCCCCTGGTGAAAAAGTTTGTTTACTCCGAGATGTACTGCCTTGAGTGTCGCTACGGTCTAGATGACGATGACGATGACGACAGCGAGGCGCTGAGTGTTTACGATGCAGCTCAGATCTGGGCCTCACACGGTAAGGATGAGGATTACATGTTCGGGTATTCCTCGGAGGAACTCGAAGCCGCGCTTTAATGTGGCAGGTCGCTGCTCGAGTATGCTGCCGGCGCGGGTGCTGTTGAGGTCCTGCGTTTCCCTTACCCCGCTATGCCACAGCGACCGGCAGCTCGTCCCAGTGGGTCGTGCAGCGCTTCGAGAGCATGGCGCGCTTCATCTCCCATGCCGGCGGGGTCTTCATGCCGCCCAGGCCCACACCCACAGCCTGCGCGCCGAGCTTTCTCGTGATCTCGTCAAGTACCTTCCCTACTCCCCGATCTTCGAATTCGGATTGGAACACAGGTAAGAACTGAACGCCGTCACCCGCGCGCAGTCCCGTGAGCACAACTCCTGCACGGGCGTAGCGGATACCGGCGGTCGGAAACAGATCAGGCAGGATCGCACTGGCAGCTTTCGTAAGCGCGATCGGGTCATCGGTCGGCATAGCCAGCGGAACAGCCCGGTGGGCTGAATGCGGGACAGTTCCTTCGTCGGCCCAGCCGGTCGAAGCCCACACCGAGAGCACGCCGGCGACGGACCCCTGGGCCCGAAGACGTGCTGAGACCCGCTGGGCGTAGATCGACAGAACCTGATGCATCTCGTCAGGGTCCGTAAGCTTGCGCGAAAAGCTCCTGGAATAGATCAGCTGGTCCTTGGCAGCCGGCGGCTGGGTCTCCAGCTCGATGCATTTTTGCCCGCGCAGCTCCAGGATGGTTCTTTCCATGACGACGGAGAACCGTTTACGGAGCCATTTGGCATCAGCGTCGCGCAGTTCTCTGGCCGTGTGGATGCCGAGCGCAGCCAGGCGCTTGCCGTTACGCCCGGCGACGCCCCAGAGGTCAGTCACATGGAGGGAGTCAAGGATCCGGTCAAGCTGCTCGTCCGAAAACCGCCGGAGATCGAGAACTCCATTGAAAGCGGGGTTTTTCTTGATGCCGAGAGCCGCTACCTTGGCGAGGGTCTTCGTGGGACCGATCGCGACGCGGACAGGAATGCCGGTCAGCTGGAGGACAGTCCGTCGGATCTCCTGTCCTCGTGATTCGAGTTCTTCAGGAGCGCCCCGCAGCTTCAGCCAGCTTTCGTCGATCGAATACACTTCCTGCCACGCACTGAAGCGGCCCAGAATGGTGGCAACCCGTGCACTCAGCGAGCCATAGAGCTCATAGTTCGATGACCTGGCTTCGACGCCCTTGGCCTGGCACCAGCCGCGGATCCTGAACCACGGCTTGCCCATGATGTCAGGATCGAGTTCCTTCACCAGCGGGCACGCGGCAACCACACAGCCGTCATTGTTCGAGAGGACAAGGGTCGGTCGGTCATGCAGCGTGGGGTCGAAGACACGCTCCGCGTTGGCGTAAAAGGAGACGCAGTCTACGAGAGCGATTTGATCGGGTGCTGGGGTCAGAGTCGTCATTGCCACGGCTGGAGACTATAGGCGGGGTCTGACACCACGTTTGATTTTCGCAGGAGACAGAATCCATGTGACCACGCCCCAGACTGACATCTCCGTGTGTTCGTGGAGAACGATGTCCGCATAGTCGAGGTTCTCTGCCACGAGAACGGTACGTCCTTGGATGACGTCCAGCCGCTTGACGGTGTATTCGCCGTCAACGACGGCGATCACGATCTTGCCCGGAACGGGATCGATCCCCCGGTCCACGAGCAGCAGGTCGCCGTCATTGATTCCGGCTCCGGTCATGGAATGGCCGGCTGCAC
Source organism: Pseudarthrobacter sp. R1 (assembly GCF_024494415.1). Classification (NCBI taxonomy): domain Bacteria; kingdom Bacillati; phylum Actinomycetota; class Actinomycetes; order Micrococcales; family Micrococcaceae; genus Pseudarthrobacter; species Pseudarthrobacter sp. R1. The sequence continues at coordinate 1,081,561 of NZ_JAMKFI010000008.1, read as the reverse complement.
GCCAGACGAATGTGCAGGTTGGGTCCCGGACCAGGTGCTGGACAAGATCAAGGTTTCCCGACCAATATCCCTCTGCAGGGCTGGGGAAGCCGCAGGCGACGGCTTCCGGCGCAAACGGGAGTATCAGCGGCTCGTCGAGCGCCAACGGTTCTGGCTGCGAGGCCTGCATGTCCACTTCCTTTTCGAACATATGTTCGATGGAATCGTATGCCCGGGCGGGAACGGCACGCAACGTGGAGCAAAATGCCGGGCGGACTGGACAGGCCGGGGCTCTGGGGCGGCAGCCAGGAATAAAGGCCCCGGTGCGCTTCATGTGCGTCGGGGCCTTCTCTTTTCCCCATGAACGGGAGGTGCGAACCAACGTCCACGGGAGGTGCGAACCAACGTCCACGGGAGGTGCGAACCAACGTCCAGCGACCCCGGTCTTGGGTCGAGGAACCGAGGCCGCCTGGGGCACGCGATCAGGCACTGACCGGGTGACGCAGATGACTCTACCCCTCTGCCCGACCTCTCCGCAAAGATCTGTCACAAGTCATTGCCAAATCATTCGCGACAGGCATTCGAATGACGTTAGAATGGACTCGTACATCAGTCGAATATGACAGGAGAGGCCAGACATGACCGTCGTCGACGAGCCGAAGGCTGCGCCTCCCGCTGCGCAGGCTGCGACCAGGTCCGGTGGACCGAGCACCGACCAGAATGGCAGCGACCGCAGGGAGCGGGTCTTTACCCGCCTGTCCTCGGACGAGAAGCAGCGGGCGGAGTACTGGGCGCAGCGGCGCGGCTACCCCTCCGCCAACGAGTACTACGCCGAGGCGATCGCCGAGAAGATCCGGCGCGAGAATCTCGACTTCGACATCCCTGATCTGCTCACCGCGCGCATCAACCAGGTCGTCGACGAGCTCAAGGCGCTTTCGACGAACAACGCCAACCTCGAGCGGGTCGTGACCATGGGCTTCGATTCCCTGCTCGGGCTGACCAGGGGCGACAACTATCTGCTGGACGAGGAGAACGGGGAGCTGACGTGAGCCAGGGGCTGAACGAGATCATGCCGTCCACCGACGAGCTGATGGACGTCGACACGTCCTTCCTCGATGCGTACCGGACCGGCGGGAGCGAGGGCCTGAAGCGGGCCCAGGAACGGGCACAGCCGGCGGAGCCGGAGCAGGACACGCCGGAGAAGGATGAGGCCCCGCAGCAGAGCGCCGAGAACCTTGACCGGGACACCGGTGCCGGACAGCGGGGAGGCTCGGGAGCAGGCAGCGCCACTCCCCCGGCCCAGAGCGACGCGGTCGCCGTGGACACAGCAGCGATGCCGCAGGTGCACGACGACGTTGACGCCGAAGCGCACCCCGCGGCCCTCCCGGTGTCGCCGCCGGAAGATGCCAACCTCATCCCGCCCGTCCCGCTCCAGCACACCGACCATCAGGAGGCCGTGCAGTCTGCGGCGGCCAGGGGCGGCTCCGGCGGAGGGGATGAAGGCAGCGAGTCGTTGCCACAGAGCGGCTTCCGGCTCGAGGGCGTGAAGAGCCAGCCTGCCGTCCGGGCCCTGCCCGAGGCCATCGTCGGCGCGCTGCGGGAGCAGCTGCGCTCAGCGGCCGTCCGTGAGCTCGGTGCCGGCGACACGGCAGCCCGCGAGTTCGCCGAGCGGTTGAGCCAGGCAAGCCTGGTCACGGCCTTTCTGCTGGCCCAGCTCGACCTTGGACTGGCGACCGATGCCGCCACCCGGCGCGCGGCGCAGCTGTTCCGCTCCCGTGATCCGCTGCTGGGCAGCATCGCGGCGCGCATGGAAGCCCTGGAGCGGAGGGGCCGTGAGCAGACACAGGGCCTGGCCGCGCTGCACGGGCAGCTGGGTGAGGTAAAGGAGACCAGCGCGGCGATCGAGCAGGCACTCGCGTACTCGATCGCGGACCGCACGAGCAACTTCCTGCGCGGATCGCACAACATCCACGAAGCACCGATCACGCACAAGGACGCGGTCTTCGTCCGCGACCGGGTGCGGGAGGCGACGAAGAAGCAGGCGAAGCTCGAGCGCAAGCGGGAAGGGCGTCCGATTCGGTGAGCACCGCCACGCACAGGAGTGCAGCGACCGACGCCGCGCGGTTCTGGGAGAAGGTCGACAAGGAGGCGGGCAGGCTCGACGGCTCAGGCTGCTGGGTCTGGACCGCTTCGGGCCGCTTCGGCCTGTCGAACGGCCGGTCCTCGGTCACGCCGCGCCGATACATCTGGGAGGCCCTGCAGCAGGAGCTCGGGCTCGGGTCCCTGACGCAGGACGAGATCCTGTGGATGGCCTGTGGTCGCAGTGCCTGCGTAAACCCCGGGCACATGCAGAAGGGGGCCAAGCCGCTGCGCCGGCCGGGCAGCCGTACCTGTGCCCGCGGGCACACGATGGACGCCGACAACGGCTACTGGGCCAAGGACGGCACCTGGGTGTGCCGTCCCTGCAAGCGCGACCACTCCCGCCGGTACCGCCAGAACCCGCAGTTCCGGGCCGACCAGGCTGCTGCCAGCGCCAGGTACATCGCCGCGGACCCGCAGCGGGCCGAGCGCAAGAAGCAGCGGCAGCGGCAGCGGTACCGCGATGACCCCGACTACCGCGCCCGGATCCGGGCGGCGGCGCGCGAGAGGCGCGCCAGGAAGAAGGTGGAGGAGGGCCGCGACGACCGGTCCGGCAACGCAGAAATGAAGGAGGCCGGGCGTGGCTGAGGTGCTGTTCCCGAAGAGACAGCGGTGCAAGGGGTGTGGCAAGGGTCTGGGGCTGCGTCCCCAGGACCCGGTGCTGCTCGGGCTGTACTGCGCTCCCCGGTGCGCGGGGATGGCGAACCCCGCCTTCCGGGCCGAGGACGCCCCGCGGGAGTGCACGACCACGCGCGAAGGGAAGAAGGTCTTCAAGCGCCGCTATCGATGCGAGGACGAGATCCCGCACCGGCTCAGCGAGGATCCCTCGATGAGCTCGTAAAGCTGTGGACACTGTGGCCACTGGCACCTGGGTCATACCCGCATGGGGACCGCCGAGAAGTTCCGCATGTTCGAGGACCTTGACGAGGACCTGCCGGACCTGTTGGTCAAGCTCCGGGGGAAGGCCTCCCACAAGCAGGTCGCTGAGGTCGCCGGGGTCCGTCCGATCCGGATCAGGGAGCTGGAGTCCGGTGTAGACCATCCGGAGAACCTGAAGACGCTCGGCAAGGTCCTGAAGGCCTACCGGGTTCGTCTGGGCGTCGCGCTGCCGACCTCCGGACGGTGATCAGCGCCGTTCAGCATCAGCGAGGCATGGACAGCCATCCTTGCTACTTTATGTCCATCACGATCAGCCCGTTGCCGCCAGGCGCGGGCTGATTTTCTTTTTCAGGGGGAGACTCGAGCTCTGGCGCGGCTGAGGCGGAGCTAGGACCGGACGGTGAGCCGGCCTTCCTTCATGTCGTCACGCAGCTGCGACAGCATGTACCAGTGCGCGCCCTTGGGCTTGAGTGAGATGTAGTGCTCGTGCTGCTTACCATCCTGCTCCCAATCCAGGACCATCTCCGGACGGCGCAGCAGGCCCTGGTATTCGTCGACGTCGGCGCGGATCTCCACGCGCACACGTTCGTCCGCAGGCGGCACCAGCAGCACCGCGACGTCGCCCTCGTAGCTCAGTGAGACCTCCTTGGCGAGGAGCCGTCGTACGTCGGCCGTGCAGATCTCTCCGCGGGCGACGTCGAAGACATTCTTGCCGTGCGTGGCGCTCTCCCAGGCGTCGATGCACTCGATCAGCATCGAGCACCCCTGGGCGATACGGATGATGTCCGCCTCGTCCGGCGGCCAGCTGCCCTCCTGCATCTCGATGAGCATGCTGCTGAAGTCCTGTGGTGTGCGCAGGAAAGCGTGGTCGAGGGCCATGGGATTCGTGCTCCTGGGTCGGGCGTGAGCGGGTGGCGACTCTATAGACGTTACCTCGATCCGGGGTCGCCGTGAATGATCCAGGCCCTCTCTGACGGGCGTGCCGGCGCGGGTCTCGCCGCTCCCACTCGACTCGCTATGCGACTCGCTCAGACTCGCCATTCGACTCATTCTATCGATAGACTTGTGACTGATTTATGAGTCGACTGGTTTATGAGTCACCGACGAAAGGGAGTCAAGATGGTTGTCGGGATCCTCACCGAGAAGCCGAGCGCGGCGCGGCACTTCGCTGCAGCCCTCGGCGGCATGAACGGCACGTACAACGGGGAGCAGTTCGTCATCGCCCACGCCCGGGGGCACCTGTACGAGTTCGTCGATCCGCACCGGATGGTGGCGGATCCGGACGTGGCCGGGAAGTACCGGACCTGGGACCTGGGCAACCTGCCCTGGGACCCTCAGCAGCTGGACTGGAGCCTGGAGGTGATCAAGAACGCGAGCTCTGTCGCCCAGGACGTGAAGCGGACCCTGGGCAAGTGCGACGAGATCGTGATCGCCACCGACGTCGACCCCACGGGCGAGGGCGGCATGATCGCGGTCAATGCCTTCCTCGAGTTGGGGCTGAAGCCGGGCAAGTGGTCGCGCATGTACTTCACTGATGAGGCTCCGGCCTCGCTGCAGAAGGCCTTCGCCGCGCGCAAGGTCATTCCGTCGCTCCTGGACTTCGACGAGTACCGCAAGGCGCGCTACCGCTCACAGTTCGACCTGCTCTCGATGCAGTTCACCCGCATCGCCACGAACATGGCGCGCCAGTCCGGGCAGGACACGGTGCTGCGCCAGGGCCGGCTGAAGTCGGCGATGGTGAAGCTTGTCGGCGACCAGTTGAAGGCGTACAACGACTACATCAAGAAGCCGTTCTTCCAGAACCGGTTCCGCGACGAGAACGACGTGATGTACACGAATCCGGAGGAGCCGCGCTTCGACCGGAAGGACCAGGTGCCGAACCAGTACGGCCCCTCCCCCGTTGTGCTCGACGGCAAGGCGACGAAGCAGACCGCGCCACCGAAGCTGCTGGACCTGGCCGCACTGTCCTCGCTCCTGGTGGGCAAGGGGATCAAGGCCCAGCTCGTGCTTTCGACCTACCAGTCCATGTACGAGGCCCAGGCCGTCAGCTACCCGCGCACTGCCGACGTGACGATCACGCCCGAGCAGTTCGACGAGCTCGCGCCCCTGGTGGACAAGATTGCCGGGGTCGTGGGTGTGGACCTGAAGCTCCTGACGCACCGCCAGCCGCGCAAGACGCACGTCAAGCCCCAGGGCGCGCACGGTGCGAACCGGCCGGGCCCGAAGGTGCCCGCTTCGCTGGACGATGTCGAGCAGCGCTTCAGCAAGGCCGGCCGCCTGATCTACGAGACGCTGGGCAAGAACTACCTGGCGATGATCGCCGAGGACTACATCTACGAGCAGCAGAAGGGCCACGTCAAGGACTACCCGGACTTCGTGGGCATCGCCAACGTTCCGCTGTCGGCGGGCTGGAAGGCGGTGTTCGATCCGGACGCCGGCGACGACTCCGCCGAGAGCGACGAGAATGAGTCGGCCAAGGGTCTGGGTACCAACGCTGAGCCCTTTGTCTTCGAGGGTGCGAACAAGCGCCCCGAACACCCGAGCATGAAGTGGTTGATGAAGCAGCTGGAGAAGCGCGACGTGGGCACCGGTGCCACCCGGACTTCGACGTATTCCGAGGTGACGTCGACGAAGACCAAGTATCCGCTGCTGCTGGAAAAGGGCCGCAAGCTCACCCTCGCCGAAGCCGGGGACATGAGCTGGCGGCTGCTGCCGGACACCCGGATCGGCGACCTGGCGCTGACTGAGAAGGTCTATGCCGACATGAAGGAGATCGCCGCAGGCACGGGCCCGAGCGCAGAGGAGCGCCTGGCTGTCGTGGCCGACTGGGTGCGCGAGGACATCGCGACCATGCAGAAGAACGCTGCGACGATGCGCTCCGAGCTGGGGCTCAAGGAGGAGGCTGTCACCCGGAAGGAACGGGTGCAGGGCACCTGGTCCACGACAGGCAAGGATGTTGTGTTCGCGCGTGAATGGGGCGGCCACCGCTTCACCGACGACGAGGTCGCCCGGCTGCTGGCCGGGGAGACGATCGAGTTTTCGGCGAAGAGCACCACGGGCAAGGTCTACGAGGTCTTCGGCGAGCTTGGCGAGGGTACTTTCAAGGGCCGGAAGTTCGTCGGATTCCAGAAGCTCGGTTTCGGCCGGCGCGACGCCAGCGGCAACGCGCTGCCGCCGGCGTCCTGGTGCCACTACACCTTTACGCCCGAGGAGATCGACCGCCTCATGGCTGGCGAGGGCGTCGAGTCCAGCGACTTCGTCTCAAAGAAGGGCAACCGCTTCCAGTGCAAGGTCTTCTTCCGCGAGGAGAAGAAGGGTGAGGGTAAGAAGATCGTGCCTGACTTCGAGGCCTCACTGGACTCCCCGCCGAAGAGCTGGTGCGGGGTTGCCTTCACCGACGATCAGCTCGCGGCACTGGCCGCGGGCAAGACGATCAAGGGTACGGGCTTCACCTCGAGCAAGGGAAAGAAGTTCGACGCGACCTTGGCCTGGAAGGACGAGGGCGGCAAGAGGAAGCTCGTCCCCTCCTTCGGCTGAGGTTGCGCAGACTCGCTCCTGAATGATTATTCGGAGGTCAGTCCGATAGACTGCCCGTCCACGTACATCAGCACGCCACGGCACCGCCCGACGGCATCGGATCGCATGTCCGAGTCCGTTGGGCGGTGCCATTCTTGCGTCAGTCACGCTCAATTCGATAGGTCTATCTAAGGTAGAGTAGTCATGTATCCCTCGTCTATGAGGGCATTCGGACAGGCGCAGACAAATCAGTGGTGGCAGCAGGGAGAGATTCATGGCGAAGATGTCGTACAAGGTGCCGACGAGCCTCAACAGGTCGTTCCTCGACCACGAGATCACGCTCAGCAAGGGCGGCTGGGCGGCCAAGCCCTCCCCCATCAAGCAGCTGTTCTTCTTCGGCGGGGGCGCGCTGGCGCTGCTGTGGGCGGTGACGCAGACCTTCGTGGCGAGCTCGGGACCGGTGTTCATCACGCTCTTCGTCATCTGGGGCCTGGCACTGATCGTCTACTTCGGCGGCATGACCAAGACCAAGGAGCTGCGGGCGATGAACGTGCCCGCCCTGCTGGCGTACGCCCCGTCCCGGGCACGCAACGTCTTCACCCGCCGCAGCTCGGACCCGAGCGACTTCTACTCGATCGTCGGCATCGACGGCATCGAGGAGGACGGCCGGATCCACTTCTCCGACGGCGGTGAGGGGCAGGTCTACCTGGTCGTCGGCTCAGCGTCGTACCTGCTCTTCGACGAGGACCGCATCGGCATCCTGGACCGGGTCGACGCCTTCTGGCGCAAGATCGACACGAACTGCGAGTGGTCCTTCGTCACCACGAAGGAGCCGCAGCGGATTTACCACCAGGTGGCCTCGCTCGAGCACCGCAACCACGCCCTCGAGGTCCGCGACCCTGACCTGATCGAGCTGCAGAACGAGCAGTATGACATCCTCACACAGCACGTCGGTGGCAAGTTCACCTCGATCCACCAGTACCTGCTGCTCAAGGGCAAGAGCGCTGACGCTCTGCGCCGGGCGCACATGGTGCTGCAGTCCGAGGTCGAGGGGTCCGCGCTGATGATCAAGGAGGCTACGGTCCTCGACCGCGAGGAGACCGAGCCCATGCTGCGGGTCTTCTACCAGGGCATCGAGGACGACCTGCACTCTCTCAAGGCCTCACTGAACTGACCGGGCCGAGCTGGACGAACAAAGGAAGGACGAAGGGTGACATGGCGCTGATGACGAAGGCCCGCGCGCAGCTGGGCATTCCGGGGAAGAAGCCCCGGGGCGGGGACGCGACGGCCGTGCCGGGCGTGGATGAACTGGAGGTCGCTCTCGACGGCGATCCCGCCATGGGCGGGACGGTGGAGACGTCCGAGGTGACCGCGCCGGCGGTCGCCGCTGAGCCGGCCGAGGTGGTCGAGCCGAAGAAGAACTGGTGGCAGCGCCGCCAGGAGATGAAGAAGCTGGAGGGGCGGTTCGACTCGTATCCGCACCTGCTGGCGCTCAAGCCTCGGGAGAAGTACGTCTTCCGCTCCGACTACTTCGAGGTCGACGGTTCCGTGGCGTGCGTGCTCGCGTTCTTCCACGACGACGCCGCCCACGACAACTTCGCCGCGTTCTGGGGCATCGACCGGATCCCGGACGGGCTCGACGAGCGCGTCACCGCGGTCGTCCTGGAGCAGGTGCGCCGGATGGACGAGAAGTGGGTGGATTCGTTCACCAAGCAGTCGGAGAAGCTCGACCGCCTTGACGCGAACGAGCAGGAGGAGACCGGCACGACCTCCTCCAAGCGCAAGGCCGCCAAGATCTCCTCCGACCTGGAGGTCACCATCGGCGAGATCCAGGACGGCGCGAGCTACCTGTCGGTGCACAACCGCCTGTTTCTCAAGGCTCCGGACCTCGAGACGCTGGACGACTCGGTCGACCGCGTCACGCGCCTGTACATCGACCGCTTCGGCACGCTGAAGGCCGCGGCGTACGCCGGCGAGCAGCGCCAGGAACTCTCGGGCCTGTTCAAGAACAACGAGAAGAAGCGCGGCAAGGGCTTCCACTTCACCTCGACCGAGCTCGCGGGTTCGTACTCGCTGGTGACTAACGGCCTGAACGACCGGGGCGGCGAGTACGTCGGCTACATGGTCGGCGACGTCAACAACTCGGCCGTACTCATGGACGTGAACCGGTACGAGCACCACGTTGTCGTGGCAGACGCGACCCTGAGCGAGTACCTGGACCGCCAGCGTGTGTCGAACATGTGGTGCTCGAAGATCTCGCAGGCCTGCATGCTCGGCAACGGCTCGGTGGTCCACCTCGTGCTGGACGGGGCGGACCTGGACAAGCTGGGCCCGAACTTCGAGCGGCTGACCTCGCGCGTGGACCTGAACCGCGGTGACGTCAATCCCTTCGAGCTGTTCGGCGACGAGGACGACGAACTGACGGTCTTCGCCGCGCAGATGGAGAAGCTCAAGCTGATGTTTGAGCAGCTCTACGAGACCACGGACGGGGCAATCGGCTCGATCATCCGCTCTGCGCTGGAGGACACGGCGACCGACTTTTACGTCGAGCAGGGCATGTGGCGGCACAACGCCAAGGACCAGCGGCACCGTCTGCGCGTGGTCAACATCCCGCACCAGCAGGTGCCGCGGCTGCAGATGTTCGTCTCGTACCTCGACACCGCGCACAAGGCCCTGCTGAACTCAAGCAAGACCGACCCCGACCAGCTGCGCGCGTACAACGTGCTGCGCGGCATCGCGAACACGATGCTCAGCACGAACGGCGACCTGTTCAACAACCACACGGCATCGGCCGTGGACGGGGTCCGGGATGCCCGGCGCGTGGTCTACGACTTCTCGCGGCTGATGCGCCGCGGCAAGGGCGTGGCCATGGCCCAGCTGGTCAACATCGTCGGCTTCGCCGTCGGCAAGCTCGGGCTCGGGGACACCGTGGTGATCCACGGCACCGAGCAGATTGACGACCGCGTCAAAAAGTACCTGCGCGACCAGTTCGACCATATGCACGAGCGCGGCGGCCGCGTGGTCTACAGCTACAACGACGTCGACAAGATGCTCGCGGACTCGGACTTCAACAAGTTCGACGCCGCGGACTACACGCTCTTCGGGCCGATGCGCGACCGCACGGTGGCGGAGTACCAGAAGCAGCTGCACCAGCAGATCCCGCCGGACCTCGCCCAGCTCATCACGACCAAGGGCGAGAACCTTACCTACCTTCGCCGGGACGTGTCGAACGTGGTCTTCCACCTCGACCTCGCGCTGGGGATCAACCCCTTCCGCGAGGCCCAGCGCAGGCAGGTTCGCCTGGAGGCCGCCAAGGCCGACGAGGCGGCCCGGATGGACCAACTGATGAAGGACAAGCCGGCACCCGGCGCGAAGCTCACCAGCGCCCGCCAGAGCGTCGAGTCCGAGGAGGACCGCTCTGAGGACCAGGTGGGGCGGGCCGACCGCAGGAAGGCCATGAAGAAGGCCGGGACCGCCCCGCGGAAGCTGGGCAAGTCATGACGGCCATCACGGACACGACAGACAGGAAGGGAAAGATGAACGGGACCATCACGCTCGCGGCGCGGGCCCGGGCAGCGGCGACTGCCCGGGGCGGGCTGGTGCGCGTCCTGGCTCTGTCGCTGCTCGTGGCACTGGTTGTGCCGCTGCTGATGACGGTGTTCGCGCCATCGGCGCACGCTGCCGACGACGAGGACCGCGACAATTACTCGCTGTACCAGCTGGCGTCGAATGCCTCGACGTACTTCAGTCAGGAGAACTCCCCCGAAGGCAAGGACAAGCCCGAGGATCGGATGAACGAGGACTGGCGGGCGATCACCGCCGACCCGGCGACGGGCGGCGACATGCTCGGCTACGCCGACTCCGAATTCAGCCTCTTCAACGTAGTCGGCTGGCTCTTCGCCGAGGCGACGGGCTCCACGCAGACCATCGGGTACGACACGCTGAATGCGACAGCCAGCGGCAGCGGCAAGAACGTCTACTCCGGCATGGTGGACTACGCCCACTTCGGCGCGGCCAACGCCGACCTCGGCCTGGACACGATGTCCTCGGGCATCGGTGGACAGATCCTGTCGCTCATCGGCGGCGGCGCGATCTGGCTGCTCTACGCGATGGCGCTGGCCGTGGGCACGCTGTTCTATCTCATCATCCAGCTGCTGAAGGTGCTGAACCCGTTCATGTGGTTCTACCAGGCGGTCGCCGGCGTCGCGGACTCCGGCGGCAATACGAACAGCGCGCACCAGCAGGACCTCGCCGACGAGATGACCGGTGGCCAGGCCAGCGGCGGTGCCCTGGCGGGCCTGCAGCACTGGATCGCAAGCTGGTACGGCCTGCTGCAGTCGATCGCCTGGGAGGCGCTGGTCCCGCTCTTCATCGGGTTCCTGATTATTGGCCTGGTGCTGTTCAAGAAGATGGACCGCGGCTCGGCGATCAAGAAGCTCGTCGTGCGCGTCGTCTTCATTGGCGTGGGCCTTCCGCTGATGGGTTCGATGTACACCGGCGTCCTGGACAAGTTCGATGACTCGCTGCTGGGCCAGCACGCCGGCCCGACCCGTGTGGTGCTCTCCACGTACGTGGACTTCGAGGCCTGGATGATGAACGACCGTCTCGGCGTTCCCGATGAGGCCGTTATCGCCTGGGACAACGGCCAGGCCAGCAACAACGCGATGATGTCGGTGCGCACGACGGCACTGGCGATCAACAAGCAGGCGCACGGTTCGACCTTCCGCGACATCAGCGTGGGCCCCGGTGCGACCAATGCCGAGACGGCCTGGAAGAACAGCCTGGTCGGCATGGAGGGCAGCCCGGCGGGTGACTTCAACGCCGTGGGCGAGACCTTCGGCATGCTCAACAGCTACATCTCGGGCCAGATTACATCGGCGTCGGACTTCGAGTCGGGCATCAAGAGCGCGATTACCAACCTGCCGGTCAACAGCGACGTGAAGAAGGAGTGGTTCATCGACAAGAAGTCCTACGGTGACAGCGACAACTTCGGCGGGCACGGCGAGTCGGACTACATCCCGACCAACCACCCGGTGCTGGCGGCCGGCGGCAAGGGCCTGACCTCCTCGAACCCGGGCGGGAACACGACGAGCTTCTCGACCCAGGGCACCAAGCACGGCTGTGGGTTCTCGGTCTGGGCGGACAACGCCCCGGTCTCCTGCAACATGTCGGCGCTGTCGGCGTACAACTACCTGAACACCGGCTTCGGCCCCGACTCGATGACGATGTACAGCTCGAACAACGTCACCAGCGGCCTGACCCGCGAGGACCACATGGCGGTCAGCCAGGTCGGCACGGGCCCGGCGAAGTTCATGTACTGGCAGAACGCCGGCGTCGTGTTGGGCAGCATGGTCCTGCTCGGCTTCTGGTACGCCATCGGCATGCTGGTGGGCGCGGTCAAGCGCACCTTCAGCCTCGTAGCCGCGGTGCCGTTCGCCACGCTGGGCGCGATCGCCGCGATCAGCAAGGTGATCGTCTACTCGGTCGCGTTGATCCTCGAGGTGCTGGTGACGCTTTTCATCTACCAGTTCGTCTCGGAGCTGCTGATCTCCATCCCGGACATCATCTCCGGGCCGGTGTCGGCCTGGATGTCCCAGGACGGCCTGTGGGGCTCAGGCATGCTGGGCGGGATCATCGTGGTCATCCTGACCCTGATCTCCTCGCTGCTGATCATCGGCATCACCTTGGCGCTCCTGCGGGTGCGCAAGGTCGTGCTGCAGGCGATGGACGAGGTGTTCACCAAGTTGGTGGACAAGTTCCTCGAGACCAACACCGCACCGAAGCCGGACAAGAGCGGCATGCTCCCCGCGCTGGCTGCGGGAGCCGGGGCCGGAGCGGGCATGGCCATGGGTAACAAGCTCGCCTCCGGCGTCGGCGGCAAGCTCGGCGGCAGCGGGGCCACGAAGCCCGGCGGCACCCCCGGTGGCAGCAAGGGCTCGTCGACCAACGCCGGCGGCCTGAACGGTGAGCAGAAGTCGCTTGCTGCCGGGAAGGGCGCACTGGCCCTGGCCGCCGGTCCGAACGACGGTCCGGGAGCCGGCCCCGACGGCGGCAGCCCCGCCGGTCCCGGTCCGGTTCCCGGCGGTGGTGGTGACAGCGGCGGCCGCGGCCCGTCCGCTGGTGGTCCCGAGAGTCCCGGCGACAAGGGCGGTCCTCTGCAGCTCACGGGAGGCAAGGCGGGGAGCTCCCGCTCCGACAAGGAGACTGCTCAGACCCTGAGCGGCAAGGGCGGCCTGTCGAACCTCGGCTACAGCACCGGCCAGGGTCCCTCCTCGCGGGGCGGCCATGGGCTCGGCGGCGCGCAGGGTGCTCCTGGTACCGGGCAGCCGGGCCATGGCCAGGGTCAGAAGCGGGACGGGCTCACGGGCGGCACCGATAGCGGTGCGCACACCAGCGGTGTCCGCAAGGCGGACGCCGGCCAGTCGGCACCGACGCAGTTCGGCACCGGACAGCAGGCGGCTCCGGCCTCCTCGGGCCAGGGCCCGCGCTTCACCGCTGGTACCGGCGGGCCCGCGCAGGTGAACCCCGTCGTCGCAGCGGTCCCGGGGATTCCGGGCACCCGGGCGTCGCGGGCCGCCGAAGGCCAGCAGCCGCAGGCCAACGCGGGTTCCGGCTCCCGTGCTGTGCAGGCGGGACCGGGTATCCCGCAGGCCAGCGGCAGTCAGCGCCGCAGCCCGCAGGCTCCGGTCCAGGCTCCGACCGGCCAGGGCAGTGTCCACTGGGCTCCGATCCAGCCCCGCACCGGCGCTCCGGCGCAGGCGCAGGGCCAGTCCGGTCAGCGTCCGCAGGCCCCGGCTCCTGCTCCTGCTCCTATCCAGCCCCGTGTCGGTGGCCGGGTTACCGGAGGCGCTCAGGGCAGCCAGGGTGTCCAGCCGACTCCACGCAGCGGACGTCGATCGGCACCGGCGGCTCAGGCTCCGAAGGCTTCGGCTCCCACCCCGGCTCCGAAGGCCCCGGCCCCGAAGCCGTCGCAGCCGGCTCCGGCCCAGCCGCGGCGGACGGCGGATCCGGCTCCGAAGCGCACGGACGGTCCCGTGTCGCGGAGGAAGCCGGCTGAGGACCCGAACAACTGATCGTTGGTGATGAGGGCGGCGCACTCCGACAAGGGGTGCGCCGCCCTTTGCCTGCCACGGGGGAAAGGATGGAACGGATGAATCTGCGAGGCAAGGCGCGCGACGAGTTTCCGCTGGGCTGGTGGCACTCGGGGCGCTGGTGGCTCGAGGGAGCGCGCGAGCTGGCGGTGAACTGCCTGGCCGCGTTGGCTGCTGTGTTCTTCCTGCGCGAGGCGCTGCGGCTGGTCCGCCATCGCGACAGCCCCGCTGATCTGGCGCGCCGGCGGGTGCCGACGGAGGGTTGGGTGGCCGGGCTCCTGCTTGGGTGCATGGCTTTGGGCAGTTCAACGGCCCTGGCGGCCGTTGCAGTACAGACGGGCTCCTCTGAACGGGGACTGGTCCAGGTGGTGGTCCTCATCGCCATCGTGTGGTGGCTGGCCAACGTGGTCGTGTCAGTAACCGCGCTTGCAGTGCTGGCCAGGTCGCGGGTCCGGCACCGGGACACCTGGGCCGAGATCGATTTCGTCGAGACACATGCGCCAAAGTACGGACGGCCGCCGGAGACGATCGAGGAGTACCGGGCGCTGCGCCTGAAGGGCGGACGGCTGTAGGGCTCATACGGGACTGCCAGCCAGTCAGAGACAAGAAGACCCCGTGGACGTGATGTCCACGGGGTCTTCCTTTCCCGTCGGGCGGCAGTCGTACTGTGGCACTGGCCTCAATCCCTCCGGGGGCCCTTGTCGAAGATCCGCGAGATGCGGTCGATTCCCTCGGCGCTGAAGATGTCCGAGACGGCACCGGCGGTCCCGCTGCGCGGCAGCTCCGAGCGCAGGGTGAGCTTGGCGTACCCCCTGGTCGGCCGGGACTCGATGACGTAGACGATCTCGTGCGAGACGAAGGTCGCAGTGTCGAAGTCCGGCTTCTTCTGGTGGGTGAGCACCCGGAAGCCGGCCCGGGTGCCGATGTAGTCGAAGAAGCGTGTGAGTTTCTCCTCCTCGAGCTGCCGCCGCTCCCCCGCGTTGCGGCCGGAGACTTCGATCAGCTGGATGTGCGTGCAGTCCACATCGTCCGTCGGCCGGCGGATGTCGTCGAAATCCCACGTGGCTCTTGCCGTGCGCAGCTGCTCGTCGCAGGGGTACGCCACCCGCCCCTTGTAGTACCTGATCGGTCCGATGAGCGTCATGCCCGACCTCCTGCATCCTGTCTGGCGCACGGGCGCGTCCTGGGAGAGAAAAGGCAGAGCCCCGCGGACGCGTGGTCCACGGGGCTCCGGTACTGCAGGTCGATCGGGGCAGTCAAGGGGTCAGCCTCCTCAGCCGCAGTACTTGGTCTTGACGGCCTTGCCCTGCTCGCTGTCGACTGGCACGAGCACGACGTCGTTGACGCCGTTGGAGAAGACGAACTCCATGGTCGACTTGCCCTTGCCGAAGCTGATCGAGCCGGTCTCGGTGGTGCTGCGGCCAGCCTCGGTCCAGTCCACGGAGGACTTGGACTCGTTGATCTTGCCGGTGCCGCGGACGGTGTAGGCGTCCTTGAGCTCGCCCTTCGCCGCGGCCGCCTTCGGGTCGTCGAGGACGGAGTTGATGGAGTGGCAGGCGAGGTCCTGGCGGCTGGCGGTGTCGAAGTAGGTGATCTGGTCACCGTCCACGACGACGATGTCGCCGTTCTGTCCTTCCGAGGTGGCGAAGTACCGCCCGTCCCCGCCGGAGCTGCTGCAGCCGCTGAGCACGAGCGCGGCGCATGCCAGAGCTGCAGCGGTCGCGGCCAGCTTCGTCCGCGTCACGTGTGCGGTCCTGGTGATGTTCATGGTCTTCTCGTCCTTCTGGTCGGTCCTGTCGTCCTGGCTCTGTGTCCAGGCAATGAGTGTTCGGAAGGTCCAGCGTCTCGGCTCCACACTTCAGAACTGTTTCCCCGAGCCCCCGTTCCCAGGCCACGCCCGGGAGCCGAAGCTGGCCCATCCACGCCCGCCTGGACGGACGATCTGCTCAGCCTGGGCTGAGCAGGATTTCCACTCGTATACCTGTTTTCTCTACCAGTATGGCAGACCACGTACCACCTGTACCACCTTGCACATGTCAGTCAGGAGATGACAGGGACAACTCCAGACACAGAGCGCAGCACGCCGATCCCTGCGCGGAGAACGCCTGCAGGACCCCGGCGTCGTGCCCGGTGTGCCACTCGGGCCCATCAGGGCCGGGGGTCACACCGCACGCCGGAAGGAGGTGCCCGGAAGCGGAGTAGAGGTGATGGACGGTACGGGAAGCAGAGGCAGCTGGCATGTCCCCATTGTCTGACACTGCCCCGTTTTGTGCCGAGCCGGCAGCGGACGGGATCAGTCCGTTCCGGGCGTTGTCGGAGCCCTTTCCTAGCTTGGTGTGCAGGGGATCGAAAACGGGACCAAACGATCCCCGGGAGTGATGGGGCGGCCGTAGCCGCCATCTTCATAGGTCGCCTATTCGAATATATGTTTCCTTCAGCCTTCGGCTGGATGTCTTTGACGTAGCTTACGGGTGGCCTACGACAGTCCCGCCCGGCTTCGCGGAGTGTTATCTGGAGTGTTGTCCACGAGTTCACGGTTCAGTCAATTGCGCCTGTTAGACCGGATGCCATCACAGGAACCTGCTTCCAAGGAGCCGCGATGCCCTGGTCCGTTCAGCGAGTGCTTCAGCACGACGGAGGGGAGTCGTGGACCGTCACCGATCCCTCATACGATGTCGTGGCGCCGGTCGACCGTTTCCTGGCCCATCTGGGCGCGGTCGATCGGTCACCCGGGACCGTCAGGTCTTATGCCTTCGACCTGCGGGACTTTTTCACCTTCCTCGAGCGATCCCAGGTCCAGTGGCGAGACGTGCAGCTGGAGGACCTTGGCCGCTTCGCCAACTGGCTGCAGCTCGCTCCCAGTGAGAGAGCGGGACAACTGCGGCGGCTGGCCGTTGGGGCGCAGCATTGTTCCGCCGCGACGATCAATCGCAAGCTTTCCGCTGTCGGATCGTTCTATCGGTTCCATCATCAGCATGGGGAGGTCTTGGAGTTCCCGGAGCTGACGGGCCGTCGTGGCGGCGGAAGATCATGGAAACCGCTGCTTGCACATCTTGGCGGCCCGGGGCGGCCGGGGAAGGAATTGAAGCGGCGGGTGCCGGCTCGAACGCCACGAATGCTCACCCCAGAACAGGTATCGGCGGTCCTGGACGCCTGCAACCACCTGCGGGACCGACTCCTGTTCGCCCTCTTGGCTGGGACAGGAATGCGGATCGGCGAAGCGCTGGGTCTTCGTCATAGTGACCTGGATTCTGCAGAGTGCCTCGTGAAGGTGCGCTTCCGGCACAACGCCAACAACGCCAGGGCAAAAACTGGTGACCGCGACATTCCCATCCAGCCCGGCCTGGTGCGGCTGTTCGCTGACTACCTGTTCGAAGAGTACGGGACACTGGATTGCGACTACGTCTTCGTGAATCTTTGGGCCGAGCCCGTGGGCCGTCCAATGACCTACCAGGCTGTCCTTGACCTGGTCGCCCGGCTGCGTGCCCGAACAGGATTCCACTTCACGCCGCACCAGTTCCGCCACACCTATGCCACAGACCTGCTACGCAGGAACGTCCCATCGGAGGTCGTTCAAAAGCTTCTGGGCCACTCATCCGTCGCTACCACGATCGACACGTACTCCCATATCGACGTCCAGCACCTGCGGAAGGCGCTGGCCGCGGCAGGGTGGGTTCCCCAGCGCCCGGAGACCCGCAATGAATCCCCTTCGTGGAACGGGGCATAAGATGAACCGGCCTAAAACAAGGGACGTCGCTGCCGGCCCAGGCGACTCCCTGTCACGCATGCGCGTCGCCTTATCACCACGCTTCGACGCCGCGGTGATAGTCCTTGATGACCCGGATCTCACGGCAAATTTGTACCCGATCTGCAGCATCGACGGGTGCGCCCGGTTCCTCAGCACCAGACAGCTCTGCCAGACACACCTCGGCCGGTGGAAGAAACTCGGCCAACCCACGCTCGATGAATTCCGGACCATGTCGGGCCCCAAAACCAATCCCGAAAAAATCGACCTCACCGGCCTGCCAGAAAAGCTCCGGGTCGAGCTGGCCCTATCACTTCAACTATTGGCATCCAGCCCGCGAAGCCGTCGACGCTTCCGGTTACAAGACCTACGCGACCTGATCAAAGTTCTGAGGCAACTGGGGACCGGGTCATTGCTCACGGACCTGCCCTTAGAAAGCACGGAAATCCAAAAGGGTTCCAAGGAAATGCGGCGGGCACATGCTGCCCTGCACGCGGCACTCGAACACTTCCTGGAACCGCCTGATGCGTCCTCAGAGTTCGAACGCGATGCCTGGCGGCTCGAAGTCATGGGCTTCCGAGGCCGGACGGGTCAGCAGGGCATATTGCGGTTCGGCACCATCCCGCAGCCGTGGCTAAAGTTGCTCGCCAAGCGTTTCATCCGGTGGCGGATCTCCACAGGCACGAGCTACTCCCAACTCAACCGGGACATGACGGCCCTTCACCGCCTGGCTGATGCTTTCACCGAACATGCCGGCGCCAAGGGAACGGTGCAGGACTTCACCAGAGAAAGCATCGAGGTCTACCTCAACCTGCTGCTCCGGCTCCGCCTGAGCCCGGCCAGCCGCAGCTACTCGCTCAGCTCAACAGCCCTGTTCCTACGAGCAATCCGCGAAAACAACTGGCAACCAGACCTGCCGCCATCTGCCGCAATCCGTTCCAGCGACCACCCACGCCGCACTGCAGCTCTTCCCCGGGCACTCCCGGAATTCATCATGGCCCAAATCGAAGACCCCAAGGCTCTCGCGCAACTAGAGCAGCCGCACCGGCTAATGATGCAGATACTCACCCGCACCGGTCTACGCCTATCCGACACATACCGCCTGGAAATCGACTGCCTCCTCAGCGACCACCAGAACGCCCCCTACATGCGCTACTTCAACCACAAAATGTCCCGCGAAGCGACCCTGCCAATCGACGACGAACTCGCCGCCGCGATCACCGAGCAGGCAAAAGCAGTCCAAGCCGTCCTGTCGGACGCCCGCTACCTCGCCCCCGCCCCGACCTCCACAACCGGCGATCGGCCATGGAACCCCGGAACCGCCGCCGGCCACATCCAGACCTGGCAGAGAACAATCGGACTCCACGATGAGCAGGACCGTCCGTTCCGATTCACCGCTCACCAGCTCCGACACACGTACGCCACGCGCCTCATCAACGCCGACGTCCCGCAGGAAGTGGTCCGCCGACTCCTCGACCACGAATCACACGAAATGACCGCCCGATACGCCCGACTAAAGGACGAAACAGTCCGCCGTCACTGGGAACAAGCCAGGAAAATCACAATTCACGGCGAGATCGTAAACCCGGCACAAGATGACGCAATCAACGACGCAGCCTGGATGAAGGAAAACCTCGGCCGGGTCACCATGGCCCTGCCCAACGGCTACTGCGGCCTGCCACTGCAACAGGCGTGCCCCCATGCCAATGCCTGTCTAACATGCCCGGTCTTCGTCACCACCCCCGACTTCCTCACTGAGCACCTCGACCATCTACGCTCCACGAAAAGACTCATCGCACAAGCAGAATCGGCAGGACAAACCCGCGTCGTGGAGATGAACGGCCAAGTCGCAGCCAACCTGCAAAACATCATCGACACCATCCAAAGCACCGGGGAGCGAAACAACATCGATGAGAACTGACAACAGCCAGCACCTCCTGGCAGCCACACGGCGTCGATCAGCTAGAGCCCGTCAACAAGTGCAGGAAGCACTCAAACAACTCGGACAAACCACACAACCCGTGACCGTCAGTGAACTGGCGCGAAGATCAGGCGTATCCCGCTCATGGCTCTACACACAACCGGACCTGCTGGAGCAGCTCCAACGACGGAAACTACCCGGCAAGACGGCCCCAACGGGACCAGACGTTCGCGCATCCGAGGCATCAATCCACCGGCGCCTCGAGCTCGCCCACAAACGAATCCGACAACTGACCGACGAAAACATACGCCTGGAGGAGCGGCTGGCACGAGCACACGGCGCCCTACGCGAAGCCCGACATTGACGCCTTTCGCCTGGCAGTTGCTAGAGAGCTAGTGTCCGGTAGACGGGTCCTTCACCGGCAGCCGTATGGTGTAATCAGCTCAGCGATTCAGGCGGGTAGGATCCCGCAGCTGGGGTTTCGTCCGTGACGCGTTGTCTCCACCGCCGGCCCTGAAAGACCAACCATGCGGTGGCGGCAATCGGCACTAGCGGGAAGACTGGCCTCCCGCTAAATGCAACTACGGCAAAGGCGACCCAAAGAACGCCAGTGAGGACGCCCATGGAGATCAATGACTTGCGGGTAACCGGATAGGAAGGAAGTACAATTCCTTCAGCGCGGAGCTGTCGGGCCTCCGAAGCTGCCGCCCGGATCAAGGGAACAAACACGGCAGCCAGAACGGCAGCTACAAGCGTGGAGCGCCACGGTTCCGGAACGCCGAATGCCTCGAGGGCCGACCCCACCAGCGATCCCAGGATAATGAACCAAAAAATTGCCCAGCCAGCCAAGCGCCTCCGCTTGGGCGGCATACCCTCCAGGGAATCCGGTGGCCATGATTGCCACTCATATCTGTTATTGCTCTTGCCTGCCCCCGTGGCCATGTCCACAGAATACGCCAGCGCAGGCCTCGAGGAGGGCGAGAGTGTCCAAATTGAGATTCCT
Source organism: Pseudarthrobacter sp. R1 (assembly GCF_024494415.1). NCBI lineage: Bacteria > Bacillati > Actinomycetota > Actinomycetes > Micrococcales > Micrococcaceae > Pseudarthrobacter > Pseudarthrobacter sp. R1. Next base: position 1,061,288 of record NZ_JAMKFI010000008.1, on the reverse strand, counting down.
TCGCATGGTCTTGCCCGTAGGCCGGTCCGCCACCCGCGGCTATCCCGTCCTGGGTAGCGTTCATTGAAATTCCCGCCGTTCCAAAGTCTCTTGAGTTCCCGTAAGACCGCCCCCAAAAGTGCCCGGTTCTGGGGGGGCGGCAAAGGCAACCCACCGAAGCGTCTTCAGAGCACTGAATTCATCGAGCACGGGGCCTTCTTCAACAGCCTCCACCGCTTCAGAAACGGAGGGTCGTCAAAGACAGGTGTCTTCGCTATAGAACGTATGCCCTAAAAGCAGAGACGCGCCGAGGGCTAATGGGAATATTTGTTCTAAGGTTGTGTTATGCCCTCCGAAGAGTTCGCCGCTGCACTGCAAGCGCAGTATGCGCGGCGGGCCGGCCCGATCGGACTGACCATGGAAGAGCTCGACTTCGAACACTTCCCGGCCAAGAACGGGTATCCCGGAATCCCCGTCAAGGCATGGATCCGGTTCCCGAACTGCGCAGAACTGGTGGACGGCGAGGTCTTCGCCTGGACAGCGAAAGCGGTCGAAGTGACATGGAAGGACGGGCCGGTGACGTACCGGACCTGGGTGTGGAGTTCGGCGGTCACCCGCCGGGAAGAAATGATGAACAGGAACCTTGGAGAGCGGACCCGTGGCAGCAACAGCATCAAATAGCAAACCTCTGGACACTCCGGTGGAGGTCCGCTTCACCGCGAAGGGGGTTCCCCTGGCCGTCAGGCATGACGGCACGATCTGGGCCGTGGCCGCGGAACCTGTGCACTGGTTCACCCGCACCGACTGGTGGAACACCATCAAGCGGGCACCGGTGGGCTGCGGCGACCTGATCAGCGTCGAACACTGGCAGGTCCAGGTCCGGTTTATCTGCCCGCAAGTGGGGTTCACAGGCATGTAAGTTTTGAACTAGGGTCGTCTCGGAACGCACGGATTATCTACCCTTGACGAGGTACGTCCGCATGGCGCAGTCACCGGTCCCGTTTCCGTCAACCTACCAACCGAATCCCTCGATTTCGCGGCAGTGGATCGCGTTCAAGGTCATCCATAAGACCGGCGGCCCCTCCTGGGCCGTTGTGGATGCTTTCACCTATGATCTGCACCCTGAAGCCAGCTCGTACCTGCACTACCTCTTCGGCTCTGCCCGCTCTACGAACACCATCAGGGCGTACGCTCAGCGTCTGGCCGCTTTCTTCACATGGCTCGGTCCGGCACGGTTGAACTGGGCCGATGGCGTGCCCGTCGTTTCTCGGTTCATTCGGGAACTGGCTGTTTCTGCCTTGCCCGCATCTGAACAGGACACGGCATATCGTGAACCGCGCTACCGGAGCGGGAAGACATTGAACCAATACGCCGCAGCCCTGACCCAGTTCTATATGTGGGCCGCGCGCAGCGATCTGATCAGTGAGAAGACTGCCGCGGGCTTCTATGAGACCCGGATCGCGTATGGCTTTTCCGGCGACAGGCTCCTACCGGGCAAGGTTTCCAGGTCACGTGCAGTACGAGTCAAAGAAGTCGAAGAAGCCCCCAAGTTTCTCGATGAAGAGGGTGCCGGGTCACTGCTGGCGGCCACCGCGAACCGCCGCGATCGTTTCCTGGTGGCGCTGATGCTTGAAACGGGCCTCCGGATCGGCGAGGCGCTGGGGCTGCGGACCGAGGATCTGCATCTCTTTCAGGACTCGCGCGCCGTCGGGTGCGCGACCGCCGGACCTCACATCCATGTTCGGCGGCGCCAGAACCCCAACGCCGCCCTGTCCAAGTCCGCCACTCCGCGCAGAGTCCCGGTCACTGAAGCAGTGTGCACCCTGTACCACCTGTACGTTGAGGACCGGATCGACCGCTTGGCCGTGGACTCCAGCCCCATGGTCTTCGTCAACCTGTACTCCCGGTCCCACCTCGGGGAAGCGCTGAAGTACTCCAACGCCATCAAAATGTTCTACCGCTCTTCGACCCGTACCGGCCCCCGGGTTAACCCGCACATGACACGGCACACCGCGGCGACCCGATGGAAACGGGCGGGAGTGCCGGGACCGGACGTGCAGGAACTGCTCGGGCACCGAAGTGCCACATCGCAGCACGTGTATGAGCACGCCACCGACCAGGACCTTAGGGACGCCATCGAGGCTGTCCGCCCCATACCGAGAGGGCAATTATGAGCCGTGGACAAGCACTGGCCAGTGATGAGGCCGGTGTTCCGGCGTCGGCGGAACCCGTCGACCCGTCCCTTGACCTCTCCGCATTCCAGCAGTGGCTGGCCCGGGAGATCCACGATGACTGGCGCCCGAACGAATGGGACAGCGCGGCTTGGGTTTTCACCGGCACTCCCGGCCATCTGGGCACCCTCGTTGACGCATGCAGATTTCCCGGATGCTCCGGCCCATCCTTCACGCGCAGCAGCGGACTGTGCAGTGTCTGCCACGGACGCTATTCCCGGCACACCAAACGCATCGGTGCCATGAGCGCCGAGGACTGGATTGCCGGAGCAGTCCGGCTGCAAGGAACGAACTGGACACCGCAGATCGTCCCGATCCTTTGCTCAGTGACGAACTGTACGAACCGCAGTAAAGGCCTGGGTGTGCCCCTGATGGCTGCTACGGAGGGGAACCCGAGGAGATGGCATCAAAAGAAAGCACGGCTGCCTCCGCTATGTCTGGGTCATCATCCGATCCGCACCGTCGAAGACATTGCCGCGTGGGTGGTTGCCCAGGAGGCTAAGCCTGTTCGGGCGCCAGAGTACTGTTCCGTTCCCTGGTGCGGCTACAAACGGCACCCCGGTAACGGGATCGGGATCTGCCGGCTGCACGCCCAGCTCGTCATCGACCGCGCCGAACTGGCCCTGCACTTGGAACGGGAAGCAGTCGTTTCACTCGAGCCCGACGGCTACCGGGAAATCCACGCTCCCCCGGCCCGAATGGGCAGGTACGAACTCAGCTTTGCCCCGCTGCGCCGGCGGCAGCCAGGACTTGCCACGGAGCTGCTGTGGGCACTTCAGCACCAGGACCGTATCGGCTTCCCGATCAACCTCGTCACGACCAAGACGCTCATCCAGTCAGCGCTGAATTTCCCGCCAGGCACAAGATCCTTCCTAAACGCCGACACTCGGGCACTCACTGCAGGCAAGGTCATGCGTTCGGCTAATGCCTGGTCGATGTTCCGGGTCGTACGCGCACGACTGCTGGAACGCTACGTCCCCTGGTCCACCGGGGGCGATCTTCTCAAGTCAGACCTCATTCCCTTTGGCCTGCTGACGACCTCGTCGAACAGATCGGGCTCCGCCCGATCAATGGCTGCCCTGGACTTCCGACCCATCCCTTTCGAATGGGCACGACAAATGACGAAGCTATGGATTCTTGAAAAATCCACCACGGAAACTTCCTCGACCACGCTCATCACCCACATCGCACGGCTCTGCACCGGCTTCAGCATGCAATGCACCGCCCGCTCGCTTTCCCTGCCAGCCGATGCTTCCGCACTAACCCGCGAACATGGCAAGGTGCTGGCACAGGCCCTGGCCGCTCTGACCAGGATCGACGGCAAGCCCCTCCCCAACGATTACAAGCGCTTCCTCGGATCGACCGTGGCGGGAATGATCGACTACGCCCGGAAGCGCTCGGACCTGTTCGAGAAGACAACCCTCTCCTTCTCCCTCGACTATGACCTGAACATCCCCATCGAAGATGCCCCGGGAACAGATGAAGACGACGAAACTGGTAGGGCAATTCCCGAACCTGTCATCGAGTACCTTTTCTCCCGGTTACCCACGGCGCATGTCTCCAGCCCAGTTTCAGCCGCAGTCCCAAACGGCGTCTACAAAGCAGCCTTCACCTGCTACATGACGCTTTTGCGGGACGCGGGGAGACGGCCCAGTGAGATAGCGAAGCTTGGACGCGAGTGCCTTAGCTACGACCACACCGGTCAAGCCACCCTGTTGTGGCACAACGACAAAGGCAGGCGCAGGGGCAGGCGCCTCCCCATTTGGGCTGAAACTGCCGAAGCTATGGAAACGTGGTTTGCCGTCCGGGACCAGCACATCCCTGCCATGCCAGCAGGTCAGCAGGACTGGCTCTTCCCCACTTTCCGTTCCCGTGCCAGGGACAATCACTTAAAGACCATTTGGTTCAACCAACGGCTTAGGGACTGGATAGATCTCCAGCTCCCGGACCTGCCCGGACCGACCGACGGTCCTGGAGCAGGAAGCGCGTTCGACAAGAGGAATGTCTTCGCGTACGCCTTCCGACATTCCTACTGCCAACGGCTGGCAGATGCAGGAGTTGCCCAGGAAACCCTGCGCCGCCTCATGGATCACCGCTCCGCGGACACCACGGCGAGGTACTACACGGTGACCAACGCACGAAAACGCAAAGCCATCGAATCGGTCAAAAGGTTCTCCTTCGACATGCAGGGCACCCACGCCCCGGTGGCCGAAGACCTGTACTCCATGGCGGCCGTGGCCGTCCCGTTCGGCAACTGCACCGAACCGGCCAACATCAAAGCGGCAGGCAAAGCCTGCCCCGCCCGTTTCCAATGCGGCGGCTGCACATTCTTCAGATCCGACCCTTCCCACCTTCCTGACCTCAAGGCGCATCTGGAACGGATGAAGGAAGACCTCGCCTGGCAGGTCGCCCAGAACCTACGGCCCTCACTGATTGCCGACACGCAGAATGAGATCGACGCGTTTACCGCCCTCATCACCGCCCAGGAGTCGCGCGTGGCCGACCTGCCCGGCAGCGAAAGAGAGTCACTGGCCGAGGCAGCTGCGGTGCTGCGCCGCCTCCGCGCCAGCGTCCCGACCGCTGTCGAGAAACCCTTCATTCCGGTCGGAAGCCTAAAAATCAGGACCGACACAACAGGGGACCAGATGTGAGCGCGGGTTCAAAAACGGCGGCGATGGTGCAGCAGAGGAAGAACGACAGCAGTGCCAAAAGACGGGCAGTCCTCGCCACCATCCAAGCAATGAAAGCGACCAATACTCCGATTACGGTTGCGGAGATTGCGCGTCGCGCCCATGTCAGCCCGTGGCTGGTCCGCCAGCAACCCCTCCTTGAACACCTCAGGAAAGCGCAAGCCTGCCAGCTCGCAGGCGCCCAGGGGGGCGAGATACCCGCGAACTCAACCGCGGGCTCGCTCCTGGTCGAACGCGATCTTCTGCGCAAGGAGAACCAACGGCTCCGGCACGACCTGCAGAACCACCGACGCCGCATCTCCGAATTGCTCGGGGACCAGATAGACGGCACCGACGCCCAATCACAAAGCGTTCGCGTCCAGGAACTGACGGATCAAAACTCCATCCTTGCGGGGCAGGCCGGCGATGCACTTCAACAGGTGCACCACCTTCGCCAGAAGACAGATGAGCTCGCATCCGACCTGGCGGCAGCCCACCGGGTCAACCGTTCCCTCATGGCAGAACTCAACCGCACTAAAGGACACCTGCCCAGCCAATCGTGACTTCCAGAGCGTCCCCCACGGCCGGTCCCATCGGACTTCGCTACCTTTGGTCAGGAACGACGAGGACCGGACGTTGCTGTCTGTGAGTCAGGAATGATGAGACAGATCCTGCAAGGAACCTGTCCACCCTTGCCAGGGGTCCGGGGCGGTCGGCTCCAACGATGATTAATGAAGCCCCGGTGTTTTCGGCCAGACGGCACAGCGCCTTGGGAACGTCTCCGTTAAGCACGCGGAAGGACCACTGCTTTCCAGGTCGCCCCAGAAGCGCTTCGCGGCGGTGAAGCAGTTCATCTGCCGGGTACTCCGCTTCTTCATTGGTGGCCGGATCGAGCGAATGTGCGTCCCGCGACGTGTCCGGTTCCCATTCTGTGAGGTACCCGGCCGGGTCCACGAAAGCGCAGACCAGGTGTTGTCCCAGGGCGGTCGCGAGCTCCGCTGCGGTACGGATCAGATGTGGTGAGAACTTCCACTCAACACCGAGCACAATCGGGCCGGACGTCCATCCTTTAGTGGGCATGTGGGACTTTCGGCCGATGCGGCGGTAGCCAGCAGCGCGTAGTAGAGCACGCCCCAACCGGTGATTTGGATGATGCACAGCGTGGTGAGTCCATTGCGCGGTGCACCCTCCGCGGTGCACCCTCCGCGGCCAGTGTCGTGACGGCGCCGGGGCGGCATGGCTAGTTCCCGGTGAGCTCCGTGTAGAGCGTCTGGACCCGGGCCTTGATGTCGTCCCGGACCAGGCGCATCCGTTCCATCCCTTCGACCCCGCGCTCGGAGGGCTCGTCCGTTTCCCAGACCTCGAAGCGTTTGCCCTCAACCGGTTCCAGCTTTGCCTCTGTGCCAAGGACGATCACGGCATCCACAGTGTCCAGGACCTCGTCGGTAACTGTTTTGGGGTATTCGCCGGTGACGTCGATACCCAGTTCGGTCAGGGACTCCAACCGCCTGCGGGTTCAGGTCTTTCGCCGGCTTGGTGCCGGCGGAATAGACAGCAATTTTGTCTCCCGCGAGGTCGCGCATAAGTCCTGCGGCGAGCTGGGATTTGCCGCCGTTCTTGCTGCAGACGAACAAAACGGACGGAGTCGTTTCCTGGGTCATGAGGAGGTTGTTTCCTTTTCGGGTGAGACAGCGGTCAGTGAGGCGACGAGGGTTTTGACCCGTTCGTGGATCTGGTCCCGGATGTCCCGGACGGTGTCGAGGGGCTGGTCGGCCGGGTCGGGCAGGTCCCAGTCCTCGTAGCGTTTGCCGGGGTAGATGGGACAGGAGTCCCCGCACCCCATGGTGATGACGACGTCGGATGCGCGGACGACGTCATTGGTGAGGGGCTTGGGGTAGTTCTTCGTCAGGTCCAGGCCCATTTCAGACATCACGGTCACGACGCCGGGGTCCAGTTCGGCCGCAGGCAGTGACCCAGCGGACCTGACATGGATCCTGCCTTTGGCTTCGACGGTGAGCAGCGCTGCTGCCATTTGGGAGTGTCCGGCGTTCTGCACGCAGACGAACAGGACTTCGGGAACTTCTGACCCAACGGCTCCCTTGGACCTGACAAGGGCTGCCAGCCGATCGTTCGCAAAATGCTCGGTGGTGGCGGGCAGGTACGCGCTGATTTTCGCGGTGCGCGCCAGCGCCGTGTAGGACTCGAAGACGTAGCGTTCGACGGTTTCGGCGGCGAAGATCCCGGCGAACCGCTCGGCGAGCCGTTCACTGATGCGGTGCAGGAGCTCGGTGTTGTCCCGCAGGCCAAGGCCGGTATCGCGGTGTTCAGTCATGACAGCTCTCCACTAAGGGGTTCGTTGACTGCTTTAGGAGTTGTTGGCGCCGGAACGGCCGCGGGCAAGGCCTGTGGGGAAGCCCACCAGCACGGGTTCTGGTGCGGCGCAGCAGCCGGATTCTGCAGGTACGGTTTCCGCTGCTGCGGATGAGGCGACTGGGACGTCGCAGCTGGTGCCGGCGTCGGTGGAGCAGACCCCGGTCTCGGGAAGCTCAAGGTACACGGTGTCGGCGGACTCCTGGTCACCGGCGAGGGCGCAGCGACGGAGCGGACCTGCTCGTAGCCGGCGGCCAGCAGGAAGGTGGGGGCGCGGCCGTAGGACTTCATCCCCACAATGTAGAAGTCCTTGTCCGGGTGGGCGAGGAGTTTGGCGCCGTGCGGCGGGACAGTGCCGCAGGAGTGGAATTCGGGGTCGATCAGCGGGCCCAGCTCCATGGGCGCTTCCACTGCAGAGTCCAGGTTGAGGCGGAGCTCGCGCAGGATGTCCAGGTCCGGGCGGAAACCGGTGCAGGGAATGACGACGTCGGCCTCCATGGTCCGGCCATCCACGGCTTCGACCGTCACTCCGGAATCGATGCCCTCCAGGGTGCTGATGCCGAAGCCGGTGTGCAGTTGGATTTTTCCGGCTTCCACGAGCCGCCGGACCCGGGCCCCGAGCTGGCCACGCGCGGGCAGCCCGTCCAGGTCCCCACCGCCGTAGACTTTCGCGGCCGAGTCGCCCCGGACGGCCCACAGGATCCGGGTGTCCGGCTCCTCCTTGGTGAGGTCGGCGAGGTTGATGAGCGTGTTGGCGGCGGAGTGCCCGGCACCGACCACCAGGACCCGGCGCCCGGCAAACGAGGCACGGTCACGGCCGGTGACGCCGGGCAGCGGAGCGGAGATGCGCTCCTGTGTTGCTTCTTCGCCGATGGCTGGCAGCCCCGAGGTGCCCAGCGGGTTGCGTGTGGACCAGGTGCCCGAGGCGTCGATGACTGCGGCCACGGTCGCCTTTGGGTAGTGGACGTTAGCGGGCATGGGGAGGGGATGTCAGTCGTGGGTGGGTTCTCCGGTGGTTCGGTGGTCGGCGTGGTTGATGGTTTCGCGGATGAGCCGGATCAGGTGCCCGTCGTGGAGGGAGTAGATGACGTGCCGGCCGTCCTTGCGGGTGTCCACGAGGCCGCTGAGCCGGAGTTTGGCCAGATGCTGGCTGACCACGGTCCGGGCAGCCCCGGACGCGTCGGTGAGTTCGGTGACGGTTTTCGGGCCGTTGGAGAGCTGCCAGAGCAGGTGCAGGCGGGTGGGTTCGGCGAGCATCCGCAGCGTCCGGGCAGCTGTTTCGAGCAACTGCGGGCCCGGGGTGACCGGGTGGACCAGGGAAGGCTCCTGGGGGATGGTGCTGAACGCGCTGCTAGGACGGCTGCTCAACGTTCTGCTCCTCTTTGGTGGGTTCCTGGGAGGCCGCGGCGGTGTGCCTTGGCCAGGACAGGAATGCCGCTGCACTGCCTATTATCGCAATGATTGTCAGGGCAAGCGCGGCCCAGCCCAGTCCGGCGGCGGCTCCGATCCAGCCAGCCAGCGGGTAGGTCAGGATGTAGCAGGCGTGGGAGAGGGAGAACTGCGCGGTGAAGACGTAGGGCCGGGTTTCCTCGGTGGAGGCATCGCGCAGCAGCCGGGACGAGGGCGTGAGGATCGTGGAGTTTCCCGCGCCGAGCAGGAACCACAGCCCCAGCAGCAGCCACCACCCGGACCCACCGGCCCCCAGGATGGTCAGGAGTGTGGCGCCGGCCAGCACGGCAGGGATCAGGGCGGCGCCGGTGAGCATCACGGCACGGTCCCCGAACCGGTCCAGGACCCGGGGCGCTGACAAGGCGACGATCATGGACCCGACTCCGAAGCAGGCCAGGGCAAGGGCCAGGTCGGTGTCGGGGCGGTGCAGGACGTCGCGGACGTAGACCACGGTGTTGACGAGCACCAGGGCCGTCGGTGCTGCGACCACGAGGTTCAGGGCCAGCAGGGACCGCAGGCGCCGGTTGCGCCAGAAGATCCGTGCACCCAGGGTGGTCCGGTGCCACAGCGACGTCTGCGGCCCGGCCGGGGCGGAAGGCCGGGGCAGAACCGTGATGGTGACCATGAAGGCCGAGAACAGGAACCCGGCGACGGTGCCGATGAACAGGTTGTTGTAGCTGATCAGCGCCAGCAACAAAGCCGCAAGGGCCGGGCTGACCAGGGCTTCCATGTCGTAGGCCAGCCGGGAGAGGGACAACGCGCGAGTGTAGTCCCGCTCGTCCTTCAAAATGGTCGGGATCAGCGACTGGAACGCCGGGGTGAAGGTCGCGGAGGCGGACTGCAGCAGGAAGATCACGACGTAGATCTGCCAGGTGTCGGTGATGAACGGCAGGCACAGTGCCATCGCCGCCCGGATCAGGTCCGCCCCGATCAGGACCGGCTTTTTCGGCAGCCGCGCCACCAGTGCGTTGATCAACGGGGCCAGACCCACGTAGGCGAGCATCTTGATCGTCAGGGCCGTTCCCAGTACCGCTCCGGCGTTCCGGCCGGCCAGGTCATAGGCCAGCAGGCCCAAGGCCACCGTGAGCAGTCCGGTGCCGATCAGGGCCACGATCTGTGCGGCGAACAGCCGCCGGTAGGTCACATTCCGCAGAACCGCTAACATCAGTCCAACTCCCATAAGTGCATACGTGCGCGTATCTGCACTAATAGTAGTCGACTTTCGTCCTGCCCGTTCGCCCATCGACGGGCCAGACCGCAAGAGGTGTCTGCCTGGAGCTGATCCGCCGAAGCCTAACGGCCGTCTCAATGCCGGCGTCCGGTGCCGGCCGGAGGCATGCATCTCGTTTCGCTGCCTCGTCCCGGCACTATGGGAGCTCCTGCATTCGCCGGCGGGCCTACGCGTATAGCCGTGGGCTCGGCCAGGCCCGTGCTTCAGGCAGTATGGCCTTTCGCAGTGGGTTCGAGGCCCGGGAGGACACCGGGTCACCGGGCCTCGATCAGGCCCATCATGCCGCTGTCCTCGTGATCCAGAATGTGGCAGTGATAGACGGTTTTGCCGGTGAAATCATCGAAGGCGATCCGGACCCGGACATTGCTGCGGGCCGGGATGTCGACCACGTCCTGCCATCTGGGAGTGTCCACGGGCTGGCCTGCCTGCTCAATGATCTGCATGGGCCAAACGTGCAAGTGCATCGGGTGGTCCATCGGGCTCGTGTTCTTCAGCGTCCACTCTTCGACAGCACCGGCCGGAACCGTGGTGTCGACCCGTGCCGGGTCAAACGGTCTGCCGTTGATGGTAAAACTCATCATCCCTGAACCCTGTCCCATGCCGTCGCCCATGCCTGCGCTGCCGCTGCTGTTATTGCCCATGCCCATGGCGAAGACCAGTTCGCGCCGGGCGGTGACCGGCTCAGCGCGAAGGTCCCGGGGCGCCGGCTGCTCGGGGACCGGCGCGAGGGCGGCGCCGGGTGCGCCGGCGACGGTGAAGGTCGCCAGGGCGGTACCGTCGGGACTGGCCGGAGACCGCGTGGTCCCGTTGCCGCCCATCATGGACCCCATGCTGCCCCTGTTCACGGGCAGGGCGCGCAGCACGGACGTCCCCACCTCGGCGGTAACCAGCAGGTCCGCCCTGTTGCCGGGAGCCAGCAGCACCTCCTCGACGTCACGTGGGGTCCGGTGGCGGCCGGAGTCCAGGCCCAGCAGCTGCAGCTGCTGGCTGTCCAGTCGAAGCCTCAGATACCGCCCGGTGCAGGCATTGATGATCCTCCACCGTTCACGCTCGCCCGGCCGGGCGGCCAGGCGAGGATTCAGCTGCCCGTTGACCAGCACGAGCTCACCTTCCCGGCCCATCATTTTCTCCATCGCCGACACCGCGGTTATGCTTCCGTCTGCGTTCAGGGAAATGTCGGAAATCACCAGGACCCGTTCCCGGCTGGCAGGGATGGGCCGGGGATCCTGGACGACGATGGCTCCGTACAGCCCGCCGAAAATCTGGTCGGCGACCATACCGTGACGATGCGGGTGGTACCAGAACACGCCCGGCGGGTGGTTCGCCGGCAGCCGGTACTCATAATCAAAGGATGTTCCCGGTTCAATGGAAAGCAGCGCATTGTCGCTGTTGCCCTGCGGGGAAACGTGCAGCCCGTGGACGTGCAGATTCGTCACCTCCTCCAACCGGTTCTCCAGCGTCACGTTCAACCGGTCTCCGGCCTGAAGGAACAAGGTGGGTCCGGGAAGGGACCCGTTATAGGACAGCGCCGTGGCATCCCTGCCGGCGATCCTTACCCGTCCCGGGGCCGCTGAAAGCTTCAGCTGAAGCAGGCCACCGGCGCTGTGCAGGGCCTGGGGTTCGTTCAGGTCCTGCCCGCCGGCAGCCTGGAACCCGGCGCCCGGACCCCACAGCAATCCTGCCGCGCCCGCCGCGGCGGCCGCCGCCCCGGCGCCTCCCAGGAGCAGGGCACTGCGGCGGCTGAGAGGTTGCATCATGTACCGTCCCCAAGGACTTCCAGCCTTTCACGGTATTCCTCCGTGGTTATGTCGCCCCTGGCGTAGCGTTCATCCAGGATCCGCCGGGCAGTACTCACATCCGCAGGTCCGGGCCCGCCCGGGCCGGAGCCCTCGCCCCGGTTAGTCCTGCCGCCGGAGAAAGCCCGTACGGCAAGGATGCCCAGCAGGACGATACCGATAATCAGCAGCAGCCAGAACAGCCACGCCCATCCCATCATCGAACCATATCCGTCCATCATTTTCGCTCTCCGTTTCCTGCGGCATCGGCCGCTGTCCTGCCGGCTGCACTCCGCACCGGGGCCCGATCAGGGTCCAGCGCCGGCCGGCAGCGTCAAGGGCTCAGCGGATGTACGCCCAGCCGTCCCATTGACGTTGTGCACGTGCCCGACGGCGGCGGGAACCGTTCCGACCCGGCGCCAGGTCGGCTGCTTCCAGTCCGGCCGAGCGCATGCTGTTTTCGCGGGCCAGGATCCTGACGTCGTCCCGGAGCAGGCCTGGGAGGGACCCGGCGAGGTCTGTCCCCGGGCCGGGGCTGCCACCGCGGCCACCCTGGACGATCACTTCCAGCCGGACGCCCGCACCAAGTGCCCCGACTGCGTTGGCAGCGCTGTGCGGCACAGCCGGCAGATCAGAGGACGGGCCTGTGTGCAGGACTAGTCCGGGCATCGGGTTTCCTGACCCGCTCACGATGCGGAGCCGTCACCATCGGCGATCCCGGCCAAGGCGGCACGCAGGCGGGTGCCGGCGTCGTCGGCGATCTCCTGGACGGCCGGGGTGCCGCTGAGCTGGACCATGGTCTGGGGGTCGATGGCCTGGATGGTGGTGACAAGGGCGTCCTTGCCGCGACGGACAACGACATTGCATGGCAGCAGCGTGCCGAGCTCCGGTTCGGCCGCGAGGGCGCGGCTGGCGAGGGCGGGGTTGCAGGCGCCGAGGATCACATAGTCGCCCACGGCGCCGGCGGCGCCGGTTCCGAGTTTGGCCTCGAAGGTGGCGCGGACGTTGATTTCCGTGAGAATTCCGAAGCCCTGTTCATTGAGGGCGTCGCGGGTGCGCTGTACTGCTTCGGCATAGGAGAGCGGGACGGTGACGGTATGCGTATAGCTCATGCGGGACTCCTTGTACTCGGTTACGGGTGCTCGGCCGCGGGATTGGGCGTAACTTGGTCTAGGCGAGGGAGAGGAAGAGTTTCTCCAGGTCCTTCTTATTCATGCTCATGTCTTCCCGGACGATGCACTGCTCCAGGCCGCTGGCGATGATAGCGAAGCCGGCCCGGTCCAGGGCCTTGGAGACGGCGGCGAGCTGGGTGACGATGTCCTTGCAGTCCCGGCCCTCCTCCAGCATGCGGGTCACGGCTGCCAGCTGGCCCTGCGCGCGCTTGAGCCGGTTGACCACGGGGGTCAGTTCTGTTGAATCCAGTTGCATGCTGAGCTCCAAATAATGGGGTTTATGCATGCAATCATATACCCCCAGGGGTGTGTTGACTACCCCCAGGGGTATCTGAAATACTCGGTGGGGTATTCGTCTGCACCAACGTTTCGTCTGAGAGGACATCCATGAATTCCCCTTCCACATCAGTTTCCGCCGTCACGTCCCTGGCGCCGGAGACCCTGCGCAGCTGGGTGAACGAGCACCAGGACCTTCTCGTGATCGATGTGCGTTCCGCGGCCGAATTTGATTCCCTGCACATCCGTGGCTCCTACAACGTTCCCCTGCCGCTCCTCTCGGAGCACACCGAGGAGCTGGCCGCCCGGCTGGGCAGCCGCGTGGTCCTGGTCTGCCACTCCGGCGCACGGGCCGAGCGGGCACGCCAGCGCCTCGGCACAGCCGGCATCGACACCGCGTACGTTCTCACTGGCGGGGTTCCCGGCTTCGCGGCCGCCGGCGGGGACGTTGTCCGGGGCAAGAGCCGGTGGGATCTCGAGCGCCAGGTCCGCCTCGCCGCAGGTTCCCTCGTGATGCTGGGGCTGGCCGGAGGCAAATTCGTTTCCCCCAAGATCCGGATGCTCGCCGGCGCGATCGGCACGGGCCTGACCCTCTCGGCCGCAACCAATACCTGCGCGATGGGCCAGGCGATCTCTGCGATGCCGTGGAATAAAGCTGCCAAGGAACCCACCCGCGAAACCGCCATCCTGCAGCTGCCGGCGGTCACAGCCAGGCAGACCCCGGCAGCATGATTCCGGCCCTGGCGCTGGGCCTCTTCGTCGGGATCGTGCTCGGCGTCGTGGGGGGCGGAGGGTCAATCATCGCCGTCCCCGCCCTGGTCTATGGCCTCGGCATGAGCCCCGCCGAGGCCATCCCCACGTCCCTGCTGGTGGTCGGCGTCTCGTCGCTGGCGGCCCTGATCCCGCGGCTCCGCGAGGGCGTTAACTGGCCCGTGGTCCTGCTCGTCGGGGCGGCCGGCATCCCTGCAGCATGGGGCGGTGCTGCGGTAGGCCGGCTCCTGGATCCGGACATCCTGATGCTCGCCTTCGCGGCCATCATGGTCTTCGCCGGGATCCGGATGCTGGCCCGCACCACCGAAACCGAAGGCTCCTGCAGCACCGGGCACAACCGTGCCTTCCGCACCTGCGCCCCCAAAGCCGTGGGAACCGGACTCCTGGTGGGCTTCCTCACCGGACTCCTGGGCGTCGGCGGCGGATTCCTGATCACCCCGGCCCTCACACTCTTCCTGGGACTGCGCACGAAACAGGCCATCGGATCATCCCTGGCCATTATCGTAATCAACTCCGCCGCAGGCTTCGGAGCCCACGCCGCCGGCTTCACCATCGAATGGCCCACCGTCCTTGCCTTCGCGGTCCCTGCGCTCCTCGGCTCGCTCGGTGCCGCCCGCCTCGCCCGGCGCCTCACAGACAAGCACATCCGCATCTCGTTCGCGGTCCTGATTTTCGCCGTCGCGGCCTGGGTCACGGCCAGTACCGTCACCGCCTGACAGATCATCCGCACAGACATCCCGCACAAACCAAGGAGAACACCCATGGACCTGATCAGTTCCCTCAGAAAGGCCTTCAGCAAGCCCTACAACACGATCACCGTGGCCGAAGCAAAGGACCTGTTGGCCTCCGGAGCCACCCTGATCGATGTACGTTCTGCCCAGGAATGGCGGTCCGGGCGCGCACCGCAGGCCAAACACGTCCCCCTGGACCGGCTGCAGACCAGCACCGCCGGCATCCAGAAGGCGCGTCCCGTCATTGCCATGTGCCAGTCCGGGGTCCGCTCGGCCTCTGCGGCCCGGATCCTCGCCGCCCAGGGCTACGAGTCCTACTCCCTCCGCGGCGGCATGGGCGCCTGGGGCCAGGCCGGCGAACCCGTCCGCTAACAACACCCAGAACTTTCTAAGGAGAACCCCGTGGCTGAAATCACCGTCACCGAAACGGACCAGCGCCGCAACCAGGCCCGGATCCTCGATGTCCGCGAGGACTTCGAGGTCGCCGAAGGCATGATCCCCGGCGCCCTGCATATCCCGATGGGACAGCTGCAGACACGCCTGTCCGAGCTGGACCCGGCTGTGCCCGTCATCGCAGTGTGCCGCAGCGGCAACCGCAGCGCCCAGGTTGCCGATGCCCTCAACGGCGCCGGCTACACCGCGGACACCATGGCCGGCGGCATGATCGCCTGGACCCGCGCAGGACTCCCCACCACCTGACCTTCCTGCCGGAGGGCCTGCACCACTGACCGCTTTATACGCACCCGGAAGGACACGAACCTGATGGCAACCATCGACATCACCCAACAGACCCTCGCTGAGACTTTGGAGAACAACGACGTCGTCTTCGTTGACTTCTGGGCAGGCTGGTGCAGCCCGTGCCGCATGTTCGTCCCCACCTACCAGGCGGCGTCCGAAAACCACCCGGACATCACCTTCGCCAAAGTGGACACCGAGGCCGAAGAGGCCCTCGCCGCGGCGGCCGGCATCACCTCAATTCCCACCCTGACGGCCTTCCGGAACAAGACCCTGGTCTTTTCCCAGCCTGGCGCCCTTAATGCCGCCGGCCTGGAGCAGGTCATCCAGGGTGTAAAGAACCTGGACATGGACAAAATCCGCGCCGAAGCCTCACAGCAGCCGACCTGAAACCGACCTCGAAAGCGGAATCAATGCGCACCATAACGGCCGATGACCTCGCCGCCATCTATCCCCGTGCCGTGAGGAATACGCCACCGCCCACGTCCCCGGGAGCCGGAACATCCCGCTGGTTGAACTGTCTGTCCGTCTCAACGACCTCCCCGCCATAACCCTGCATCTCCTCTGCAGCTCCGGCAAGCGCAGCAGCCAGGCCACCACGATTCTCTCGGGACGCGGTTACGGCGCAGTGAACGTCGCCACGGCGGAATCACCGAGTGGTACCGCAACGGCCACCCTGTTACCTACGCACCCCTGCCGACGGAGCACCTCCGGCCCGGACGCCGGCGCTTACCTGCGTCACTTCTGACCCGGCTCCTCACTCACCGCAGGGGCGTCACCTGAACCCAGGCAGCACGGCCCGCACCCGCTTGCGATATACCCCCTGGGGTATTAGTATTATTTTCAGAACGACGGGGACGGGTTCCCCTCCACACCAGTTCACGAAGGAGAGCACCAGATGCTTATAGAGCGTATTTACGACGAAGACCTCGCCCAGGCCAGCTACCTGATCGGCTGCCAGGCGAACGGAACCGCGGTGGTGGTTGACGGCCGCCGCGACATCGCTGTCTACCAGGATCTCGCCGAGAAGAACGGCATGAAGATCGTGGCCGTCACCGAGACCCACATCCACGCTGACTACCTCTCCGGCACCCGTGAACTCGCCGCCGCCACCGGCGCGAAGATCTACGTCTCCGGTGAGGGTGGACCGGACTGGCAGTACGAATTCGACGGCGAACGCCTCTACGACGGCGACAAGATCACCATTGGCAATATCACCATCCAGGCCCGCCACACCCCGGGCCACACTCCCGAGCACCTGTCCTTCCTGGTGACAGACGGTGCCTTCAGCGACCAGCCCGGCTACCTCCTCTCCGGAGACTTCGTCTTCTCCGGCGACCTGGGCAGGCCGGACCTGCTGGACGAAGCAGCCGGCGGCCTCGACACCCGCTTCGAAGGTGCCAGGCAGCTCTTCGCGAGCCTGCGCGATAAGTTCCTCACCCTGCCCGACTACGTCCAGGTCCACCCTGCCCACGGCGCAGGCAGCGCCTGCGGGAAGGCCCTCGGCGCCATCCCCTCCTCCACTGTCGGCTACGAGCGGCTGTACGCGTGGTGGGGTCCCTACCTGGCTGCCAACGACGAGCAGGGTTTCATCGACGAGCTCCTCGACGGCCAGCCCGATGCCCACGCCTACTTCGGGCGGATGAAGCGCGAAAACCGGGTTGGTCCGACGATCATGGGCGAACGCGCCCCGCTGCAGGAGCTGGACCCCACCGCCGTCACCAAGGACCTCGCCGAGGACAAAGTGACCTTCGTTGACACGCGTCCCAACACCGAAGTCCACGGGGGCACGGTCACCGGTTCCGTGAACATCCCCGTGGGCAAGTCCGTGGCCAGCTACGGGGCCTGGGTTGTGAACCCCGAATCCGACAAGAACCCGCTGGTTCTGCTCGCCTCCGGTCAGGAACAGGCCCAAAAAATGTGGGACCACCTGGTCCGGGTCGGTATCGACAACGTCGCCGGGTACGTCACCGGCTTCGAGGGCTTGCCCACGTTCACCCCGAGCGTGATCCAGCCGGCGGAACTGGCCGGCTTTGACGCTGCAATGGTGCTCGATGTCCGCAACCGCTCTGAGCACACCGCCGGACACATCCCGGGATCACACCAGCTCAGCGGCGGCCGCGTCATGTGGCACCTCGACGAGCTCCCGGCCGAAGGCCCCATCGTGACCTACTGCCAAAGCGGCGTCCGGAGCTCCGTGGCAGCCAGCGCCCTGCGCCGCGCCGGCTACGACGTCGTGGAACTCGACGGCAGCTACGCCGCCTGGGACACCTTCCAGCGCTCTATGGCCTCCGCCGGCTGACCCGGCAGCGCCGAAAACAGTTCCACCCATAATCGGCGGCGGCCCGGAAAACCGGACCGCCGCCGATAGCAGTCCCTCCACAACGGAGCGCAATGATCTCAGGCAACACCCCCTCCCGCCACCAGCACAGGACAACAGACAGCTTCAGACTGGGTCTGCGGCAGAACCTGGCCCAGTTCATGCTCCTCGTCGCCGCCAACGCCCTCGTCGGCGGAACCCTCGGCCAGGAACGCACCGTGCTGCCGCTGCTCGCCGGGCAGGTCTTCCACCTTGATCAGTACACGTCCGCGCTGACCTACATCCTAGCGTTCGGGCTGGCCAAAGCCGCCACCAACTACTTCGCCGGCACCCTCTCGGACCGCTACGGCCGCAAGCCCGTCCTCGTGGCCGGCTGGCTGATCGCGCTGCCCGTTCCCCTGATGCTGATCTTCGGCCCGTCCTGGAGCTGGATTGTCGCCGCCAACGTTGTCCTTGGCGTCAGCCAGGGCCTGACCTGGTCCACCACCGTCATGATGAAGATGGACCTAGTGGGCCCCGAACGCCGGGGACTGGCGATGGGCCTCAACGAGGCCGCCGGGTATCTCGGGGTCGCCGGCACCGCCTTGACCACCGGCTACATCGCCTCAACCTACGGGCTGCGCCCCGGCCCCTTCCTCCTCGGCGCAGCCTTCATCGCCGTCGGCCTCGGACTCTCCATCCTGACCATCCGCGAAACGCACCAGCATGCCAAAACCGAAGCAGCCACACACAGAGCCGCTCACGCAGGAACCCACGCGGGGCTGAGCAACAGGCAAATCTTCACCCTGACCAGCTTCCGCGACAAATCGTTATCCTCGGTCAGCCAAGCCGGGATGGTGAACAACCTCAACGACGGCCTGGTCTGGGGACTGTTCCCCGTCCTCTTCGCCGCCGCAGGGCTGAGCATCGAACGCATCGGCATCCTCGCCGCCGTCTACCCGGCAGTCTGGGGAGCAGGGCAACTCGTCACCGGTGCCCTGTCCGACAGATACGGGCGCAAACCGCTGATCGCCGGAGGCATGCTCGTCCAGGCCGCAGCCCTGGCCATAGTTGCTATCGGAAACGGCTTCGGAACCTGGCTCGCCGCGGCCATCCTTCTCGGGGCCGGCACCGCCATGGTCTACCCCACCCTGCTGGCCGCCATCGGCGACGTCGCCCACCCCGCATGGCGCGCACGCTCCGTCGGCATCTACAGGCTCTGGCGCGACGGCGGATTCGCCATCGGCGCCCTGCTCTCCGGACTCCTCGCCGACGCCTACGGCGTCCCCGCGGCCATCGCCGTCGTCGGCGCCCTCACGGCAGCATCCGGCATCATCGTCGCCGTCCGGATGCGTGGCAGGGACCACAAACCCGCCATCTAAGGAAGCAGCGCCGCGCGAATTCAGGCAGAGGTTACAACATCCACGGGATCCATCGAGCCTGGCCAGGGAGGGGCGCGTTGCAGATTCTCCCGCCGGAATCCTCCCAATGATGCCTGCAGTAAGCCGGGGACACCCGCCCCGGCAACACGGATCAACGTGTACCGATCAAGCATCCGCTGCCTTTGCGATTACGATCAAGAAGGGCGTGATGGCCCTCTTCTCCTTAATAAGGGACAGATTCCCATGCAACCTTCAGTACTGCCCGGCTTCTTTATTCCGTCGCCGACGCTCAGCGCCGTCCAAGTCGGGCCGCTGACGATACGTTTCTATGCCCTCTGCATCCTGGCAGGCATCGTCATAGGCGCCTGGCTGACAGCCCGCCGCTTCCGGGCTCGGGGCGGCACGACGGCGCAGGCCATGGACATCATCATGTGGGCGGTTCCATTCGGCATCGTCGGCGGCAGGCTTTATCACGTCATCACAGACAACCAGCTGTACTTCGGGCCCGACAAAGACCCGTGGGGCGCTTTCCGGATCTGGGAGGGTGGTCTCGGGATCTGGGGCGCCGTCGCCCTCGGTCTGGCCGGCGCCGCTATTGGGGCACGGCGCACCGGCGTGCGCCTGGCAACATTCGCCGACGCCGCCGCACCCGGCCTGCTCCTGGCCCAGGCGATGGGCCGCTGGGGCAACTGGTTCAACAACGAACTCTACGGCGAGCCGACAAACCTGCCCTGGAAACTCCAGATCCACAACATGAACCCGGCCACCGGCCAGGCCGTAGTCACCGCCGACGGAACACCGGAAATCCTCGGATACTACCAGCCGACGTTCCTCTACGAGTCACTGTGGTGCCTGGCCGCCGCAGCGCTGCTGGTGTTCCTGGACCGCAGGTACAAGCTCGGGGCCGGCTCCGTATTCGCCCTCTACGTCGTCCTGTACACCGCCGGCCGTTTTGTCTTCGAACTGATGCGCTCCGACTACGCCAACACCATTCTGGGTCTGCGCGTGAACACCTGGGTTTCCGCTCTGCTCTTTCTTGCCGCCCTCGCTGTCTTCCTGGTCCTCAGATCCCGTCCGCGGTCCGGATCAACGGCTCAAAGCGCCGGTTCCGTTGATGGCTTCGATACTCGCGCAAACGGGCACGATCCTGGGAAGCACGACGAAACGGACGGCAAAGGGAATCGCCACCACGTGCCGTGAGGACCACATGGTGCCGCTGATGGCGGTCCTGCCTTCACCTTGGTCGCCCGGCGCTAAGTCGCCCGGCGGGTTGGATCCGCGCAGGCTGCGATGGTGCGCCCGAGGGGTCTTAGACCATCGAGTCGAGCAGGGCTGCGCAGGCGTTTTCGCAGCGGTGGCAGGCTTCCGCGCAGATCCTGCAGTGCTCGTGCATCCCGGCATGGCGTTCGCATTCCTCGGCACAGACGGCGCAGGCGGTCCGGCAGGCCTGAAGCGCCTCCCGGGTCAGGTCGGTGTTGGTGCCGGTCAGCCGGGTGAGGACGTTGCCGGTGGCGGCGCAGATGTCGGCGCAGTCCAGATCGGTGCGGATGCATACCGCGAGGTCGGCGACCATGTCTTCACCCAGACACGCATCGGCGCAGGCCGTACAGGTCTGGGCACACTCGAAGCAGGCAGCGATACATTCGGCCAGCTTCTCCTTGTCCAGGCTGCCCGTCCCCTTCGGATGCGCGCCGATCATTGCACTGATGTGGTGGGTCATGATCCTGCTCCTGTCATCGGTGACGGGGGGCTGGCTGTTACCGGCCCTCCGGCCCTACCCTAGACCGGTGGAGGCCACGTGTCTGCCCCTCCGTGGCCTCCGCCCGTCCCCGATGTCAGGAGTCAGGATGCGTTGGCGGACCTGAAGGTGGCCCCGCCGTCAGTGGAGACGAGGACTCCCTCGGCGGTGGCTGCCCAGACCGAGAGCTTTCCATCGGCGCCCTTGGCGGCGGCTATGGCCTGCACCTGGCCGTCGATCCGTCCTTTCCGTGTCCACGTCGCGCCGGCGTCGGAGGAATAGTGCACGGTGCCATCCGGTTCAACGCCCACGGCTTCGGTGGGGCGGGGAAACGTGGCGAACTGGATGACCGGGGCCTGCTTCTGCAGGGTCCAGGTGTTGCCGCCGTCGGTCGAGCGCTGCACTCCTTCCTGGGTGGTGGCCAGCACGGTGTCGCTGTCGGGGTGCCCGGCCAGGGCGGCGGGGGCGAAACCGGCGGCGACTGTTTTCCAGGTCTTCCCGTCGGGGCTGGTTCGCAGTTCCGCATCGGAGGCGATGATTCCGGACCTGGTTGTGGTGAGGGCGTGGAAGTCCGATTCGCCCTGCCGGGAGAGCGGTTCCCAGGTCTTGCCGCCGTCGCTGGATTTCATCAGCCCGAGAGGCTCGGGCAGGTCTGATCCCGGGCCGGGGTGGCCGGAGGCGTAGAAGGTGCCTTGGTCCTTGCCGGGGGTGAAGCCCATCAGGTCGTTGGTGGCGCCGATCTTCGTGGCCGGTTCCTTGGTGACGTCGAACAGGCCGTCGTGGGTGGCCATCAGCACCTGGCTGGTGTCGCCGCTGATGGTCAGGCCGTGGATGTGGGTGCCGGGCAGCCCGCTTGTTGCCGTCGGGGGTGCCTCGGTCGAGGGGGCGTTGGGCGGGGTGCAGGCGGCCAGGGCCAGGACGAGGGCACCGGCCGTCAGGGCTGCGGTGAATGAACGGTTGGGGATTGGGAAGGGCATGGAAACTCCAGATGTCGGGAGGAGATGGGGCAGGCACCGCGGCCCCGGAGGGCCACGGTGCCCGGATGCTGATCAGCGGGAGTCAGAGACCTACCAGCAGTTGCCGCATTTCCTGGATCTCGGCTTCCTGCGCTGTGACGATGTCCTTGCTGAGCTTGACCGCGTCGGCGTTCTTGCCGTCGGTGGTTTCGGTCTTGGCCATCATGATGGCCCCTTCGTGGTGGGCGATCATTTGGGTGAGGAAGAGTTTGGCGGCCTCGGTGCCCTGTGCGGTCTCGAGTTTGGTCATGTCCTCCTGGCCCATCATCCCGGACATGCTGTGCGCGGAAGGCATGTTGGTGGGCATCGCGGTGGGCTGTCCCCAGCTTTGAAGCCAGCCGGTCATCTTCTCGATTTCCGGTCCCTGCGCGTCCTTGATCTTGGTGGCCAGCTCCGTCACGGCGGCGGGAATGCCTTCTTTTTTGAGCATGGTTTCGCTCATCGTCACGGCCTGCGTGTGGTGCGGGATCATCATCTGCGCGAACATGGTGTCCGCGTCATTGAACTCAGCGGAGGCGGTCGAGGTTGCCGATGCTGAACCCGAGGGCATTGCCGAGCCGCCGTGGTTCATGCCGGGCGTGCTGCTGGTCGCCGGGCTTCCGGTTTCAGTGCCGGCGGCGCAGCCGGCGAGGGCGATTGCTGCTGCGATCGCGGCAGCGGAAATGGTCAGGGTCTTTTTCATCTTCATCATGGAAATCAGCGTCCTCAAAAGTATCAGCGGCGCGTGGCGCCCTTGGGATTGCACGCAGTGACGGTCCCCTGAGCGGGGGCGGCCTGTTTTATGCGTGCCGATGTAGCTCGAAGCCGCGCCGGTAAGGACACGGCGCGTCGTGCCGGTTTACGTCCGGCTGATACAGAGGTCACCGGGAGAGGGGCTGCCCGGTGAGTAGGAATAGTTCGTGCTGGCTGCAGCCGCCGCACCGAAGTCCGTTAAGGCATAGGGTGCTGTTCCCGGCGCCGGGGCTGAAAGCGAGGTGCTTCCGGGGGACAACACGCAGGCATTGCCGCCTGCGGACATCTCCGGGCAGGACCCGTCAGGGCCGCAGGAAGAAGACCAGCCAGCTGCCGCGGTGCCAACTGCCGCGCCGTCCGTGGATTCGCCCGGTGCATCGGAGTGCCCGGTCGGCATACTCTGCAGTTCCAGCGACGGCCCGGCGGCTGCTGCCGGCATGCTGTTCGCTGCGCTCATTTGGTGTGCGCAGGTGATGATGTGCATGCCGAAGATACCAGCAATGATGGCCAAGGCCGCGGTCAGGAAGCCTGCACGAAGGAAGAACACGCTGAAGGGTCCACGAGATGGTGAGCTCACAACATTTCCCTCCCTTCCGTGCAGGTTGTTCAGAGCCTTAAGCCTACCGGCAGGGGTTATCCCTGCCGGATCAGAGCCTCTTGTTCAACGTGGCTGGGAGGGATTGAGTTTCAGCCTCCGCAGCAGCTGGGCGTTCAGAGCCACCACAATCGTGGACACGGACATCAGCACCGCCCCTGCTGCCGGGGACAGCACGACCCCGGCGAAGGCCAAGGGCACCGGCCGCCAAAGGAACCGCGAGGACGTTGTAGACGGTGGCCCAGATGAGGTTTTGCCACATCTCGGCGTAGCTGGCCCGGGACAGGTCCACCATCGACACCACAGCCCGGTGATCGTTCCCGTCGGCGCGGGATCTGGACCATCCAGGCCAGCGTCTTCCCCGAGAACGAAGCAAGCCTCAAGCTCCATCTCGCCCACGGCTACGTCATCGTCGGCCGCCGGCAACGCATCGCCAAGATGGGCCACGGACCCCTCAGCGGCACATGGCGTGACACCCTCCTGATCGAACGCCGCTCCCCCAACGCCTGATAGCGTACGTGCCTTACGTGACTCGCTTCCCGGCTCTGCGCTGACCAGCCAATACGCTGGGAAAGGGTAGATAATCCGCCTGACGTCCACTTCGGCGCTGCGAACCTTCGAGCTGCGCCGCGACCCTTTGTCCGAGCAGTGGCTGCTGGCCGGGATCAGCGACACCGGGACTGCCGCAGCCTGAGCCCCCTCCATCTCGTCGACTCATCCCCGAGTGTGACGATTCGACTCGTATCAGATTCCATTCGATTGATCCTCTGACTCATTAGTTGATAGAGTGCCGATAGGCATTCAAAGCACAGCTATCTGAGGCAGGCAGTCATGGCAGGACAGGTCACCACCGCTGAACGCGGTGTGGCTTCGTCTGCCTCTGCCTCCCCGCGCAGGCCAGTGCAGATCTCGGCGGCAGCTGCAGCCGCGATCGCCGTCCGCCCGATCCCGGTGGAGGCCATCCATGCCGGAGCCGCCGTGGCGGCCTCGGTGGCCATCCGGCGGGCGGAGGCAGCTGAGGCAGCCAAGCCCGCGCGCTTGGGTCGCCGTCGGGCCGCTTAGTCCCCGAGAGTCAGCTCCAGGACTGGCGCGAGCCCTTGACCCCGTGCTTGTTGCGGCGGTGGCTGGGCAGCCCGGGCAAAGGGAATTCCTCGCCGCACTCAGGACACGGCACTGGCTGCGGGTGCGCGTAGTTCATGTGGTGGCGCAGGTTGTTCCGGTAGCGGAACGTCCGGGGTTCTTCGCACTTGGGGCACTGGTAGCTGCCGTTCGAGGGCATGAGCGAGTACCCGCCCCCGCGGCGCGGCTCCTGGTCGTCCGCTTCGCCGAGATACCAGAAGCCGATCCGGCTCAGGTTCGTGCCCTGGGAGCCGAACATCCCCTTGACCGACCCGCGCTTTCCGTCGTCGGCGTAGACCACGACCTTGCGGAGGAAAGCCCTGATGATGGACTTCTGCTCCGTCTCGGAGAGCTCGAGGAACTCGGCCCCGCTGATGTCGGGGATCGCCCTCGGTCGCCCCTCGGTCTTCTCCGAGATCCGCATCTCGATTTGACCCTTGAGGGCCTCCTCCTCACCGATGCGGTTCAGCAGTGCCGACATCGCGCTGGCCGGCGCGGTGTTGATCTGGGCCCGCAGGATCAGGATGGAGTCCCCCAGGGCATCAGCCTGTTCGTGGAGCTCGGACAGCTCCGAGCTCATGCTCCCGGCCGCGGCCTGGTTCAGCCTCTCGGTCTGCAGCTCCATCACTTCGGGGCTGTCGAGCGATCCTGCGACGACGTCACGGATGAAGCCCTCCAGGGCTTCCCTGTTGATTGCAACGCCGGGGCAGTCAGCGCCGCGCATCCGTCCGTTGCACACGTACGCTCCCGACTCACCCATCGACCTGTTGCTGGTCATCTTGGTGCCGCAGCCGGCGCAGTAGACGAGGCCGACCAGGGGAAGGCCTCCGGCGCGGGCCCGGGTCCGCTTGAGCGGCTGGGGCTTCATCAGCAGGCGCAGGGTTTCCCACTCGGCCTCCGTGCAGACCGCCTCATGACTCTTGACCGGACGCCCATCCTTGTCGATGACGATCGTGCGCGTATCGCGGAAGTCCGGACCTGGGCCGGCGCTGCGTCCATCGGCCTTGGCCGTGAGGGAGTTGTATCCGGCCAGGAGCGGATGGCGCAGTAGCGAGGCGACGGCACGGTATTGGAACGGCCGGCCCTCGCGGTTGGTCAGGCCCTGCTGGTTGAGCTCCCGGACGATCTCGGCGACGGAGAGTCCGTCGAGCCGCCAGTCGACGATCCGGCGCACCGTCCGGCTCTCCTTCGGGTGCAGCTTCAGCGTCTTCACGCCGTCGGCATTGCGCTGTTCGGGCAGCACCCAGCCGTAGGGTGGCGGGCCGTTCCATCCACCCTTCTGGCGGATGTTCTCGGCGGTGCGCTTGAGCCGCTTGCTCGTGGTCGCCGCCTCGGTCTCGGCCAGGCCGCCGAGGACGGAGATCAGCAGGATGGTGTCGGGCGACCGTGGGGCGAACACCCGGTCGTGGGTGTAGATCGTCACGTTATGGCGGTTACAGGTGTCGACGATGCGGGCGGTGTCCATCAGCCGCCGCGCCAGCCGGTCGAGGTCCCGGACGTAGAGCGCCTTGACGTCACCCTCGGCAAGAACCTTCTCCAGGCGGTCGCGCTCGGGGCGGTTCCGGTCGCGGTACGCGCTTACGACCTCTTCGAAGATGTCCTGCTTAGCGACCTTGTGGTGGTGCTTCCGGCTTTCCGCCATGATCCAGGCGCGCTGGTCGACGAGCGACGCGTTGCCCTCGGCGGGGTCTTTGGATCTGCGGATATAGGCAACGGCTCGCACCCGTCAAGCATACATTTCTAAGGGTGGTGACCCCCTTGGTCTGTGTATCGGTGTGATGATGGCCTCGTGCAAGTGCTGCATTCCGCAAGGCTCGGCTTGGCCGACCACGTGGGTTGGACTCGTCAGCCGGCCAAAATATCGCGAAGCGTAGAGCCTGCGCCTCGGAACATGGGACGTATCCTTGTCCCTAACTCTCAGCGAGTTTCATCGTTCCTTTGCAGGTCGGGTACCCGGTGCAGCCAAAGAACCGGCCGTAGCGCCCTTTGCGTTCCCTCATCGTGTGTTTCTTGCATTTCGGGCAGACCACTGGGGTGATATCGTCGCCCGTCGCGGATCGGATCTTGACGACACGATCTCCGACCAACTCGAGGAGGAACGCTGATTCCCTACCGGCGCGCGTCACCAAGAGCACTGAGCGCTTGGCACGGGTCAGTGCGACATAGAACAGGCGTCGTTCCTCTGCGTGTGGGTAGGAGTCGGGGGCGGCCATGGCCAGTTGCAGGAGAGCATCATCCTCGACAATGTTGGGGAATCCGTTCCTCTCAAGGCCGAGCACAACGATGTAGTCTGCCTCCTTTCCTTTCGAGGCGTGCACGGTGTTGAACTCGATGGTCAGGTTGGCGTATCTGGCTTCCAGCGCCGAGATGACATCGTCCTTGGACCGGGAGTACCGGCCGAGCAGCAGCACAGTGGCTGGCTCAGTGAGCTCTGAGTCAAGGGTTGTCAGGTACTGCCGAACGACCGATCCGTAGTGGCTGCGCTCCCGTACACTGACGGCGCATACGGTCTCGACAGCCTCCGGCGCTGAAGATCGGACGTTCTTGGAGATTTGATTGTGGTTCTTCATCACGAACCCACCGGCGACATCGCACAGGGACTGCGGGGACCGGAAGGTGCGGTCCAGCCAGATGGTGGACGCTGTCCCGAACCAATTATCGAAGCGGGTCATCACACTGAGGTCTGAGCCCGCGAACCTGTTGATCGACTGCCAGTCGTCGCCGACCGCGTACAGGTAGTTTCCAGGAGTCTTCATCAGCGCCCTCACCAGCGCCGCACGGGCAGAGCTGCTGTCCTGCATCTCGTCGACCATGACGAGCCGGTAAGGACTCATCCACCGGCCGGACTCTATGTGATCGGTGGCGAGATTCAGCATGTCCTCGAAATCGATCTGGCCCGCAGCGCGGAGCTGACGGTCCCATTCGGCGAGGATGACGCCGTACAGGCGTGTAAAGAGCCTGGCCCGCAAAGTCCGGCCGGCCCGCTGCGTCAGCACGTCAGGGGTGAGGCGGTTGCCCTTCGCATGTGTCATGAAGGACCGCATCAGCGCCAGCATCGCCTGGTCGCTGATTGGTGGCTCCCCGGCTGCTTCCCGGTAAGGGTCTTCCTCGAGCTGGATTCCGTGCCGGCGCAGCTCCTGCTCGAGGTGCTCGAACCCGGACCCGTCCCGGATGGTTGCCGAGGTTGTCTCGATAAGTCTTGTGCTGTATCGATTGTGGGTCTGACGCCGCCACGCCATACTGTCGGCATACCCGTCAAAATGTGGCGGCGGGTTGCCGGCTGAACCGAGCGCCCAGTGCTCATGCCACACATCGATGTCCGGATAGTAGAAGTCCGGCTGATACTGACGGTGGTGCGCGTCCGCAACGTCGTACGCGTAGGGACGTTCGTATTGGTAGCTGACACCGTTCAGGAAGAGCCAGTTTGCGATCATCACCTCTTCCTGGCTCTTGACGATCTCCCCTGCGAGAGTACCGAAGCCGCTGGTACCTGTGTTCCTGTCCGACTTCTCAGGATCGGCTTCATCACCGAGATCCGGAAGCTGCCGGCCGAAAACGAGCCGGAAGAGGTCCCAGTCCCGCCGGAAGGCCGGGTCACGGTCGCGGAGGACATCCACGATCCTCGCGAGCCGCCCGATCCCATTGTCCGCGGTCAGGTCGTCGGGAAGGGACGGCTTGCGGTCAGTGGCCTCGCCGATGATACGCAGCCCGAAGGCATGGAACGTGCTCGACGCCACGCCGGCACCATCATTGCCGAGGCGGGACACGAGACGGTCCGAGAGTTCGCCGGCTGCCTTTTTGTTGAATGCGAGGGCGAGGATCTCAGCTGGTTGTGCGATGCCGCGCCGGATCGCATACCCGGCGCGCGCCACCATCGTCGAGGTCTTCCCCGAGCCTGCGGCCGCGATAACCCGGACCCTGTTGTCGAAGCAGACCGTCGCCCTCGTCTGCTCTTCCGTCAACGGCGACTTCTCGACCGTGCGGAAGAAGTCCGCCAACTCATTTTTCTCCCACTCCAGGAATGCTTCATTCCGCTGGGCAGCCCACCTTGACAAGTCAGTGGTGCGGCAGGCGTCGACTGCGGCACGCTGGTCCTCACGTTTACCCTTGGGAAGCCCGGAGAGCCTCGGATCGCTGTCGGCAGCCAACCACGCTGCGACATCTGGACGAGAGCCCTCGAGTGCGGCGATCGTGTCCTGGTCCGCCCACCGGGGTCGGTTCATCACCTCTTGCACCCGGGACCACCACAGGCGCGCCGTCTCGCCCTGCTCCTCAGCCTTTGAGAGCAGGGCGGCGAGATGCCGTCGCTCATCGAGCTCGGAGTGGTACGCCGCGGCGACCTCACGCACTGCGCGACGAGACAGCCCATTGAGCACCGTCTCCGTCCCGTGGACGAGAGTGACGATGAGCTGCCCTGAGCCCTCATCGACTGCGAGTCCGAGGACGCCGATGACATCAGCGTCCACCTCCTGGGGGATTCCGCAGACGCGCAGGCGGCCCTCACGGATCGACAGCACCCATGACCCGGCACCTCTGAACGCGCGTGCCCACCAACCCGGCTTCCACTCCGTCATGCTTCCCCCGACTCACACATGTTCAAAAGGAGACCATTTGCCCTCTTTCCACGGTATCAGCGAGGAATTGTGTGTCGTCGAGTGCGTTCACCGGGTTCGTGCTGATCTGCAGCCTACAGGCAACACGACCAAACCGAGCGGGACGGGGGCAATCCTTCGCACCAGGTCTCTTCCCGCCGGGCCCGTCTCCACCAGACATGGTTTCGGCCGCTGTCAAGGCAGGGAGTTTCTCGGCTTAGGGTTGTCGTTGAACCATTGGGGTCAGATCATATGACCATGGGGAGAATCCTGGACGGCGCAGCCGATGATGTCCGACGTCGACTTGAGGCTCTGGGTGTGCCTCCTGCGATTGCTATCGCTATGGGACAGGTAGCCTACTTGCCTCGTAACAGCAGGATCCCCGGTATTCCCCAACCGATAGTTGGAAGAGCAGAAGCGGCCTGGTTGATCAGCAAGTACGAGGAGCAACTCAAGAACGACCAGGATCCCTTCGCCAGGGCAGCTCTCGTCCAGGAGATGTGTGATCGGGTATTCGGCGCGGCCGGCGGCGCTGTATTCGATGCTGGCTATCCGGCAGGAACAGCGGAGCGCGAAGTAAAAGCGATGGCGGAAGGAGCGGACCGCTACTTCGAGACAGTCGACCTGTCCTTCCTCGGGGATCGAGTAATGCTCCCTGCTACCTACGTATCTGGGGAACGGGCAGAAGAGCGGCGATGGGATGGCTGGATCATTACAAAGGACGGTGTAATCGGATTCTTCGAGGAAAGCGACCTCTTGGCGGATGACCCTGCCGAAGGGAGCCCCATACTTGCTCAGCTTGGAGAACTCAATGCCTGCTCCATATTGATGCCCGCCTCGTCCGCTCCGGCGCTCAGCCATATCGACTATCAAGGGCCTTCGAACAATCTCATTGCCTCGCTCTGGTTCCGTGACGGCAATCGAATGCGCATCGCGGTCTGGCTGGAGGGGCTCCCACCAAACCTCTACGGCGAGGCGATGGAGGGTATATCCGAGCTACTTCGGATTATTGATAAAGCCCTGACTCCCAGCCTGGACAATACGTCAACGGACCACATACCGCTGCGCCCGGAGCCCAAACATATCCAGGATTCAAGGCCTGCCGTCCGAATACCTGACCTTGCGGATGGGCGGTCTCTGCCAGCCTTTGCCGCCGCCATGGAAGAGCTGTCGTTTAGGTACTTTGAAAACGGCAACAACCCCCGGATGCTGTGGCCGCTTATGGAGCAGTACCTTCAACCCATGCTCTACCGGTACTCCTTGAGGACCTACATGACCAATGACGAAGTGGATGGTCAATGGCTCATTGAGAAGTACATTTCATACGCGGGACAAAGCCTGTGCTTGCTTCAACACAGTAATCATCACCAGCAGCAGGGTGATCTGGGCGCATCCGAACACGCGGCCCTAAAGGACTTCATCCTCGACTCCACACAGGAGATGTACGGTCTGGTCGTTTGTGCCATTCAGAATGCGGGCAGAGAACGACCGATTTCCTTTGACGGGTCGCCACTGGAGTGGAACCGCGAGCTTCTCGCATACCTAACAGCGAAGCTTAATGAAATTGTGTCGGCCCAGGACCCCAACGATCCGATTCGTTTGGCGCAGCAAATGATGAAAGGCGATGGAGCTCTATAGTCAGCAGACCTTGGCCGGCTACGAACTTGGCGCGGGGCGCTGGCCCGCTATGCGACCAGGTTCCTCGTGGCATCGCTGACACTGGCGGGATTCAGGTGATTCCGAGTTTGCCGGCTCGCCCGCCCTTGATGCCATGGTCCTTGCCGTAGCGCCACAGGATGGCGTCGATGATGCGCAGTTCGGAAATGGGTGTCTGGACCATAGAAAGCTTGTGAATGCGCCCCAATCGTCCAGCAAGGTCGGGGTCTTCCATGAAGAGGTTGTGCCAGTTCAGCCACTGGTCCTTGGCGGTGTCTTTGCCCACGACTGCCCCAATTACTTTGTCCCAGATGGGGATGAGATGCGGTCGCTTCCTCGCCATGATCTTGCTGGCTGTGGTGGCCCCGACATCCCATCGCGTTTTGGGTGTGCGTCTCAGCTCCTGCCAGAGCAGCCATGAGGGGCTGCCCTCCCCGAGAGTTGCTGCTGCTTCGGCGACCGTGAGGTCGCTCATCTTCACCTCGGTGGGTATATCAGCCAGGAGATTACGTATATTGGTCGCCAACGGCTGTTCCTGCAGCCCGATGATGGCCTGCGCGGGCACTTTGACGCTGAGCATGGACACGGCGACAGCGTCGCTGTCGGTGATCCTGTCCCTCACCTCCGGGTTGTCGCCGCGGTTCGCCCATTCATCAAAGTAGCTGCCGGTACTGAGCAGCCCCGTCTTTGTGGATGGTTCGAGGTAGTAGCGCCGGAGCAGTTCGGCTGCGGCTTGAACGTTCTCTTCTTTCAGGATGGCTGGTAGTTCCATGAATCCCCCTATGGCTTCAATGCGTGGACTATGACCCTGCGACGTGCGTAGTCTGAATGGCGAACCTCAATCTCGGGGTGGTTCTCTATGACCCACTCAGCCATCCGACGGTTCCGTGCCGCGATGAACTCCAGCGTGGCCTCCCGGTACGTTACGTACTCGTCTTTTGTGGCTGGCATCCCGGAACGCTTGAAGTTGTCGAAGGGAAGGTAGAACCGAACCTCTTCGTAGTCGGGCGTCACGAGGTCTTGAAAGTGGAAGAAGTCCACGAACTCCTTGAATCCGTCGAAGAACGCAAAGAAGTCCGCGTACGCGTTGATGACATTGGCCAGTGGGCTCTCCGGTTCTCCTGCGTAATGACGCCGGATGCACTCCAGGGTCAGATCCATCCGGTCGGCGATGAGCGACCTGAGCCCCCTCGCCTGGTTCATCGTGGGTCGGTCCTTCTTCCTGACCGGCCAGATCATCGCGCTGCCGATGGTGTACGGCGGATTCAGGTAGCGGGCCCGCTGCTCCTCGTTCAGCGAGGCGATGGCGTTCGCCAGAGACGCCGTACGTGCCCGGCCGGTGTAGGAGTGGGTGATGGCGTCACTGCCGTACCAATGCATCGCCCTGGAGGGGTCGGTGAAGATGAGGTAGCCGTCCGTACGCTTCGGCGGCGCGGTCGGCTCGAAGAGGACGCCGGA
Organism: Pseudarthrobacter sp. R1; assembly: GCF_024494415.1. NCBI lineage: Bacteria > Bacillati > Actinomycetota > Actinomycetes > Micrococcales > Micrococcaceae > Pseudarthrobacter > Pseudarthrobacter sp. R1. Next base: position 1,029,312 of record NZ_JAMKFI010000008.1, on the reverse strand, counting down.
GTTCAGCGTCTTGGTCCACAGCAACTGATGGTCCGCCCGGAGCCTGGGACTGCCACTGTCCGGGTCAGTCCCTGGAGGGGTGTCGGTCATGTAGTCGAACGAAGTATCGAAGAAGCGCGGCTGTTGCTGCTGCGGGTATTCCGGATAGCTCAAGGTTCCCCCAAAGACCAGAGTGATAAGACGCACGAATCCGGTGGTTGGTTCCGCAAATGTCGCGGCCATCGGCTCTGTCCCAGACTAGGTGTCACTTCCTGATATTGAAACCCCAGGTGCCCCACTGACCGTCGGCAATGCCATGTTCCCTGAGGTTCTTATTGTGTGCCCATGCAGCTCCGCTCTTATAGGGAATTTCTCCCGTGTCCCATACGTTGCAGGACCGGTAATACCCCCTCAACAGAGAAGAGATGCACCTCCGTGGCAACCGATTACGATGAACTGCGTACCGACGTCAAGGAATCCCAGGAAAACTCCCTGGAGGCCCTGAAGTCCGCCAAAGCCCCGGATGCGAAATCCGTGGTTCAGGAGCTCGACGAGGCTGACGCCCTGGACGGCCTGACCCCTGGTGGCGAGTTCATTGCCGAAGAGCTCGTCGTCCAGGTCATCCCGCAGGCTGACGATGAGTTCACCTGCTGGTCCTGCTTCCTGGTCCGCCACCGTTCGCAGAAGGCGAGCGAGAAGGACGGCCATGCCTACTGCGTCGAATGTGAAGGCTGAGCGGTTTTGGCCCGCTGTCCCGGAGCATATCTGGGACAGCATCCGCGAAGAATTCACCCTGCCGACAGCGGCAGACCTGGAGACGCATTTCCAATCCCTCGGCGACCCGGAGGCCATGCGCCGGGCAGTTCGGGTATTCATCGGCGAGGGAACCTTCTGCCCGGGCTTCCAGCTCAAAGATGGGCTCTTCCACGAACCTGTGTTGCGTCTCTTTGATCAGGCGATGAGCTGGAAGATTCCTCACAACGTGTTCGCCGCCTGGATGGTCAGCCCACTGCCGGCAGAATCCCGTTCCCGGCCAGTGGACATACTGAGCAGCATGACGCTGCTCCAGAGCTCCTTGGTCGCCTTTGGTGACAGGTACCGGCCGGCCGAAAAGCGTAGCTAAGAGCTTGGCTCTGCCGTATCCCAAGCAAGATGGCTGCGGGGAGGTCATGGATAAACGGCTGCGACATGTCCCCTATCTAGCGGCCATCCTGCCCGCGGCCCAGAATCTGACGGACCTCGCGAAAAGCTTCGAAACGGCGGTTGGCCCGAGCTTCCCGAACTGCCGGATCAGGATCTCTGAGCGCAGTCCTTCCAGGGTGATAAGTTTCCACTGCTGCATACCGGGCAGCGACTCCGGGGTGCTTGCGGGCGAACCGCTTCCAGAGGGTCTGCGCTTCGCCGCCTTGGAGGAGTACGACTTCGAGCTTTGGCATCAGGTCAATCAACCGGGCCAAAGGGTTCAGCCCTTCCGTGATCTGCGGGCTCCTCAGACCGCTGGACTGATCGTGGCGGTACCACGGGTAGGCGTTCCAAGGAGTCAGGTCAGCAGGCATCAGGTCTTCCGAGGCGAGCAGTTGGCATTGAAGCGCTGCGGAATCGTCGTCGTTCTCCACACACAGCATTCCGGAGCCCATGGTCTCGTGGGTCATCGGCCCGGGATCACGCAAAATGCTCAGGATCCTGGCCTCCCAGCCCCCATGAAGAGGCGCGACGTACGGCACCCACCCCCGGCCGGTCGAAGGCTCAGGCTCCCGGAGGGACTCGACCAACTGGTTCACTGCGGTGACGTGTGGAAGGTGCACACCGGCAAACTGCTCAGCTTTGAAGGCCGCGTCCCTCATCTGTTTGACCATCCTTGGATACTAGCCGTCGGCCCGTCCCGGTCCGTCGTGCGGTGTGATGTGGTCATCGCTACGTCGTGAAGATTGGCTCATGTTCAACGTCGTCGTCCCAGTAGTTGAAGCGGTCGCCCAGAAGTCCGAGGAACGATCGTGGGTCCACACGGTTGAGGCGCACCTCCAGTCCCCACCGACGTACGGTCGTGAGCGCGGCGTTCGAGAGGTGAAACCACATCCTGTCTTCGGTGAAAATCTTCAGCAGCGGCTCCGGGTCCTCCTCCCGTTCCTCCTCCTGCGTGAGCAAACTGACTCGTTCGACGTCGGCCTTGGTAATCGAGGTTGTCATGTTCAGGCCGCGCTGCGCTGCGCGTCCATTGACCACAATGTTGACGACCGCGAGGAGAAGGTGCCAGTCCTTCCACCCTTCGGCACGCAGCGATGTCACAAGTTTGATGAAGTCCGTGTCCCCAGCAAGCCGCGGGAGCGTCAGCCGCACCGGTGGCAGCATTTTCTCGTATCGTGCGGCGATCGCATCAATGGACGCGGCACGGTCGTAGGCCGATGCATGTTCCGGAAGCTTCCTGCGCAGTCCGGTGGCGGGCTTTGGCGACCGCGGCCTGTCGGCTCCGATGAGACCCCCTGACAAGCCCCTGATCTCGTCGTAGAACGAGTCTTTATGAACGTCGACGAGGTCGTCGTAGGGACGCACGCAGGTCAGCATGTGCGGAAGCCCGCGTTCGAAGGTCCGCTCCATCACGGCGATGAATGCCGGCTGCCCGAGGAGCGACTGGGTGACGATCGCCTGGAGCACAGCGGAGGTGACCTCGAGCTGGTCCGCTTCGGGTGCCAAGGCTCCCGAACGGGAGAGGATCACCCGATGCCCGACTGTGCCACGGTCGCGCTCTGACTCCGCGGTGAACACCGATCCGGGCTCCACGGGCCGGTCCGAGACTTCGACCTCGACGCGGATCTCACCTGGCACGAGAAGGAGGTCCTCGCCGGCGAGGTCAGCGAGGGTGATCTGCATAGCCGCCACGAATCTCTCGGCCGCGAGCACGTGGGCCCGCTCGTTCGGGGCGGTCACGACCCATACGTTGCCGAGCGCGGCCCAGCTGTACTCGCGCACCGGGCCTGCATCGGAGAAGGGCCGCCCAAGGCCCCCGCGGTCCGCCGCGTCTGCGGTCTCATCCTCTCCGGGGGGCTCAATGTGTGCGACCGAGGCCAGCATCGGAGCAACGAGTTCGTCGAGCTGGGTGGACTGGACCACGCTTTCGATGGCACGCAACAGCCCGGGGCGAAGGGAAGACGCGGCCCGCAGGATGTGGCACTGGTCGATCAGCATGTCCATGAAATACGGATAGCGCTCGAAGCTCCACGGATCACCCGCCAGTTGTGCCTGTGCCCAGATCCCGATTCTGAACGTTTCGGTGGCGGTTAGCCACTGGCCGGCCTGGTGCTCGTACGTCGCAGTCAGGATGATGCCCCGGGCCACGAGTACGGCGAGATGGGGGCCGCCGCTCATTCTTGCGACCGATACCGCGCTCATCGCGTACTGCTTCGCGGCCAGCGGAAGTCCGAGATCGCTGTATACGGCCGACGCGAGCAGCATCATGATGGCCGCGCCCTCGGCAGCGTCGCCGTTGAGCCAGCTGAACTTCGCGGAATGAATCTCACGAAGGGCGTCCAAGGCCCGGTCTCCTTGGAGCAGAGCCATGGCGCGGCTTTGTGCCCGATCTCCTGCCGAAGCCCGCCCCGAGCGCTCGATCGTTACATCGTCCAGCGCTTGGCGCACCTTGAGATAGTCAGGGTGGTCGATTAGGGCAGGCGCTGTGAAATCGAAGATCGACATAAGCTCATCCAGGGGTACCATCGGAGCCGCCGGCAGGGTCTCCACGAGGTCGACCAAATGTCTCATGCCTGCTTCGAGGTCACGCAGCTCCGCGTCGGACGGCACAGCCGGGAGCCCGCGTCCTTCCCGCTTGGCGGCGCTCAGTTCCTGGTGGATATCCGACATCAACGGACCAGGGCCGGAGACTTCGTCGAGTTCCTCCGGCGTGAAGCCCCGGGGACCGAGAGCGAGGATCGCCCCGGCTGCCAGCAGGCCCGCCTTCGCATTCATCCCGGGCGCTGCACGCAGCTCGGCTTCAAGCACCCTCTCCAAGTCCTCGGTCCATGCTTCCGCTTCATCCGATGTGATGGTGGTCCCGCCCCGCGGCAACGTCGCCTGCACGAGGCGCAGCAGGGTGATGGCGTCGACCAGCACGCCGGAGTCGGATGCTTGGGAGGTTAGCCGCCCGAAGTAGCCGCGGAGGATCCCGTCGACCGGCTTCAGGGTGTTGAGCCCGAACCCGGTTGCGAGGACGATTTCGTAGTCGATGCGGTTGAGCACATCGTCTCTTCGATGTGCTGCATCTCTCAGTGCCCGCGCCGAAGCGAGCCAGTCGGGCAGGTCGGCACGCGCTTCGGGATTAAGGCTGGAGAACCGAAGGCCTTCCCGCAGGTCGACGAATTCCCCCATCGAGCCCGAGCGGTCTGAAGGTGTTCGCCAGCGATTGTGTTCCTCGATATACCAGTCAGGGAGCTCATCACGGGACTCTTCGCGCACGGGCGCGAGGGAGGATGGTAGATGGAGGAAATCGACGGCGAGGTAGAACAGGTCCGCACTGGCGATCTCGTTCGCGATCGCCTGCGCATCCCAGATCTGCAGTGCAATCGAATACTGTTCGCGCGCGTGTGCCTGGAGCTCATGCCTCTTCGCCGTGTCGACAGGCGTGACGGTGAAATAAATGACGCGGTCGACCGGCTCCCCCTTGCCGCAGATCTTCGCCAGATCGGACCGGATCTTGGACGGAACGTTCCCGCGCTGCGCGGTCACTGCGAGGACGACCGCGTCCTCAGTGGCAAGAGCAGTAAAGAGTGACGTGTCCGGCAGCTCCTTGGCCACCATGCTCCAGAAGCTCTCGGCGTCACGTCCCCCGTCGCCGCCGGCTGAGACCGGACCCGTCGCAGGCAAGACGTTGCTGACGATTCGACGGCGGGTCAGACCGAGACATAGTTGCTCGAACGGGTGATGCGCATTGGTCTCGCCAAGGGTCTCTAGGTGAAAGCGGATCATAGTGGCGAGCTGGGTTGGCGAGGTCACGGTGGAGGGCTTTCGGATAGGTGAGGACTTCATCGCGCATCTCATGATGGGCGTTGATCGCCGCGCTGCGGGCTGGTGTCTGGCCGCTCATGCTCGTCGGCGGCCGACCCAGGCCAGTGCCTGTCCGCGACCACGCTCACCAGCAGTCGACGGCCGCGCAGGATGCCCACACGGGTGCGCCCTTCGACAAGCTGAAGTCTGAGATCCCCTGGATTAACCAGGTCCCGGTCCAGCACGATCGGCCACCGCTTCCAGGTGCCGTGGACTTTCGAACAGAGCTCCACGCCCATGTGCACGCCGTACTTGCGAACGGCGATCCAGTGGTCCGGATTCTCTGCGAAATCCTCGACGCCATGCCACTCCCCTGCCCCTCGCTCCTCGACCACCCGACATTCAGGACACACGTATCCGGTTTTGGTGAGATCCTCTCCGCACAGACATATGCATTTGCCAGACGGGCTGTCCCACACCGGGCTTCGCCCTTGTTCATGCCGGCGGTGACTTTGCGGCGCGGGGCGGGGTCCTGGAGCCAGTCCAGCAGGAAGAGGGTCAGCTCCATCCTGCCCAGTTCCCGCAGTGCGGTGGTGAGACTGTTCTGGCGGGCCTCCGGCGTGTGGGAGCGGCCCGGGCCTTTAGATAGGGCTGGCGTGCTCGGCACACAGCCGTGATTCGCACTGGATGGTGGTGTGCGTGATGTTGTACTCCTCCGCCAAGAGTGTGGTGACTGAATCGAGGGTTGCCTGGGCGTCTGCGCCTTTACTTGTAACGACGTGGCCCGTGGCGCTTTCCAGCCCTGAGGTGATCGTCCAGATGTGCAGGTCATGGACACCGTCCACTCCGGGAAGCGCCAGAATCCGCACACGGACCTCTTCCACGTTCAGGCCCGGAGGTGCCGATTCCATCAGAATCCGCAGCGCTTGCCGGGTCAGTTTCCAGGTACGCGGCAGGATGAACAGCCCGATGCCCACGCCGATGAGCGGATCGGCGTACGTCCACCCGGTGGTGTATATGATGATCGCGGCCGCGATGACCCCGACCGAACCCAGCAGATCCCCCAGCACCTCAAGGTAGGCGCCCTTTAGGTTCAGGCTTTCCTTGGAACCGGCGACCAGGAGCCGGAAGCTGATCAGATTTATCACCAGGCCGATGCTCGCCACCACAAGGAGCGGAATCCCAGGAACGTCCGGCGGAGAAGAAAAACGCTGCACCGCCTCGAACAGCACGTAACCGGCGACCCCGAACAGAAGGATTCCGTTGGCCAGCGCAGCCAGAACCTCCAGCCGGTAGAAACCGTAGGTGCGTTGTGTGGTGGTCTTCTTTGCGGCCAGCGTGATCGCGGCCAGCGCCATGCCAAGCCCCAGAACGTCGGTGCCCATGTGGGCCGCGTCCGAAAGCAGGGCGAGGGAGTTGACGGCGATCCCGACAATGAACTCCACGAGCATATAGGCGGCTGTCAGTCCGAACGCGATGAGAAGAGGCGTCCGGTGCCGGGCTCCGGCAGTCACCGCGCTGGCGTGGACATGACCATCTTCGTTGCTCATGGAGCCAACCTTTCTACTCGATCCGGCGCGCGGCCGGCTGAATGGACCGTCAGGACCGTCCGGCTGCTACCCGGACCCTGCCGGCCTCCACCAGTAGTTATATCTGGAGAGTCTTCCACATAATTGCGGCTGCATCCCGGGATCGTTTGGCGGCCCTACATTTCAGCCCAGTTCTATCGAGCCGGTCCGCAGCCAGTAGGGGAAAAAATACGCCGGCTACTATACCGACGGCGGCCGTGAGGGGCCACGGTGCCGCGCAGCAAGCGCCGGGCCGGAGCCCTCCCGGCGGCCCAGGCTGTGCCGCGGGTGGGCCGTCATTTCCACCACATGGGTAGCCGCCAATGACGCTTCCGGCCAGGACAACCTGGTTGCCGAGTACGAAGTGGACACCGGTGTGCGGGGGGGGCTTGGGGTGGTCCAGTTCAGGGAGGTCCTGAGGCTGGTGACGTTATTATCGGCCAGCCCGGACCAGGTCAGGCCCGTGGCGGAGAGGAACAGGAATCCGGGAATGAGCACCACGCCGCCTGCCCCGTGGACCTTCGCGTCGCCGGCGCCCGGCTGAACCGGCCCGTCCTCGCCTCGGTGGTGGTGGGTATTTTCGGTTTCATCCTGCGTGGCCTGGTCAACCACAGTGCGAGGCCGACCAAGGCTGCCAATCATCGCCAACCAGGACGCCTGAGGCGCAGGGACGGGGGCTGCGGGACAGGTCATCCGGGACGGTTGGAAGGCCGCACCCGGAACCCCGAATCCGAACCGCCATTGCCATTATCTGCTCAACTGATAACGTGTTCATATGAGTAGACGACTTCAGTCCATCCCGGGCCCTGAGGGCCCGCCCGCGCGCCGGGACAATAGCGGTGACCGGGCGCAGGTCGAAGTCCTTCAGGCGGCGTTGCCCTCGGCGGAGGATGTCGAACGGGTCTCCGCGGTGTTTCGGCTGATGGGCGACCCGGGCCGGGTCCGGATCCTCGCCACCCTGCTCGAAGCGGGTGAGGTGTGTGTGCATGACCTCGCTTCGGTGGCCGGGTTAAGTGAGTCCTCGGTGAGCCAGGCCCTTCGGCTCATGCGCGCGCACCGCGTCGTGGGAGCCCGCCGCGCGGGCCGCGTCGTGTTTTACCGGCTCGGCGACAGCCACGTCCGGATGCTGCTGGACTTGGCAATCACCCACGTCGGCCACTCCCCGGCTATCACGGCAACCCCTGCCCTCACTGATCCCCCTACCGAACCCAACCATCAGGAGCCATCATCATGAACACTTCACCCTCCACACTCACCTGCCCCAAATGCGGAGCGGAGATGCGTCCCTACGAACGCAACGGCATCATTATCGACCAATGCGACGGATGCCGCGGAATCTTCCTGGACCGCGGCGAGCTGGAGTCCCTGATGGACGCCGAAAGCTCCTTCTACGCAGCCCGGAACCCCGCACCCGCGAGCCCGCAGCCCCCTTACGGTCCGCCTGCGTACCCCGACCGTCGGGACGGCCACCACGATTCCGGGCACGGGGACCGGCACGACCGCCGCAAGCGCGGCGGGTTCCTCGGGGACCTGTTCGGCTAACCCGACGCCTTACACACCCACCTCTTACCCCTGACCGGGCCCCAGACACACTGTGAATTGAGCACGCATGGCAACCGATACCCAGCTTGACCTGAAGACCGTCCTGCCGGAGGCCCTGGATGAACAGGACGCCTGCGTCCGCATCCTCACCGATGGTCTGCAGGCCCGGCAGGGCGTCATCGATGCCCACGTCAAACGCGCAGACGGCGCCGAAGCGGCGCAACTGTGCGTGCATTTCGAACCCGGTCTCATCAGCCTGGGCCGGATCCGTGAACTGGCCCTGTCCCTGGGGGCCCGGGTGGACAGCGACTTCGGCCACCTCAGCATCGACGTGGACGGCATCTCCAGGCCCGCCCGCGCGCAACTACTCGAACAAAGGCTGCGTGGCCTGGACGGCGTGGCGGAGGCCCACGTCTCCGCCACCGGCTCGGTGACGGTCGAATACCTCACGGACCGGACCTCGGAGAGGACGATCACGGACCTCCTGGCACGCTTCGGGACACCGCCGCGGGCAGACCGGACCCGTCCCGCCCAAACCTCCATGCCAAGTGCCGGGGAAGCCCCCGCACCTGAGGCAGATGCGCACGACCACAAACACGAAAAGCATGAAGACCATGATCATAAGCATGGCGGGATCTTCGGTGAGCGCAGCGAGCTGATCTTCGCAATCCTGTGTGCCCTGACCCTGGCAACGGGGTTCCTGCTCGGGCTCAGCACTGCGGTGCCGGACGCGGTCTCGACCGCGCTGTATGTCGCGGCGTATTTCTTCGGCGGCTACTACACCACGAAGGAAGCCATCCAGACGGTGATGGCCAAGCGGTTCGAGATCGATTTCCTGATGCTGGTCGCGGCCGCCGGCGCCGCGGTGCTCGGGGACCTGGCCGAGGGCGCCCTGCTGCTGGCGCTGTTCAGCATCGGCCACGCCCTGGAAAGCTACGCCATGGGACGGGCCCGGCGCGCCATCCAGGCCCTGGCCGAACTCGCCCCGGACACCGCACTCGTCAGGCGTGGCGGCTCGGAGCAGGAGATCCCGGTCGGGGAACTGCAGATCAGTGACACCGTCATCATCAAACCCAACACCCGCATCCCCTCCGACGGTTACGTCACCCTCGGCCAAAGCAGCGTGGACCAGGCGGCCGTGACCGGGGAAAGCATCCCCGTGGACAAGACCCCGATCGGGCCCCAGTCGTCCCGGAAGGAGGCAGACATCCCGGCCGAAAGCCGCATCTACGCCGGAACCGTCAACGGACCCGGGGTGCTGGAGATCGCAGTGACCCGGCTGTCGAAGGACTCAACGCTCGCCCGCGTCGTGCGGATGGTCAGCGAAGCACAGGCCCAGATTTCGCCCACGCAGCGGTTCACGGACCGCTTCCAGCGCGTGTTCGTGCCTGCCGTGCTGATCCTCGTCGTTGTGCTGCTGTTCGCCGGCCTGGTCATCGACGAACCGTTCTCCGCCACGCTCTACCGGGCCCTGGCCGTGTTAGTCGCGGCCAGTCCGTGCGCGCTGGCCATCTCCACCCCCAGCGCCGTCCTGTCCGGGCTGGCCCGGGCAGCCCGCGGCGGCCTGCTCATCAAAGGCGGCGGACCTTTAGAGAACCTGGGCACGCTCCGCGCGATCGCCTTCGACAAAACCGGCACCCTCACGGAGGGCAAACCGGAAATGACCGACGTCGAACCCGCGGCAGGCGTGAAGGAATCCGAGTTGCTATCCGTCGCCCTCGCCGTGGAGGCCCAAAGCGACCACCCCTTGGCCTCGGCCATCGTGACGGCGGCCCGCGCCCGGCTGGACGGCACACCGCCGCTCACAGCCGGCGCCGTCACCAGCATCACCGGGCGTGGGATCAGCGCCCTGATCGACGGTGAACAGATCCACATCGGCAAGCAGCAGCTCTTCAGCGAAATCGACGGCGCATCACTGACTAAAGACATCACGGACTCCATAGCCCGGCTCGAGGCCGCGGGACGGACCACCATGATCGTCCGCCGGGGGTCCCGGTACCTGGGCGTCCTGGGCCTGATGGACACACCCCGGGACTCCGCCGGGCCGGTCATCGCCGGGCTGCGCCAGGCCGGTATCCGGCACATGATCATGCTCTCCGGCGACAACCAAACCGTCGCCAACGCAGTCGCCGGCAAGCTCGGACTCGACGAGGCCCGCGGCGACCTGCTGCCCGAAGACAAAGTCAAAGCAGTGATCGACCTGCGCGGCCGGGAACACAAGGTCGCCATGGTCGGTGACGGCGTCAACGACGCACCGGCCATGGCCAACGCCACCGTCGGGATCGCGATGGGCGCAGCCGGCTCCGACGTCGCCATGGAAACCGCCGACGTAGCCCTCATGGGAGACGACCTGCAACGGCTCCCCTTCGCCGTGAACCTCAGCCGCCAATCCAGCCGGATCATCCGCCAGAACCTCTGGGCCAGCCTCGGCGTCGTCGCCATCCTCATCCCGGCCACCATCACCGGGACCATCGGCATCGGGCTCGCCGTCCTGATCCACGAAGGATCAACACTGCTCGTCGTCGCCAACGCCCTCCGCCTCCTGGCCTACCGCGAACCCAAAACCAAATAGCACTCCCTCACCCGCCCTGAACAGCCGGGGATGTTGCAGGCCTCGCACTCATTCCGGGGCCTGCGACATCCTTCTCCCAGCTCAGCCACGATTTCTTTGAAACCCGGGAAACGGTCAAGGACGAAACCCCGGAGACAATATCCTTTGCCACGGCAACCAAACCGGGACGGGACAGCAGAGGAGTTGGCACGTGCCCTGGACAGCCTCGCCGCCCGCGGGAAGCCCTCGTGTAGTTGGCGTCACGCACAAACTTTCCCGGCGAAATGCAGAGGAAGGTTCACTCCTCAACCGGTACAACCCGCCGGTTCGACACACTCAGGAATTTCTTAGAAAGGGTTCAGGGCGGACTCATCCCGACAGCGCAACATTGTTCCTATGCGTGCCCATGACATGATTCCCAGCATCGGGGTTTCTCCCTGGACCGTCGCACCCGCGCCCGCCATGGGCCCGATTCTTATCGTTTATCAGGACCCCTGGATGGCTGCCGAGATTTCAGTGGTCCTGGCCAACGCCGGGTGGTCCCTGGCCACGGCCGAAACGGCCGGCACGGGTGAGGACGTCCCTGCCGTTGTCCTGCTCGACGGCAGGGACCGGGCGAGGACGGCGCGGACACGGCAATCCCTTCCGGGAGCCCCGGCACTGTTCGTGACCACCCGGGAAAACCTCGACAGCCTTCTCTGTGGTGGGATGCAGCCCGCGGATGACTGCCTGACCGCGCCGTATGCGTTCGATGACCTCGTCCTGCGGCTGCGCCGGCTCACCCGATACCCCACCGCTGCGAGTCCCGGAGTCCGGAATCACACCGCTCGACGTGGTCAGGTCCCGATACGTATCGGCCAGCAGAAGTGAGGCAGTTCCTCAGCAGCCTTAACGAAAGCGGAATCGTCGGCCGCCGTTACTGCTAACCTTGGCTTCTTTCAGCTGGTCCATGTCCGAACCGTTGATCCCGTCGGCGCCGATAGGGAACATGTGTTCCTTTAGGTCTAACTGCCCCAAGCGCCCCGTGGCGCAGCACCGTTAGTCCCGCAGTGCCCCGCGGTGGGCAAGCCGTTCCCGGACGCGTGCGCACGGCTGGTCCTTCACGTGCACATCAGCCGTGTAATGGCCTGGTGACGGGGCGGGGCCAGGACTGGTGCGGCTGTCCGGGGGTAACGGGTGCTGGCGCGGTCTTGAGGGGGCGCGGCGGAGGAGAGCCCGGGCCAGTGGGAGTCCCTGTCCGATCCTGACGTCCGGGAGGGTAGGCGCGGACGATGGCGAGCAAGCGGTCAATGGCATCGGGGGTGCCTTGCAGGTTGGCCGGACCGATGGTGTCGTGGCGCTGCGGTGCGCGTGCCACCATGCACGGCCAGCCGCTTTTACGTCGTGCATTTCTCCGGCCTCGAGGACCTGCTCTTACCAAACCGGTACGGCAGCGTCGGACTTGGAACCTGCATCCCGCGCCACCCGGGGGTGGAACGGCACCCGCACGGCCTGGCGGTCGATCGCGGGTCACCTGGTTGGCACGGGCCAGGGCTTCCACTACGAGATGAATAAACGACGGGACAGGAAGCTGGTGCTCATTGTTGCGGGTTCCGTCCACGGTGTGCCGTTCTTCCTGACATTCTTCTTGCCGTTGCCTGTGGCGCAGAATCGATGGACCGGCCGCGGGGAGGCCCGGACCGGCGGAAGGTTGTCGTACCGGCCCCGGTGAGCCAACCCGGCCACCAGGTCGAACCGGGGCCGGCTGCGGATCGGACTGCGCCTGCGAACGACACCCCCGGCATGGGACACTGAAGACCTCGCCTATATCTTTGTCTGGGAGCTGCCCGCGTGGATTTAATTAGTCAAACTGTGCTCCAAGCGGCCGGGCAGTGGTGGATCTACCCGCTATTGCTCGTGTTCTTCTTTGTCGATGGCTTCGCGATGGTTGTCCCCAGCGAGACTCTCATCGTCGCGCTGGCCGCGTTCGCCCGGCAAAGCGGCGAGCCCAACCTCTAGGTTCTGGGCGTCACCGCCCTGCTCGGAGCCGTCGCCGGGGATAATATGGCCTACCTGCTCGGCCGGAAAATCGGCGTGGAACGCTGGGGATGGATGCGTAAACCCCAGGTCCGGAAGGTTTTTGGCTGGGCGCGGTACGAGCTGGAGAAGCGCGGCGCCGTGCTGATCTTTACCGCCCGTTACATCCCGTGGGGACGGGTGGCCGTGAATTACGTCGCGGGCACCACCGCCTTCCCGCGCCGTCGGTTCTTAGTCCTGGATGCCTTCGCATGCCTCACCTGGGTGGTGTATTCACTCGGAATCGGCATCCTGGCCGGCTCCTTCCCCTGGCTGCACAGCAACCCTCTGCTTAGCGCCGGCATCGCGGTGGCGTTCGCCATCGTGCTCGGCATCGTCATCGACCACCTCCTGCGCCGGTGGCACAACCACCTCGGCCGCCACGACGCCACACCCGACGCAGACCGGACCGGTCGGCGGTGAGCCTGCAGGCTGTCCGCATAGAAGCGGCAGCTCACCGATAGTGGCGTTCGGCCCTCACTTGCGGGAGAGGAAACTGCTCAGGGCAATGGGGGCAGTCCGCGGGACAGTCCGGCGGTGCACGAAAGCGGCAGCCCCGCCGGCCAGCAGGAGCAGCACCCACCCGACAACCGTGAGCGCCGATGCGAGGGCCACGGCGCCGGAAACTGCGGGCCCGCCTGTTCTGCAGGTGGGTGGTGCGCCGCTCAACAGCGGTAGCGCGTCGCCTGCCAGGCGAGGATGGGACCGCTGTAGCCCGTTTTATGCCACCTTCATGGGACCACCTGTTAGTAGCGAACTATGCCATTCGTTGCTCGTTCCTTGAATTGGCGAAGCCCTGGTCAAATAGCGGTTGACCAAGGCTTCGATCATATTATGCTCACACTAAGCTTGTAGTTCGCTGGGAGGGTGTTACCGGTCGCGTTATTTGACGAGGTGGCCGTCACGGTCCGTGGCGACGGACGGGCATGAAAGCGCCGCGCCGATGGCGACCGGCGGGGCGCTGACGCGGCGGTAGTCATCGGTGACGGCGGTTTTACCAACTGCTCTTCGTGATCGCGGACTGGGCCGCGGACAGGTCCACGATGGCCTGCACCCCGGCACCGGGTGCGGGGACGCTACATGCTGGTGGGCGCCGGGGTCGGTGTGATGCCGCACGCCTGGAGCAATGCCGTGACCGAGGCGCCCGGCACCTCGTCGCCGGCCTTCGCGATCTGCTCAAGCGGGGTGACGAACTCGGCCGGGACGCCTGCGGTCTCCGCTGGGGAGAGCAGGTCTGAGAGGACCTGTTTGTCCTGTGAGCTGAGCCGCCCGTCCTGCAGCGGCGAGCAGATCTGGCCCCGTACCATGTCAGCGGCGGCCGTGGCTGCCTGTGATGCGGCGTCGCTGGCGATGCCTTTCGCGCCGTCCTGCGCCAAGCCACAGCCGGTTACAGCGAGAAGGGAAGGGATACCGATGACAGCGGCAAGACGACGGTTCATGCCCCCTATCGTAGCCGCGGCATCCGAGGGACACTATCGCCCGGTGCACCGGGCTACCGGGCGTTGATGCTCACGGGAAACACCTTCAGGACCCTTCGATATTGCCTGGCCGGCCTGCAGAACAGGTGTTTCCTCCCCGTCGCCGCGGAGCAGGATCGGGTAGCTGCGCAATCTGACGCTTCCGGTCCCCACCACACGGAAGGCCCCGGACGCGGTGTGCAGCGCGGGCAGATGTCCGCAAATTCGTGCGGGCTGTCCGCATAAAGCGTCAGCCCTGCGAAAGCTGGGACGGGCCGTCGTTCCGGTCACCGCGCTGAGCGCCGGTGCGGCGGCACCGCCAATGCCTACCGTCCTGACGGGTGCGCTTCGCGGCGACCCGTTCGCTGGTGTTCGTCCTGGACGAAGAGGAGAGCATCCGCCACTGCGCTGCGGCATCAGTTCCGCCAGCCGGTTAGTCTCCACGAATTCCCGAACCGGCGGCATGGGTGCCGTTGGCACGCCCCACCCAATTTCACAAAGTATCACCTGGTGCTTTGTGATACGGAGCCTATCGGTGCCGCAGCCATGGCGCCAAAAGTGTCAATGGCATCTGCGTTGAGGCGGATGACCCGGGCGGTGGCGATGTCGAAGAACAGCCCGGTGGCCTGCACCCGGCCTTCGGCCAGTGCCGGTCCGACGATGGGGTGCTGCCTGAGTTTGTCCAACTGGACGGCAACATTGACCATGCCCAGTTGGTCGACCTGGTTGTATCCCGCTGCTGCCGCGGCCATCGCTACCGGGTGGCCGTCCAAAAGTTCGCCGTAACTGGGCCGTGAATGGCCGAGCCAGGTGTCGAAGGAGTGACCAAGGGCCGGGGCCGTGCCTGCGGCGTCATCGATCACGGCTTTCATGGCTCCGCAGTTCGAGTGTCCGCAGATCACGATGGACTCCACTGCCAGGGCGTTCACTGCGAAGGACAGAGCCGATTCGGTGGAGGGATCCTGGCCCTCCTGGCACAGGACGTTGCCGATGTTCCGGAGGGTGAGCAGGTCCCCCGGGCCGCTGCTGGTGATCAGATTGGGGTTCACGCGCGAATCCACGCAGGCGATGAAGAGGGTGTCCGGGTTCTGCCCATCGGCCATGTCCTTTACGTGCGGAAGAACTTTGTCGGCATGGCGGCGGTGGTACCTGTCAATGCCCTGCAGGATGGAAGGTACCAGCGGCTGTCCTGCGCCGTCGTCAACGCGGGAGTCTTCCGGTCTCTGGACGCGTTCGGCCGGAAAGTAACCTGTGAGCCAGCTGGCGCGGGGCGGCAGCGGGAACTCCCGGGTTTCCTGGCGCCGGGGGGTGCTTTCTGCCGCGTCCCGGAACGCAGTGTTGCCGTGTTCTTCGAGCAGGACGGCTCCGCCGGCGGCGGTGTGCTGCTTCTGCCAGGCCAGCACGGCTTCGCGGAAGGCGTGGTCGACGTAATCGGCATTCAGCTCCACGAGCGTTTCAGCGCCCTCGGGAACCGTGTGCAGTACCCGGTTCAGTCGCGGGAGCGCGAAAAAGCTG
This sequence comes from Pseudarthrobacter sp. R1, assembly GCF_024494415.1. Taxonomy (NCBI): domain Bacteria; kingdom Bacillati; phylum Actinomycetota; class Actinomycetes; order Micrococcales; family Micrococcaceae; genus Pseudarthrobacter; species Pseudarthrobacter sp. R1. The sequence continues at coordinate 1,013,671 of NZ_JAMKFI010000008.1, read as the reverse complement.
CAGGACCCGGCGATCGTCACACGCCAACCGCCCTGTTCCGGCGGGGCCGGGTGGGCGTGGGTGGAGACGCGCAGTACCCGCCACAGCACAAACGCGCAAGCGACCGCCAGCCCGATGAACACCCCTTCCAGAAGGTTCAGGAACACCACGGACAGCAGCGTAAGGGCATACACCACCAGATCCCCGGTCCGGGCTGCCGTCCTGATCTCGGCGATCTTGATCAGGCGGACCCCGATCACGATCAGGAGCCCGGCCAGGACCGCCAGGGGAATCAGCTGGATCAGTCCGGCGAACAGGACCGAGAACAGCAGGATCCAGAGGCCGTGCAGCACCGCGGACTTTCGCGTCCGTGCACCGGCTTCCACGTTCGTGGCGCTGCGCACGATCACTCCCGTCACGGGCAGCCCGCCCAGCAGCCCGGAAACGATGTTCGCCGATCCCTGGCCCATGAGTTCGCGGTTGAGGTCGGTGCGGGCTCCGGTGTGCATCTTGTCCACCGCCACCGCTGAGAGCAACGATTCGATGCTGGCGATCAGGGCAACCGAGATGACCGCCAGCCCTGCCGCGCCCCAGTTGCCCGCAGGCAGGTCCGGGAGGGCCACTGATGCTAAGATCGAACCGTCCAGGGTGATCCGCTCGATCCCGGGTGCCATTGTCACGGAGATGGCTGTGCCGGCGGCGACGGCGGCCAGCGGCCCGGGCACCTTACGGACGGCTGCGGGCAGGTACTTCCAGACCAGCAGCAGGCCAATGACCGCCAGGCCCAGCAGGGCTGAGTGGAGCTCTACCCCGGCCAAGGCGGCAGGAAGCCGGACCAGGTTTTCCACGGCGGACCCTGCCGGCTTGCCACCGAGGAGCACCTGCACCTGCTGCAGGACAATGGTGATCCCGATGCCGGCGAGCATCGCCCGGACTACCACAGGGGAAACGGCCAGCGCGGCCCGCCCGGCCCTGCTGATTCCCAGCAGGAGCTGCACAAGTCCGGCTGCTGCCGTGATGGCGCAGGTCACCGCCCAGCCGAACTCCTGCACCAGCCCGGCGACTACCACGGTCAGGCCTGCCGCGGGCCCGCTCACCTGAAGCGGCGATCCGCCCAGGCTGCCGGCCACGATCCCGCCGACCGCGGCTGCGATGAGACCGGCCATCACCGGGGCGCCTGAGGCCGCCGCAATGCCCAGGGACAGCGGCAGCGCCACCAGGAACACCACCAGGGAAGCCGGCACATCGGACCTCAGCCCGGCCAGGAACGGCAGTCTGCGGGCTGTGGAAGCCGATGGCTGGGACGGCCCGGGAACGGCGGGGCGAACAGCAGGACGTGTCATGGTTTTCCTTCGCGCGACATCAGGGACACCAAGCAACCTATAAGGGCCAGATGACGGCAGGTTTACGGGAGCCTGAGCGTTCCCTGTAAATCGCTGCGCGGGCGTCAGCGCAAGGCCTTGGGCCCCTGGCCCATTTGGAGGGTATCCGGCCTCCAGGACCCCGTACCTGGTATCCAAGGACCTTTGCGGCCATTGCCGCCGGCCTTTGTCCCAGGGCCCTGACCAGGAGCCGCGGGCCGTCTCCACGGCCGGGCGCCCTTGCCCTTCAGCACTGATCACCACGAAGCGGAACCGCCCGAGACCAGGCTCAGGCGATGGCGGTCCGGGAGATTGAGGGTTGGCGAAACGGTCATTGGCCACAACAGTAGGCCGGACACTCGTTTGCCTACCCCCCCAGCCCGAATAACCGACGCTATACGTCGCAAAACCGTCTCCTAATTGTTCCAGTTGAAGTTAGGCAAGCTTCCCTCCATGGTGCCGCGGTGACTCTTCCCCTTGAAATCGCCGGGGTTGCCTTTGCCGCGGGGCTTGCCCGCCATGGCGACCGGCCCGCCATCCTCACGGGTTCCCGGGCCGTCACTTATAGTGAAGTGGCCGGGCGCGTACAGGATCTTGCGCACCGTTTGGGGAGCTGCCGACGGCTGGTCGTGCTCGCCGCCGACAACAGCATCGACGCCCTCGTGGCCTACTTGGCCGCGCTCTCCGGCGGCCATCCGCTGCTCCTGGCGCCAGCGGACAAACCCACGGCCCTTGATCCCCTCGTGGCGGCCAATGATCCCGACGTCGTCATCCGCCCTGCGTCTGATGCAAACGGGGCGGGTGCGCTAGCTCGATGAGGTCCGGGCCGGGACCATCCACGAACTGCACCCGGATCTGGCATTACTCCTGAGCACGTCAGGCTCCACGGGGTTCCCCAAAGCTCGTGCGGCTTTCGCACAGCAACCTGCAATCCAATGCCGAGTCCATCGCCGGGTACCTCGGCATCACTGGCGATGACCGGGCAATGACCACCCTGCCCATGTACTACTGCTACGGGCTCTCGGTCATCAACAGCCACCTGCTCCGCGGTGCCGGGTTGGTACTGACCGGCCTGTCCGTGGTGGATGAATGCTCTGGCAGCTGTTCCAGGATGGAGAGTGCCAGGCGCTGCGGCGACCCTTCCGGGCTACTTCGACGCCCCCCGGCGCGAAGCCACCATCCTGGCGGGCATCCTGATGATCGCGTGGATTCCGGCCATCCCGTTACCCCGGGTTCTTCACCGCGCCGTCGGAGTCGTCGCCAGCGCATCGCTGTATATCTACGTCACCCACTGGGTGGTCTTCCCGGACTTCAAAGACAGCCAACCAGTACTGGCCGTGGTGCTGTCCGTGGCCGCAGGCATCGCCTACTGGGCCATCGCCGTGCGGATCATGGGTGTTGCAGAGCGCAGCCAGTCCTGGCTGTGGAGGCGCCGGCGGGCCCGACGGCGGCACACAATTCCCACGTAGCAACCCCCTGGAGGCAGTCCGGGCCGTGTCTTGTCCGGCTGGTTCCCCGCAAACGGGTCGGATGCCAGTCAGGAGGCCCGCCTGTCGCCGGTCCGGCACCGACGCCGCCTGGCAGGTGGCTACTTCCGGAGGCTTTTCTGGACCTTGTGGCCGCGAATGACAACACCTGCGCTGTGAAGCACCAGCCCCACACCGATGACGGCCAGCGATATGAAGCTCAGGGTCTCGTTCCTGGAAATTTGCCCCACAACGGTGAGGACGATTCCGACTGCGATCGCTCCCATCGCACCGAAAACGACGGCTTTGTAGGATGCGGAAGCGGTGGCCCAAAACTCATTCAACACCACCCCAGCATACCGCTTCGCGCGGCTTCAGTTCTGCCCGGCGCCGGTCAAGACCATCACGGAACCTCCCCGCGCCGGCCACCCCCACTGATGGGTGGCGCGGGGAGAGGCGCCGGCCACCTGAAGGTCTGGGGGATCGCGTCCGGTTCCGAGAACCGGGGACCGGGAACCGGGAACCGGGACGACTCTCGTTGGTCTATTGCCCTCGTGGCTCTGGTCCAATGATCTGGGCTGGAACGTTCACTTGCGCCCGTCCAGGCGCAACGCTTTCTGATGTCCTGTTTACCGCCGTGGAGGGGCTTGCTGGTGCGGCGCCGCCGCGCGGTCAGCCCTGGACGCCGCCCGTGCAGACGGCCCCGGGTTCGGGGGTTTGCGGACCCTGACGGTACTTTTGGATGAACGTCGCCAGGCGCCCGTCGCTGCCGCTGTCCAGTGAGAGTTGCTTGCCCCAGGCGGTCACGGTTACGGGCGAGGCCTGGCCGGCGACGGGGCTAAGCAGAACGTAGTCCTGGTTGCCCGCCAGCGAAGTCAGTTCGGCGATCTGCTCACTGGAAAGGTCCGGCCGGTAGGAGAGCCAGACCGCGCCGTGTTCGAGGGAGTGCACGGCCTGCATCTGCTCCACCGGGACGGTGTAGGTCCCGCAGTTGGTCCACACCGGCGCGTGGTCTCCGCCGGTGGCCGGGGTCCGGGGATAGCTGACGGGTTCGCGGGTGTGGTTCCGGGACTGGCCGGGGTAGTCCTGTTCCCCCTCGATAGGCCGGGCCGCGGCTGCTTTGGCCTGCTCGCGCTGCTGCACTTCAGCGACGAGCACGAAGGTCACGGCGCCGATGATCGAAGCGATCAGGGCAGCGCCCGTGCCGTAGATCAGCCACGCCCTCCGCCTGTCTTTGGCGCGTTGCTTTGCCTGGATGGTCTTCAGGATGGCTTTTCGTTCCGCGGCGCTCTTCCGTGATGGCGGCATGTGTGGGTTTCTCGCTTTCTTCCAAAACGGGGTCAGAGTCTGCCGCGCAGTTCCTGGAGGGCGGTGATCTCCGCTGTCTGGGCGTCCACGATGCGCGCGGCGAAGTCCCGGACCTTGGACGTCTCGGCGAGGCGGACGGCGGCCTTGGCCATGTCGACGCCGGCTTGGTGGTGGCGGATCATCATGTCGGTGAAGAGCCGGTCGGCCTCGGCGCCGGACGCCTGGCGCAGCGCCTGCATCTGCTCGGCGCTGGCCATGCCCGCCATCCCGCCGGCGTTCTCCATTCCGCCTCCGGCGTCCGGTGTCATGGTATGCCCGGCACCGGCATCTGCCCCCATCCATGCTCGGGGCGGTGCGGTGCCTGCCTGGCGCAGGCCCCAGTCCTGTAGCCAGGCGAACAGTTGCCCGTTCTGCTGTTGCTGGGAGGTGGCGATGTCGTACGCTATGGCGCGGATCTCGGGGTTGGCGGACTTGTCCCGGATCAGCAGGGCCATTTCGACGGCCTGGGCGTGATGGGTTTGCATGTCCCGGGCGAATCCGGCGTCAGCGCCGGCATCATTGACCTGCACCGGTGCGGGGACTGCGGTCAGCCGGCCGATGGCGAAGAACGCCCCGGCGGTGAGGACCACGACGGTGGCGAAAACGATCCATAGCCGCTTCGACCGGTGGGGCCGCGTGCCCGGCTTCCGGGCCTCGGGTTCCTCGGGAGCGGATGTGGGTCTGCCAATATCCATGCCCACATGATATCCACGTCGATGGGCGGTTCTGCGGGATTCAGGGTTTGAACCGAACAGCACCTCTACGTGAAGTGGCAGCCGGTGGTGTCGCCCGCGCGAGGCTGGCGGCGCCATGGTCCGGGCCTATGACAGAGGTTTTGATGGGCAGCGACGGCCATGGGTGTACACAGGGCCCGGCTTGCCGCCCGTTCCAAGCCGCCTCTCAGCAGGGCCACGACATGAGGGCAGCGTGTCAGGATGGACGGAGAAGTGGCCGGCACTGCGCGGCGTATCGCGGCCGGATCAGTCCTCGATTTCTGCTGCCAGCTTCCCTCCGCTCACCGCTTTCACAAGCTCGAGATGATCGGACTCGGCGTAGTCGACGGCGTACGTGGCGAACGCGGCGTCCATCCACACCTCGTCACCGCAGTATCCGGCCAGCAGCCGGGGGTCGATCGAGCGGGAATGGGCGCGTGCGAGCAGGGCACCGGCAAGGCGCCCATAGTCATCCAGGTGGTCTGGTTGAGCGTTGTCGCATCGATCTCGCCTTTCCGGTTGCGGAATTGACGGCTGATAAACGGTCGCCCCTGGATCGTTGTCCAGCCAAGGAAGAGATCCGTTTCGGACTGCACCAGCCGCGCGCCGTGCACGATCCGCTTGCCCTCATGTTCGGGCCGCGGGTGGCCCAGGTAACCGTGCAGGACACTGGGTTTTGCCTGCTTTGCCTGCAGAACGAGCGTTTCCTCCCCGTTGCCGCGGAGCAGGATGAGGTAGTTGCGCAGCCCGACACTGCCGGTCCCCACTACGCGGAAGGCTACATCGGACACGGCGTAGCGGGCTAGCAGATGCCCGCGGGATTCGTGCAGGCTTTCCGCGTAGAGCGGCAGCGCGCCGATCACGGCATCGGCCGTTGCCGCGGTCACCGCACTGAGCACCGGCGGGTCGGGGACAAAACGCCACTCCCGGTCGTCCTGACGGGTGCATTTCGCTGCGATCCGAGCGCTGGTGTTCTTCCTGGCCTTGCGGGTGGCCGCGGCGAAGTCGTCCATCAGATCGTCGGCCTTCACCCTGTCCAGCACGGACTCGTCCCCCAGCGCGGTCCATGAGTCCAGGAACGGCAACCGGGCCAGATGCCCGCTGGTTCGGCGGTAGGCACGCACCGCGTCCTCCGCCGCGTCACGGCAACCTGCCTCGGAGACGCCGCCGACCCGGCCGGCCGGGATGAGGCTGGCCGCCAGGCGCTTCAGGTCCCATTCCCAGGGGCCCGGTGCCGTCTCGTCGAAGTCATTGATGTCCATCACGATGCGGTCATCGCGTGTACCATACAGCCCAAAGTTCCCCGCGTGCGCATCACCGCACAATTGCGCGTTCAAACCGCTGCGCGGGCCTGCGGCGAGGTCACCGGCCATCAGCCCGGCACTTCCCCGGAAGAAAGCGAACGGGGAGGAAAGCATCCGGCCAACCCGCAACGGGATCAGCTCCGGCAGCCGGCCCTGATTGCCTGCCTCCACAAACTCCCGCACCGGGGGCCTGGCGGCGGCCAGGACAACGTTCCGATGTATCTGGTGACCGGCAACGTCACACAAAGCACGCCCGCGCGCAAACCTCCCGCGGGTCCACCCACTGCCCCGACACGGCCACCCGGGCACCAGGATCACCCACCACAACAGTTCCTCTCCAGACGCGGAGTCCTCGTCTCTGGATGTGGGACATCCGCCAGCCCGGTGGTCCTGTGTGTCGGCAGCACGGCCTGGCCCGGCGATGCGCCGCCGCGTCCCGCTGTGACGTCATCGCCGAACGCCAGGGCGTGCCGAAGACCGGCCATCACTTCCTCAACCTGTTCAGTGGTGCCGCCCTCTGATATGTAGCCGCATCGGCCATCTGATGATGCCGCCCGAACGTGTGCCCCCGCGCCCTCGTCCGTGGTCCCCGTGCCCTCGTCCGTGTCCGCCGCCATGCCCGTCGTGCTCATGGGCGTCACCCCTGCCGTAGCCACGGCCGTCGCGCCTGGAACCTCCATGCCCGCTGCCGTGTCCTTTGAATCTGCCGTGGTGTCCCATGACATCTCTTCCCCTCATCGTTTGTCCCGCCGCGTCGGTGATCGGGCGACTTGACCTCGCTTTGGATGTATCGGTCTCAGCTTAGGAATTCCTGAGGCACAGCCAATGGAATGTTCCAATACAGTGCAGCTGAGATTAGTCCTCCGCAGACACGACACCGGCCACGCCTATGTTCTACGGGGACACCGACCCTGAGCTCGTCGTTCAACGGTTTCACTTGAGGCAAAGCAGGCCAATGGACTGTGCTTTCTGCCTGCGGGCGGTCCCCTGACGTGCGAGCCCCATGGGTAGTAAGACTGCCTGGTGATGGCCAATGGCTCTGGCGGGCTTTTTAGGTTCCGCCAGGCGACATTTTCGGGTTTAAAGCACCGTGAACCCCTACATTATCGGCGGATCAACGCCAGCGAGGCTACGCGTGCCGCGCTCACCACAACGCTTCAGCTTCAGCCGGGAGGCGGGTCGGGGCGCAGTTGCCTGCTCGCACTGACAGTAAGGTAGAGGCGGTGGGCGGTGATGACCATTGCCAGCCATGCCGCGCCCAAGGCCCAGGCCGCGAGGACGTCGGTGAGCCAGTGGTGTCCAAGGTATACCCGACTCAAACCCATCGTCGCCGCGAATACTGTAGCAACGGCAACAGCCAGCAGGCGGCGGCGGGAGGTTTTCAGGCGCAGGACTACCAAGTAGGCCACGATCCCGGCAACAACCAGCGATCCGAGAGCGTGGCCGCTGGGAAAGGCCGCGGAGTACTGATAGGGCGGCACGGCATCACTGAACGGAGGACGTAACCGGCCGATGAGCTGCTTGCCGGACGTGATCATCAGCACTGCCCCGGCACCGGAGGTCGCGATCAGGATAACCGGGGTCCAGGACCGCCGCCGGAAACCCAGGACAGCGATAGCGATCAGTGCAAGCACGGGCATGCCGATCCCGCCACCGATATTGGTGTACGCGGTCACGATGACGTCCATGGCAGGGGAACGGACACCTTTCCCTGCCTCAAGAACCGGCTGGTCCAGCCCGGCTACGCCGTCGGCTTCGGTGACGGACTCATAGACCTCCGCAAAGACCGACGTCAGGGCTGCAGCGATCACCGCACCTGCCGCCAGTGTCAGTATCAGGGCACCATGCGGGCCCAGCCTTTCACTGATCCATTGGACAGCATCGACCAGCGAACGGGCGGCCCGGTAATGCCATCGGGTGAGGTCCCGGCCCCCGACGAACCGGTCCTGATTCAACTCACCCTGCACGCTTTCATCGGTCCGGTGACGTCGTTCATCTTCCAAGATCGTCCTCTCATCAGCCCGCAGTCCGGGCCGGGAATAAGTAAGCTTAGCGCTTGCCACAGCGGCCGGCTTTGGCGGCAAGCTGTGGCGATTAGGGACCGCCGTTGATCCGCCGGGCGTACCGGGACAACCGTGCCTGCCCCGCCGCCGCTGGTCGATTCCCGGGCGAAGCAAACCCGGCGCCACCATCAGCTTCGGCCTGAACCTCTTCAGTAACGCCACCTCACCATCGATGACTACGCAATGTGCGACACTGTCGGAGCACCCGCACCCTGACGCCGGAAACAATGGCCGGCTCGAGACCTGCAGCGCTGGAACGGGTACCGGCGCTGCCGCGCCAGCCTCCTGCATGGGTGGGTGAGTGCCGGAGCTGAGCGGCGGGTAATTTAGAGGGATGGCACACCTTTCTCCTCAGTTTCTGCGCGCCCTTTCCTGTGTGGCTGCCGACGCTGTCCTGGGAGCCCTGTCCGGCTGCGCGAAGCAGGTCTCAGTGGGCGACGCGACGTACCGGCATGGCAGGCCACCGCACTTCACGCCGGCTCGGGAATCGTAGCGGCGGACGCCGGCAGGATCCTCAACAGGCAGCCGATGGTTCACACGAAGGACGTGTAGGCAGGCAGCTACACGTTGACGCTGGTGTGCGAAGGCGGCGGCAAGGCCTTCCTGACCGTGCGATCCGGCGGCAACGAGGTGGTGGAACTGGGGGCGGCCTGCAACGGCGCCAAGGAAACAGCCAAAATCAGCGTTACCAAATCAGGCCCGTTGGAAATACTTGCGTCCAGTGTGGACGCGCCCCTGCTCTACGCCTACCAACTGACGACTGCCGGGTAGGCGGCCAGTCCTGTCAGTTCCCGCCACCGACCGCGACACTGCCTCAACTAAATTGGCGCAGCCTCTTGCCACACCGGCCGTCAGAACGCGAATGTCCGCCTTCGCAGAACGACAAAGCCAGGCAAAACCGCACCGGCGCAGCAAACAGGGCGCAGCAGGCAGGTGTCCGTATATGACCCGACTAAACTAAGTGACGGCTCTTTCCAAACCTGGTGGAGTGTCCTTCGCCACCGCAAGGTCCGGTCATCGGCGAAGATCCGGACCCTTGCTGCTGCGTCGATCGTTCCGGATAAGATCGAGAGCCAGGTTCGGTGGGCTCGTTTTCGGTTCGCCCCGCAGCCTGATCGATTGCCTTGCCAGCCGCACGCGGCCGGGGCAATGCTGGTTCCGGCTGTGGTCGCAAGGGTCAGCCTTCGCATTCGAGGCAGGAAGCGTAGCCGTCAGTCCTGGTGGCTATCTGTGAACGGTGCCGGACCAGGAAACAGGAGTAGCAGGTGAACTCGTCGTCCCCTTGCGGGATGACCTCGATGGCCAGCACCTCATCGGAGAGGTCAGCGCCGGGCAGGTCCATACCGTCGGTCAGGTCAGCCTCATCCAGCTCGCGGACCACACTGCGGGCATCCGGGGCGTTCGCGGACCGGAGGGCCGCAAGCGTGGCATAGCGCGATTCTGCGACATCGGGTCTTGCTTCGTCGTAGTCAGTGGCCACCTTGGTTCTCTTTCGTTTTGTGGTTGTTTGGGGATGAACGGTACCTCATGCCACGGGGACGTCGACGGCCACAGTGCCGGTGATGCGATGCGAACCTCATGTGCTGAGGGCACCCATGCGGCTCACGTCAAAGGCCCGGGCCACGCGGCGATTGGCGCCTTCATATAATCGTATGAAGATATACACAATCATCACTTCTACGTATTGTAGAAGACGCGGTCAATGGAATCTCACCCGCGCCGCCACAACCGGAAAGTAGCCGATGCCTGTACACAGCGCTCCGGAGGCCGGAACCGCAGTTCCCCCGCCGCTTGGGCTCCCCGGGATGCTGCGCTGGTCCTGGACCCAGCTGACCAGCATGCGCACAGCCCTGTTCCTCCTGCTGCTGCTGGCGGTAGCCGCGGTGCCGGGTTCGCTGTTTCCTCAGCGGCCCGCGAATCCTGCCGTCGTGGCTCAACACATCAAGAACAACCCCGACTACGGGAAAATCCTTGACGCGCTGCAGCTCTACGATGTGTATTCCTCGGCCTGGTTCTCCGCGATCTACATCCTGCTGTTCGTCTCCCTGATCGGCTGCGTGCTGCCCAGGGCCCGGGCACATTGGAAAACCCTGCGCTCCGCCCCGCCGCGCACCCCCAGACGACTATCCCGCCTGCCGGAGTACGGCACCCTGATGCTGCCCGCAGACGCCGGGATCCCGCCCGGGGACGCGATCAGGGGCGCCGCGGCAGCGCTGACGAAGCGCGGCTACCGCGTGGAGGTCCGGGACGCCGACACCCCGATGCCGTCTTTGGGGGCCGAACGCGGTCTGCTCAAAGAAGTTGGCAACCTTCTCTTCCACAGCTCGTTGATCGGCGTGCTGGTATGCATGGCGATTGGCGGGCTGTTCGGCTACCGGGGACAGAAAATCCTCATCGAAGGCGGCACTTTCGTCAACACGCTCGTCAGCTACGACAACTTCACGCCCGGGACCAACTTCCAGAGCACCCAACTGGACCCCTTCACCGTCACCCTGGACAAATTCGAGGTCCGCTTCGACCGCGAATCAACCAAGCAGTTCGGCCAGCCGATCGACTTCACCGCCGCCCTGACCACCCAGGAGGGACCGGGCGCGCCACCGCGGCAGCAGATCCTGAAAGTCAACGAACCGGTGTACTTCGGGGAGACCGGAATGTTTCTCGTCGGCAACGGCTACGCACCAATCGTCACGGTGAAAGACGGAAACGGCGCGACCGCGTTCAGCGGCCCGATCGTCTCCATCCCCACCGACGGCGTCTACACCTCGACCATAGTGATCAAGGCCCCGGACGCCGGACCATCCCAGCTCGGCTTTGCCGGCTTCTTCCTGCCATCCGCAATCAAAAACGAGGGAGGGGTCGCGTACAGCTTCGATCCGGACCCACTGAACCCGCAGCTGAACCTGAACTCCTACTACGGCGACCTCGGACTGGACGGCGGAACGCCCCAAAACGTCTACAGCCTGGACGTAAAGAAGCTCACGCAGCTCAACGGCCGCGACCTTCCGGCCGGCGGAATTGTCCTGAACGCCGGGCAGACCTACACCCTGCCCGACGGCAAGGGTTCGATCAGCTTCGACGGACTCAAACGCTACATCGGCGTCGACATCCGGACTGTTCCAGGCCAGGGCGGCGTCCTGGCATTCTCACTGCTGGCAGTCGCCGGGCTGGTGACCTCCCTTTATGTGAACCGCCGCCGGGTCTGGGTCCGCGCAGGCATCCACGAGGACGGACGGACCATGGTCGAGTACGGGCTCCTGGCCCGCGGCGAGGACCACCGCCTGGCAGCGGAGGCCGCGGCCGTCCGGTCATTGCTGGCCGGGCAATTACGGCTCGATCCCCGGACGGCTCCCAGCGATCAGGCGGATCATGACGTGACAGACTCCTCCCGGGCACAGCCCACAGCAGGCCTCATCCAGTCAACAGCAGGCCCGTACGAGCGAACGAAGGAACAATAATGCCCGACCTCAACGAAACCATGGGCGCCTACAGCGAACTCTTTATGCTGCTGGCTGCCGGCACGTACACAGTGGCGTTCATCGCCTTCGCCTGGGACCTCGCCAGGAGCAGCAAGGCACTGCGCGCGGTGGATCTGAAAGCCGCCGCGGCCTCCGCGGCGCCGACCAGGATTCCGGTGGCGGCCGGAGCGGGTGCCGGCGCAGTTGACGGTCCAGCTGATCGGGCCGGCATAGACGTCAGCGGGCCCGCGGGACGGGCCGAGCGCCCGTCATCGGCCACCGGCCGCGCATCACAGGCAAACGGCCCTGCCACCGGGCAGACGGCCGACCCCGGCATGCGCTACGGAGCCGAACGCCGTGTCCCCGCCCGCGTTGCCGTGGCACTGACCGTGCTGGGTGCAGTCATCCACGCAGCCGGCGTGATCACCCGGGCCCTCGGCGCAGGCCGCGTCCCGTGGGGCAACATGTACGAATTCCTCACCACCGGAGCGTTCGTAGCCGTTGCCGTCTTCCTGCTCGTGCTGATCCGCCGCGACCTCCGGTTCCTCGGCACTTTCGTGATTGGCCTGGCCATCATCATGCTGGTGGCCGCCTCCGTGTTGTACTGGACCCCCGTGGGGCACCTCGTACCTGCGCTGCAGAGCTACTGGCTGATCATCCACGTCTCCATCGCCGTGCTGTCCTCGGCTCTCTTCACCCTGACGTTCGCCATGTCCGCCCTGCAGCTCGTCCAGACGCATCGGCAGAAGACCCTGGCTGCCGGCGGTCCTGACAAGCTGGGCTTCATGCGGCTGGTTCCCAACGCCCTGAGCCTGGAAAACCTCTCCTACCGCATCAATGCGATCGGTTTCATTGGCTGGACCTTCACCCTCATGTTCGGCGCCATCTGGGCCGAAAAAGCCTGGGGCCGCTTCTGGGGCTGGGACACCAAGGAAGTCTGGACGTTCGTGATCTGGGTCGTCTACGCCGGCTACCTGCACGCCCGGGCCACCCGCGGCTGGACCGGAACCCGCGCGGCCTGGCTGTCGATCGTGGGATACCTGTGTGTGGTCTTCAACTTCGCCATCGTGAACCAGTTCTTCAGCGGACTGCATTCCTACTCCGGGCTGTGATGCCGGAAAGCTCACCGGCGGCTCGCCAGATCCCCCGCGGTGGGTGTGGAACGTCAGGCTGCAGTAGGCGGAGGTTCATCGTTTTCGCCGGATCAGGCGGGTTGAGCGTCCGGTGACGATTGTTCGCGGGACGCTTCGGATCCGTGGTTCGGACCCTTCTTTTTTCACAAGGCTGGCCCGGCAGGGGCCCTCTTCAGGGCCTCGGCTGCCTGAGGGTATGTCTATCCCACGTGCACCCAGGGCCGTTTGGTGACGTCGGGTTCGGCTTCTCGTAGGACTTCGCGGGTGACAGGGGCGATTTCGCCCTCGCCGAGGAACAGGAAGTTCAGGAGATTGATTGACCACGGGGTTGCCTTCGGTCCAACGGAAGTAGACGTGCGGCATCCGTCCTGTTACGTCCCTGATATGCAGGAGCACTGAGGCGATAGTGTTCGGAAGTACCGGGCCGTGGACGTCGAGGACCTGGTAGCCGTGACGCATCACTCCCCGGACTTCCAATGCTGTTTCGAAGTCGGAGGAGTCATCGACAGTGACTTCCAGGAATATCGCATTGTGCTCCAGGGGAAGGGGGTGGTTGACCTCGATGGCAGAGGTGCGCTTCGCGCGGTAGGCCTCGGGGCTGATGCGAAGCGGCTCGTGGGCGATTATGGAGATGGGCCCGGCGAGGTCACTGGACATGAATTCCAGGGCGGCCCGGTCCAGATGGACGTGGGTTGCGTGCAGCTCGAAGGATCGTCTGACCCGCGAGAGCAGCGAGATGACGATGATGGCCAGAATGAAGAACCCCGCGATCCGGATGCCTTCGGGCCGTTCGATGATGTTCGAGATAGTCGTGTAGACGAAGACAACGGCGATGGCCCCGAAGCCGATGGTGCTCCGGGGTTCCTTGTTGCGACGAGCTGAGAGCGTCACTGCTATGGCGGCGGAGGTCATCAGTACCAGCACGCCAGTGGTGTAGGCGCCGCCCTGTGCATCTACGTCGGCGTCAAAGAGGTAAGTAACCAGGAACGCGATCAAGGTGAACACCAACACAAGGGGGCGTACTGCCTTGGCCCAACCGGGGGGCCATGCTGTAACGGGGAAGATACCGGGGGACGAGGTTCAGCAGGCCTGCCATCGCCGAGGCGCCGGCGAACCAGAGGATGGCGATGGTGCTGATGTCACACAAAAGCCTGCGCCAAGGTATTCGTGCGCCAGGAACGCCAATGCCCGGCCGTTCGCCGGACCGCCTGGCTGGAACTCCTGCCCCGGGATCAGGACGACGGTGATGAAGCTGGTCGTGATCAGAAATGCGCTCATGATCACCGCGGCACTTGTCAGCAGCCTGCGGGCCCCTTTGATGCGTCCGACGGGGTTTTCCTCGGTGTCGCCGGCACGACCCCTGATCTGTCGCATGACAGCGACCCCGGTTTCGAAGCCTCACGGCCCAGGGGTCAGGGCCCAGGGGTCAGGGGTCAGGGGTCAGGGGTCAGGGGTCAGTCAACATTGTGTCCGGCGTGCTGGGCGGGCTGCCTCTGCCCTTGAACGGAGTGATCGTGGGGCAGCGCCACGATCGTGGAAGCCGGTGCGCGGACGCGAAAATCCGCCGTGATGCCCGGACTCCGGCTCCTCGGCTAGGGCGAAATCGGCCCTGTCACCCGCGAAGCCCTAGGAGAACCGGGCCCCGGGAAAGGCCTCCGGAACCGGTCGTATGGTCCACGGGCCAAGCCTGCTACTGGCAGGTTGCGCCAGCGACAAAAGATAGCATGGGCAGGTGACGCAGACCTCCGTACCACCTGTCGAGGCCCCCCAGGTACCTTTGGAACAGCCGTCCGGGGTGCTGGGCCGAAACCTTGAGAGGCACCGGTGGATCCACCGACCGCAGGAGGCATTCACGGAAGGCGCCCTGCAGGAACGGCTGCTCGGCAGCATCCGTTCATGGCGCGATTATCCGCCGTCACTGCGGCTGTGGTTTTGGCTGATTCCGGCCATCAACGCCGCGATTGGCGGCGTCCTCCGCTTCATCCGCCTGGACACTCCGCGCAGCCTGGTGTTCGACGAAACCTACTATGTCAAGGACGGGTATTCGCTGCTGGTGAGCGGGTATGAACGCAGTTGGCCGGACCAGGCCAACGAATCCTTCAATGCCGGGAACCCGACCGTTCTGCTGGACACCCCCCAGTACGTGGTCCACCCGCCGGTCGGCAAGTGGATGATCGCGGCAGGCATGTGGCTTTTCGGGCCCGACAATCCCCTAGGCTGGCGGTTCGGCACAGCGCTGACCGGAACCCTGTCCATCCTCCTGATCACCCTGATCGCGCAAAAAATCTTCCGCTCCCTGACTCTGGGTGCTGTCGCCGGCCTCCTGCTCGCCGTCGACGGACATCATCTGGTGATGTCCAGGACCTCCTTGCTGGATATCTTCCTGATGTTCTGGATCCTCGCCGCTTTCGGTGCGCTCCTGATGGACCGCGACGACGGCCGACGGCGGCTGGCCGGGCGGCTGGGCCGCCAGTCGGCCGCCTCCCCGGACGGCAGGCTGTCGGTGCTTCAGCTGGTTTCCGGACCATGGCTGGGCGTCCGCTGGTGGCGCATTGTGGCGGGTGTCTGTCTGGGCCTCGCCGTGGGCACCAAGTGGTCAGCGCTGTTCTTCATAGCTGGCTTCGGGCTGCTGACCGTCTGCTGGGACCTGAGCGCGCGCCGGATCGCCGGGATCCGGGGCTGGATCAGCGGCGGCATCATCAAGGACGGTATCCCCGCTTTCCTGAGCATCGTCCCTGTTGCCTCACTGGTGTACGTGTCAACGTGGGCCGGCTGGTTCCAGTCCAAGGATGCGTACTTCCGCCATTGGGCCGACACCAACCCCTCGGCCCAGTGGGGCTGGATCCCGGAGCCGCTGCGGTCCCTGGCCCACTACCATATGGAAGTCTACAAGTTCCATCAGGGGCTCGGCTCCGAGCACCCCTACGAGGCCAGCCCCTGGAGCTGGCTGGTGATGGGGCGCCCCACATCTTTTTTCTACGAGTCCCCCAAGGCGGGAAGCCCGGGCTGCGACGTTGCCAGCTGTGCCTCGGCCATCCTCTCGGTGGGCAACCCGCTGATCTGGTGGAGTGCCACGGTTTCGCTGGTGATCCTCCTGTTCTGGTGGGCGGGCCGCCGGGACTGGCGGGCCGGTGCCATCCTGGCGGGGGTCGGCGCGGGCTACCTCCCGTGGTTCCTGTACCCGGAACGCACCATGTTCACCTTCTACGCAGTGTCCTTTGAACCGTTCCTGGTACTCGCTCTAACATATTGTTTGGGCCTGGTGCTTGGGCGGCGGCAGGACCCGCTGTGGCGCAGACGCTCCGGGCTGTACCTGGTGGCGCTGTTTGTGGCCGGAACGGTGCTGCTCTCGGCGTTCTTCTACCCCATCTGGACCGCGGAGATCATTCCGTACCAGGACTGGCGGTTCCGGATGTGGATGCCGTCCTGGATCTAGGGCAGAATGCCGGCGGCTCCCGCGAACTGCAGCAACGAGCATGTGGCGTTCATCGCATTCGCATGGGACCTCGCCAAGAGCAGCAAGGCACTGCGGGCGGTGGCAGTTGACGTGCCGGCCGATCCGGCCGGCACGGATGTCAGTGTGCCTGCGGGGCGGACCGAGGGGCCGTCCTCAGCCATCCCGTCCGGCTGCTGCTTCGATGCCGGGTTTCCTGGGTGCGAGCCGCAGATTCCGGAGACGCAGCCCATATTGCGGAACTTGAGCGTGAATTTGCGTTCCAGTCCGGCGGCCAGCTCGAGTTGAGCTGGCCCCGCGGAGCTTTTACGCGATGACCAGTAGCCCGGTGGCGAACATGACGGCGATTCCGGCCACGATTCCCGCTGTCGTCAACGGGGTACGCTCCGGCCCGTGGGGTCCTTGAGCATCGGCAGGAGCTTGATGGCTACCTGGCCGACGGCGCCGGCGTCGAGCCCCAGAAGGAACGCGCTCAGAGTGGGCTGGGCCACGTTGGCGCCGATGAGGGCCCCGAGCACCGCGGGGCCCCCGGCGATGAGGCCCAGACCGCGAGCCGGCCAAGGCCCGGGCGCTCCCGGGCCAGGGGCGTGACAATGGCCAGTCCTTCGGTGGTGTAGTGGATGGCAAAGCCGACGATCAGCGAGGAGCCCAGGGCCAGCGGACCCACCGCGTATGCCGAGCCGATGGCGAGGCCTTCGCCGAGGTTGTGCAGTCCGATGCCGACGGCGATCAGCAGTGCCAGCCTGCGGGGTGGGAGTGCACCCGGCTGCCCTGCGCTGTGCAGGTCCTGGTTCCGCCGCATCCACTCGTCGGTTGCCTCCAATATCAGATAGGAGATGATGGCTCCCAGGATCACGACGAGGGGGCCGCCGAAGGAGCCGTTGCCGGCGACGAATCCAAAGCCTTCGAGCGTGGCGTCGAAGGTCAGGAAGGCCAGCAGGCCGATGGTGAAGCCAGGGAGCACCCGGATCCAGGCTGCGGAAGAGCGGCGGACGAACGGCATCCATAGCATGCCCAGGGCCACCGGGATGACGCCGACATAAATACCCAGAAGCGTCATGAGACCGAAGAAGGAACTGTCACGTTCGGGGCTCAGGGCGGCGGCCGGGATGTCCGCGTTGATCTTGCCGCCGATCGCGGCCACGAGAGCCACCTCGTAGGGGCCACCGTCCACCCAGTTGTAGCTGATGGTCAGGGTGGACGCCTCCAGCGGGGCCATGGTTTCCCGGGTCTGAGTGAACTGGGCATAATAGTCCGAGACGCTGACCTGGGCGATGGCCACCGGATCCGGCCCGTCGTTACGCACCGTCACCACAATCTGGCCGGGTGCGAGACGGATGTCCTCGACAGCCACTTCTTCCTTGGGTGGAACGCCCTTAGCTGACAGGATCGACCGTGTGGTTCCGTGACTGGTCCGGGAAGTCCTGTTCACCCTCTATCGGGCGGGACGCTGCGGCGCTGGCTTCCTCGCGCTGGCGCACCTCGCCAACCACCACAAACGCCACGGCACCGATGATGGAGGCCGCGACGAAGGCGGCGGTCCCGTAGATCAGCCAGGCCTTTCGGCGGTCCCTGGCACGTTGTTTCGCTTGAAGTGCCTTCAGGATCGCCTGTCGATCCTCCTGGGGTGTCCGCGGCTGGGGCATCACTGGGCTCGCTTTCGTCGGTAGTGTATGGCCGGAGCGGGTGCTGGTTGTCAGAGTCGGGCGTTTAGTTGCGAGTTCACAACCCCGGCTTAACACTCTCCGCCCTACTTTAAAAGCTCCCGCGCCCCGCCACGGCAATAAGACTTACTCATCTAGGTCCCCGGGTACAGGAGCATGTCGTATCAGTAGGTACCCCCGGGGGCTGTGGGAACTTCTGATCGCGATTCCCTTGGCCGTCTTGGGGAGCATCTTGTCATGCCGCATCAGATTAAATACTTAAAGATCCATGGGAAAAGATGCATAATTTTTCCATTCGGTCTCGTTACAGTCGCCGGGGCTGCCTGCCAGACCAGCAGGCTGTCCGGCCGTCGGCGTTACTGCATTCCGACGGTAAACACCACACCCTACTAGGTTGTATAGTACTTGATGTCCGGCACCTACCCTTCCCCCAAAGGGGCGGGTGTCGGGCCTTCAGAATTTGCCGACGTGTCCGGATGCGCCGCCGGCCCGAACTGTATGAGGAACGTCCTAGCCGACGTTGATACCCGAAGGATTTTAATGCCGCTTCCATCCACAATGCCGCCGGACGGCATCGAACCGGTTATTCCCCGGCCACGGGCCGGGTATCTGTGGTTTGGCTCCGTTGCCGTTGTTATCCTCACTGCTCTGATTTTCTTTGGTATAGGTTGGTCGTCCGCCACACCGCGGCCCGTGCCGGATACGGGCGTGGACGCCGGATTTGCCCGGGACATGCAGGAACATCACGCGCAGGCCGTTGAGATGGCCCTGCTGATCCGTGATAAGTCCAGTAATCCGGAGATCAGGGCTGTCGCTTACGACATTGCCACCAGCCAGCAGCACCAGAAGGGGCAGATGTACGCCTGGCTGCAGGATTGGGGGCTGTCACAGGCACGGTCCATCCCGCCCATGGGATGGATGGAATCAGGGGCAGGCGGTCACGGAAGCGCCTCGCCGCATGCCTCACAAAGTGGCTCGGGCGGCGGCAACGGCGTAATGGAGGGCATGGCCGCCCCTGAGCAGATGCAGGCGCTGCGTCAGTCCTCCGGCGCTGACGCTGACCGACTGTTCATCGACCTGATGATCCGCCACCACCAGGGCGGCGTCGCCATGGCCTCTGCCGCAGTACGTTTGGCAGAGACCGCGACGGTACGGGATTTCGCGACCCTGATCATGGATGCCCAGACAGCAGAAATCACTGCCCTTCAAGAGCTGCGCCGCAGCCTCTGACCGCACTAACGAAAGCGAGAAGACAGATGCCATCATCGAGAATGAGCGCGGAGGAACGTAAAGCCCTGGTCGAGGCGATGCGGAGCAAACAACGCGCGGCCGATCGGCGCAAAGCCTGGTTGATTTACGGTACCGGCGGCGTCATCATCACCTCCATCATCGGGGCCACGGCCTTCGTCGTTATCGGTGAGGTCCAGAAACAGGAGACAGTCACGGCTGAGGCCTCCAGGCCAATTGAAGGCGTGCAGGAGTTCCCCGATCAATCCAGAAACCACATCCGCGGGTCCGTTAGCTACCCCAGGAACCCGCCGACGGGCGGTGATCACGCACCGGTTTGGACGAACTGCGACGTCTACACTGCTCCGGTCGAACCGACCCGGGCGGTGCATTCACTCGAGCACGGGGCCGTATGGCTTTCCTACCGGTCAGACCTCCCACAGGACCAGGTTGCCGAACTCGCGTCACTGGCTGGCGCCCAAGACTACCTCCTGCTTAGCCCGGTCACCGATCAGACCTCGCCCATTACCGCAACCGCATGGGGTAAGCAGCTCTCGGTGGACACAAGCAGCGATGAACGCATCGCCACCTTCATTAAGAAGTACCGGCAAAGCCCCGATGCCCCCGAACCCGGCGCTGTCTGCTCCGGCGGTGTCGACAGCTGACCGGAGCGCTTGCAGAGACGGAAGAGAAACGCGCGGCCGGACCGCCGGCTGTGAATCGTTTTGACAGCACCGCCGGCACGGACGCGGACGAAATTTGGATGCGGATCTGCAGGACGACCAAGCGTTGTCCCGTACCAGGGGACGGAGCGTGCTCCCCGGTGCGGGATGCCCTCACAGGTCCTAAGTACTACATCCGGTAGTATTGGCGGGCCTCCAGATCCCGATGAGCTACAGGAGCACCATGAGCCCCGGTGAATTCTTCGCGCAGACAGCGCTGTCAGGTGCGCTTCTGATCGCGGTCCCGCTGGCCGTTACCGCTGGAATCGTCTCGTTCATTTCCCCCTGCGTGCTGCCTCTGGTGCCTGGCTATCTCGGCTACGTATCCGGTCTGGCAGGTACGGACCATGCACGGGCAAAGCGCCGGATCGTCCTCGGGGTCAGTCTGTTTGTTCTGGGCTTCGCGGTGGTCTTCGTGCTCTACGGGGCGGCCTTCGGTGCCGTCGGCGGCTGGCTCGCCCGGTGGCAGGACCTGCTGATCCGGGTTCTCGGCATCGTCGTCATCGTAATGGGTTTGGTGCTCATCGGGCGCCTCCCCTTCCTGCAGCGGACAGTGAAGTT
This sequence comes from Pseudarthrobacter sp. R1, assembly GCF_024494415.1. Taxonomy (NCBI): domain Bacteria; kingdom Bacillati; phylum Actinomycetota; class Actinomycetes; order Micrococcales; family Micrococcaceae; genus Pseudarthrobacter; species Pseudarthrobacter sp. R1. The sequence goes on along the minus strand of NZ_JAMKFI010000008.1, from coordinate 993,222 downwards.
GCCGTGGAAGCCATCCTCCGGGACCGCGGGAGCACCTTTCCTGGGCGTTGTTTTCGGTCTGGGCTGGACGCCCTGCATCGGACCCACGCTCAGTGCCGTACTGGCTCTGAGTACGGCCAGCGGCTCTGCATGGCGCGGCGCCCTGCTTGCGTTCGCCTACTGCATCGGCCTCGGAATCCCGTTCCTGCTGGTGGCGCTGGGCGTTAACTGGGTCAGCGGAACGGTCTCGTTCATCAGTCGGCACATCCGTAAATTCAACATCGCCGGCGGCATTATCCTGGCCGTCCTGGGACTGCTCATGGTTTCCGGCGTCTGGACCCAGTGGATCTATCAGCTCCAGAATCTGATCGGAATCTTCTCAACCCCGGTCTGAGCCCTGCAGCACCGCCAGTGCCGGCACCCGCACCGGTGATGGAAGCTGCCGTGGACCGGCTTCGCCCCCGGCTCTCCTGCAGGTCCCGATGGAATGCACAACTCCCGCTTCTTCCTACCTACTATCAAGAATAGTAATATTGTGGCGTAGGTCAGGTACTGAAGAGAGTGTGATGGGCATGATGGGTTACGGCGACGGAATGATGGGCGGCTGGTCCCTTGCGTGGAGCGTTCCGGCCCTGTTGCTCGTACTGGCCGCAGTGGCGTGCGTGGCACTGCTGGTCGCCTGGCTCGTCCGGCGGGGTACCGTCCCGCAGCGTGGAGTCCCGCGCGGCGGGCAGGAGGCCGGTGAGATTCTGCGCCGGCGTTTTGCGGCGGGCGAGATTGATGACGACGAGTACAGGCGGCGCCTGAGCGTGCTGGACGGTCCGCAAGCCCCTGGTGAGGGCAAGGTCTCCGGGTTGGCGGGCTGAAACCTCGACTACTGCAACCCCATGCACTACTATGTTACTTAGTAGATGTGGGTGGTTGGGCTCGGGCTCGTTTCAGGGTCCGGCCGACCCGCCGGCCTCTGGCAGTCAAAAAGCCGGGTGGCTGACCATTCGTCTTCACGATCACTGACATAAGGAAGCGAAACAATGGAACAGATTTTCTACGGACTGGCAGTTTTGGCTTGCCCGCTGGGCATGGGCGCCATGATGTGGCTGATGATGCGTTCGGGCAAGAAAGCGCCGGCAGATGCCCCTACGGAAGCGTCTGCGGCAGAGCTCGCCCAGCTGCGCGCTGATCTTGACAGGCTGCGCTCGGGCCAGAACCTCGCCCACGAAAGCGGAGCCGCCGACAAGGGAACCCGATGACAGGAACCCTTACGGCCCTCCTCGTGTTGCTGCTCTCCCTGGCAGCAACATATTTCTTCTGCATCCGGCCCATGCGCCAGGGCCACTGCGCCATGGGGCAGCTGGCCTCCGGCACGGACACAGCATGCCATGACCGAGCGGGCACCGAAGAAGCCGCGCGCCTCAAAGCCGAGATCGCGGCCCTGCGCACGCAATCGGCCCAGCCGGACCCCAAGTAGCCCCGCCAGCCAGGGACCCAACACCGCAAGGAAAACTCCATGCCCGGTTGTAAGCCCCGGGGCTCTTCCGGTCTGGCCCCTTCCGCTCAATGCCCCGGTACTGGCCCTCTCCCGCCTGTTGATCCTGCGGACGGGGCGGCGGTAACCGTATGGGCGGGCCGGCCGGCCGTGATGTCTGCCCGTCGGACCGGTCCCTCCATACGACGTCCGGCACGACAGGGGCCGGTCCCGGCAGCCCCAGCGCTGCTCATCCTGATCGCACTGGCCCTGTCTTTTGTTTGTGCCACAAACTTTTCACCCTCCGGCACTGCCTTCCCGGCCGAGCCGGCCTTGGCCGCAGGCCCTCTTGACGGCATTCAGGAAGCGGCGCCGGCGCAAGCCACGAATGGCTCCTGCCCCGCCTCGGCAATCCAGAATCCAGCCGCGCCCGTTTCGGTTCCCTCCTGCGCGAGTGACACGCCCGTCCCTGCCAGCGCCCGGGAGCAGACACAATCTGTGCAGCTGGCTGATGCACCGCCGCTCTCTGGCGAGATGCCAGCTCCGGGCACCTTCTCCGAGGCTGCCCAGGCTATCCGCGCCCGCGCCCCAAACGCTCTGTCTCTAACGCAACTTTCGATCAGCCGGACATAAAGAACCCGCTGTATGCAGGCACCGTCCTGCCGTGGCCTTGCTGCCCGCTGACGGTTTCCTTGACCTGCCCTGGCCGACACGTTTATTCCGGCCCGGCGCTGGTCGCCCTCATCTTCCGACGAGTTTCCGCCTGCCCGTCTGCCGCAGGCGCATCCGCCCCTTCCGGAGCCCTTCACCGTGCACATCGCGGACCATTCCCACAAGACAGGTTTTTCATCATGACCAAGAAACGGCGCAGGCCGGTATCGAAGAGGCCGACCGCGGCCACCACGAACAATCCACGCCCGCAACAGGGCCCCGGTGCCGGCCTTCACGGCGGGATCGACATAGTCGCAGCGGTCGCGGCCAAGCATAATGTGCCCGCCGGCCCACGGCAGAACACGAATAAACCAGCCCAATCCGGCATTCGACACTCCCAGCCGAAAACCATGCCTCCCCCGGACCTGCGCTCGGGCCCTGTGTCCTCCCCGGTTCCGACAGATCCGTCCTCCCCGCCTTTGGACGGCCCTCCCCCGGGCCCGGATCAAGCACAGGATCCCGCCGCTGGCAAGGAGCACCCCGGATTATTCGACAGCCTGGACCCGCAGGGGCTGGCGGCGACGCACTGGATCGACACCGACACGTGGGAGGGCCCGACAAGGGTGTCGGTGCGCTTCTCCGGCACCAGGACCGCCAGCGAACCCGGAGCGCCTGCCGAACAATTCGAGACATACGAAGACGTGGATTCCATCACGCCCGGGACCGGCAGGATCGCGGTCACCTCGCGCGTGAGCGGGGTCGGCGCGGGAACCTGGAACGTAACATCGGTGCCTGTCCGGGGCGGGATACCCGCATCGTCACCCGCGGCCCGCAAGGTACTTCCAGGAACGGTCCCGGTCTCCTCCACAGCTCTTACCCGGTTCGCCGCCCTCGCCCAGGGGCCGGGGGTCCATGTCGCCTTGTGGCCGCTCCTGGTAGCGCTGGGTGCCATCCTGGCCATGGTGCTTCAGGCCGTGTTCCTGAGCAGGCAGGGCATCGATCCTGCCGGTCCCCTCTGGCTGACCATCGTGGCCAACGCCGTGGGAGGGGTGGGCGCCCGGCTTTGGTGGCTGGCGCTGAAACGCCAGCCGCTGACGAATTTTCTTAAGGCAGGGGCCTGTATCCAGGGCTTCATCGCCGGGGCGCTGGGGACCGTCATTATCGGTTCGCTGATCTTTGGCATGCCGACGGGTCGGATCCTTGATGCCACGGCGGCCGGGCTTTTCTTCGGAATGGCGGTGGGGCGCCCCGGCTGCTTTTTCACAGGCTGCTGCGCCGGCCGGCCGACCGCCTCACGGTGGGGAGTGTGGTCCTCCGATCGCCGCTTGGGCCGCCGCAGACACCCGGTCCAGCTTTACGAGGCATTCCTTGCATTGCTGATCGGCATCGGGACGGTGCCCTTCATGCTGGCGGCGCCACTGAATATTCCCGGACTGGTCTTCGTAGCAACCGTCACGGTCTACACCCTCAGCCGGCAGCTGCTGTTCCCGCTCCGCGAGGACCCCAGAACACGGCGGGGAAGGGCCCTGACCATCGCCGCGTGCATCCTCATCCTGACAGCAGTCACCCTGCTCGAAACCACATCCTGATAGCGGCTGCCGTACCTGCCTCCCCGGCGGTACGGCACACCCTGGGGCTGGCCCGGACCAGCGGGAAGCGGTGTTTAGGCCGACGTTGAGATGCCGTCCACCGGGCAGGGGGGCATGGTCCCGGCGGCAGCGGCGGGCACGATGGCGAAGAACACCGGCATGGCCAGCAGCGCGCCTGTTGCCATGGTGGCCACAACAGTCCGGCCCGTGCCGAGAGGACGGGCCGGGGCCAGCAGGCGCCGGACCCGGCTCAGCGCCGATTCGCCGCCAGCGCCCAGGGCCGCTGCCGGGGTCACGCTGCGCTCTGCCAGGCGGACGAGTGCAGTCGCTACGGTCATGCGGTCACTGCTTTCGGCGGCGTCGTCGTCGGCCATCATTTCCACCAAGCGTCCGAGCGCCGCGCGGGCCTCGCGGAAGGCCGGGATGCCCGGGAAAGCGTGCAGCAGGGCATCGGCGGCTGCAAGTATGAGGTGGTGGCGCCCGTGCAGGTGGGCGCGTTCGTGGGCGAGTACCGCGTCGAGCTGCTTCGGATCCAGGACCGAGAGGGTTGCGCTCGTCAAAACGATCTGGCTGTTCCGGCCGGGAAGGCAGTAGGCCGCCGGCGCGGCGTGCTCGATGACCAGCGCGTCCAGGTTCTCGTGCGGGCTGGCGATCATGCCCACGGCCTCCAGCTGCCGGGATCTGCTCCGGGCCGCCGCCGTCATGCCCCTGGTCAGGCTGTAGGCCACCCTGGCCATCACGGCTGCAGCGCCAAGGAGGCCGGTGCTGCTGACAATGGCGCCGCCCGGGGTGGAGTACTGCTCCTGGAGGGCCATCGCGCAGGCCCGGACGAGGTGGGCCAAATCTGCCGTCCAGGGAATCACCGGAACTGCCAGGGACAGGCCGGCGAGCACGACGGTGGATACAAGGGAGATGCTCAGGGCCTGCCAGGCGGCAACGCCCAGCCGCGGGGAGCGCTCCAGCCAGGTGCTGCGCTTCAGCACCATTGGCCCAAACGCGACAAGCACTGCTGCGAGAAGGATCAGAACGACCGGGGCAATCATTGTGCGTTTCCGCCCGGGACGTACTCACTCAGCGCCTGGCGAAGGCGGGCTACTTCGTCAGCGGGTATTTGCTCCAGGAAGTGGAGCAGGGTCACCCGCCGGTCAGTGCTGCCGGCCAGGACCTCACCCATGAAGGCCGCGGTGTGCTGTTCGCGGGTCTGCGCCGGACGGTAAAGGTAGGCCCTGCCCTCCTTCTCACGAGTGAGGAGACCTTTGCGATGAAGGTTGTCCATAACCGTCATGATGGTGGTATAGGCCAGGGTCCTGTCCCGCTGGAGGTCTTCCAGGACCTCGCGCACGGCAACAGGATGGTCCCAGGCCCACACCCGGTCCATGACCAACTTTTCCAGTTCTCCGAGCTGACGCACCACGGCACGAGCCTTTCCTAGTTCGGCCGGGGCGGCCGCATGAACTACCCTCCATAGTATCCCAGCCGCGCGGCACAACATCCTTGAGGTGCAAGGATGCGGTTCTGGGCGGCGGTGGGCCTCCTCCCCGTCGGGGGGGCGGAAGGCATCCGAGGGCCACATGGTCGATCTGCTTGCTCGGCCGGATGACAGGGACGCGGGATGCCCCCCGGCGGAGATTTTGTGGCCTGAGACCGTTGCCAATGGCCGCCCCGGGGTCCACTGCCGGTTGCCCCGGCTTCGCGGGCCCGATGCAGGTTCAGCTCGGAGAGGTTCCGCTTGGCGGTTGAGAGCCTGTTTTACTAACGGGGGGGTGACGTGTGTGCGAGGTGGCGGCGGAGCTTTTTCTCCGACAGCCGCCCGTAGCTGAACAGCTCCCCGTTGATCAGAATGCCTGGTGCGAACACGACCCCGGCCCGGCCTGCGAGTTCACGCCCCGCTTCGGTCTCGAGGCTGACTTCCCGGATGTCCAGGGAGTGGTCTTCGCTCAGGCCGGCGAGGATTATCTTGGCTTGCTCACAGGAGGCGCACGAGCTCTGGGTGAGGATGGTGATGTCTGTTGTCATATGCTGCCGGTCCGTCACTTGGTTGTCTTTCCTGCCTGAAGGTCGGAGAGGAGTTTGTTGACCGGGACGTACATCGTGTAGTCCGGGGCTCCGCCGTAGTCTGCCCGCCACTGGATGGTTCCGTCCGGGCCGACCAGGATGAAGCTGTGTCCGTTGCGGGAGTCGCCCATCATGCCGTACTTGTTGGCCTCGTAGTTGCGGGAGATGTCCAGCTTCGTGTCGGCCAGGGCGATGGCGGAGAGGTTGTCGTCGTCCATTTTCTGGGCGATGAGGTTGGCCGGTCCGCTGGTGATGGTCAGCAACTGGTCGATTCCGGCCGCTTTCAGCTGCGGCCGGGCTGCATCCAGGTCCCGGATCTGGTCCCAGCACGGCTGGCAGCCCAAGCCTTCGTGGAAGTAGAGCAGGACTGACTTGCCGCGGTAGTCGCTGAGTTTCACGGTGCTGCCGGTGGTTGAGGGCAGTGCGAAGTCCGGGGCCTTGGCGCCTGGTCCGGGGTTGCCGACCGCGTAGCCGGCAGCGGAGGACTGCGTCGATCCGCCCGTTGCCGCCGGGGGCTGGTTGCTGGTGATGAGAAGGACGACGGCGGCCAGGACTGCCACGGTGCCGGCGGCAATGCCGCCCCAGAGCAGGCCCCGACGCTTCGGACCTTTCCTGTTGCTGGTGGTGCGTGGGCTGGTTTTTGTGGGGGCCATTAGAGGGTCTCCTTGAGATGTTCGGGGTGTTTCCCATCACAGGATGATGTTTGTGCTGCCGGCTGGGCCGGTTGGTTCTGTTCTGAATCGGGCGGGCACGCGCTGCAGGATCCGGCCGGGACTGCGGCGCCGGCAGCCGGGCCGGTTGCCGGTTGCCGGCGCCGGATGGCTTTCCAGACCAGCACCCCAAGGACGGCGAAGACTGCGGCGGCGGAGAGCCAGCCGGGCACGAATGCAAGGTAGTCCTCGATGTTGGAGGCTGCGTGGTTGAGGGCGGCGGTGACTTCCACCTGCCACCCGTCCGGGGCCATTCCCGGTCCCTGGATGGCGATGACGATGGTGATCAAGCCCATGCCGATCATCAGGACGCCAGAGAGCAGTGTCACCAGCGGCACACGCCTTGCCCCGCCCGGCCAGAGCGGGACCGTTCGGGCCGAAAGCAACCGGCTGGCACCCCAGTTCTTTTTGTCCCACACCAGTGCCAGGGCGCACAGCGGGGCCACCATCCCGAACACATAAGCAATGCCGACAGCGAGGGCGGCGGGGAAGGAAGACGCTGCGCCGGACAGCGCGGCCACCCCGGCCAGGACGGGCGCGCAGCATGCACTCGCTGCCCCGGAGAACACGCCCAGCCCGAACACGGATCCTATGCCGGTTCCGCCGCCGCGCCCGGAAGGCATCGGGAGCATCATCTTCCAGCCTGCCAGGGTGGCGGCTCCGACGGCGATCATCACCAGCCCGACCGCGCTGAAGATCCAAATGTGGTAGCCGAACAATACCCGGCTGATCACGGCCGCCCCAAGGGCGATGGGTAGGATTATTGTGCCTACTCCGGCGGCAAAAACAAGTGTCATGCCCAGGATCCTGCTTCGGCGCCGGAAGCTGGAGGCGAAGAACGCCGGCAGCATCACCGAAACGCAGCACGGCGCCATCAACGCCACAATGCCGCCGAGAAACGAGGCCAGGATCGTTGTGGAGAGCAGAACCTGCTCCATGGACCAACTCCAATCGGGATAGACAAGCAAAACCGTTCAATACTATTGAACATAGTAGAGCATTTACTAGCCGGTATAGTAGAACGTGTGTTTTATATGCCTCCGGGCAGGGTCCAGACCCGAACGACAGACAGGGAAAATTTGCCTATGCCACATGATGCAGGGCGCATGCGCGCCCGCAGGGGGACAGTTCTCCTTGCCTTCCTGCTGGGACTGGCGTCTACGGTGATTCCGGCCGGGCCGGCGTCGGCGCACACCTATCTGGATGGCAGCGAACCGGCCCAGGATGCGCAGCTGTCCGCCGCCCCTGAGCGGGTAAGCCTGGTCTTCGATGAGGGCATTCAGGCCCAGTTCACGAAGGTGACCCTGGCTGTCGGTTCAGCCGCGCCGGCCACCTTGGCAACGGAGATCACCGAGCAGAACGTCGTTGTCCCGGTTCCCGCCGGCGTCGCAGGCCGTCAGCCGCAGGGCAGTACTGAGCCGTGGACAATCACCTACCGGACGGTGGCCGCCGACGGTCACCCCGTGGAGGGGACGCTGACGTTCTCGGTCACCGCATCCGCGGCGTCAGCATCGGCGGCGCCGCAGCCGGTTACACAACCCACCGAACCCGTGAACCCGTCCGCGGCCGAGGCTGGCACCACGCAGCAGGGCGTGCCGGACGCCCCGGAACCGTTCCCCTGGCCGGCTGTGGGTCTGCTCTCCGCGGTGACGCTGGCCGTGGCAGGCGTGTTCTGGCTGCTGGCCCACCGGGCACAACGATCCGGACGCCTGTGACCCGTCTTGCCCGCGCCGCCCTTGCCGGCGCACTGGTCCTGATTGTTCCCCTCACGACCCTCTTTGTCCTGAATCTGGTTGGGGCCATGGAGGCACCCTCCCCCGGCCTTCCGGACCCCGGGGATCTGACCCGGTGGGCACTGCCTGCATCCCGTGCCGTTCATGATGTGGCGGCGACCGTGACGATCGGATTTCTTGTCCTCGCGGCCACGGTGCTGCCGCAGGACCCGGACCGGCCCGGCAGTCTTGGCCGGGCTGCTTCGCGGGCCATGTTCTTTGCCGCGGTCGCCGGCAGTGTGTGGACTGTCACCGGCACGGTGGCGCTGACCTTTTCCTTTGCCGATATGGCCGGTACCGACCCGTTCGGTCCGGGTGCCTCTCTTGATGCAGTCACGTCGTTCATTTTCGATCTGGCACTTGGCCGGTCCCTGGCCATCAATGTCGTACTGGCCGCGGCGGCTACCTCGGGGGCCTGGCTGGCGACACGCACCACGACGGCGGGAGTATGCGCCCTGCTGGCCCTGGGCGCGCTGTTCCCGCTGACGGTGACCGCCCATGGGGCCTCCAACCATGAGGACGCCGTCAACCTGCTGGCCCTTCACCTGATTGGCGCGACGATCTGGGTCGGCGGCCTGGCAGCGATGTACGTCCTGCGCCATCAGACGGGCGGCCTCGTGGTCACGGTCCGCCGCTACTCCCGGCTGGCTGGATGGTGCTTCGTGCTGGTGCTGCTCTCCGGCCTCTGGAGTGCGGTGCTGCGGCTGAATGGCGCGGACCTTCTGGGCAGCGCGTACGGTGTCCTCCTGGTCCTCAAAGCCGCCGCCCTGGTCCTGCTCGGGCTCGCAGGCTGGCTGCACCGGGCACGCACCATCCGGGCGTTGGAAAGCAACCCGCGGAGCACGGCAGGCTTCGTCCGCCTTGCCGTAGCCGAGCTGGCGCTGATGGCCCTCACGGTAGGTCTGGCGGTCGCACTGGGGCGAACGTCACCTTTTGCCACCAGCCCGGTGAAAAGCACTGCCGAATCGCTGCTTGGCTCCGAACTGCCGCCCTGGCTGGGCGCAGCCGAGTGGGTGAGCCAGTGGCACGCCGACGTTGTCTGGGCGCCGGTGACAGTGCTGCTCGCCGCCGGATACCTGGCCGCCCTCAGGCGCTGGAACCTCGGCACCGTGCCGTGGCCGCCGACGCGGACGTTCTTTTGGCTGCTGGGCTGTGTACTCCTTGCCTGGGCAACCAGCGGCGCACCGGCGGTCTACGGCCGGCTGCTGCCGGGTATGCACGTGCTCGCTGAAATGATCATAGGGCTGGCCGTCCCCGTTTTGCTGCTCCTGGGCCGTCCCGAAATTCTGGCCGCCGCTACACTCCCCCGGCGCGCAGACGGAAGCCGCGGCCTGCGGGAATGGGCCGCAGTGTTCCTGACATCCCGTGTCGTGCTCGGGATCGCCAAGCCCGTACCGGCCCTGGCCCTATACGCCGTGTTCGTTGCCGGATACTACTTCACTCCCGTGCTGCAGCTTTCCCTGAGCAACAACCCTTTCAGACTCGCAGCCATGACCGCCGCCCTGGGCGTGGGACTGAACCTGGCTGCGGCCCTGCTCAAGTGCCGTGACCGCAAGGCAGGCAGCAGGGCTCTGTGGGTCCTGGCAGGGGCCGTGTCCGTGCACGTTGCCGCGGGCCTGGCCGTAATCGCCGGCGGCATGCAGGGCGATGACTGGTATAGCTACATCCAGTCATTCTGGAACTACTCCACTACGGCCCAGCACAGCACGGCAGGCCAGGTGCTGTGGGGCTCGGCCCTTGTCCCGCTGCTCGCGCTCGGAGCCGCTGTTCTGCAGCCTTCGGCGCTTCGGTCAAATTCCCTGCCGCCCTCAACGGCGGAATCCAGCGGCCGCCCGGCCGATCCGGCGGGCAAGCCGCGTACGCGCCGCTGATCCCGCAGCTGCAACGGCCAGCTGGTAGCGGCCCCAGGCTGCCCGTGGCTTCGGCAGCCGTCCACCGCAACTGAGGAGCACGGTCCTCGGAGGGCCGCCGAGAGCAACCTGACGGTGCGCAAGCCTCCCCCGGCCTTCTTACCTGTCGGTGCCAATCCGATGCGTGCCTGAAGCGCGCAGACAAGACTGTCCGTCCCCTGCCGTGAGGAGGAAAGCGCAGCCCTGCCGCTACATCGGCCGCCATCCCTGGGCATCGCCGGCCCCAAAGCCAACGTGGGCATTGGTCCTCAGCACCTTTGGGAGAAGTCCGGTGTTCGTAGCGGCCGAAAACGCGAAGCTGAACCGAAGGCAGCGCCGCGTGCGTCTTAGCAGCCGGAGGTGTAATGCCAACGGAAGGCATGCATGCTATGCGAAAGGTTTCAAGGCATGAATACGAATGAGACCGACAGATACCGGCATTGGGCTGCCGTCTATGTCCTTGGCGCCCTCGATCCCGGGGAGCGAGGCGAATACGAGACGCATCTGGCCGTCTGCGCCAAGTGCTCGGCCACGGTGGCAGAATTTTCCGGATTGCCGCAGATGCTTGACGCCTTGGGCCCTCGGGAGGCCCAAACCATCAGGCCGAGCGTCCCACGGCAGGATGCGCTCGGCAGGCTGGCGGCAAAATTCCCGCGGGAGGCGCGCCTGCTCCTTGCCGTTCTTGGGGCCGGACTTCGCGCGGCGAACTGCAGCGGCGGCGGAACCACCCGCCCGGGCAGGCGATAGAGGACCCCCGGGATTATTTCCGGAGCCGTCGCTTCCGGGTGTCCTGCAGCAGACACCAACGGGAGACGCGTCTGCCTGTGCTGGAGTGTCACCACGACAATCTGGCGCCGGCCTTCAGCGGGAGGGGCGGATGCCGATCATGTACTACTATAACGCCTAGTAGAAATGATGGTCTGCCCGGCCGAATGGACCCGGCAGATGGCTGGCCTGCTGTGCAGTGAGGTGTCCAGGGCCGAGATGCGACATGTGAGGGTGCAGCAAGAATGATGAAACCTTCCTCAGGAAGAACGACCGTCACCGTGACAAATCGTCGGCGCTCCATGAACGGGCGACCCCGGCTTCACCAGGCGGTGTGCACAGTTGCCGCGTCGGTTGTGTTGGGGGTGGCTCTGAGCTCCTGCTCCTCGGCCAATGACTCGCTTGCACAGCAGGCGGCGGCGGGCGATAACAAGAACTACGTCGCCGGCGACGGTTCCGTTACTGAATATTCGACCGCCCTCCGGGGAGCGCCGATTGAACTGGACGTGCCGATGATGGACGGCACACAACTGACCTCGGCAGACCTGCAGGGAAAAGTGGCGGTACTCAATTTCTGGTATGCCGCTTGCGCGCCCTGCCGGCTCGAGGCGCCGACGCTTGAAGCCCTTGATCAGGAATTCGCTCCCAAGGGAGTGGTTTTTAAGGGCGTCAACCTACGCGATGACGCTGCCACCGGGGAGGCGTTCGAGCGGTCCTTCGGCATCACCTATCCAAGCGTGCTGGACAAATCCGGCACGGTGCTGCTGGCCATGAGCCAGTACGTTCCGCCGCAGGCAGTTCCGACCACGCTGGTCATTGACAAGCAGGGGCGCGTGGCCGCCAGGATTCTGGGCGTGGCCGAAAAGAGCACCCTCAGAGCCCTTCTCACCGACGCCATTGCTGAACCCGAGTAAAATTTTTGCTGGAGCTGCCCAAGAACAGGGACAGGAGGGGGCAGTAGCTGAGCGGATGCGGCCGGCAGACTCTGCCATAGCGGCGGGCCGCCTTCTGTAATGCTCTGCACCTGGCCCACAAAGCATTTGCGCCACGAACAGGCCGCTGTCACTTGAACGCTTCCCGGGGTGCAGGGGATAACGATGCCCTTAGATGCTGCCCCTGAGGGTGACCCTCCTCCCTTGCTGCTGATGCTGGCCGCAGCCGCCCTGCCGGGGATTGTTCCGCAGCATCCGGCGAACCCCGCCGTGCGCCGCAGTACTTTAAGGACGACGCAGTCCGACCGGTCCCCCAGGGCACGGCAGCTGGGCATATTCGCTGCATCCCGTCAGGTTTGGCAACGGTGGCACGTCGGGCTTTCGCTGGAGGTCCATAACTTGGCAACCTGTGGAACTTCACACTACTATGTAACATAGTAGGCAAATGCTACTCATAGACGAAAGAAGGAGGCGCTCATGCGCTCACGTACTTGGATGGTCACCCTCGCAACGGCCGGCTTTCTTGCCGCCAGCGCGGCAGCTCCCGCCTACACCGCCGAAGGATCGGCTCTGGCAGCAAGTTCGGCCCGGGCGGAGGAGCGAACCGCGACAAGCGGCCCGGATGGTATGCCTGATATGGGTCGGATGCACGAGCAGATGATGAAGGGGATGTCCGATGGGACCAGCATGGAAGATATGATGCAGCGCAACCCGGGCCTGGCGAAAATGTGCGAGAAGATGATGAGCGATACCGCCCCAACAGGGACATCGTCTGTCTAACACCTTCGAGCTATTCTTGTGAAAATGTGTGGCATCCCGGCAGCCGGTCGCCACCTTCGCTTCACTGCACTCCAGGCAGAAGCCGCACCTGGTATCCGAGATTCGCTGCCTTGGGCATTCGGGACAACCAGACGTCGACTAACCGCGGGCCAGAGGCCCCATCGAGAAGACGACCGGCTGGCTTAGCAGCTGGGCCCTGCCACCCGACTGGCCACGGCTATGCTTCAGCAAACAGCAAGTCCTGGATGAGGGGCGAGGACAACACGGGCAGAACCCGAGTTCACGCAGGGCGCCGGGGCCGGTGCCTTCCCCACATCTCATGGTCCAACCTTTGGAGTTCCCCGTGCCACTGCACTCCTTGCCCTTCTCCCGGCCGGCGTCGCCGCCACCACCGCTCTCCTCCTGGCCCTCTCCGCCTGCACCTCAACGACCGGCGCCCCGGACGCCACCGCACCATCCACGGCTGCCTCAGGCCTGCCCAGTGCCCACATCCACGGCCTTACCGTCACAGATGAAGCAGACCAGATTCTCCTGGCAACACACGACGGCCTGTTCGACGTCTCGAAGCAACCGGCTACCAAAATCGGGGCCACCAATGACCTTCTGGTCAGCAAAGTGGAGACGAGTCCCAAACATCGAAAACTGAAAGCCGTGCAGAGGACTTCGGATATTTAGTGCAGACGACTTCGGAAACTGACATGAAGCGACCTACTCCGCAGGCGGCGGTTCTACTAACTAAGTCTCAAACCTGCTTGTTGAATCGCCATACCAACCGTTAGTGATGACACATCGGAGCAGCAAGGATGATTTGTTGCCTACATATGAGTTTCGACCCGACACCAGTTGCCCCGACCGGCACCAAAGCGGAACTGTAACAGCCGCGGAGGCTGCGGCGATACCTTCACATCGACCACGGCGTCTCGGGGGGGCGTTTAGATTCCCCCGAGGGCGAAGGTCCGGAAATTCGTCTGAGTAGGCCACACCCCAACCTGACGTCGGCGCTCCACCCGGGTCCTGTCACAACAGAGTCCATTTCATTCTTTCCTGACAAGGTCACGAGTGGGTCGGAACTCAACCTGACACGTGGGGGCGAAGACCCTGGGGGTCGATGCAGACGTGCGGAAGGTCGGGCCGAGGCCCAGTGCTGATGGAGTTCAGGACCATCTGAAGACTGGAGACTGCGGTGAGATGGCTTAGGTCTTCTGGCCTTCACTGCAGCTCGAGGTCCGCGTTCACTCCTCGCACGTCGCCCACGGCGAACCCGGGCAGCAGCTCGGAGCCAGGCTCGGGCAGGCGCTGCATCCGTGCGATGAATAACCGCCCAGGTTTGGCTGTAAGCCGGCCACTGCTCCAATGCTTCAGCATACATGGTTAAGGACATAGACCCGGTGGGCCGGTAAGGAGCAGGTGGTGGGCTCCGGCGGCTGCCACTTCGAGGGCCCGTCGGGCATCGCCCTGACCGGAGACATCCGCCATGTCCGGGTAGACCCCTGTGTCCTCCGGGCCATCGCACGGGTGTTCAGGGTCCTCCGGTTCGAAGTCCAGCGCCAGTTCCTGCGGGTCCGCCCCCGAGTCCAAAGCGAGCCGGGCAAGGGTGCGGTATCCCTTGACGTTCGCGCCGGGCACCAGCGTCGCTTCTGCCAGGTTCGCCTGCGCCACGACGATGTCCGGATAGCCGGCCTGTACAGACGCCATAACGGCCGGGAGGATGCCCCGGACCGGGCGCAGCCTGCCGTCCAGCCCCAGTTCGGCGATGAAGACCGTATTGCCGGTGGGTTTGATGTCGTTTGCGGCGCGGAGGACGGCCATGGTGACTGCCAGGTCGAAGCCTGAACCGCGCTTGGGCAGAGAGGCAGGAATAAGGTTTGCGGTGATCTTCCGGCGGCTGAGCGGGATTCCGGAATTCTTCGCGGCAGACCGGATGCGTTCCTTGGCTTCATTCAAGGAGGCGTCCGGCAGTCCGAGGAGCACAAATGCGGGCAGGGTCTGGCCGATGTCGGCCTCAACCTCCACGATGTAGCCGTTCAGGCCCACCAAGGCGATGGAGTAGGTTCTTCCAAGGGCCACTCATCCCACCCCCTTGAGGTGCTCCACCAGGGGTTCGCCGCCGCCGTCGTCCACGACGGCGATCACGTCCACCCGCCGCAGCGGCATCCGCAACTCCCGGTCGCGGCACCACGCGGAGCCGAGCCGGTGCAGGCGGGCGAGTTTCTCCGGGCCCACCGCTTCGAAGGGGTGGCCGTAATCAAGGGAACGGCGGGTCTTTACTTCGGCAATAACCAGGGTGTCGCCGTCGAGGGCCACAATGTCGATTTCGCCTTCGGCGCAGCGCCAGTTGCGCTCGACAACGAGCATGCCCAGGGACTCAAGGAAGCCGACGGCGAGGTCCTCTCCGTGCCGGCCCAACAGGTCTTTTGATCTCATTTTTTACCTCCGCAACCAGCCTGTGGCAGCGTGGTTGCGGAGGTAAGGGAGCTCATCGCGTATGTGGACCAATGGCCCCTGTGAAGGAGAAGTCGGTTGTGCAGGAAGAGTCCGCCGGAGAATCCGGCGGCCTGCCGGGAGCTACTGGCCCAGGTCAACGTCCTTGGGCATGGCCAGTTCCTCGTTGCGCGGCAGTTCTTCCACGTTGACGTCCTTAAACGTCAGGACACGGACGCTTTTGACGAACCGGGCCGATCGGTAGACGTCCCAGACCCAGGCGTCCTGCAGCGTCAGGTCGAAGTAGACCTCGCCGTCCGCGCTGCGGGCCTGCAGGTCTACGTGGTTGGCCAGGTAGAAGCGCCGTTCGGTCTCGACAACGTAGCTGAACAGTCCGACGACGTCGCGGTATTCACGATAGAGCTGCAGCTCCATGTCGGTCTCATAGTTTTCAAGATCCTCAGCACTCATGATTCCATCTTGCACCATGTCCGGCGCCGCTGGCGCCCGCGCCCGGCCGGAGTCAGTCTTCGATGCCGGCTTCGTCCTCGGCGGATTCGTCCCCGCCGGACAGCCCGACGTCCAGCAGTTCCCCGCCGAGGAGACGCCAGCTGACGCGGTGGTAGGGCGTAGGCCCTGCCGCGCGGAGCACATCACGGTGCAGCGCGGTGGCGTAGCCCTTGTTGATGTCCCATCCGAAGTCCGGGTACTCACCATGCAGCTGCCGCATCATCTTGTCCCGCTCCACCTTCGCGATGACGCTGGCGGCAGCAACGCTCAGGCACTGCATGTCTGCCTTGATCTTGGTGTGCACCGGGGCGTCGCAACCCGCTTCGAGCACCGGCTCGTCGAAAAGCGACAGCTGGCCTGCGGGCGAAAGCCAGTTGTGGCTGCCGTCCAGGAGCACGAGGTCGGGAGTGACTCCCGCGGCGAGAATGTCCTGCCAGGCCCGGGTTCCGGCAAGGCGCAGTGCAGCGATGATGCCGAGCGAATCAATTTCCTGCGCCGACGCGTGGCCCACCGCGGACGCAACGCTCCACCTACGGACCAGTGGATCAAGCCGTTCCCGTTCCGCAGGGCTCAGCAGCTTACTGTCCTTCACCCCGGCAAGGGGCTTCTGGCGCTCCAGGTCCACAACGGCGATGCCGACGCTTACAGGACCGGCAAGGGCGCCACGTCCCACCTCGTCGACACCGGCCACGAGGCGTGCGCCCTGGGCCTTGAAGGTCCGTTCGTGCCTCAAGGTGGGCGCCTTCGCCGGGCGGGCTGGCACCTTTGTGGAACCGGCGCGTCCCTTTGCGGCGCCGGCCTTCGCCGGGCCGGCTTTTCCGGAGCCGGTCTGCGCCGGGCTCGCCTTCACAGTGCCGGCCTTTGCCGGGCTGGCATGAACTGCGGATGACATGGTCAGGGAGCCGCCGGTACGCTCCGGAACACGTCCGGATAGTTGCCAAGGGTGGTGATGCGGCTCAGCGGCCAGGCGATGACCGCGGCTTTGCCCTCGAGGTCGGCGATGTCGATGAACCCGCCGTCGGAATCCATGTGCGCCCTGGAGTCAGCGGAATAGTTCCGGTTATCGCCCATCACCCAGACCTTGCCTTCGGGGACAGTCACATCGAAGTTGCGTATCTGCGGGGTCTCAGCCGGGTTGACGTAGCTTTCGTTGATGGCCTTCCCGTTGATGGTCAGTTTACCGCCATCATCACAGCAGACCACACGGTCCCCCGGCAGACCGATGACCCTCTTGACCAGGTGCTGCTGCGAGTTGTCCGGCAGAAGGCCAACAAAGGTCAGGCCGTCCTGGACCCAGCTGAATGGTCCTTCGGGTTTTTCCTCGGCAGGCGGCAGCCAACCCTTGGTGTCGCGGAAGACCACCACGTCGCCGCGGCTCAGCGAGAAGGGTTCGGGCACCAGGAGATTAACAAAGATCCTGTCATCGATGTCCAGGGTGCTGACCATGGACTCGGAGGGAATAAAGAACGCGCGGAACAGGAAGGTCTTGATGAGGAAGGAAAGCACGACGGCGATCACCACCACCGTGGCGATCTCCTTCAGCCAGGAAAGCACTTGGCTCCCGCCGGAGCTCTGGCTGGCCTTTGCAGCGGCACGGCTGCCCGCGGATGCGGGAGCAGGTGCTGCCGAACCCGCGGCGTCGGCCCGGGAGTCCGAAGCGCCGTCGGGACGCGGTTCGGGTGTCCGCGCGTGGTTCTCGGGCATTTACTGTCCGTTCTCTGTTAAGGGTCCTGCCGCTGGCGGCCGAGGTACTTCAGCAAATCTATCAAGCGGCCAGATGATGTGGACCGGCCTGCCGACAACACGGTCCACCGGCACCATTCCCCCGCCGGGCGCACCCAGCAGGCTGCGGGAATCGGCAGACAAGGACCGGTGGTCACCCAGCAGCCATAACCGCCCCTCCGGCACCTTTGCGGTGAACTTCTGGGTACTGGGGGCGTCACCGGGAAAAACGTATGGCTCGTCCAGTGGCTGCCCGTTCACGGTGATCCTGCCGTCGGCACCGCAGCAGGCCACAGTGTCCCCCGGTAAGCCTATGACCCGTTTTACATACGTGGTGTCACTGCCGGTGAGGCCAAGCCATTGGGTTAGGGCGGACGCTGCGTCCACCACGGGGCCCTTGCCGCTGTTCAGCGGCGCGAAGGTTCCCCGGCCGTCGAAGACCACGATGTCGCCCCGCCGGATGGGTTCGGTCCGGAAATCCGTCCGGGACACCAGGATGCGGTCCCCGCCCTCGAGGACCGGTTCCATGGACTCGGACGGAATGAAGTAGACATCCAGCCACAGCGACCGGACCAACCCGCTCACTGCAATGGCGAGGACAAAGGCAAGGAACACAAAACGCCAGCCCGTTTTTCCGGGCTGGCGTTTTGTCTGGTCCATAAGTCCGTATCCTGGGCGCTGGTGCATGGCTCCGGCGCTGGCCGGATACGGCTGCGGCCCTGCCTTTGTAGGTCTGTAAAGGACTTACTTGGCGGTGCTGAAGTCGCGCTTTTCCTTGATCTTGGCAGCCTTACCGCGCAGTGCACGCATGTAGTAAAGCTTGGCGCGGCGCACGTCACCCTTGGTGACGAGCTCGATCTTTTCGATGATCGGGGAGTGCACCGGGAAGGTACGCTCCACGCCGACGCCGAAGGAGACCTTGCGGACCGTGAAGGTCTCGCGGATGCCGTCGCCCTGGCGGCCCAGGACGAAACCCTGGAAAACCTGGACACGGGTGTTCTTGCCTTCGATGATGTTCACGTGAACCTTGAGGGTGTCACCCGCGCGGAACTCGGGAACATCGGTGCGCAGCGAAGCTGCATCTACGGAATCGAGAATATGCATGATTGCACTCCTGGTGAACGCCACAGGTCATTCACTTTGGGTCACGGCAGCCAAGCCCGGACGCTTGCCGCGCTACCGGAAATTTCTGCCGAAAGGTAAGTGTCCGTCCTCTTTCACTGATTGAAGAGGCCGGTTGTCTTAGCTGTTGGTTGCGCTCCCCCTGTGGCAGGTGCGGACCTAGCAGACACAAGGACTAATTTTGCCACAGACGGGCACGTACAGCCAATTAGCCACGATTGCCACGGCCCAAGCGGCCGGTCAGTGCGGCTGTTCCCCCGGCGCGTCCGGGCGGCGCAGCAGCCGGCCGTCGACGACGTCGTAGCCCAGCTCCTGCAGGCCGGCGCGCTCGGCACGGGGCAGCTTCCCGGCGTCGAACGTTGCGAGCAGGTCCGGGCGGCGCTCCGCCGTCCGGCGGAATTGTTCGCTGCGGCGCCACTGCGCAATTTTTCCATGGTTGCCGCTGAGCAGCACCGCCGGCACCTCACGCTCCCGCCAGACGGAAGGCTTGGTGTAGACGGGGTACTCCAGCAGCCCGTCGGAATGGGACTCCTCCACCAGCGACTCGGGGTTGCCCACGACGCCGGGCAGGAGCCGGCCGATGGCCTCGACCATGGCCAGGACGGCGACTTCCCCACCGTTCAGGACGTAGTCGCCCAGGCTCACGGGGCGGACGATGAAGTGCTCGCGGGCCCACTCGATGACCCGCTCATCGATGCCCTCGTAACGTCCGCAGGCGAACGCGAGGTGCTCCTGTTCCGCCAACTCGTAGGCGAGGGCCTGGGTGAAGCGCTCCCCCGCCGGCGATGGAACGATCAGGACCGGCCTGCCTGCATCTTCCGAACGGTCGTCAGCGATGGATGAGAGCGCCTGCGCCCACGGCTCAGGCTTCATCACCATTCCGGCGCCGCCGCCGTAGGGCGTGTCATCCACTGTGCGGTGCTTGTCGGTGGTGAAGGTGCGGAGGTCGTGGACGCGCAGGTCCAGGATCCCGTCCTGGCGGGCCTTGCCGATCAGCGACAGTTCCAGCGGCGCCAGGTACTCCGGGAAGATGCTGACGACGTCGATCCGCATTTACGCTTTGCCTTCAGTTTCCGGGGCGCCGTCCTGGTCCGAGTTGAGCTCGAACAGGCCGTCCGGCGGGGTGAGGAGGATGAAGCCTTCCTCAACGTTGACCTCGGGCACGATCTGCTCGACGAAGGGAATGAGGATCTCTTCCCCCTCCGGGGTTTTGACCAGCAGCAGGTCCTGCACGGGCATGGTGTTGAGCGCGGCGACCTTCCCGACTACGCGGGAACCGACCCGTGCTTCCAGGCCAACCAGCTCGTGCTCGTACCAGCCTTCGTCGTCGTCCTCGTCCAGCTCTTCGGTTTCAATAAAGAGCTTGGCGCCGCGGAGGGTTTCCGCGTCATTGCGGGTTTCAATCCCGTCGAAGCCCAGCAGGAGGATGTCCTTGTTCCAGCGGGCGCTGTTGACAGTCAGCGGGCCGGAAGATGCCGGTTCAACCACAAATTCGGTGCCCGGCACAAACCGGTCCTCAGGGGCGTCGGTCAGGACCTGGACCGTAACTTCCCCGCGGATGCCGTGGGGTTTGCCGATTCGTGCCACCTGGAGCTGCATGTGTTCCTCTGTCTTGGATGTGGTTGGCGGTGTTCTGCTGAAAGCACTCCGGCCCCTCCACCATTGGTGGAGGGGCCGGAGCAAAAAACTGATGTTGCTGAGCGCTCAGCGGCGGCGGTCGGTGTCGACGACGTCGACCCTTACCGGTTCGCCGCCGGCCAGGGCTGCCACAACGGTGCGCAGCGCGCGTGCCGTGCGGCCCTGGCGGCCAATCACCCGTCCAAGGTCGTCCTGGTGGACCCGCACCTCGAGGGTGTCCCCGCGGCGGTTGCTCTTCGAGCTGACCTTGACGTCATCCGGGGAATCGACGATTCCCCGGACCAGGTGTTCCAGCGCTTCTGCCAGCAATTTACTCAGCCTCGGTGGTCTCTGCTTCGGCCGGTGCCTCGGCTGCGTCAGACTTGGATGCCTTCTTGGTGATGGCTTCCGGGATGATCACGGAACCCTTTTCCGGGGCAACGAAGGCTTCCTTCTGGGCCTTGGTCCTCAGGGTGCCTTCCTGGCCCGGGAGGCCCTTGAACTTCTGCCAGTCACCGGTGATCTTCAGGATCGCGGCAACCTGCTCGGACGGCTGGGCGCCGACGGACAGCCAGTACTGGGCACGCTCGGAGTTGACCTCGATGTATGAGGGCTCTTCGGTGGGGTGGTACTTGCCGATCTCCTCGATGGCGCGGCCGTCACGCTTGGTGCGTGAGTCTGCAACGACGATGCGGTAGTACGGTGCGCGCATTTTGCCAAAGCGCTTAAGGCGAATCTTTACGGCCACTTTTGTGGTCACTCCTGTTTCAGAAAAGGGGTGAACCCGGCGTTCTGCACCCGTGGGGCGGGCCGTACTTGCGGGTTCGAAGGACAGGATCCGGACGCGGAGAGAGGGGCCACGCAGATCGAGTACCTGTTTATTGTGCCAGATCAGCGCCGGGATTTCGACTTGACACAGCGGCGGCCGGAAGATGGCCCGGGGGCGGGCCGCTCAGGCGGACCAGACGTAGAGCCCCGTCCGTTCCGAATCGTCCACGCTGTTGGCCAGTTCAGCCAACTGCTGCACGTAGGTCCGCGCGCGGTCGGCATCGAAGGGCATGTCGTCCTGGGCTGCCCACTGCCCGGCAACGTCGTCCAGGATGTTGCCTTCGCCTTCGGTTTCGTACGAGAGCAGGTCCGCCAGGGCACGGACCATGGCCGGCGGGACGGCCAGCAGCGAATCGCTGGATACGTCCACCATGGTCAGTTCATAGTCGGCACCGCCGGCGTGCACGGCAGTTCCGGCGAGGTCTCCGAGCTGTTCAACTTCGAAATCACTGATCCCCGCGATCCGGACAGCCTGGCCGGCGGGTGCACTGCCGCCTTCGTCCAGGACGCCGGCGCGCTTGAGTGCGGCGTCGTGGGTGGCAACAAAGATCTCGGTGAAGCCCATGGGAAGTACCCTTCTTCCGTTTGACGGTGGTGCCGGCCGGGAGCAATGCCTGCCGCCCGGCCGTTCGGGTTCAGCCTAGTACGGGAACGCCCGGGTCAGCGGACCGCTACGCGGATCCGGTTGCGCCACGGATCCTCAAACCGCAGTTCCGCCCCGGTGTGGTGCGCCGGCAGGCCGGCGACCCTCAGCCGGTCCGCGAGCGCCCCGACGTCGTCTCCGGACGGCACCTCGATGAGCACCTCGCCGAGGCCGAGCGTGTCCTTGCGGGGACCGGCGCCGCGGCTGTTCCAGACATTCATGGCCATGTGGTGGTGGTAGCCGCCGGCCGAGACGAACAGGGCCTGCCCGTGCCAGCCTGCAGTCTTTTCAAACCCAAGGATTCCCACATAGAAGTCGCGGGCCGACTGGACGTCCCCCACCTGGAGGTGGACGTGGCCCACTCCCGCCACACTCCCGCGCTGGCGCTGAAGGGACTCTTCGGTGAGGTGCTGCTCGAGGTACCGCTGCGGTGGCAGGGCCAGGCTGTCCATCACCACGTCGGTGCCGTTCCAGGACCAGTTGCTGCGGGGCCGGTCCCAATAGAGCTCGATGCCGTTGCCTTCAGGATCAGTGAAGTAGAAGGCCTCGCTGACGAGGTGGTCCGCGCTGCCCGTGAAGGAGCGGGGTTCAAACCGGGCCGCGGTGGCGACGGTGGCGGCGAGGTCCGCCTGGTTCTCGAACAGCAGCGCGGTGTGGAAGAGGCCGGCTTCTCCCCTGCCCGGGAGGTTCAGGCCCGGAGCGGGCGCGAGGTGCACGAGCGGTTTTTGCAGCCGGCCGAGGTAGAGCCCGCCGTCCTGCTCGGCGACAACCTCAAGACCGAGGGCACGCTGGTAGTAATCCGTCATCACCTTCATGTCGCCCACCTTGAGCATCACGGTGCCCATGGCGAGGTCGGCAGGAAGAAGATCCTGGCTGGCGGCTTCTGCAGTCATTAGTAGCTCCCGGTGCTTGGGCCCTTCGGGTTACGGGCCTATGACTATTAAAATTACTTGAAGCTTCAATTTATTCCAAGTGTCTTCAAAATCAGGTCACCGCGGTTCAACGGATGACGCGCCCTCCCAGCACAACGTGTGCCAGTTCGCCGACAGTTGCCGGAGCCTGCCGCGGGTCCTCCCGGCACAGCACGACGTCGGCGCGGGCACCCTCCTGGAGTCCCTCGGCACCCAGCCACCTCCTCGCGGCCCAACAGGCAGCGTCGAGGGCAGCGGCCATTGGCAGGCCTGCGTGGTGAAGGGCAAGGATCTCATCGGCGATCCTGCCGTGCCGGATGACGCTCCCGGCATCGGTGCCGGCATAGATCTGCACCCCTGCTTCGTACGCCTCCAGCACCCGTTCCGCGCGGCGCTCCCACAGTGCCCGCATGTGGGCCGCGTACCGGGGGAACTTCGGCTCTGCCTGGGCGGCGATGTCCGGAAACGTGGCGATGTTGATGAGGGTGGGCACGATGGGAACGCCCTGCTCGACGAACCTGGGGAAGTGCCGTGGCAGGAGCCCGGTGGCATGTTCGATGCAGTCGATCCCCGCGTCCAGCATCTGGTCGAGGGTCTCTTCGCCAAAGCAGTGGGCGGTGATCCGGGCGCCTTCGTCGTGCACCGCCTGCACGGCGTCCCCGACGGCGGCGGCGGGAAACGACGGTGCCAGGTCACCGGCGCCGCGGTCGATCCAGTCCCCGACGAGCTTGACCCAGCCGTCACCGTCGCGGGCCTGCTTCCGGACAGCTTCCACCAGGCCGTCCGGTTCAACTTCCTCGGCGAAGCCCCGCAGATACCGCCGGGTCCGGGCAACATGCCTGCCGGCGCGGATGAGTACGGGGGCGTTCCGGCTGCCCTGAAGGAACCGCGTATCTGCAGGGGAACCTGCGTCCCGCGCCAGCAGTGTTCCAGCGTTCAGGTCGGTGCTGGCCTGTTCTTCCGCAACTGCTGCCTCCACTGCGCCACCGGGCCCGAGCCCGATGTGGCAGTGGGCATCCACGAACCCCGGCAGGACCCAGCCTTCCAGCACCCGGTCCGGCACCTGCTGCGGGCGCGTAAAGGTCAACAGCCCGTCAACGGACCATAGGCCACGACGCTCGCTGTCCGGCCCGGCAAGCACCGGGCCGCTGAATTCGATGATCTCCGGCATTGGACTCCTTTTCCCGCCAGTCAGGCTAGCACCGGCCATGTGACAAGCCCCTCCCGAAAGGCTGTGGTAGCTTTCTTCCTGACCACACGGGTGCCCCTGCAGGGGCTGAGATCGGGCTGACGCAGCCTGCGACCGTTGAACCTGTCCGGGTAATGCCGGCGAAGGAAGTGAGTAATCCTTGAGTACACCATTTACACCGTTGAATCCTGCCCACATTCCGTCAAGCGGGGCGGAAGGCGGCCAGGACCAGGCTTCTGTCACGCAGTCGCTGAAGTCCCAATCCCTGGCCTTTGTCCGCGATGAAGCAGCCGGGATACAGGTGCCCGTTACGGAGATAGCCCTGGCACCTTCACCCAACGGCGATTCCAACGGCCCGTTTCGCATCTACCGCACTGCCGGCCCCGGGAGCGACCCCGTCTGCGGCCTCAACCCTTTCCGCTCCGCATGGATAGAAGCGCGCGGCGACACGGAAACCTATGGCGGCCGTGGACGGAACCTGCTCGACGACGGCCGCTCGGCTGTCCGCCGCGGTGCCGCCAGCGCGGAGTGGAAGGGCCCCCGCCCGGTGCCCCGCCGCGCCGTCGGAGGCCGGACGGTGACGCAAATGCACTACGCGCGGCAGGGCGTCATCACCCCCGAAATGCGCTTCGTGGCACTGCGGGAGAACTGCGACGTGGAACTGGTGCGCAGCGAAGTGGCAGCCGGCCGGGCGATCATTCCGAACAACATCAATCATCCCGAGTCGGAACCCATGATCATCGGCAAGGCTTTCCTGGTAAAGATCAACGCCAACATCGGCAACTCGGCGGTCACCAGTTCCATCGCCGAAGAAGTGGACAAGCAGCAGTGGGCCACACAGTGGGGCGCAGACACCGTGATGGACCTTTCCACCGGCGACGACATCCACACCACCAGGGAATGGATCATCCGCAACTCGCCGGTTCCGATCGGCACCGTCCCCATCTACCAGGCCCTGGAGAAGGTCAACGGCGAAGCGAACGCGCTGACCTGGGAGATCTTCCGCGACACCGTCATTGAACAGTGCGAACAGGGCGTGGACTACATGACCATCCACGCCGGCGTCCTGCTCCGGTACGTTCCCCTGACCGCCAAACGGGTGACCGGTATCGTGTCCCGCGGCGGATCAATCATGGCCGGCTGGTGCCTTGCCCATCACCGGGAAAACTTCCTCTACACGCACTTCGACGAGCTCTGCGAAATCTTCGCACGGTACGACGTCGCGTTTTCATTGGGCGACGGCCTGCGGCCGGGGGCGACGGCCGATGCCAACGATGCAGCGCAATTCGCCGAACTGGACACACTCGCTGAACTGACGCGGCGTGCCTGGGAATACGACGTGCAGGTGATGGTGGAGGGCCCCGGCCACATTCCGTTCCACCTGGTCCGGGAGAACGTCGAACGCCAGCAGGAGCTGTGCAAGGGTGCGCCCTTCTACACTCTGGGCCCGCTTGTTACCGACGTGGCACCCGGGTACGACCACATCACCTCGGCCATTGGCGCCACGGAAATCGCCCGCTACGGCACCGCAATGCTGTGCTACGTCACCCCGAAGGAACACCTGGGCCTGCCCAACAAGGACGACGTCAAAACAGGGGTGATCACGTACAAGATCGCAGCGCACGCCGCAGACCTCGCCAAGGGCCACCCGGGAGCGCAGGAACGTGATGACGCGCTGTCCAAGGCACGCTTCGAGTTCCGCTGGCGGGACCAGTTCGCGTTGTCCCTGGACCCGGTGACCGCCGAGGCATTCCACGACGAAACCCTCCCCGCGGAACCTGCCAAGACAGCACATTTCTGTTCCATGTGCGGTCCCAAGTTCTGTTCCATGCGGATCAGCCAGGACATCCGGGACGAATACGGGTCAGCGGAGTCGCAGGCGGCGGTGGCGGACATGGCAGCCGGAATGCGGGCGAAAAGCGAGGAATTCCTTGCAGCGGGCGGCAAGGTCTATCTCCCGGAACTGGCCGTTCCGGTAGACGGCCGCCCGTAACTGCTCCACATTTTCCGTCCGGCAGGCTATTGGGGGCCTGCCGGACGGGGAGGCTGCCCCCGGCAGGATTCAGGAAGCCCTGGCAGGCTGGCTCCTGCTGACCTCGCTGATGAACGAGCGGATGATGCGGTCACCTTCCGGGGAGTCATGGGGCCGGTGCCCTCCCGACGCCGTGCGGTGCAGGGCGCCGGTCTCACGCAGGTAGCGGGCAATCTCCTCGTAGAGCGGTTCCCATCCCCCGGTGAGGACAAGGGTGGGAACGCCGGGAACAATGTGCAGCGGCGCCTCCCAGGAGGGAGCCTGCAGCCGCAGCCTCCTGGCGGACCGCTTCTCCTCCGCTGTGGCCGGCTGCTGCAGGTCCGTGGCGTAGATCCGCCGGACGAACTCGCGCTGGAAATCCTCGTCGCTCAACTGGTGCCGGACGTCGAACAAGGGCTGCATCAGCCCGATATGCGCCGCCGTAGCCGGCAGCTCCGCGGTAAGAGAGAGGCAGGCCGGCTCCACCAGCGTCAACGAAAAGACAAGGTCGGGACGCTCGACGGCGGCCATCATCGCTGCGATGGCTCCCTGGGAGTGCGCCACAACGTGTCCGCCCGCGGCGCCCCTGCCGTCGTCGGCAAGGGACCGCAACACAATGGCGGCGTCTTCGTCGAAGGAAGATTCAACGGGTTCAGCCACAGGATGGTACCCGTGCCGGCGCAGGAACAGTGCGTCATAGGACAGCGCCATACCGTGCTGGCGCGGCCATGCAGCGGAGCCGAAGCTGCCGGCGCCGTGCACGAACACTACCCTCTGCTTGAACATGACCCAACCCTATTCGACGGCACGGACATCCCAAGTGAGTAGCGCCAGGTGTCGTTGTGACCGTTCAAAACGACACGTGGCGCTACCTGGTTGCAGATGTGGTTACTGGCCGAGGAACTTGTCGAAACCCTTGGGCAGGTTCAGCTGCGAGGGATCAAAGTCGCCCTGCTGCTGGCCGAAGGCGGCCCCGGTGGGCAGTGCCTTGGCGGCATTCGCGCGGCGCGCCTCGGCATCCTTGCGCTCCTGGGCTGCCTTGGCGGGGTTACCGGACTTGGCCTTTTTCTTGGGGGCGTTCTTGGCGTTCTTCCGCGCACCGCCGCCCGCACCGGGCATGCCGGGCATACCAGGCATTCCGGGCATGCCGCCCTGGGCCATCTTCTTCATCATCTTCTGGGCCTGCGCGAAACGTTCCAGGAGGCCGTTGACCTCGGAGACGTGCACGCCGGAACCGCGGGCGATACGGGCGCGGCGGGAGCCGTTGATGATCTTGGGAGCCAGGCGCTCATGCGGTGTCATGGAGCGGACGATTGCTTCAACGCGGTCGATCTCGCGCTCGTCAAACTGCTCAAGCTGCTGGCGGATGTTCTGCGCGCCCGGCATCATCATGAGCATCTTCTTCATGGAGCCCATGTTGCGGATCTGCTGCATCTGCGCCAGGAAGTCATCCAGGGTGAAGTCTTCCTGGTCGGCGAACTTCTTCGCCATCCGGGCAGCTTCGTCCTTGTCCCAGGACTTCTCGGCCTGCTCGATGAGCGTGAGGACATCGCCCATGTCCAGGATGCGGGACGCCATCCGGTCCGGGTGGAAGAGCTCGAAGTCGTCCAGGCCTTCACCGGTGGAGGCGAACATCACAGGCTTGCCGGTGACGGACGCAACGGAAAGTGCGGCACCGCCGCGGGCGTCGCCGTCGAGCTTCGACAGGACGATGCCGGTGAAGTTGACGCCCTCGTCGAAGGCATGCGCCGTGTTGACGGCATCCTGGCCGATCATGGCGTCAAGGACGAACAGCACTTCGTTCGGCACGATGGCACGGCGGATCTGCCGTGCCTGCTCCATCATGCCGGCATCAACGCCGAGGCGGCCGGCGGTGTCCACGATGACAACGTCGTGGAGTTTTTGGCGGGCTTCCTCAACACCGGCGCGGGCAACCTCTACGGGGTCCCCGGCCGGGTGCTCAAGCTCGGTGGAGGTGGCGCCGGGGTGCGGCGCGAACACCGGCACCTTGGCGCGCTGGCCAACCACCTGCAGCTGGGTGACGGCGTTGGGACGCTGCAGGTCACAGGCCACCAGCAGGGGGCTGTGGCCTTGGGCCTTCAGCCATTTGGACAGCTTGCCGGCGAGGGTGGTCTTCCCGGCACCCTGCAGGCCGGCCAGCATGATGATGGTGGGCCCGTTCTTGGCCAGGCGGATGCGGCGGGTTTCGCCGCCGAGGATCTCCACCAGCTCCTCATTAACGATCTTGACGATCTGCTGGCTTGGATTCAGGGCCCCGGAGACCTCGGCGCCCAGGGCGCGTTCGCGCACCCGGCCGGTGAATTCACGGACAACGGGAACGGCAACGTCCGCGTCCAGGAGGGCACGGCGGATCTCCCGGACTGTGGCGTCAACGTCCGCCTCCGTAAGGCGGCCTTTGCCGCGGAGATTCTTGAAGGTTGCTGTCAACCGGTCAGAGAGTGAATTGAACACGCGCCGTGCACTTCTTTCAGTGGATGATCGGGACTCGACTATCTAGGGTACCAAGTCGGGCCCGCAAGGTGGCATGCTGGCAAAATGACGAGCCAGACAACAGTGAAAACCCTGCTCATCCTCGGCGCTTCCGGCGACCTCACCGGGCGGCTGCTCCTGCCCGGCCTGGCGCGGCTTGTTGCCACCGGCCGCGCGGCAGGCCTCCGCCTGGTGGGCGCAGGCTCCGATCCCTGGACCCCGGAACAATGGCGGGACAGGGTCCGTACGTCCTTCGCGGCGTCCGCGAAGTCGGCTTCCCCGGACGGCCTGCGGGCACTGGAGGACCTGGAAAAGGAGACCGTCTACCACCAGCTTGATGTCACGGCCGGCGGTGCGCTTGCGTCGCTGCTGACCACCCTTGAGGGGCCCACCGCCGTCTACTTTGCCCTGCCGCCCCGGATCAGCCAGCTCGCCTGTGAAGCCCTCCGGCCAGACGAGGTACCGCCCGGCACGAGGCTCGTCATGGAAAAGCCCTTCGGTTCCAGCGAGGAATCCGCCCGCTCGCTCAACCACACTCTGGTGCGCCTGGTGCCGGAGGACCATATCCATCGAGTGGACCACTTCCTGGGCAAGGCCACGGTGCTGAATATCCTGGGCCTGCGCTTCGCCAACAACTTCCTGGAGCCCGTGTGGAACCGCGAGCACGTGGAGAAGGTGGAGATCATCTTCGACGAGGACCTCGCGCTCGAGGGCCGGGCCCGCTACTACGACGGCGCCGGTGCGCTCCGGGACATGATCCAAAGCCACCTGCTCCAGATCATGGCCTTGATGGCGATGGAGCCGCCGTCGAGCATCAGCGAACGGGACCTGCGCGACGCCGTTTCCACGGTCCTGCGGGCAAGCAGCGTCCCCGCTCCCTATGCAGCTTCCACCCGCAGGGCGCGGTACACGTCCGGGACAGTGGCCGGAAAGGACGTGCCCGACTACGCGAAGGAGGACGGCGTGGACGCTTCCCGGGGAACTGAAACGCTGGCGCAGATCCAGGTGGGGATTGATAACTGGCGCTGGAAGGGTGTCCCGTTCATCCTGCGCTCCGGGAAAGCCATGGGTGTGAAGCGCAAGGAGGCCGTGGTGACGTTCAGGCCGGTCCCCCACCTTCCCAAGGGATTCACAGGGGTGGACTCGCCGAACCAGCTCAGGATCGGTTTCGGGCCCGACACCCTCGAATTCGACGTCGATGTGAACGGGCCCGGCGAGATCCTCAGCCTCAGCCGGGTCACCCTTGAAGCTGAACTGAGCGCATCCGAACTCCTGCCTTACGGTGAAGTGCTGGAGGGCGTTCTCACCGGCGATCCGCTGCTCTCCGTCCGGGGCGATACGGCCGAAGACTGCTGGCGGATTGTGGAGCCGGTCCTGAAGGCCTGGCAACAGGACACGGTCCCGCTGGAGGAGTACGACGCCGGATCCTCGGGGCCGGCGGAACTGTCCAGGAGCGTGCGGGCTGAGTAAACCGCGAGGCGTCCCAGCGGACGCGGGCAAGGTGCAGGAAATATAAAACGGGCGCAACAGAAGAGCGGGCAGGAAACCTTCCGGTTTCCTGCCCGCTCTTTTGGACTGTTTTCCTGGTTGCCGACCGCCTAGATGGCGGCGACTCCCCGTTCCCCGGTCCGGACCCGAACTGCCTCGAAGACATCCATGGTCCAGACTTTGCCGTCCCCGGCCCGGCCGGTATTGGAGCTGGCGATGATGACGTCCAGGATGTCGTCGGCCTGCTCATCGGTTGCCAGGACTTCCACCCGGATCTTGGGCAGGAGGTCCACGTTGTACTCGGCTCCGCGGTACACCTCCGTGTAGCCGCGCTGCCGGCCGTAGCCGCTTGCCGCGCTGACCGTCAGGCCCTGTACGCCGTAGGCTTCCAGTCCTTCCCGGATGGCTTCGAGCTTTTCCGGCCTGACGATTGCGGTAATCAGTTTCATGCCCCCACGCTTTCCTTGCCTGTTGCTGAATCGGTCTTCCGGGCATCCGCCGTGGCCCCGGAGGCCTCCGGCTGGGTCTTGCCCGTAATCATGTCGTGCAGCGGCTGGAAGCTTCCGCCGTGTCCGCCAACACCGAACTCGTAGGCGGTTTCGGCGTGCAGGCTGAGGTCCACACCCACCGTTTCCTGTTCCTGCGAAACCCGGAAGCCCATGGTCTTGTGGATGGCCAGGGCAATGATGGCCGTCAGGATCGCCGAGTAGGCGATGGCGATGCCGGCAGCTGCGAGCTGGGCCCACATCTGGGTCATGCCGCCGCCGTAGAAAAGGCCGCCGCCCACGCCGTCGGCGGGAAGTGCGATGAAGCCCAGGGCCACGGTGCCGATGATGCCGGAGACGAGGTGGACGCCCACGACGTCGAGTGAGTCATCGAAGCCCCAGCGGAACTTCAGTCCAACAGCGAGGGCTGAGGCCACACCGGCCACAACGCCGAGGCCGAGGGCACCGACGGGGCTGACGTTGGCGCAGGCGGGGGTGATGGCTACCAGGCCGGCAACCACGCCGGACGCTGCCCCGAGGGAGGTGGGGTGGCCGTCGCGGATGCGTTCGGTGACAAGCCAGCCGAGCATGGCGGCAGCAGGAGCGGCGAGCGTGTTGACCCAGATGAGGCCGCCCTGCTCAGCAGTGGTGGCGGCGCCGCCGTTGAAGCCGAACCAGCCGAACCACAGGATGGCTGCGCCAAGCATCACGAACGGGATGTTGTGCGGGCGGTGGTTGGGATCCTTGCCGAAGCCCTTGCGGTTGCCGATGATGAGGACGAGTACCAGTGCGGCCACGCCTGCGTTGATGTGGACCACCGTGCCGCCGGCGAAGTCGATGGCCGGGCCGAGCGCCTGGCCCACAGCACCTTCGGGGCCGAAGAGGCCGCCGCCCCAGACCATGTAGGCCAGGGGGCAGTACACCAGTGTGACCCAGACGGGGACAAAGACGCTCCAGGCGCCGAACTTCGCCCGGTCCGCGATGGCGCCGCTGATCAGCGCGACGGTGATGATGGCGAAGGTGGCAGCGTAGCCCACCTTGATCAGCCCGTCAGGAGTGTCGATGCCCTCGAGGCCGAAGCTGGCGAACGGGTTGCCGACGATCTGCAGGAACCCTTCACCGGAGCTCATGGAGGCGCCCCAGAGGACCCAGACCACGCCCACCATGCCGATGGAGATGAAGCTCATCATCATCATGTTCAGTGCGGCCTTGGCACGCGTCATGCCGCCGTAGAAAAATGCCAGACCCGGCGTCATCAGCAGCACGAGGGCTGCCGACACCATGATCCATACGTGACCTGCGGTAAGTTCCATGGTGCACGTCCTCTCTGGTCGAGTATTGCGGAGTCTTCCGCCTGCCAACGCCTTTTGCGTCCTGTAACGAGTTTGTCCGCGCCGTGTTTCGCCCACGGAGGATTTAGATTGCCGGCCTGTTACAACAATCTCTAGGAAGTAAATGGTGCATATCGCGCTTGTTACGGTTGTGTTTCACCGTTTCCGCCGGCACCCGGCCCTCCAGACTGCAAGGATTTGTGCACCATGACGGCAGCACCCCGCGGAAGCGGCGCCACTTCAAGGATCCTGGCCCGCCTGCGGCCGCAACGGGACCGGCTTCCCCGCGACATTAAGGTGATGCTGGCGGCAGCGTTCCTAATTGCGTTGGGATTCGGGCTTGTTGCGCCGGTATTGCCGCAATTTGCGACCACGTTCGGGGTGGGAAACACCGAGGCGTCCGTGATTGTTGCCATCTTCGCTTTTATGCGGCTCGTGTTTGCCCCTGCGGGCGGCAGCCTGATCGGCCGCTTGGGTGAACGGCCCGTTTATGTGGCGGGGCTGCTGATTGTGGCCGTCTCCACCGCGGCCTGCGCGTTCGCCCAGGACTACTGGCAGTTGCTGCTCTTCCGCGGTCTCGGCGGCGCGGGTTCCGTGATGTTCACCGTGGCGTCCATGGCCCTGGTGATCCGGCTCGCGCCTCCGGAGAGCCGGGGCAGGGTGTCCGGCGCGTACGCGACGGCGTTCCTTATCGGCAATGTTTGCGGCCCGATTGTGGGCGGGCTGCTGGCCGGCTTCGGCCTCCGGATACCGTTCCTGGCCTATGCCGCAGCCCTGGTAGCCGCCGCCCTGGTGGTCCAGACACAGCTGAGCCACGAGCGCCGCGGTTCTGCGGAGGCACAACAGCGGTCGCCGGAGATGAAGCTCGGCGAGGCCCTGGCGACAGGACCGTACAGGGCTGCCCTGATCTCCAGCTTCGCCAACGGGTGGGCCACCTTCGGCGTACGCATGGCTACCGTTCCCCTGTTTGCCGCTGCCGCCTTCGGCGCCGGGCCAGAGGCGGCAGGGCTGGCTCTGGCGGTGTTCGCCGCCGGCAACGCCGTGGCGCTGACCTTCTCCGGCCGCCTGGCGGACAGCATGGGGCGCAAGCCCATGATGATCGCGGGCCTCCTGGTGGCTGGCGCTGCAACGGCCGGGATCGGCGTCGCCGGTGACCTGGTGTGGTTCCTGGCGGCCTCGGCGCTGGCCGGCGTCGGCTCCGGGCTGTTCGGACCCGCCCAGCAGGCCGCCGTCGCCGATGTGATCGGCAACGGTCGGTCCGGCGGCAAGGTCCTGGCGGTGTACCAGATGACGTCCGACGTCGGCGCGATCGCCGGGCCCGTGCTGGCCGGCGTGCTGGCGGACCGCCTGGGCTATGGCTGGGCTTTCGGCGTCACGGGCGGCATCATGCTGGTTGCCGCCTGCAGCTGGATTGCCACCCGTGAAACCCTTCGGGCCGCCAAAAGCGCGGGCAGTGCGGACGGCCGCTAGTTCAGCAGCGCGTCCACAAACGCTTCAGCCTCGAACGGGGCGAGGTCGTCAGCACCTTCGCCCAGTCCAATGAGCTTGACCGGTACGCCAAGGGTCTTTTGGATGGCGACGACGATGCCGCCCTTGGCCGTGCCGTCCAGCTTCGTCAGGACGATGCCCGTGATGTTGACGACTTCGGAGAACACGCGCGCCTGGTTCAGGCCGTTCTGGCCCGTGGTTGCATCCAGCACCAGGAGGACCTCGTCCACCTCCGCAAGCTTCTCCACCACGCGCTTGACCTTCCCCAGCTCGTCCATCAGGCCCACCTTGTTCTGAAGGCGGCCGGCCGTGTCAATCATCACCACGTCGACTTCCTGGTCAATGCCGGCCTTCACTGCTTCGTAGGCAACGGAGGCCGGATCGGCGCCCTCGATGTCCGACTTCACGGTGGGGACGCCTACGCGCTGGCCCCACGTGGCCAGTTGCTCCGCGGCCGCAGCACGGAACGTGTCCGCGGCGCCGAGGAGGACGTCCTTGTCCTCGGCCACCAGCACGCGGGCAAGCTTGCCCACGGTAGTGGTCTTGCCCACGCCGTTCACGCCCACCACCATCATGACGGCCGGCTTGTCAGCGTGGCGCTGCACGTTCAGGGTGCGGTCCATGGTGGGGTCCACAATCTTGATGAGCTCCTCCCGGAGCAGCACCTTGACCTGCTCGGGGGTCCGGGTGCCCAACACCTTGACGCGCTCACGCAGGGCGTCCACAAGCTGCATGGTGGGTTCGGTGCCAAGGTCGGCCAGAAGGAGGGTTTCCTCGACTTCGTCCCAAACGTTCTCATCGATCTTGTCGCTGGACAGCAGTGCCAGCAGGCCCTTGCCCATGATGTTGTTGGAGCGGACCAGCCGTTCGCGAAGGCGCATGAGGCGGCCGGCCACGGGCAGCGGGGTCTCGACCTGGATGGCTTCCAGGCCCGCTGCATCGTCCGGGACGGTGGTGGTGTCCAGCCCCTCCAGGTCCACGCCGTCGGGGGCCTTGCGGTCCGTCGCCGCGGCCGGACTGTCCTCGACGGCCGTGCTCCCGCTCCGTGGCAGGACGGGGTCGTTGGCGTCCCGGGTGCCCGGGTACTGGGTGATGTTCTTCCGCGTCTTGAGCAGGACCGGAATCAGCCCGCCAATAACCGCCAAGGCAGCAACAATGGACAAAATTATGGGGAGGATGTCATTCACTCCCCTAGCTTCTCACAACGGAGCGGTCGTCACGGGCCCGCGCGGGGCTGCCCACGGACCGCCACAGCCCGCCTACACCTCGGCGCCCAGGCGCTGGCTGATGACTGTGGAGACGCCGTCGCCCCTCATGGTGACGCCGTAGAGAGCATCGGCTACTTCCATGGTCCGCTTCTGGTGGGTGATGACGATGAGCTGGCTGGACTCCCGGAGTTCCTCGAAGATGGTGATGAGGCGGCCCAGGTTTGTGTCGTCCAGGGCAGCTTCCACCTCGTCCATCACGTAGAACGGCGACGGACGCGCCTTGAAGATCGCAACCAGCAGGGCCACTGCCGTCAGGGAGCGTTCACCGCCGGACAGGAGCGAAAGCCGCTTGATTTTCTTCCCCGCAGGGCGGGCTTCCACTTCGATGCCGGTGGTGAGCATATCCCCCGGGTCGGTGAGTACCAGCCGTCCTTCCCCACCTGGAAACAACCGGGCGAAGACTCTGACGAACTGTGCCTGGGTGTCCTCGAAGGCTTCCGTGAAAACCCGCTGGACGCGGTCATCGACCTCCTTGATGATGTCCAGCAGGTCCTTCCGGCTGGCCTTCAGGTCCTCCAGCTGCGTGCTGAGGAACTGGTGGCGCTCCTCAAGCGCGGCGAATTCCTCCAGCGCCAGGGGGTTGACCCTGCCCAGGCTGGCGAGGTCGCGTTCTGCTTTCCGGAGCCGCTTCTCCTGCTCCTCGCGGATATAGGGCTTGCCCTCGATGATTTCGGCTCCGGCGGCATCCACCGGAGCGCGCAGCGCCGCCCATTTGTCGCCGCTTTCTTCGGCAGGGACCGGGACGGGCACCTCAGGCCCGTAGTCCGACACCAAGGCATCGGGGGTGATGCCGAGCTCATCGATCGAGCGGCTTTCCAGGGCTTCGATGCGGGCCCGTTGCTGGGTGCGGGCGAGTTCATCGCGGTGGACGTTATCCGTGAGCTCGGCAAGTTCCCGCGCGAAAAGGTCATTCGCTGTCCGGATGTGCAGCAGTTCCTTGTCCCGCTGTTCCCGGTTCTCTTCAGCAAGGTCGCGTTCGTGCCTTGCCAGGTCCACGGACACATCCATGTACCGCAGGGCCAGTTCAACAGCGGCGGCTACGGCGGCAGCCCGCTTCGCCTGGGCCCGGCGGCGGCGGGCGCGTTCGGCTGCTTCCTCCCGGGCGCGGCGCTCAGTGGCAGCGGCACGTTCCAGCGAATCCACCCGGTTCCGGGTTGCGGTTAACTGCTCCTCGGCGCTGCGCAGTGAAAGCCGGGCCTCCACCTCGGCGGCCCGGGCTGTGGAGGCAGCCTGGGCAAGGGCATCCCGGTGTTCGGTGGAGGGCTCCTGTTCCAGGGGCGCCTCCTGGGCAGCGGCAAGCCGCGCCGTCACGGCGGCGAGCGCTTCCTGCCCGGCCACGACGTTCGCTTCGGCTTGAGCCAGGGACGCCGCCAGCCGGTCGCTTTCGCCCACTGCGCTGCGAAGTACGGAGTTGAGGTGGCCGAGGCGTTCCGCAACGGCCGCCAGCCTGGCATCTGATTCGTGCAGCCGCTCGAGGGCAGCGTCGGCACGTTCCTGCGCCTCAGCCCGCCGCGCCTCTGCCGCGGCCAGGGCGAACCTGTTCCGCTCCAGCCCGGCAGTGACGGACGAAAGCCGGCTTTCGGCGTCGTCCACGGCGGCCTGGACTTCAAGGAGGGACGGCGCCTTCGCCGAGCCGCCCGTGGCTGAAACCGCGGTAAAGACGTCCCCGCCCATGGTCACCGCCGTGATACCGGGACGCGCGGACACCAGCGCGGCGGCCGCCTGGACGTCGGGGACGACGGCGGTTCCGGCCAGCAGGTGCCTCACTGCCGGGGCTGCGGGTCCGGCGTCCTGCACAAGTTCCCCTGCCCAGCGGGCCCCTTCCGGCAGGGGTGCGGCTTCACCCGCCACCGCCACCTCGGCGGCACCCGCAGCGTGGAGCAGGAACGACGCCCGCCCGGCGTCGTCGTCCTTGAGCAGTTGAACCATACCGGCTGCAGCCTCGTGGTCCCGTACGAGGACCGCATCCGAGGCTTCCCCCAGGGCAGCGGCTATCGCCGTTTCGTAACCCGGTTCCACCGCCAGTTCCCCAGCGAGGGTTCCGAGGACCCCTGCCAGGCCGGCGTCAAGGACGTGCCCTGCCCCGTCTTTCCTGTTGAGCCCCAGTTCAAGGGCGTCCCGGCGCGCCACCAGCGCATCACGCTTGCGGATTCCCTCACTGACAGCCGCCTTGAAGCCGGAGATGTCCTGAAGAACTGCATCGAGTGCTTCGCTGGCGGCCTCATAATCGGCGTCAAGGGATTCCTCTCCTTCTTCCACGCCTGCCACCTGGTTTTCCAGCGCGGTGAACTCGGACTGGGCGCGGGCACGCCGTTCCGCCCCGGCCGCCTGGGATTCCCGGAGCCTGCCCAGCTCGGCCTGTGCGGATTCCACCCGTGACCTCGCCGCAGCAACCTGGCCGGCGAGCCTGGCCAGTCCTTCACGCCGGTCCGCGGCTGCCCGCAGCACCGCCGTGAGCCGCTTGTCCTCGGCCAGGGCGGCGGCCTCTGCCTCCGCTTTGGCTGCGCTGGCGGCCTCAAGTCCACTGCGCCTATCCAGGATGTGGCGTTCGAGCTCGGCAAGTTCCCCGCGCACGCGCGCGGCCTGCCGCTCAAGCTGTTCAGGATC
Source organism: Pseudarthrobacter sp. R1 (assembly GCF_024494415.1). Classification (NCBI taxonomy): domain Bacteria; kingdom Bacillati; phylum Actinomycetota; class Actinomycetes; order Micrococcales; family Micrococcaceae; genus Pseudarthrobacter; species Pseudarthrobacter sp. R1. The sequence continues at coordinate 956,504 of NZ_JAMKFI010000008.1, read as the reverse complement.
GCGGCCAGCTGCCGGGGGCTCCGTGGACCCGAGCAGGCGGGTGCGTTCCTGCGCCAACGTTCCGAGGGAACGGAGCCGCTCACGCGAGGCAGTCAGCCGGTACCAGGTGTCCCTTGCCGCGTTCAGCTTTGGCGTTGCTTCCGCAGCCAACTGCTCCAGGGCAGCCTGCTGCCGGCGCCCGGCTTCCAGCTCCTGCCCGACGGCGGCCCGCCGGGATTTGAGCGCAGCTTCGTCCGCGACGTCCTGCTCCAGTGCTTCCTGCAGCTGGACGAGGTCGTCAGCAAGGAGCCGCGCCCGGGCATCGCGGACGTCGAACTGGACGCGCTGGGCACGCCGGGCCACCTCGGCCTGTTTGCCCAGCGGGGTCAGCTGGCGCCTGATTTCGCCGGTCAGGTCGGTGAGCCGCTGCAGGTTTGCCTGCATGGCCTCGAGCTTGCGGACCGTCCGCTCCTTGCGGCGCCGGTGCTTGAGGATTCCTGCGGCTTCCTCAATGAAGCCCCGGCGGTCCTCGGGGGTGGCGTGGAGGACCCGGTCCAGCTGGCCCTGGCCCACAATGACGTGCATCTCACGGCCCAGGCCTGAGTCGGACAGCAGTTCCTGGATGTCGAGCAGCCGGCAGCCCGCGCCGTTGATGGCATACTCGGAACCGCCGGCCCGGAAGAGCGTCCGGGAAATGGTCACTTCGCTGTACTCGATGGGCAGGGCACCGTCAGTGTTGTCAATCGTCAGCGACACGTGTGCACGCCCCAGCGGGGGCCGGCCGGACGTTCCGGCGAAGATGACGTCTTCCATCTTGCCGCCGCGCAGGGTTTTGGCCCCCTGCTCCCCCATCACCCAGGCCAAGGCGTCCACCACATTGGACTTGCCGGAGCCGTTGGGGCCTACGACGGCGGTGACGCCGGGTTCGAAATTGAAGGTGGTGGCCGACGCAAACGACTTGAATCCCCGGACGGTCAGGCTTTTGAGGTGCAAGGCTTTTGGGTCTCCTGGATGGCTGGGACGGATGCTTCCCTGCACCAAATCTACTGCTTACCGGCGAAATGCTCCGGATTGACGGGCCCGTACCCCTGCCGCGGGGGCACCGGGATCAGCCGGCGTTTGTACTACCAGCGGCCGTTGCGGGGACGGGGCTGGCACACGGGACAGGTGTGTGAGGAGCGGTTCATGAACTGCTCCCGGCGGATGGTTGCGTGGATTCCCGCAGCGGCACACCGCTTGCACGGCTGCCCCTCCCGCCCGTAGGCGTTGAGGGACCGGTCGAAGTATCCCGAGGCGCCGTTGACGTTCACGTACAGGGAGTCGAAGCTGGTTCCGCCCGCGGCCAGCGCATCCAGCATGACTTCGCGCGCGCTGCCCACTAGCCTTTCCGCTTCAGTGCGGCGCAGGGTGTCGGTGGGCCGGGCGAAGTGGAGGCGGGCGCGCCACAGCGCCTCGTCGGCGTAGATGTTTCCGATGCCGGACACCAAACCCTGATCGAGCAGGGCACGTTTCAAGCCGGTTTTGCGTTTGCGGAGGCGGCGATAGAAAAGGTCAAAGGAAAAAGCCGGGTCCAGGGGGTCCCGTGCGATGTGCGCCGCTTCTTCTGCGATCAGCGGAAGGGGCGATTCAGCGAGGCCGCCCGGGCCGCCGTCGTCCGTTGGAACCAAAGCGGTAACGAACAGGCCACCGAAGATCCGCTGGTCCACGAACCGCAACTGTTCGGGCATGCCGTCGCGCGGACCCAGCCGGATCCGTACTTTGAGGTGTTTCTCATCCGCCACGCTGCCATCCTGCATCAGCAGCTGCCCGCTCATGCCCAGATGCGCCATCAGCGCCACCTTTTGGGTGCTGGCAGGCCCGTCCGGAAGTGGCCCGTTAGGACCGGCGGACGTATCGAGCAGCGGCATCCAGAGGAACTTGCCCCGCCGCACGACGTCCGCGACGGTTGCGCCTTCGAGGTTGCCGATGAAGTCTTCGGTCCCCAGTGCGTGGCGCCGGATCGAGCGCTGGTCCAGGACGTCAACGCGCTCGATGGTCCTGCCGCGGACCCAGCTCACCAGGCCGCGGCGGACCACCTCAACTTCGGGAAGTTCGGGCACGACGCTACTTGGCGGCTACGGAACCGGTGGACTTGCCCGCCGGCGCGGAGCCGGCGTTGCCGGTGAGGGCACGCCAGGCGTCGGCGGCAGCTTCCTGCTCCGCTTCCTTTTTGGAGTGGCCGGTGCCCTTGCCGTAGGCCGTGCCGCCGATGTGCAGGGTAGCCGCGAAAATCCGCGCGTGGTCCGGGCCGGACCCTTCCACCGCATAATGGATGCTTCCGAGCTGGCGGCTGGCCGCGAGTTCCTGGATGCTGGTCTTCCAGTCGGTTCCCGCACCCAGAGCGCCGGCATCCATGAGCAGGGGCCCGATCAGCCGCATCACGAGCTGGCGGGCGGTCTCGATGTCGTTGGACACGTAGGTGGCACCGATCAGCGCCTCCATGGTGTCCGCCAGGATTGAGGCCTTGTTTTTGCCTTCGGTGAGCTTTTCGCCCTGCCCGAGGTAGATGTAGTCGCCAATGCCGAGGCTGCGTCCGATGCCTGCGAGGGCACGGGTGCTGACCACTGCTGAGCGTCGTTTCGCCAGGTCGCCTTCGGGCAGGTCCGGGTTGTCCCGATACAGGGCGTCCGTCACGGAGAATCCAAGGATGGAGTCCCCCAGGAATTCGAGCCGCTCATTGGTGGGGATGCCGCCGTTTTCGTAGGCGTAGGAACGGTGTGTGAGCGCAAGACGAAGCGTCCCGGCGTCAATAGAGACACCGAGACGCTTCAAAAGCTCTTCAGTTGAAGACATCATGTCAGCCGGAGGGGCCGATTAGACGTCCGCGACCTTGCGGCCCTTGTACTCAAGGAACAGCGCGGTGCCGGCCGAGTCGGTGACAACCTTTGCCTGGTGCGGCAGGCTGTAAGTAACCTGGCCGTTCTCCACGGTCTTCACCAGGTGGGGGGCGGTCGCCTTCCACTGCGAGCGGCGGGCGCGGGTATTCGAGCGAGACATTTTCCGCTTGGGAACAGCCACGGCTAACTCATTTCTCTCTAGACAAACACGTACAAATCAATTTTGCCGGTCAGGCTTAGCCATATCAGCTAGGGCAGCCCAGCGAGGATCCAAGACCTCGTGGTGGTGCCCCGGCTCGTCTTCCAGGCGAACTCCGCATTCGGAGCAAAGGCCCTGGCAGTCTTCCCGGCACACCGGCTGGAACGGCAGATTGGTGACAACCGCGTCCCGCAACACCGGTTCAAGATCGATTACATCGTGCTCGACTCGACGTTGCTCTTCATCTTCTTCTTCGTCCGAAAGCTCCACGCCTTCATAGAAGAAAAGTTCTTGCACATTGACCTCAAGGTCATACGCAAGGGGATCCAGGCATCGCCCGCATTCACCGGTTACTTCGGCAATCGCGGTTCCTGATACCAGAATTCCTTCGTGTACGGCCTCAAGCCTCAGATCCAGCTCGATATCCGAGCCTTCCTGAACACCAATAAGCGCCACACCAAGATCACTTGGTGCGGGTACATGTTCCGTCAGTGTCCGCATGCTTCCCGGACTGCGTCCGAGGTCCTTGACGTCGAACGCCAGGGGCGAACCAGCATCTCGTTTAATGAGAACTCCTGTTGAACATATGACCGACGTACCATCTTAGCCTGAAGAGCCGCAGGGACTCAAACCAGGTAGCCGGCGGCGCCGAAGTACCGGACTAGCCTACCCTCTCGGCTGCTGTTCAGGCGCCGACTCGCCCGCAAGCATCCTCCGGTGCACTGACCTGGGAACGTAGTCCGAAACGCTGCCGCCCAGGCTGGCCACCTCTTTGATCAGGGTGGAGGACAGGTGTATGTAGTGGGCCTCGGCGGGCAGGAACACCGTTTCCACTCCGCTGAGCTGGCGGTTCATCGTGGCCATGGGGAGCTCGTAGTCGAAATCCGAGGAGGACCGAAGGCCCTTGACGATCGCTGAGACGCCGCGTTGCCTGCAATATTCGGCGAGGAGGCCTTCCCCAACGGGTTCCACCACAATGCCCTTCAGTAACGCAAGGGTTTCCCGCGCCATGTCCAGGCGCTCTCCCAACGTGAACATGTACTTCTTGGCCGGGTTGGTGGAGACCGCAACGATGACCTCGTCAAAGAGGCCCGCAGCCCGGGCAATAACCTCGAGATGGCCGTTGTGGATGGGGTCAAAGGATCCGGGGCAGACAGCTCGTCTCATGCTCCGAACCTACCCCATGAAAAGGCCGGGATACCATGACTGGATGCATCCACAACGGGAAGTTTCCACCCCTTTGGCGCCCGCCCCCTGGCAGCGGACCGCGCTCGGAGCCAACCTCCTGGGGCGTGACGGCGGGCTGGGAGTCACGATCTTCGAGGAAATGACAACCCTGGCGGTGCAGACCGGCGCGATCAACCTGGGCCAGGGCTTCCCGGATGAGGACGGGCCGCTGGAGATACGTGAAGCGGCCCGCGCAGCCATCGCCTCCGGGCATAACCAGTACGCGCCGGGGAGGGGCGTCCCGGAACTCCGGGAAGCAGTGGCCGCCCACCAGGAAAGGTTCTACGGCCTTTCCCCCGATCCGCAGACCGAGGTGATCGTTACAACCGGCGCCACCGAGGGAATTGCCGCCTCCCTGCTGGCTTTTGCAGGACCGGGTGATGAGGTACTGACCTTTGAGCCCTTCTACGATTCCTACGGCGCCGTCATCGGCCTGTCCGGCGCAACGCATGTAACGGCCCCCCTGCTGGCACCGGACTTCATGCCGGACCTGGCTGCGCTGGAGGCCGCCTTCAGCGAGCGGACGCGGATCGTCCTGCTGAACAACCCGCACAACCCCACCGGCGCCGTCTTTCCGCGCCCGGTGCTGCAGCGCATCGTGGACCTGGCCCGGAAGCACGACTGCCTGATCATCACTGACGAGGTGTACGAACATCTCACGTTCGGCGACCGCCACGTCCCGGTTGCATCCCTGCCGGGAGCCGCTGACCGGACCATCACCCTTTCCTCGGCCGGCAAGACGTTCTCCCTGACCGGCTGGAAGATTGGCTGGCTCACAGGCCCCGAGGAGCTCGTGTCCGCTGTACGCACGGTTAAGCAGTTCCTCACCTATAGTTCGGGCACGCCGTTCCAGTCAGCCATTGCCAGCGGGCTCGGCCTGCCGGACGCCTTCTACACCAACATCGCGGCCACGCTGAAGCACAAGCGCGACATCCTCAGCGAAGGCCTTCAGGCAGCCGGTTTCGATGTTTTCACACCGCAGGGAACATACTTCGTCAACGTGGACACCGCGCCGCTGGGCATCCATGACTCGGTGGACCTGGCCCGCAGGCTCCCCAGCCTGGTGGGCGTAGCCGCGATCCCGGTCCCCGTTTTCTGCCACCCTGAAGGTGCCGAGAGGACGCGCAGCCTCCTTCGGTTTGCGTTCTGCAAAAAGACCGAAGTCCTGGAGGAAGCGGCTGCCCGGCTGGCCACCCTCAGCGGTCGGCTGTGATGCCGGCCGGGAACGGCAGGCGGGCGGAACGGTTTCTCCGGACCACCGGACAGCACGCAACCATCGAACCGGACGCCTTCACCGACGGCAGCTACGTGCTCAGCATCGGCGGGGCGGAGCAATCCCACGTGAACCTGGCACAGCCGGACGAGATTTTTTACGAGTACCTGCGGCGGATCGGCCACTTGGTGGATCTGGCCGCACCACCCCGAAAGCCTGTGACAGCACTGCATCTGGGGGCCGGGGCACTGACACTGGCCCGCTACATCCAGGCGACCAGGCCGGGGTCGATGCAGTATGCGGTGGAACTGGAACGGGAACTGCTGGACTTCGTCCTGCGCCAGTTGCCCCTCCCGGAGGGGACTGACCTGCACACCATCATCGGGGACGCCCGCGGGGCACTCGCGGAACTCGAACCCGGACTCCTGTTCGACGTCGTGATCCTCGACATCTTCTCCGGCCCCGAAGCCCCGGAACACCTTGCCTGCACCGAGTTTTACAGTGAGGTGCGGGAACGGCTCACCCCGCGCGGGCTGCTGATCGTCAACGTGGGCGACGAACCGGGGCTCACTCTGGTCCGCAGCCAGGTCGCGGCAATGCGGCGGGCGATGGGTGATGTAGCGGCGTTTGCCGAAGCAGGCATGTTCGAGGGCCGCTACCCGGGTAACATCGTCCTGGCCGGCACGCAGACGCCCTGGCCGGAAGGTTGGTCCGAAGCATTAGTATCCCGCGGCCCACATCCCGCCAAAGTCCTGGCCGGCGTGGACCTGGACAGGCTCGCGCCCCAGTCCTGATTAAACCCAGTCCGGATAAACCTAGTCCTGGTCAACCACATCCTGACCAGCCAGGTCCTGGTCAACCACGTCCGGGTCAATGGCGTCCGGCACAAAAGGCTCTGCGTACCACAGCCGGGTTTCGCCGTATTTTTTCTCCGCGAACCGTGCCAGGCCGCCGGGCCAGCCCGGCTCCGGGGAGCGGGATGACCGTTCCACCACCACCACGGCCGCCGGCGAAAGGTGGGGAGCGAGCTTTTCGAGCGCCGCGGACAGCGCCACCTCCTCCAGCGGATAGGGAGGGTCCAGGAACACGAGGTCCCAGGTTGCCGTGGCGGCGGCGCGTTCCAGGAAAGGCTCCACCTTGGAGCGGTGGACCGTCACGGCTTTTCGGCCCAGAACCCCGTTGATGAGGTCTGCGTTGCGCTGGCAGACGGCACTGGCCTTGGCATCGGATTCCACCAGGTCCACCGTCTGCGCGCCCCTGCTGCAGCTCTCGACCCCCAGCGAACCTGAGCCGGCGTACAGGTCCAGCACCCGGGCGCCGCTGATGACGTCAAAGGCGTCCAGCCGCGAGAACAACGCCTCCTTGACACGGTCCGTGGTGGGCCTTGTCAGGGAACCCGGAACAGTCTGCAGGGGCGTACCGCCGGCGGCCCCGGCGATGATGCGGCTCATTGGGCGCCCCCGCTTCGGCCCCCGTGGATATCAGATACAACCGTGTTAACCGCGTTCAAGGAACGCCTCCTTTTCGGGGTTCAAGTACTTCTCGATTGCCTCGGCCAGATCCGGGTGTGCCCCCAGCGACGGGTCCTGCGCCACAATCTGCTGGGCATCATCGCGGGCGCGGCTGATGATGGCTTCATGCTCAAGCACCCGCAGAAGTTTCAAGGTGGAGCGTCCGCCGGACTGGGAAGCGCCCAGGATGTCACCCTCGCGGCGCAGCTTGAGGTCCTCCTGGGAAAGTTCGAAACCATCCGTGGTGGCGGCAACGGCGTCCAGCCTGCGCCGGCTGGGGTGTTCAGGTTCCAGGGCGGTGACCAGCAGGCAAGTCCCGGGCAGGCCGCCCCGGCCCACCCTGCCACGCAGCTGGTGCAGCTGGGAGATGCCGAACCGGTCGGCGTCGAGAATGACCATAAGGGTGGCGTTGGGAACGTCCACGCCCACTTCAATCACGGTGGTGGAGACCAGCAGTTTAACGCTGTTTGCCGTAAAGCCGGTCATGGCGGCGGTCTTCGCTTCGGGCGGCTGGCGTCCGTGCAGCGGTGCCAACGGAACCCCGGACAGGGCGGGCTCATCCAGAAGCTGTTCGACGACGGCGTTCACTGATGCCAGTTCCCGTCCGCCTTCCCCGTCGGTGCCGTCGGCCAGGTCGGCTTCCCCGGGGCTGAAATCGCCGTCGTCATCGGTCCCGATCTTCGGGCAGACGACGTAGACCTGGTGTCCGGCATCGATCTCCTCGCGGGAGCGGGCCCAGATCCGGCCGGCCCAGGCAGGATTCTCCGCAAGTCCCACCAGGTGGGTGGTGATGGGGGCCCGGCCCTCGGGGAGCTCGTCGAGGATCGACGTCTCGAGGTCGCCGAACACGGTCATGGCAACGGTCCGCGGGATGGGGGTGGCGGTCATGACCAGCAGGTGGGGCGGCTTCCTTGCTTTGGCCCGGAGCGCATCACGTTGCTCCACGCCGAAGCGGTGCTGCTCATCCACCACGATCAGGCCAAGATCGTAGAACGTGACGTTTCCGCTGAGGAGGGCATGGGTGCCAATGATGATCCCGGCTGTTCCGGAGGCGGCGTCGAGCAGGGCCTGTTTTCGTGCCGCGGCAGGCATGGAGCCGGTCAGCAGCGTGACCTGGACGGAGGCGTCGCCGAGCCCACCCAGCAGACCGTCCCTGGAGAGCGGCCCCAGTGCGCGGCGGATCGACTCGAAGTGCTGCGCCGCGAGGACTTCGGTGGGTGCCAGCAATGCCGCCTGTCCCCCGGCGTCCACCACCTGCAGCATGGCACGCAGCGCCACGATGGTCTTGCCGGACCCTACTTCGCCCTGCAGCAGGCGGTTCATGGGAGTGTCACGGGCCAGTTCCGCTGCGAAGGTCTTCCCGACGGCGGCCTGCCCGGCTGTGAGGGTGAACGGGAGGTTCGCGTCGAACGCGGTAAGGAGACCTTCGGCGACGGGCCGGCGTGCCGTGGCTTCCTCGGAGGCCAGCTGCGCCCGGCGTCTGGCCAGCGCGGACTGCAGCACCAGGGCCTCGTGGTACCGGAACCGGTCCCGCGCCCGGCGCCAGTCGTCAGCGGAGTCAGGAGCGTGGATGAGCCGGTACGCGTGGGCAAGCGGCAGGAATCCTTCACGGGCGGCGATGGCCGGCGGGACGGGATCCGGCAAGGCGTCCAGGTCCAGGGTTTCCAACAGGGTCCCGATGGTCTTCTGGATTTTCCAGCTGGGGAGTTTGGCCGTTGCCGGGTACACCGGGATGGGCATGGCTGCGAGTTTTTCGGGGTCCTGGCTGCCCTCGCTGAACGGGTCTTCGTCCAGGAGCTGGAAGTCGGGGTTGGTAAGGCCGAGTGCTCCCTTGAAGCTGGTAACTTTTCCGGAGAACAGTGCCCGCCGTCCCTGCAGGAGTTCGGCTTTCGCTTTGTAGCCGTTGAAGAAGCTGATTTTGAGGCTTCCGGGCACTTTGCCCCGGTAGTCCCGCCCGCCTACCAGCCGAAGCCCCTGCTGCCCGTCGTCGTCGGAAACTATGACGTCGGTGATGGTCCCGCGCCGTGCCTGCATGTTCCGTGTGCTGCTGGACAGCACCCTGGCAATGAGGGTGACTTCCTCATCGAGGGGAAGCTCGCTGATGGGCGTCAGCTCGCCCCTGGACATGTAGCGGCGCGGAAAGTAATGCAGCAGGCCTTCCACTGTGGTGATGCCGAGGTGTTTTTCGATGACCGCCGCGGAACGTTTTCCTATCCTGCGTTCCAGCGCAAGGTCCATCTCAGCGTTCATGCCCACTGGAGTTCACTGCGTCCGGGTGCGGTTCCCGCGGCAGGGCGAGTTCGCTGATACTGATCTGGGCGGGTTCGCCGAGGGAACGGATGAGGGCAACAGCCGCCTCGGGGGCCGGAACGTGGACGTGGACCCGCCAGCGGTAGTTTCCGTCATTGTCAGGGTTGCCCCCCACCTGGCTCATGATGACGGACTCGCCAATCTCGTCGAGCTGCTGCCTAAGGGTGGCGGCATTCAGCGGTGAGAGGTTGATGGTGCACATGACTTCGACGCCGTCGTCATCCGGCATGGCGGTGTGGATGTGGGGATCGGACACGTCATAGCCGTGCAGCCCGTCGAGGAGCTCGCTTTGGAGTTCCTCCCCCAGGACGGCGGACCGGAGGCAGTCCAGGATCAGGAGCATCCCCACTCCGCCTGCATCCACCACGCGTGCGGACGTCAGGGCGTCCAGCTGGTCCTCGGTGCGGATGACGGCGGCCAGGGCGGCTTCGACGGCGGCATCCAGGGCCAGCCCCAGGGCGTGGTTGCTGTCGTCATGGTTTTGGCCGGCATCAACGGCTGCTGCGGCCCGTGCAGCAGCCTCCATCACGGAAAGCATCGTTCCCGGGACGGGATCACTCAGGGCCGACCACGCGCGGATTTGGGCGCGGTTCAGGGCCGCAGCCAGCAGTGTGGAGGTCAGGCGCGTGTGCCCTGCCAGTGGTTCAGCCGCCGCGCAAAGGAATACGGAGAACAGGGTCCCGGAATTTCCCCTCGCTTCCTCCATCGCCGCCTGGCCGGCGCTGGCCAGCACAGCGCCAACGTCCAGCTGCGCAGGCTGGTCCCCGGCTGCCGATGCAGACTGGGCGGCTGCCCGGACAGTCAGGTACAGGTTAGTGCCTGTGTCGCCGTCCGCCACCGGGAAGATATTGATGGCGTTGAGGCGGTCGCTGTGGTTGCCAAGGACGGTCTCAGCCTTGCCCAACCACCTCTTCATCGCTTGCGCGTTGGCGGCAACCTTAGTGTGCAAAGTGATCCCATCCCCCGGTGTCTGCGGACCGGCCCGCTATTTTGACGCTCGGGCTTTCGTTGCTTCCCAATGCTTGTATTGAGCCTATCGCAGTGAATCCGGGAGGCAGCTGAACATCCGAAGGGAATGTGGCCAGCAGCCCGTGGTCCTCCCCGCCGCCCAGCACCCACGCCATGGGATCCGTTCCCAGCAGCTCCGAGGCGGGCCGCAGCACCTCCGCCAGTGCCCGTAACGGCGTCGGATCCAAATCAATGCCCACACTGCTGGCAGCAGCGAGCCGCAAGCCGTCCCGGAGCAGGCCATCGGAAATGTCCAGCATGGCAGTGGCGCCGGCGGCCCGGGCGGCGGGCCCGGCGGCCAGAGGGGGCCGTGGCCGGCACTGGAGGTCCAGGAAGACGCGCTGTTCAGGGCGAAGGGCATCAACGTTGACGGCGGATTCGAGGATTGCCAGGCCGGCGGCGGCGTGCCCGGCGGTTCCTGCAAGCGCCAGGACATCCCCCCTCCGGGCGCCCGACCGGAGGACGGCGTGGTGGCCGTCTTGGGTCCCCAGGACGGCCACTGTCACGGAAATCTCCCGGCCGCGGCCCAGATCTCCTCCGGCCACCGAACACCTGGCAGCCCCCAGTTCCGTGATTCCCGCTGTCAAGCCGTCCGCCAGGTCCTCCACCCAGCTGACTGGTGTCTCCGGGGGAAGCGTGAGGCTCACCACGAGGGACGTTGCTGTGCCACCCATCGCGTTGATGTCGCTGAGGTTCTGCGCCGCGGCTTTCCAGCCGACATCGAAACCGGTGGTCCGGTAGCCGTTGGGCCATTCCAGCCGGAAATCCTGGTCCTGGACCTGCGTGTCAATGCTGATGACGGTCTTCCCGTCAGGCGCCGCCACAACGGCGGCGTCATCACCGGGACCGAGCAGGGTGGCTGCGGCATGGTCCCCACCCATGGAAAGGCGTGGAAATATCCGCGCCAGCAGCTCAGCTTCGGAGAGGGCGGCGACGGCGGGCGGCTGCTCTTGGACGGTCAAACGCTTTTCAGGCACGCCACTACGCTACAGCGGGCCTCCGACATTGCGGCCCCGCCGCCCTTGCCGCCAGTACCGTGTCCGGACCAGCGGGGCCGCGACGATAGTCTTGAAGTATGCACCGTCCACAGCTTTCCCTGCCCGCCCGCGCTGCCAGGATGGCGTTGACCGGGATAGTTGCTTCCCTCGCCTTGGCCGCATGCTCCCCCGCCGTGGACGTGCCCGCAGCCCGGGACGCCGCCAACCCCGCCTGTGCTCCCATGATGGTGGCCTTGCCCGAAGCCATCGGCGACTCGGCGCTCCGCAAGACCAACAGCCAGGCCACTGCGGTCTGGGGTGATCCCTCCCTGGTGGTCCTTCGCTGCGGCGTGAACGTGCCCGGACCCACCACGGACCGCTGCGTGACCGTCAACGGGATCGACTGGGTGATCAAGGAAGGCGACCCCGTCTGGACGCTGACCACCTACGGCCGCGAGCCCGCCACTGAAATACTGATGGATCCGGACAAGATCAGCTCTGCGACTGTCCTGGCCGATCTTGCCCCTGCCGCCGGTGAGATCCCGCCTCTCAGGAACTGTGTGGGCCAGGAAGAGCTGCAGAACCTGCCGAAAAGCCAGTAGGGTTCGACTAGCTCAACCACCAAGCGAGCGACTCCTAGCGCAGGCCCGTCTTCCGGTTCAAGGCCAGGTAGATGAGTTCGTCAATCAGCTCGGCGTAGTCCAGTCCTGACGCGGCCCACATCTGCGGGTACATGCTTTTCGGGGTGAATCCGGGCATGGTGTTGATCTCGTTGATGATCAGCTGGCCGTCGGGTGTGTAGAAGAAGTCCACCCGGCTCAGGCCCTCTGCGCCTACCGCGTCGAAGGCGGCCGCGGAGAGTTCCCGCACCCTGGCGATTGCCTCCTCCGGCAGGTCCGCCGGACAGCTCAGTGATGCGGCATCGTCCTCGACATACTTCGCGTTGAAGTCGTAGAACTCGTGGGTACCGCCGGCCACGGAGATCTCGCCCGGCATGGATGTGCGGGGAGCGTCAGTGCCCCTGCCTTCCAGCACGGCGCACTCGATTTCCCGGCCGGTGATTCCGGCCTCAATCACCAGTTTGAGGTCGTGCCGGCGCGCTTCCTCGATGGCGGCATCCAGCTCCTCGAGTGAATCGACTTTGGAGATCCCCATCGATGAACCAGCCCGCGCAGGCTTGACGAAAACGGGGAAGCCAAGCAGGTCCACCTGCTTCCGGACGGATTCCGCATCCTTGCGCCATTGCCTGTCAGTCACGGCGATGTAGGGGCCAACCTGCAGGCCTGCGGCTTCAAAAACCACTTTCATGAAGTGTTTGTCCATGCCCACTGCCGAGGCCAGGACGCCGGCTCCGACATACCGGGTGTCGGAGAGTTCCAGCAGCCCCTGGATGGTGCCGTCCTCGCCGAAGGGGCCGTGAAGCAGCGGAAACACCACGTCCACGGCGCCGAGTTCCTGCGGGACCTCGTTCGGTGCGGCCACGATCAGCTGGTGTTCGCCGCCAATCTGGGCCAATGTCACGGTCTGCGTCGACGGAACCACTTCCGGCAGCGAGGAGGCTGCCAGGGACCACTGCGCCGTATCGCCGGGGGCCAGCACCCATTGTCCCGACTTGGCGATCCCGATGGGGATGACCTCGTACTTTTCCTTGTTGATGGCACCGAGAACGCCGGCGGCGGTCACGCAGCTGACGGCATGCTCGCTGGAACGGCCGCCGAAAAGTACCGCAACCCGGGGTTTTGCCCCGCCGGCCGGCTCTGATGCGGTCAGTTTGTCTTGGGACATGGTCAGTAATCGCCTTCAGGTTTCAGTTCCCGGGCCAGCAGGACGGGCCCCAGTTGGTCAACGGACAGCTTGCCTGCCAGCACGGCGACGACGGCTGCCGTGATGGGCATGTCGACGCCCAGCTTTGCCGCCAGTTCGTGGACGGCCTGGCCGGACTTGATGCCTTCGGCGGTCTGGGTCATTTTCTGGCCCACTTCCTCCAGCGTGAGGCCCTGGCCCAGCAGGCGCCCTGCAGTATGGTTCCTCGACAGCGGTGAGGAGCAGGTTGCCACCAGATCACCCAGGCCGGCCAGCCCGGCCATGGTTTTCGCATCCCCACCCAATGCGAGGGCAAGGCGGGACGTCTCGGCGAGGCCACGGGTAATCACGGAAGCTTTGGTGTTGTCGCCCATTTGCCTGCCCTCGCAGATGCCGACTGCAAGTGCGATGACATTCTTGACGATGCCGCCGATTTCCACCCCGACGATGTCCGAGGTGGTGTAAGGCCGGAAATAGGGTGCGGTGCAGCTGCGTGCGATCCAGCCTGCAGTAGCCGGGTCGGTACAGGCAACCACGGAGGCCGTCGGCTCTTCGCGGGCAATCTCCATGGCAAGGTTTGGGCCTGAAACGATGGCAATGCGCTCGGTGGGCAGGCCAAGTTCCTCACTGATGACTTCGCTCATTCGGGCGTCGGTACCCAGTTCAAGGCCCTTCATCAGGGAAACCACCGTGGCGTCGGGGGCGATCATGTCCTTCCAGCCGCGCAACTGCGGGCGCAAGGATTGGGCCGGCACGGCCAGGACCACCAGATCGGCGCCCTCGAATACTTCGCGTACATCCGTGGAGGCCGTGATGCTGTCCGGAAGGGCAATGTCCTTCAGGTACTGCGAGTTACGGTGGTAGGTGTTGATTTCTTCCACCACTTCGCTCCGCCGGCCCCAGAGGCGGATGGCACGCGGCTCGCCTGACGCCGTGGCGGCATCGGCCAGGATCTTGGCGAACGTCGTCCCCCACGAACCCGCCCCAAGCACCGCTACCGAACGGGCCGAACCGAGCTGGTTGCCCTCAGAGGTCACCGGGCATCCGTTCCCCGGTCCGCTGCTGCCCGCGCTCCATGAAGCGGCCGTGTTTCGCCTGCTGCTGCTTCGCCGGATCCCAGCGCTCCGCCGGAGGCTGTTCGCCCCGGATCTCTGCCAGGAGTTGCGTGATCGCATCCATAATGGCGTCGGTGGCCCCGGTCAGCGTGGCCTTGTCCAGGGGACGGCCGGTGAAGGCGCTCAAATCGACCGGCTCGCCCACAACCACCCTCGACTTCTTGCGCGGGAACACGTGGAACCGTTTGCCGTAGCGCGGGAAAACTTCGTGGGCTCCCCAGTGGGCAATCGGTACCACCGGAATGCCGCCCTCAAGCGCAAGCCGCGCAGCACCGGTGTGGCCCTTCATGGGCCACAGGTCCGGATCCCTGGTTAGGGTGCCTTCGGGGTAGATGATGATGGCTCCGCCCTCGGCCACGATCTCCTGCGCGAGCTGGAGGGACCGGTTGGCGCCCGCCGTCGAACGCTCCACGGGAATCTGCTTGGTTGCGTGCAGGACCCAGCCCAGGACCGGAACCTTGAAAAGTCCGGATTTCGCCAGGAAGTGCGGCGCGCGCTTGTGGTTATAGAGGAGGTGGCCGATGATCAGGGGGTCGATCTCGGTGCAGTGGTTGGGGGCCGCGATAAAACCGCCGGCAGGCAGCTTTTCGGTGCCCTCCCACTTCTTATCCATCATGAGGTTGAACAGGGGACGTACTATTCCTGCGACCACCGCAAGGGTCGCGCGGCTCTTGGCCGATTCCTTCACGTCGGTACCGCTACTTCGTCGTGGTGATGTCGAAGTCGGCACCAAGTCCCGCGAGCTTTTCGGTGAAGCGCTCGTAACCCCGGTTGATGATGTCGATTCCGGTCACGCGTGAGGTTCCGGTGGCGGCCAGGGCCGCGATCAGGTGGCTGAAGCCGCCGCGGAGGTCCGGCACGTCGATGTCGGTTCCCTTGAGCTGGGTCGGCCCTGAAATAACGGCCGAATGCAGGAAGTTGCGCTGGCCGAACCTGCAGGGCACGCTGCCGAGGCATTCACGATGCACCTGGATGCTGGCGCCCATCCGGATGAGGGCATCAGTGAAGCCGAAGCGGTTCTCGTAGACCGTTTCGTGGACGATCGAGACGCCTTCGGCCTGCGTCAGCGCCACCACCAGCGGCTGCTGCCAGTCGGTCATGAAGCCGGGGTGCACGTCTGTTTCCAGGACCAGGGGGTTGAGCTTTCCGCCCTTGTGGTAGAAGCGGATGCCGTCCTCGCCGATGTCCATGCCGCCGCCCACCTTGCGGTAGGTGTTCAGGAACGTCATCATGTCGCGCTGGGAGGCGCCTTCGACAAAGATGTCACCCTTGGTCACCAGTGCAGCAGAAGCCCACGACGCCGACTCGTTGCGGTCCGAGAGCGCCCGGTGGTTGTAGCCGCCGAGGTCGCGGACGCCTTCGATTCGGATGGTGCGGTCGGTCTGGACGCTGATGATCGCGCCCATTTTCTGCAGCACAGCAATGAGGTCGATGATCTCCGGCTCCGTTGCTGCCCCGGAAAGTTCCGTGATGCCCTCGGCGCGGGTGGCGCTCAGCAGCACCTGCTCGGTGGCACCGACAGACGGGTAGGGAAGGGAGATCTTTGCGCCATGCAGTCCCTTGGGAGCGGAGATGTGGATGCCGCCGGGACGCTTTTCCACCACGGCACCGAACTGGCGCAGCACGTCCAGGTGGTAGTCGATGGGACGGTCACCGATCTTGCAGCCGCCAAGGTCCGGGATGAACGCCTCGCCGATGGCGTGGATCAGGGGGCCGCACAGCAGGATGGGAATCCTGGAGTCGCCGGCATGCGCGTCGATGGCGGTGCTCGGCGCAGTCTTGGCCGCCTTGGGGTCCAGCGTCAGGTCCCCGTTGACGGGGTCCTTCACTACAGTCACTCCGTGCAGCTGCAGGAGGGAGGTGACTACCTCCACGTCCTTGATCTCCGGCACGTTCCGCAACACCGACGGTTCGTTGCCCAGCAAGGCAGCCACCATGGCCTTGGGAACGAGGTTCTTCGCTCCCCGGACGGTGACGCGGCCTGTCAGCGGGACTCCGCCGCGGATGGTCAGAACACTACTCATATACCGGTTTCCTAACGATGACTAGCCCCCAAATCCTTGCAAAGGCTCCAACCAAGCATAGGAGGTCGCGTTACCGAACCGAAATACGCAGGCGACGGCGGCAGGGCGTGGCGCGCCGCCGTCGGCCATTTTCTAGAACAGGCAACTCTGCTTCAGCCGGCTCAGGAAAGGCGCGCCGGCAGGGTTTTGGGCTTGAAGGCGGGCCGGGTGGCTTCGTAGGCAGTGATGTCCGCCTCATGCTGCAGGGTCAGCCCGATATCGTCCAGTCCTTCGAGCAGGCGCCACCGGGTGTAATCGTCGATGTCGAAGGGTGCCACGATGTTGCCGCACACCACCGTTTTGGAGACGAGGTCCACGGTGACCTCGGTCCCGGGAGCGTTCTCCAGTTCCTTCCAGATCAGTTCGATGTCGTCCTGGGCCACCTCGGCCGCGAGCAGACCCTGCTTGCCCGAGTTGCCCCGGAAGATGTCAGCAAACCGGGAGGAGAGCACAGTCTTGAAACCGTAGTCCTTCAATGCCCACACCGCATGCTCACGGGAGGAGCCGGTGCCGAAGTCCGGGCCGGCCACCAAGACCGATCCGGCGTTGAAAGGCGCCTGGTTCAGGATGAAGGACGGGTCCTTGCGCCACGCCGAGAACAGCGCGTCCTCGAACCCCGTGCGGGTGATGCGCTTGAGGTAGACAGCGGGGATGATCTGGTCCGTGTCCACGTTGCTCTGGCGCAGCGGGACGCCGATTCCGGTGTGGGTGGTGAACTTTTCCATGGCGTGTCCTAGGCTGCGTCGGTGCGGATGGGGTTCTGGACAGGCTCAACCACCGGATCGGGATCCAGGTCCGACGGCGAGCTGAGCGTGCCGCGGATGGCAGTGGCTGCGGCAACCACCGGCGAGACCAGGTGCGTGCGGCCGCCCTTGCCCTGGCGCCCTTCGAAGTTGCGGTTGGAGGTGGAGGCGCAGCGCTCCCCCACGTCCAGCTGGTCCGGGTTCATGCCCAGGCACATGGAGCAGCCGGCGAAGCGCCATTCCGCGCCGAAGTCCTTGAAGACCTTGTCCAGGCCCTCAGCCTCGGCTTCCAAGCGGACCCGCGCCGAACCGGGCACCACCAGCATCCGGATGTTCGGGTCCTTTTGGCGCCCGCGGATAATGTCCGCAGCGGCCCGCAGGTCCTCCATGCGGGAGTTGGTGCAGGAGCCGAGGAACACGGTATCCACCCGGATGTCCTTCATGGGCGTGCCGGCTTCCAGTCCCATGTACTGCAGGGCACGTTCGGCTGCGGCCTTGGCGTTTTCGTCGCCGAAGTCCTCGGGCGACGGTACAGACTCGGACAGCGAGACGCCCTGGCCGGGGTTGGTGCCCCAGGTGACGAACGGCTCCAGCGTGTCGGCGTCCAGGTCCACCTGGGCGTCAAAGGTCGCGTCGTCGTCGGTACGCAGGGTGTTCCAGTACTCGACGGCGGCGTCCCAGTCAGCGCCCTGGGGGGCGTGGGGACGGCCCAACATGAACTCGTAGGTGGTCTCGTCCGGCGCCACCATGCCGGCACGGGCACCGGCTTCGATGGACATGTTGCAGATGGTCATGCGGGCGTCCATAGACAGGGCACGGATTGCGGACCCGCGGTATTCCAGGACGTAACCCTGGCCGCCGCCGGTGCCGATCTTGGCGATGACGGCGAGGATGATGTCCTTGGCCGTGACACCGGGACGCAGTGTCCCTTCGACGTTGATGGCCATCGTTTTGAACGGCTTCAGGGACAGCGTCTGGGTGGCCATGACATGCTCCACCTCGGAAGTTCCAATGCCCATGGCCAGCGCGCCGAAAGCGCCATGCGTGGAGGTGTGCGAGTCACCGCAGACCACCGTCATGCCGGGCTGCGTGAGACCCAGCTGCGGTCCCACCACGTGGACGATGCCTTGTTCAGCGTCACCGAGGGAATGCAGGCGGACCCCAAATTCAGCACAGTTGTTCCGCAGCGTCTGGATCTGCGTCCGGCTGGTCAGGTCGGCGATAGGCTTGTCGATGTCCAGCGTGGGAGTGTTGTGGTCCTCCGTGGCGATGGTCAGGTCCGGCCGGCGCAGTTTCCTTCCGGCCAACCGCAGGCCCTCGAAGGCTTGCGGGGACGTGACCTCGTGGACAAGGTGGAGGTCGATGAAGAGAAGGTCGGGCTGGGCATTGGCTCCGTCGCCATCGCCTTTGCGCACCACGTGTGCGTCCCAGACTTTCTCGGCCAATGTCTTTGCCATGGCCATCTCCCTTCACTGCTGTTTGGCTGATGTATTCCACTGAACCAGTACGCCTTGCACTGCGCCAGCCGAAAGATTTGCATCTCAGATAATGAGACGGCAATATCATTACATGGACAATTCTAGTGGAGTCGGTGTCATTGATAAAGCGGCCCAGGTGCTTGATGCACTGGAGGCCGGCCCCACCACTCTGGCGCAGCTCGTAGCGGCTACCGGCCTGGCCCGGCCCACTGTCCATCGCCTCGCCCTTGCACTGGTGCACCACCGACTGGTGAGCCGCGACATCCAGGGCCGTTTTGTGCTGGGAAGCCGTCTGGTTGAGCTGGCTTCGGCTGCCGGCGAGGACCGTCTGATCGCTTCTGCCGGCCCGGTGCTGATGCAGCTGCGCGACGCCACGGGCGAAAGTGCCCAAATTTTCCGCCGCCAGGGCGACTGGCGCGTGTGCGTGGCCTCCGCCGAGCGCCCCATCGGCTTGCGCGACACCATCCCGGTAGGCACGCAGCTGTCCATGAAGGCAGGATCCGCGGCCCAGGTGCTTCTCGCCTGGGAGGACCACGACCGCCTGCTGGAAGGACTGCAGTCGGCCCGCTTCACGCCTACTGTCCTGGCAGGCGTACGACGGCGGGGCTGGGGCCAGAGCCTTGGCGAACGCGAGCCGGGGGTCGCTTCAGTTTCCGCACCGGTGCGGGGACCTTCCGGCCGGGTCATAGCGGCCGTGTCAATTTCCGGCCCAATCGAGCGCCTCACCCGCCAGCCCGGCCGGTTGCATGCAGAAGTGGTCTGCAACGCAGGCCGCATCCTCACCGAGGCCCTGCGCAAGAACAACGACTGACTTAAGAACAGACCTGACAGCCCGGGCCGACTGCTGGCGCTAGGATTCTCGCCATGGGCAGCTATGCAGTGTTTCTCCGGGGCATCAACGTGGGCGGCATCAATATCAAAATGGCCCACCTCCGGGAGGCGCTGAAGGCCGCGGGCTTTTCCGAGGCCCGGACCCTGCTTGCCAGCGGAAATGTTGTGCTGGCCAGCCGGCTGGATGCGTCAGCGGTGAAGCAGGAGTGCGAAAAATGCCTCCGCGATTCTTTTGGCTATGACGCCTGGGTGGTGGTGCTCGACGCAGCCCGGGTGTCCGAACTGGTGGCAGCCTGCCCCTACCCGGACGATGACAAAAGCACCCACACCTACATCACGCTTTCCTCCGACCCGGCAATGCTTGACGAACTCAATGCAGCGGGGGCGGCCCTGGAGGGCGCGGAGCAGACAAGGTTGGGGCCGGAGGCCTTGGCATGGCTGGCACCGGTTGGCGGAACGCTGGACAGCCCCTTCAGCAAAATTTCGGCCAAACCCAGGTTCAAGGCCACCACCACAACACGCAACCTGCGGACCCTGATTAAGGTCCGGGACGCTGCTGCCGAACTCGCGGCCGCCGGCATTTAGCTGCTGCAGCCCAGCGCAGGCTTACTGCTGTGCTGGTTGCCGCCGCTGGTTCATCAGCTCTATCCTGCCCCGGCCGTCTTCAGCGCGGCATTAAAAGCGGTGAGCCTGCTGACTTCCACCTCCACCGGCTCCACCACCAACTCCTGGGCCACGGAAGAAACTGCGGCATCAAGCCGCCTCCGCGCCCTGGCGGCCCTGGCATTCGCGGCGGCAGCGGCAATAAAACGTCCGGTAATGGCCAGGAAGAGCCCCAACACCACCCCGGCTGCGATCATCAGCGTCGGCACAGGCCAGCCTTCAACCCTCGGCACCTCGGGAACGGGCATCTGGAAATACCCGAGGGCGGCCAGGACGCCGAGCCAGCCGAGTCCTCCCAACACCGTGAGCAGGGCCAGCCATTGCACCACGTTGAATACTCCCCACCACCAGGACCTGCGGTTGGCGGCCAGGTCTGTTCCGGCGATGGCCTGGTCAAGGGCGTCCGGCAACTGCTCCCGGCCCTCCCGTGCGGCGCCGCGGATCGCCGCCCGCCACGGGCCGGGGGCACCCGCACTGGCGGCGTCAGCGAAGTCCCGGACCGCTGCGTCCGTCCGCGCGCGTTCCGGCGCCCCTGCCGGCGGCAGCGAGGTCCGGTTCAGCTCCGACGGGGCAGCGCTGCGCAGATTAAGCCGGCGCAGCGGATCGGGCCGGAACCTGGACAGCCATCTGGTGACCGGCCAGCCGGTGCGCTTGACTGACTCAAGCCGGTAGGACTGGCCAACCGCCCGGACCACGGTGGGTACGTTGGCTGCCACCGCCAGTTCGTCGGCCAGGCGTGTCTTTGCCGCCGCGCGGACCCCGGCCGCCTCTCCCCCACCGGAAACTGCACCCAGTTCCGCGGTGGCCCGGGTAATGTCGGCAGCGAGCCGCTGCGACTGGGCTTTACGCTTTACGGCAACGCTCCGGATAGCGGCCCGGACCTTGTCCACACCAGTACCCGTCAGGGCGGAGGCCGCCAGCACCTGGACCTTGCCCAGTCCGTCGCGGGCCAGGATGGACCGCAGCGATTCCAGGACGGGCTGAACATCGTGCTCGGGGAGCCGGTCCACCTGGTTAAGGACCACCAGCGTCACGGCGCCGTGGGACGCCAGGCGCGACAGGTAATCATTATGTACGGCCGCGTCTGCATACTTTTGGGGGTCAAGAACCCACACCAGGACGTCCACGAGGCCCACCATCCGCTGGACCACTTCGCGGTTGGACGCGCGGGTGGAATCGAAGTCGGGCAGGTCCAGCAGGATCAGGCCGGTTTCCTCGTCAGCGAAGCCTTCCACAGCCGCCGCGTGGTGCCGGTTGCGAACCTCAAGCCAGTCAAGCAGCGGCTCGCTGCCCTCCACTCCCCACACCCCCGCCAAAGCTTCCGACGTCGTAGGCCGGCGCGCAGCCGCCGTCGCGATTTCAGCTCCGCTGACCGCATTGAACAGGGAGGATTTGCCGCTTCCGGTGGCACCGAAGAAGCCCACCACTGTGTGGTCGGCCGAAAGCGACCGGCGTGAACTGGCCCGCTCCAGGACGGTGAATACTTCCTGGAGCGACGCATCGGGCAGGACGCCTTCGCCAAGCTCGCGGGCGTCGTTGAGGGCCGCAAGCCGGCGGTCAAGCCGGGACTCCTCGCGGGTGTCGCTGTGGCGGCTCATGCGGCATCCGCCAGGCGGACCAAGGCGTCCGCGTGGGCGGCAAGAGTCTGCGGGGCGCGTTCATCACGCTCCGGAATCCGGGTAAGGAACTTCTGCCGCTCTTCCTCCAACAGCCGCTGGCAGCGGGCGTGCAGGTCCTCCCGCGCTTTTTCGGCCATGCGCCGCACTGCGTCCTCGCCAAAGACCGCTTCGAGAAGCCGCTGGCCCACGACGGCCGTTCCACCTGCCACACCAACCTCGAGTCCTGTCAGACCGGCGGTCATCGAGAACACCACGATCATCAGGGCGGCCCCCAGTCCGTTGATCCCGAAGGACAGCCAGCGGGCCTGGGTCCGCTTTCCCTGGCCCTCGGTGCTGATGAGTTCCATCAGGGCTTCCTGCCAGGCCCTGATTTCGGCGGCGGCCCGGTCCTCAAAGCCCGGCGTGGTCCCGGAAAGGTCGTCCGTCCCCAGCAGTTGGCGCCCTGCGGGGTCGGTGCGCCACCGCTGATCGGTGTCCTCAGCCGCATTTGCGGCTTCGTCGATGATCACAGCCTGCAGCCCCGTCTCGATGGCTGCCTCAACGCGCACCGCGGGCGGCGGCTCACCCCGGAAGAAGGCCCCCAACCGGTCGCGGAACCGGCCCACGTTCTGTTCCAGGGCCCGGAAGAACTCGCCGGTGCCCACGAAGTCCTGCCAGCGTGCGAGCACTTCACCCCGCAGCAGTGCCCCGTCCCTGGTAGCGTCGAGAATCCGGCCGGCAGCATCATGGTAGGCCGAGACCGCGGCAGCTTCGAGGTTGCCCGCGGCGGCCTCCTGCTCCCGGGCCGCATGTGCCACCGCTGCAACACGGCCGGCCAGTGCCCGGACGGTCCCGTTGAGCGTACGGCGGGCAATCTCCGAACGGCCGGCGGCATCGGCGGCCAGCTCCCCAAGCCACGTCCTTAACGGGAGGACGGTGCCGGCCGGGAGCATGCCCAGCGGATCCAAAGGGGTCTCCGGGATCATGAACAGCTGCGCGGCGTCCAGGCCCTCGCGGTCCAGGAGGCTGCGGAGGTCCTCGCTGACTTCCCTTTCCGCCCCCGGCGGTACGCGGTCCAGCACCACAGCCACCATGATGTCCCGCGAAGCTGCGTCCAGGAGCAGTTTCCATGGAACGGCGTCGGCGTAGCGGTTGGCCGTTGTGACGAAGATCCACAAATCGGCGGCAGCAAGGAGCTGCGCCGCCAGCTTGCGGTTGTCGTCTGAGATGGAGTCGACGTCGGGAGCATCCAGCACTGCGATTCCCGCGGGGACAGCGGGGACGGCCACAAGCACCAGGGAAGACATGGCGCCCGCGTCCGGAACGGCACCTGCGCGGCTGGCCGGCACCGGGCTGCTGGCGACGTATCCGCGGATTCTGCTCAGGCTTGGCAGGACGCGCTGGCCTTCAAACCAGGCCGCCTCCGACGGGTGGTGCAGGAGGATGGGCTGGCGGGTGGTGGGACGGATGGCGCCCGAACGGGTGACGGGGTGGCCAACAAGGGCGTTGACGAGTGTGGACTTGCCCGCGCCGGTGGAACCTCCGACGACGGCCAGGAGCGGGGCATCGAGGCTGCGGTACCGAGGGAGGATGTAGTCGTCGAGTTGGGCGACGGCGCCGGCGGCGTCACGCCGTGCATGCTCCACGTCCGGCAGCGCCAGTGGCAGTGCGGCAGCGGCAAGATCACCGCGCACCTCTTCCAAGAGCGCTACGCCTGCAAGGGCACCGGCACTGCTGGAAGGCGGGCGCTGCTCATCGTGCGGTTCGTCTTGCTCGTTCCGGGAGGTCACAGCAACATCATGCCAGTTGGCGGCGGGTATGGGGTGCCGTTTCCTGCCCAACGCCCCATCACCTCCCGCACCCCTCCCGGAACGCCCCACCACCTCCCGCACCCCTCCCGGAACGCCCCACCACCTTACGCACCCTTCCCCGAAACGCCCCACCACCTCCCGCACCTTTTGGCGGATCGCCCCATCAGTTTCTGGTGGGGTTCGACAGCGGTGCCGTCGCGGGCCGAGCTCCGGAGGGTTCCTCCCGGGACCGAAAGCCATGGCGCGTTCCACGATCTGCCCCGGAAGGTGATGGCGCGGTCCAGGATTTGTTCCGGAAGGTGATGTGGCGTTCCACGAGTTGTCGCGGAAAGTGATGGCGCGTTCCCCGGTTTGCTGCGGGAGGTGATGGGGCGTTCCACGATCAGCTCCGGAAAGTGGTGGCGCGTTGCACGACTTGTTGCGGAAACGAAAAATGGCCCCGGGCGTTTGCCCGGGACCAATTCGTTGGTGACCCCAGCGGGATTCGAACCCGCGTTACCGCCGTGAGAGGGCGGCGTACTAGGCCGCTATACGATGGGGCCCTGTACTTTACCGTACTTCTTTCAGCGTTTCCGCTGGTCAGCTCAGTGATTGTTTCACACACCTCGCTGTGGTTTCA
The DNA here is from genome assembly GCF_024494415.1 of Pseudarthrobacter sp. R1. Taxonomy (NCBI): domain Bacteria; kingdom Bacillati; phylum Actinomycetota; class Actinomycetes; order Micrococcales; family Micrococcaceae; genus Pseudarthrobacter; species Pseudarthrobacter sp. R1. The sequence continues at coordinate 932,480 of NZ_JAMKFI010000008.1, read as the reverse complement.
AATCGGCGAACCGGCTGAAACCTTCTGCTCTTGGCCCGGAACGGGCCTCTGAGCAGAGCTGGGATACCAGGACTCGAACCTAGAATGACGGTACCAGAAACCGTAGTGTTGCCAATTACACCATATCCCAATGATACTTTCGGGCCGGTTTTCAGGGCCTCTGCCCCGCTCCGTGCGCCTCAGCACGAGAAATTACTTTACCCGAGACTTCCGGCCCGCACAAATCGGCCCGGTGTGACTTAGCCTTGATCCACCGATCTGCTTGGGCGGCTGATCTGAAGTCGGTTTCGGGGGTCTTTCGGGCTGAGGGCATGGTGGGGTGCCGGGCCTCGCTGCCTTTCGTTGTTCCACTGTTGGTCCTGGTTGAGCCGTGGGGCTGGGTGGAGTGGGTGTTCAGGCGGTTTGAGGCGGCGGATAGATGTGGTTGAACAAGCTTTGCCATGGTGTTTGCCAGGGCCCGGACACGGGTAGGTGGAGACGGACGCGCCGGGCGCTGGTAGCGATCCTGGCGGGGATGTGGATGAGTTTTCGGCGGATCGTGCCGGTCCTGGCCTTGCCGAGGGGTCCGGCGGCGAGGATCCCGGCGGTGCGGGTGAGGTTGTAGGCCATGACCGCGGCGACCAGCCATGCTGAGTTCGCCGCGAAAGCACCTGAAGGCAGATGGGCCAGTGCGCTGTCCTTCAGATCGGC
>NZ_JAMKFI010000008.1:658757-931690 GCF_024494415.1 Pseudarthrobacter sp. R1 | reverse complement strand
CGTTGAAGACCCGCTTCATTCCGCCGTGGCGCAGCAGGGCCATGTCATCGATCGAGTCCGCGCCTGCGACCATCCCAGCCACCAGGGACGCGACCTTCAGCCCGGCGTTTGCACCCTTATCCGTGGGCACGCTCAGCCATTCATCGCCCAGTTCATGCAGCCCGGCGTCCCGCGCCAGCGTCATGACCGGCAGGAGCCCGGCAGCCGACACGAGGTTCGGCTCATCGAAGGAAACTGACACCGCGGACGGCTTATGCGAAACTTGCACCTACGAGATGCCTCTCTTTTCGTGGCCAATGGGTTCTAGACAAGCTCCATTCTCCTTGAAAAGACGGGCATTCTCGGTTTAAACCGCCGTCGGCGCCCCGATCAGTATCGGTGGATCAAGGCTTAGCTGACCAACTGGTCCAGCGAAGTAACCATGCCGCCGTCGAATCCGGCAGCCACCTCCCCCGCCCGGTTCAGCCAGACGCCCAGGAGGCCGGCCGCCGTCGAGCCCTCGGCATCCAGGAGGCGGTTGTCTCCCACATACAACGTGTCGGCAGGGACCGTGCCCAGAAGCCGGACCCCCTCGAGGTAGATGGCCGGATCCGGTTTGGCCACACCGAGGGTGTCCGTTCCCACCAGCCGCCTGACCCGGGCAAGTCCAGCCCCATCCAGCTTGGCGCGCTGGTAGTCATGCACGTTGTTGCTGACCGCCCCGTAGGGGATGCCGGCTTCGTCCAGGACATCCAGCAGCGGCATCACGTCCGGAAACGGTTTTACGTACGCGGGCTGCTTTTCCATATACGCGCTAAGCCACTGGTGCGATTGCTCGCCCTCGGCAAGTTCAATCCCAAAGTGCCCCAATGCCGCGCGGCCCCGCAGCAGCCGCTGTTCGTTGAACGTCAGCTCACCTGCCAGGTACCGGTCGTAGTAGTGCGTGGTCTCATGGGTGAAAATGCGTCCGAACCGCTCCCACCCGGCCTGGTCAAGGCCGGGCAGGAGGTGTTCGCTGACTTCCCGCAAGGCGGTGGTCATCGAGAATTCGAGGTCAACCAGGGTGTCATCGATGTCGAAAAGCACCCCGCGGACGGAGCCGAAAGGCGTGTCCAAGACCGCGCCGCCTAACTGCATGGGAGCCGTCATCAGCCGCGGAATGCGCGAAGGCGGCGGAGGGAGGACTCCTTGCCCAGGATCACCATGGACTCGAACAGCGGCGGCGAGATCCGCCGGCCCGAGACGGCCGTGCGCACCGGTCCGAAAGCGAGGCGGGGTTTGATGCCAAGGTCCTCAACGAGTGCCTGCTTGAGCGCGGTCTGGATGTTGTCCGGCGTCCAGTCCTCAACAGGTTCGAGCGCTGCGATGGCTGCATCCAGGACTTCCGCCAGGTTTTCCGGGAGCCCCTTTCGGGCATCAGCGGCAACGTCGATGGCGTCGTCCGCTTTGAAGAGGAACGCCAGCATTTCGGGCGCCTCGCCCAGCAGCGTGATGCGCTCCTGGACCAGCGGCGCGGCCTCAGTGAGGATTTCCTCTTCCCGGTCGGTCAGGATCTCCCCCACCAGGTCCGCTGCGCGCAGGTACGGAACGAGGCGTTCCCGGAAAACCTCAGGCGGGAGCATCCGGACGTGCGTGCCGTTGATCGCCTCAGCCTTCTTGAGGTCGAAGCGTGCGGGGTTGCCCAGGACGTCATGGATATCGAAGTGCTCCACCAGCTGTTCAACAGTGAAAATGTCTTCGTCGGCGCTCAGGGACCAGCCCAGGAGCGACAGGTAATTCAGCAGGCCTTCGGGAATGAAGCCGCGCTCCCGGTGCAGGAACAGGCTCGATTCGGGATCGCGTTTGGAGAGCTTCTTGTTGCCCTGGCCCATGACGTAGGGCAGGTGGCCAAACTCCGGCATGTACTGTGCAACGCCCACGGCGTACAGGGCGCGGTAGAGGGCAATCTGGCGCGGAGTAGAGCTGAGCAGGTCCTCACCGCGGAGGATATGGGTGATGCCCATCAGGGCATCGTCCACCGGGTTCACCAGCGTGTACAGGGGCGCACCGTTGGCACGGACCACTGCGAAGTCCGGGACGGACCCGGCACGGAAGGTGATCTCGCCGCGCACGAGGTCATTGAAGGTGATGTCCTCGTCGGGCATCCGCAGCCGCAGGACGGCTTCGCGGCCTTCTGCCTTGAACTGGGCGAGCTGCTCCTCCGTCAGGTGGCGGTCAAAGCCGTCATAGCCAAGCTTCGGGTCGCGTCCCGCGGCACGGTGGCGCGCTTCGATTTCCTCCGGCGTGGAGTACGACTCGTAGACAAAGCCACCCTCCCGGAGACGGGCAATGACGTCCTGGTAGATTCCGCTTCGCTGCGACTGCCGGTACGGCTCATGCGGGCCGCCCACTTCCACGCCCTCGTCCCAGGCGATGCCCAGCCACTTCAGCGCGTCGAGCAGCTGGTGGTAGCTTTCCTCGCTGTCCCGCGCCGAGTCCGTGTCCTCGATCCGGAACACCATGGTGCCCTTGGTGTGGCGGGCGTAGGCCCAGTTGAACAGTGCCGTGCGGATCAGCCCGACGTGGGGAGTGCCGGTGGGCGACGGGCAGAAGCGGACCCGAACGGGCGTGTCAGCGGTGACGGGCGGGATAGAGGCAGCATTCGACGCAGAAGCAGTAGTCATAGTGGCTCCAACTTTACCGTCTGGCGCAAAGCCCCAGCGCGGAGCCAGGCGTCAGCGGCGGACGATCGGGTTGGACAGGCGGCCGATCCCCTCGATCTCCACTTCAAATCGGTCGCCAGCGCTGACCAGGCCCACTCCGGCCGGCGTCCCGGTCATGATCACGTCGCCGGGAAGGAGGGTAAACGCCTGGGAGACAACGGACACGAGTTCCCGTACTCCTCTGATCATCTGGCTGGTACTGCCGTCCTGCCGCAGCTCGCCGTTGAGCCGGCCCTGGATCTGCAGGTCCTCCGTATCAAGGTCCGTCTCGATCCACGGGCCCAGGGGCGCGGAGGTGTCAAAGCCCTTGGCCCGGGTCCACTGCAAATCGGTCTTCTGGACATCCCTTGCCGTGAGGTCGTTGCCGCATGTGTAGCCGAAGATGACGTCGTCCACGCGTTCCTCGGGCACGTCCTTGCAGATCCGTCCGATCACGACGCACAGCTCCGCCTCGAAGGAGACTTCCTCGGAGAACTCGGGCAGCACCACGGGATCGTTGGGGCCCACGACGGCGGTGTTGGGCTTCAGGAAAAGGAGCGGCTGGGCGGGGACTTCGTTTCCGAGTTCATGGGCGTGTTCCACGAAGTTGCGTCCCACGCCGATCCCTTTGCTGCGGGGAATGATGGGGGCAAGCAGCCGGACGTCTTCCAGCTTGTGGCGGACGGAGGTACGCTCCACCCCGTTGAAGAAAGGGTCCCCGTGGATGACAGTGATTTCCTCACTGCCCGTGTCACCTTCGACAACGCCGTAGAGGGGATCAGAATCGACGACAAACCTGGCAATACGCATGGCTCCTACCCTACCGTCTCGCCACACCGGCACCCGCCGTCTTATGGCCTGTCGGCCCAGCCCCGCAGGTAGTGAAGCTGGGCGGCAACGGACGTGACAGCTGCGCGCCGCACGGAAGGGTCGACGTCGGAATAGACAGCGTCAGCAACGTCACCGACGGTGGCATCCCGGCCGAGCCGGTCCAGGGCCGCGCGGATCTGCGCCAGGCGTTCGAGGCGATGGGCACGGTAGTCCCCGACGACGTCCGTCAAGGACGGCAGGACAGGGCCGTGGGCGGGCAGGACGGCGGCGGGCCCCAGCGATTCCAGCCTGTCGAGGGAGGTCAGGTACTCCCCGAGGGTGCCGTCCGGATAGTCAAGCATCGTGGTGCCGCTGCCCAGGATGGTGTCCCCGGTCAGCACCGAGCCGTGCGGGCCGTCGCCGGGGAGGTGGAAGCATACTGAATCGGAGGTGTGGCCGGGCGTTGCCAGCACGCTGACGTCAAGGCCCGCTGAATGGAGTACCTCGCCGTCGAGCAGCGGCGTGCCGTTGCCGTGGCAGTGCGCAGGGTCCGATGCGCGTACCGGGGCGCCGGTCAGTTGATGAAGACGTGCGGAGCCGGCGGTGTGGTCCGCGTGGCGGTGGGTGATGAGGATAAGTTCAACAGGGCCTGCACCGGCGAGTGCCTGGAGGTGGGCCTCGTCGGGGGGACCCGGGTCAACCACGACGGCGCCCGGATGGCCGGGGTGCCGCAGCAGGTAGGAGTTGGTGCCGGCGAGGCTCATGGGCCCGGGGTTGGGGGCCAGGACGAACTGCGTCAAGGCTGAGCTGCGCTGCAGGAGGGGGCCGGAAGCTGGAGTCACCATCCCATCTTTGCACCGGCTCGTGAGCGCCGCGGCCGTTGCGCGGGGAACAGGCCGGAATAGAACACGCAGGGCCCCGGGTTGAGCATCAAGGAAGACTAATCGATCCCCCCAGAAAGCCGGAACCACACCGTATGAGCACCGCAACCAGACTTGCCGACCTCCTCGCCGAAGCTGATGCCGCCGGCCACGACCATGCCGCAACGGAAAAGAACAGCGGACTCCGGCACATCCACAACCACGCCACGGGCAGCATCGTCTGGTTCCCCACCTGGAAGAAGTTCCGCGAGACCGCCGACTGGAGCGAAGCGGTTGAGGGTCTCACCAAAAATCTGACGTCCGGTGCGGCGCCCGTAGAGGAAGCGGCCTCCGGGCTCCTGGCGGAAGAACTGGACGAGCTTCTGAAACGGGCCGCTGCCTCCGGCGATGCAGCCCTGTTTGTCCAGGAGAACCTCACGCCCCACTTGACAAGGACTTGGGCTATTGCAGACGCCGTCTCGAAAGCAACAGGGCAGGAGCTGCCCTCCGGCAACACGACGCCGCCTCTATTCGCCGATTACCCCTACGATGTGTACGCGCAGGACGGCGGCGTCTTCGCGACGACGCTGTGGAACGACATTATCGACGCCCGCCGCAACCGTGCACTGGAGGAGGAAGCTGCACGGAAGGCCCTGAAGCCCGTTTCCCGCAAGGCACTGAAGAATGCCGCCCGGAAGGCCGCGCGGCGCTAACCCTCCCTCCGCACAACGAACGGCGCCTGCCGGGGATGAGCCCGGCAGGCGCCGTCGTAATTTTTTCAGTCAGGGAAACGCAGGACTAGGCGAGCCTGGTCAGCCAGCCGTGCGTGTCGGGGACTGCGCCGGTCTGGATGCCCAACAGCTTTTCGCGGATGGCCATGGTGGTTTCCCCGGCCTTGGCGTCCTCGGAACCGATGAACTCCGTGGTGTCCTTGAGGACCCCGATCGGGGTGATGACGGCGGCAGTACCGCAGGCGAAGACCTCGGCAATCTCACCGGAGGCAACGCCGTCGCGCCATTCATCGAGGGTGATCTTCCGCTCGGTGACGTCGCGTCCCATGTCCTTGGCCACCTGGATAACGGACATCCGGGTGATGCCTTCGAGGATGGTGCCGGTCAGCGCGGGGGTGACCAGTGAGCCGTCCTTCATCACGAAGAACACGTTCATCCCGCCCAGTTCCTCAACAGCGTTGTCATTGAACTGGTCCAGGAAGAGAACCTGCTTGCAGCCGTTGGCCTCGGCCTCCTGCTGGGCAATCAGCGACGCTGCGTAATTGCCGCCGCACTTCGCATCGCCGGTACCGCCACGGCCTGCACGGGCGTATTCCCGGGAGATCCAGATGGACACGGGCTTGAGTTCGCCGCCGAAGTAGTTGCCGGCCGGTGAGGCGATCACCCGGAAGGAAACCTCGCGTGCGGCGCGGACGCCCAGGAAGGCCTCGGTGGCAATCATGAACGGCCGCAGGTACAGGGCCTCACCGTCACCGCTGGGAACCCAGTCCTTGTCGGCGGCAACCAGTTCACGGATTGCTCCGAGGAAGTACTCGGCAGGCAGTTCCGGAAGGGCGAGCCGGCGGGCGGACTTGTTCAGGCGCGCTGCGTTCGCCTCCGGGCGGAAGGACCAGATGGACCCGTCCGCGTGGCGGTACGCCTTGAGCCCTTCGAAGATCTCCTGGCCGTAGTGCAGCACTGCAGCTGACGGGTCCAGGGAGATCGGTCCGTAGGCTTCCACCCGGGCGTTGTGCCAGCCGCCGTTGCCGTTCTCGTCCACGGTGTAGTCGACGATGGCGGTGTGGTCAGTGAAGTGATTGCCGAATCCCGGGTTGGCCAGGATGGCTGCACGCTCTTCAGCAGACTTCGGGTTGTCCGAGAGCTGCTGCGAAAATTCGACGCCGTGGGCAGTCTGAGTCATGGTTCCTCCACGATCGGCCGCCTTGGCCTCAGCGTTGAACGTCAAGGCGGCATTTGGTGATTCGAGACAAGCTTACGCCCGATGCCGCCAGCCCCAGGCGCGGCTACAGGCCGGCGGCGATGGCGTCGCCCACAGCGGTGGTGGTGCGTGCACCGCCGTCGCGCTTTTCGACGTCGGCGCTCACTGCCGCCTCGATCCTGCGGGCTGCCCGGGTGTAGCCAAGGTGGTCCAGCAGGAGCGCTGCGGACAGGATGGCGGCGGTGGGGTCTGCCTTGCCCTGGCCGGCAATATCGGGGGCAGAGCCATGGACCGGCTCGAACATCGACGGCGCGGTGCGGTCCATGTTGATGTTGCCGGATGCTGCCAGCCCGATGCCGCCGGTGATGGCTGCCGCAAGATCGGTGAGGATGTCGCCGAAGAGGTTGTCGGTGACGATGACGTCGAAGCGGGACGGATCGGTGACCATAAAGATGGTTGCGGCGTCCACGTGCAGGTAGTCGTGGGTGACCTCCGGGAACTCCTGTGCCACGGCCTCGACCGTACGCTTCCAGAGGTGCCCGGCGAAGACCAGGACGTTGTGCTTGTGGACCAGGGTGACGTGCTTGCGCTCCCTCGCGCTGGCCCGGCGGAAGGCGTCCCGGACAACGCGCTCAACACCGTGGGCGGTGTTCAGCGAGACTTCCGTGGCCACTTCATGGGGAGTTCCGGCGCGGAGGGTGCCGCCGTTGCCGACGTACGGGCCCTCGGTACCTTCGCGGACCACGATGAAGTCGATGACACCGGGGTTGGCCAACGGGCTGCCCACGGTTCCATAGAGCCGGGAGGGCCGCAGGTTGACGTAGTGGTCCAGGCTGAAGCGGAGCTTGAGCAGCATCTCGCGCTCAATGATGCCGGAGGGAATGCGGGTATCACCCGGGGCTGCACCTACTGCCCCGAACAGGATGGCATCCCGGGTTCGAAGATCCGCCAGGACGTGGTCCGGCAAGGTTTCGCCCGTGGCCAGCCAGTGCTCGGCGCCGAGCTTGTAGTGCGTCTGCTTGAGCTCAACGCCCTCGGAAGCGACAGCCTTTTCCAGCACCTTAAGTGCTTCCGCAATGACCTCAGGGCCAATGCCGTCGCCGGGAATAACTGCAAGATCGATGGAGGATGCGCTCATGCTTTCAGCGTAGCCAAGACATCCATATGCTGGTCAAGCCGTCTCAGTATCCGAACACCCTAAGACGCTCTCTCACTTAATGCAGGAAAACGGCGAACGCTCTCTCACCGCCTGTTCGGCAGTGAGAGAGCATCCGGTAAAAACGCACATTAAGTGAGAGAGCGTCCCTGATCAGCCCTCAGCGGGCTCCTCGTACTTGGGGAACACCGGCGACGGAGCCGGCAGTTCGGTACCCGCCGCAATCGGCGTTCCGATGGCGGAGAACTGGCGGGCCTCCCCTTCCGGCTGGCCGAGGGTGCCAAGGAGCGCTGCTGTTGCGGTCGGCATAACGGGCTGGGCAAGGATGGCCACGATCCGCAGGACTTCCAGCGTCACGTACAGCACAGTATTCATGCGTTCGACGTCGGTCTTCCGCAGCACCCAGGGCGCCTGCTCGGCGAAGTACGCGTTGGTGTCGCCCAGGACGCCCCAGATCGTTTCGAGGGCGCGGCTGAACTCCTGCTTCTCGAATGCTGCCCGCGCGGCTTCAAGGAGTCCTGCGGCCTGCGCCAGGATGGCGCTGTCCTCCGCCGTGAACTCCCCCGGAACAGGAACCTTGCCGTCGCAGTTCTTGGCCACCATGGCCAGGGACCGCTGGGCGAGGTTTCCGAAGTTGTTGGCGAGGTCGGCGTTCATCCGGCCAACGATCGCCTCATGGTTGTAGCTGCCGTCCGCACCGAAGGGCACTTCGCGGAGGAAGAAGAAGCGCACCTGGTCAAGGCCGTACTGCTCCACGAAGTCGGCCGGGGCCACGACGTTGCCCAGCGATTTGGACATCTTGACGCCGTTGTTGTGCAGGAACCCGTGGATCATGACGCGCTTGGGCAGTTCCAGGCCGGCGCTCATCAGGAAGGCAGGCCAGTAGATGGCGTGGAACCGCGAGATGTCCTTGCCGATCACGTGGACATCCGCCGGCCAGAACCTCCGGAACTTCTCCGAATCAACGTCCGGGTAGCCCACGCCGGTGAGGTAGTTGGTCAGGGCGTCCACCCATACGTACATCACATGCTTGTCATTGCCCGGAACCGGAACGCCCCAGTCGAACGTGGTCCGGCTGATGGACAGGTCCTCCAGGCCGCGCTTCACGAAGCTGATGACTTCATTGAACCGGTACTGCGGGGCACCGAACTCGGGCTGGGCCTCGTAAAGGGCCAGCAGTTTGTCCTGGTAGGCGGAAAGCCGAAAGAAGTAGCTCTCCTCCGCCGTCCAGGTCACCTCGGTGTCCGTCTCCTTGGAGTAGCGCACGCCGTCGTCCTTCACCACGGTGTCGTCTTCGACGTAGAACGCCTCGTCCCGGACGGAGTACCAGCCCTCGTACTTGGAAAGGTAGATGTCGCCGTTGGCCTCCATCTTTTTCCAGATGGCCTGCGAAGCCGCGTAGTGGTCCTGGTCCGTGGTCCGGATGAAACGGTCGTACGTGATGCCCAGGGCCGAGTGTGCCGCCTTGTAGACCTCTGCGTTCCGGTCCACCAGTTCCTTGGGCGTGATGCCTTCCTTTTCGGCGGTCTGGGCGATCTTCATCCCGTGCTCGTCCGTGCCGGTCAGGAACATCACGTCATAGCCGTCCAGCCGCTTGAAGCGCGCCATGGCGTCGGTGGCAATGTACTCGTAGGCGTGGCCGATGTGCGGCACACCGTTGGGATAGGTGATGGCCGTGGTGATGTAGAACGGCGTTTTCTCTGAAGCAGTCACGTGAGGACGGTACCTTCGGTGCGGAGGGACAGGCTAGATCAGTTCGGTCAGGGAGTCGCTGAGCCGGACGAGTTCGTGGTCGTGCGAAGCCACCAGGACCGCGATGCCATCCGACGTGGTGTCCTTGAGGATGCTGATGATGCGGTTTGCGGAGGCACGGTCCAGGCTCGCGGTGGGTTCGTCAACCACCAGGACCCTGGTGCCCAGGATCAGGGCGCGGGCGATGGCAACGCGCTGGCGTTCACCGCCGGACAGCTGCGCGGGGCGGTGGCGCATGCGGCGGCCCAGGCCCACGAGGTCCAGCAGGTCCTTGGCCATGTCCCGGCGCTGGTCCACTTCCCCGTCCGGAACAGCCGGCAGGAGGACGTTCTCCAGCGCGCTCATTCCATCAATGAGGGCGCCGCCCTGGTCCACGTAACCGATGAGGGCACGACGGCGGTCGGCGATTTCGTCGTCGCCCATGCTCTCAAGGGAATCACCTTCCCAGAAGACACGGCCCGACGTCGGCAGCGTGAGCCCCGCGCCGACCGTCAGGATGCTGGTCTTGCCGGAGCCGCTTCGGCCGGCGACGCAGTGCATTTCGCCCGCGTGCAGCGCGAGGTCGAAGCCTTCCACCACGCTGACTGCCTCCGCGCCGCCTTTGCCGCCGCCGTAGCGGATGGTGATGTCGCTCAGTTCCAGCGGGGTCCCGTGGTCAGCGGCCTTGACGATGGTATTGGCGCGCGTCTGCAGGGGGACGTCGCCGGAGCCGCTCCTGCGGCTCCGCTGGACATTGGTCTGGTTTGTCATTGGACCACTTTCGTTGCAATCGGTATCCAGCAAAGTACAGCCACGAGGCCGGCCACGCCCGCCCACAGTGCGGCATAAGGTGCCAGCAGCAGGCCGATGCCCAGGGCGCCCAGCACGCCCAGGGGCAGTGCCACGGTTCCCACCAGCGCGTTCTCGAACAGCCTCACCTGGCGGAGCATGTCCGGGTTCCAGCCCATGGCCTCGAGGATGCCCAGGTACTGCCGCTTGGCGTTGAGCTCAAAGCGGCCGGTGACCAGGGTCAATACCAGGCCCACGACGACGCCCGCGAGAGCCAGGAGAATGCTCGGCAGCGCCACGCTGGCAGCGGCGAGCCCGCTCAGCGCACTGGCGCCGGCCGCGCGGGGAATGTCGATCAGCAGCGCGATGAGCCCGCCTACTGCTGCCCCGAAGACGCCGACGGCAACAGCCAAGGCAAGGGTGTTGAACTTGTTGGTGCCCAGCTGGCGGTTCGCGAACGTCAGGGGTGAATCCACCGGTATCAGCCGCTCGTCATGCTGCGGTTCCTGGTCGATGACGTCGCGGTGGCGCAGCTGCTGGGCTGCGAAGAACGCAGCCCCGGCGTACAGGACCAGTACGGATACGCACACGAGGGCTGTGGTGAGGCTCCAGCTGACCAGGCTCAAAACGATGCCGGCCACGGCAAGCAGCACCGCGCCCACACCGAATTCCTCCAGCACCCAGCTGCGGATCCGCCGCTGGGTCCAGCCCATGGCGCGCAGCGTTCCTGCCTCGCTCCGCCGCTTGCGGATGTAGCTGACGGTGGAAGCACCGGTGAGAAGGGCGGCGCCGCAAAGCGTCAGGAAGAGCAGCGTGGTGTTGGTCCCGGACAGGGAACCAGTCACGGCGTCCGCTGCATTCTGCCGGACCCACGGCTGCTGGACCGTGCCCAGGGGGGATTCCTTGCCGGCGTCGTCCTTGGAGTAGCCGGGGACGAAGATGCTGGCGTCCTCGCGGGCAGAACCGGCCACGATCGTGGCCTCCAGACCCATGTCGCGGATCTCCCCGGCGAGCTTTTCAACGTCCGGCTGTGCCTCTTTCCAGCTGCCGGGAGCATCGGCACGGACACGCACGGCGTCGATGACTGCCGCGTTGTCCTTGTAGCCGCGGGCAGCCGCGAGGCCGTAGTAGTCGGTGATGGCGCCGGCGGACTGGCTGGCAAGCCCGGTGGCGCTCAGTGAAGGCTCAAGCTCGGCGGCGGGAACGTCCTTGCCCTCGGCGTCCTTGACCAGGGTGAAGGGAGTGGGGTCGTAGCCGCCCAACGGAAGCTTGTTGACGTCCCCGGCGGCCTCTGCCACAGCGGAGGGATCGAATGTTCCATAAACCATGGCAAGGGGGGCTGCTGCCTTTTGCTCCCCCGTCTCCAGGTTTTCACGGTAGGAGCGTTCGTCCACGGGCTCGCGCTGGGTCTGGTCAACGGGGGTGCCGTTGGCGCTCTTTTCGGGCAGCCGGTTGATTGTGACCCATTCGCCGGGTACCGCGTTCTTGCCGACGGCGCCATTGGCCGCAGCCTCGCCGTCCGTGTATTTCGGGGCCGCTGCGAAGTCCGTGCTCCATTCAGCAGGCGTGTAGAGGCCCTGGTTGAAGTTGCCGGTGGCTCCGAGGAGTGAGGAGTGATCCGTGGATCCGGGCCACGAGAGAGCAAAGGGGTCCTTGGAGACAAACGGGAGATAGTCCTCCCCCAATGACTGGGAGGCTGTTCCGACGTCCTTGACCACCTTGCCGGAGTCGTCGATTTCCTCAATCTTGACGTTGTACTTCAGGTCCAGGGACGTGCCCGAACGCACGATGAGGGGAATGGCCTGGGAGTCGGCGGTCAACTGGCCGGTGCGCTTTGCCTGCTGGTACTGCGTCATCAGGGGTGCCCAGTGCTTGAGCTTCACGCCCAGGAAGTCCGGGCCTTCTTCCAGCTCGTCCAGGCCGATGCCGTTGGTGAAAAGGCCTTCAAAGTAGCGGCCGATCGCTCCGGCATCACGCGCGTCAGCGGGCGGAGCCTTTTCCAGCGGGGCCAGGAAGTCACCGGCGGTACCCAGCAGGGCACGCTCGGCGGCGGGATCGACGGCGACCACGGATTCCGTGACCTCCGGGGCGAGGGGCAGCGACACTGACAGGTTGAACAGGTTGTGTTCGGAACCGCCGGCCGGGGCAGGGAACTTGATGCCCGTTTCACCTTCGGGGGCGGCGATGCGGATGCTGCTCCCCCCGGCTGCTCGCTCCTCTACGAGTTTGGCCTTGCCCAGGGTGCCTTCGGCAGTGGACTTGAAGAGCGTCTGCTCTGAAACGCCGTCGGAGCTCACTGCGGTAGCGGTGAGGCGGTACTTCTTGGCCTCATCGCTCAGCACGGACTCTGCCGCGGGCCACTCAGCAGGAGCGGTGGCCCCGGCGGCCTGGTCCGCCGTCGCGGTGCCTGCGAGGCCGGCGTTGTAGCCCAGGTAGTCCATGGCGTCCAGCCGCGGCGCTTCAAGGTTCTGCGTCACCCGGGATACAAGGCTGATGGGCGCTGCTACCGCGGTTCCCGACAGCTTCCGGATGCCCTCCAGCTGTTCGAAGCTGATGCCGCCAGTGCCGTTGGCGATCTCCGGCTGCAGCAGCGCGCCCGAGGGCGCCTTTGCCTGGACCAGGACATCATAGAGTCCCCGTGAATTTTCATCCACTGTCCGGCTGAGCGCCGCCTGCGACTGGCTTTGGACGAGGACCGACAAGCACATGGCTGCGATCAAGATGGCCGCGGTCAACAGCAGCACTTTGCTTCTGATGAACCTCTGGACGGCGTTCATTGAACTCCCTGAAACCTGGATTGCGTGCGCACATTCGAAACCGCGCGGGGCGGACATGGACGATCACGGACGGATGTGCAAAAGGTATTGGCCGGCCTGCCGGCCCGGTCCGAAAGAGGACCCAGCCATTGTAAGCAGACCGGCCAATTATACGTGGCCCCGCCGGGACGCGCCGAGCGGACGATGGTGGTACGGCGTTTCGGCGGACCGCCGGTTTAGTCCTCCAGGTCCACTTCCCGGACCATCTCGGCCCCGATGCCGGCCTTGATGGCATCGAGGACCTGCTGCGGCACGGAGCTGTCGATGGTGAGCAGCGCGAGCACCTGGCCGCCCTGGTCGTGGCGTGCCACCTGCATGCCTGCGATGTTGATGTTGTTCATGCCCAGGATGTGGCCGATGGTTCCGATCACGCCGGGACGGTCGGTGTAGGCAACCACCACCAGGTGCTCGCTGATGGGAATTTCAACTTCGAACCCGTTGATTCCGACCAGCTTCTCGATCTGCTTGGGCCCGGTCAGGGTACCGGCCACGGAGATCTGCGTGCCGTCGCTGAGTGCGCCGCGCAAGGTGAGGACGTTGCGGTAGGACTCGGTTTCCGGAGTGGTGATGAGGCGGACGTTGATGCCGCGCTGCTCGGCGATGACCGGGGCATTGACGTAGGAGACCTGCTCGGTCACCACGTCCGCGAAGATCCCCTTGAGTGCCGCAAGCTCCAGGACCTTGACGTCCAGGGACGAGATCTCGCCGGCCACCTCGACGTCGAACTGGGTCAGGGACGCATGCGTCAGGGCCGTGAAGATCCGGCCCAGCTTCTCAATCAGCGGGATGCCCGGGCGGACGTCGGGGGCAATGACGCCGCCGGCAACGTTGACTGCGTCCGGGACGAGCTCGCCGGCCAGTGCCAGGCGGACGGACTTGGCCACCGAGACGCCGGCCTTTTCCTGCGCTTCGTCAGTTGATGCGCCGAGGTGGGGCGTGACCACCACGTTGTCCAGCTTGAAGAACGGCAGGTCGGTGCTGGGCTCCTTGGAGAATACGTCCACGCCGGCACCGGCAATCGTGCCGTCCTGGAGGGCGGTGAACAGGGCCTCCTCATCCACCAGGCCGCCGCGGGCGACGTTGACCACGTAGGCCGTGTTCTTCATCTTCTTGAAGGCTTCCGCGCCGAGCATGCCCACCGTCTCGGGGGTCTTGGGCATGTGGATGGTGATGAAGTCGGACTGGGCCAGCAGCTCGTCCAGGGTCACCAGCTGCACACCGAGCTGCGCTGCACGGGCGGAGGTGATGTAGGGGTCGTACGCCAGGATCTTGGTGTCGAAGCCCTTCAGGCGGGCCGCCACGAGGGCACCGATCCGGCCCAGGCCAATGATGCCGATCTTCTTTTCGAAAAGTTCGATGCCCGTGTACTTGGAGCGCTTCCACTCGCCGTCCTTGAGGGCGGCACTGGCCTGCGGGATGTGGCGGGCAAGGCTGAGGATGTGGCCTACGGTGAGCTCGGCAGCGGAGACAATGTTGGACGTGGGGGCGTTGACCACCATCACGCCGGCCTGGGTGGCGGCCTTGATGTCCACGTTGTCCAGGCCGACTCCTGCACGCGCAATGACCTTGAGGTTCTTGGCAGCGGCGATCGCCTCGGCGTCCACCTGGGTGGCTGAACGGACCAGGATGGCGTCGGCATCGCCGATCGCAGAGAGCAGCTGGGAACGGTCAGCGCCGTCGGTCTGGCGGATCTCGAAGTCCGGGCCGAGGGCCTCGACAGTGGCGGGGGAAAGTTCTTCGGCGAGCAGTACTACGGGTTTTGACACGGCTGATCCTCTGCGTTGCAGTCCTGGGGATGGAAACAAGTCTAGGCCGACGGAAAGGCCGGGCTCACATTGTTAAGTGTGAACCCGGCCTCACTGCTGCCTTTATGCGGCGCCCAACGGGCAGCCTTAGCGGGCGGCGGAACCTTCTACGTAGTCCACGTCCTGCTGCTGCCAGGAGAACAGGGAACGCAGTTCGCGGCCAACAGCCTCGATGGGGTGCTGCTCAGCCTTGGCACGCAGTTCCTTGAACTCGACGCCGCCGTTGTCCTGGTCTTCGATGAAGCGCTTGGCGAAGGCACCGGACTGGATGTCGGCGAGGACAGCCTGCATGTTTTCCTTGACCGCAGGGGTGATGACGCGCGGGCCGGAGACGTAGTCGCCATACTCAGCGGTATCCGAAACGCTCCAGCGCTGCTTGGCGATGCCGCCTTCCCACATGAGGTCAACAATGAGCTTGAGCTCGTGGAGCACCTCGAAGTAGGCGATCTG
This sequence comes from Pseudarthrobacter sp. R1, assembly GCF_024494415.1. NCBI lineage: Bacteria > Bacillati > Actinomycetota > Actinomycetes > Micrococcales > Micrococcaceae > Pseudarthrobacter > Pseudarthrobacter sp. R1. Next base: position 916,684 of record NZ_JAMKFI010000008.1, on the reverse strand, counting down.
CGGCTGGTAGCCGGCTTCGGTCAGGGTCTCGAAGCCGTACTGGACCAGCTGGGAAACACCGCCGCAGAGGACAGCCTGCTCGCCGAAGAGGTCCGTTTCGGTCTCTTCGGTGAAGGTGGTCTTGATGACGCCGGCGCGGGTACCGCCGATTGCCTTGGCGTAGGACTTGGCCAGGTCCCAGGCGGAGCCGGAAGCATCCTGCTCGACGGCGATGATGTCCGGGATGCCGCGGCCGGCTTCGAACTCGCGGCGGACGGTGTGGCCCGGAGCCTTGGGGGCAACCAGGATGACGTCAACGCCTTCCGGGGCCTGGATGTAGCCGAAGCGGATGTTGAAGCCGTGGGCGAAGGCAAGGGCCTTGCCGGGCTTCAGCTTGTCCTTGATGGAGTCGTTGTAGATCGAGCGCTGGTGCTGGTCCGGCGCCAGGATCATGATGACGTCGGCCCATTCGGCGGCGTCGGCGACGTTCCTGACCGTGAAGCCGGCGTCCTCGGCCTTGGCGATCGAGCTGGAGCCTTCCTTCAGCGCGATGGTGACCTCGACGCCGGAATCGCGCAGGTTGAGCGCGTGGGCGTGGCCCTGCGAGCCGTAGCCAACAATGGCAACCTTGCGGCCCTGGATGATGGTCAGGTCGGCGTCGTCGTCGTAGAACATTTCAGTCACTTGCGTAACTCCTCTTGAGTGGATGTGTAGATAGGTGTTTGGTGGTGCGGTTACGGGCGTTGCGTCATGCCGGGCGGAACCGTGGCGGTGCCTAGGCGGAACGCAGCGCCCTGTCACTCATGGAGCGGGATCCCCGTCCAACGGCGAGGGTGCCGGACTGCACAATTTCGCGGATGCCGAAGGGCTCGAGCACTGAGAGCAGTGCGGTGAGCTTTTCGGGGTGGCCGGTTGCTTCAATGACGACGGAATCGGTGGAGACGTCGACCACTGAGGCTCGGAACAGGTCTGCAGCCTGGGTCACCTGCAGACGTGTTGCGGCATCCGCACGTACTTTGACCAGGATGTGGTCACGCTGTACGGAAGATTCGGAGGTCAGCTCAACGATCTTGATGACGTTGATCAGTTTGTTGAGCTGCTTGGTGACCTGTTCGATGAGGTCGCCGTCGGCGTCGACCACCACGGTCATCCGGGAGATGCCCGGGACCTCGGTAGGGCCGACGGCCAGGGAGTTGATGTTAAAGGCGCGGCGGGCGAAGAGGCTTGCGACGCGGGTCAGCACGCCGGGTTTGTCTTCAACCAGGACGGAGAGTGTGTGGCGGCTCATGGTCAGTCCTCTTCTTCCCATTCCGGGGTCATGTTGCGGGCAACCTGGATCTGGTCGTTGCTCACGCCGGCGGGCACCATCGGCCACACCATGGAGTTGGGGCTCACCACGAAGTCGATGACCACGGGGCGGTCGTTGATTTCGAGGGCTTTCTGGATGGTGGCGTCGATGTCCTCGTCGCGTTCGCAGCGGAACGAAGCGCAGCCGTAGGCCTCCCCCAGCTTGACGAAGTCCGGGATGCGGACGGTGTCGTGGCCGGTGTTGAGGTCGGTGTTCGAGTAGCGGCCCTCGTAGAAGAGGGTCTGCCACTGCCGGACCATTCCCAGCGAGGAGTTGTTGATGACCGCAACCTTGATGGGGATGTTGTTGATGGCGCAGGTAGCCAGTTCCTGGTTGGTCATCTGGAAGCAGCCGTCGCCGTCGATCGCCCAGACCACACGGTCCGGCTCGCCCACCTTCGCACCCATGGCAGCCGGGACGGCATAGCCCATGGTGCCGGCGCCGCCCGAGTTCAGCCAGGCGTGCGGGCGCTCGTACTTGATGAACTGTGCTGCCCACATCTGGTGCTGGCCGACGCCCGCCACGTAGATGCCCTCCGGCCCGGTCAGCGCACCGATGCGCTCAATGACCTTCTGCGGTGCGGTCAGTCCGTCGTCCGGCTCGGTCCAGCCCAGCGGGTAGGTTTCCTTGAGGTTGTTCAGGAAGGCCCACCAGGTGGTGAGGTCCGGCGTGCCTGCAGCCTCGAACTGGGTGCGTACGGCTTCGGTGAGCTCCGGAATGATTTCCTTGACGGACCCAACGATGGGGACGTCGGCCGTGCGGTTCTTGGAGATCTCTGCAGGGTCGATGTCGGCGTGGATTACCTTCGCCATGGGCGCGAAGGTCTTCAGCACGCCGGTAACGCGGTCATCGAAACGGGCACCGAGGGTGATCAGGAGGTCTGACTGCTGCAGGGCAGTCACGGCTGAGACGGTGCCGTGCATGCCGGGCATCCCCATGTGCTGCGGATGGGAGTCCGGGAAGACACCCTTGGCCATCAGCGTGGTCACAACCGGGGCTCCGGTGGCCTCGGCGAGTGCGAGCAGCTCGGCGGAGGCGTGCGCCTTGACCACACCGCCGCCCACGTACAGCACAGGCTTGCGGGCTGCGGCGATCAGCTTTGCAGCCTCGCGTACCTGCTTATTGTGTCCGCGGGTGACCGGGCGGTAGCCCGGCAGGTCGATGCGAGGCGGCCAGGAGAACGTCATCTGGCCAACCTGGGCGTCCTTGGCCACGTCCACGAGGACAGGTCCCGGACGGCCGGTGGAGGCGAGGTGGAACGCCTCAGCCATTACGTGCGGAATGTCATTGGGGTCGGTCACCAGGAAGGAGTGCTTGGTGATGGGCATGGTGATGCCCACGATGTCAGCTTCCTGGAAGGCGTCAGTGCCGATGACCCCGCTGGACACCTGGCCGGTGATGGCCACCAGCGGCACGGAGTCCATATGGGCATCCATGATGGCGGTAACGAGGTTGGTGGCGCCCGGACCCGAGGTGGCGATACAAACGCCCACCCGCCCGGTAACCATGGCGTAGCCTTGCGCGGCGTGGCCGGCTCCCTGTTCGTGACGGACCAGGACGTGGTTCATGCTGGAGGCCATCAAGGGGTCATAGGTGGGCAGGATCGCGCCACCGGGCAAACCGAAAATATCGTCGACGCCGAGTTCTTCGAGCGAGCGGACAATAGCTTGCGAGCCGGTCATCACCGTTGGGGGTACAACGTTGTTCGGCCCAAGGACAGGAGAGGCGGCAGCAAGGTCGGCGACGACGACGGCGTGGTCGGCCGTCCGGTCGGCGCGTTCCGGAGCCTTGGCGGCTCCAGCGGACTTAGTAGCCATCAGCGAGGGGCTGATCGGCGATCCTTTGCTCATCGGACTCTTCCTTGTGGATCATCTGTGGTTCGTGGAAACTGCGGGAAATAAAAAAACCCCTCAGCCTGGCGGCTCTTCGAGGGGTTGCGCGTGACGGTTCGTTACCTGGCTAATGTGCCACGCGCTGGGTAAGGACGACGACGGTGCCGGTAACGAAGGTCATGCGTTCAGTTTTCCCTCTGTGCGAGATACGTGTCAATGTGACCTGACCGCATCTCACCATGTGGACTGCGTTGTCCACTCTTTGGCGGACTCCCCCAACTAGGTAGCAGTAAGTGTCGTTTTGGGCGTTCAAAACGACACTTAGCGCTACCTAGTTGGGTCAGCCACCAACATGCAGGTGCTACCCGCAGTATGCGCCGGTGCTGGCGCTGTGCACCAGCTTGGCGTACTTTGCCAGGACGCCCTTGGTGTACCGGGCCGGGAGCGGCTCCCAGCCCACCTTGCGCGCTTCGAGCTCTGCCTCGTCCACCAGGAGATCGAAGCTGCGGGCTGCGATGTCCACGCGGATCCGGTCCCCGTCCTTGACGAAGGCGATAGGGCCGCCGTCCACCGCTTCCGGAGCGACGTGACCGATGCACAGGCCGGTGGTACCGCCGGAGAAGCGGCCGTCGGTGAGCAGCAGGACGTCCTTGCCCAGCCCCGCACCCTTGATGGCACCGGTGATGGCGAGCATTTCGCGCATGCCCGGCCCGCCCTTGGGTCCTTCGTAGCGGATGACCACGACGTCGCCGGCGTGGATCTGCCCGTTGTCCAACGCGTCCAGGGCACCCTGTTCGCGCTCGAAAACGCGGGCGGTGCCTTCGAAAACGTCGGCGTCGAAGCCGGCGCTCTTCACCACGGCACCCTCGGGAGCCATGGATCCGTGCAGGATGGTGATGCCGCCGGTCTTGTGGATCGGGTTATCCAGGGCGCGCAGGATCTTGCCGTCGAGATCCGGCGGGTTGATGGCCTCAAGGTTTTCGGCAACGGTCTTACCCGTGACGGTAAGGCAGTCGCCGTGCAGCAGGCCGGCGTCGAGCAGTGCTCGCATGATCACGGGCACGCCGCCGATTTTGTCGACGTCCGTCATCACGTACCGGCCGAACGGCTTCAGGTCACCGAGGTGCGGAATCCGGTCGCCGATGCGGTTGAAGTCATCGAGGGTCAGTTCCACCTCGGCCTCGCGGGCAATGGCCAGCAGGTGCAGGACGGCGTTGGTGGAGCCGCCGAAAGCCATTGTGACGGCGATGGCGTTTTCGAAGGCCTTCTTGGTCATGATGTCGCGGGCAGTGATGCCCAGGCGCAGCAGGTTCACCACCGCTTCGCCGGACTTGCGGGCGAATTCATCACGACGGCGGTCTGCCGAGGGCGGGGCGGCGGAGCCGGGCAGGGACATGCCCAGGGCCTCGCCGATGCAGGCCATGGTGTTGGCCGTGTACATGCCGCCACAGGCACCTTCGCCCGGGCAGATGGCCTTTTCGATGCGCGTTAGGTCTTCCATGCTCATCTTGCCGGCTGCGCAGGCACCGACGGCCTCGAAGGCATCGATGAGGGTGACTTCCTTTTCGGAGCCGTCCTCAAGCTTCACCCAGCCGGGCATGATGGAGCCGGCGTAGAGGAAGACACTGGACAAGTCCAGGCGGGCAGCCGCCATCAGCATGCCCGGGAGGGACTTGTCGCAGCCGGCCAGCAGGACTGACCCGTCGATGCGCTCGGCCTGCATAACGGTTTCCACGGAGTCGGCAATGACTTCGCGGGAAACCAGGGAGAAGTGCATGCCTTCGTGGCCCATGGAAATGCCGTCCGAGACGGAGATGGTACCGAACTGCATGGGGAACCCGCCGCCGGCGTGCACGCCTTCCTTGGCGCCCTGCGCCAGCCGGTTCAGCGAGAGGTTGCAGGGAGTGATTTCGTTCCAGGAGCTGGCCACACCGACCTGGGGCTTGGCGAAGTCATCATCGCCCATGCCAACGGCACGGAACATACCGCGCGCAGGGGCAGCGTGGATGCCGTCAGTTACTACCCGGCTGCGGGGCTTGATGTCAGGCTTGTTGTCGGTCGTGATCAGGGTGTCCTCACTCATGAGGGAAATTCTATGGCTCCACGCGGGGGCGGAACGACCGCGAAGCCCCGGTTAAGCGCAAAACCGGGATTATTTCGATCAGATAGTGGACTGTCATCTCGAATATTGAGATGAGCAGGCACGAGCCCAACCGTTCTTGTGGTCGAGGTCACTAAGCCTGAATCCACCGGTCCGCTGGGGCGGGTAGCCTGATTCCATTTTCGGTGATTTTGCGGGTTGCGGGCATGGTGGATTGCCGGGGCCTCGCTGCCCTGTGGTGTTCCACTGCCGGTCCTGGTTGCTTCACCTACGAGATGCCTCTCTTTTCGGTCAATATGAACTCTAAGCAAGTCCTATTTTCCTTGAGAAGACAGGCATTCTCGGTTTAAATCGCCGATCGAAGCCGAACCACACCGGTGGATTCAGGCTAAGGCTCCGGCTCCAAAAGCCCACGGATCCGTCCTGGTTCCCCCTCCGGGACGCCACCGTTGGCTGGAGTCCCAAAGGGACGTCCGGGCCGGTCAAGTGCTGGACAGCGGTGTGGACCCGACGTAGCGTCAGGGCAAGGGACCTTGCCAACTGACCGAAGGGCTTGCCATGGAAGCTTTCTTCTTGATCATTCTGCTCGCTGTACTGGTAGGTGTTGTGTGGTGGAGGCTGAACGCCAAGAAGTCCCCCGCCGCCCGAGGTGATGCCGGCCAGGCCGAAAAGGGCCGCAGCGAGGGGGGCTACCGCGCGGATGGAGCACTCTCCGGCGGCAGCGCCGCGGCCTCGGCCGAAGCAGCCGGCACTACCGGTATTGCCACCGCCGCCGGTTTCGGCGCCCCCGCCGAGCCCGCCGCGCCCACCACGGCAGATGAACCAGCAGAGACAAAGGCGCCGGCGGGAAGCACTCCGGCCGCCACCCAGGGCCACAGCGGGGCGGGCGCGTCTGCTGTCGCTACCGGATCCGGGGCGGACCGTGGAGAAGTAACTACTTCACCCGATGGAGGCCGGGCGCAGGATGACACGGAATGGGAAACCCAGTGGTCGGAGGCGTCCGGACCCGCCCATGTCCGTGAGGGAACCGCCCACCGGGAAGGTGCCGCACCGGGATCGCCCGCACAGGCACAGGGCGGCGCGCCGTCTGCAACTGCCGGTGATGGCGCAGGGGCCGCACAGCCCGTTCATCACCCCGAGTACACCGAACCCCACGCCCCCACCCTCCCGGGCGCTGAGACGGCGGCGGTGGAAGACGCGGACGACGCCGGCACTGCAGTTTCCGCCCCTGTCCCCCTCGGCCGCACCTCCGATCCCCATGGCAGCGAAGAAAATGCCGCCGCTGCAGCCCTCCACCTCCCCAGCGATGCCGGAGTAACGGAAACGCGGGAGCGCGCCCAGTCCTCCGCGCTGGTGGAAACCGGGGCGAACCACGTCCAGGACCCAACGGGCAGTGCTGCCCCGGGAGGGCAGGAGCCGGCCGGACACCTGGCGGCGGAAGAGCCGTATGGCGCGGGCTCGGCGTCCGCTGCGGCGGACGGCACCGGACCGGCGGACTACACCGTCAAGGGGGACGCCGGTGCGATGGTCTACTACGAGGAGGGACACCCCGAATATGAGCAGATCCGCGCCGAAGTGTGGTTTGAATCTGCGGCCCACGCTGAGGCCGCAGGATTTCGGGCGCCAAGGCGGAGGCGGTTCTAGCTGTACATCCAGCAAAGCAGGTCCGGCGCCGGCCGGCGGATGTGGTCGGTACCTCCCCGGAAAGACGCCGGAGCCCCTGTGGCCTATTTCACACGGGAGTGTGGGCGGATTCGGGCCATAGCGCGCACGCCCGCCGGCAGTTTTAGGTCGCTGGCCAACAACGAAAACCCCGAGTTTGTGCTGGTTTTACCGCCATCGGGCCAAACGGGAGGTACTGGCGGGCCTCGATTTCACATGCACCAAAAGTTCGTGTAGAGTTTCATGTCGTTGCGGAGATCAACCGGGAAATAAAAAGCCCCAAACGATCGAAACAAAAGATGCACCTCTAGCTCAATTGGCAGAGCAATTGACTCTTAATCAATGGGTTCCGGGTTCAAGTCCCGGGGGGTGCACCACTGGGAAAACAGCCTCCGGCTTGCGGAAACGCGGGCCGGGGGCTGTTTTGTTGTATCCGGTACCTGTGGCGTTCAATCCGCAATAGCCGGGTTAGCGGCCAAGGCCGGTGCCCGGGTAAAAGAAAGGCGTGATTCCAGCTTCACCAAGTTGGAATCACGCCTGAATGCCGGCAGCACCGGCGGTACTGACAGCGATGCTTAGGGGGTCATGGACGGGTTGTCCAGAAATGCTCCGGTTGTAGGCGATCCAAACTGGCTTGCCAGCTCCCGGACAACTGCCTTGAGTTCCTGCCGAAGGACGTCGGGATCGATGGTGGCCGCTGCCAGGACCGTACGTTCCATCTCGACGGCGGCGGCGACGGCCTCCTTGCCCCTCTCGGTGAGTGACACCACGTGGCTCCTGCGGTCCGATGTGCTGCGGACCCGCGCAATGTGGCCGTGGGACTCCAGCCTGCTGAGGGTTTTGCCCATGGTCTGCGCCTGAACCCGCACGTACTGAGCAAGCTGCGCCTGTGTCATAGGTCCTTGCGCGTTGAGAACCTCAATAGCGATAACACCGGCATGGGTGAGGCCTATGGCCCCGAGTTTTTCATTCCATGAGTGTTCGACGAGGCGCGCAGCAGTGGACAAGAGGCGCCCTGTGGGCCAGTGATCCATATCAGGCATAGCAGCAAGTATAGCCAAGTGGCGATTAGCACTCCTCCAGACTGATTACTAGGCTGGTGTGTCCCGCCTGCGACAAGGAGAAAAACATTGGCTGACAAACTCGTAACCGGTGACGACGCACCCGCGTTCACACTCAAGGATTCAGCCGGTAAGGACGTCAGCCTGGCACCGCGCCCGGGCCGCCACACCATCGTCTACTTCTACCCCGCAGCATCAACACCCGGATGCACGAAGGAGGCCTGCGATTTCCGCGACAGCCTGGCCTCCCTGCAGTCATCGGGATATGACGTGCTCGGCGTTTCCCCTGACCCGGTGGAGAAACTGGCGAAATTTGCCGCGCAGGAATCCCTCAGCTTCCCGCTGCTCTCGGACGAGGACCATGCCGTGGCCGAGGCCTACGGGGCATGGGGCGAAAAGAAGAATTACGGCAAGACCTACCAGGGCCTGATCCGTTCCACCATCGTGGTTGACCCGGATGGCAAGGTGGCGCTCGCCCAGTACAACGTCCGCGCCACCGGACACGTGGCCAAGCTGCGCCGGGACCTGAAGCTGGACGCCTGACCGGACCGCCGCTGACGCAGGCTCCGCCTGCGCGACGCTACAATAAAAACTGGCATCCGGCGTCGTACGTTCAACAGCCCGTTATAAAGGGTCTGAAACGCGATGCCGGGCCAAGCGCGAGTGGTGAAATTGGCAGACACGCAGGATTTAGGTTCCTGTGCCTTCGGGCGTGGGGGTTCAAGTCCCCCCTTGCGCACACTGAAGAAAAAGAGATCCTTCGGCTCCGGCCGGGGGATCTCTTTTCGTTAATGCCCGCCCCACTCCCACAGTCCCGGGGCCGGGGCCGGAAGCCCAACACTTTCGGGCCCTGCCGAAAACTCCTTGATGTTTGACCCATCCGGATTCGCGCAACCGCCGAATACCCATTGAGACACCAGCCAAGGGCAGGTGCCCACCAGCCAGATGCAAACAACGACCCGGACATCCGGTCCGCGGCCAGGCGAATCGCCAAACACCAAGGAGAACCGAAATGCAGACAATCAAGCGCACAACTTTCACCGTCGCAGGCGTCGCAGCTGCAGCTCTGCTGAGCCTCACAGCGTGTGGCGGCTCGGCCGGCACCGCAACTTCCTCCGCCCCGGCGGCCGCCCCCTCGGCCGCACCCTCGGCCTCCAGCATGGCTCCTTCCCCGTCAGCCAGCGCCTCCGCAGCCGCCATGGACCCGGCCGCAAACCTGGTTGGCCCCGGCTGTGCAGGCTACGCCGAGCAGGTCCCCACCGGCGCGGGCTCAGTAGAAGGCATGGCACTGGATCCGGTGGCTGTCGCAGCATCGAACAATCCGATCCTCACCACCCTGACCGCCGCGGTTTCCGGCAAGTTGAACCCGAAGGTGAACCTGGTTGACACGCTCAATGGCGGTGAGTTCACGGTCTTCGCACCGGTTGATGACGCCTTCGCAAAGATCGATGCAGCCACCATCGAAACCCTCAAGACCGACGACGCCCTCCTGAGCAAGATCCTGACCTACCACGTGGTTCCCGGCCAGATCACTCCTGACAAGATCGCCGGTACCCACGCCACCGTCCAGGGCGGGTCCGTCACCGTTACCGGCAGCGGTGACGCCCTCAAGGTGGATGATGCCAGTGTGATTTGCGGCGGCGTCAAGACGAAGAACGCCACGGTCTACCTGATCGACTCGGTGCTGATGCCGAAGTAATCCCACAGGAATGGCCGGGGCCCGATCCAACAGGACCGGGCCCCGGCCCTTCGCACGTGACATGCACCCTGGCGAAGGCCGCCGGCAAACGGCGCTATGGGGTCAACTAGACTGGGTTCCGGCCCGCACTTGGCGGGGGCGGCAAGATCCAGAGGTGATAAACGAGTGCCCAGCAGTCCATCGCGGCGGACGGTCATCACGACCGGCGCCGTCCTCCTGGCGTTGAGCGTCACCTCATGCACCGGCATTCCGGCCCCCTCGCCGTCGTCAACCTCGCCGGCGCCCACCGCCACTGCCGAGCCCACTGCCACGTTCAATTTCGGCACCGCAGTGCAGCCGCTGGGTTTGGACCCCGCACTCTCCAGCGACGTTGAGTCCCAACGCATCACCCGGCAGATCCTCGAGGGGTTGGTGGGCGTGGACCAGACTACCGGTAAGCCAACCCCGTTGCTCGCCACCGAATGGAGCGAGTCCAATGAGGGCCGGTCCTACACCTTCAAGCTACGCAGCGGCGTCACATTCTCGGACGGCACCCCGTTCAACGCCGACGCGGTCTGCACCAATTTCAACCGCTGGTTTGCCTTCTCCGAGGACCTGCGCCGGCAGGCTCCCGGCAGCTCTTTCAAGGGCGTTTTCAAGGCGCACTCCGACGAGCCGCAGCTGTCCATCTTCAAGAGCTGTACTGCCTTGTCCGAGGACACCGTGCAGATCGACCTCACCCAGCGCTTTACCGCTTTCCTGCAGGCTTTGACCCTGCCGGCCTTCGCTATCGCCTCCCCCGCAGCACTGGCCGCGGGCAACGCCGATGTACTGGACCAAAACCGCGGCGGCCAGGCCGTATCCGCCTTCGGAACCAATCCGGTGGGAACAGGGCCGTTCAGCCTGAAGTCCTGGGATGAAGGAAGCGTCACCCTCACCAGCAATGCGACCTACTGGGGGGACCGCGGACAGATCGGCACCATCAACTTCGTGGCCTACAACCATCCCCAGGCGCGTCTGCAGGCACTGTTGGACGGCAAGATCGACGGGTACGACGCCGTCACGGTGGGCAACTTCGACCAGCTGGTGAAGCGCGGAAAACAGATTGTGCAGCGCGATCCGTTCTCGGTGATGTACTTAGGGCTCAACCAGGAGATTCCGGTCCTGCAGAACCAGAAAATCCGCCAGGCCATCGAGATGGCTATCGACAAAGAGACGCTGATCCGCAGGTTCTTCATCGACAACACCGCCGAGGCCACCCAGTTCGTCCCGCCCAAAATCAGCGGGTTCAACAACGACGCCCCCGCCCTGGGCCATGACCCCACGAAGGCCAGGGAGTACCTCAAGGAGGGCGGCTACGCCGGCGAAGCGCTGAGGTTCTACTATCCGATGAACGTCACCCGGCCTTACCTTCCAACACCGGAGAAGGTATACGCCGAGATCAGCCGCCAGCTCACGGCGGTAGGGCTCAACATCCAGCCGGTTCCCATCGACTGGTCTGACGGCTACCTCCAAAGAGTCCAGTCCCCGGGGGACCACGCGCTGCACCTGCTGGGGTGGAACGGCTCATACTCAGACGCCGACAACTTCGTTGGCCCCCTCTTCGGGGAGAAAAACGGCGAGTTCGGTTACCAGGACCCGCAGGTCTTTTCCAAAATCAACCGCGCACGCGGGCTGCCGGAGGGAGAGGAACGCGATGAGCAATATCACACCATCAACGCCCAGATCGCGGCGTCCGTCCCGGCGGTGCCCATTGCCTTCCCCATCTCGGCACTGGCCCTGTCAGACCGGGTGCTGAGCTATCCGGCGTCGCCTGTCTTAAACGAAGTTTTCACCAAAGTGCAACTGAAGCCTTGACGGACACGTCCAATTTCAGTAGTAGGGCTGCCCGGGGATATTCTGTGACAGCCAGAGCCGCTGCAATCGGAGACTGATCGTGACCTTCATTTCCAAGACCCCACATGCCGACGTCGTCCTGATTGGCGGCGGCATCATGAGCGCCACGCTGGGGGCATTCATCAAGCAGTTGGAACCGGACTGGACCATCTCCATGTTCGAGCGGCTGGAAGAGCCCGGGCTGGAAAGCTCGGGCCCGTGGAACAACGCCGGAACCGGCCACGCCGCCCTCTGTGAACTGAACTACTCCCCCGCAGCCAAAGACGGCTCGGTGGACCCCGCCAAAGCACTGCTCATCAACGAGCAGTTCCAGCTTTCCCGCCAGTTCTGGTCCCACCTCGTTGACCAGTCCCTGATCGGTTCGCCCAAGGGCTTCATCAACACCGTGCCGCACATGAGTTTCGTGATCGGCGAGGAGAACACCAGGTTCCTGAAGACCCGCTACGAGGCCCTTAAGCCGCACGCCCTGTTCCGCAGCATGGAGTACTCGGAAGACCACGGCCAGATCGGCAAGTGGGCTCCGCTGATCGTGAAGGGCCGTGACCCCAAGCAACGGATCGCGGCCACCCGCGCCGCCGAGGGCACCGATGTGGACTTCGGGGCACTCACCCGGGAGCTGACCACTTACCTGGGGAACAACGGCGTCGAAATCAACTACGGCCACGACGTCACAAATATCTCCAGGGCGTCCGACGGCGGCTGGAACCTTTCGCTGAAGTACCCCAAGTCCGGGGAGCACGGCAAGATCCACGCCAAGTTCGTCTTTGTTGGCGCCGGCGGCGGTGCGCTCCACCTGCTGCAGGCCTCCGGCATCCCGGAAAGCAAGGGCTACGGCGGATTCCCGGTCTCCGGGCAGTTCTTCCGCTGCACCGACGAGACGCTGGCGGCGCAGCACAGCGCCAAGGTGTACGGCCAGGCGTCGGTGGGGGCTCCCCCCATGTCCGTGCCGCACCTGGACACCCGGTACGTCAACGGCAAGCGTTCCCTGCTCTTCGGCCCCTACGCCGGCTTCTCCACCAACTTCCTGAAAAGCGGCTCCTACCTGGACCTTCCCCTGTCCATCCGGCCCAGCAACATCATCCCGATGCTGGCTGTGGCCAAGGACAACATGGACCTCACGGCATACCTGGTCAAGGAAGTGGCCAAAAAGCAAGCCGACAAGGTGGAGGCGCTTCGCGAGTACTACCCGGAAGCCAAAGCAGGCGACTGGGAACTGATCACGGCCGGCCAGCGTGTACAGATCATCAAGAAAGACCCGCAGAAGGGCGGTGTCCTTCAGTTCGGCACGGAAGTGATCGCCGGCCGTGACGGCTCCATCGGCGCCCTCCTCGGTGCTTCGCCCGGAGCCTCCACCGCGGTGCCCATCATGATCGAACTGCTGAGGAAGGCGTTCCCGAAGAATTTCAAGGGCTGGCAGTCCAAGCTGAAGGACATGATGCCCGGCTACGGCGTCAAGCTTGACGACAACCCGGACCTTGCGATGGAGCTCGAAAGGGCAACGGCCAGGTCCCTCCAGCTGGAGAGTGTTTCCGCCGACCACTAACCCCTGCCGGGGTAGGTGGCCGGCGTCCGGTACCGCAACAGTAAGTTAAACCCCACAGGAGACCGATTCAATGTTCCGGCTGGCACAACTCTCACTGGCAAACCGGGCATTGATCGCTCTTATCACCGTTTTCGCTTCCGTCTTCGGCGTGATCACCATGTCCTCGCTGAAGCAGGAGCTCATTCCTTCGATCGAGTTCCCCCAGATCACGGTGCTGACTGCCATGCCCGGGGCCTCCCCGGAGGTGGTGGACAAACAGGTCAGCGGGCCGCTGGAGACCGCGCTGAACGGCGTGGAGGGGCTGGAATCCACCTCCTCCACGTCGCGCAACGGCGTCTCGCAGATCACCATGGTCTTCACCTACGGGTCCAACCTGGACCGGGCCCGGAACCAGATCGACCGCGCCATCTCCAACGCCAAGCGATCCCTGCCCGAGGACGTCCAGCCACAGGCCTTCGCCGGCAGCATCAATGATTTCCCCATCGTGTTCCTGGCGGTGTCCTCAGACAAGACGCTGAGCGAACTCAACGCCGACCTGCAGCGCCTGAGCGTTCCCCGGCTGCAGAAGATCGACGGCGTCCGGGGCGCCGACGTGACCGGCGGGGCCACCCAGCACATCGAGATCCTTCCCCGCCCGGACGCCATGGCTTCGGCCGGCGTCACCATCACGGCCATCCGCGATGCATTGGGCAACAATGGCACCCTGGTTCCGGCCGGGACCCTTGAAGAGCAGGGCAAAACACTGTCCCTTCAGATCGGCAGCCCGGTTGATTCACTGGACGCGATCAAGGCACTCCCCCTCGCCGGGGCAAAGAACGCCGCCAGCATCGGCACGGTTGCCGACGTCTCACTCAAAGACGACGAACGAACCTCCATCACGCGGACCAACGGCGAGGAGACGCTCGCCGTCTCCGTCACCAAAAAACCCGAAGGCGACACTGTTGGCATCTCGCATGCCGTGCGGGACACGCTTGCCGAACTTGAAGCCGAACTGGGTTCGAACGCGAAGTTCACGCCGGTATTCGACCAGGCTCCTTTCATCGAAAAATCCATCAAGGACCTCACTACCGAGGGCCTGCTGGGACTGGGCTTCGCCGTGGCGGTCATCCTGGTGTTCCTGATGTCTGCCCGGTCCACACTGGTGACGGCCGTATCCATCCCGCTCTCGCTCCTGATCACCTTCATCGGCCTGTCAGCCACCGGCTACTCGCTGAACATCCTCACGCTTGGCGCCCTCACCATAGCCATCGGCCGGGTGGTTGACGACTCGATCGTGGTCATCGAAAACATCAAGCGGCACCTCAGCTACGGGGAAGATAAAGTCACCGCCATCCTGACGGCCATCAGGGAAGTGGCCGGCGCCATCACAGCATCCACCCTCACCACAGTGGCCGTTTTCCTCCCCATCGCCTTCGTAGGTGAACTGGCCGGCGAACTGTTCAGGCCGTTCGCACTCACAGTCACCATGGCGCTGCTGGCCTCCCTGCTGGTCTCGCTGACCATTGTTCCCGTGCTGGCGTACTGGTTCCTGCGGAATCCCGGCAGCTCCCCTGGCAGCGACGCAGCCCGGCAGAACGCAGCCGACGCCCGGGCCAAAGCCCAGGAAGCGGAACAGCGCAGCACGCTGCAGCGGGGGTACCTCCCCATCCTGTCGAGGACCCAGAAGCATCCCGTGATCACCCTCGTGGCCGCCGGCCTAATCCTCGGCGCGACCGCCGCCATGACCCCGCTGCTGGCAACCAACCTGCTGGGCAATTCCGGCCAGAACAGCCTGACCGTCCGCCAGGTGCTCCCAGCGGGTACCAGCCTGGCGGACACGAGCGCCGCGGCCATCCGCCTCGAGGAGGTCCTTCGCGGGATCGACGGCGTCCGGGACGTCCAGGTGACGTCGGGCAACGCCCAGGCCGGCTTTGCGGCGCTTACCTCCACCGGCTCCTCCAACTCAACGTTCACCGTGGTGACGGATGAAAAGGCAGACCAGGAGCAACTGCAGGAGACGGTGCGGAACGAACTGACAAAGGTCCCCGACTCCGGGAAGGTTTCCGTGGGCACCCAGCAGGGCGGCTTCGGGACTTCGTCCACCGTGGACATCACCATCAAGGCCGCCACCACGGCAGACCTGCAGGCAGCAAGCGACACCATGGTGCAGGCGATGACCGGGGTTCCGGGCACCACCGAGGTTGCCACCAACCTTGCAGCCAGCCAGCCGGTGGTGCAGGTGAAAGTGGACCGGGCGAAGGCTGTGGCTGCGGGGCTTGATGAAGAGCAGGTGGCCGGGGTCCTCGCGTCGACCATCAGCCCCATCCCCGCCGGAACGGTTCGGATCGACACCGACGATTTCCCGGTCCAGATCGGCCAGGGCACCAGGTTCACGGGCATCGACGCTGTCCGCCGCATCCCCCTGCCTGCCGCCGGCGGGCCAGTCCCGCTGGCCAGCATCGCATCGGTGGAACAGGTGGACGTGCCGGTATCCATTACCGCCAGCAACGGCCAGCGCACAGCGCGCGTTTCCGTGACGCCGTCGGAATCCAACCTCGGTGCGGTCAACGCAGAGGTCCAGAAACGACTTGCGGAGGTGCAGCTCCCGGCCGGAGTCACCGCTGAACTCGGCGGTGCCACCACCCAGCAACAGGAGTCATTCCAGCAACTCGGGCTCGCCCTGCTGGCCGCCATCGCCATCGTCTACGTAATTATGGTGGCGACCTTTAAGTCACTGATCCAGCCGCTGATCCTGCTGGTCTCGGTACCGTTCGCGGCCACCGGTGCCGTGGCCTTGCTCCTGGCGACCGGGGTCCCCCTGGGACTGCCCTCGCTGATCGGCATGCTGATGCTGGTGGGAATCGTGGTCACCAACGCCATTGTGCTCATCGACCTCATCAACCAGTACCGGCAACCGCGCGACGGCCGGCCGGGGATGAACGTGGCTGATGCCATCACTCATGGTGCCCGCCAGCGGCTCCGCCCGATCCTCATGACCGCCCTGGCAACAGTCTTTGCCCTCACCCCTATGGCGCTTGGCCTCACGGGCGGCGGCGGCTTCATCTCGCAGCCGCTGGCCGTTGTGGTGATTGGCGGGCTCATATCCTCTACCGCCCTGACCCTGGTACTGGTGCCTGTGCTGTACCGCCTGGTGGAGGGCCGCCGCGAAAGGAAGGCGCTGCTCCGGGAACTGCAGGACCGCCCGGAGTTTGGCCCCGGAGCGGACATGGACGAAGAGTTCCGCGACTGGACCACCGGGATGGTCCCCAAGGTCAGCGGGCGCCGCGCCGCACCCGGAAGCCCCGAATAGCGAAAGCGGAATATTTTCCGGCCGGCAGCGTTGTATCCGGCGATAGATGCAAATGCATCTAGATTGGCCTATACTGGAACCAAGGCCAGCAAGTCCAAGCAACGGAAAGGCACATCATGCAGATCGGTGTTTTCAGCGTCAGCGACATCACCACGGACCCCACCACGGGCCGGACCCCCACCGAGAACGAACGCATCAAGGCCTCCGTCGCCATCGCCAAAAAGGTCGAGGAAATCGGCATGGATGTCTACGCCCTGGGCGAGCACCACAACCGGCCCTTCTTCTCCTCCTCCCCCACCACCACCCTTGCCTACATCGCGGCGCAGACCGAACGCATCACCCTGTCCACGGCCACCACGTTGATCACCACCAATGATCCTGTGAAGATCGCCGAAGACTTCGCGATGCTCCAGCACCTCTCCGACGGCCGGGTTGACCTGGTACTGGGGCGCGGCAACACGGCTCCCGTCTATCCGTGGTTCGGCAAGAACATCCAGGACGGCGTCGAGCTCGCGATCGAAAACTACAGCCTGCTGCGCAAGCTGTGGGACGAGGACACCGTGAACTGGTCCGGAAAGTTCCGCACGCCGCTGCAGAACTTCACGTCCACCCCCCGCCCGCTCGACGGCGTCGCCCCCTTCGTGTGGCACGGCTCCATCCGCACGCCGCAGATTGCCGAAGTGGCTGCATACTTTGGCGACGGCTTCTTCGCCAACAACATCTTCTGGCCCAAGGAGCACTACCAGCAGCTGATCGACCTGTACCGTGAGCGCTACGAGCACTACGGCCACGGCAAGGCAGACCAGGCGATCGTGGGCCTGGGGGGCCAGTTCTTTATGCGGAAGAACTCGCAGGATGCCGTCAAGGAGTTCCGCCCGTACTTCGACAACGCTCCCGTTTACGGTCACGGACCGTCCTTGGAGGACTTCACGTCACAGACGCCGCTAACAGTTGGCAGCCCGCAGGAGGTCATCGAGAAGACCCTGACGTTCCGGGAGTACTTCGGCGATTACCAGCGCCAACTGTTCCTCATCGACCACGCGGGCCTGCCGCTGAAAACCGTCCTGGAGCAGCTGGACCTGTTCGGCGAGGAAGTCCTGCCCGTCCTGCGCAAGGAATACGCGGCGCGCAAGCCGGCCCACGTTCCCGAACCGCCCACCCACGCCGGCCGGGTGGCTGCACTGCTGGCAGCCCAGGACGCCGAAAAGTCCGCTGCGGAGGCATGATGGCCGCCAGGGATGCAGAGTCGCCGGTCCGCCTCGCCGCGGAAACCTGGGAGTCGCTGTTCCGGGCCCAGGTGGCCGTGATGCGCAAGCTGCAGACCGGCCCGGCGTTCCGGAAGCTCGCGGTGAACGAGTATGACGTTCTGTTCACGCTCTCACGCTGTCCCACCGGATGGCTCCGCCTCAACGAGCTCAACGACAACGTCCTGCTGAGCCAGTCCAGCCTCAGCCGGCTGGTTGAGCGGCTGGAGAAGCGCGGGCTCGTGGCCAGGATGCCTGCCCCGGAGGACGGCCGGGGCGTGCTCCTGCAGCTGACGGATGCCGGCCGGGAACTGCAGAAGGAGATCGGGCGCGAGCACGTGCGGGACATTTCCACCCTGATGGGCCCCGCCCTGACCCCCGCCGAGCAGAAGGAGTTGCGAAGGCTGACCGAGAAGCTGAGGAACTCGCTGGGTGTCCGCCCGCTGCGCTAGAGATACCCTGCGCCGGTTAGCCCAGTTGCATGAGCCGGGCAGGATCCTCTACCGGCAGGGCGCCGTTGACAACTGCAGTGACCTGCAGCTGGTTGAGGATGAGGCTTCCCCCCACAGTGGAGAGGAAAGCGGTATCGGCGGAGTCGCGGCCGGCCGTGATGCGCAGCATCGATTCCCGCGGGGCAAGGCCCGTGGGATCGATGACGTGCCAGGCCCCTTCGACGTAAGCCTCTGCCACGGCGTGGAAATCCATTGGGCTCAGGCCTGGAGCGTAGACGGCGGCCAGTCTGGCCGGGATGTCCTTGGACCTCAGCAGCGCGATGGCCAAATGGGCAAAGTCCCGGCAGACCCCACGGCGGCTGAGGAGCGTTTCCACCGCACCGTCCGTGCCCCGGGAGGATCCACTGAGGTACCGCAGTTCCCCGTTCACCCAGTTCCGCACGGCGTGCAGCAGCTCGCCGCCGTGGACTCCTTCGAACTCTGCATAAGCCGTGGGCAGGAGTCGGTCGGATTCGGCGTAGCGGCTGGGACGGACGTAGCGGATCCTGTCGGCAAGCTCCGCGTCCTCGGGCTCGGCCTTACCGGCCACCGTGGCCGAGTACTCCACCGTTACCTCCGCCGGCTCGGCGAACTCCATGTAATGGAACCTGCCCCCGTGGTGGTCCGCTACTTCGGTAAGGGGAACATCGCCTCCCCCGGTTGTCACGGACAGTGACTCATCGAACGAGGAGTAGCCGTTGTTCCGCGCTGCGGCGATGGCCATGGCCACCTTGGTGTTGGCTACGGTCTTGAAGACCAGTCGTGCGGAAACACTGCGTTCCATGGCTCTCCGGGGGTGTTCGGCGGTGGAAGACAAGTCCCCGCTCTGCCCGGCGCATGGTGGGGCCGGAAACGGGACTAGTTTTTGATCTCCAGAGACATTAGCATCCGCTGGACGTTGGCGAATTCAGTGCCTTCCGAGGCGTACCGGGCAGCCTGGTCCAAGGTGTCGAAGGCCTTTGCCGGCGCCACTTTTTCATCCGGGGCATAAGCCTTGACGGAGACCACATCACCAAAGGAGTAGTCCCCTTTCCCGGCCGGTCCACGGACGATGTTGCGGAGCTCGCACGCCTGTCCGCCGGCGCCGGCCACCACGTTGGTGATGCCGTATGAGCCGAAGAAGCGGTACCCCTGGATCACCCGGAAAACCACCCTTGGCGGTATGGTTCCCTCCCCCCCTGCGGCCGAAACTTCCACCGGAACGCTGCTGATTACCGTGTAGGGCCGCCGCGAGGCGTCGGCACATTCACCGGACGACGGCGGCAGGCCGGTCCGCAGCGCTGCCAGGAAAGTGCCGTCCGGCTTCTTCACCTCGACCTTCAGTGCGCCGGGCAGGGTGCCTTCCTCCGGCGTGACGGACTGCGCTATCCAGTCCTCCGGAAGGTCGAAGCTGACGGACTTGCCGGGATCCGAGAAAGTCTTCCAGACCGGCGCAGTAGCAACCGCCTGCGGGTCTGTGGTCGGCGTGGCACTGGCCCCGGGACCGTCCGTCGGCGGTGACGTTGCCGGGGCGTCAGCTGAAGCCGGCGCGGTGGTTCCGGCGCCGGCAGAGCCTGGCTGCGCTGTCCAGGCCGGCGCGCCCGGCCCCGTTGTTGAGCAGCCTGCAAGAAGGGCGCCAACCATCAGCAGCGCACCAGACAGGACCGTGGTTGTTGCCTTGCCTTTCATGCAGCCAGCCTAGCGGGGGCCGGCGGCCGGCCGGCGTGACCGGAAGGGCGTTTCCTCTCCCTCCAAGGGCAGGCACCCGGGTGCGTGTCGCCGTCGGGCGATATAGCCGGCTCCTGGGACTAGGCTGGGGGCTATGGAAGAGCACCTGGGAACAGCTGAAGAAGAGCGGACGGACATCTCCGCCGTCGACATCGCTGACTGGCGGCTGAAGACCTTTGCGTTGTACCACAACGTCCGGAAGCTTTCGCTGGAAAGCCCGGCCGAGGCGCACTCCTATTGGCGCCACCAGCGGGACCTGATGTTCGCCACGCACCCGGCCTCCGCCCTGGACGCGGGGGACAAGGCGCGCTTCTCCGGGTTGAAGACTGCCCACTACGATCCCATCTACCGTTTTCATGTGCCGCTGACCAAGGAGGGCGCAGGGCGCGAAATGAGCGTGGAAACCGGCACCGACGGCGTGGTCCGGTTTGTCCGGCTGGGAACGTTCGACCTGCCGGAAATGGGCCAGCTGGCAGTGTGGAAGCTGCAGGGGTACGGCGGCGGTATTTTTGTACCGTTCCGTGACGCCACGGCCGGCCAGTCCGGCGGCAGCTATGGGGCCGGACGGTATCTGCTGGATACCATCAAGGGCGCGTTCCACGGCGTCAACGGGACCGGCCCGAATGCAGAGTTCGTCCTGGACTTCAATTTTGCGTACAACCCGTCGTGCGCCTACAACGAGGCCTGGGCCTGCCCGTTGCCTGGACCGTCCAACCGGTTGGCCGTCGAAATCCCGGCGGGCGAGCTCTACTGACGGACCCCCATACACATGGCCACTGGGGTAAGTCCGGGGCTTTCCCGCGGACCAGTAGGATTCCCTCATGACTGCCCTCCCCCGCCGCATCGCCCGCGTCCGCCCCTTGTCCGCCGCCGGAACGGCGGAGCAGTTCTTCGTCTCCAGTGACGCAGCGGACTTTGGCAGCGCCGCCGGCAGGACCTGGACCGTCATCGAAACACCCTTCCCGCAGTCGCCGGCCAACGCCTCCAGCGCACCCAGGGAAGGGTGGCAGCCGGGCGACCGGGCCCAGCAGGACTCCTTCACGTTCCTCGCCCCCAGCGTGCCGGCCAACGTCCTGGGAATGGCGCACAACACAGGCCGGCCCGGACGCGACCTGCCGCCGCAGGCGTTCCACAAGGCGGCCTCGAGCATCATCGGATTGGGCGATGCGATAGAGCTCGCTCCCGGGATGGGCCGGGTGGACCCGGAGGCAGAGCTGGCTGTTGTGATTGGCACCAAAGCCCGCGGCCTGGCGCCTGCCAACGCCCGCGGCGCGGTGCTGGGATTCACCGTCGGCAACGACGTCACGTGCCGGGACCTGCAGGAAACCGACGAACTCTGGATCAGCGCCAAGAGCCAGGACACCTTCACGCCGGCAGGGCCGTGGATCGTCACGGGCCTGGACGAGTCCGGCCTGGCCATTGACGTTGTGCTCAACGGCACCCCGTTACGGGCCGCCAGCACCGCTGACCTCGGCTGGAAGGTTGACGAGATCCTGGTGTACCTGACGTCCTTTATGACCCTCCACCCGGGCGACCTGGTGCTGACCGGCTTTCCGGCCGAGTGCGCACCGCTGAGCCCCGGGGACACGGTGGTGTGCAGGGTTCAGGGCGTGGGTGAGCTTGTGAACCCGGTCAGGACCTCCCCTTGGCCGGGTCCCACCAGCTCAAGCGCCACCAGCTGATCGCTCTGGATTCCGGTGGGCTAACCGCCCAATACCCTGACCCGGCCGACGGCGACGAGCACCGCGGCTGCCGCCGCTGCCAGGTCCGCCTCGGTTACCCCTGTGTCGAAGCTGAACCGGATGGCCGTCTGGGCTTCTTCCGGGGCAATTCCCATTGCCGTGAGCACCGGCGACGGCGCGTCGGAACCAGCCGCACAGGCTGACCCGCTGGAGCACACCACGCCCTGGCGTTCCAGCTCAAGGAGCACGGATTCGCCGCTGGTTCCCGGGAAGCAGAATGAGGCAACGGAAGGCAGCCGGTCAACGGGATGCCCTGTCAGGACTGCGCCAGGCACAGCGCTGAGCACTGCACTGATAAACATGTCCCGCAATGCCGCCACCCGGCGTCGTTCCTCCGCCTGTTTCGCCTGGGCCAGCGTGAGGGCGGTGGCAAGGCCCACGGCTCCCGCCACGTTCTCTGTCCCCGACCGGCGGCCGCGTTCCTGCCCGCCGCCGTGGACCAGCGGCTCCAACCTGGTGCGGCCGCGGACGAACAGCAGGCCGCAGCCCTTGGGTGCCCCTATCTTGTGCCCCGAAATGCTCATCGCATCCACGCCCAAGGCCTTGGTGTCCAGCGGCAGCCAGCCGGCCGCCTGAACGGCGTCCGTGTGGAACGGGATGCCGAGTCCGCGCGCCAGGGCGGCCAGTTCGGCAATGGGCTGAACGGTCCCCACCTCATTGTTGGCGTACATAACGCTGGCCACCGCGGTTTCCGGCCGAAGCGCGGCCCGGAACGCCTCCGGCGTCACAAGCCCTTCCCCGTCAACGGGAACAACATCAACCGCGAAACCATGGAAGCGCTCCAGGTACCGGGCAGACTCCTCCACTGCCGGATGTTCGACGGCGCTGATCACCACCCGGTTAAGCTGCGGATTCGCCGCCTGCCGGGCCAGGGCGATCCCTTTGATGGCGAGGTTGTCCGCTTCCGTTCCCCCGGACGTGAACGTAATTTCACCGGCCCGGCAGCCAAGGACGGCTGCGATGGACGAGCGGGCACCAGCGAGCGCAGCGGCAGCAGCCTCGCCCAGGGTGTGATGGCTGGAGGGGTTACCGAACTCACCGGTCAGGTACGGCCACATCGCATCCAGCACCTCACGGCGGACCGGGGTGGTGGCGGCTGCGTCAAGGAAGATCATGGAAAGTCACTCGGCAGTCAGTTCGACGTCCAGCCCGAGGTCCAGGGACGCCACGGTGTGGGTAAGGGCGCCAACGGAAATGACGTCGACTCCCGTGGCCGCTATCGCCGCCACCGTCCCGAGGTTCACGTTTCCACTGGCCTCCACCCGCGCGCGCCCGGCGACCAGGGCCACGCCGGCCGCGAGCTCCTCAACCGTGAAGTTGTCCAGCATGATGGTGTCCACACCGGCCGCCAGGACGGGCTCGATCTGGTCCATCCGGTCCACCTCCACCTCAAAGTGCGTAGTGTGCCCCAGCTGTGCTTTGGCTGCGGCGAGGAGCGCCGTGAGCCTGGCCGGATCCCCGCCCGTCATCACGGCCAGGTGGTTGTCCTTGGCCAAGACGGCGTCGGAGAGGCTGTACCGGTGGTTGGCGCCGCCGCCGCAGCGCACTGCGAACCGCTCCAGGATCCGCAGCCCGGGCGTGGTCTTGCGGGTGTCGGTGATTCGGGCGGCCGTGCCTTCCGTCAGCCGAACAAACTCTGCGGTCCTCGTGGCGATGGCGGACATCCGCTGCACCAGGTTCAGGGCCACGCGTTCGGCAAGCAGCACAGACCTGGCCCTGCCGCTCACCCGCGCGAGGTGGGTGCCGGCGTCGAACTTTTCTCCGTCCCCGAGCAACAGCTCCACGTCGGTGTCCGGATCAACCAGCAGCATGGCGTCCCGGAACACCGTGGCGCCGCTGAAAACTCCGGGCACCCGCGCGTTCAGTACGGCCGTGGCACGTGCATCAGCGGGAATCAGCAGCTGGGAGGTAATGTCCCCGGCAGGAGCGTCCTCCGCGAAGGCCCGCTCCAGGATCTCCCGCACCGGCGCCGCAGCCAGGGTGAGTGCGGGGGCCGCCTGTTTGCGGGTGGCCTGTTCCATCACGGAGTGTTCAGTCATTGAGGAGGCTCGCTTTCGGGCGGAGGGAATTCGTATCGGGTTCTTCGGGATCGTCGCTGCGGTAATGCGCCCCCAGTGAGTCGCGGCGGGCAAGCGCGGCAGCGACCAGCAACTGGGCAGCCAGCAGCAGGTTGCGGTCCTCGTGGTCCCGGGCGTGCCCGCCAGCGGGAACAGCACCAGGACGTACGACGGCGGCCCACCGGCCAAGAGCCTCCGCCGCCTCCCCAAGCAACACCCCATGGCGAAGCACCCCGGCTTTGGCAGTCATCAACCGTCGAAGGGCTTCCCGAGAGAACGGAGTTTCGAGACCTCGATCCCCCTCCCTGTCCCCACCGAAGTTGGCCAGCAGACTCCCACGTGGAGTAGCAGATGCGGCCGGCCCGCCTTCTAATGCAGCAGGGAAGGTGACGGCACCCAAGGTGCGCTGCCCGGCGTCGGCCGAGGGTGTTCCGGAAGCGAGCGTCAAGGGGAGGCCGCCCGCGGCCGTGGGCCCACACGATCCGGGTTCCCTGGCCGAGCTTGCGAGGTTAGGGGGATCGTGGGGAGCGAGCGGAGGAACAGCCTGGGACGGCGCCCCCCAGCCACCGCCGTCGTCACCTGCCAGGAAGTCTTCAACAGCGCGACGGCCGAAAACAAGTCCCTCAAGGAGGGAGTTGCTGGCCAGCCGGTTTGCGCCCTGGACGCCTGTGCAGGCCACTTCCCCGGCTGCGTACAACCCGGGAACCGTGGTCCTGGCGTGCAGGTCGGTGTGCACTCCACCCATCCAGTAGTGGGCGGCGGGAGCAACGGGGACCAATTCACGGGTCCAGTCGATGCCCGCCGCAAGCGTCCTTTCCGTGAGGGTGGGGAAGCGCTTCGCCAGGAATCCTTGTCCCTTGCCCGCCTCAATGGCGCGGGCGTCCAGGTAGACGTGGCCGTTGGGGTCGCCGAGCTTGGCCAGGTGCAGGGCGATGCTGCGCGACACGACGTCGCGCGGCGCCAGTTCAGCGTCCGGGTGGTAGGCCCGCATGAAGCGTTTCCCGTTGCCATCGACGAGGAGTGCGCCTTCGCCGCGGACAGCTTCGGAAATGAGCAGCGGATCCCGGTCGAGGCCCGGAGCCGTGGCCGCGTTCGCGGCACCGGCCCCGGAAACAAGGCAGGTGGGGTGGAACTGGAAGAACTCGAGGTCGGCTACCTCAGCTCCGGCGCGGACTGCGAGCGCAAGGCCGTCGGCCGTTGCCACTGCCGGGTTGGTGGTCTGGGCAAACAGCTGGCCCGCTCCTCCGGTTGCCAGCAGGACGGCGTCCGCGTGCACGGCGGCAATGGTGCCGTGGTGGAGGACTTCCACTCCAACAACTTTCCCGTCCTGCTGCAGCAAGGATGTTGCGTGCGCTGAGGTTCGGACCGTCAGTGTCCCCTCCGCCTGCCGCGCGAGCACTGCCCGGATCAGGGCCCCGGCTACCTTTGCCCCGGTGGCGTCGCCGCCGGCATGGAGGATGCGCGGGGCAGAATGGGCCGCTTCCAACCCGAGCGCAGGGCCGCCGTCGGAACCGCAATCGAAATGCACACCAAACCGCTGTAGCCCTGCGATGTCGCGGCGCGCCTCCGCGCACATCAGCCGGACGGCAGCATCGTCGCAATGCCCCGCGCCAGCCTGGAGCGTGTCCGCGATGTGGGCAGCCACCGTGTCACCCGGAGCAGGCCCGTCCAGCACCGCAGAAATCCCGCCCTGGGCGTACCAGGTGTTGCTGTCGCGAAGCTTTCCTTTGCTCAGGAGCACCACGTCGGCACCGGCATCCGTGGCCAGCAGGGCAGCGTACAGGCCGGCGATCCCGCTGCCGACGACGATCAGCCGCGGCCGGCCGGCAAGGTTGCGGCCGCGGGACGCCCCGCCGGGTCCGGGCGTACCGCCACCCTCAACAGGAGGCATAAAAGCCGGCCCTGTCATTACGGCCTGGCCGCGAGCATACGCTCGAGTGCTGTCCGGGCGTGGTCCTGCACTGAATCCGCGACCGTGATCCGGTTGACCACGCGCCCGGCCACCAGTTCTTCGAGGACCCAGGCAAGGTAGCCGGGGTGGATGCGGTACATGGTGGAGCAGGGGCAGATAACGGGATCAAGGCAGAAGATGGTGTGCTGCGGGTACTCTGCCGCGAGTCGGTTCACCATGTTGATTTCCGTACCGATAGCGAACGTGGTGGGCTCCGTGGCTGCCGCGATCGCCTTCTTGATGAAGTCCGTTGAACCGGCAGAATCAGCGGCGTCCACCACCTCCATGGGGCACTCCGGGTGCACGATCACCTGGACGCCGGGAAAGTCGGCCCGCGCCTTGTCGATCTGGGCTACGTTGAACCGCTTGTGTACCGAGCAGAACCCGTGCCACAGGATGACCCTGGAATCCAGCAGTGCCTGTTCGTCATTGCCACCCAGGTCCTTCCGCGGGTTCCACATTGGCATCTGTTCCAGGGGCACGCCCAGCGCCTTGGCGGTGTTGCGGCCAAGGTGCTGGTCCGGGAAGAACAGCACCCGCCGGGCCCGCTGGAACGCCCACTCAAGGACAGTTTTGGCGTTTGAGGAGGTGCAGACAATGCCGCCGTGCTCACCGCAGAAAGCCTTCAGGGCTGCGGAGGAATTCATGTAGGTGACAGGAATGACCGGAACCCGCCCGTCGGCGTCGGGCTCAGTGCCGTAAATCTCCTCGAGCTGCTCCCAGCACTCAGCCACGGAGTCGGCATCAGCCATGTCTGCCATCGAGCAGCCGGCCGCCAGGTTGGGCAGGATAACGGCCTGGTCCGGCGCCGAAAGAATGTCAGCGGTTTCGGCCATGAAGTGGACGCCGCAGAACACGATGGCCTCAGCATCCGGCCGGGTCAGCGCGGCGTTGGCCAGCTGGAAGGAGTCACCCACGAAGTCGGCGTACTGGATGACTTCATCGCGCTGGTAGAAGTGCCCCAGGATGACGGCCCTGTCCCCCAGGGCAGCCTTCGCGGCCAGGATCTTCTCTCCCAGCTCGGCGTCACTGGCCAGCTTGTACTCTTCCGGCAACTGCCCCTGGCGGGGGGTGGCCGGAGGTGCAACGTCAGCGCTGGAAGCACCCGGCCCGTAGGCCGGGATGCCGGCGAGCGCCTCTGCAAGATCGTAGTCCCACGGACCCTTGGCCAGCGCGGGGCTGCAGGTGCTGCCCTTTGCGGTTGCGCCTTTTTCGGCCTGTTCGCGCGTGATCAGCTGGATTGCTGTGTTGACGCTGCTCATGGTGTGCTCCTGTTGTCTGGGTCAAGGCCGGGCCGGCCGGTGAAGCGGTAGAGGCGGGGAGGGCGGTGCTTGCCGCCCTGGAGGTATTCGCCGGTCTCCTCGATGTCCGGGGTGGACTTGAGTTGCCGGCGGAAGTTGGCGGGGTCCAGCTGCCTGTCCAGCACTGCCTCGTAGACCTCCCGGACCTGGGCGAGGGTGAAGTATTCGCCCAGCAGGTGGTAGGCCACAGAGCCGTAGGCCAGCTTGTTGCGCAGCCGCCAGAGTGCGTAGTCCACGATCGCGTTGTGGTCGAAGGCCAGGTCCCCCAGCCGGTCCGCACGGAACCACCGGACGTTTTCAGACTCGTCCGCGAGCGCCGCTTCAGTGGGCTGAACCAGCGCCCAGTACACGATCGAGACCACCCGCTGGGTGGGTGAGCGGTGGAGACCGCCGAAGGCATACAGCTGCTCCAGGTAGCTGGGAGCGAGGCCGGTGGTCTCCCCCAGGTTCCGCGCTGCCGCGTCCTGCAGGGATTCGGTGTGGCTGAGCGGGCCTCCGGGCAGCGCCCAGAGGCCCTTGTACGGTTCCCGGATCCGGCGTACCAGGGGCAGCCACAGTGTTGGCCGGCCGGAGCTTTCACTGGGGCGCAGCGCAAAGATCACAGTGGAAATGGCCAGCGAAGGCGGGGCCGCCTGGCGCTCCGAAACGTTTGCCGAGCTCGAGTACATGGTCCACCGCCTTCTGGCCTGCGGGACCTCGTTGCTGGCGCCCCGGTTAGTTATGGTCACCTTGACCAAAACTAATTCTACGGGCAGCACCCGCTGAATTGCCAAATATTTCAGCCCACACTTCCAGGGCTCATCCCGGCAGTGGCGGCAGTGGCCACGAGCCGAATACCCGCAGCCGGATCGGAGACGGTAAATTCAAGAGGTCCCACGAGGAGCCACCGCACACAACCCCAAGAAGGTCCAGTAGCAAAATGACGATGAAGTCCACCGAACTGCGTCCGCAGGGCCACCTCGGCCACAGCATGAAACCCCGCCAGCTCACCATGATGGGCCTGGGCAGCGCCATCGGCGCCGGGCTGTTCCTGGGATCCGGGGCCGGGGTCCAGGCAGCCGGCCCGGCAGTGCTCATCTCCTACCTGGTGGCCGGCACCCTGATCATCCTGGTGATGTGGGCGCTGGGCGAGATGGCTGCGGCCAACCCCAACAGCGGCGCCTTCTCCGTGTATGCCGAACGTGCGCTCGGAAAGACAGCGGGTGCCACCATCGGGTGGCTGTGGTGGCTGCAGCTGGTGGTGGTGATCGCCGCCGAGGCGCTGGGAGCGGCCGGGCTTCTCTTTACGATCTGGCCGGTGATTCCGGTCTGGGCGCTGGCACTTATTTTTATGGTCGTCTTCACCGCCATCAACCTCACGGGGGTCCGGAACTTCGGTGAGTTCGAATTCTGGTTCGCCATCCTCAAGGTCGCCGCGATCGTCCTGTTCCTGGTGGTGGGCGCCGCCCTGCTGCTGGGCCTGTTGCCCGGCGTTGCGTCCCCTGGCCTGGCCAACCTGACGTCTGACTTTGCCCCCGCCGGCCTTGGCGGGATCGCCTCCGCCCTCTTTGTGGTGATCTTCGCCTTTGGCGGCACGGAGATCGTCTCGGTGGCGGCGGCAGAGACGGAAGATCCGGAACACAGCGTGGGCAAAGCCATCAGGACTGTTGTGTGGCGCATCCTGGTTTTCTACATCGGCTCCGTTTTCGTGATCGCCGCCGTCCTTCCCGCAACCTCGGAAAGCCTCGCGTCACCATTCGCCGGCGTTCTGGATGCCGCCCGCATCCCCGGCGCCGCAACCGCCATCACCCTGGTGGCCGTCGTCGCGCTCCTTTCGGCGTTGAACGCCAACCTCTACGGGGCCTCCCGCATGGTCTATTCCCTTGCAGAGCGGGCCGAAGCACCGCGGTTCCTCACCCGGCTGAGCGGCGCCAGCGTGCCGATGCTGGCTGTTGGGGTGTCCGTGGCCTTCGGTTTTATCGCCACTGTCCTGGAACTGCTGTTTCCCGAGCGGATCCTTCCTGCCCTGTTCCAGCTGGTGGGGTCCACCTGCCTGGTGGTGTGGGGCAGCGCGCTGGTCTCGCAGCTGATCCTGCGGCGCCGGGCAGACCGGGAGGGCACGCCGCTGCCCCTGCTGATGAAGGGCTTCCCCGTTTTGACCATTGTGGGGCTCGTCCTGCTGGGCCTGATTTTCGCGGTGGGCTTCAGCGCTGAGAGCAGCCGCATCCAGCTCTTCAGCACCATCGGACTGATTGCCGGGATCGCGGTGGCCTGCGCCCTGGCCGGTCGGTTTAACGCCAAGACGCACCGGTCCACATAAGCCGCGTTGAGTGCAGGTCTGACCGCCGAAAACGGCTTATAGTGAGACCCGGTGGGGCGTGGCGGCAAGGCGGAATCCGGGGTGGAATTACCTGCACTTCCGGCAGGTAGAGTAGTGCCGAAGGACGAGCTTCCACGCGCCGGGTCCGCCTGGGCGCCGTAGTTGATGAGGACTGGCACTATGAGCGGCAGGCACACCGGCGAGCAGCATTCGCACACTGTAGAGGGAACAGATCCCCAGTTATATGTGGGGGTGCATGAGCCTGCGGTGGACGCCGGGCTCCGGCCCGTTCTGCTGCTGCACGGCTTCTCGTCCTCCAGCAAACTGAATTGGGAAGACACCGGTTGGGTGGCTGCGTTGCTTGACGCCGGCCGCCGCGTTATCACTGTTGACCTGCCCGGGCACGGCCGCAGCGGGGCGCCGGAGGACATGGACTCCTACTCCCCCAGCAGGATCCGGGCGGACCTGCTCCAGGTGGCGTTCGACGCCGGTGTGCGCCCTTTACACGACGGCGAACCTTCCAGCGGGCTGGACATAGTGGGTTATTCCCTGGGTTCCCGGCTCGCCTGGGAGTTCGGCGCCACGCAGCCCGAGATCGTGCACCGGCTGGTGCTGGGCGGGCCGAACGTCGCGGATCCGCTCGCGGCCTTCGATCTCGTTGCAGCGCAGGATTACCTCGCGGACGGGACGCCGATCGCTGACGAGTCCACCGCCCGGCTGCTCAAGATGGCCCTGCTGCTGCCCAGCAACAACATCTTTGCGCTGCTCTCCCTGGTGGAAGCCATCAAGGCCGAACCCTATGATCCTGCCGAGGCGGTACCCCACGTACCCATGCTCCTGGTGGCCGGCGACAAGGATGAACGCGCCGCCAGCCTGCCGCAACTCGCGGGGCTCGCACGCAATGCCGGGGCGATGGTCGAAGAGGTGATGCTGCCGGGCCGCAACCACACCAATGCGGTCACCAGCCGGGCCTTCAAGCAGGCGGCCATCACGTTCCTCTCCGTGTAAATACTTCCCGCTAAATACTTCCCGCTAAATACTTCCGCGTCCCTGCCGCTTGCCTCCTGCTGTCCCTTCCCCGGCGGTAGGCTGAAGTGAGGGCTGGAAAGAGCCGGGAGGGAGCCATGGTGACGCGCTTCGAAGACCGCACGGAGGCCGGCGAGAGGCTGGCCGCGGTACTCGCACAGTTCCGCGGGCGGCCCGACACCGTCGTCCTTGGCCTTGCCCGGGGCGGTATCCCCGTAGCAGCTTCGGCCGCCAAAGCCCTCTACCTCCCGCTGGGAACTGTCCTGGTGCGCAAACTCGGGATCCCGGGACACCAGGAAACGGCGTATGGAGCCCTGGCGTGGGCGCGTGGCCGGACGGTCCGCCTGCTCAACAAACCTCTGGTGGACCGGGTCCTTGAGCACGGAGTGCGCCAGGAACTGCTGGACGAGGTGGAGCAGCGCGAACGCGCCGAACTGTTGCGCCGGGTGGACCTCTATCCGGGAATGGACCAGGATGTTTCCGGTAAAACGGTCCTGCTGATCGACGACGGCCTTGCCACCGGCGCCACCATGCGGGCCGCTATCGAAGCCGTCCGCGGGGGTGGGGCGAACACTGTGGTGGCCGCCGCCCCAGTGGGGTCGATAGAAGCCGCGTCCTCCGTGGAGCGGGCGTGCGACGCAGTGCTGTGCCTGCATCTTCCGGGCAAGTTCCGCGCCGTGGGCAGCTTCTACCGGCATTTCGAACAGCTCACGGACGATGACGCCATCAGCTTCCTAAGGCAGTAGGCATCGTCAAGCATTCCCAACGCCCCCGAATACGAGGCCGGGCCCGGACCACCGTGGTCCGGGCCCGCCGCCGTTTGTGAATGGCCCCCGTTAGAGAAACGCCGGTGGGCCCACGCCGCTAGGGTTCCCTGGCCGAAGCGAAGCGCCGCCAGGGGGACGGTGGTGGGCCCACGCCGTTAGGGTTCCCTGGCCGAAGCGAAGCGAGGTTAGGGAACCGGCGGTGGGCCCACGCCGTTAGGGTTCCCTGGCCGAAGCGAAGCGAGGTTAGGGAAACGGCGGGGATTAGTGGTGGCTGACGCCCAGCGGGCGGCCCTTGGTCTCCTTGGCCAGCAGCACGCCAATGGCCGAGATGACACAAAGGACCATGATGTAGATGCCGATGGACCCGGCCCACTTGGTGGTCTGCAGCAGGAATTCGGCGATGGTCGCAGCGAAGGCTCCACCGAGGATGGCGCCGAAAGCGTACCCGATGGAGATGCCGGAGTACCGGACATTGGCCGGGAACATTTCGGCGTACATCGCGGACATGGGTCCGTAGGACAGGCCGAGTCCGACGGTGAGGACGAACAATGCAACGCCGTACAGCCAGATGTTCCTGGTGTCGATCAGGGCGAACATGGGAATCATCCACAAGAAGATGATGGCGTAGCCGGTGAGGAACGTCTTGACCCGTCCGATGCGGTCTGACAGCCAGCCGCCCGCCAGGGTGAAGATCAGCCAGCCGAAGGAGGCCAGGGTGGTGGCCAGGAGGACCTGCGGCGTAGGCATCTGCAGGGTTCTGGTGGCATAGGCGATGAAGAAGGCGATCAGCAGGTAACCGGCTGCGTTGTTGCCGATGAAAATCATGGTGGAGTACAGGACGGGTCTCTTGTGGCTGCGGACAAGTACACCCAGGGGCGCCTTGCTTTCCTGCTTCCGCGCGGCCATTTCCTGGAAGACCGGACTTTCAGCGACAGCTCGGCGGATCAGGTAGCCCACCACGATAAGGACGATGGAGAGCAGGAACGGAACCCGCCAGCCCCAGGCCGCGAAGTCCTCCCTGGACATGCTGGTGTTCAGGAAGAAGAGGAGCCCGGTGGCAAGGATCATGCCGATCGGCACGCCGATCTGGGGGTAGGCACCGAACAGGCCGCGCTTGTTCAGGGGTGCGTGCTCCACTGCCATCAGCGCTGCGCCGCCCCACTCGCCTCCGGCGGAGAAGCCCTGGATGATGCGCAGGGTGATCAGGAGGATGGGCGCCCAGGCACCGATCTGCGCGTAGGTGGGCAGCATGCCGATCAGGGCAGTGGCGGCACCCATCATCACCAGGGTGAAGACCAGCATTGCCTTGCGTCCCAGCCGGTCGCCAAGGTGTCCGGCAACCACTGCGCCCAGGGGGCGGAACAGGAAACTGATGCCGATCAGGGCAAAGGAGAGGATTTGCGCCAGCCCCGGGTTGGACTCGTTCAGCGGAGCCAGGAACAGGGGCGAGAGCAGCGTTGCGGTCAGCTGGGCAAAGATGAAGAAGTCGTACCACTCGATGGTGGTACCGACCAGGGTGCCGGCAAGGACTTTGCGCTCCTCACGCCGGGTGCTCGGACCGGCGAGTGTATCCACCTTCGAAGGTGTGGTCATTGAAACTCCATTGTTTTATTCGGCAGGCATGCTGCCGGGCGCCTTCAGGATTACCGACAGAACGGTCAGTTAGTTGAAAGAGTACTACGAAACTGTGAGGCAGGACACGCCCTGGCTGAATTTGCGGACGGAGGGCTCTTATTGTGTCTCCACAGCCTGTCGCCCGATAGACTGCCGGGGCTGGAAGTTCTATATTTGAACCGCCGTTTCTCATTGCGGAATGCCCGGCCTGCACGGCAAGCGACATCAGCGCCGCTGTACCGTGCCGAGAGCAACCTAGGATGGACAACATGACTCCCACCGCCGCAGCCCCGGCCGGAGCGGCGCCGGCGCAGGCTTCGCCCTCCCAGACGCTTTCCCGCGGCATCCGCGCCCTGGAGATCCTGGCGGCGGCGCCGGAAGCGATGACCATCGCCGAGCTCGCCGATGCCATGGGTGTCCACCGCTCCGTTGCGTACCGCATCCTGCGCACGCTCGAGGACCATTCGCTGCTGGTGCGGGACGACGGCGGACGGGTACAGCCCGGACCTGGCCTTGCCGTCCTGGCCCGAAGCGTTTCCCGGAACCTCCAAAGCGCTGCGCTTCCCGAACTGACGCATCTGGCCAACACGCTGGACATGACGGCTTTTGTGGCGTTGTGGGACCACCACGACTGCATCACACTGGTGACTGTAGAGCCCCGGCATTCGGGCGCGACGGTAGCCCAGCATCCCGGCACCAGGCACCCCATCAACGCGGGGGCGCCAGGCATCGCCATCCAGTCCGCGCTGACTGCAGCTGAGTGGGACCGGCTGGAGACCGGCGTCCCGTACCGTCCCGAAGCCGCAGAGGCCCGGCGAACCGGGTACTCGGCCAGCCACGATGAGGTCATCGCCGGGGTTTCCTCACTTGCCGCGCCCGTCCGGGTGCCGGGCGGCCGCCCGGCAGCACTCGCCGTCGTCTATATCCGCTCCACGCATGAACCCTCAGCGGTGGGCGCGGCGTTGGCCGAGAGCGCGGCGAGAATCGAACGCCAGCTGGCCTGAGGCCGGTGTCAGCGGGCGGGCCGGCGGCGAAGCACGACCACGGCCGCGGCCCCAAGGAGTGCCAGCGCGGAGGCCGCGCAGGCGGGAACGAGGAAGGCCGCTGCGTAGCCGTGACCCTGCGCCAGCCCGCCGCCCAGGGACGAGGCGAGCGCGGTGCCCGCCACGATGCCGCTGGCCAGGGCGGTCATAACGGTGCCCAGCCGTCCCTCCGGTGCCACCACTCCGCCGACGGCGAAGACGGTAACCATCACCGGTCCCACCGGGACACCCAGGATCAGCAGCACGGCCACCATCGCGCCTAGTGATGACGGCACCAGCAGGAGGACGGCCAGTCCTGCCATCAGCGCGGCGGACACCACCCAGCGCAAGGAAAGGCTGAAACGCTGCGGCCAATAGGCAACCGAAAGGGCGGCAGCGGCGGAACTTAGCCCCATGACTGCATACAGCAGTCCGGCGAGTTCCGAGGTGGCATAGCTGGCGGAGAAGGAGCTCAACGCCGCCTGCGTTGAGCCGAAGAACGTGCCCATGCACACCATGGCGACCACTGGCAGAAGGACGGCTGCCGGCATCCCGCCACG
The DNA here is from genome assembly GCF_024494415.1 of Pseudarthrobacter sp. R1. Classification (NCBI taxonomy): domain Bacteria; kingdom Bacillati; phylum Actinomycetota; class Actinomycetes; order Micrococcales; family Micrococcaceae; genus Pseudarthrobacter; species Pseudarthrobacter sp. R1. The sequence continues at coordinate 882,514 of NZ_JAMKFI010000008.1, read as the reverse complement.
CCCCCGGCGTCCCGCTGGTGAAGGTCGGCGGCGTGCCGCCGGTACTGCCCGATGGGTCCGGTGGGTGGCGAACGCGGGAACGAGCGTGATGGTCATCGCCGCGGCCAATGCGAGCGGAAGCCAGGGAGCCAGGAGGCTGGCCAGGATGCCCACGAGTGCCGGTCCCAGCACAAAGGTGACTTCGTCGGCTGTGCTTTCGTAGGAGAGTGCCGTGTCCAGGTCCCGCCGGTTGTCCGGTGCATTGCCTTGCGCGGTCAGCGCCATCCACCGGACGCGGGCCAACGGGCCCACCTGCGGGCAGCTGGCCCCGGCGAGGAACGCAGCGGCCAGCACGGCGGCCGGGAAGCCCGCCGGTGCCCCCATGGCAGAGGCTGTAAGGATCAGTCCCACGACGGCCAGAGTATTAAGGGCTGCAGCCAGCAACAGGACAGGACGTTGGCCCCGCCTGTCCGCGAGGGACCCCAGGACCGGAGCTCCCAGCGCGGACCCGATGCCCACCGCACCCGCGGCAGTTCCGCCCAGTGCATAGGAACCGCTGTTGGATGTGACGAGGGTCAGGGTGCCTACCGTGAGCATGGCCAAGGGCAGCCGGGCAAGAAGACCCAGGGGAAGGAAGCCGCGGCCGGCAAGTTGTGGAAGCCTGGCGAACCGGCCACCGGAGGCAGGCTGCGGTTTGGCAGGAGCCTGGGCTGCGGGAAGGGCGGACTGCCCGGAAGTGGAGGGCTGGCCAGGTGAAAGGGAAGTGGAGGATTTCAATTCGGGCTCGTTCAGTAATGCGCATCGTCCCTCCTCCCGATGCGCCGAACCCGGTAACCCTCCAAGTATATCCGGCCTTCCCGCTCCCTCAGCTTTGGACGTCCAGGGCTTCCGCTATCCGCAGGGTCGAACCGTTTCGTGTCTTCAGCACCTGAAGCTGCGTTCCAATCCGCTGCTTCATCTCCCCTACGTGGCTGACCAGTCCCACTACCCTGCCACCGTCCCGCAGGCCTTCCAAGGCGTCCATCACCTGTTCGAGGGACTGCTCGTCAAGGCTCCCAAAGCCCTCGTCCACAAAAAGCGTTTCGATCTCGACCCCGCCCGACTCCTGCTGGACAACGTCTGCCAATCCGAGAGCCAGGGAGAGCGACGCCATAAAGGACTCGCCGCCTGACAAGGTGGACGTGTCCCGGCGGTGGCCGGTCCATTGATCCACCACTTCAAGCCCCAGCCCGGACTTCGCACCGCGCGCCGCCTTTGCGTCCGTGTGCTGCAGGAGGTACCGGCCGTCGCTCATGGCCACCAGGCGTTCAGATGCCGCCAGGGCCACCTGCTCCAGCCGCGCTGCCAGTACGTAGCTGTTCAGGCTCATGCGGTAGGTGTTGTCTCCCCTGCCGGCTGCCGCGTCCGCCAGGCCGGAAAGCATGCGGGCACGCTCGGCGGGCCCGCGGGCGGACCCGGCCAATTCCTCATAGCCGGTACGGATGGAGGTCAGCGACTCCAGGCAGCGCCTGGCCAGGCCTGCTGCCAAATCCGCATCACGGGCTTCCTTCAGGGCAGCTGCAGCCCCGGCCTGCAGGGCGGCGAGCTGCTGCTCATCCGGTGCAAGCCCGGCAGCCGCCTCCTCAAGGGCAAGCACAATGTCCTCCGATGCGAACAGCTCCGCCACCCTTGCGGCTTCGTCCTGGGCGGACCGCATGTCGGCTTCCAGGGCAGCAGCTTCACTGGCGGCCAGCAAGTGTTTCCGGGCCTCCTCCGCAGTGGCGAACCCGGCTTCCGGCAACGCCTGCTCCAGCTGTTCCAGTGCCTCCGCGGCCTGGGCTTTCGCAGAGCCCAGCTCGGCCTGGGCGTCAACCGCTTTGCCCAGCATCGCCGCAGCGTTCTCCAGGGCACGCAACCTGTGGGCCAAACTGCGGTGGCCTGCCCTCAGCCCTGCCAATGCGTGGTCCAGGGAGGACGACTGTTCAGCCACATCCGCAAGGGTGGACGCGGCCAGTGCCAACTCTGCCTCGGTGGCGGAGCGGGAAGCCTGTGCCGCCGCAATGTCGGCTTCAAGTGCTTCAAGCCGCGACCGAGCCGCCGCGAGGTCCCTAACTGCCTGTTCAGCGTCGGCCGCGGCGCGGCGCGCTTCCCGGGCCGCGCCGGCGGCCTCCTCCTTGGCTGTTTCTCCACCTTGGCCGGCGAGGACGGCGACCAGCTGGTTGGCCTCGGCCAGCGTGTGGCCGGCCGCTGCATATTCGGCTTCGGCGGCTTCGTGGAGCTGGTGGGCTGTTTCCTCCTCCTGGACCAGTCCTGCACCGCCCTCCTCCGCCGCCGCCGGCATGGGGTGGTCGAGGCTTCCGCATACCGGGCACTGTTCTCCCTCCACCAGCGTGGCAGCAAGCTCTGCTGCGGCATTGGCCAGCCGCTGCTCCCTCACGTCAAGCCAGCGCCGTTTGGTTTCCAGCTGGTTCTCCCGGGCGGCGTCGTGTTCCAGCTTCGCCGCGTCGCGGACGGTCGCGGCCGCAGCGTAGCGCCGGACCACATCCAGCAACTCCTCGGCCGCCGTTGCTTCCTTCGCGCGCAGGGCCGCCACTCCGGCCCGCACTTCCAATGGCCCCAGCCCGTCGGTGAGGCGGGACCGTTCGTCGGCGAGGTTCTCCACACGTGCGGCCAGTGCGGCACCGGCTTCGGTAAGGTCCTGCTGTTTGGCCACCAGCTGCTGGTGTTTCGACCGGAGCGCTTTGAACCGGTCTTCGTCCGGAAGCCTGGCTTCGACCACCGCCAGCAGGGACCGGATCCGGTTCAATTCGTCAGCTGCGCCGGGAACCGCCGCGGGCCCGGAGAGGTCCAGTGCGTCGTCTGCCGGGAAGCCGAGGTCCAACTGGGCGAGTTCAGGGTCTTCGTCCGCGGCCAGGCGAAGCAACGTAAAAGCCGACTCCATGGCGTCGGCAGCGCGCCGGACTTTGACCGCTCCCGCGTCCACGCTGCGCAGTTGACCGGCGAGTACCTCTGCCTGCCGGTGCCGGCCGAGCCGGAGTTTCAGGCTCTCCAGCCGCGGCACGGCGTCCTGCACGGCTGCCTGCCGGGCCGTCGCTTCCTCCAGCCTGCGGTGCCGGTCCCGGCGTGCGGTCTCGGCGGCAACCTTCCTGGCACGTTCATGGCTTGCCGATTCCGCTGTTTGCGCCTGGTCAGCCAGTTCGCGCAACCGTTGTGCGGCGGCATCCTTCAGCCAGTCAAATCTTGCAGCGGGGTTGTCCGTGGCCTGGCCATCGGCCTCGTCAAGCTGCAAGGTTGCCGCTTCGGATTCTGCCCGGGCCGCCAGGAGCTCAAGCCGGCCGGCAAGGACAGACACTTGCTCCTTTGCCGCCTGCGCCTGGCGGAACAGCTCCTGTTCAACCGCTTCGAACCGTTCAGTGCCAAAAAGCTTTTGCAACAGCTCCAGCCGGTCAGTGGCCTTCGACCGCAGGAAAGCCGCAAAATCACCCTGCGGCAACATCACCACCCGGGTAAATTGCTCACGGTCCATTCCCAGCAGGGCGAGTATCTCGGCCCCTGCCTCGTCATTCCGTGCCGATTTTTCGATCCACGTGCCGTCCACGCGTTCCCGCAGAAGGGTCTTGGCCTGCTGGGTGGTGAACCCGTTCCTGCCCCTGGCGCTCGGCTTTTCCCAGGCAGGCGAACGCGTTACCTCGAAGCGGCGGCCCTGCGCGGAAAATTCGCAGCTGACGGCGGGTTCCTGGCCGGGCTCTGCGTGGTCGCTGCGCAGGCGTTTGCCGTCCTGGCGTGCTCCCGGCACCGACCCGTACAAGGCGAAGCAGATGGCGTCCAGCACACTTGTTTTTCCCGCACCGGTGGGGCCATTGAGCAGGAAAAGGCCGTGCGCGCTCAGCCTGTCGAAGTCGACCTCCTCGGTGCCGGCAAAGGGACCGAAGCCGGAGATGCGGAGATGGTGGATCCTCAACGCGAAACCTCCTGGAGCCGGACGTTTTCCAGGGCGCCCGCGAGCGCGGCCTTTTCGGCGTCGTCCGGGACGCGTCCGCGCACGTGCTCCAGGAAGCCGCAGCATACACCGAGGTCATCGGGGGCTTCCGCGAGCCTGCTGCTGTACGTTGCTGGGGCGGCGCCAGGTCCGCCCTCAGGATCAAACCCCAGCACCAGGGTGTCGGGGAACCGTGAACGAAGACGTTCCATGGCGCGGGCAGGACGCTGGGCGTCCGTCAGGGTCACCTGGCAGTAGGCGGTTTCGGCCCACGAGTGTTCTGGCGACTCGAGCAGTTCGGCCAAGGGGCCACGCAACACTGCAAGCGTTCGCGGGGCATCCCACAGGACTTCCTGGACACCGGCCACGCCGTCGGCATCGATGTCGATGAGCCATGCCCCCTTCTGGTGGGAGGCTTCGGAGAAGGAGTACGCGAGCGGGGATCCGGAGTACCTGACGTGGGGCGACAGGGACTGCCGCCCGTGCAGGTGGCCCAGGGCGGTGTAGCTGAAGCCGTCAAAGAGGTCCAGCGGGACGGCGCCCACCCCGCCGATGCTGAGGTCGCGTTCGCTGTCTGAGCTGATGCCGCCGCTGGCAAACGTATGGGCGAGCACTACGGAGTGGACTGTTTGCGACACGGAGCGGCGCTCGATGTCCTCGCGGATGCGTTCCGTAGCCGCGCGGGTTACCTCGAAGTGGCTGGCGGCCTGGACGCCCAACTGTTCCGCCACGAGCCGTGGTTCGAGCCAGGGTACGCCGTAGATGGCCACTACCGCTTCACCTGCAGATGCTTCCCCGGCAGACGCTGCGCCCGCTGGCAGCAGCAGGGGCTGGTCAAGGCTCTCCAGCCTGGTCCGCAGATGCACTCCCCCGCGCTCCAGCAGGCGCGAGGCGAAGCCCAGGCGGATGGCGGAATCGTGGTTGCCGCTGGTGAGCACCACCTGGGCTCCCGCCGACGTCAGCCGGACCAGGGCGTCGTCAAGCAGGTGGACCACATCCACACCGGGCAGGGCGCGGTCGTAGACGTCCCCGGCGATCAGCACAACGTCCACAGCATGCCGGGTGACGGCGTCCACCAGCTGGTCGACGAAGGCCCGCTGCGCATCCAGCATGCCGACGCCGTGGAAGGACCGCCCCAAATGCCAGTCCGATGTGTGAAGTAACCTCATGTTTCTAAGCTAGCGGCTGCCACTGACACTTCCGGAAATGGCTCACAGGTGCCGCGATCAACCACGCTTGCCCTCGAAGAACTCCTGCGCTTCGCTGGCTGCACCCGCCGTGTCCTTTCGGGTGGTTGGGTCCTCTCCGGCTTCAGGCTCATGGGCTGCGCTGCCGGTTCCTTCCGCGGCGGTCACTCCGGCTTCCGCCCCCGCGGAGGGGGAACTATTGCCAAAAGTCCTGAACACGAGCCCGGCCACGGCAGCGCCCACCAGCGGAGCGGCCACAAACACCCAGACCTGTTCAAGCGCCCACGCCGAGCTGAAGAGTGCAGATGCAACGGCCCGGGCGGGGTTGAAAGGCAGGTTCCCAACGGACTGGCCAAGCTGCAGGAGAACGGCAAAGGACAGCCCCACCGAGACTGCGGCGGTGGAGCGGCTGGTGTTGTCCCTGCCGGCCGTACCCAGGAAAACGGCCACAATGATTGCGGCTCCGATCATTTCCAGGAGGAGCACTGCCGCCAGCGGCGCCTGGATGATGGAGTGTTCGCCAAAACCGGCCGTTACCGTGTCGTACGCCGTCCGGCTGTCCGCAATCCCCGGCAGCGTGCGCAGGATCCCGTAGAGGGCCAGTGCCCCCGCCAGACCGCCGGCCAACTGTGCCCCGGCATAGGCGGCAGCCGCGCCTGCACGTATCCGGCCGGCGAGGAGATGGCCGGCCGTGACGGCAGGGTTGAAATGGCCGCCCGAAACGTGTCCAAAAGCGAGCATGGCGGCGGTAACCGCGAGGCCGGCGGCAAGGGCGGCAGGCAACGGGCTGGACTGTGGAATGCTGAACAGCGGCACGCCGAGACCGGCCACTGCCAGGAAGAAGCTGCCGAACGCCTCGGCGGTCAACCGGGGCAGGAGCCCTGGCCGGGCTGCTTCAGATCCGGACGGCTGCAGTGCGTCGTGACGGGCCGGGGCAGGGGTGCTCATGGTGACGACCTTCAGGTAGGCGGACGGGGATTGCTCTCGGGCAACCCGGGCATTATTCCAGCGCAGGCTGTGGGTTCGCTGGACAGGAAGTTTGAGAGGGTGGCAGCTCGCGCCGGCACGCGTCAAAAGGCCCCGGCACACCACGGTAAATTTACTGCATGAGCATCGAGCCGGACACTTCCACACCCTCCCTCAAGTCCCGCATCCATGGCTGCCTGCTGGGCGGCGCACTTGGCGACTCCCTGGGCTACGCAGTGGAGTTCGACTCGATCGACCGGATCCGTGCCCGATTCGGTGCAGCCGGTGTGACCGGCTTCGAGGCCCTGGCAGGAACGAGCCACTTCTCCGACGACACCCAGATGACGCTTTACACCGTGGACGGCCTCGTGGAGGCGCTGGAATGGGCGAACTCGGGGGTGGGCGCGGACGTCAACGCCTGCCTGTGGCTCGCATACCTGCGCTGGCTCGCAACGCAGGGCGAAGCGGCCCCGGCATCGGCCCCGGCGCCCCAGCCCCGCTGGATCGATGCGCAGCCGGTCCTGCATCAGCGGCGGCATCCCGGCAAGGCCTGCATTTCCGGCCTGGCGACGGGCGAAATGGGCACCTCGGTCCGGCCGGTGAACCCTGAGTCGAAGGGGTGCGGGACAGTGATGCGGTCCGCCCCGTTCGGGCTGATCCCGCACATTACGCCCGACGCCGTCTATAAGTTGAGTTCCGACGCCGCCTCCCTGACGCACGGCCATCCGTCAGCGCGCCAGAGCGCCGGAACCTTCAGCCTGCTGATCCATCGGCTCGTGGCCGGTGACGGGTTGCGCGAAGCGGCCGCCGAAGCCCTCGCCCACGCCACCGGCTTCGAAGGGGTGGCTCCAGAACTGCCCGACCGGCTGGAGGGCGCACTCCGGCTGGCCGGCAAGGGCATCGTGACGCCGGAGGAACTTGTCCAGGCACTTGGCGAGGGATGGGTGGCTGAGGAAGCACTCGCCGTCGCGCTTTACGCTGCCCTGGCTACCCTTCCCGACGCCGGCGCAACCGATCCCGACCCGGCGCAACACTTCCGCGAGGCCGTGGCCCTGGCCGTCAACCACAGCGGCGACAGTGATTCCACTGGCGCACTGACAGGGAACATCCTCGGGGCCTTCTACGGCGAGGACTGCCTGCCCGGCGAATGGCTTGCAGCCCTGGAGGCACCGGAAGTCATCCGCGGCATGGCCGACCAGCTCGTGGCGGTTACGTCCGCCGAAGGCTGACGTTGTTGCAGGCCTCGCAGACATCTTCCGGTATCAGGCCGTGCCGCTGCAGGAATCCGAAGATCACACAGCCAAGGCAAAAGCCGGCAAACGCTTCCAGTGACGCCGCAACGATGAGGATTCCCAGCACGGTCCAGGCGGCCGGAGCCGCGCCCGCAACGAACAGGACGAGGGCCACAGTGGAAACCACGGCTCCCATGCCCTGCGCAAAGCGTTTGGGCGGCCCCGGAACCAGCCTGACCCGGCCCAGCCGGGGCGTGATGACTTTGACGGAGAGCAGGGCCAGCGGTGAGATCCGGGGGCCGAAGAGCAACCTGAGCCAAAACCCGACGGCGATGGCCAGCAGTCCCCATCCCGACCCGGCGGCTGCGGTAACCAGGGCCAGCAGCACAACCAGCCCTGCCGTCACCCGGGCGGCATACTCGTTGACGGGGTTGGGGAAGGCAAACAGCGGGCGCATGAGCCAAGGTTAGGTGGAGGCGGCGCCGGGAGGCAGAATTATTGCGCCGCGTGAACCTGCACGGCGCGCAGGCCTTAGGCGCTGACAGCGGCAGCGGCGAAGCTGCCCACCATCTGCAGGAACTCCCCCTCCGACAGGACCTCGATAGCCTGGCCGCGCTCATGGAGCTCCAGCACACGCCGGGCTTTTCCCGTGAGCCTGCCGGAGCGGAGGTCGGAGGCCACAAAGCCGTCCCCCACCACCAGGACGGTGGTGCGTCCGGTGACCCTGCTTTCGGGCCGGGCACCGACCTCCGCCGACCGCAGCTTCGCTTCCGGCCGGGCCATGGAGAGCTGTCCCGTAAAAACAACCGTCTGGCCGTACAGCGGGTGGCCGGGGTGGGCATCGGGGTTGGGGTCCGGGTTAACCCCCTCCTCCGGCCAGCCTGACTGGAACGGCCTGACCAGCGCCGCTCCGCCCGCGGCACTGGTGACCGCAGCCAGGCTCGGCTTGGACAACCCGTCCCGTGCCGGATCGAAGGCCTCCTGGCGCGGCATCACGAGCCCCAGGGAAAGATAGAGCTCAGCGATGCTGTTGGCTCCGTTGCGGCCGGCGATGTCGATCAGGATGCCTGCGCAGGCACGCGCGTCTTCGGCGGCGTCGTGGTGCTTGACCAGGGGCACGCCGGCTTCCTCGGCGGCAAACGGCAGGGAGTTCGACACCAGCGAATAGCACCGGCGGGAAAGCATCACCGTGCAGACGTAGTCGTAGGCCGGGCCGGCCAGTCCTGAGACCTCGAGTCCGGAGCGGATGACGCCCAGGTCAAACGCGGCATTGTGCGCGGCGAGGATGTCATCGCCGATGAAGGCGCCAATCTCGGGGAAAAGCTCCCCGAAGCGCGGCCTTCCGGCAACATCCCGGGCAGTGATGCCGTGAATACGCACGTTGTGGTATTCAAAGTGGTCATGGTTGGCCGGCGGCCGCATCAGCCACGAAGCTTCCTCGACAACCCTCCCGCCCCGGACCTTCGTCAGTCCTACGGCACAGGGCGAGCCCCGGAATCCGTTCGCTGTTTCGAAGTCGATCGCCGTAAAGTCCAAACCCACGGGCCAACCTTACCTCCGGGGACCATCCTTCCCGTGTCAGCCGTGCGGCCCTGTCGTGGATATCACCCCTGCCGGATGGGGCGGGAAACCCCGCAGCGGCCGGGGCCTGAGGGTGCGTCAAGTACCCTTGAGTGGTGAACTTTCCTGTGATGAACGACTTCGCTGTGTCCATGCTGGGTGGTGCGGGACCGGTGCAGCCACAGCTGGCATCCTTCCTGCCCGACTGGCTGAACCCCCAGGTCTTCCTGGCCGATCCTGCCCTGGCACCCTGGGTGGTCCTGCTGGTGTGCGGCATCGTCTTCGCGGAAACCGGCCTGCTGGTGGGCTTCTTCCTGCCGGGAGACTCCATGCTTTTCACCGCAGGCCTGCTGGTGGCCACGGGCACCATCAAGTTCAACGTGTGGCTTTTTGCGCTGTTGATCATGGTGTCGGCCATTATCGGAAACCAGACCGGTTACCTGATTGGTTCCAAAGCCGGCCCGGCCATTTTCAACAAGCCCAACTCCCGCCTCTTCAAGCGTGAGAACGTTGAGAACGCCCATGCGTTCTTCGAAAAGCATGGCGGCAAGGCGCTGATCCTGGCCCGCTTCGTCCCGATCATCAGGACCTTCGTCCCCGTCATCGTCGGCGTCGCCCAGATGAACAAAAAGAAGTTCTTCCTCTTCAACGTGATCGGCGCTGTGCTCTGGGGCGGCGGCGTGACGCTCCTGGGTTACCTGCTGGGTGACCGTATCCCCTGGGTCCGCGAAAACCTGGACATCATCTTCATTGCCATCGTCCTGGTTTCGGTCCTGCCCATCGGCGTCGAAGTCCTCCGCGGCGTGTCGGCAAAGCGCCAGGCGAAGGCCTACGGCACCGACCCGGTGGATGAGTTCATCGAAGAGCATGCCCCCGAAAACGAGCACAAGACACCGCGCGATATCCACGAGGGCGTCCGCGTCGAGGAACATGCCCCCGGGAACGAGCACAAGGCACCGCGGGATATTGCTGAGGGAACCCGCCCAGACTAGGTTGCCTGGCGCTGTCCGTGCCGGAGGCAAGATCCCTTCACCGTCAAACAGCTGTGCTCCCCGTTCCGGCGGGGAGCACAGCTGTTTAAGAACGGCCAGGGGGCGGTTACCGGTCCCGCAGGGCCTCGACGACGGCCGGCAGGAGCGCACGAAAGGCCTTGCCGCGGTGGCTGATGGCATTCTTCTCGTCGGCGGTCAGCTCCGCACAGCTGCGCTTTTCCCCCGCCGGCTGCAGGACGGGGTCGTAGCCGAACCCGCCGTCGCCGCGCGGTTCACGCAGCAGGACGCCCTCCAGCTGGCCATATTCCACCACTTCGCGCCCGGGTCCGTGGTCCGATCCGGGTACTGCCAGCGCGGCCGCGCAAACGAAAGCCGCGCCCCGGTGGGGGTCCGGCACGTCGGAAAGCTGGTTGAGCAGGAGCCGCAGGTTCGCTTCGTCGTCGCCGTGGCTGCCGGCCCACCGCGCCGAGAAGATGCCCGGCGCCCCGCCCATCACGTCCACGGCAAGGCCGGAGTCATCGGCGATGGCCACAAGGCCCGTTGCTTCGGCGACAGCGCGCGCCTTCAGCAGGGAATTTTCGGCGAAGGTAACACCGGTTTCGGCGACGTCCGGGGCCCCTGCCGCCGCAGCATCCACTACCTGCGTGTCGACGTCGAGCCCCGGCACCTGCCCCCGCAGCAGTTCGCGAAGCTCCCGGAGTTTGCCTTTGTTATGGGTGGCAAGCACCAGGCGCGGGGCGGCGGGCGCTGCGCTCACAGCGTATCTGCCAGGGTTTCGCGCTGGATTGCGGCGAGCTGGGTGGTGCCCAGCAGGGCAAGGTCCAGGAGTTGGTCCAGTTCGGCGCGGTCGAAGGGCGCACCTTCGGCGGTTCCCTGCACTTCGACGAACTTGCCGGAGCCGGTGACCACCACGTTCATGTCGGTCTCCGCCCGGACGTCCTCAACGTACGGCAGGTCCAGCATGGGAACGCCGTCGATGATGCCCACCGACACCGCAGCAATGGTGTCGATGAGGGGCTGGGCGTTCTTCGCGATCAGCTTGTTGTCACGGGCAAACCTGATGGAGTCAGCGAGCGCAACATAGGCCCCCGTGATGGCTGCGGTCCGGGTTCCGCCGTCTGCCTGAAGGACGTCGCAGTCCAACACGATGGTGTTTTCACCCAGGGCCTTGGTGTCGATGATGGAACGCAGGGAACGGCCGATGAGCCGGGAGATCTCGTGGGTGCGGCCGCCGATTTTGCCCTTGACCGATTCGCGGTCGGAACGGGTGTTCGTGGCCCTGGGCAGCATGGCGTACTCGGCCGTCACCCAGCCGCGGCCCTCACCCTTCAGCCAGCGCGGGACTCCCGGGGTGAGGGAAGCGGTGCACAGGACCCTGGTGTTGCCGAACTCGATCAGGGCCGATCCTTCAGCCTGGTTGGACCATCCGCGTGTGATGCTGATGGGCCGGAGCTGGTCCGGGGCGCGGCCGTCGGCGCGCACAATGGGCACTGCAGTTGCTTCAGAAGTCATGCCTTTAGCTTATCCACTGCGGGCCGCTGCCGGATTCCAGTCGCCGCTGAACGGGCGCCGCTGAACCAGTGCCCCCTAGATGGTGTAGTGGACGCCGGCCACTGCCACGGCGACGTCGCCGCCGAAGACCGGACGGGCCTCGGCCATCACGGTGGTCTGCGAGGTCCACACCGGAATGTGCGTCAGCAGGAGCCGGCGGGCGCCGGCAGCGGCTGCGGCCTCCCCCGCACGCTTGCCGGTCAGGTGGACATCCTTGATGCCGTCGTCACGGCCTTCCTCGAACGCCGCCTCGCAGAGGAACAGGTCGGCATCCTTGGCAGCTTCCTCCAGCCCCGCGCAGGAGTCGGTGTCACCGGAGTAGGTCAGGGTCCGGGAGACGTTGTTGCCGTCCTTGTCCGGCTCCACCACTTCCACGCGCAGGGCGTAGCACTCCTCGATGGGGTGGTTGACGGCGAAGGGAGTCACGGTAAACGGGCCAACGGTCACCGCAACACGTTCGGCCCAGTTGGTGAAGTCGAACTCCTCATGCATCCCCGGGTCCAGCTCCAGGCCGTAGGCGGTGGCCATCCGGTCTGCCGTGGCGGCCGGTCCCCAGACCGGAATCCGCCCGCGGCCCCAGCCGCCCGGCTTCCATCGGACAGCCACGTGCAGGCCGCACAGGTCCATGCAGTGGTCCGGGTGGAGGTGGGTGAGGAAGATCGCGTCGATGTCCTCAAGGTCGGTGTAGCGCTGGATGGCACCCAGCGCACCGCTGCCCAGGTCCATCACCACTTTCCAGGTCCGCTCGCCGTCGTTCGCCGTCAGGAGGTAGCACGACGCCGGGGAGCCGGGGCCGGGGAAGGATCCGGTACAGCCTACGATGGTGAGCTTCACTGGCCGGTGCCTCCGGTTACGGAGCTGCCCACGAAGTTGGATGTCCGGGGGCGGCTGCGGGCACCTTGCGCGGCAGCAATCATCTCCGGTGTGATGCGGGCCAGGCTGCCGGTGGGGTACTGGGCGGACACGTGGTCAACGTGGCGGACAGAGAGTACTTCGGGTCCCAGGAACCTGCGCGCCAGTGCCTCGAACTGGCCTGCGTCCCCGGTTGCCACGAAGTGGTGTTCCGGCGGCGCGGCGTCGGTGCGCTGCAGGTTGTGGGTGGCCAGGGCGCGGTACACATCCTTGGCGGTTTCCTCCGCACTGGACACCAGGGTTACGTCCGCTCCCATCACGTAGGAGATGACGCCGGTGAGCAGCGGGTAGTGCGTGCAGCCCAGGACCACGGTATCCACGCCGGCAGCCTTCAGCGGGGCGAGGTACTCCTCTGCGACAGCGAGCAGGGCCGGGCCGGTAGTGATCCCGGCTTCCACGTAGCTGACGAACTCGGGGCACGCTACCGAGGTGATATCCAGGTCCGGGGCGGCGGCAAAGGTGTCCTCGTAGGCCCGGGAGCCCACCGTGGCGGAGGTGCCAATCACGCCCACCCTTCCGCTGCGGGTGGCGGCAACGGCACGGCGCACCGCGGGCTGGATGACCTCGATGACGGGGATGCCGTACCTGGCGGTGTACCGTTCCCTGGCATCGCGCAGCACAGCGGCCGACGCCGAGTTGCAGGCTATGGTGAGCAGCTTGACGCCGGAGTCCACCAGTTCGTCCATCACGCCCAGGGCGTTGGCCCGGACTTCTGCGATGGGCAGGGGGCCGTACGGTCCGTGTGCGGTGTCCCCTACGTAGAGGATGGACTCGTTGGGAAGCTGGTCGATGATGGAGCGTGCCACCGTCAACCCGCCTACGCCGGAATCGAAGACACCGACGGGCCGTGATTCCACGGCGGCGGCCGGGAGGTCGCTGGCTTCGGGTTCCGCTGCAGCGCCTGCTGCCGGATCCATGCTCGAGGCTGTTGTCATGATTATTCGAGGATAGGTCTTCCCCGCAGCGTCAGGCACCATCTTGTGGCCTGTGACTCATGTCTAATGTGTCACAGGGCCGCGACGGGAACACCTGGCCGGTCAACGGTGCGTGTCCAGGGACTGCAGCATGGCCTGGACAAGCGACTCCTGCAGCCAGGTGGCGAAGTTGTAGACCAGGGCCAGGTAGCTTTCCACGTCCTCGGCCTGGGACCAGTCCTGCATCAGGTGGACGTGCTCGGCGTCCTCCTCGTCCTGGATGTCCAGCCGTTCGGCCAGCACAAGCCGGACGTCGTTCAGGGCCATGGACCAGTGCCGCGCCCCGTCAGGGCTGAGCACGATCTCGTCCTTGTCCAGGTCAAGGGCCGCCGCACGGAGCGCGCCGATCTTTGTTTCCCTGAGCGAACGCTCGGTGAGCTGGCGGAACTCAAGGGACGCGGCGCCGTCGTCCTTCATCACGTTGGGCAGCAGCCGCTTCACGGCCCGGTCCGAAGGCTCGGCAACGTCCATGTCCAGGCCGATCAGTGCAGCCAGCGGATCCTGCCCCTTGCGCTCCTCCGGCTGGAGCATGGAAATGACGTCGTCGATGAGGCTGCGCAGCAGTTCCCGTTCGGCCGGCTCCAGGTAGCCGGTGATGCCTTTGAGTCCGTACTTGAACGCCTTAGCCACGTTTCCCCTTACCCTGGCCCGGCCCGCCGGACTTGCCTGAATTGCCGCCGGACCCGCCGCTGGCCTTCTCCACCGTTGCCCACAGCCCAAAGCCGTGCATGGCGACGGCATGGCGCTCCACCTGTTCCTTGCTGCCTGAGGCGACAATGGAGCGGCCCTTTTTGTGGACCTCCATCATGAGCTTGTTGGCTTTGCTTTCCGGATAGCCAAAGTAGCTCTGGAACACGTAGCTGACGTAGCTCATCAGATTAACGGGGTCGTTCCAGATCACCAGGTTCCAGGGGATGTCCGGTGCGGCGAGGAAGTCGGTTGACTCCGCTGTGCCGGTCCGGGTGCCCTCTTGCGTATCAGGGCCGAGCGCAACGCTTAAGGTCATCTGTCCATTCTATGGGGAGGACGGGCCCACGCCGGTGAGGGCCCCGCGGCGAAGCGAAGCAAGACGCGGGAGCCGGTGGGGACTAGAGTGACTTTCGTGAGCACCTCAGCCGGCTGGGACCATCCCCGCACGTCCTTTTACACTGACCACTATGAGCTGACCATGCTGCAGGCGTCCCTTCATTCAGGCGCCGCGCACCGCAAGTCCGTCTTCGAGGCCTTCGCCCGGCGGCTGCCGGACGGCCGGCGCTACGGCATTGTGGCAGGCACCGGCCGGCTGCTGGAAGGCATCGCAAATTTCCGCTTTGGAGACGCCGAGCTCGACTTCCTGGCCCGCACCAAGGTGGTCAATGAACAAACGCTGGAGTACCTGGCGTCCTACCGTTTCTCCGGTGACATCTGGGGCTATCCGGAGGGTGAAGCGTACTTCCCGAACTCCCCCATCCTGATCGTCGAGGCCACCTTCGCCGAAGCATGCATGCTGGAGACGTACCTGCTGTCCGTGCTGAACCACGACAGTGCCATCGCCTCCGCCGCGTCCCGGATGATCAGCGCCGCCGGCGGCCGCCCCTGCATTGAGATGGGCTCCCGACGCACCCACGAGGAAGCGGCGACCGCCTCCGCCAGGGCAGCCATCATTGCCGGCTTCGACAGCACCTCGAACCTGGAGGCGGGCATCCGCTACGGAATCAAGACGGTGGGCACCGCCGCCCACTCCTTCACCCTCCTGCATGACACGGAGCGGGAGGCCTTCGAGGCCCAGATTGCATCCCTGGGCGAGGGCACGTCCCTGCTCGTGGACACGTACGACGTCGAAACGGCCGTGCGCACGGCTGTGGACCTTGCGGGCCCGCGGCTTGGGGCGGTCCGGCTGGATTCCGGTGATCTAGTGGCCCAGGCCCAATGGGTCCGCCAGCTCCTGGACAACCTCGGCAACGAAAACACCAAGATCGTGGTCACGTCAGACCTGGACGAGTTCGCCATCGCCGCCCTGCAGTCCGCCCCCGTGGATTCCTACGGGGTGGGCACCTCGCTCGTCACCGGGTCCGGCGCCCCGACTGCCAGCATGGTCTACAAGCTGGTGAGCCGTACGGACGACGACGGGGACTTCGTCTCCGTAGCCAAAGCCGCCAAGAACAAGGGCAGCGTGGGCGGGCGCAAGTACGCTCTGCGGAAACTGGACGAACGCGGCATTGCCACTGCCGAGGTAGTAGGAGTTGGCCACCGGCCTGACGATGACGGCAATGACCGTCCGCTGCTGCAGCAGTTTATGAAGAACGGTGAACTGATGCCTGGATGGACCGGCCATGAAGGCGTGCTCCGGGCACGCCGGCGCCACGCCGAGTCCATGGCAGAGCTGCCGGCCGTAGTCAACCGCCTCCAGCGCGGCGAAGCAGCCATCCCCACTCTCTATGAAGAAAACTGAGGAGAACTGATGTCCCGCGCCCTGATCATCGTTGACGTCCAGAACGATTTTTGCGAAGGCGGTTCGCTCGCCGTGGCCGGCGGTGCAGCGGTGGCCGGTGCCATCAGCGAATACGTGGATGCCCACCACAGCGAGTTCGACCACATTGTGGCCACCCAGGACTGGCATATCAACCCCGGAGACCACTTCTCCGAGACCCCTGATTTCATCGACAGCTGGCCGCCGCACTGCGTGGCGGGAACCCGCGGCGCGGAGCTCCATCCGGACCTGGACACCGAGTACATCGACGCCTATTTCCAGAAGGGGCAGTTTGCTGCCGCCTACTCCGGCTTCGAAGGACTGCAGGCGCCGGAAGACGCCGTGCCCACCGGCGAACGGCAACCCGGCGCACTGCCTGGCGCCGGCGACGCGGACAGGTATGCCGCCGCCGAAGATGCCATCGGCCTGGACGACTGGCTGCAGAGCAACGACGTCGAGGAAGTGGTGGTGGTGGGTATCGCCACCGACTACTGCGTCAAGGCGACGTCCCTTGACGCAGTGCAGGCTGGCTACTCCGTGACGGTCATCCGGTCCCTCACGGCAGGGATCGCGGAGGACCTCGAGGAAGCCGTCACCGAGATGGAGCTTGGCGGGGTCGACGTCGCCTGATAGCGGTAACTGCGAAAGCGGCCCGGTGCACTGCACCGGGCCGCTTTTGCACATGACTGCTATTTCCTGCCGATGAACCAGTCCTGAAGCTTCCGCAGGCGGGATTGCAGCTGTTCCTCGTTGGCCTGGGCCACGGGCGGACCGCCGCAGACAGTCCGCAGCTTGGTGTGGACCACGCCGTGGGGTGTGCCGGTCCGCGCCGACCACGCAGCCACGTTTTTGGCCAGTTCGTTCCGAAGATCCATGAGCAGGCGGTGGTCCGGGACGGCCGGTGCCGCGGGTTCCGTTCCGACCGCTGACGCGGACGACTTCCGGTTCTTCCGGTTGAGCTGCTCGTGCTGGCGCTGGCGAAGCAGCGTGCCCACCTGTTCGGCATCCAGCAATCCGGGGATGCCCAGGAAGTCCATCTCATCGTCTGAGCCCACCTCACCCCCGGTGCCGAACTCGCCGCCGTCGAACAGGACCCGGTCAAAGGACGCCTGGGAGTCCAGGGCCTCAAACTTGCCCTTCGTCAGGCTGTCCGAGGCCTTGTCCTCGCGGTTGGCTTCGGCCATCAGCGAGTCTTCGGGGTTGAAGAGCCCGTCCCCGTCCTCCTTCTCCGGCCGGTCCAGGGCGTGGTCCCGTTCGGCCTCCATGGAGTTGGCCAGGGCCATCAGCTGGGGAACGGACGGCAGGAAGACCGACGCCGTCTCCCCCCGCTTGCGGGCACGGACAAAGCGCCCCACCGCCTGGGCGAAAAACAGCGGGGTCGAGGTTGACGTGGCATACACGCCGACGGAAAGCCGGGGTACGTCCACTCCTTCGGACACCATGCGGACCGCCACCATCCAGCGCCTGTCGCTTGCGGTGAACTCTTCGATCTTGCTGGACGCCTTCGCATCATCGGAAAGGATGACAGTGGGTGACTCCCCCGTAATCCTCTTCAGCTGTCCGGCGTACGCCCGGGCGTCCTCATGGTCCGTGGCAATCACCAGTCCGCCGGCATCGGGAACCGTGCGGCGCACCTCGCTCAGCCGCTTGTCCGCCCCTGCCAGCACGGCGGGAATCCATTCGCCCGCCGGGTTCAGAGCCGTGCGCCAGGCGTGCGAGGTAATGTCCTTGGTCACCGCGGCTTCACCAAGTGAAGCGGCCATTTCCTCGCCCGCGCTGGTCCGCCAGCGCATCTGACCGGAATAGGCCATAAACATCACCGGCCGGACCACGTGGTCCCGCAGTGCGTTGCCGTAGCCATAGGTGTAGTCCGCCTTGGACCGCCGGATCCCGTCCCGGTCCTCGGCATACTCCACGAACGGAATAGGTGAGGTGTCCGAACGGAAGGGGGTACCGGTCAGGGAAAGCCGGCGCGCGGCGGGGTCGAAGGCTTCACGCAGTCCGTCACCCCAGGAGAGCGCCTCGCCACCGTGGTGGATCTCATCCAGGATCACCAGCGTCCGCGCGGCCTCGGTTTTGGCCCGGTGCAGCATGGGTTTGCTGGCCACCTGCGCGTACGTGACGGCGACTCCGATGAAGCCGCGGCCATGCTGGCCGTCGGAGTTCTTGAAGTTGGGGTCGATGGCAATGCCCACCCTGGCCGCCGCATCAGCCCACTGGCGCTTCAGGTGGTCCGTGGGCGCCACGATGGTCACGCGGTTGACGGTGCCGGACTCGATGAGCATGGACGCCACGCGGAGCGCGAAGGTGGTTTTACCGGCGCCGGGCGTAGCCACGGCCAGGAAGTCCCGGGGACTTGTCCTCAGGTAGAGGTCCAGGGCTTCCTGCTGCCAGGCACGGAGTTTCGGGGCGGTTCCCCAGGCTGCACGTTCCGGATAAGCCGGAGGCAGGGTGGGGCCGCCAAAGAGCGTCTCCGTCACTACTTGTTGTTGCCTGAGTCCCCTCCGGGACCCTTGCCGCCGTCGTTGCCCGGGCGGAGGCCGTCATAGACCTCTTTGCACATCGGGCACACCGGGAACTTCTGCGGATCCCGGCCGGGCGTCCAGACCTTGCCGCACAGGGCGATGACGGGGTCCCCGGTCAGCGCCGACTCCATGATCTTTTCCTTGCGCACGTAGTGCGAAAAGCGCTCCCGGTCTCCGGGCTCCACCTCCTGGCGCAGTTCCTCGCGCTCAATGGTGGCCGTGGACGATCCAGCCCCGGAAAGCTCACGCATCGGGTCGTTGTCGAGAGGGTCCGTCATGCTAGTCATGCGATCCATCTTAGCCGTTCCGGCCGTGCGGCGTTCGACGGCGGCGCGTCCTCCGGAGGTGGGAAACAGCCGCCCGCCGCCTGCCGGCGTCGTACTTTTCCGCTGCCGGACCCGCCGGAAACCCTCCGGCTAGAGACCTTGCCAGGCGGGTTTGTTGTCATAGGTGTGCCGGTAGAAATCAGCCAGTTTCAATGCCGAGGCGGCAGCTTCGTCCAGCAGGACGGTGGCATGGGGATGGAACTGCAGCACGGACGCGGGACAGATCGCGGACACCGGACCTTCAACGAACTCGCGGACAGCCTGCGCCTTCTGTGCGCCGGTTGCCACGAGGATCACATGCCGGGCATCCATGATGGTCCCCAGCCCCTGGGTCAGGACGTGGTGCGGGACCTCCGCCAGGCTGCCAAAAAACCGGGCGTTGTCCCGGCGTGTCTGTTCGATGAGGCTCTTGATCCGGGTGCGGGAGGCGAACGAGGAGCCGGGCTCGTTGAACCCGATGTGGCCGTCGGTGCCCACGCCGAGGAGTTGCAGATCGATGCCGCCCGCTGCCGTGATGGATTCCTCGTAGGCACTGCAGGCCGCCAGGATGTCCGTTGCCGTACCGTCCGGTCCGTGGACGTTCTCCGGAGCGATGTTGACCCTGTTGGTGAACTCCCGCCGGATCACTTCCCGGTAGGACTCGGGGTGGCCCGCCGGCAGGCCCACGTACTCGTCGAGGGCAAAACCGGAGGCACGGCTGAAGTCCAGGCCGTCCCGCTCGTGGCGGGCAGCGAGTTCATCGTAGACGGGCAGCGGCGACGATCCGGTGGCCAGCCCCAGGACCGCGTTCGGCTTGCGCCGGAGGAGTTCCTCGATGGCGTCCGCGGCAAGTTTTCCGATCTGCTTGCTGCCGTTGAGGATGACTACTTCCATGCTGTTCCTTCCGGGGCCGTTCCAGCGGTTACGGGTGGCGGTCTAGAAGCCGGCGGTTGACGCGTCAGCGGTTCACGGTGACCTGGGCCAGCAGCTCAGGGCCGCGGCCGTCCAGCCATTTTCCGCCCAGCCTGACACCGGCCGCAAACAGGCCCATCCCCAACAGGAGCCCCACGGCCAGGTTCAGCCAGCCGAACAGGGCGTTTCCGGTCACCAGCTGGGCGATCAGGAGGGCCGCCTCCGGCAAAACCAGGACCAGCAGGACTCCCAGCCCGGCGAACTGGACTGCAAGGGTCTGGCCCACGTTTCCCGGGGGTTTCTTGAACGGGCTGTCACCCGGCAAGGGAACCGCCACCGTGTACCGGGCCGAGACCACGGAGGACAACCCCAGTCCCGTGAAGAGGATCCCCAGGCTCAGTCCCAACTGGCCGGGCAACGGGCCCCAGTCGCCGGTGAAGGCGGCTGATCCTGCGGCAAACACGAGTACCACCGGCAGCGCGAAGGCCAGGCACGCCAGGGCGCGGCCCAGCCTGTCGTCAACACCCCGGACCCCGCTGGCCAGGTGCAGCGCGAAGGCGGTGTTGTCATAGGACACATCAGCAGAGATGGACCACGCAAGGATGAACGCCGACAGCGGCGCCAGGAATGCCAGGGTGCTGAAGTCGCCGGCCTGGCTGCCCTGGAAGACAAGCACCACTGGAAGGAGCGGTATCACGATGAGCGATCCGGAGTACCGGGGGTCACGGAACCAGTAGGTGAGCGCCCTCGCCATCACAGCCCCGGCCGGAACAGCGGGCAACAACCCGAGCAGCCCCAGCTTTCCGCCTTTGCGCTTCCCGCTGCCTGAATACGGCGGGGTGACCAGGGCACGTTCCAAAAGCAGCTTCCAGCACCAGGCAAGGCCGGCCAGCACCGCAACGGAAAGGAGCAGCTTCAACGCCGCCTCGCCGGGCCGGCCGGCCGCGATGTCGCCGGCCAGGGACCACGGAGCTCCAAGTGGAGTCCACGACAACGTCCGGGCGAAGTCCGGCAGGAAGCCGGTGGAGGCGGTGATTCCCCGCCCCACTCCCGCCACGATCGGGCCCAGGAGGACGAGGGGCACCATAAACCCGACGGCACTGACATCCTTGAAGCGGCGGGACGACGCGAGGCTCACCGTTGCCGTGGTCACCACTTTGGACAGCACGATGCAGGTCAGGACACCCAGGCCCGCACCCACTAACGCTGCAAGCGCCGGCAGGACGCCCCGGGACCACGTCACCACCGTGGACAGTGCCACCAGCGCCGTGGCCAAACCCGGAATACCGATCAGTCCGCCCAGCGCCAGCCCGGCCAGCATCTGCTTCATGGGGACGGCGAAGGTGGTGAAGCGGGCCGGATCAAGGGTCATGTCCGTGGCAGAGGCCACCACCGGAATGATTCCCCAGCCCAGGACGGCCGCGGCGCCGCCCAGCACCACGGCTGTGTACACCAGCTCGAGTTCCGCCTGGCGAAGCAGGACGAGGACGACCACCAGCGTGGCGACGACACTGAGGGCATAAAGCCCTGCGAATGCCATGCCCACCAGCTGCCACGGGCTGCGCCGCAGGCCATTGCGCAGCAGGGTCAGTTTGAGCCTTAGAAGGTGCGCAACCATTCCAGCCCTTCCGTGTGGCTGCGGCCGCCCACCAGCTGGACGAACCGGTCTTCCAGGGAAACTCCGCCGCGCACCTCGTCCACGGTTCCTGCAGCCAGCAGCCTGCCGCCGGCCACTACTGCCACGTGGTCACACATGCGCTGCACCAGGTCCATCACGTGGCTGGAGACGATCACCGTTCCGCCGGACGCCACGTAGCTGTCCAGGATGGAGCGGATGTTGGAGGCGGAGACAGGATCGACGGCCTCGAAGGGCTCGTCCAGCACCAGCAGCCTCGGCGCGTGGATCAGGGCAGATGCCAGGGCGATCTTCTTGGTCATACCTGCCGAGTAGTCAACCACCAGCGTGCCGGCGTCCTGTGACAGGTCCAGGGCTGCCAGCAGCTCGCCCACGCGGCTGGCCACCACGTCCTTGTCCATTCCCCGCAGCAAGCCGGCGTAGGTGATGAGCTGTTCGCCGGTCAGCCGGTCAAACAGCCGTACGCCGTCCGGCAGGATCCCCATCAGCCGCTTGGCCTCCAGGGGCCGGGCCCAGACATCCACGCCGTGGACGACGGCGGTACCGAAGTCCGGCCGCAGCAGCCCGGTAGCCATCGACAGCGTGGTGGTCTTGCCGGCGCCGTTGGGGCCCACAATTCCAAAGAAGGAGCCCGCGGGGACGTCCAGGCTAATGCCGTCCACCGCGATCTTTTCGCCGAAGCGCTTGGCGAGTCCCCGGATGGACAGTGCGGCTACGGGACCGGCGGGCCGCGCCGGATCTGGTTGCTGAGCAGTCATGAAGCCAGACTAGCCCTCAGGGTGCGGCAGCGGGGTCCTCCTGCAGGAGTAGCGTCAAAGGAGTAGGGAGGCGTTCTGCCGGCGCGGCAGGACCGGCAAAAGCAACTGCCGGAACCGGCGAAGCGGATGCCGGTTGCTACCGCACCTTCCGGATCCGGATGGGCCCTTTTGCCGTGACGGGATCAACCACCGAACCGCCCTGGGTGATCTCCACCTCGCCGGCTTCAACCAGCCGCCGGGCGGCCCTGCGGGCAGGCTCCATCAGGCCGCGCCAATTCTCATCGCCCACAGCACGGGCAGCATCCGACGGGCAAATGGTGGACGTTGGAGCCCTGGCAGCCAGAAGGTCCAGGATGGTGGCTTCCAGCCGCCGGTCAATCCCGTCACCAGGAGCCTGCCCCTTGTTATCGCGGTTGTCGCGCTGCCCGTGAGCCATTATGTGCGCGGCTTTCAGAAGGTCCGCCGGGGCACGGCCCGCTCGTACTGCGGCGCCCATCTAATGTCATGGCCCAGCTCGAAGGCCGCCCGCAGCCACCAGTGCGGATCCCGCAGCGCCGCCCGGGCGATGAAGACGCCGTCGGCCTGCCCGGTGGCTATGGCATGTTCGGCCTGGCCGGCGGAGGTCAGGAGGCCTACAGTTCCGGTGGGCACCCCTGCGTCCCTTCGGATGGCAGCGGAGAAGCCCGTCTGGTAGCCGGGGCCTGCCTTGATCTGCTGATCGGCAACGGCTCCTCCGCTGGAAACATCCACGAGGTCCACGCCGTGCTGCGCTGCTTCGCGTGCCAGCCGCACCGAGGCCGCGAGGTCCACCCCGCCGTCGGCCCAGTCACTGGCGGAGATCCTCAGGAGCAGGGGCATTGAGTCCGGAATGACCGCCCGCACGGCGTCCACCACGGCAAGCATCAGGCGGTTCCGTCCCGCCTCATCCCCGCCCCAGGCGTCGGTCCGCGAGTTGATCAGCGGGCTCTGGAACTGGTGCAGGAGGTAGCCGTGCGCCCCGTGGATTTCCACCGTGTCGAAACCGGCATCAACGGCGCGGACAGCGGCGGCCGCGAAGTCGCTGATCACTCCGTCGATCTGCTCCCCGCTCATTACGGCGGGTTCGGCGTAGCCGTCAAACGCCGACGGCGAGGGCCCCGCCGTTGTCCACCCGCCGTCGGACTCCGGGACACTGCCGTGCTTGCCGGAGAAGGGCCAGTAGGTGGAGGCCTTTCGGCCCGCGTGGGCCAGCTGGACGCCGATTTTTGCCTCCGCCGCCCCGTGCCGGTGCACGAAGGACGTAACCCGCTGCCAGGCTTCGGCCTGGGCATCGTTGTAGAGACCGGCGTCGCGGGGGCTGATCATGCCTTCGTGGTTGACGGCGGCAGCCTCGGTGAGGATCAATGCCGCGCCGCCGGCGGCGAAGGAGCCCAGGTGCATCAGGTGCCAGTCGTTCGGAACGCCGGGCGCGGCGTCGGCCTCGCAACTGTACTGGCACATGGGCGATACCCAGCCGCGGTGCTGGAGCTCCAGTGAGCGGAGCTTCAGCGGCTCGAACAGGGCAGGCACTAGAAGAGCACCCTCGCGAGTGCCTGGCGGGCCTTTGCCACCCGCTCATCAGCGGCGCCCACCACATCGAAGAGCTCGAGCAGGCGGACCCGGGCGGCCTCGCGCTCCGGTCCGAAGTTCCTGCCAATGAAGCTGACCAGGCGGTTCAACGCATCGTCCACATGACCGCCGGCAACGTCCAGGTCAGCCACGGCAAACTGTGCCTCCAGGTTGTCCGGCTCATTGGCCGCCTGCGCGCGCAGTGCTTCGCTGTCCTGGGCCGAGAGCGGCTGGAGGCGCGCCATCAGCTCCACCTGGGCCAGCCCCGCCTTCGCCTCGTGGTCGGCGGGCATCTCGTTCAGTGCCTGCCGGTACGCATCTGCCGCTGCCGCATAATCGCCGGCTTCGATGGCGTCAAAAGCGGCCTGGTGCAGAGGCGGCAGCGGTGCAGGCTCCCCGTCCTGGGCAGCCCCGCCGCCAAGGCTTCCGGTCACGCCGTTTGCCGCCGCGACCTTTAGCAGTTCGTCAAAAAGGCTCCGGACCTGCTGTTCGTCGGCACCGCCCTGGAACAGCGGCACCGGCTGGCCCTTGAGTACCGCAACGGCGGTAGGAACGGCCTGCACCTGGAACGCCTGGGCCAGCTGCGGGAACGCTTCGATGTCGGCGGCGCCGAGAACCAGCCTGCCGCCATAGCTGCTCACCACGCGTTCCAGGACGTCCAGCATGGTTGATGACTCGGGTGAGTAGGAAGCCCAAAGAGCGAAAACCACGGGCACCTGTGCGGACAACTCCACCAGTTGCTGGAAGTTGCCTTCGGTCACGTTGACCATCAGTTCAGGAGCGCCGGGAGCGGCGCCGGGCTGGGCTCCAGCGGGTGCTTCCGTTCCCGTAGGCGGCGCGGCGGGGGACGGGGCGGCCGGGCGCTGCTTCAGGGAGGAAAGGTCGACGGCGCCGCGCAGGTTAAGCAGGTTGGCAGCGGCAGGAGGGACTGGGCGGGAAGCTGGCGAACTCATGCTTTCCACTCTAGCCACTCCGGCCGCTGCCGGGGGTAATGCAGGTATGGCGGCTACTTGAAGCTGGCGCCCACCAGGCCGCGGGTGGCAGCCACAAGCTTCATGGGATCGGTGGAGCCCGCCGGCGGAACGTATACCGCGACGGACTCGGCGAAGTTCAGGACCATGCCGGTGGTGGTTTCCTTGCCGCCGGCGAGGGCCGCGGCATCGTCACCGATGGTGAGCTTGTCACCGGCAGCCTTCGGCGTTCCCTCGAAGCCGAAGTTGATCCGGCCCAGGACCAGCGCACCGCCGTCGGCAGTCCGGAACACCACAGTGCTTTCGGGAACCACCTTGTGGGTGAAGGAGAAGTTTCCGTTCTCGCCTGCCTTGACCACCTCGGCCTGGTAGGACAGCGTGTCCGCGATGTACGGCGAGGACTCACCCTCCACCAGTTTGTCCTTGAAAGCCGATTCGGCGGAGGTGAGGCGGTCGGCGAGGCCGGACATGGCCTCTTCGGCGCTGTACAGCAGCCCGGTCTTGTCAGCGGCAGCAAGCGTTTCCGTACCGTCACGGTTGATGGTGGGGAAGGTGGTGCCCGGCTGCAGCGGATTCGTCTCCACCAGCTTGTAATTCTCGCGCGGAGAAGCCTGGACGAGCGTCAGCAGCTGCGGCACAACGTTGCCCTCGCCCTGGGTCACGGCAAGGACGGAGCGGGGCCACGCGCGGTTGCTGGTGACCACGGTGGTGAGGAGCTTGGTGGAACGCACGGGCATGCGTGCCTCGTAGGATCCAACCTGCGAGCGGATTTTGTAGTTCTGGGTCCGGACTTCAAGTTCTGTACCGCCCACGCGGTCGGCCAGCTTTGCCGCATCCTTTGCTGCGTCGCCGGCGTCCGCTGCACTGGAGACCTGCTCCAGGATGCGGCGGAACTGGGCATCCAACAGCACTGGCGAACCGGACGGCTCCTGCGCTGCAGGCGAGGCCGCTGATGACGAACCCGGGGAAGGCGCCGGCGAAGTGGCGTTTGCGGCGGCGCCGGTTCCGGCCACTACGGCTGCAGCCACGACGCCCGCGGCAACCATGGTCACCCGAGAGGACGAGCGTGCCTCAGTCCTGGCGCGGGCGCGCTGGGCAAAGCCGCTGCCCTCGCCGTCGCCGTCGCCGTTGCGCTTGCGGAGGGAAAGCAGGGCAAGGACGATCCCGCCGATGATCAGCAGCGAGCCCAGCACCATCAGCGGGATGGCCCACGGGGTGGAGGTATCGTTCGGGAACGTCATGGAGATGGAGGCCGGAGCAGGCTGGGTCCCGTCCGAGGCCAGCAGGAGCGTCCAGTCGCCATCAGCAGGCGGCGTCCAGGAATATTCCAGCTGGCCGCTGGCGTTCTCCGTGGAAACCCAAAGATCGGAGCCGGCGGGGCTGGGTGTAGTGGCTTCACCGTCGGCGTATTCCACCTGAAGCGCCTTGCCGTCCTCGGATACCCCCGTGACGGTGTTGTGGGCGGTCTGGCCTACCCAGGCGTCCACGTCGTCGGGACGCCCTGACGCGAGCAGGAAGTTGCCGTCGCCCTCAATGTTGATCTTCACGGTTCCGCCATGCAGGGTGCGCAGGTTCCCGTCTATGACGGTCAGCGGCGCCGCCTCGGAATCGGCGGGCGCAGAGGCCGTGAAAGTCTCGGACGGGGCCCAGATGGTTCTCTGGCCGATGCCGGCCAGCAGTGTCAGGAGGCCGAGCAGCACGAGTGCGACTGCAGTCTTTAAACGCAAGGGAACACCTATCATCAGCGGGGGTTTACCTTCAATAGTAACGGTTTGGTTACCGGAGCCTTGGTTCCGGAGCCGGATACACATCGTCCGCCGCTTCCGTCAGCGTCCCCTCAGCGGGTGTTGACAAGGCTGCTGATAGTGTTTGCGATGATCATCACACCGGCCCGCACCAGCGGCGCCACGCATCGAACAGGCCCTAAATTCCAGTGACTGACAAGACGGACGAGTCCTCCGCGGCACACGAGAATCCGGCGGGTGCTGAGCCTTCGGCACACGCTTCGCAGGACCCTGTACCGGTGCGCCGAAAGGGGGCCGCGGCGGCAGCCCTCGGCCTGGTGGTCCGCCGCCTCCGCCAGCCGCTGCCGGGGGCCCAGCCAAGGCTCCGCTTCGAAATGCCGCCGGAGTACTCGCACCAGGACAACCAGGTTGGCCGCGAGCCCGGCGAGGTAGAGCCCCAGTTCGGTGATCCCGGGCCCAGGATGTCACCGCAGCATCCCCTCTACATGGGTTTTATGGGCACAGTCGGCGTGGGGCTGGCCCTGCTCGTCTACTGGATCGGATCCAACACCACGCAACTGCTGTTGTGGATTGTTGCGGCGTTGTTCATTGCCCTTGGGCTCGAGCCTGTTGTGGGCTGGCTGGAGAGCCGGAAGATCCCCCGCCCGGCAGGAATCCTGGTGTCCGTTACCGTGCTGGTGAGTGCCGTCGTCGGATTTTTCGCCACCCTGATCCCCACGATCGTTGAGCAGGTAACGGAGATTGTCCAGCAGGCGCCCATCTGGGTGCGGGACTTCATTGATTCCGAGTTCTTCCGCAGCCTTGATGACCAGTTCGGCGTCCGTGACCGGCTCACCGAGGAACTGGACAAGTTCGTTAATGATCCCGCTGCTGTGGGCGGAATCTTCGGCGGCGTGGTGAGCTTCGGGTCAACAGTTGCCAACGGCCTGTTCGGCACCCTGATTGTCCTGGTGCTGAGCCTGTATTTCCTGGCCGCCCTGCCGGCGATGAAAAAGTGGGGCTACCGGCTGGCGCCGCGTTCCCGCCGGGCCCGGGTGGAGGCTTTGTCCGACGAGATCACCCGTTCCGTGGGCAATTATGTGATTGGGCAGGCCTGCGTGGCACTGCTTAATGCCACCTTTGCCTTTATCGTAATGTCCATCGTGGGGATCCCCTTCGCCCTTTTGCTGGCGTTTGTGGTGGCGCTGCTCGCCTTCATCCCCCTGGTCGGCGGGCTGATTGCCGGAGTACTGGTAGTCCTCATCGCACTGACCGAAGGCTGGCAGACCGCCGCTGTTTACGCCGTGTGCTACTTCGCCTACCTGCAGTTCGAGGCCTACTTCATCTCCCCGCGCATCATGCAGAAGGCCGTGGCGGTGCCGGGAGCGGTGGCAGTCATTTCCGTGATCGCCGGCGGCAGCCTGCTGGGTGTCCTCGGCGCACTGATCGCCATTCCCACGGCGGCCGCTGTCCTGCTGCTGATCCGGGAAATCTACATCGTGCGGCAGGACAAGCACTGACCCGAGGGCCTGTTGTTCCGCACCTGGTCATTCCGGCCTAGGCCGGCGCCGTGGCCACCGGGCCGTCCCATTCCTGCGGCAGGCCGGTACCCCCGGCGCCAGTTTCAGTGACCTCTTCCACAATCTCGTTCAGCACGCGCCCCGCGTACTTCTCCCCCACCCACAGGTGCTTCGCGCCCTTGACACCCACCACGCGCGCCTGGGGCACCAGGCTGAAGCGCCCTGCGGCGGCGTCCGGCTGCAGATAGTCATCGTGCTCAGGCACCAGCACCTTGAGCGGTTTTCCGGACTGCGCCCACTGCAGCAGGTGCGCATCCTTGGCCCGGTGCAGCGGAGGGGACAGCAGCACGGCGCCTTCGATCTGCGAGGCGACGGGCTCCGTTGCCCCGTACATCAGGGCAAGTTCGGTGCCGAAGGACCAGCCCACCAGCCACCGGTTGGGCAGCCCGCGTTCGACCGCGAAGCGGACCGCCGCCTCCACGTCGTGCCGCTCCCCGACACCCTCCTCGAAGGCCCCCGTACTGGTACCCCGCGGGGATTCGGTACCGCGGGTGTTGAACCGCAGCACCGCGATGCCGGCGAGCGCGGGCAGCCGGTAGGAGGCCTTGCGGTAAACATGTGAATCCATGAAGCCACCGTGAGTGGGCAGCGGGTGAAGGGTGATCAGCGTGGCCTTCACCGGCCCGGACTCCGGCAGTGCCAGTTCGCCCACCAGGGTGTGGCCGTCCGCCGTCTGCAGCTCCACGTTTTCGCGCCGGGCCGGCAGGACAGTGGCGGCCCTGATGGGAGCGGGACCGGTGGACTGGCTGAATTCGAACGACGCCGGATCAAAAGTCATGCCTGCCAGCTTAGCGACAGCTGCGGCCGGCCCCCTACCGGTAGCGGTAACTGCGGGTCATCCAGCAATTGGTATGCCAGTGGCGCCGTTCCGCCAGCCCCGCGGCAGCGCCGAAGAGGTGGTCGTCCTTCCAGACCACCAGGTGCGCTACCCCTGGCAGCACCGCAGTGGAACACTCCGGGCAGATGTAGGTCTTTTCGGCGTTCCTGGCCGTCATGGTGCGGACCATCCACTCGCCGTCCGGAGCGCTTTCCCGCCGGGCGATGCCCGCCCGCGCACGTTCCAGGTCAAGCTCAGGGACCTCGCCGTTTCCCTTCTTTCCGGCCGCCCTGCCCGAACCGGCCCCGGCTTTTCCGGACACGGGACGGCGGGGACGGTTGGAACGCGGCATGCATCCATTCTGCCCCAGCACCAGCCTCCGCCGGTGCTGCCGGGGCGGGAACCACTCCGCCTGGCGGCCCTGCCCGGGGCAGAGGGGTGCGGCACCAGGCGGTAGTCTGTACGGCGTGCGACTTGTCATAGCCCGATGCTCTGTTGATTACGTTGGCCGGCTCAAAGCCCATCTTCCCCTTGCCACCAGGCTCCTGCTGGTCAAGGCGGACGGCTCTGTCCTGGTCCACTCCGACGGCGGCTCCTACAAGCCGCTCAACTGGATGAGCCCGCCGGCAACGCTGCGCGTCTCTTCCCCCGAGGACGTGGACCTGGAACTGGGCGTCATCGAGCAGTGGACAGTGCAATCCGCCAAGACGGACGACCGGCTCATCATCAACATCCACGAGAAACTCAGTGAGTCCTCCCATGACCTCGGCGTGGATCCCGGCCTGATCAAGGACGGTGTTGAGGCGGATCTGCAGCGGCTCCTCGCGGAGCAGATCGAAACGCTCGGTGAGGGCTACTCCCTCATCCGCCGCGAGTACTTCACGGCCATCGGACCGGTGGACATCCTGGCGCGCGACGCGGGCGGCGCCACCGTGGCCATTGAGCTCAAGCGCCGTGGCGACATCGACGGCGTGGAGCAGCTCACCCGGTACCTTGAACTGCTGAACCGCGATCCACTGCTGGCGCCCGTCCGGGGCATCTTCGCCGCGCAGCAGATCAAGCCGCAGGCCAAGGTCCTGGCGAACGACCGCGGGATCGATTGCGTCACCCTTGATTACGACGCGATGCGCGGCGTGGACGACAGCGAGTCCCGCCTCTTTTGACGGAGGCTGTCCCGGCCGCTCCCGAACCGTGCCGCTGCGCCTTGAATCTGCCCCAATTCGGCTCTGACAAGGCATTTAACCTTCTTTTTACCCAAAATTTAACCGTTTCTCCACGCAAACCGTTGACCTCCGCGGGGTAGCGTGAAATTCTTATCTCAGTCTTTGTGTAGGTGTTTTTCATGCTCGCAAGACATGTTGCGAGCGCGAAGCTCCTGCAGCGCCGGTCCCTTTCCGGGACGGGCAATCCAGGATTCTTCTCGCGGAGTGACCAAGGCCGGCACGAGGTGTGCCGATCTTAAACAAGTTCCACAATGAGGAGAAATAAATGGCACAGGGAACCGTCAAGTGGTTCAACGCTGAAAAGGGCTTCGGCTTCATTACCCCGGATGACTCCGATGGTGATGTCTTCGTGCACTACTCGGAGATCCAGACCGGTGGCTTCAAGACCCTCGACGAGAACCAGCGTGTTCAGTTCGAAATCGGTCAGGGCGCCAAGGGCCCGCAGGCCACCGGCGTAACGCTGGTCTAGTCCCCGCAGTGCGGCCGCGAAATGCGGCCGGCAGCGAAACAATGGTCCCCGGCAATTATGCCGGGGATCATTTTTGTTGAATTCCAGATTCCGTCCCCGGGCATCACCACGCCGCCTTGTTCGGCCGGCGCGCATATTGTTGGTGCTAATTGGAAGAGTTCACTTCACCAATTTGCGCACCAGGCGCGCGCCTTGCGGAAGGGAAAGCCCGGGCAGGTAGGCACGTGTTAATGCGCGGCCAATAGCGGGCAAGTGCAGCGGGTCCTGGTAATACAGGTAAAGGGCGCGATACTCCGGCTTGAAGCGCGACTTGAATGCCGCCAGGGACCGGAATCCGTACACCGGTTCCAGGGCATGGCCCACGAGGTCGAGGATGCGGACCAGGTTATCCGCCCGGTCCTCCCGGCCGGAACCACCGCCGGTTCCGGGTACGCTTGCCAGCGGAGAGCCGGAGAGGGAAATGACCTCAACGGAAGTACGCAGCTCGAGTACCGCCGAGGCGATGAGGAACTCCATCACCCCCGGGAATCCCTCGGCACCCCGGCGCATGACGTCAAGGGTCCGGCTGACCAGGGTCCCGCCGTCGTACACGGGCAGCCAGCTGGTCACTCCGTGGACGGTGCCGTGTTCGTCAACGGCGAGGCAGCACAGGACCTCCGGGTCATCGAGCTCATCGATGCCGCCGAGGGTAAAGCCCATTTCGGGGACCGTTTTTCCTGCAGCCCATTCCTCGGAGACTTCACTCAGCCGGGAGCGCAGCGCCGCGGGCAGCGACTCGTAGGATCCCCAGACGGCCCTGACGCCCAGCTTCGCGGCACGGTTCAACGCCGTGCGGACGTTCTGCCATTCCTTGCCCTTGAATTCGAGTTCGCGAATTGCCAGCCGTGTCTCCTGCGCCACCGCCACGCGGGAAAATCCGCGCTCCTCAAGCATGGGCCAGAGCGTGTCGTCGCAGGAGTAGAGGGCCGGAATCATTGCCTGGCGGCTGCAGTGGGCCAAAAACCCGGTGGTAACGTCCTGCTGGCCTTGCGCTGGACCGAAAGGTCCACCCAGTGTCAGCGCCACGCTGCCGTGCCGCTGGAAAGCCACCGCACCCTTGCCGTCCGGACTGAACCAGTAGCTGTTGGGTTCCCAGAGCGCCATCCAGGACAGCGGTCCGCCGCCCTGGTGCAGCAGCCTGCGTGCCTGGATCCTGTCCTGCCGTCCGGAATCGTTGCCATGGTGTCCGCCCAGCAGCGCCCACCATACGGCCGCCAGCGCAACCACCCAGAACACCGGTCCTGAGTAGGCAAAAAGGACAGCCTCCACACTGTTTCTGTCGGCGAAGACGCGGTGGTAGTGCTGCGGGATGGGAACCGGTACGTACTGCCGGGCCAGCTCCGCGAACAGGCCCAGCAGGCCGCCGTCGCGCGTTAGTCCGCCCGACAAGAACCAGGCGGCCGCGTACGTTCCGGCAAGGACAAGCCACGTTCCTCCCACCAGCAGAGCCAGCGTCCGCCGCGCGGAAGGAAGCGTCTGCACGCGGAACTGCCGCCGGTTGAACCACAGGAGCGCTGCCAGCAGCAGGGGTACGCCAACCAGCGGAAGCACGTGGGCAAAGGCAGTTCCCATCGGCGGGGCGGACGGGCCCTGCAGCCGGGACGGCACCAGGGCGAACAGTGCCAGGTAGACGGCGGCCAGCGCCGTGACGGCAAGCTGGATGGCGAGCGCGATGTTCAACGCAAGCCGCCGGCCGCGGCGCATTCCGTCTGCACAGATCAGCAGCAGGACCACCGGAACCACAGCAAGCGCAAGTCCGAATGGCCCCGCAAACCCTGCCCTGCCGGCTTCGAGGCAGGATGCTTCCACAGTGGCACCGCAGTTGAAAGCCAATTGGCTGAGCGTGGGCATGGGGTTCAGGACAACGTCGCGCAGAAGAGCCAGCGGGCCGGTAGGCGCCCGCGCAATTCCCGTGAGGATCGGACCCACGGCGAAGACGGCGACGGTGAGGGCAAGGAGGTTCCGGGTCTCCCGGCCGGTGGACCGGTGCCGGTGCAGGTGGCCGTGGTCGCCCTGGATCCACCACCCCGCCAGGAGTCCCAGGACGGCACCGAGCAGTCCGATCACCGTCTCCGCATGCCCAACGTAGAGAACCAGCAGGAGCGAGATGGACAGCACGCCTGTCCGCAACCGTCGCTGCCACAGAACCGGCAACCTGCCGCTGGCACCAAGGGCCGCCGTCAGGATTGCCGGGTAGGGGCCGATCAGGATGTCGTCGGCCATACGGTCCAGCCACCCGTCACCCGCGTAGCCTGCGAGCTGGGTCAGCAGCAGGAAAAGCGTGACGGCAGCAAACTGGCCGCCGAAGAAAAACCCCACCGCTGCTGGTGTTCCCATCCTGCGCTCGGCAAGGCCCAGCAGCAGGAGGATCATCAGGGACGCGGCAAGATAGGCCAACGGGTTGGTGGCGAAGAAAAGGCTGGTGAACAGGGACCACCAGTTGCCGGCACGCAGGCCCGGTCCGCTCACTCCTGCCACGTGCAGCAACTGCTCTGGCGGCCCAGCGAGGTAGCTGCCGGTGATTGCCCCGGTTACAAGAAACACCGCAAGCACAGCGACGGAGAACGGCATCGATTTCAGGGCGGCGACGACCCGGTCCCGTGCCGGTCGTCCCACTGTTGTCCAAGCCAGGGATGTTGTGCGGACCTGCTTCACGGAAGTCACTGTTGAAGTCCCCACCTGTCGGCAAGGAACTGCAGCGCATCGGCGATCCGCTTCGAGGACGTGTCCCATGAGTGTCCGGTGTTTTCCACCTCGTGCGCCCGCACGGTGAAGCCGGCCTCCCGTGCGGCTGCGGCCAGGGTGTGCAGGTACGCCACGAATTCCGGGTCGTCCTGTCCTGCTGTCAGGTACACCGCGCTGGACTCGAAGCGGCGCTCTTTCATGATGGCAAGGGGCGTCTGCCGCTCAAACGCGTCCGGGTCCCCCGGGAAGGCGGCGTCGATGGTTTTCTGCCGCTCCTTGGCGATGGCCGGCTCGGCTTCCCCGGAAAAGGAGAGGACGGAGGGAAACAGGCCGGGGTGCCGCGTTCCCATTTGCAGGGCGCAGGTGCCGCCGAAGGAAAATCCGCCGATGGCCCACTGGTTGTGGTTCGTGTCAACGGCAAGGGTGGAGCTGATCCACTGGGGCACATCCCGCGACAGGTAGGTATCGGCCTTGGCTATCCGGCTGTCCATGCACATCGTGTTCGCGGATTGCGAGCCGTTCGGGTCCGGCACCACCACCACCGGGGCAATGCCGCCATGGGAAGCGGCGAAGGAATCCATGTGGGCTTGCAGGGTGCCGCCCGTAAGCCAGTCGGCAGGCCCGCCCGGCTGGCCGGCCACCAGGACCAGCACGGGAAGGGCGGGGCGGTTTTCCGCGAAGTAGGCGGGCGGAAGATAGATATATGCTTCGCGGGTGTCCATTCCGGACAGGACGGCGGGGATGACAGCCTTCCGGAGCACTCCCCCATCCGGCATGTCACCTTGCGGTGCCCACCCTGGGAGGGGAACGCCGTCGGCCTCCCCCGGCTGCCGCTTGAGGTCCGCCTCGAGGGCCGGGATCCGGGCCAGCGCCGTGCCCAACAGGTCGCTTACCGTGCGGTTAAGCCCGAAGTACGCGTTGATCTGGACGGATGAAAGGGCTGCCACCAGAAGCACGGCCACCAGGCCGGCTGCGCCGCGGTTCCAACTGCTCCGGGGCAGCCGGAGCAAGAGCAGGATCAGGGCTGCGACGCCGGGCACCACCCACAGCAGGACCGGATCCGGAATGTTCTCCGGGAATACGGAAAAAACGTTGATAAGCGCCCAGTGGACGGTGGCCACCAGCGCGTAGGCCGCGGCGGCAGCGGCGAGGGCGCGGACGAACCAGCGGCGGCCGCGGATATGAGGGGGCGGAGCCAGGAGATACACGGCACCGGCAACGCCCAGGGCAAAGGAAAGCCAATACACCGGGCCGTCGGTGATCCGGAGGTCGTAGAGCCAGTCCACGCGGGCTAGCGCCAGGTACCAATGCCGATAACCGGCCCGGCTTCAAGCCAGGACGAGAGGCCGGCATAGGCGTCAAATTTCATGGCAACGCGAAGGTCCTGCCCCTCGTACCGCAATTCGACAATCACGACGTCGGGCTGGACCTTGACTGCCTCGGCTTCGGTGGGCTTGCGGCGGCCCAGCAGTTCTAGCGAGTGCCGCTTGAACTTGTGTTTGGGCCTGACGCTCAACGAGAGCAGCCGGAACCACTCAAGGTCGTTGTCCTGATAACGACAAACCCCCATCTGCCAGCTGTTTCCAGCCATGCAAATGGAGGCGTCCACCGTGCCGAGGGCACGCCGCAGATTGAAGCGGCGCACCCCCGAAAGGCACAGTGCAAAGATCAGCAATCCAAAAGTGATTGCCATGGCGATGAACGGAAGACTCGGTGCGTCCATCAAATTGGTGCTAGCGGATCCCAGCGGTAGCCGAGCCGCCCAGGTGGGCGTTGTCAGCAACAATAACCACGCGGTTGTTGTCCACGGAGAAGAATCCGCCGTCAACATCTACGGCAATACGGTCACCGGACACCGGCTGGATGGCCAGTTCACCCTCGGCCAGGATCGCCAGCAGGGGCGAGTGGCCGGGCAGGATTCCGATTTCACCATCGCTGGTGCGGGCCTTGACCATCTTGGCCGCTCCGGACCAGATGAACCGGTCCGCTGCGACAATCTCAACCTCAAGCTCAGCCATATTACTTGGTCTGTTCCTGGATCTTGGCCCACTGGCGCTCAACGTCATCGAGGCCGCCGACGTTGAAGAACGCCTGCTCCGCGATGTGGTCAAGGTCGCCGTCGCAGATGGCGGTGAAGCCTTCGACGGTGTCCTTGATGGAAACCGTGGAACCCTCGACGCCGGTGAACTGCTTGGCCGTGTAGGTGTTCTGCGAGAGGAACTGCTGGATGCGGCGCGCACGCGACACAACAATCTTGTCCTCTTCAGACAGTTCGTCAACACCAAGGATGGCGATGATGTCCTGGAGTTCCTTGTTCTTCTGCAGGATCTGCTTCACACGGACAGCCGTGTTGTAGTGGTCCTTGCCGATGTACTGGGGATCCAGGATGCGTGAGGTCGACGTCAGCGGGTCAACTGCCGGGTACAGACCACGGGAGGCGATTTCACGGGACAGTTCCGTGGTCGCGTCGAGGTGTGCGAAGGTGGTTGCCGGTGCCGGGTCGGTGTAGTCATCTGCGGGAACGTAGATGGCCTGCATCGAGGTGATGGAGTGGCCCTTGGTGGAGGTAATGCGCTCCTGCAGGAGACCCATCTCATCTGCCAGGTTGGGCTGGTAGCCCACAGCCGAAGGCATGCGGCCGAGGAGGGTGGAAACCTCGGAACCTGCCTGGGTGAACCGGAAGATGTTGTCGATGAAGAGCAGCACGTCCTGGTTCTGCACATCGCGGAAGTACTCCGCCATGGTCAGTGCGGACAGCGCCACGCGCAGGCGCGTTCCCGGCGGCTCATCCATTTGGCCGAATACAAGGGCGGTGTCCTTGAGGACGCCTGCCTCTTCCATTTCAACCCAGAGGTCGTTACCTTCACGGGTACGCTCGCCCACACCGGCGAACACGGAAGTACCACCGAAGTTGCGGGCAACACGGGTGATCATTTCCTGGATCAGAACGGTCTTGCCCACGCCGGCGCCGCCGAACAGGCCGATCTTTCCACCCTTGATGTACGGGGTGAGGAGGTCGATGACCTTGATGCCGGTTTCCAGCATCTCGGTGGAGCCTTCAAGGGACGCGAAGCTCGGGGCCTTGCGGTGGATAGGCCAGCGTTCGCTGATCTGCAGCTCGGCCTCGGTAACGTCCAGGGGCTGGCCCAGGACGTTGAAGATGTGGCCCTTGACGCCGTCGCCAACGGGTACGGAAATGGGGGCACCGCTGTCCACCACGGACGTTCCGCGGACAAGTCCGTCGGTGGCCTGGAGGGAGATGGCGCGCACGAGGTTGTCGCCCAGGTGCTGGGAGGTCTCGAATGTGATGGTCTTGGTGACTCCGTTGAGGGTGATCTCGGTAGTCAGGGCGTTGTAGATGGACGGGATTGCGTCAGCCGGGAATTCGACGTCGACAACCGGGCCGATTACGCGCGCAATGCGGCCGGTAGCACCGGACGTTGCGGCTACGTGTTCGGTAGCAGTGGCAGTCATCTCTCTCACTTCACTCAGTAGATGGCGTGGGTTTAAGTTTATCTGTGGTGGTGCAGGTCCAGCGGAAACCGAAGGTGGTGCAGGCTAGGACGCAAGGGCGTCGGCGCCGGCAACAATCTCGGAAAGCTCCTGCGTAATTTCAGCCTGGCGGGCCGTGTTGCGCAGACGCGTGTACTTCTTGATGAGGTCCGTGGCATTGTCGCCTGCGGACTTCATGGCACGCTGGCGGGCAGCGAGCTCGGAAGCCGCTGCCTGCAGCATGGCCGCGAAGATGCGTGACTCGATGTAGCGCGGCAGCAGAGCGTCAAGAACCCGCTCGGTTTCCGGCTCGAACTCGTACAGCGGCAACAGGTCCGACTCAGAAGCGGCCTGCTCTTCCACTACTTCCAGCGGAAGCAGGCGGATGACCGTGGGCTCCTGGGTGACCATGGACTTGAAGCGGGTGTACACCACGTGGATTTCGTCCACGCCGCCCTCTTCAAAGTCGGTTGCGAAATCGGCCAGCAGTGCTTCACCGATCTCGCGCGCGGTTGTGAACTCGGGTGCGTCGGTCCCACCGGTCCAGACCCGTGAATACTCACGGTTCCGGAACTCGAAGTAGGCCTGCGCCTTGCGTCCGACGAGGTACGTCTTGACTTCCTTGCCTTCAGCGTGGAGCAGCTCGTTGAGACCCTCCACCTGCTTGAGCACGCTTGCCGAGTAGGATCCGGCCAGGCCACGGTCCGAGGTGATTACCAGGACGGCGGCGCGGCGGATCTGCTCCGGCTCAGTGGTCAGCGGGTGGTCGATTTCGCTTTGGCTGGCGACAGCAGAAACGGCGCGCGTGATCGCGTTCGCGTAAGGCAGTGAAGCTGCTACGCGCGCACGGGCCTTGCCAATGCGCGAGGTAGCGATCAGTTCCATCGCCTTGAAGATCTTGCGCATCGACGTGGTCGAGCTGATCTTCTGGCGGTAGACCCGAATCTGGGCTCCCATACTTATCCTTTCCTAACATTCCGTAGACCGGGTGTGCCGGACCCTGTGGGCCCGGCACACCCGGTCAGTGGAATTAGCGCTTCTGCTTGACGATTTTTTCCTGGTCGACGTCGCCCTCGGAGATAGCGCTGTGCTCCTCGTGGCCGGCGCCTACCAAGTGGTTGTCACCCTCACCGAAGAAGCCCTTTTTGAAGTCCACAATGGCGGACTTCAGCGCTGCTGCGGTGTCATCGTCCAGCACGTTGGTCTGCGCCAGCGTGGTGAGGATCGAGGACTTGTGCGTGAGGTGCTCCAGGAACTCCGACTCGAAGCGGCTGATGTCCTCAACCGGCACATCGTCGAGGTAGCCGTTGGTGCCTGCCCAGATGGACACAACCTGGTTCTCCACCGGGAACGGGGAGTACTGGCCCTGCTTGAGCAGTTCCATCAGGCGTGCGCCGCGGGTCAGCTGCTGGCGTGAAGCGGCGTCCAGGTCCGAGGCGAACATGGCGAATGCCTGCATGTCGCGGTACTGGGCGAGGTCCAGCTTCAAGGTACCGGAGACCTTCTTCATGGACTTCACCTGCGCGGCGCCGCCTACGCGGGACACCGACACACCAACGTCAACAGCAGGACGCTGGTTGGCGTTGAAGAGGTCCGACTGGAGGAAGATCTGGCCATCGGTGATGGAGATCACGTTGGTCGGGATGTAGGCCGAAACGTCGTTGGCCTTGGTCTCGATCAGCGGCAGGCCGGTCATGGAACCCGCACCCAGCTCGTCGGAGAGCTTTGCACAACGCTCCAGCAGGCGGGAGTGCAAGTAGAACACGTCGCCCGGGTAGGCTTCGCGTCCCGGCGGACGGCGGAGCAGCAGCGACACTGCACGGTAGGCCTCAGCCTGCTTGGACAGGTCATCAAACACGATGAGGACGTGCTTGCCGCCGTACATCCAGTGCTGGCCGATGGCCGAACCGGCGTACGGTGCCAGGTACTTGAAGCCTGCGGGGTCGGAAGCGGGAGACGCCACGATGGTGGTGTACTCCAGTGCGCCGTTGTCCTCGAGGGTCTGGCGGATGGCGGCAATGGTTGACGCCTTCTGGCCGATCGCCACGTAGATGCAGCGGACCTGCTTGGTCACATCGCCCGAAGCCCAGTTGGCCTTCTGGTTGATGATGGTGTCGATTGCGATAGCGGACTTGCCGGTCTGGCGGTCGCCAATGATGAGCTGGCGCTGGCCGCGGCCGATCGGGATCATGGCGTCGATGGCCTTGAGACCGGTCTGCATCGGCTCGTGCACCGACTTGCGCTGGGTCACGCCGGGAGCCTGGAGCTCCAGTGCGCGGGTGGTCTCGGCCTTGATTTCGCCGAGGTCGTCAATGGGCACGCCCAGCGGGTCAACAACGCGGCCGAGGAAGGCGTCGCCCACGGGCACGGACAGAACCTGTCCGGTGCGGTGGACTTCCTGGCCCTCTTCGATGCCGGTGAAGTCGCCGAGGATGATGACGCCGATTTCACGGACGTCGAGGTTCTGGGCCAGGCCCAGGGTGCCGTCCTCGAAACGCAGCAGCTCGTTCGCCATGACCGAGGGAAGGCCCTCAACACGGGCGATGCCGTCACTAGCGGTGGTTACGCGGCCGACCTCTACGCGTTCTGCGTTTCCGGGTTCGTAGGACGCCGCGAACTCGTTCAGCGCATTACGGACGTCGTCGGCGTTGATGGTCAATTCGGCCATCTGCAGTCCCTGCTCTCCTGTTTTGTGATCACCGTTGTTCACGATGACCGGGGTTTCTATCAGTTTTGTTGTGCTTGTCCGGCTAGCCGGCCAGCTGGCGCTGAAGCTCGCCCAAGCGGGTGATGACCGAAGCGTCGAGCACTTCGTCACCAATCTGGACGCGGATGCCGCCAATGAGTGCCGGGTCAACATTGACGTTGACCTTCAGTTCCCGCCCGTACATTGCATTCAGGCCCGCCTGGAGGCGTGCAAGCTGCGTCGTTGTCAGGGGACGGGTCACGCTGACCGTCGCAATCCAGCGCTGCTGCCGCTTGGCCGCCAGTTCGGCGAACCGTTCCACCAGCCGGGTGGGCTTGATGCCGCGGGGCTGGGTGACCGCCTGCGTGATAAGGACCTTTGCTTCCTCGCTCACGCCGGGCACCAGCTTCTCGGCCAGGGTTGCCTTGGCTGCAGCGCTGGCCTGCGGTTCAGACAGAGCACGTTGTACCTCGTGGTTGGAGGCAACGGCCTGGTTGAAGGAGAACAGATCGTTCTCCAGCTCCTCCAGGCCAGAGATTCCGGAGGCAGAAACGGCCGACTTGTTTTCAGCAACGGAAATGACCACCGTTGCGGCAAGAGTCTCGAGTGCATCGCCGATATCCCGTGCGGTTGCCCAGCGTGAGCTGGCCAGTCCGCCCGCGATGTCTGCAGCATCAGCGGAGACTTTTCCGCCAACCAGCTGCCTGACCAGCGCCGACTTTTCGTCACCGTTGCGGGACGGGTCAGTCAGGGCGCGGCGCAAGCCAGCCGAGCTGTCCACCATTCCCAGAATTCCGAAGAGTTCCTTTGCCAGCTGCAGTGACGCCGTCGGAAGCTTGGCTTCCAGCTCGGCCAGCCCTGTTGCCAGCGATTCGCTCGATACGCCTGCCATTACTTAGCTGCACCTGCGTTCTGGGTCTCCAGATCTGCCAGGAAGCGGTCCACTACCCGTGCTGCACGCTCGTCGTCGTTCAGTGATTCCCCGACGATGCGGCCGGCAAGGGTGGTGGCCAGGGTGCCGACCTCTGAACGCAGGGACACAACGGCCGCCTGACGCTCGGATTCGATCTGGGCATGGGCCTGGGCCGTGATGCGGGCAGACTCTGCAGCTGCCTTTTCCTTGAGATCCGCGAGGATCTGGGCACCTTCGGCGCGGGCTTCCTCACGGATGCGGTTGGCTTCGGCGCGGGCATCGGTCAGCTGCTGCTTGTACTCTTCGAGTGCAGCAGACGCCTCAGCCTGGGCCTTTTCAGCCTTTGCAATGCCGCCTTCGATAGCCTCGGCACGCTCGGCGAAGGTCTTTTCGAACATCGGGACAACGAACTTGACCACGATGAACATGAGGGTGGCAAAGCCCACGAGGACAACGCCCATTTCCCAAACATTGGGAACCAGGGGGTTGACGTCGCCCTCAGTGGCGGCTGAGATGATCAGCTGATTCATATTTCACCCGTCCTTTTCTACTCGGTTCTGTAAATTCGCTTCGCTCTAAGGACTAGAGAACGAAGGCGAAGACCAGGCCGAGGATGGCGAGGGCTTCGGTCAGCGCAAGGCCGAGGAATGCGATCGGCTGCAGGACACGCTGTGCTTCCGGCTGGCGGGCTACGCCGTTGATGTAGGCAGCGAATACGAGACCAACACCGATACCACCGCCGATTGCGGACAGACCGTAACCTACGAGGTTGAGATTGCCTTCCATTTTTCTTCCTTTCAAGATGCCACCCATGTGGCAGGTTGTTTGGGTTGCTATCATCCCCGCGAGGGGAAGTTTAGGGGTGCCTAGTGGCTGTCGGCGTGAATTGCGCCTTCAATGTAGATCGCTGTCAGCAGGGTAAAGACGTAGGCCTGCAGGACCATGATCAGGGCTTCAAGCATGTACATGGCGATGGCACCGGCCAGGACCAGGACGGAGGTTCCCTTGAGCAGGACGTTCTCCTGCATGATGAGGAACTCGATGCCATAGCCGGCGATCATCACGATGAGGTGTCCTGCGAGCATGGTCGCGAACAGACGGAGGCTGTGCGTGACGGGCCGGACCAGGAAGTTGGAGATGATCTCGATCGGGATAACGATCGGAAGGATGAACCAGGGAACACCGGAGGGCACAGTGGCCAGCTTGAAGTAACGGAGTCCGTTCTTCTTCACGCCGATGGCAATCCAGGTGAAGTAGACAATGGCCGCCAGTACATACGCGCCGCCGACGTGCGAGAACGAGGGGAGCTGGAAGAACGGGATGGCACCGTAAATGTTGTTCACCAGGATAAAGAAGAACAGGCTGAACAACAGCGGGACGTACTTAATGAAGTCCCTGCCGCCGATGATGTCCTTGGCGATTCCGTTGCGGACGAAGCCGTAGGCGGCTTCACCGGCAAACTGGAGCTTGCCGGGTACCAGCTGCCCCTTGCGTGCGGCGAGCACGAAGAAGACGGCGATAAAGACGACAGAGAGGAGGACCAGCAGCATTTGCTTGGTGAATCCCTCTGCGGCACCCCACGGCAGGACTGCCGGCAAATGCATATCGTTAATACCAGGAGGAGTGAACTCTCCTGAATCTTGGGCCGGGAGCGCAAGCGCGATCAACGCGTTTCCTCTCTGCAGTGTCCATCATTGGGCGTTGGGCGGGGACCGGCAGCCTGAAGGCCTGCTGTTCCCCCTGTGAAATTATTTGGCATTAGTGTCGCCGTCCTGGGACGGCCCGCTGGCAGCATGGCGCTCCCCAGCATTTTTTCGAGAACTGGTAAGGCCATGCATGTGGGAAAGGTAGAAACCTCCGACGGCTCCAAGCAGAGCGCCTGCGAGCACAATCCAGCGCGTTCCCCACACGTAATCCAGTCCCCACCCTATCAAACTCCAGACGATGATTCCGCCAATGATGTAGCTGAATACGGCCATGCCGGCGTTGTATCCGCCGCTGGTTCCGTCGCCTGATACACCGGGGGCAGAGCGGGAGGATCGGCCCGTGCCGTTGGTGCCGTCGCTTGGCTTGTCTGGATCACGCATCACGGGTTTCCTTGGTTTCTGGATCGTTGTAGATCTGGAGGCGGGCTTTGCTGAAACCGTAAATTTCAGCGGCCTGCCAGAGGACGACGGCGGTGACTGCGCCGGCGACGAACCAGCGGCCTTGCAGCCACTGCGGAGCATCGATGACGAACAGGACCACGGCGAACCCCACCACCTTCACGAAGTAGGTGGCCACGAACATGCCAATAGCTCCCGAGGGATTGCTGCGTCCCACGAAATGGCCCACCAGCAGGCTGATCCCGAAGAACAGCATCACCAGGAGTCCGCCCGCGGAACTTGAAAGGGCACCCCTCGCTCCATCCACCAGCGCTGCAGGAACTGCGCACAGCGCCAGTCCGGCCGCAGCGGCCGCAGAACTTCGCTTGAGGAGGTTCAGCCACAGGGACGGCGTGGGGCCGGATGCGCCAACGTTTCCGTTGCCGGACGCAGGTCCGGACTCGGCGTTGGAGGTCATTCGATCCCAATCGTCGGCACCAAGAGGCAGTTAGCCAGGAGGCAGGGTTGGAGGGGCAGCTTTGGCTGCCCCTAAATTCTACATGAGATAGAAATATTTCTGCACAGGGGTTACGCCCGGGTTTCCTCGCCCCGCCGGGAAAGATACGGCCAGGCGGTGATGAGGCCCATCACCAGCGTGGCGAAGATGTCCACGGACAGCACGATCTGCCAGGGGAAGATCGCGAATGCCAGTCCCCCGAAGGACAGAATGCCGGTCCAGAGGTACATCAGGATGACGGCGGTGCGGTGTGAGTAGCCGATGTCCAGCAGCTTGTGGTGCAGGTGGCCCCGGTCTGCGGACCAGGGCGAACGGCCCC
This sequence comes from Pseudarthrobacter sp. R1, assembly GCF_024494415.1. NCBI lineage: Bacteria > Bacillati > Actinomycetota > Actinomycetes > Micrococcales > Micrococcaceae > Pseudarthrobacter > Pseudarthrobacter sp. R1. Next base: position 839,512 of record NZ_JAMKFI010000008.1, on the reverse strand, counting down.
GGGCCGTGCGCCGGACCACAGCCAAGCCAAGGTCAAGCAGCGGCAGGAAGAGGACGGCGAACGGAAGCAGGATGGGTATCACCGTGGAGATACCGTTGGCCCGGTCGTAGAGGCCCGAGGTGATCTGGCCTGTGGACACCACGCCGGCTGAGGCCATAAGCAGGCCGATCAGCATTGCCCCGGAGTCACCCATAAAGATCTTGGACGGAAACCAGTTGTGGGGCAGGAAGCCCAGGCAACTGCCCACCAGGACAGCGGTAATCAAGGTGGCGAGATCCGAGTAGTCCAGCAGCACCGCGTTGCGGTGGACCCAATACGCCGTGAAGAAGAAGGCAGTACCGCCGATGACCGCCACTCCGGCCGCCAGCCCGTCCAGGCCATCAATGAAGTTAAAGGCGTTCATGGTGGTGACGATGAGGCCGGCGGTCAGCACTACCCGGAGGGTCTCGTTTTCCAGGTTGATGGGCTCAGGTACCCACGGGACAATGGTCATCTGGACTCCCCAGATGGCCACTGTGAGGCCCGCGGCGCTTTGGCCAATCAGCTTCACCCACCAGCGGATGTCCAGCAGGTCATCCGCAACGCCCACCAGGACGATGACGGCCGCACCGGCGAGCACGCCCCAGGGCGAGAAGTTGTTCCGGTAGATGTCCTTAACAAAAAAGGACTGGCTGGCCAAAATGAGCGCCACCAGGATTCCAAGGAAGATGGCCACGCCCCCCAGCCGGGACACGGGAATGGAATGCATGTCCCGGCTGCGGATGGGCAGGTGCAGCTCGAGCCGGTGGCCGACGATCCGGGCACCCCAGGTGGCAAAATAGGACACCACCGCAGCGGTCAGCCCCATCAGCAGGTACATGATCATGGGGCGATGGCCGTTTCAAAGGTGTTGCTGAAGCCGGACAACCTTGTTGCTCGATGGTCCGTGGTCGATGGGCTCACTGGCCGGGAATCTGTTCTTCGATAAATGAAACTTCTCCGTCGCCGAGCGCGCAGCAGGCAGTGCGTTTTTCCTTGTACGCGGTGCCTTACAGGGCTGTATTACAGTGGACTCTAGTCAAAGATACTAGCGCCAACAGCATCATGGCTTCGCGCCACACTGGCGCATCGCGAGCGGGGAAATCCCTGTCAGCCATGCTGAAAGGACCCCCATGACCCCCCGCATAGCAGTTGCCGCCGTGACGTTCGACCGGCCGAAAGAACTTGCTGTCCTGCTGGATTCGATCAACAACCAGACGGCAGCGGTGGACACGATCTGCCTGGTGGACAGCGGCAAAACCCCGGCACTGGACGTGGCCGGGAAGCACCCGAACGTTGACTACGTCCGTTCCGAAGCAAACCTCGGCGGCGCGGGCGGCTTCTCCCTGGCTGCGCTCAAGGCGGTTGCCAGCGGCGCCAAATGGATCTGGATGATGGACGACGACGCCGAGCCGGCCGATCCCGAATGCCTCGCCACGCTGCTCCGGGAGGCTGAGGCGCGCGACCTGGAGGCGGTGGTCCCCTTGGTGACAGCGCCCGGCCAGCCGGACCGGCTTTCCTTCTTCTTCCGCCTGGACGGCAAGGTCACGCACAGCCGTGCCGAGGTGGAGAAGATCGGCTTCCTTCCGAACGACGGACACTTCTTTAACGGCGCCCTGATCCGTTCTGACGTCTTCTTCAAAGTGGGCATGCCGGACATGCGCCTGTTCATCCGCGGCGACGAGGTGGATTTCACCATCCGACTCCGCAAGGCGGGCATCCGCTTCGGCACGGTGACCACAACCGCAATCACGCATCCGCACGCATTTTCCGAGACACAGCACGTGTTCGGAGCCCGCTGGCACGTCATTGTTCCGGAGTCCGCCTTCAAGCGGTACTACTACTACCGGAACCGCGGCTACCTGATCCGCCGCTATTTCCGCGTCCGGTCCTTTGTGGCCGACGTCGGCGGCTACGTGGGCTATTTCGCCCAGCGTAGGGACCTTCCTGGATTCCTGGGCTGGGCCAGGTCCTTTACCACCGGCCTCCGCGGCAAAGGCTTCGCGCCACTGGAGGACCAGAAGTTCTAGGCTGCAGCCCGCTGTTCCGGCACTACCAATTTCGGCGGTTCTACTTCCGGCGCTTGAGCATCTGCCGCTTCAACCCGCGGCCTGCCAGGAGCCACAGCAGGACCCAAGGCTCGCCGAGCACCCGGTAGGCAACGCGGCGTGGATGAAGCAGCAGGCGCCACGCCCACTCAAGTCCCATTCGGCCCAGCCAACGCGGTGCGAGCTTCTGAAAGCCGGCCAACTGTTCGATGGCTCCACCCACCGCGCAGTAGATGGCCGGCGGCATGTCGCCAAGGCGCCGCTCCAGGACCTTTTCCTGCAGGGGCATGCCCAGCCCAAGGAGAACCAGCTGCGGCTGCTGCAGGTGAAGCCATGCCACTGCCTTGTCTTCGAGCTCCCCATTCCAGCCCTCGCCGGGGAAGCCTGAGACATGGGCCCCAGGAACGATGGATTGGAGTTTCCGGACGGCTCCGGCGTTCGCCTCGGCCCCGGCACCCAGCACGGCGATCCGCTCAAGTCCCTGCACCTGGTCCAGGGCGGGCAGCCAGTCAGTGGAGCCCAGCCGGTAGTCCATCACCGGGCCTTCGGCCTTGCCGGTCCTCCCCCACAACCAGAGCACGGGAGCGCCGTCCAGCAAGACTACGTCGCTCCGCTGGTATAACTTGCTGAAGCCCTCATCCGAGAGGGTCAGCGTGACGCTGTGCAGGTTGTGGCCCAAGATCGTCCGCGTTGACCCCTCCTGAAGGAATCGGCTGAGTTCCTCCACGAGTTCAGGAACCCGCAGCGGCGTGGCATCAACCTCCAGGACGGGAATCCGCTGCCGGTCCAGCGTCATCAAGGCCGGGAGTCCCGGTCTGGTGCCGGGGCGGCGGTGACTTCAGCTGCTCCCGGGGCTTCGGGCTCTACCACCGATGAACCCGAGGGTGTCTCTGCCACCGGCACTGCTTCAACCGGTGTCTCCGCCACCGGTGCTGCTTCCAGCGGCGCTGCGTCAACCGGTGCATCTGCCACCGGCGCTGCCTCCACCGGTTCCTCTTCCGCCATCGGAATCTCGCCGAGTCCCAGGACACCCGGCACATGTTCGCGGAGCTGGTCGAGGCTCACTGCGCCGTTACGGACAACGCGCAGGCGGGGTCCGGTGGCGTCAACAATGGTGGAAGGTACGGCTGCCTCACCTTCGAGCGGCCGGAAGCCACCCTCCAGGTAGACCTCCACGGAGTCCGCCAGCTGCTCGCGGGCGGCCGCTGCTGTCTGTCCAGGAGCATGGCCGGTGCGGTTGGCGGATGAAACAGCCAGCGGCCCGGTGAGTGTGAGCAGTTCCTGGGCGATTTCGTCGTCGGGCATCCGCAGCGCCACAGTGCCCTTGGTCTCCCCAAGGTCCCAGTCCAGGGACGGCTGGGCGTGCAGGATGAGGGTCAGGCCGCCCGGCCAGAACGCCTCGGCAAGCTTTCGTGCGTCGGCAGACACGTCGGTGGCGAGCCCGTCGAGGGCGTTCACGCGTGGAATCAGCACGGGCGGCGGCATGGTGCGGCTGCGTCCCTTTGACACCAGGAGCATGGTGACGGCCTGCGGCGAGAAGGCGTCGGCGGCGATGCCGTAGACAGTGTCCGTGGGAAAGACCACGCACTTCTTTTCGCTGATGGCCCGTTGCGCGTGTTCAAGTCCCTGGGCGCGCTCGTCGTCGCTGGTGCAGTTATAGGTTGTGGTCACTGGCTTATTCTTTCATTCCCTGGGTCCGGATCCGCGAGCAGGGCGCTGGTGGCGCGCTCCTTGCCGTTGAGGTCCAGATGCGTCCTGATAGTGGTCCAGTTCCCGGTCCTGGCCAGCATGGCCGAGATCCAGCCTGCCTGGACTTCTGCATGTTCCATCACGAAGTAGCCGCCGGGCCGCAGCAGGCGGGCAGCCGAGGCCGCTGCCGCCGTCGGAAGTTCCATGCCGTCCGCTCCTCCGCCGTACAGCGCTTCGGGGGGATCATGCAGGGCGACTTCGGGCTCGTTGGGAACGGCCTCGGCCGGGATGTACGGCGGGTTGGAAACCACGACGTCGAGGGTTCCGTTGAGTTCCGGCAGCGCGTCGCGCAGGTCCCCGAGGACGAGATGGACGCCCAGCGGGGCCAGGTTTTTTGCCGCCCAGGCGTGCGCGAATGGGCTGAACTCGACCGCGTGCACCTCGGCGCCTGGCACTTCGTGGGCAATGGAGCCCGCGATGGCGCCTGAACCGGTCCCGAGGTCGACGATCCGCGGGTGCGGCATGTCCTTGACGTGGTCGATCACCAGCTGCGCCACGGATTCGGTCTCGGGGCGGGGCACGAAAACGCCCGGGCCCACGGCCAGCTCCAGGTACCGGAAATGCGCCACGCCGGTGATGTGCTGCAGCGGAATCCGGCTGGCCCGCTCTGCGACCAGGGCCTCATAGCCCTCCGGGGCAGGAGCGTTCCCCAGCATCATGGCCCGCAGGCGGCCCAACCCGACGTTCAGCAGGTGGTCGGCGAGCAGCTCGGCGTCCACCCGCGGACTGGGTACGCCGGCGTCACGCAGTATATCCGTTGCCGCGCTGACGGCATCCGCAAGCGACTGGCCTGGCCCGAGTGTCATACGCTGTATTCCCGGAACAGGTTAGTCGCCGATGGCGTCCAGGCGGGCCTGTTCGTCCATCTCGATTGCGGACTGGATAACCGGCTCAAGGTCACCGTTCATTACCTGGTCCAGGTTGTATGCCTTGTAGCCGGTGCGGTGGTCCGCGATCCGGTTTTCGGGGTAGTTGTAGGTGCGGATGCGCTCCGAACGGTCCATGGTGCGGATCTGCGACTTCCGCTGGGCGGAGTTTTCGGCGTCGATCTGCTCCTGCTGGTGCGCGAGGATGCGTGCCCGGAGCACCCGCATGCCCGCTTCACGGTTCTGCAGCTGGGATTTCTCGTTCTGCATGGCCACCACGATGCCGGTGGGAAGGTGGGTGATGCGCACGGCAGAGTCAGTGGTATTCACGGACTGGCCGCCGGGACCGGACGAACGGTAAACGTCGATCTTGAGGTCGTTCTGGTTGATCTCAAGCTCTTCAGGCTCGTCCACTTCGGGCAGGACCAGCACGCCGGCAGCAGACGTATGGATGCGGCCCTGCGACTCGGTCACGGGAACGCGCTGCACGCGGTGCACGCCGCCTTCAAACTTCAGCCTGGCGTAAACGCCCTCGGCCGGGTCATTCGAGCTGCCCTTCACCGCGACCTGGACGTCCTTGTAGCCGCCAAGGTCCGATTCGGTGGCCGAAATGATTTCAGTCTTCCAGCCGCGTGATTCCGCGTACCGGGTGTACATCCGCAGCAGGTCACCGGCAAAGAGCGCAGCCTCGTCGCCACCTTCGCCGCCCTTGACCTCAAGGATCACGTTGCGCGCGTCGTCAGGGTCGCGGGGAATGAGCAGCCGGCGCAGCTTCGCAGCAGCAACCTCAAGCGAAGCCTCCAGCTCAGGGACCTCAGCCGCAAACTCAGGATCCTCCGACGCCATCTCCTGGGCAGCAGCAAGGTCATCACGGATGGCTTCCCACTTGTGATAAGCCTCGACGATGCCGTTGAGCTGAGCCGAACGCCGCCCAAGCTTCCGGGCAAGCCGCTGATCAGCATAAACAGCAGGATCCCCCAGCTGCGCCTGGATAGCATCATGCTCATCAAGCAGGCCCTGTACGGACTCAAACATTTTTCAAAACCTTTCGTTCTGTGCCCAGTTTAAAACTGGCACAAGAAGCGGCGCGCCACGGTGAGGGAGCCACGTACTGCCGCGCGGATGTTCCGCCCCGGGAGTGGCATCGGGCCTGTCGGAGCGTTGCAGCTGACGTACGCAGTACGTCAGCTGCAACGCGAAGGGGCGGGGGCGGAACATCCGCGCGGCACCCACCGCACGAACGCACCGGCGCCCGCCCCGAACTCAGCTACTTGTCGTTATCCGACTTCGCACCAAGCGTCGTCTTCTGAACCTGCATCAGGAACTCAACGTTGCTCTGGGTTTCCCGGATCTTGTTGGTCAGGAGTTCAAGGCTCTGCTGGGTCTCGAGTCCGGAGAGGACGCGGCGCAGCTTCCACATGATCTTGACTTCCTCCGGCGAGAGCAGGTTCTCCTCGCGGCGGGTGCCGGACGCGTTGACGTCCACGGCCGGGAAGATGCGCTTGTCTGCCAGCTGGCGGGACAGGCGGAGCTCCATGTTGCCGGTACCCTTGAACTCCTCGAAGATGACTTCGTCCATCTTGGATCCGGTCTCCACGAGGGCGGTGGCCAGGATGGTGAGCGAGCCGCCGTTTTCAATGTTGCGGGCTGCACCAAAGAAGCGCTTGGGCGGGTACAGTGCTGCGGAATCCACACCACCGGACAGGATGCGGCCTGAGGCCGGCGCTGCCAGGTTGTAGGCGCGGCCCAGGCGGGTCATGGAGTCCAGCAGGACCACCACGTCCATGCCCATTTCCACGAGGCGCTTGGCGCGTTCAATGGAGAGCTCGGCCACGGTGGTGTGGTCGTCGGCGGGACGGTCGAAGGTGGAGGCGATGACCTCACCCTTGACCGTGCGCTGCATGTCCGTCACTTCTTCGGGGCGTTCGTCAACCAGCACCATCATGAGGTGGACCTCAGGGTTGTTGGTGGTGATCGCGTTGGCGATGGACTGCAGGATGAGCGTCTTGCCGGCCTTCGGCGGGGAGACGATCAGGCCGCGCTGGCCCTTGCCGATCGGGGCAACCAGGTCGATGACGCGGGGGCCGATCTTCTTGGGGTCGGTCTCGAGGCGCAGGCGCTCCGACGGGTACAGCGGCACCAGCTTGGCGAACTCAACACGGTCCTTGAGTTCCTCGGACGTCTTGCCGTTGACGGAGGTGACGCGGACCAGGGCGTTGAACTTCTGGCGGGCCGACTGCTGGCTGCGGTCTTCGCCGTCACGCGGAGCGCGGATGGCGCCAACCACTGCGTCGCCCTTGCGCAGGTTGTACTTCTTGACCTGGGCGAGGGAGACGTAAACGTCATTCGGGCCCGGGAGGTAGCCGGAAGTACGGATGAACGCGTAGTTCTCCAGGACGTCCAGGATGCCGGCAACCGGCAGCAGGACGTCGTCCTCGGTGACCTCAACGTCGTCGACGTCCGGTCCCTGGGCGCGTCCCCGACGGCGGTCGTTGCGGTCGCGGAAGCGGTCGTTGCGTGAGCTGCTGTCACGGTCCTGGCCGCCGGAGCGGTCATTACGGTCATTGCGGTCGCGGCGGTTGCGCCGGTTGCGGCGGCTGCCGCCATCGGTGTCGTCGCTGTCGCGGTTGTCATCGCGGCGGGCACCTTCACGCTGGCCGGCCTCGCGGCTGCCTGCGTTGTCCCGGCCGCTGTCGGCGTTCTCGCGTGCTGCGTTGTCACGGCCGCGGGTGCGTGCGCCTTCGCGGCGGTCGGTGCGCTGCCCGGCTTCGCCGGCTTCAGCTTCCGTCCGCTCGGTGCGTTCTGCCGTGCGGGGCTCTGCGGCTGCCTGCGCTCCGGCGCGCTGTTCGCCGTCGGCCTGTTCTGCCGGGGCCTCCACACTTTCGGCGCCCTGCGGCGCGGTTGCGGCTGCTTCGCCGCGGCGGCGGTTACGGGTGCGCGGCTGGCGACGATCGGCTGCGCCTTCGGCTTCGGGGACCTCGACGGCGGCCGGAGCCTCAACCGGAACGGCGGTGCTGGTTTCCGCAGCAACCGGCTCGGCGGCTGCGGGTGCTACCACTCCGTCGCTGACGGCACGGCGGCTGCGGCCACGGCCACGGGCCCGCGTTCCTTCTGCGGGAGCTTCGGTTGCCTCAGCAGCCGGAGCGGACACTGCCGGAACAATTGCCGGCGCGGACACGTTCTCGACGGCTTTTTCAGCGGCCTTGGCCGGAGCCTTGGTCATGGGTGTACCGGCGCGGTGGGCGGAGATGGCTGAAACCAGGTCCCCCTTGCGCATCCGGGAACCGCCCGAAATGCCGAGCTGGCTGGCAAGAGCCTGCAGCTGGGCGAGCTTGAGGCCGGCAAGGCCGCTGCTCTTGGCGGGTGCGGCCGGTGATTCGGCAGCAGAAGATGATAGTTCCACAGCTGGCGACAGCTCAGTGGTTTCGGTCACGAAGGATCCTTCCCCCTCGACGGCGTCCAGACTGGGAGCTGGACGCGATGATTTGATCTGGGCTGCAGTTCAGATCTGCAGCCGGATTGTTCGGCCTTGCCGGTTGGATATCGGCCAGCAGGGCCGGATACTAATGCACCTTGCGCTCCGCAATGGTGGAACGCCGGACTGACGCTTCAGGGGCAGTTTGAGTGCTGCAGATTCCTGCGACAGACCAAGCAGGTGGCACCGGAATACATTGCGCAGTAAGAGACCAAGCGGCAACTAAGTGCAATAGCAGATCAGATAGGCGTCAATTACCGCCGGTGCAACTCCACCTTAGCACCTTCAACGTCCACTGCCAGCTTCAGAACACGCCACCCAATGTCCGGCGTGTTTGCTGCAGTGAACTCCTCGATGAAACCAACGACGGCGGCTGCTTGAGCCTGTCCGTCTGCCAGTACCAGCACGGTGGGCCCGGCGCCGGACACCACTGCTGCATGCCCGGCCGCACGAAGCGCTGAAATCAGTGCAGCGCTTGGACGCATGGCCTCTGCGCGGTAGCTCTGGTGGAGGTAGTCCTCGGTGCCGGCCAGCAGGAATTGGGGCTTGCTGGTCAATGCATGGATCAGGAGGGCTGCCCGTCCGGCATTCATGGCAGCGGCGTGGTGCCCCACCGAGGCCGGCAGCAACGCTCGCGCAGCTTCCGTCGACAGCTCGAAATCGGGAACGGCCACCACCGGAACCACCGTTTCGGACACTGTCGCGCTGGTGCTGCTGTACTGGTCACTGTCCTGCCAGGAGAGCGCCAGACCGCCGAAAATGGCCGGTGCCACGTTGTCCGGGTGCCCTTCCAGCTCGCTGGTGAGCTGAAGGATCCAGTCCTTCCCGCGGCGGCTTGCCTCAGGCACCAGCGCGTTCGCTGCGGAAACGGCAGCCACCACGGCCGCTGCGGCCGGGCCCAGCCCCCGTCCGTGGGGATTGACGTTGTCCGCCGTCACCTTCAGACCGCCATGCCGGAAGCCCAGCCGTTCGAAGGCCGCTTCCATGGCGCGGACGACCAGGTGGCTGGCGTCCCGCGGAAGGGTGTCTGCGCCTTCGCCGCGGAGATCGAACACGAGCTCCTCGGATTCAAGGCTCTCCACCGTCAGCGTGTCATGCAGCGCCAGGGCCAGGCCCAGGCTGTCGTAACCGGGACCAAGGTTGGCTGTGGTGCCGGGAACCCGGACGGTGACCCGTTGTCCGGGCTCGATAAGCTGCAGTCCGACGGCGGTCTGCGAGGTGGTGTCCAAGGTTATTTTTCTTCCAGTCCCAGTTCAGCAGCAACGGTAACCACGTCATTGGACACCTTGACCGGCTGCACGTCGCTGCCGTCCTCGGTACGCAGGGCCCACTGGGGGTCCTTGAGGCCGTGGCCGGTGACGGTGATGACGATCGTCTTCCCGGAAGGAACCTCGCCCGCGGCATGCTTCTTCAGCAGCCCAGCCACACCGGCGGCGGAACCGGGTTCAACGAAGACGCCTTCGCGGGAGGACAGCCAGCGGTGGGCGTTGAGGATTTCCTCGTCGGTTACGGCGTCGATGAGCCCGCCGGATTCGTCGCGGGCGCCAATGGCGCCGTCCCAGGATGCAGGGTTGCCGATCCGGATGGCCGTGGCGATGGTGTCAGGCTCGGTGATGGGGTGGCCCGCGACGAAGGGTGCTGCCCCTGCTGCCTGGAAGCCCCACATGGCAGGCGTTTTGGTGGACACAGCGGGAAGCGTGCCGGCCGTTTCGGACTCGAACGGAGCGGAGTACTCCTTGTAGCCCTTCCAGTAGGCAGTGATGTTTCCGGCGTTGCCAACCGGCAGGACATGGATGTCCGGAGCGTCGCCCAGTGCGTCAACGATCTCGAACGCACCGGTCTTCTGCCCCTGGATACGGGCAGGGTTGACGGAGTTGACCAGGAAGACCGGGTAGGACTCCCCCAGCTTCCGGGCGATATCGAGGCAGTTGTCGAAGTTGCCGTCCACCTGGAGCAGGGTTGCACCGTGGGCGATGGCCTGGCTGAGCTTGCCCATGGAGATCTTGCCCTCTGGCACCAGGACGGCACACTTCAGGCCTGCGGCCGTGGCGTAGGCAGCGGCAGAAGCGGAGGTGTTGCCGGTGGAGGCGCAGACAACGGCCTGGGCTCCGGCAGCAACGGCGGCCGTCATGGCCATGGTCATGCCGCGGTCCTTGAACGAGCCGGTGGGGTTCATGCCCTCCACCTTGAGGTACACCTTGGAGCCGGTGAGCTCCGAGAGCTTCTGCGCGTGCACCAGCGGGGTGCCGCCCTCGCCCAGGGTGATCACCCTGGTGGATTCCGTCACGGGCAGACGGTCAGCGTATTCGCGGATAACGCCGCGCCATTGGTGAGCCACTTAGACTCCTTCTACCCGCAGAACGGATGTAACTGAATTGATGACGTCCAGGCCCTTCACGGCCTCGACGGTGGCTGCAAGGGCAGCCTCTGACGCGCGGTGGGTGACGATCCGCAGTTCGGCGGACTCCACGTTGGACTCAGCGTCGCGGTGGATGGTCTGCCGCATGATTTCGATGGAGACGCCGTGCTCGGCAAAGAGCTGGGCGATCCTGGCCAGGACGCCGGGCTGGTCAGCGACGTCCAGCCCGATGTAGTAACTGGTGACGGCAGCGTCGATCGGCAGCGCCGGAACGTGTCCGGTGGTGGTTTCCGTTCGGCCGGGGCCGCCGAGGACCAGGCTGCGCGCGGCGGAGACCAGATCACCCAGGACGGCCGAGGCGGTGGGGGTACCGCCGGCTCCCTGGCCGTAGAACATCAGTTCGCCGGCATTCTCGGCTTCAATGAATACGGCGTTGAAGGCGCCGTGAACGGCAGCCAGCGGGTGCTCGCGGGGGAGCAGGGTCGGGTGCACGCGGACGGAGACGCCGTCGCCGCCGTCCGCTTCCGTGCCTGTGTCCGTGCCTGCGGCGGGAAGCTTTTCCGCAATGGCCAGCAGCTTGATGACAAAGCCGGCGTCCTTGGCGGCGGCAATGTCCGCCGCGGTGACGGAGCTGATCCCCTCGCAGTGGACGTTCTCCAGGGCGAACCGGGTGTGGAACGACAACGAGGCGAGTATGGCAGCCTTTGCGGCAGCATCGTGGCCTTCGACGTCGGCAGTGGGGTCCGCCTCCGCGTAACCGAGCCGCTGTGCTTCGGCGAGGGCGTCGGCAAACTGGGCGCCCGTGGTGTCCATCTGGTCAAGGATGAAATTGGTGGTGCCGTTGACGATGCCCAGGACGCGGGTGATTCGGTCACCGGCGAGGCTGGCGCGGATGGGCCGCAGGATGGGGATGGCTCCGGCGACGGCGGCCTCATAGGAGAGCTGCACGCCCGCCTTGTCAGCCTCTTCATGAAGGATAGGGCCGTCCTGTGCAAGGAGCGCCTTGTTCCCCGTGACAACGCAGGCACCATTGCGAAGGGCGGACAGGATCAGTGTGCGGGCAGGTTCAATGCCGCCCATCAGCTCGATCACGAGGTCCGCGTCCTTGACGAGGGTGTCGGCGTCGGTGGTGAAAAGTTCCTGCGGAAGGTCCACATCGCGCTTCGTGTGGACGTTGCGCACGGCGATGCCGCTCAGCTCCAGCTTCGCGCCCGTCCGTGCGGCAAGGGTGTCGGCGTCCTCAATGAGAATCCGCGCAACCTGGGCCCCAACGTTGCCACAGCCCAGCAGGGCCACTTTCAGGGTTCGCAATTCAGTCATTCAGACTCCCATGTCGCGGTTCAGCAGATCTTCTTCGGTTTCCCCGCGGACAATCAGCCGGGCAGATCCGTCGCGCACCGCGACAACGCCCGGCCGGGCCAGATAGTTGTAGTTGCTTGACAGGGCCCAGCAGTAGGCGCCGGTCCCCGGTACAGCAAGCAGATCACCGGCTGCCACGTCCTCGGGCAGATATACATCTCTAACAACTATGTCGCCGCTCTCGCAATGTTTGCCCACCACGCGGGACAGCTGTGGTGCGGCGGCAGACGTCCGGGAAGCTACCACAGCAGAATAATCCGCGTCGTAGAGCACCGGGCGGGCGTTGTCGCTCATGCCGCCGTCCACCGACACATAGCGCCGCGGATACGTAACGTTGTCACCGGCGTCACCAGCTTCGGCCGAGGCCGGCGCGTCGACACGAACGGTCTTGAGCGTCCCCACCTCGTACAGCGTGAAGGTGGTGCTGCCAACGAGGGCGCGCCCCGGCTCAATCGAGATGCGGGGCGAGTCGATGCCGAGTTTTGCGCAGGTGGAGCGCACGACGGCGGCCATCGCCTGGGCGATCTCGGCCGGCGGGCGCGGGGTGTCCACCGGGGTGTAGGCAATGCCGTAGCCCCCGCCCAGGTCCAGCTCCGGAAGGACGATGGAGTATTTGCGCTGCATGGCGTCAAGGAAGGTCAGGAGCTTTTCCGCGGCCAGCGCGAAGCCGTCCGGTTCGAAGATCTGCGAGCCAATGTGGCAGTGCAGCCCGAGCAGTTCGATGCTGTGGTAGGCCGTGGCAGCGGCAACTGCCTCTTCAGCAGCTGAAAGTCCTGCTTCTTCCGTGGTGTCCCCGGCCATGGAGAGCCCGAACTTCTGGTCCTCGTGCGCAGTGGCGATGAATTCGTGGGTGTGCGCGTGGACGCCCGGCGTCAGCCGGAGCATGACCTTTGCGGTTTCGCCACGTCCGGAGGCAATCTTGGCAACGCGGTCCAGCTCGTCGAGGCTGTCCACCACGATGCGGCCCACCTGCATGTCGAGGGCACGGCGGATCTCGGCGTCCGATTTGTTGTTGCCGTGCAGGCCCAGGTTGGCGCCGGCAATGCCCGCCCGGGCAGCTACGGCGAGTTCCCCGCCGGAGCAGGTGTCGAGCCGGAGGCCTTCCTCAGCCACCCAGGTTGCCACTGCCGTGCAGAGGAAGGACTTACCGGCGTAGTAGACGTCCACTCCCCCGCAGATGTCCGCGAACGCGTCGTCGAAGGCGTCTTTGAACCCCCGCGCGCGGGTGCGGAAGTCCGCCTCGCTCATCACGAACAGGGGCGTGCCGAATTGTTCCTTCAGCTCGGCTGCCGGGATGCCGTCGATGGCGAGCTGGCCCGCGCTGGTCCGGGAAACGTCCTCTGCCCACATGGAAGGGGTCAGCGCGTTCAGGTCCTCCGGAACGGCGAGCCATTCGGGGGCGAGCGGCGAGGCAGCGCTTTTGTGCGAATCGTTCATGCTGATCACATCCGTTCCGGTGCGGAAACGCCGAGCAGGTCAAGGCCGTTGGCCAGCACCTGGCTCGTGGCGTCGTTGAGCCAGAGGCGGGTGCGGTTGACGTCGGTCACCGCCTCGTCGCCCATGGGGGCGATGCGGCAGGCGTCGTACCAGCGGTGGTAGGCGCCGGCAATGGTTTCGAGGTGCCGTGCCACCCGGTGCGGTTCCCGCAGTTCCGCGGCCTTCGCGACGATCGACGGGTAGCTGCCCAGGTACGAGAGAAGTTCGTTTTCCGTGGCGTGGTCCAGGAGCGAGGCGTCGAAACTGTCTTTGCCGTCCACGCGGCGCTCCACGCCGGCGTCGACGGCATTGCGGGCCGCACCGCGGGACCGGGCGTGGGCGTACTGCACGTAGAACACCGGGTTCTCGTTGCTGTGCTTCTTCAGCAGCTCCGGGTCCAGGGTCAGGGGGGAATCTGCCGGGAACCGGGCCAGGGAGTAGCGGACTGCATCCTTGCCGAGCCAGTCGATCAGGTCCTTCAGCTCAATGATGTTGCCTGCGCGCTTGGACAGCTTGGCGCCGTTCACAGATACCAGCTGGCCGATCAGCACCTCGATGTTCACCTCGGGGTCATCCCCGGCGCAGGCGGCGATGGCCTTGAGCCGGTTGATGTAGCCGTGGTGGTCCGCGCCGAGCAGGTAGATCTTCTCGGTGAAGCCGCGGTCCTTCTTTGAGAGGTAGTAGGCGGCATCCGCTGCGAAGTAGGTGGGCTCGCCGTTGGCGCGGATCATCACCCGGTCCTTGTCGTCGCCAAAGTCGGTGGTCCGCAGCCAGACGGCACCGCCGTCGTCGAACACGTGGCCCTGCTCGCGAAGGCGGGCAACGGCACTCTCAATCGCGCCGGCGTCGTGCAGTTCCTGTTCTGAGAAGAACACGTCGAACTCGACACCAAAGTCCGCGAGGGTGGCCTTGATGTCCTTCATCTGCGCCTTGTAGGCGGCTGCGCGAATGACCGGGAGGGCAGCAACTTCTGTCAGTTCGCGGATGTCAGGGTGCTCGGTGAGGACTTCGTGGCCCAGGTCTGCGATGTACTGCCCCGGGTAGCCGCCGTCAGGGACCGGCAGGCCGTGCAGCCGGGAGTACACCGAGTTGGCGAAGACATTCATCTGCGAGCCGGCGTCGTTGATGTAGTACTCAGCGGTGACGTCGGCGCCGGAGGCGCGCAGCACGCGGGCGATCGAGTCGCCCAGGGCGGCCCACCGGGTATGCCCAATGTGAAGGGGTCCGGTGGGGTTGGCCGAGACGAATTCCATGTTGACGATATGGCCGGCGAGCGCGTTGTTGGTTCCGTACTGCTGTCCGGCTTCGACGATCACCTTGGCCAGGGCGCCGGCCGTTGCTGCGTCCACGGTGATGTTCAGGAATCCGGGCCCCGCGATGTCCACGGCGGAGACGCCGTCGATCGACTTCAGCCGCGCGCTCAGCACGGTGGCGAATTCCCGGGGGTTGGTGCCGGCCTGTTTGGCAAGCTGCAGGGCGATGTTGGTGGCCCAGTCACCGTGGTCCCGGTTCTTGGGCCGCTCCACGCGTACCTCGTCTGGCACTGCTGATGACGAAAGGGCAATCTCACCGGCGTCGACGGCGTCTTTCAGGCAGGCGGATATGGCGAGGGAGAGTTCTTCGGGAGTCACCCCTCTAGCCTACCGGGGGCCAGTGACAGCAAAAGAATTGGGACTTTTTCCGCCGCCACAGCTGTTCCACAGGCAATCCACAAGGCAGCTACAAATTGAACCAATACGCTGGGTTCATCGTTGACACCACCGTAAGCACCGTCCCAAACACTTAACCGAATGAGAGCCTTCCCATGAGACCGTCAGTCCGCAAGAGTGTTTTCGCCGGAATCGCCGGCCTTTCCCTCGCCGGAACGGTGGCCGGTTGCGCGCCGTCCGCCACTGAGAGCACGCCCGCAGCCCCCGCCGGCAACGCATCGGAAACTTCCCCCGCCGCGCCGTCAGCAGGAGCCTCGTCCCTGGCCACCAGCGGCTCCACGTACAAAGACGGCACGTACAGCGCCGACGGAAACTACGTCTCCCCGAACGGCACCGAGACCGTTGGGGTTGAACTTACCCTCGCAGGGGGCACGGTCACGGCTGTCGACATCACCCAGCATCCCTCGAATCCCAACACCCGCAAGTTCCAGGGTGAGTTTGCCGGCGGGATCGCCGATCAGGTGGTGGGCAAGAGCATCGACGAACTCAACGTCTCGAAGGTCGCCGGTTCCTCGCTGACCAGCGGTGGATTCAACCAGGCCGTGGAGCAGATTAAGTCGGAGGCGCAGTAGACGGTGCCGCGCGCGGACTGGGAGGACTTTGCGTTCGAGGGAATCGGCACGCATTGGGAAATTTCCACGCCACTTCCGCTGGGGGTGCCCATGCGGAAACGGCTCCTGAGCCGGGTGGAGAAGTTCGACGCCGACTGGTCCCGTTTCCGAGCCGATTCTCGCGTCAGCATCATGGCACGGGAGCCCGGGCGGTATGGGTTTCCGGAGGAGGCCGAGAGGCTTGGCCCGCTGTACAGGACGCTTTACGGACTGACCGACGGGGCCATGACCCCGCTGATCGGCGCCTCCCTTGAGCGGCTGGGGTACGACGCCGGATACTCCCTCACGCCCTCAGGCTCCCCGTTGCCGGCACCCCGCTGGAACGGGGTCCTTGAGTGGGCGGGAACCACCATCACCACCACTTCGCCTGTGCTCCTGGATATCGGGGCGGCAGGCAAGGGCCTGCTGGTGGATCTGCTGGCCGATGAACTGGGCGCTGAAGGGATTGATTCCTTCGTCATTGACGGCAGCGGGGACCTGCTTGCAAGGGGCCCCCGATCCACCCAGGTGGCTTTGGAGCATCCTTACAATCCGGCCCAGGCAATCGGAATCGTTCCCCTCGCGGGACGGGCGCTGTGTGCCTCGGCGTCCAACCGCCGGGCCTGGGGGGACGGCCTGCATCATGTGCTGGACGGAACAACCGGGCAGCCGGTGAGGACTGCCGTCGCCACCTGGGCCCTCGCAGACAGCGCCATGCTGGCCGACGCCCTGGCCACTGCGCTTTTCTTTGCCCCGGGCGCCCGGTTGGAGCAAGAGTTCAATTTCTCCTGGCTGACCGTATTCTCCGACGGGAGCGCGGCCCACTCCGCGGAGTTTGAAGGGAGACTGTTCACATGAGCCCTGTGGAAACACCGAAAGCCAGGCCCGCCCCCTCCGTGGCTGCACGGCTGGATACCATGCTTGGCCGGTTCACCATGTACCGGCTCATCCTCCTGGTCCTTGCAGGCCTGGCCGCTTACAGTCTCTTGCTCGATGCCCTGGGCTGGCTGACATTTGGCATTCCCGAAATGCTGGCGCACCTGGTGCTGTGCCTTGGCCTGACCTATGCCTCCAACAGGGCGTTGGCAGCAATTTTCCACGTGCGGCCCCACTCAGAGTCCTCGCTCATCACCGGCCTGCTGTTGTACTTCCTGTTCTGGCCTTCCTTCGCACCGATGGATCTCGCCGGCGTGGCGTTGGCCTGCGTCCTGGCGTCCGCATCAAAGTATGCGCTCGCGTGGCGCGGCCGCCACGTCTCCAACCCCGCCGCTGCGGGCGCCTTCGTGGTGGGGATCACCGGGCTCAACATTGCCACGTGGTGGGCAGCCACCCCTGCCATGCTGTGGCTGCTGGTGCCCGGCGTTCTCCTGGTCCTGTACCGCACGCGCAAGTTCCAGATGGCCTCGGTCTTCCTCATCGTGGCCTGCGCCATCATCACGGCGGAACTCCTGCAGTCGGGCATGTCCGTTGGGATGGCGTTGTGGCAGTCACTGGCGCAGCGGCCGTTGCTGTTCTTTGTGGGGTTCATGCTCACCGAGCCGCTGACACTGCCCCCGCGCAGGTGGCAGCAACTGGCACTCGCGGCTGTGGTCGGCGTGGTGTTTGCGGCCCCCTACAACTTCGGTTTCCTCGCGAATTCTCCTGAGGCCGCGCTGCTGCTGGGCAATCTTCTCGCGTTTATGGTGGGCCAGCGGGGCGGCGTGAAGCTGAAATTCAACGGAACCAGGCCGCTGACACCCAGCACCACGGAGTTTTCCTTCGAGCCCTCCCGGCCTGTCCGCTTTGTGCCGGGACAATTCATGGAGCTGGACCTTCCGCATGCGAAATCGGACGGAAAAGGACGACGCCGGGTGTTCAGTTTGACGGGCTCCCCGGCTGACCGCCTGGTTAAGTTCGGCGTGCGGACTGCCGAGCCTGTGTCCGCGGCCAAGAAGGTCCTTCTTTCGCTGAAGCCTGGCGATGAACTGACAGCCACTGCCGTTGGAGGGGACTTCATCCTCCCCCGCGACCCCCGCAAGCCGGTCCTGCTGATCGCTGCCGGAATTGGCATCACGCCTTTCCTTTCACATATCTCCTCCGGCGGCTTACGGGATCGCGACGCGGTGCTCCTGCTGCTGGCCAGAAGTGCCGACGAGATTGCCTATGCGGAAGAACTGCAGGATGCCGGCGTTCGTGTGGTGGCCCGGATTGCCGACGGTTCCCAGCCGCCCTCGCATATAAGTGCTTTCCCGGCCGATGCTGCCAGGGTGGACGGTGAAGCTCTCACTGCGGTCATTCCCGACATCGCCGAGCGCGAGGTTTTCATCTCGGGCTCACCCGCGAGTGTCGCTTCGCTGCGCAGCGCGGCAAAGGAAGCCGGGGCCAGGCGGGTTCACGTGGACTCGTTTTCCGGCTACTGATTTGGGCGTTGACTACCCTTCAGGTGAGTGTTGGAGTGGCGATTTTCCCTTGCGGGCCACCTTACTGCTAAGCTCTAGGACGTCCCGCCAGCAACGGCAGGATTCCCCGGATTGCCCTCGTAGCTCAGGGGATAGAGCGTCTGCCTCCGGAGCAGAAGGTCGTAGGTTCGAATCCTATCGAGGGCACCATCACCAGAAGCACCCCGGTCCACTGACCGGGGTGCTTTTCTTTGCCCGGGCAGATTCCTGTCCAGCGCTGCCGTTCCGGGTAAACATGGCCGGTTCATTCCGAAGGCTGGCTACATCAATAGAAGTGCGGACGCCGCCACCAGGCGGTGCCATCAGTGAGGGCCAATGCATCACCCACCCTTCATCACCTCAGGGCAGCACTCGCCTCGCAGGCCATCGCCCACCAGACCTCTTCAGGGAGCGGGTCCTTCGGCAGCCTGTGACCAGGAAGGAACCAGTCAGCAAAGGTGTCTTCTGGCAGATCCTCGTGCCAAAACAGGCTCTCAGGAGGCAGGTCATCGGGTGGAGGCCAGACTTGGGAGAGTACGACGGGCGGGGGCCTGTCGCCAGAAAGATCATCCGGCACCTCAAGCTTCGCCGGCACGACAGACTCCGGCCAGTGGGGTGGTTCCCAGTCCTGGTGTTCGCTTTTGTAGTGCCGGCCCGTGGGTGAGATCCAGCCGGGTGGTTCGGTTGTGGTGGCTGGTGTTGGTTTCCAGCCGCCGGTGTGTCGGAGTTTGTGGTGTTTGGGGCAGGGTTGGCCGAGGTTTGATATGCCGGTGGTGCCGCCTTTGTGCCAGACGAGGATGTGGTCTGCTTCGTTGTCCAGGGAGTTGTTGCTGCAGCCAGGGAACGGGCATTTGCCGTCCCGCAGCCGCAGCCAGTTCCGCATGGCCTTGGTCAGCCGGTAGCTGGTGCGGCCGATCTCCAGTGGCGCCCCGTCCCGCGGATCCACCAGGACCCGGTAAAACGAGCCTGCCCCGTCAGCGACGAGGTTCCGGGCCATCGAAGCCGGGATCGGGCCGGACCCGTCCAGCACCGCCGGTTCATCGGTCAGGCCCAGCAGGGAAAACACGGGCACGGTGACCAGCACCTGCGCCCGAATCGAGGATCCCTGCCCGGGACTGGTTCCGTCCCCGCCGGCGTCACCAGTACTGCCGGGGCCGCGGTTGCTGCTGTTTCCGCTGTTGAGGAGAGCGGAAGAATAAGTGTCGGCCCGGAGCTGGGTGAGGGTGCGGGGTTCGTCCGGTCCCTGCATCCCCCGGGAGATGGCGGTGAGCCGGTCCCAGATCGCGGATGCCTGGCCCGCGGGCAGGCACGCTGCGATCCAGCCCATCCCGTCATTGTCCGGCCAGAACTCGACCCGCCGGTCCGCCACACTCTTGGCGTGCCGCTTCTCCAGGCTCTCCGGGTGGTGGCGTTCCCGCCAGGCCCTGGCCTTGGCCTTGAACCGGTACGCCGGCATCTCCCCGGTCCTGGCGGCTGCGGCCGGTCTCGGCGTGCCCGGGTCCAGGACCGGGTCCAGGAAGTGCGCCTCCAACGCCGCCGCCCCGGCAGGGTCAAGGCTCGCCGTTTGGTCCACCGTGGCCCGGGCGTGCGCCCAGGACATCGTCCCGGCCTGCAGTGCCGCCAAGGTCCGGGGCAGGAACGTGGTCAGGGCATGGGAATCGGCGAGCAAGGCACCGGCGGCCCGATCACCAATCGCCAACACACACCCCACCTCAGCCACCAGGCTCCGCTCCTGCGCCGTCACCTCATACGGCGACCGCACAGGAGCGTTCAGGGCTTTCGTGGCTTCCGCGAACACCGCCACCGCCTGCGCCTTCATGGCCGCCAGCTTCGCTTCCGACCGCGCCACCGCGGCCAGAACATCCAAAGCCCCATCAGCAACCCGCTGCAACGGATCATCATCAAACCCCGCGGCAGCATCAGATCCGCCAGTGGCACCGGAAACAGCGGTATCGCCGCTCGCGAGCACAGCAGCAAACGCAGCAACAGCAGCCTCTACGGCCGCCTCCGCCTTCACCACTGCCGCGTTCGTTTCCATAGACCTATCCTCTGTCGAGGGTCTGACATTGTTCGTTTCACCCAAGGACGACGTGCGCCTGCGCCGCTTTGTCAGTGCCCCCTCGTAGTCTGTATTCACCAAGTTGAGGGGGTACGCCATGCACGTTCCGTTCTGTTCCATCATTCCGCCCTACCTGTTGAGGCGGCTGGCCAGGCAGGACGCTCCGGAGTTTTCTGCGGCAGCAAGGGCCGCCAAAGAAGCCTTGGGACACGTCCGCTCGGTCCATGCGGCCCGCACGCAGGCAGCCCCCGATGTCCCGGCGGGAGTGCGCCAGGCCAAGCCAGGACCGTCAAACCGCTCGGTTTTCGACGCCGGCGGTTCAGAAGTCCTTCCGGGCAAACTCGTGCGAAAGGAGGGCGAGTCCGCCACGGGGGATCCTGCAACGGATGAGGCCTATGACGGGCTGGGCCACACGCATCGCCTCTACGCCGACGTCTTCGGCAGGAACTCGATCGACGGCCGCGGGCTGCCCTTGAACGCCACGGTGCACTTCGGCAAACTCTACGACAACGCGTTCTGGGACGGGACGCAGATGGTCTTTGGCGACGGCGACGGGGAGGTCTTCGAGCGGTTCACCAGGTCCATCAGCGTCATCGGGCATGAGCTTGCCCACGGGGTTACCCAGTACTCGGCCGCGCTGGTGTACCGGAACCAGGCCGGAGCCATCAACGAGTCGATGTCGGATGTTTTCGGTGCCCTCGTGGAGCAGTACGTCAAGAACCAATCAGCGGCAGAGGCCAGCTGGCTCATAGGCGAGGGCCTGTTCACGCCTCAGGTGGAGGGGCGCGCCCTGCGCTCCATGAAAGCCCCGGGAACCGCGTACGACGACGACGTGCTGGGCAAGGATCCCCAGCCGGATTCCATGGACTCTTACGTGAGAACCAGCGCCGACAACGGCGGTGTCCACATCAACTCAGGAATCCCCAACCGCGCTTTCTACCTGGTGGCGGAAAAGCTGGGCGGGAACGCCTGGGACTCCCCCGGGCGCATTTGGTACGAGACACTCACCGGAGGGGATTTGCCCACCGGCGCAACCTTCACCGTATTCGCCCGCGCCACGGCGGCTACGGCCGCGGAGCTTTTTGGTTCTGACTCAAAAGAGCATGACGCCGTGCGGAACGCGTGGGAAACTGTGAAGGTCAAGCTTTAACGGGTCGCCTGGCTGCCGTACTTTGGGTCACCAGGCTCGAACCAGCCAGGAACCAGGCCATGAAGATCAGTGTGGAGCGCACCGGCGGCATCGCGGCGATGACTAGGGTTTGGACGGTAAACGCCGAGTCCGAAAAGGCCAGAAATCAATGGCAGCCCATCGTTGAAGCATGCCCTTGGGACGCCGTACCCAGGACACCGCGAGCTGCCGCGGCCGAATACTCAGGGGCCCAGCCGGATCGGTTCATCTACTCCATCCGGGCAGGCCAGCACCGGGCAGCCCTGCCGGAGCAGGCAGTCACCGGTCCCTGGCGGGTGCTGGTGGACACCACGCGGGCAGCCGCTGAGGAGTCACGCGCGGCACAGCGCCGGGATACGTAAAGCCCGGAGCTAACCTACCTCTGCCAGCTGTCCGCGGAAGGCCCGCCGGTAGGACTGCGGGCTGGTGTCCAGGACTTTCGCAAAATGGTGCCGCAGCAGCACCGGCTGCCCAAATCCGGACTCGCGCGCGATCTCGTCAATGTTCAGGTCAGTGGACTCCAGAAGTTCCTGAGCGCGAAGCACCCGCTGGGAATTGAGCCAGGCCGCCGGCGTTGCACCGGTTTCCGACCGGAACTTCCGTGCGAACGTCCTCGCGGACATGTGCACGCGGGCAGCCAGTTCGCCCACAGTGTGTTCACGGTCCAGGTGCTCCACCATCCAGCGAAGGAGTTCCTCCATCGGCGCCGAGCCGCACGTGGGCATGGGCCGGTCAATGAACTGTGCCTGGCCGCCGTCACGGTGCGGGGGAACCACCATGTCGCGGGCAATTGCGGCGGCCACATGCGCTCCCAGTTCCACGCGCACCAGGTGCAGGCAGGCATCTATCCCGGCGGCCGTGCCGGCGGAGGAGATGATGTTCCCGTCCTGCACGTACAGGACATTTTCGTCCACCTGCACGCGGGGGTATTCGGCAGCCAGTTGGCCCGAATAGTGCCAGTGCGTGGTGCAGCGACGGCCATCCAGTAGGCCGGCCCGGGCAAGCGCGAAAGCTCCTGAGCAGATGGACATGACCCACGCTCCCCGTGCATCCGCCGCCCGAAGCGCCTCAAGGACGGACTCCGGCAAGTCATCGTCCCTGCCATACGGAGCCATGATCACCAGGTCCGCATCGGCGGTGGCTTCCAGCCCCAGGCTCACATTCATGGACAGTCCGGACTTGAGCGGCACATCCCCAGGGACAGGCGTGCAGACACGGAAGTCAAACGCCGGGACCCCGCTCCCCCGCCCGGACCTGTCGATGCCAAACACTTCGCAGGCAGTGCCAAATTCGAACATCGAGAAGTTGGGAACCACGATGACAACTACTGTTTTCAGCATGCTTACATTGTGGCAGGAATTATAGCTTTTTGGGCATTTCTGCCACTTTTTCTTGATGGCAGAGAGGAGAAGCATGGAGGCATGGAAATCCTCACAACCGCCCTCATCGTCCTGCTGCTCCTCGTATTCGCCGCCACTGTGTCGGCCCTCCTGCGTGACGGGCGGGGGCACACGCCTCCCGTCGAATCGCATGAAGCATGGTCCGCCCTGGACCTTCCCAGCACCAACTACACGCTCCGCATTTTCTAGGCCCAACCACCCAAGCCCCAACCACCCAAGCTATAGGTAGGGCTGCAACCAGTCGAAAGCGGGAAGCCCGGGCTCCCGCAGTAGACTGTCAGCAGCCATGACACTTCACATTTCCTATCCTGCCGAGCTCCCGGTCTCCGAGCGCCGCGAAGACCTGATGGCCGCCATCGCAGCGAACCAGGTCACCATCATCGCCGGCGAGACCGGCTCCGGTAAGACCACCCAGATTCCCAAGATGTGCCTTGAGCTTGGCCTGGGCGAGAACGGCCTGATCGGCCACACCCAACCGCGCCGGCTTGCAGCCCGCACGGTTGCGGAACGCATCGCCGAGGAACTGGGCGTGGACATCGGCCAGGAGGTGGGCTTCCAGGTCCGCTTCACCGGCGAAGTCAGCCGGAACACCAAGGTCAAGCTGATGACCGACGGCATCCTGCTGGCGGAAATCCAGCGCGACAAGCTGCTGCGCAAGTACAACGCGATCATCATCGACGAAGCCCACGAGCGCAGCCTCAACATCGACTTCATCCTCGGCTACCTCAAGCGGATCCTGCCGCAGCGGCCCGACCTCAAGGTGATCATCACCTCCGCCACCATCGATCCGGAACGCTTCGCCAACCATTTCGGCACTCCCGATGTCCCCGCCCCCATTATCGAGGTCTCCGGGCGGACGTACCCGGTGGAAATCCGGTACCGCCCACTGTCTCAGCCGCCGGCCGGGACAGATGCAGAGAACGCGTCCGACGACGAGCTCGAGGAAGACCGCGACCCGCTCGATGCCGTCTGTGACGCGGTGGATGAACTCGCTGCGGAAGCACTTGGCGACATCCTCGTATTCTTTTCCGGCGAGCGCGAGATCCGTGATGCCGCTGACGCCCTCCAGTCCCGGATCCAGTCCAATAGAAGGCTGGCCGGAACTGAAATCCTCCCCCTGTTCGCACGCCTGAGCCTGCAGGAACAGCACAAGGTGTTCCATCCCGGCAACAAACGCCGGATCGTGCTCGCCACCAACGTGGCAGAGACGTCACTGACAGTGCCGGGCATCAAGTACGTGATCGACACAGGCACGGCGCGCATCTCGCGATACTCACACCGCACCAAGGTCCAGCGGCTCCCCATCGAGCGCGTCTCGCAGGCATCGGCCAACCAGCGTTCCGGCCGGTGCGGCCGCGTGTCCGACGGCATCGCCATCCGCCTTTACTCGGAGGAGGACTTCGAGTCCCGGCCCCGCTTCACCGATCCCGAAATCCTGCGTACCAACCTGGCCGCCGTCATCCTCCAGATGACAGCGATGGGAGTGGCACGGGGACCGAAGGACGTCGAAAACTTCCCCTTCGTGGAGCCTCCCGAAACCCGGGCAATCAACGACGGCGTCACGCTGCTGCGCGAGCTCGGCGCCCTGGCTGCCGCACAGCCCCAGAACGGCACGGGCGGCGCGAAAAGCGGCGGCGGGCTCACCGCCGTCGGGCAAAAGCTCGCCCAACTCCCGGTGGATCCCCGGCTGGGCCGGATGATCGTAGAAGCTGGAAAACGCGGCTGTGTCCGTGAAGTCATGATCCTGGCAGCAGCCCTCACCATCCAGGACCCCCGTGAGCGCCCTACGGACAAGCAGCAACTCGCGGCGGAAAAGCACAACCGGTTCAAGGACGAGAACTCGGACTTCACCGGCTTCCTGAACCTGTGGAACTACATCCAGGAGAAGCAGCAGGAGCTGTCGTCGTCGGCCTTCCGCCGGCTGTGCCGGGCCGAATTCATCAACTACCTTCGGGTGCGCGAGTGGCAGGATCTGTTTGCCCAGCTGCGCCAGCTTGCCCGGCCCCTGGGCATCAGTTTGGACAACAAGCGCCTGGCCGATCCGGTAGGCAACCACGACGGCATCCACATCAGCCTCCTGTCCGGGCTCCTGAGCCACGTCGGCATCCTGGATGAGCGCAAGCGTGAGTACGCCGGGGCCAGGGGCAGCCGCTTCGCAATCTTCCCCGGTTCTGCATTGTTCAAGAAGTCGCCCACCTTCGTGATGGCGGCGGAGCTGGTGGAAACGAGCCGGCTCTGGGCCAGGGTTGCAGCGAAATTCGATCCCGCCTGGGCAGAGCAGGTGGCCCCGGACCTCGTCAAGCGCAGCTACAGCGAACCCCACTGGTCCACCCGCCAGGGCGCGGTCATGGCTTACGAAAAGGTCACGCTGTACGGCGTGCCCATCATCGCCCAGCGCAGGATCAACTACGGCAGGGTGGATCCGGTGGTCGCCCGGGAACTCTTCATCAGGCACGCCCTGGTGGAGGGCGACTGGAAAACCCACCACAAGTTCTTCCACCGCAACCGGGCCCTCCTGCAGGAGGTTGAGGAACTCGAAGCCAGGATGCGGCGCCGGGACCTCCTGGTGGACGACGAGACGCTGTTTGAGTTCTACGATGGCCGGGTGGGGCAGGACGTTGTGTCCGAGCGGCACTTTGATAAATGGTGGAAGGACGCCCGGCACCAGAACCCGGACCTCCTGGACTATGACAAGTCGCTCCTCCTCAACAATGACGCCGACGAGCTCGACGAATCCGCCTACCCGAAGACCTGGCTGCACAAGGGCTTTGAACTCCCGCTGACCTACGAGTTCCACCCGGTCGCCCCCGGCTCGCCGCCCAACCCGAACGACGGCGTCACTGCCGAGGTGCCGGTCCTTTTCCTGAATCAGCTGGACGACAAGGCATTCCGGTGGCTGATCCCCGGCCAGCGCGTGGAACTGGTGACGGCCCTGATCAAGTCCCTGCCGAAGCAGATCCGCAAGAACTTTGTTCCTGCCCCGGACGTAGCCCGGCAGGCAGTGGCGGTACTGGAGTCCGACTTCGACCCGGCCTCGGATGAACTGGAACCGTCCCTCGAACTTGCGCTCCGCCGCATCCGCGGAAGCATCATCCCACCCGGTTCGTGGAACTGGGACGCGGTGCCCCCGCACCTTCGCGTGACCTTCAAGGTAGTGGACAGCAAGGGCAAGGTCCTGGACGAGGGCAAGGACCTCGCGGCCCTGCAGGAACAGCTTGCACCCGCCACCCGGCGGGCCATTGCCGAATCTCTCGGTGCCACGCCTGCCTCTACCGCCCCGCGCAGCAAGGCGGCGCGTACGGGGGCCGCGTCGGACGACGCCGGGAATCCCCGGGTGCAGGCGCCCGCCTCCGTCCCGGCTGGCTCCGGCCCCGCCGGATTCCGGGAGCAGGAAGGCCTGACCGAATGGAGCTTTGGCACCATCCAACGCCAGGTCAGCAGCCTGGTCAAAGGCCACACTGTCACCGGTTATCCGGCGTTGGTTGACCAGGGCGAGTCGGTGGCACTCCGGGTTTTCCAGACCCCGGACGAGCAGCAGGACGCCATGCGCGGCGGTGTGATCAGGCTGCTGGCGCTGCGCGTTCCCGCTCCCGACCGGTACGTGCTGGAGCACCTGAGCAACACCGAGAAGCTGACATTCAGCCAGAACCCGCACGGCTCGGTCGCAGCGCTGATTGCCGACTGCGCGCTGGCAGCCATCGACAAACTCACCCCGGCAGAATTGCCCTGGGACCGGCAGTCCTTCGATGCGCTCTATGAAGTGGTCCGGGCCGAGCTGATCGATACTGTGTTCAGCGTGACCGCCGTGGTGGAGCGCATCCTTGCCGCCACCCGGCGGATTGAAAAGCAGCTCAAGGGCACTACCAGCCTTGCACTCATCAGCGCGCTCAATGACATCAAGAGCCAGCTGGAGAACTTGGTGTACCCGGGGTTTGTGGCACGCACCGGCTATGGCCAGCTCAGCCAGCTCCCCAGGTACCTCGCCGCCATCGAGAAGCGGCTGGAGCGCCTCCCCGGCAACGTCCAGCGCGATGCCCTCAGCATGGCAGTAGTGCAGCGGCTCGAGGACGACTACGACGACGCCGTTTCCGCCCTGCTTCCGGGACGGCGGGCCGGCGGCGAACTGGCCCAGGTCCGCTGGATGATCGAAGAGCTCCGGGTGAGCCTCTTCGCCGTCGAACTTGGAACGGCCTATTCGGTCTCCGAAAAGCGGATCCGCGCCGTGCTCAACAAGGCGCTGGCCCCGGCCTAGCGGCTAGGAAGCCGGAACGAATTCGCCGTATCCTGCCGCCCGGAGGCCTTCCCGCAGTTTCTCGGCATTGGCATCCAGGACCTTCGGATCAGGATTCTGGTCTGCCGAGGCGAAGTTGAAGTCCGCCATGCTCCTCGAAGGCCACACATGCACGTGAAGGTGGTTAATTTCATAACCTGCCACGATCAGCCCGGCCCGCGCCGCGCCGAAGGTGTCCACCTGGACGGCTCCGATCCGCCGGGCCACCTCCATGACCCTCGCCAGGGTCTCCGGGGAAGCGTCGGTCCAGCGGTCCACTTCCTCTGTGGGGACCACCAGGGTGTGTCCGTCGGCCAAGGGTCCCGTGGTGAGGAATGCCGCCACGTCGTCTTCCCGCCAGACAAAGCGGCCGGGGATTTCGCCGTTCAGGATCCTGGTGAAGAGCGTGCTCATGCGTCTGCCTCCTTGGCGGGTGCCTGCAGGGTACTGGTGTCCAGCACAAACCGGTATTTCACATCGCCCGCGACCATCCGATCGTAGGCGTCGTTCAGCTGGTCTGCCCGGACCACTTCAACGTCCGCAACAACGCCGTGCTCCGCGCAGAAGTCCAGCATTTCCTGGGTTTCGGCAATGCCTCCGATCAAGGAGCCGGCATAGGCTATCCGGCGCCGGATCAGCGCCCGAGGATTCACGGGCGGCATCGCTTCGGACGGAAGGCCGAGCTGGAAGAGTGCACCGTCCACGCGCAGGGTGCGGAACAGCGGGTTCAGGTCGTGCGGGGCTGCCACGGTGTCGATGATCAGGTCGATGGTGCGGTTGGCGGCGTCCATCGCTGCCTCATCGCGGGACAAAACTACCTCGTCGGCGCCCAGTTCAAGGGCGGCCGGCACTTTGGATTCGGACGTGGTGAACACCACCACCTTGGCTCCCATGGCTTTGGCGAGCTTGACGGCCATGTGGCCGAGTCCGCCCAGCCCCACCACACCCACCACATCGCCTTCTTCGACGTCGAAATGCCGCAGGGGCGAAAACGTCGTCACCCCGGCACACAGCAACGGTGCGACGGCGGCGGGATCCAGGGATTCGGGCACCCGAAGGACATAGCGGCGGTCCACCACCACGGAGGAGGAATAGCCGCCCTGCGTCAGGGAACCGCCGTTCCGCCGGTCCACGGCCCCGTACGTGGCGGTCATCCCGATTTCGCAGTACTGTTCCAGCCCGTCCAGGCAGCTTTCGCACTCGCGGCAGGAATCCACCATGCAGCCCACGCCCACGGGGTCCCCGGGCGCGAAGTCGGTGACGGCTGACCCGACCCGGCTGACAGTACCCACGATTTCGTGGCCGGGCACAAGCGGCCAGCTCTGGCCGCCCCACTCCCCACGCACCGCGTGGACATCGGAATGGCACAGCCCGCAAAACTCAATGGCGATTTCGACGTCGTCCGCCCCGGGAGTGCGCCGGGCAAGGGTTAGCGGCACCAGCCCGCTGTCCGGAGACGTCGCGCCGTAAGCGGCGGCCAGGACGCCGTCGTCGGAGGCAATAACGCCAGAGCCGGCTGGTGCCGGAGCGGCAGGTTTGGGGGTGACAGGTTTTGCGAGGGGCGGCGGCACGGGACGTCCAGGAGTCATAGTGCGACGCTACTCTTCAGCCTCGCCATGTTTCCACTCAGCCGGCCCGCCGCCGCCGGGTTCCGGTCCCGTCACCACAGGCAGGTTGGCATTGCTGGACCACTCTGAGAAGGACCCGGGATAGAGGGCAGCACGGAATCCGGCGAGCTCAAGGGCTGCCACCTGATGGGCTGCCGTGACCCCGGAACCGCAGTAGACGCCCACCCGGCTGTCGTCGGTGATGCCCAGCGATTCGAAGCGCCGGCGCAACTCGGCGGGAGGCAGGAAGCGGCCCGCGCCGTCCACGTTCGCGGTGGTTGGAGCGCTGACTGCACCAGGGATATGGCCTGCGCGGGGATCAACAGGCTCAATGTCGCCGCGGTACCGTTCTCCGGCCCTCGCGTCGAGAAGAATTCTCTCCGAAGCGGGACCAGACGCAAGGAGCCCGGCCTCCAGCCAGCCGGTCACATCGGCTGCCCCAAGGACCGGCATCTGTCCGTCTGCCAGGGTGACGTCACCGGGACTGGCCCTGACCTCGCCCTGTTCGATTGGCAAGCCGGCCGCCCGCCACGCTGCCAGGCCGCCGTCGAGCAGGTAAACCTCGCGAACGCCGGCGTTCCGCAGCATCCACCACGCCCGTGCGGCCGCCATGTTGGCGCTGTCATCGTAGGCCACCACAACAGCACCCCGGGTGATACCCCAGCGCCTCGCCGCTTCCTGCAAGGCGCCGGGAGTTGGCAGCGGGTGCCTGCCCCGCTCGGGAGCTGCAGGGTCTGCAAGTTCGGCGGCCAGGTCAACGAAGACGGCGCCCGGCAGGTGCCCCTGCAGGTAGTGGTCGTGGCCGTGCGGGTCCCCCAGGGCCCAGCGCACGTCCAGCAGCACGGTGCGCCTGCCGGCAGCCAGGCGCTTCTCCAGCGCCGAGACATCCATGAGGGGGTTCATCGTGCTCCTTCCGGTGGGCAGCCAACGCTCCCACTCTAACGGCAGCTCCGGCGGCCGCGGGTAGGCTGGTGCGGTGAAGATCGAGCGCACCGCGGGCCGGGACTGGGCCGATGAAGCCATCCGGAAAATCACGGCAGAAAACAACCGCTCCGCCGATACCCACCTCTACTCGGTGCCCCTCCCCGAGCACTGGGGTGTACAGCTCTACTTGAAGGATGAGTCCACGCACCGTACCGGCTCCCTCAAACACCGGCTCGCGCGCTCCCTTTTCCTGTTCGGGCTGGTCAACGGCTGGATCAGGGAAGACACCACCATTGTTGAGGCCTCCAGCGGCAGCACCGCCGTGTCCGAAGCCTATTTTGCCCAACTCCTGGGGCTGCCGTTCATCGCCGTCATGGCACGCACTACCAGCGCCGAAAAGATTGCCCTAATTGAGCAGTTCGGCGGCGCATGCCTCCTGGTGGACCATGCCTCCGAGGTCTATGCGACGGCGGAGGAAGTCGCCGCCACCTGCGGCGGGCACTACATGGACCAGTTCACCTACGCCGAGCGGGCAACGGACTGGCGCGGAAACAACAACATCGCGGAGTCCATCTTCGGCCAGCTCGAACTGGAGGAACATCCCATCCCGGACTGGATTGTGGTGGGCGCAGGGACGGGCGGCACCAGCGCAACGATCGGGAGGTACCTCCGTTACCACAGCCATCCCACGCGGCTTCTGGTAGTGGACCCGGAGAACTCAGCCTTTTACCCGGGCTGGCGGGGTAACACCGCCTGCCCGGCCACCGGCCTGCCATCCAGGATCGAGGGCATTGGCCGGCCGAGGATGGAGCCCAGCTTCGTGCCATCCGTGATCGACCACATGATCCAGGTTCCGGACGCAGCATCGGTCGCCGCCATGCGCCACCTGCACACCCTCGCCGGACTCCACGCCGGCCCCTCTACCGGCACCAACCTCTGGGGCGTGTGGCAGGTCATTGCCGAAATGATCGCGGAGGGCCGGAAGGGCAGCATCGTCTCGCTGATGTGCGACGGCGGCGAACGCTACGCCGGCAACTACTACCACCCGGACTGGTTGGTTTCGCACGGCTTGGAGCCTGCGCCGTATGAAGCGGTGATCCGGCGGTTCTTCGACACCGGCAGCTGGGACGGCGCAGAGATTTAGATTTCTACGGACTCCCGTGCGGCCAGGTGCTGATACTCCGTACCGTATTTTGCGCCGAGCCTCTTGACATGGCCCTCCACAATCTTCAGGCCAGCGTCATTAAGCAGTCCGTCATGGATCTGGAAGGCGCGGGGTGCGCGGACGCCGATCACGAAGTCCACCACCTCGGCGGCCTTGCTCCATGGCGCATGAAGGGGAACGAGGAGTGTCTGCACGCTGATGCCGTCAGGAATAACAAACGAATCGCCCGGGTGGTACACGTTTCCGTCCAGGAGGTAGCCGACGTTTGCCACGACGGGGATTTGCGGGTGGATCAAGGCGTGCTGTCCGCCAAAGCTGCGGACCTCGAAGCCGGCCACTTCGAAGGATGACCCGGGATCGACGGTATTAATACGGGCCGCGGCTTCGGGAGCTTCCTTGCGCAGGTTGTCGGCAACGCCCGCAGGGGCAAAAACCGCCAGGTCCGTGTTGCCCTTTAAGGCAGCCACCACTACGGGAACGTCGATATGGTCGCCATGTTCGTGCGTGACCAGCACTGCTTCGGCACCGGCCAGGGCCTCAGCCGATTCCGAAAATGTCCCGGGATCCAGCACGATGATCCGGTTGTCCTTCTCGAGCCGAACACAGGCATGGGTGTATTTGGTCAGCTTCATAGCGCCAGCCTAGGGTCCGGCACGAACCCCTGTCCACGAAGCTCCGGCTGGTAATCTTGATCTTTGCCACAACCTGAGGGAAGCGAGTTCATCCATGCCGTTCGGCACCAAGGCTGATTCCACCAAGCCCGCTTCTGCCCCGGCCTCGGGCGGCACCACGCGGGCGGTTGCCGGTTCTGCCGGAGCGTCCGGTCCTGCCGCCGGCAAGGAACAGCGCGTCACCAAGCAGAGGCTGGCAGTGAGCGCCGCCCTTGATGAACTTGACGATTTTGTCAGCACGCAGGAGCTCTACCGTATCCTGCAGAACCAGGGCGTATCGGTCTCCCTCGCCACGGCCTACCGGATCCTCCAATCCCTTGCCGACGAGGGGCTGGTGGACGTGCTGCGCAATGGCGAAGGCGAAGCGGTATACCGCCGCTGTGCCGTCACCGGCCACCACCACCACCTCCTGTGCCGGAACTGCGGCAAGGCCGTCGAGGTGGAAGCGCCGGCCGTGGAAACGTGGGCAGCCCGCACAGCCAGCGAACACGGGTACACCGAAGTAGCGCACACGGTGGAGATCTTTGGGTTGTGCCCGGACTGCTCGGCACTCAGGGCCGCCGGCAAGCTTTAGGAGGGCCCGGCGTCGGGAGCTGTCCCTGCCGCTTGCCCCGTGGGGATGGAGGGTAGGCGCCTGCACGATCAGTGCGCCTGCAGTACCCTGCCGTTGATGCCCCGGGAGGACCGGACGGATCCGATGACGCGGCAAACCACATAGATCAGGAACGACAACGTGGTGACGTAGGGGCTGATGGGGATGCGGCCGCCCAGTGCCAGCAGGATTCCGCCGACGGTCGCCGTTATGGCGAACGCCACGCTGAGCACCACCACCGCCACCGGAGAGGAAGTCACCCGCAGGGCGGCGGCAGCCGGTGTGATCAGGAGTGCGAGCACGAGCAGGGCTCCCACCACCTGGATGGAAAGAGCCACGCTGATTCCCAGCAGGACCATAAAAACGATGGCGAGCGTCCGGACGGGAACGCCCCGGGCCTCGGCCAGTTCCGGATCCACGCTGGCAAAGTTCAGTGGACGCCAGATGGCCGCGAGGACCACCATCACCACCACCGCGGTTCCGGCAAGGGCCTGAAGCTGCACGGTGTCAACTGACACTATCTGCCCAGTGAGCAAACCAAACTTGTTCGCCGCGCGGCCCTCATACAAGGACAGGAACAGGATTCCGAGGCCCAGCCCGAACGGCATAATCACGCCGATGATTGAGTTCTTGTCCCTGGCCCTGACCCCCATGAGGCCCAGCAGCAGCGCTGCGGCCACAGAGCCGATCAGCGAACCAAAAACGATGTCAGCCCCGATCAGCAGGGCAAAGGCGGCGCCGGCGAAGGACAGTTCGGAAATTCCGTGCACCGCGAACGCCAGGTCGCGCTTCATAACGAAGGTTCCCACCAGCCCGCCGAGCAGGCCCAGGACTGCTCCTGCCCAAATCGAGTTCTGGACCAGGACCAGCAACTCGCCGTAGTTCTCGAAGCTGAAGATCGCGCCAACAATACTGTCGGTGTCCATCAGGCCACCTCTCCGGCAAGGGCATGGGCTTCCGCGTGATGATGCGTGGTGGCATCCGGCAGGCCCACCACCACGATGCGCCCGTTGGCGTGGATCACCTCAACGTGGCTGCCGTAAAGGTCGGAGAGGACTTCGGTGGTCATGACCTCTTCCGGGGTCCCGACCCTGAAGCGGCCTCCCGCAAGGTACAGCACGCGGTCCACGTAGTCGATCACGGGGTTGATCTCGTGGGTGACAAAAACCACGGCGCTGTTCTGCTCGTGGCATTGTTTGTTGATCAGGGCGCTGACGGCCTGCTGGTGGTGCAGGTCGAGGGAGAGCAGGGGTTCGTCGCAGAGCAGGACCTGGGGGTCAGTGGCGAGGGCCTGGGCCACACGGAGCCGCTGCTGCTCGCCGCCGGAGAGCTGGCCCACCGGAACCTTGGCGTACTCCGTTGCACCCACCAGTTCAAGGAGCTCGTCAATCCTGCGGTTCGCCTTGGCCGAGGACAGGCGGAGTCCCCAGCGGTGGCCGTCCACGCCCAGGCCCACGAGATCCCGTGCACGCATGGGCGTATCCCGGGCGAAAGACTTTTGCTGGGGGATGTAGCCAATCAGGCTGCTGCCCCGCTCAACGGGGTGCCCGCCAAGGCTGGCTTTGCCCCGGTGCAGGTCCTGGAGACCCAGCAGGACCTTCAAAAAGCTTGTCTTGCCGCTGCCGTTGGGGCCGAGCACGGCAAAGAACTCGCCGGGCCTGATGTCCAAGTCCAGATCCTCCCAGAGCGTCCGCTTTCCGAATGCGAGGGACGCCCCGGTGAGGCTGACCACGGGTTTCAACTATTCTTCTCCAGAACTTTGCTGACGTTGTCCACATTGCCCGTCATCCACTGCACGTAGGTCTTGCCCTCCGGCAGCGTTTCACTGAAATCGAGCACCGCAACCCCTGCCGCTTCGGCGGCCTGCTTCAGCGCTTCGGTCTGCGGACCTTCGGTCTGCCCGTTGTAGGCCAGGAACCGGACAGACGTGGAGGACACCAGGTCGGTTGCTGCCTTGAGGACGGCCGGCGGAACGTCGGAGCCTTCCTCAATCGCAGCAGTGTAGTCCTCAGGCGTAGCGTTCTCCAGGCCTGCAGCTTCGAGCAGGTACACGGGCACCGGCTCGGTGACAGCCACCTGGGCCCCGGCCGCTCCGGCCTTCAGCCCTTCAAGTTTTCCGGCCAGTTCCTCCAGCCCGGACTTGAAGTCAGCAGCGTTCGATTCGAAGGTTGTGGCGGATGCAGGCTCCAGCTCACCAAGCTTGGCGGCAACGCTATCGGCCAGCTTTCCCATGGCTGCGAAGTTGTACCAGACATGCTCGTTCAACCCGCCGTGATCGTGCGCGTGGTCATCCCCTGCCGGCGATTCCGCGGGGGTGGCCCCGCCCGAGGCCTCTTCCTCCGGGTGCGCCAGGCCGGAGAGTTCGACGGCGTTCAGCACCTTGCCTGCGTCAAGGTTGCTGTCCTCGGCAAGGGTGTGGAGGAAATCGTCGTAACCGCCGCCATTTTCGATGACGAGGTCCGCCTTGGACACGGCCAACCGGTCCTGCGCGGTGGCTTCGTAGGAATGCGGGTCCTGGCTCGTCTTGGTGATGATGGCCGTAACGCTGACTTTGTCTCCGCCGATTGTTGTGGCGATGTCCCCGTAGACGTTGGTGGATGCCACCACGTTGATGCCAGCCGCAGCTTCGGACGGCACCTCAGGCTGCGGGCTGCAGGCGGTGAGCATCAAGCCCAGCCCGGCAAGGGCGGCTAAAGACGTTCGGGCAGCGGCGAAACGGCGCACGGAAACCTCGGCTCAGGGGAACGGAAAGAACCAGTCGAGCTTATACCTAAATAGGAATGATTCCTATTTAGGGATAAGACAGTCCAGACCTTCGTCCTATATCCGGGCCCCCGGACTGTCAGGCGCCGTTTGGCTGCCCCAGCCTGCGGACGCCCGTGGCCTGGGTGGCATCGCGGATTTCCCCCACAAGCTGCTCGATGACGTCTTCCAGGAACAGGACGCCCTTGGTATTGCCATCGGGGCCGATGACCCGCGCCAGATGCGAACCGGTGCGCTGCATCACCGACATCGCCTTTTCGATCTCGTCGTCCAGGGCCAGGTTCGCGAGCGACCTGATCCGGCTCTCGGCGATGGGGTGCTCGTAGGCCGCCTCCGGGATGGACAGGACGTCCTTCACGTGGAGGTAGCCGTACAGAAGGTCGTCATCGTCAAGCATGGGGAAGCGTGAGAATCCGGTGCGGCTTACGGCCTTCTCGAACTCCACCGGGGTGGTGGCTGCCTTCAGCATGACCAGTTTTTCCAGCGGAACCATGATGTCCGCCGCACTGTATTCCGAAAATTCGAGCGCGCCGGTGATGAGCCCGGCATCGTCGTCCACCAGGCCGTGGCGCGTTGACTCCTGCACGATCGACTGCACCTCTTCAAGGGTGAAGGAGGAATTCACCTCATCCTTGGGCTCAATGCGGAGCAGCTTGAGGATGTGGTTCGCGGACCAGTTAAGAACGGAGATGACGGGGTGGACCAGCCGGGCAACGAACATCAGCGGCGGGGCGAGCAAGAGCGCTGCCTTGTCGGCCACGCTCACCGAAATGTTCTTCGGCACCATCTCGCCGAAGGTCACGTGCAGGAACGTCACCAGCATCAGCACCACGGCGAAGGCAGCCACATCGGCAACTTCCATCGGCAGGCCCAACATCTCCAGCGGCACAACCAGCAGGTGGTGGATGGCCGGCTCTGCCACCAGCAGGATCAGCAGGGAACAGACCGTAATGCCCAGCTGGGCGCACGCGAGCATCAGCGAAACGTTCTCCATGGCCCGGAGCGTGGTTTGCGCCCGCTTGGAACCGGCTTCGGCCAGCGGTTCGATCTGGCTGCGCCGTGCTGACATCACCGCAAACTCGGCGGCAACAAAAAACGCGTTGCCGAACAGGAGGACAACCAGCCACAGTATTCCGGCCCAGTCGCTCATCGTTCAGTCCCGTCGTCGTTGTTCCCGGACTCCGGCTCGGCCGCCGGCTGGAAACAGATCCGGTCGATGCGCCGGCCGTCCATCCTGGTGACACTCAGGGTTCCGCCGCCAACGGGGACCGTGTCGCCCACCATGGCGATTCGGCCGAGCTTGCTCATCACATAGCCGCCCACTGTTTCGTAGGCCGCCTCATCGGGAACGGTCAGGCCGGAAATTTGTTCTGACAGTTCATCCGGGCGGAGCAGTCCGGGGAAGTACCAGTCGCCCGACGCGCTCTGCAGCAGCCCGGGTCGGACCTTGTCGTGCTCGTCCGACACCTCGCCCACGATTTCCTCCACGAGGTCCTCGAGGGTGGCGATGCCGGCGGTTCCACCGTATTCGTCCAGGACAATCGCGAGCTGCAGGTTGCCCTCGCGGAGTTCCGCCAGCAGGGCGTCGAGGTGGATGGTCTCCGGAACCCGAAGGACGTCCGTCATGATGGCCCCGGCTTCCAGGTTTTGCCGGCGGTCCCAGGGAACGGCCACCGCCTTTTTGACGTGGACCAGGCCCCTGATGTCGTCTGCGGATTCACCGATGATCGGGAAACGTGAGTATCCGGTCCGGCGTGCGGCAGCAACGATGTCGGAGACCGGCTGGTCGGCCTCGATGGTTTCCACCCGAATACGCGGCGTCATAACATCGGCCGCCGTCCGCGTCGAGAAGTTCAGGGTGCGTGCCACGAAGTTGGCCGTGCCGGCGTCGAGCGTTCCCATCTCCGCGGACCGCCGCACCAGCGACGAGAGTTCTGCAGGTGTCCTGGCGCCGGAAATCTCTTCCTTCGCCTCCAGCCCAAAGACGTTCAGGACCTTGTTGGAAAAGCCGTTAAGCACCACGATGGCGGGTTTGAACACGGCGGTGAACATCAGCTGTGGCCGTGCCAGGGCGCGGCCCACGGGGAAGGAAAGTGCGATGGCCATGTTCTTGGGGACCAGTTCGCCCAGGAGCATCGACAGCAGGGTGGCGATCACCATCGCCAGGACCAGCGAGATGGAGGCCACGGCTACGTCGGGAAGTCCGACGGCGGCCAGCGGCGCTTCCAGAAGCCGGCCCACTGATGGCTCCATCACGTAACCGGTCAGCAAGGTGGTCAACGTGATGCCCAGCTGGCAGCTGGAGAGCTGGGTGGAGAGGGACTTCAGGCAGGCAAGCAAAGGAACCGCGCCGGCGTCGCCGTCGTCGATGGCCCTCTGGACAGTGGCCTGGTCAAGGGCAATAAGGGAAAATTCGACGGCGACAAAAAAGCCCGTGCCGGCGATCAGCAGCAAACCAGCTGCGAGGAGGA
The DNA here is from genome assembly GCF_024494415.1 of Pseudarthrobacter sp. R1. Lineage (NCBI taxonomy): Bacteria > Bacillati > Actinomycetota > Actinomycetes > Micrococcales > Micrococcaceae > Pseudarthrobacter > Pseudarthrobacter sp. R1. Next base: position 802,356 of record NZ_JAMKFI010000008.1, on the reverse strand, counting down.
GCCATTCCATTCAGCATCCCGTCCCGACAGCGGTGGCTGCAAGGCAGGGCATTGAAGACGGGAGGCGGCACCAGGAATATCGGTCCGGCGGAGGGTGGTCGGCCGATGCCGACGCAGTTTCCTTTGCAGCTGCCGCCGGTTGTGCCAGCGAATGGTGATGGGCGCGTGTTCGGGGTTTGCCGGCTCTGCGGGTGGACTGTGCGGCGCTCTTTGCGCTCCGCTGACAGCCCCCAGGCCGGCACCTAGATTTACTGTCCATAAGAATTTCAGTCTACAGGAGCCGGACTGTCCCGCCGCGACTCCCGCCGCGGCCCCCGGGGCGGCCGGCAGGCGCCGCAAAACCCTTATTTCCCCTCACGCCAGGACGCCATATTCGGGCCGTTTCGCGTCACTTCATGATTTGGGTCACCCTTATTGGCAGTTACCACACGATGCTTACTAGACTGGCATTGGTCTGGGTTCAGAGGACGCAGAGACCGGTTGAAACGTAGTGCTGAAGCACCGTGGGCCGGAGAGAAATCAAACTCATGGAAGAGGCGTATTTCAAGTGCCAGAGCAGCCTAGCCACCGTCTACCAGAGGAATTTGGCGGAAACGAGTGGCTCGTTGACGAACTGTACGAGCAGTACCAAAAGGACAAGAACGCTGTCGACGCCAAATGGTGGCCGCTGTTTGAATCCTTCGGCTCGGCCGGCAGTTCTTCTTCCAACGGAAACTCGGGGCATGCCGCTGCCCACCCTGCAACCAGGGAGATGCCGGTTGTGAATACAGCTCCTGCGGCACCGGCAGCGCCGCCGGCAGCAGCCCCTCCCGCTCCGGCGGCACCGCCTGCCTCTGCGGCATCCGCTGCTTCTGCGCCCGCACCGGTGAAGAAGGCTCCTGCCACCGTGGCCCGCGACGGTTCGAAGAAGACCGAGTCCGGCACGGGCTCGCAGCCCATCCCGGCGCAGCTGCCCAAGAACGTCAAGGCCCCTACGGCTCCTGAAGAGGACGTTGTTTCCGTCCTTCGCGGACCGGCAAAGGCCATTGCCACCAACATGGTCACCAGCCTCCAGGTACCCACCGCCACCAGCGTCCGGGCCATCCCTGCCAAGCTGCTGATCGACAACCGCGTTGTCATCAACTCCAACCTCGCCCGCGCACGCGGCGGCAAGGTCTCCTTCACGCACCTCATCGGCTACGCGGTCATCCGCGCGCTCTCCCAGTTCCCTTCCATGAACGTGTACTACGACGAAGTGGACGGCAAGCCAGTCGCCGTCCAGCCGGCACACGTCAACTTCGGCATCGCCATCGACATGCCGAAGCCCGACGGAACCCGCCTGCTGATGGTGCCGAACATCAAAAAGGCCGAGACCCTCAACTTCTCCGAGTTCTGGCACACCTACGAGGACCTCATCAAGCGTGCCCGCAACGGCAAGCTGACCGCTGAGGACCACCAGGGCACCACGGTCTCCCTGACCAACCCGGGCGGCATCGGCACTGTGCACTCCGTGCCGCGCCTTTCCAAAGGGCAGGCAGCCATCATCGGCGTCGGCGCACTCGACTACCCCGCCGAGTTCCAGGGTGCCAGCGAGAAGATCATCGCCCAGAACGCCATCAGCAAGGTCCTCACGCTGACCTCCACCTACGATCACCGCGTGATCCAGGGCGCAGGCAGCGGTGAGTTCCTGAAGCTGGTCCACCAGCTCCTGCTCGGCGCGCAGAACTTCTATGACGAGATCTTCGAGTCCCTGCGCATCCCGTACGAGCCCGTACGCTGGAGCGCGGACAAGCAGGTGGACCCGGCAGACGAAATCAACAAGGTTGCCCGGATCCAGCAGCTGATCCACTCCTACCGCGTCCGCGGACACCTGATGGCGGACACCGATCCCCTCGAATACGTCCAGCGCAAGCACCCGGACCTCGACGTCCTCACATACGGCCTGACGCTCTGGGACCTGGACCGCGAATGGCCCACCGGTGGCTTCGGCGGCAAGCCCATGCTCAAGTTCCGCGACATCCTGGGCGTCCTCCGTGACGCCTACTGCCGCACCACGGGCATTGAGTACATGCACATCCAGGAGCCTGCCGAGCGCAAGTGGTTCCAGGACCAGCTGGAGCACCCGTACTCAAAGCCCAGCCGTGAAGAGCAGCTGCGCATCGTCTCCAAGCTGAACGCAGCGGAGGCGTTTGAGACCTTCCTGCAGACTAAGTTCGTAGGCCAGAAGCGGTTCTCCCTCGAAGGCGGCGAGTCCCTGATTCCGCTGCTTGACGCCATCATGTCCGACGCCGCCGATGACGGCCTGGACGAGGTAGCCATCGGCATGGCCCACCGCGGCCGCCTGAACGTGCTCACCAACATTGCCGGCAAGACCTACGCTCAGGTTTTCCGCGAATTCGAGGGCACCCAGGATCCCCGCTCCGTCCAGGGCTCCGGCGACGTCAAGTACCACCTCGGCACTGAGGGAACGTTCACCTCGGACAACGGCAAGGAGACCAAGGTTTACCTGGCCGCCAACCCGTCCCACCTGGAAGCAGTCGACCCGGTCCTCGAGGGCATCGTCCGCGCCAAGCAGGACCGCCTGGACCAGGGCGAGTCGTTCCCGGTCCTGCCCATCGTCGTCCACGGCGATGCTGCGTTCGCAGGCCAGGGCGTGGTTGCCGAAACACTCAACCTGTCCCAGCTCCGCGGCTACCGCACCGGTGGAACCATCCACATCGTGGTCAACAACCAGGTGGGCTTCACCACTGCCCCCTCATCGTCCCGGTCCTCCACGTACTCCACCGACGTCGCCAAGATGATCCAGGCACCGGTGTTCCACGTGAATGGCGATGATCCCGAGGCTGTGGTCCGCATCGGCCAGCTCGCCTACGAGTTCCGCCAGCGGTTCCACAAGGACGTTGTGATCGACATGGTTTGCTACCGCCGGCGCGGGCACAACGAGGGCGACGACCCCTCGATGACCCAGCCGCTGATGTACAACCTGATCGAAGCCAAGCGTTCAGTCCGCAAGCTCTACACTGAATCGCTCATCGGCCGTGGTGACATCACCGAGGAAGAAGCCGAGCAGTTGCTCCGCGACTACCAGGAGCGGCTGGAGCGGGTCTTCGCCGAGACCCACGCAGCGCAGACCTCCCCGATTCCGATCATCACCGCGGATTCGGCAGCTGTGTCGGACATTGAACGGCCCATCGCCCAGCAGTCCGATTCCAGCACGAATTCCCCCGTGTCCACCGCCATCTCCGCGGATACCCTGGCCCGGATCGGCAAGGCGCACCTGGAGGCTCCGGAGGGCTTCACCATCCACGCGAAGCTGAAGCAGCTGCTGGAGAAGCGCGAACAGATGTCCCGCGAAGGCGGCATCGACTGGGGCTTCGGCGAGATCGCAGCCTTTGGCTCCCTCATCATGGAAGGCGTGCCGGTTCGCCTGGCGGGCCAGGACTCGCGCCGCGGCACGTTCGTACAGCGCCACGCCGTCTTCCACGACCGCGCCAACGGCAAGGAATGGCTGCCGCTGGGCAACCTCTCCGATGACCAGGCCAAGCTGTGGATCTACGATTCACTGCTGTCCGAATACGCGGCCATGGGCTTCGAGTACGGCTACTCGGTGGAACGCCCCGATGCCCTCGTCCTGTGGGAAGCCCAGTTCGGCGACTTCGTCAACGGTGCGCAGACCATCATTGACGAGTTCATCTCCTCCGCCGAGCAGAAGTGGGGCCAGCGCTCCTCACTGGTGCTGATGCTTCCGCACGGCTACGAGGGCCAGGGCCCGGACCACTCGTCAGCAAGGATCGAGCGCTTCCTGCAGCTGTGTGCCGAAGAGAACATGATCGTGGCCAACCCCACCACTGCGGCCTCGCACTTCCACCTGCTGCGCCGCCAGGCGTACAGCCGCCCGCGGAAGCCGCTGATCATCTTTACGCCCAAGCAGCTGCTCCGCCTCAAGGCCGCCGCATCTTCAGTGGAGGACTTCACCAACGGCGGGTTCCGGCCTGTCATTGGTGACCATGAGCAGCTGGCCGCAGACGCCGTCGAACGCGTTCTGCTGGTCTCCGGCCGCCTGTACTACGATCTCCTGTCCACCCGGCAGAAGACTGATGACAAGACGACCGCGATTGTCCGGGTGGAGCAGCTTTACCCGCTGCCGCACGCGGAAATCGCTGCCGAGCTGGCCAAGTACCCCAACGCCGAGGTTGTCTGGGCGCAGGACGAACCAGCCAACCAGGGACCGTGGCCGTTCATTGGCCTGAACCTTCCGGACGCCCTGGATCGCAGGGTCCGCCTGGTGTCGCGGCCTGCCTCGGCCTCCACGGCTGCCGGCTCCATGAAGCGCCACGCCGCGGAGCAGGATGCCCTGCTGAAGCAGGCATTTGCGCGGAAGTAACCAGTAAGGCTGCCCGGCCGGACGTCGAAATACCAGACTCCGGCCGGGCAGTTCTGTTTAATGGGATGGACAGCGCCGGCCCGATCCCCCTAAGTGGTCCGGGTGGCGACGGGCAGAGCCAGCACCGAAGTTAAGAGGAACGTGTGGAAGACAGGAAGCTGCGTATCGCAGCTGTAGGAGATGAACTGCTGGCTGGACTCGGTGATCCCCGGGCGCTCGGCTGGCTGGGCCGCGTGTTGGCCCGCACTCCCCAGGATGGCATGCTCCTGGAAAGCTATGCCCTCCCCTGTCCGCAGGAAGGAACGGAAGGCCTGGCCGCGCGCTGGATGGACGAGGCCGGCCGGCGGTTCAGCGACCAGGCCGAGAACCGCTTGGTGATAGGCCTGTCCGGCCGGGATATCGAGTTCGGACTTTCCACCGCCCGCAGCCGGCTCAATCTGGCCAACATCCTGGACTCTGCGTCCCAGAACCGTCTGGGGGTCTTTGTAGTGGGACCGCCACCCACCCTGGACCCTGCGCAGAACCGCCGGCTCGACGAGTTGAACACGGCTTTCGCTGACGTCACCACGCGCCGCAAACATCTTTATGTTGACACTTTCTCTCCCCTCCTGAACCACGAACAGTGGCGCCAGGACCTGGCCGCAAATGGCGGTACGCCCGGACAGGCCGGATACGGGCTCATGGCCTGGCTGGTACTGCACCGTGGCTGGTTCCAGTGGCTGGGCATGGCCGTCCCGGAGTAGGAGCAATTCACGATATATCTTGACCTCTGCCTACGCTGGCAGTACGTTGGTTCCATCACGCGATATATCGTCTTGGAGGACCAATGGCTGAGCAAAACTGGGATGTCACAAGCGCCCAGACCATCGACGTCGACTCTGTAACGTCCCTGAAGCTGGGCATGGTGCGGGGTCGTTTCGACGTCGTGGCGCATCACGAGCCAGTCACCCGGATAGAAATTTCCGAGGTCCAGGGCGACCCCGTGGCGGTTTCGCTGGAGGACGGCCGGCTGGAGGTCCGTCACCAGCTGCATGGCCCGCAGGGCTGGTTCAAGAACCTCATGGGAACGGTCAGCCACAACAGTGAGAATTACGCAGTCATCAGCATTGCGGTTCCGGCGACGGTTGAAGTTGAGGCAGGCACCGTCAGCGGTGACGGCCTCGTTTCAGGGATGGCGGGCCGCACGCGCCTGAACACTGTTTCCGGCTCTGTCATGTCCGACGGCACGGACGGCGAACTGCACGTCAACACCGTCAGTGGTGAGGTGAGCGCCCGCGATCACAGCGGCGTCCTTACTGCCAAGACCGTATCCGGCGAGGTGACGGCGTCCGGCAACTTCAGCCATATCCGGGCCAACACGGTCAGCGGCGGCATGAGTTTCGACCTGCTGGGCTACACTCAGGATTTCGGGGCAAATTCAGTATCGGGAGACCTCACCATCCGGATCCCCCACGACGTCGGCGTGGATATCGTGGCCAAATCGGCCAGTGGAACAGTGGTGATCGACCAGCAGAAGTACCACGTGCCCGGCGGCAAAGTGGAAACGATCGCCGGTCCGGACGCCAAACTCATGCTCGTCAGGACCAATTCCGTGTCAGGAACAACGTCCATCTTCCACAGCGGATCGTCCGGGAACGCGGAAGAACGGCCCTGATGCCGGCCGTCTTTGCCCACGGTGCCCTGCGGCTCTACCTTTTGTCCCTGCTGGAGTCCGGCCCGAAGCATGGCTACGAGCTCATCAAGGCGCTCAAGGAACGGTTCGGCGGCACCTACTCCCCCAGTGCGGGCACCATCTACCCACGGTTGGGGAAACTCGAGGAGGAGGGGTTGGTCGCCACGGAATCGGCCGGGCGCCGCACCAACTACCGCATCACGCCTGCCGGACTGGCGGAGCTGAACCTGCGCCGGGAAGAACTGGCAGCAGTTGAAAAAGAGATTTCCGCCTCCGTACGGCGACTGGCAGACAACCTCCGCGAGGACATCCGCAGCAATATGCGCGGGCTGCGGGCTGACCTTGCAGCGACGGCGGAGGCCGCCCGTGCCGCCGCCGGTTCGGTCGATTTCACGGTCTCCACTGGAAGGCCGGCCCCCGAGGGCAAACGCTCCCTGAAGGACGCCGAGATGATGCTCCAGTCCTTCCGTGATGACCTCCGGACCGAACTGCGCCTTCAGGCCGGCAAGGAGCCACTCAATCCCGTGGTCCTGGAAACGCTCAGGACGGTGCTGGAGCAGGCCCGCATTGCCGTCCGGAATTCCCTCCTCGAAAAGTAGCTCCGCGCCAGGGCCGCACATCGAACCGCAGGTCACGCGGTGGTTGCCGGTTCGCGGGGCGCCGCATCATGTGGGAGACTTGAGGGCAGCTCTTTTGAGTACCAACAGTAAGGAGGCCAGCTATGAGCAAGCGTGCACGCAAGCGTCGTGACCGTAAGCGTGGCGGCGCGAACCACGGGAAGCGCCCCAACACCTAGGCACAATGCCAGGTACTACGGTTCACAGCAAAGGACCCCGGAAGCCACTCGGCTTCCGGGGTCCTTTGTACTTATTGGCGGGATCGTCGCCCTGCCCGGCTGCTGGACAGCCGACCTGGGCTAGGCGTCCACCGGGCGGATCGAATGGATCCGGTCCAGGATGGCGTTCTTGAGGTTCTCGGGAGCAGCCTCAGTGCAGGAACGCTTGACCATGTTTCGGATGACGCACTCAAGGTCGTACTGCTCCGTGCATTCGGGGCAGTCATCAAGGTGGGTCTTTATTTCCGTGATGTCCTTACGGGTCAAGGCTCCGTCCAGATACTCGTAGATGCGTTGCATCCGGGTGTCGTCGCAGTCGCCCAATCCCTGGCAGTCGCTCATTTCCTGTTCTCCTGTTGTGTGCTTTCCGCCGCGTCCTGCGGACCTGCGGCCGTTTTGAATCCCCGCTCGGCGGCGTACTCCCCGAGCATGTCCCGCAACATTCTCCGGCCGCGGTGGAGCCGGGACATCACAGTGCCGATGGGCGTGTTCATGATGTCTGAAATTTCCTTGTACGCGAAGCCCTCCACGTCCGCGAAGTAGACCGCGAGGCGGAACTCTTCGGGGATGTCCTGGAGCGCGCGCTTGACGTCCGAATCGGGCAGGTGATCCAGCGCCTCTGCCTCAGCGGAGCGGAGCCCGATGGAGGTGTGTGACTCAGCCCGCGCCAACTGCCAGTCCTCGATGGTGTCAGAGTTGGACTGGAGCGGCTCGCGCTGCCGTTTGCGGTACAGATTGATATAGGTGTTCGTCAGGATCCGGTAGAGCCAGGCCTTGAGGTTTGTGCCGGGCTTGTACTGGTGAAACGCGGAAAAGGCCTTGGTGTAGGCCTCCTGGACGAGGTCCTCCGCGTCAGCCGGGTTCCGGGCCATGCGCATCGCAGCCGAGTAAAGCTGATCGACATACTGCATCGCGTCACGCTCAAAGCGGACTCGGCGCTCCTCGGCGGATTCCGTGGAAAGCTCAACCACCTCTTCGGTGGTTTCCGCGTTGGGCTGCACGGATTCTGCCGTCGCCTCCGCCGGCTCGTGCCGTGCGTCAGCGCTGCTCTTGGCTTCGCTTTGGGAAGCCTCATACATGGCCGAAACGGCCGGATCCAAGGTGCTCATTGCCTTCAAGTCTACTGTCAGGCTCCGCGCACGCGGCGAGCCGTACTCGGGGGGTTCGTCCTCCAACGAGTCCATTGCCACCGGGCCTGCCGCTTCAATTCCGTCCAACACCCGCCTCAAGGGCCAACTCCGCTCTGTTGTCCGGTGCTTTGTGGTTCGGGCCCGGCTCTCGCGGACCCAGCATCCATAACCCCTGGCCTTGGGCAAATATTCCCCAAAAGTGCAAGACTAGAACCGACTTCGCCGCACCCGACGCGGTTCGTCCATCCAGGAGGAAATCCATGTCCTTTGTCCGCACACTCGCACGGCCCATGCTGGCTTCCAGTTTTGTTTTTGCCGGAATGGATAAGCTCAAGAACGCCGATGACACCGCCCAACAGTTGTCACCCCTGCTGAGCAAGGCAACGGCGGCGCTGCCGTTCCGTACCGACGAAAAGACGCTGGCACGGGTTATCGGTGGCACGCAGGTGGGCGCGGGCGTCCTCTTTGGGCTCGGGAAGTTTTCCCGGCTTTCAGCCACTGTGCTGACCGTCATCTCCCTTCTCAACACCTTTGTCGAGTGGCGCAGCGCGGACATCAGCAGCAAGGAAGGCCGCGGGAACCGCCGCAACCAGCTGCTCAAGAACCTTTCATTGAGCGGCGGGGCCCTGCTCGCTTCCGTTGACACGGCAGGCAAACCGGGACTGGCGTGGCGCGCAGAGCACCTCGCCGCCGACGCGCGGAAGGGTGCCGCCCACCTTGCCGCGGATGCCAGGAAGACCACCAACAAGAAGCTCTCCAAAGCCGATAAGGTGGTCCGCCGCGCCGTTGAACAGGCCACGGGGGCATAAGCAGGACATGACCGCCGCGCCCTCCACCGCCCAGGACAACTCCGGAACGTCCCTCCCCCACTGGCCTGCACCCTTCGCCTCCCGCCCGGTGGATGCCACCATCACGGTGCCCGGTTCAAAGTCGCTGACCAACCGGTACCTGGTCCTTGCCGCCCTGGCCAACGGCCCGTCGCGCCTGCGCGCGCCGCTGCACTCCAGGGATTCCGCACTGATGATTGACGCGCTCCGGCAGTTGGGCGCCACCATCACCGAGGTGCCGGGCGACGGAGCATTCGGGCCGGACCTGGAGGTTCTGCCGCTGCCGGCTAATGCCGCATCGGCTTCCACCAGGATCGACTGCGGCCTTGCCGGCACGGTGATGCGGTTCGTTCCGCCGCTGGCGGCGCTGCGGAACGGTGCCAGCCTGTTCGACGGCGACCCGCATGCCCGGAAGCGGCCCATGGGAACCATCATCGAAGCGCTCAAGGCGCTGGGAGTGGCCGTTTCCGCTGAAGGCGGCGGCACGCCGTCGTCGCTGCCGTTTGCAGTGGAGGGTACCGGAGAAGTTCGGGGCGGCCACCTGGTCATCGATGCCAGCGCCTCCTCACAGTTCGTTTCGGCCCTTCTCCTCGTGGGGGCACGGTTCACCGAGGGCCTGCACCTTGAGCATGTAGGAAAACCTGTACCGAGCCTGGACCACATCAATATGACCGTCGCTGTCCTGCGGGGGGCCGGGGTTGTAGTTGACGATTCGGTTCCCAACCACTGGGTTGTTGCCCCTGGACCCATCCAGGCCTTCGACCAGCGGATTGAGCAGGACCTGTCCAATGCCGGTCCGTTCCTTGCCGCGGCCCTGGCTTCCGGCGGAACGGTGCGGATTCCCGGCTGGCCCGAACAGACACAGCAGGTGGGCGATCTCTGGCGGAGCATTCTTGCCGAGATGGGCGCAGAGGTTACCCTGCGCGACGGTGTCCTGACCGTAACGGGCGGAGCGGAGATCAAGGGCGGGGACTTCGCGGACACGAGTGAGCTGGCGCCGACGGTCGCCGCATTGTGTGCCCTGGCCAGCGGCCCCTCCCGGCTCAGCGGCATTGCGCACCTTCGCGGGCACGAAACCGACAGGCTGGCTGCACTGGTCACCGAGATCAACCGCCTTGGCGGTGATGCCGAGGAAACCAGCGACGGCCTGGTGATCCGGCCCGCCAGGCTACACGCCGGCGTCGTCCGCAGTTATGCCGACCATCGCATGGCCACGGCCGGAGCCATCCTCGGCCTGGCAGTGGAGGGCGTGCAGGTGGAGGACATCGCCACGACTGCCAAAACCATGCCCGACTTTCCCCGGCTGTGGGCAGCCATGCTTGCCCAGGCGGGCCCGTCCAGTACCGGCACGGGAGGTTCAACCGGTGGCCCGGAGCACTGATTCCTGGGACGAATCGGATGTCCGCATCCGGCCCAGCAAGAAGGGCTCGCGTCCCCGCACCAAGGATCGGCCCAGCCATGATGATGCCGTCACGGGACGCATTATCACCGTTGACCGCGGCAGGTATACGGCCGTGGTGGGTGAGGACTCCGGCAACGAACGCGTAGTCATTGCAGCGAGGGCACGGGAGCTGCGCCGCAACCCGGTGGTGGCGGGCGATTTCGTCTCCCTCGTAGGCGATGTCTCCGGCGAACCGGACACCTTGGCCCGGCTGGTCAAGATCCAGGACCGCAGGACCCTCCTGCGCCGCAGTGCGGACGACACCGATCCCGTGGAACGCGCCGTGGTGGCCAACGCGGACCAGCTCGTCATTGTGGTGGCGGCTGCCAACCCCGAGCCCCGCACCGGCTTCATCGACCGTGCCCTGGTGGCGGCGTACGACGCCGGGATCGAGCCGATCCTGTTGGTCACCAAGGCGGATGTCAAGGATCCAGCGGAGCTGTTGTCCAACTACACCCACCTCGACTTCCCCGTGATCATCAGCCGGACGGCCGACTCCAGCGCCTCGGGGATCGATGCCCGCTCGGACGACGGACTGTCCGCACGCCTGGACAGCGGGGCTGTCGCGGAACTCCGCGGTTACCTGGATGGAAAAGTGACAGTCATGCTGGGGCATTCAGGCGTCGGCAAGTCGACCATGGTGAACGCACTGACCGGTGCAGAGCGTGCCACCGGCGGGGTTAATGCGGTGACAGGTCGGGGCCGCCACACGTCGTCGTCGGCGCTGGCCCTGAGGCTGGCGGACGCACCCGCCGGCAGCTGGATCATCGACACCCCGGGCATCCGCACCTTCGGCCTGGCCCACGTGGACCCGGACCGGATCCTGCGTTCCTTCCCGGACCTCTCCCCCGGCATCGAGGATTGCGAACGCGGGTGCAAGCACACCGCCACCGCTGTGAACTGCGGCCTGGACGCCTGGGTGGGCGGCGGCCACGCCGGTGCCACCGGAGAAGCCCGGCTGGCATCTCTGCGGCGCCTCCTGGGCACGGACCCGCGGCTGGAGGCGCAGGAGGCGAAGGAACTGGGCAGCGTCAACTGACGGCGCCGATCTCCCAGCAGAACCGCGCGCAGACGGTAGTTTGGAACCATGATCCAACCCGCTTCAAGCTATAACGATGACCTGCGCCTGGCGCACGTCCTGGCAGATTCCGTGGATGACCAGACCATGAGCCGCTTCAAGGCCCAGGACCTCCAGGTGGAGACCAAGCCCGACCTGACGCCGGTCACCGACGCGGACAAGGCGGCGGAAGAAGCCATCCGAGGGCAGTTGTCCCGTTCCCGTCCGCGTGACGCCGTGCTCGGCGAAGAGTTCGGCAGCACCGGCCACGGGTCCCGCCGCTGGATCATCGATCCCATTGACGGCACCAAGAACTTCGTCCGCGGGGTCCCCGTCTGGGCCACCCTGATCGCCCTGGTGGATGAAGGCGAGCCGGTTGTTGGAGTGGTGAGCGCTCCCGCCCTGGGCAAGCGCTGGTGGGCGGCCAAGGGCATGGGCGCCTACATGGGACGTTCGCTGGCTGCTGCCACCCGGCTCCGCGTCTCGAATGTCGCCAACCTTTCGGACGCTTCGCTGTCCTATTCCAGCCTGGGCGGGTGGAAGGAACGCGGGAACCTGGACAACTTCCTGGGCCTCACCGAGGACGTGTGGCGGACCCGGGCTTTCGGCGATTTCTGGTCCTACTGCATGGTGGCTGAAGGCGCCGTGGACATCGCCTGCGAACCCGAGCTCAACCTTTACGACATGGCGGCACTCGTGCCGATCGTCGTTGAAGCGGGTGGCCGCTTCACCTCCCTCGAAGGAGAGGACGGGCCGTTCGGCGGCAACGCACTGGCCACCAACTCCATCCTGCACTCCGAGGTGCTCCGCAGGCTGAACCCCGACCTGGACGACCTTCCCTAGGGTCCTTCACCGAAGAATCAGCGGCGGGGGGCCCCCCAAAAAGGAGCCCCCCCCCGCGTTTTTCGGCCCAACGCAAGCTTTTTTAAAGGGTGACAAAAAGCAGAAACAATTTGTCTGCGCTTTCGCACTCTCCGCCCCCCTGTCCCCGCTTACCACCACGACACGGGGTCCCGCGGCAACCCGCTGGGTGCTCGCCGCCCGCACCCCCCCCCCGGCAACGCCGTACCCTCCCCCCCGGTGACTCCGGGGTCCCCCCGCCCAACACGCCCCACGCCTACCGCATGGCCAGCCACTACACGCGCTTCCTCAACTGGATGACGCCCGGCGGCGCCGAGGCCTACTACGAGCGCGTCGGCACGCCCATCGACTCCCACATCCCGCACGACAGTTCCGTGCGTGGTCTGGGGGCTCGGGGGTTATAAAAGGAGGCGAGGGCGGGGCGGGCCCGTCGGCGCCCACCCCCCCCCCCCCCACCCCCTTCCGCCCCCCGGGGGTCCCCCGCGGCCCACCCCCCGCCCGGCCCGCCTTCCTCGAGGCCCCTACACAAAAGAACGGGGGGGGGCCCCCCCAAAAGGGGGGCGCCCGCCGTCGTTTCTTCGGCCAAAGCAGCACTTTTCAGCAGGCGTAACAAAGTGCTTAACATTTGTGCCGGCTTCGAACCTTCCTGCCCCATGTCCTACGCTCTTAACCAGGTCACGAGTGCCAGCGCGAAACCCCGGTTTGCTGGCCGGCAACCCTCCAACCGCGGTGGGGTGCCCCGGGTGACGACCAGGCCGGTCCGGAACGGATGCGGCAAGCGCGGATTCCCGGAGCAGGGAGTCCTTTTCGAAGTGAGGTCTCTGTGACAACTGCCACCGTCTCCCCCAACGCCGCCGCCCAGCCCATCCAGGCTGAAGCTGCTGCCCTTTTTGATGCCCGCCGTACTGTTGCCGGCCGTCCCCTTGCTGCCGTCACAGGCGCGGAAATCCAGGCGCCCCTGATCTCCGGCGGCCACGTCCGGTACGCAAACCTCGACTATGGTGCCTCGGCTCCAGCCCTCTCCGTGGTCTCGGCCTACCTCAACGAGATCCTGCCCTTCTACGCGAGCGTCCACCGCGGCGCCGGCTACGCGTCCCAGATCAGCACGTCCGTCTACGAGAACGCCCGCAGCATTGTCCGGGACTTTGTGGGCGGCCGCCCTGACGACTCGGTGATATTCACCCGCAACACCACCGATTCCCTCAACCTGCTGGCGGGCTGCCTGCCCGCGACGGACGGACGTCCGGACGGCGACGTCCTATACCTGGACATCGAACACCACGCGAACCTGCTGCCGTGGCAGGGTGTCCCCCACCGGAGCATCGTTGCCGCTGACACCATCGCCGGGACCATCGAGTCCGTGCGCGACGAGCTGGAGCAGGGCGGCGTGAGCCTGCTCGCCGTCACCGGCGCCTCCAACGTCACCGGTGAGATTCTTCCCATCCGGGCCCTCGCCGCGCTCGCCCACGAACACGGCGCACGGATTGTGGTTGACGCGGCCCAGCTTGCGCCGCACCGCCGCGTGAACATCGCCGCGGACGGCGTCGACTACCTCGCCTTCTCCGGCCACAAGCTTTACGCGCCGTTTGGTACCGGTGTACTGGTGGGACGCGCCGACTGGCTCGACGCCGGAACGCCCCACCTCGCAGGCGGCGGCGCCGTCAAGGAAGCCAGGCTCGACGGCGTCAGCTGGGCCACCGGCCCTGCCCGCCATGAGGCCGGCTCGCCGAACGTCCTTGGCGCAGCTACGCTGGCCCGCGCCACACAGGTGATCGCCGGCCTGGACCAGGAGCAGTGGCACGCCCACGAATCGGCCATCCGATCCTTCCTGGTGGAAGGCCTGCAGAACATTGACGGCGTGACTGTGCATCAGATCTTCAAGGACACCAACCCGGATACGGACACGATCGGCGTGGTCAACTTCTCCGTAGAAGGCTACGACGCCGGTCTCGTGGCCGCCTACCTGTCTGCGGAACACGGCGTAGGCCTGCGGGACGGCCGCTTCTGCGCGCACCCGCTGCTGAAGCGGCTCGGGCTTCCTTCCGGTTCCCTGCGTGCGAGTTTCGGTGTCGGTTCACGCCTCGAGGATGCAGAACGGCTCCTTGCCGGCATCGACTCGCTGCGCCGCAACGGCCTGGGGTGGGACTACGTCGTGGACGCGGGGCGCTGGGTTCCCGCCAACGACACGCGCACGTACCCGCACTGGGCACCGAACACTCCAGGGACCGCCGGGGCCGCCCCCTGCATCGACGACTGAACACTCGCTGTTGGCACTGACTCTGCTTACTGATCCTGCCTCAGGGGCGGGTGCGGTAAATTCGAAGGATACCCAAGGGCATCGGACGAAGGAGGCCACGCGTGGTACGGGGTGGCCCCAGGCTTGACCACGGACGGCGGCAGGAGCTCGGCCAGAGCTTCCAGGACGGCGGCCGGCACTACCAGCAGGTCCGTCCGGGCTACCCGGAAGAATCAGCCCGCTGGCTGGTTCCCCCGGATGCCCGCGAGGCGCTTGATGCCGGTGCCGGCACCGGTAAGTTCACCGAACTGCTGCTGGACATGGGCCTGGCCGTCACGGCGGTAGACCCCTCTGCCGACATGCTCGAGCAGTTACGGGCGCACTATCCCGCTGCCACGGCAGTCCAGGCCACCGCGGAGGCAACTGGCCTGCCCGCCGCAGCCTTCGACGTCGTAAGCGTTGCCCAGGCATGGCACTGGTGCGACGCCCTGGCCGCAAGCACGGAACTGGCACGCGTCCTCCGCCCGCACGGAACGCTGGGCCTGATCTGGAATCAGTTGGACACCTCTGTCCCCTGGGTCCACCGGCTCTCCCGGATCATGCACGCAGGGGATGTGTACAAGGCGGACTTCCGGCCTGTCGTGGGGCCCGAGTTCCGGGGGCTTGAGGGACACGTCACCCACTGGCAGGACCGCGTCAGCACCACGGACCTGGTGGAGCTGACGAAGTCGAGAAGCTACTACCTGCGCGCCGGCGAAACCACCCGCGCCAAGGTGTTGGCCAACCTGGACTGGTATCTCCACGACCACCTGGGCCACAGCCTGGAAGAAGAGCTCGAACTGCCGTACCTGACGCTGACCTGGCGGGCCTTCAAGGCATGACGGAGAACAGGCAACGGGTAGGCTTGGAGCTGTGAAGACCAGCGCGCCCTCCTCCTCCATTGAGGATTACGTCAAGGTCATCTACTCCTTCACGGAATGGCAGGACAAGGCCATCACGTCCTCCCAGCTTGCGCAGCGCCTTGGCGTCGCCAACTCCTCGGTCTCGGAAATGGTCCGCAAGCTGAAGGACCAGGGCCTCGTCGACCATAAGCCGTACAGCGCCATCACGCTGACGGACGCCGGCGTCCGCCTGGCCCTTTCCATGGTGCGCCGCCACCGCCTGATAGAGACCTACCTTGTCCAGCAGCTGGGCTACAGCTGGGACGAGGTCCACGACGAAGCCGAACTGCTGGAGCATGCCGTCTCGGACACGTTCATTGAGCGGGTTGCGGCCCAACTCGGGAACCCGCAGCGGGATCCGCACGGTGACCCCATTCCCACCGCCGACGGGAAAGTGCTGATGCCGCGCGCCCACCTGATGGGCGAGCTGGACCAGGGGCACACCGGCAGGATCACCCGGATCAGCGATGAGAACCCGGATTTGCTCCGCTATCTTTCCGCCGAGGAAATAGACCTCGACGCCGAGGTGGAGGTTGTGGGCCGCAAGCCGTTCGGCGGCGCCCTGGTGGTGCGGATCAGGAACTCGGGCAGGACCAGGGACTACGACCTCGCCGACGAAATCACGTCCGCCCTGTGGGTGCACACCGACCATCCCCACCCCGGCTGCCTGCTGGGTGACAGCTGAATGACGCCTGCCGGCATGCCGGCGGGCCGCGCCTGGCTCGCTGTCGCCGCCGGAGGCCTAATCGGCGCTGAACTGCGCTATGGACTGGGGCTGGCGTTTCCCGATCTTCCCGGTGCGGTTCCCTGGGCCACGCTGTTGATCAACGCTGGCGGCAGCTTCGTCCTGGCAGCGTTGACCACCATCTGGATAGCCCGTCCGCGGACCGCGTTCTGGTTACGGGCCGGGCTGGGGCCGGGGTTACTGGGGTCTTTCACCACCTTCTCGGCCGTGGTGTTTTCCGTGGACCAGTTGGCCCGCGCCGGCGAACATCTGGCGTGGGCAGCCTACCTGGCGCTGTCAGTGCTGCTGGGGCTGGCGGCGGCGGGTCTCGGCTGGCGGTTCGGCACGTTGGTGGCCGTGCGCCAGGACGCCGGCGCGGGCCACAGGGCGTGATGGCTGCTGCCCTGGTGGGCCTTTTCGGCGTCGCCGGCGCGCTTCTTCGCTTCGGTGTGGACAGCTGGTTCGCCCAGCACGCGTCCAATCGGGTGCCCCGCTCCCGTGGCAGTTCGCTGCGCGGCCGCGGGCACAAGGTACGGCTGCACTGGCCCTGGGCCACTTTGCTGGTGAACGTGGCGGGGTGCTTCATCATTGGCGTCTCCCACGCCGCGACCATGAAGCTGGGGCTGGCCCCGGAATGGCAGACCGCACTGGCCACAGGGCTGGCGGGGGGCCTCACCACCTTCAGTTCATGGACCACGGCAACGGTGCGGTTGTTGACTGAAGAACGGTTCGGCTCCGCCGTGTTGAATGTAGCGGCCAACCTTGTCCTCGGCTTTGCAGCTGCTGCGGCCGGGATTGCCCTCGCTTCCTAGCGCTGCTGCAGGCGATTTGGCCGGCTCGCGTATCGTGGATGGTGATGATTAGCAGACGCGACGCGGCCATTGCCCTTGATGTACCGATGGAAATGGCCCAGCGCCACGGCCTACCAAAATGGATGACCGAAGCTGAACTGGGTGAAATCCTGGACAACCCGCCGCCCTGGCTGGTCCAGTCCCGCGCCAACCGCACCGGAAAGCGGCCTGTCTGGGTCCACCTCGAGTGCGCCGTCTGCGGGTACGAGGAAGCAGCGCGCCCCAAAAAGTGGTGGCCCGACTTTACCTACGTGGTGTGCGGCCATCACGGCCCCGAGGACGTTCCGCGCGTCCGTGAAGGGTACGTCCGCAGCGAGTTCGACGGCGTCGGCACGCGTTTCGTAGGCATCGCAGACGTGCCGGGGCAGGGCTAAGCCTCCTTCTGCTTTTGGGGTTAGGGCGGCGTTGCTGCCTCCCGGCTACTTTCCGTTGTTTGTCATCTCTTCGGGGACTGCCGTGAGGTGGATTTCCGTGCCGTCCCGCAGCACCGCCAGCGTGAGTGGTTCGCCGATGGCGTCCGAGAAGAGCAGGCGCTGGAGACTTTCGGCATCACTGACGGGGCGGCCGCCCGCGGCAAGGAGGATGTCCCCCGCTGCCAGGCCGGCCTTGTCTGCCGGTGAGCCGGCCAGTACTTCCACCACGCGCAGCGCGTCCCGTTGGCCGGTGCGAATAACGGCGCTGGGGCTGAGCCGGGTCGGCGTGCTGACCAGGCCAAGGTAGGCCCGCCGTACCCGTCCGTCCGCCAGCAGGGCGGAGATGATCCGCTGGGTGGTGGCGTTGATGGGGATTGCCAGGCCGAGTCCGGCACCTGCCACGGCGGTATTGATTCCGACAATCCGGCTGTGCGTGTCCGCCAGCGCTCGGCCGGAATTGCCCGGGTTGAGGGCGGCGTCCGTCTGGATGACATCCTCGATGACCCGCCGGTTGCCTCCTGACCAGACCGGGATGGCCCGTCCCAGGCCGCTGACCACGCCCGCCGTTACCGAACCTGCCAGGCCCAGAGGGTTCCCGACGGCGACCACCAGTTGGCCCACCCGCAAGGACTCCGCGGCACCGAACTGCGCGGGCGCCACGCGCGGCGGCCTGCCGTGGACCACGGCAAGGTCGGACAGCGGGTCCGCCCCCACAAGTTCCAACTCCATCCGGTTGCCGTCGGCGAACACGGCGTGCCCTCGTTGGGTGCCAGCCACGACGTGGGCGTTCGTCAGGAGGTACCCGTCCTCGGTGAAGAGCACAGCCGAACCTGCACCGACCCGGACCCGACCGTTGCGGCGGGCCGCGGACATTTCCAACGCGGCAACATGCGGCGTAACTGTGGCAGCCACGCGCATTACTGTCTGTGAATACGAGTCCAGGGCGTCGACGTCGGACGCCTGTGAAGCTGGCTCGCTCCCCTGGTTCATGGGGCACCTCCTGGTAAGCGGATCCCGGCGGCGAGGGCAGTGCGGGCTCCTACCGGACACAACGACCGGGCGCGGGCCGCTAGTCCCGGCTGCGCTACGCCGTGGGTGAACGAGAGCCCGAGGGCCTGGGTCAGGCCGGTGGACCGGGCGGGCTGCTTCGTGGCCCGGGCCCGGCTGCTTCATTGCCCGGGGCCGGCTGCTTCATTGCCCGGGGCCGGCTGCTTCACTGCCCGTGGCCGGCCAAAGAAAAACACCCCGGTCCGAGGACCGGGGTGCTATCTGTGATGATGCGGCCATTCCATCAAGGAAGTGCCGCATCATCATAAATGTGGAGATGGGGGGAATTGAACCCCCGTCCGATGTCGTGTTGTCAGGGCTTCTCCGGGCGCAGTTTGCGTCGGATTTTCTCGGCCCCAGCCATGCTGCAAACAGCTGGCTGATCCGGGCCCAGTCATCTAAGAGTCCCGTTCACCCCGATGACGGAGGTGAACAGCAGTGGCTATCTAAATGACGCCAGGATCCGGGGCGATAGCAACCTCGGGCTGACGGACTGTCTTACTGGTTAAGCAGCAAGAGCGAAGTCAGTGCGCTTAGATTCGGCACTTATTGGTTTGCAGAAAGCGTTTACGAGATAATTCTGCATCCTCGGCCCGCTTCACCTGTCGCGACTAACATCGTCGAAACCGATCATCCCCATATTTTTTTACCAAACCGGCAGGCAAGCCCACCGGACTACCCATCATAACGCATCATTCAGGGAATTCATTCCAGCCTAGCGGCGGCGGTTGCGCTCCCGCATTTCCCGCTGCGCTTCGCGGTTGTCCTGCTGTTCACGGAGGGTCTGGCGCTTGTCGTACTCGCGCTTACCGCGGGCCACGCCGATTTCGACCTTGGCCCGGCCGTCAACGAAGTACAGCTGCAGCGGAACAATGGTGAAGCCTGATTCCCGCACTTTGTGCGAAATCTTGATCAGTTCCTCGCGATGCAGCAGCAGCTTGCGGCGGCGCCGGGCCGCGTGGTTGGTCCAGCTGCCCTGGTTGTACTCGGGGATGTGGATGGCTTCCATCCACAGCTCGTCGTTGTAGAAGGTGCAGAATCCGTCCACCATGGAGGCGTGGCCCTCGCGCAGGGACTTAACTTCGGTGCCCATGAGCGCGATTCCAGCCTCGTAGGTATCCAGCACGTGGTAGTCGTGCCGGGCCTTCCGGTTGGTGGCCACCACTTTACGGCCACTTTCTTTAGGCAAGGGAAAGCTCCTCAGTTCAAGAATCGGATGCCCTCCGGGCCAGCCGGCGCGGAGTCATACCAGTGTACGGCAGCGCTAAGCGCCCTACAGCAGGTTCATCGGGTCCATCGGCTTGCCGTTGAGCCAGGTTTCGAAGTGGGCATGGCAGCCGGTGGAGTTTCCGGTGTTGCCGGAGTAGGCGATCAGCTGGCCCTGCGAGACGCGCTGGCCGTTCGACACCACAATGCTCGCGTTGTGATAGTAGATGGTGTTCAGTGTGTTGCCCTGCATCAGGCCGTGCGAGATCTTGACGCGCCAGCCGCCTCCGTCCGCAGAGTTCCAGCCGGAGCTGAAGACCTCCCCTGCAGCTGCAGCGTAGACAGGTGTGCCGCAGGATGCGCCGAAGTCCAGCCCCGTGTGCATGTAGCCGCCCTGCCCGTAGAAGTCGATGGTGCCTGGCGGGGTGGCCCGCCACCCGAACCCGGACGTGATCGGCACGCTTCCGTCAAAGGGATGGCGCAGGCCAAAGGCCGACGGCGATCCGACGGGCGGCATAAAAGACTGCACCGGCGGCGGTGGCGGGGGCGCCTGGCCCTTTGCCGCTGCTGCCGCGGCAGCAGCGGCCGCAGCAGCAGCGGCAGCTGCTTCTGCCTGCCTCCGCTGCTCGGCTTCCCAGGCCTCGCGGAGCTTCCGGTCACGTTCCTCAATCTCGGCTGCCACCGCGTTCTGGCTCGCCTGGACGCTGGCGAGCTGCGACTGGATACCAGGCTTGGCTGCCTGCAACTCAGCATCAAGGCGGGTGGTGTCGGCGATCAGCTGATCGACCTGTTCCTTTTTGGCGGCTGCTTCGTCACGGGCGGCCTTTTCCCGCTCCAAGGCGGCATCGGCTTTGGCCTTGAGGTCCTTGATCTCAGCTTCTACTGCCTGCAGCCGGGCCTCGGAATTGACGTTGGTGGCGTTTTGCTGGGAGAGCTTGTCCATCGCCGCGTTCTGGCTCCGCATGGCCTGGTCCGCCAGGTCCATGGTCTCGGTCAGGCTTCCGCCGTTGTTCGAGCCAAAAAACAGGGACAGGTTGGAGGGCACTCCCCCGGACTTGTAAGCCTGGGTGGCAATCTGGCCGATCAGCTTCTTTGTATCGGCGATCTTCTGCTTGTCCGTCTCGAGCTGCTGCGTGATTTTTGCCTTGTTCTGCTGGGCCATGTCCACCCGGGCAGAGAGCGCTTCAACTTCCTTGACAGCACCCGCTACACGACCCTGGGCCTCCAGGAGGGCCTGCTGGGCGCCGGGCAGCTGGCCCTGGTAGATGACCAGGTCGCTGGCCGCCTTGGCAATACGGGAGTCGACGAATTCCAAGGACTGCTGGACCCTGGCTGCCTCTGCTTCAAGTGCTTTCTGCTTGTCTTCAAGCTCGCCGGCGAAAGCCACCGGAGTGGAGGAAGCCAATCCGGCGGCGAGGACGACTGCGAGCACGGCGCTGATGACGCCGGTGCGCTGGGGCACCCTGCCCCGGCTGTTCTGCCGGTGCCGCGGGGAATTTTGGTCCGTTAACTTCATGAGCATTCCTTGTTCGGTTTGCATACCTAGACGCGAAGGTATCTGCGCAAGGTCAAGAGAGACGAAATTCCGGCCAAGGATCCGCCAAGGATTATCAGCGCGGGTGCGAGGATCAGCGTCTGGCCGGACGAGATAAAGGCGGTATCCGGGTACTGCTGGGACATGAACTCGCCGAGGAAAAAATGCGCAACGGCCCACAGTGTGGCGGAGGCCAGCGCGGCACCGATGACCGCAGCGATGACGCCTTCGAGGATGAAGGGCAGCTGGATCACGGTCTTCGAGGCGCCCACCAAGCGCATGATGCCGGTTTCGCGGCGGCGGCTGAAGGCGGAGAGCCTGATGGTGGTTGCGATCAGCAGGATGGCGCAAACAATCATGACACCGGCGATGCTGACCGCCACCAGGGAGGCACCGTTCATCACCGAGAAGAGGCGCTCAAGCAGCTGGCGCTGGTCGATGACCGTTTCCACCCCTGGCTGGGAGGAGAACGTCTCGCTGATGATCTGGTACTTTTCGGGATCCTTCATGTTGATCCGGAAGGAGGCCGGCAGCTGGTCCGGAGTCACCGAGTCCACGATGGGCGAATTCGAGAACTGGTCCTTGAAGTGGTTGTACGCCTCTTCCCTGGACTCAAACTGGAAGTCGTTGATGTACTGCGCCACGGCGGGAGATTCCAGCAGTCCATTGAGGCTCTCCTGCTGCTCGGGGGTGACCGGCCCGCCGGCGCAGCCAGCCGCCGTCGACCCTTCACTGCACAGGAAGATGGCCACCTGGACTTTGTCGTACCAGTAGCCCTTCATCTGGTTAATCTGCATCTGCAGCATTCCTGCTGCGCCCACGAAAGTGAGCGAGACAAACGTGACCAGGATGACCGAGACCACCATGGAGAGGTTGCGGCGAAGGCCGCTGCCGATCTCGCTGAGAATGAAGGCGAGCCTCATCGCTGTCCCTCCTCTTCCCGCGGCTGTCCGGACTCCGGGTCTTCCCTGCCGCTGGCATCTTTCAGCCTGCGCGACTGCCCCACGACCGGAATCATGGACGTGTACAGTGCCTTTGCCTCGTCGCGGATAACGACGCCGTTCTTAAGCTCCACGACGCGTTTGCGCATCTCATTGACGATGTCGTCGTCGTGGGTGGCCATCACCACGGTGGTTCCGTTTTGGTTGATTTTGTCCAGGATGCCCATGATGCCCATCGACGTGGTGGGGTCCAGGTTTCCAGTGGGCTCGTCCGCGAGGAGGATGCCAGGCCGGTTGACGACGGCGCGGGCAATGGCGACGCGCTGCTGCTCACCGCCGGAGAGCTCATGCGGCATGCGGTGTTCCTTGCCCTCCAGGCCGACGGTTTTAAGGACCTCGGGAACGGTGTCGCGGATGACGCTGCGGCTCTTGCCAATGACCTGCATGGCGAACGCTACGTTCGCGAAGACGTTTTTTTGGGGCAGGAGCCGGAAGTCCTGGAAGACGACGCCGATGCCGCGGCGGAGCTGTGGGACGCGCCAGCTGGAGATCTTGGCGACGTTCTGGCCGGCTACGTAGACAGCGCCGGAGGTTGCCCGGTCTTCCTTCAGGACCAGCCGGAGGAAGGTTGATTTGCCGGAGCCGGACGCGCCGACCAGGAAGGCGAATTCGCCGCGGTCAATCTCAAGGTTGACGGAGTCCAGCGCAGGCCGGGCTTTCTGGTCGTACACCTTGGTGACATTTTCGAATCGGATCATGGCCCTAAGTACCCTGCAGGGCATGGCTGATTCTGATGCAGCCCAGTTCTGCAGCCGGCGCACGGGTTTCGTTTGGGGGAAGTAGGGCCCCGGCCCCTCGACTATACGCAGGAACTCCGGCGTATCAGGCGGGTTTCAGGGGGCGTGTCGCCGGATCCTGTTGTGCCCTTTAGCCCGGGCGCCGCTCCTGCGTCCTATTTTTCGGCGTTGCGGTTGTCCGTGCGCCAGCGGATGCCGGCGTCGATGAAGTCGTCGATTTCGCCGTCGAACACTGCCGACGTGTTCCCGACTTCGTGCTCGGTCCGCAGGTCTTTGACCATTTGGTAAGGGTTCAGGACGTAGGAGCGCATCTGGTCGCCCCAGGACGCCTTCACATCACCGGCGAACGCCTTCTTCTCGGCGTCCTCCTGCTCCTTTTTCAGGAGCAGGAGCCTGGATTGCAGGACGCGCATGGCCGCCGCCCGGTTTTGCAGCTGCGACTTTTCGTTCTGCATGGAGACCACGGTTCCGGTGGGGATGTGGGTCAGGCGGACCGCGGAGTCAGTGGTGTTAACTGACTGCCCGCCCGGGCCTGAGGAGCGGAAGACATCGACCCGGATCTCGTTGTCCGGGATCTCGATGGAGTCCGTTTGCTCGATCAGGGGGATGACCTCGACGGCCGCGAAGGACGTCTGGCGCCGGCCCTGGTTGTCGAAGGGGCTGATCCGCACGAGCCGATGGGTGCCGGCTTCGACGCTGAGAGTCCCGAAGGCATAAGGGGCTTTTACCTCAAAGGTCGCGGACTTCAAGCCCGCTTCCTCAGCATAGGAAGTGTCCATAACAGTGGTGGGGTAACCGTGCCGCTCGGCCCAGCGGAGGTACATGCGCATCAGCATCTCGGCGAAGTCGGCAGCATCCACGCCGCCGGCTCCCGCGCGAATGGAGACCACCGCTTCACGCTCGTCGTACTCGCCTGACAGCAGGGTGACCACTTCGAGTTCCTTCAGGGCCTTCTTGATGGACTCCAGTTCGGCGGCAGCCTCGCCCATGGAAGCGGCGTCGTCCTCGTCCTGCCCGAGCTCCACAAGGACCTCGAGATCATCGATCCTTGAGGCCAGGTTGTTGAGGCGCTCCAACTCCGACTGGCGGTGGGACAGCCGTGAAGTGATTTTCTGCGCCGCTGCGGGGTCGTCCCACAGGTCCGGTTCGCCGGCCCGCTCGCTGAGTTCGGCAATGTCTTCCTTCAGCGCTTCTACGTCGGAGACTCGCTCAATTGACTCGTAGGTGGCGCGAAGGGCGCGGATTTCAGCGGAAAAATCAATATTGGCCATGGTTGTTTAAGCCTACGCTATCCCGCTGAAGGCCCGGACCCTGCGGCCCTACGGGGCAGTTGCGACGCCGGCAGGACGGGGGCTGTTGGCGCGTGTAGGGCCGGGGGCTGTTGGCGCTTATAAGCGCGGCAGGCCGCTCGGCTTACCCGCTGAGCGGCATCAGCGGGTAAGACGCGAGCGAGCGGTTGAAGCGGCCTCGATTTTTATGCCATCAGGCATCAGGAAGTTCACCACCGGCGGGTGTACAGCAGCAGTCAGAACTACGACGGCGGTAGAACCGTCAGGGCTGCCCGTTGCCTCCGTGACGGCGAGCCCATCAAAACGCTGTGACGCGGGGCTCCTGGAGACAAAGTCTGCCGCCACGTTCCTTACCCTGGCAGGGCTCAAGACCGCAGAGGGGCTGCCCCCTTGGGTTGCCACCTCGCCGAGGGTGTAGCTGTCGGCGGCAGCAAGGGAGGCGCCGTCGGCCAGGGAAAGCAGCCGTTTGTGTTCGAGGTAGACGGACGAAATGCCGATGACCACAGTTGTGACCAGCAGGGCTAAAACGACGTAGCCAAGGATCATCACCATGATCTGACCGTTCTCATTCCGCGGCACTTTTCTCACCGGAACCTGCCCACCAGTTGCGTGGACGACGCCTCGACTTCGCTGGCGCTGAGGCGAAAATCATCGTTGAACGGCAGGAACGGGAGTGGCACTGTCAGGCTCACGGTTACCGTGACTGTGCTGCCGGCCGCCTGGCAATCTGCGGGATTGCAGGACGTTGCTACCTGCGCCCCTTCCGGCTGGTGACCGAAATCGGCGAGCGCGATCGCGACTGCCTGTTCGGCTGCTGCCTGGGCCGTCGCTGCGTCGGGCTGCGCTATGTAGACCTTGGCAGCCTGGTCAGCCGCCCCGACGACAGCAAAGGAGCCGCCCTGGATCTGGCTCATGGTGATGATGAAGTATACGAGCGGCACCATCAGCAGGAGGGCCAGGAAGGTGAACTCAACCACCGCGCTGCCCCGTTCATGCTCCTGCTCTGCAGTGGCCGGCGCGAGGCAGAGGGCTACCATCAGCCGGGTTCGGAGAGACCCGAGGCTTGGGTCATCACGGCTGAACAGCGGCATGACCTTTCACCTCCAAAAGGTCCCGGGGTCCGATGAGACCTATTACGGGCATTGGAGCCCGTACGGTCACTTCCAGGGTCCGCAGGCCCTGGTACGTCACTTCGCGGGTGCTCACCTGTTGGGCAAAGCCCGCGTTTAAGGCGGAATGGATGAGGCTGCGTGTCCTTTCCTCCGCGTCCGCAGCACTCCGGTCCGCGAGGGTCCCGTACCGGGCACCCGATGCCGCTGCGTCAATTAATGTGTTCCTCACGTGCAGGACCAGTGCCAGCTGAATGATCGCAAGGAAGAACAGCGTTAGGAGGCTGCCGACCAGGACGAAATCGACGACAGCAGACCCCTGCTCCCGGGATTCGGTTGCCCGATGCGGGACTGACTTACCCGGGCGGGGCGCTTTGCGTCGCGTGTCCAGAGCGCGGTTTGTGTTCCTACCGCGGGTGGACGCTGCCATCTGTTAGCTTCCGACCTTGTCCATCGCCTGGTTGAACATGGCTTCAAGGGCCGGGCCGGCGAGCGCAAGCAGCGCTGCCACGAGGACGGCGGACATGAGTGTGATCATCACCCAGCCAGGGACATCACCCCGCTCAGGGTGGTCCTTCGCTGGGCGCCTCCCTGAGTGTGCCTTTCCACCGACCGCCCCTGCCAGCAGTGTTGCGGCAATCGACAGGAACAGCATCATCGAGCGGATCCCCAATTTTTTCATTCTTTCCGTCCTATTTCCTTTTTCCAGCTTCGAATTGGTCAATGCGTACGATCCCGTTTGGCGTTCAAAATCCGAGGTTTATTGCGGCAATGCCCGGGAAGACAGCAAAAACAACAGTCAAGGGCAGCACCCCAAATACGAGCGGCACCATCATGGCAATTTCTTTCTTGCCTGCGGTTTCCATCAGGTCACGCTTTGCCGTATCACGTACGTCCTGCGCCTGGGCACGGAGCACATCGGCCAAGGGAGTGCCCCTTTCTACTGCAACGACAATTCCGTCGACGAAACGGACGAGGGGTGCCAGATCTGTCCGCGCCGAGAACTCCTGCAGTGCCTGGATCAAGGGTTTTCCTGCTCTCGTCTCAGTGAGGACCTTTGTGAACTCCTTCGTGAGCTCACCTTTGGCGCTACGGCAGACCCTGTCCAGGGCGCCTGTAGCGCTCTCCCCCGCACTGACTGCCAACGCCATCAGTTCTGCCAGGCCGGGGAATTCCGCCATCATCTTCGACTCCCTTCGGCGGATCTGCGCGCCGAGCCAGTAGTCGCGGAACATAAACCCTCCTATGCCACTCCCCATAACAGCAACGGCAGCCAATAAGGGGTTAAATTTGCCCGAGGCCGCACCGAGAACGATGAAGATGATGGATACCGCGAATCCGGCGGCCGCCCACAATAGTTGTTCCGCCCGAAAATCAACCGGCGTCTTATCGATTCCGGCCTGGGCCAGTCGTCGGGCCGTAGCTTTCGACGCCGGGTTCAGCCTTGCGAGGGCTGCCAGGCCGTCCTGAAGTACGGGCCGAAGAATCCTTCCCAGCGGCCCGAAGGGTGTCGGGCTGTGTTCCCCGGCACGCAGCAGCCTGGACTCAAGGTTCTGTGATTTCAGCTGCGGCTCGATGCGCTGCGACAAAGTGACGGCACGCATAAAAGGAGACCGGAAAATAACGAGCCACAGGCCGATGCCCATCAGCATTCCGCAGACAACAGCAGGAGGTGAAATTTCCATCATCTGAGCACCCGCTCGTCCTGGGGAAGTGCCCCAATCCGAAGCATTATGGAGTAGCAGACCAAGGAGACCACCAGGCCGCCAAGCAGGACTGCGGCGCCCATTGCTGTGTTGTAGGCCTGTACCGCCTCCGGCCTTGTCGCAAGGAGCATCATGACGATCCAGGGCGCGGCAACGGCGAGCCGTGCTGCGTTGACGGTCCAGGACTGCCGTGCCTCCAACTCGCTGCGTGTCCTGGCGTTTTCCCGCAGAAATTCAGCCAGCGTTCCGAGGAGCTTGCCTAGGTCGGAGCCGCCCACTTCCCTCGTCAGGCGCAACGCTTCGACAATCCGGTCTGCAACAGGATCGGCAAGCCGGTGCTTGAGCTGGTTGAGTGAGGCTTCAAAGTTGCCGCCCGCGCGGTAGTCCGCTCCAAAGTCCCGGAAGACGTGCCGAAGCTCTTCAGGCCCTTTGTCGCCGAGTTGGATGAGTGCCTCCGGCAGGGGCAGCCCCGCCCGGATGGCAGAACGTAGGTGGTCAACGACGTCGGGCCAGAGCGTGCGCAGCAAGGCGCTCCTCTTCTTTGCCTTCCAGCGAAGGACCGTTATCGGAAGCCAGACCCCGAAGAGGCCGAAACAGATGGAGATCGGCCAAGAGCGGGTTATTGCGAAAAAGACCAGAGCCACAGAAAGCCCGAGTCCGATGCAGGTGCCCACCAGTCCGGACGCAGACACTTTCTCGATTCCCGCCCCGGCAAGGAGGT
Organism: Pseudarthrobacter sp. R1; assembly: GCF_024494415.1. Taxonomy (NCBI): domain Bacteria; kingdom Bacillati; phylum Actinomycetota; class Actinomycetes; order Micrococcales; family Micrococcaceae; genus Pseudarthrobacter; species Pseudarthrobacter sp. R1. The sequence goes on along the minus strand of NZ_JAMKFI010000008.1, from coordinate 774,655 downwards.
CCGCGAGACGGCTGGTCCTTTCTTTTGGGCGCGCTGGCTTCGGCGACTCCCAAAAGGACCACCAGATCAGGAAGAACCCGGCCCCTGCGGTTACTCCCAAAAGCGCCGATATCATCGCGGGTCCAGCAGCGCGGCGACGTCATAGCCGGCCCTGGAGAATTTCTCCTGCGCCGGCATGGAGGTGGGCCGTGCTTGCAGCAGGCCGTCCACCATGGAAAACACCGGTGATGATTCGATAATGCCGTTCTCCACCCGGCGGCCGAGGGCCAGGATTTCGGTCGCTTCCCGGCGCCCGTCCGCGCGACGGCTGCAGTGCACCACGAGATCAATGCAGGACGCGACCGTGGGCACGACGAACTGGCTGGAGATGTTTTCTCCAGCCAGCAAAGGGAGTGTGCAGATTTTGGTGACGGCATCATGCGCAGAGTTTGCGTGGACAGTGCACATCCCCGGCAGCCCTGAATTGAGGGCGATAAGCATGTCCAGGCTTTCTGCTTCCCGCACTTCACCGACCACGAGTCGGTCCGGACGCATCCGGAGCGCTTCCTTCACCAGCCGGCGCATCGGTATCTCACCCTCGCCTTCAAGGTTCGGCTGACGGCATTGCAACCCAACAACGTCCCGAAGAGGGAATTGCAGCTCGAAGATTTCTTCGACGGTTATAACGCGTTCCCGGCTCCCGATACTGGCTGCGAGGCAGTTGAGCATTGTGGTTTTGCCTGCCTGCGTTGCTCCTGAGACGAGGATGTTGAGCCCGCTGGAAACGGCGGCACCGAGGAAACGGGCCGATTGTGGTGTGAGCGTGCCCAGCTCAACTAGGTGCTCAAGCCGGCTCGCCTTAACGACGAACTTCCTGATGTTGACGGCCCAGTGCCTCCGTGTGACGTCGGGGATTACGACATGGAGCCTGGACCCATCGGGCAGCGCTGCATCCACAAAGGGCGAAGACATATCCAACCGGCGGCCGGAACTCTTGAGCATCCGCTCTACCAGGTCCCGCACCTGCTGCTCCGTCAGGGTAAGGGAGGTTAGCTCGGATTCGCCGTTCCTTGCCACGTAGATTTCGTTGGGAGTGTTGATCCAGACTTCTTCGATGGTCGGATCGTCCAAGAGTGGCTGAAGTACGCCAAATCCGGCGACGGCATCAAAAAGGAACTTGCGTGCCGCATCCAAGGGGCCAATAGGAGGGAGTGGACCCATAAGGGCCCGCTCGTCGTAGTCGCTTACTGCGGCCTCTACGAGGCGGCGGACTTCTCCCATCTGACGAAGCGGATCAAGCCCGCGACGACGAATAAGCTCGCGGACTTCGTCCTCGACAATTCCCAGCGCGTCCATAAGTTCCCCAATACAACTGCCGCCCCCGGCGGAGGCAGTGCAACTGGGTAAAGCCTAAGGATTGGCCCGCGCGCCAACAAGGGGGTAAAGAATGGCTGTGGATAAGCGCAAGATAGTCACAGCATCCCCAAAGGCACCAGTAGCACCTCTATTTCCACCAGCAACAGGGTGCTATGGTGAGCGCGTTAAATGTCAGAATCTTCTGTCCGGCTAATTCCTGGGGAATCAGCCGGAGCAGCAAACCAGATGAGGGCTCCTGGGAGCGCCTCATTGTCTCCGGAGCCAATATGAAACGGAACCTGTCTCAGTCCCGTCGCCCCGCCATGAAATCGCTGGCTGTCATCCTGCTGGCTAGCTCCTTGGTGGCCGGCCCAAGCCTGGTGGGCGTTGCCTCCGCCGTCGAACCCCCTCCGACGCCGACGACAAGCTCGCCAACCGGTTCCGCCGAAAGTAAAGCGGCAAGCGCCAGGGAAACTGTAGCGCCCGGAGTGGGGCCGGCACCTGCTACAGAGCCTGCTGGCAAGGCAGTCGAACCGGCGCCAGCGGAGGCACCTACTCCCTCGCCCTCTGCAACGACCACCAAATCCATGGCCGAGGCGATTGGTCCCGGCGGCGCTGAGATGGGGCAGCGTTCGGCCCGGGTCACGGCGTCCGCTTCGTCTGAGTCGATGAGGCGGCTCAGCACGGAGTCGCTTTCTTCCGAAGGCACGTGGATGCCAACCTTTGGCGTTCAGGGCCTGGACGTCAGCGGTCACCAACCCAGCGTGGACTGGCAACAGCAGTGGAACATGGGCTCAAGGTTCGCCTACGTAAAGGCCACGGAAGGAAATTACTACACCAACCCGTCGTACAGCTCGCAGTACCAGGGCTCTCGAAATGTCGGTATGATCCGCGGTGCGTACCACTTCGCTATTCCCAACTGGTCTTCCGGAGCGGATCAGGCCCGTTATTTTGTACAAAACGGCGGGGGCTGGTCTGCTGACGGATATACCATGCCGCCTGTCCTGGACTTCGAGTTCAACCCCTATGAAGGCCGGACGATCAACGGTTTCTACTTTGGCAACACGTGCTACAACATGTCGCCGGCCCAGCTGACTTCCTGGGTGCGGGACTTCGGCAACACCATGCAGGCGTTGACCGGCCGGCTGCCGGTGATCTACACCAACACAAGCTGGTGGAACCAGTGCCTGGGTAATCCTGCGGGCTTTGGCGACTACCCCCTCTGGGTTGCCTCCTACCCCAGCTCCCCTACCAACAATGCCGGGCCGGTTCCCACAGCCAGCTGGAGCACCTACAGCATCTGGCAATACAGCAGTACAGGACCTTTCGCGGGTGACTCCAATGTCTGGAACGGGGACTACTCCCAACTAAAGACCTTCGCAACAAGCGGGGCTTCGCGTTCGTCTGCAAAGATCTCCCAGGTTGGGGACTCCAATGGTGATGGTCGGCCGGATCTGATCGCCCGTCGTCCGGATGGATCCCTGTGGGCTCACCGTGGAACAGGCACTGGCAGCTACACTGCGGGTCAACTGCTCGGCACTGGCTGGAACATCTATGACATGTCTGTGGGCGTGGGTGATTCAAGCGGTGATGGTAAACCTGATCTCATTGCTCGTCGGCCTGATGGGACACTGTGGTTCTATGCCGGCGACGGCGCCGGTAACTACAGGGCGGCTCGCCAAATTGGTACCGGCTGGCAGATCTTCGACACCATCCAAGGTGCCGGTGACACAAACGGTGATGGCTTTGCCGATGTTATCGCCCGACAGCCTGACGGCGCTCTCTGGTTCTACGCCGGTGACGGCACCGGAGGATACAGAACGGGGCTGAAGATCGGTGCCGGCTGGCAGATCTACGACCAAATCATCAACAGCGGCGACCTCAACGGGGACGGAAAGCCCGACCTCCTGGCGCGTCGGCCCGACGGGACGATATGGTTCTACGCCGGCGTCAACACCACCACATACCAGAACGCACGACAGACCGGCACGGGATGGGGTGTCTACGACCAAATACTAGGTGCCGGCGACAACAACAACGACGGCAAAGCCGACCTTATCGGCCGCCGCCCCGATGGCAGTCTCTGGTTCTACGCTGGCGACGGAATGAGCAAGCTAACCGACGGCTACCTATTGGCAGTCCCCGTCGGCTCCGCCTGGGACAGCCGTGAGCGCCTTAGCTCCGTTGGGGACTCCAATGGTGATGGTCGGCCGGATCTGATCGCCCGTCGTCCGGATGGATCCCTGTGGGCTCACCGTGGAACAGGCACTGGCAGCTACACTGCGGGTCAACTGCTCGGCACTGGCTGGAACATCTATGACATGTCTGTGGGCGTGGGTGATTCAAGCGGTGATGGTAAACCTGATCTCATTGCTCGTCGGCCTGATGGGACACTGTGGTTCTATGCCGGCGACGGCGCCGGTAACTACAGGGCGGCTCGCCAAATTGGTACCGGCTGGCAGATCTTCGACACCATCCAAGGTGCCGGTGACACAAACGGTGATGGCTTTGCCGATGTTATCGCCCGACAGCCTGACGGCGCTCTCTGGTTCTACGCCGGTGACGGCACCGGAGGATACAGAACGGGGCTGAAGATCGGTGCCGGCTGGCAGATCTACGACCAAATCATCAACAGCGGCGACCTCAACGGGGACGGAAAGCCCGACCTCCTGGCGCGTCGGCCCGACGGGACGATATGGTTCTACGCCGGCGTCAACACCACCACATACCAGAACGCACGACAGACCGGCACGGGATGGGGTGTCTACGACCAAATACTAGGTGCCGGCGACAACAACAACGACGGCAAAGCCGACCTTATCGGCCGCCGCCCCGATGGCAGTCTCTGGTTCTACGCTGGCGACGGAATGAGCAAGCTAACCGACGGCTACCTATTGGCAGTCCCCGTCGGGAGTATCTAGACGATATGTAGCAGGAGGTGGCGGGCCGGTCGGGGCCCCGGGCATGGTCCTTCTGAAGGCCATTGTCGCCGGAGCGTATCCGGAACGTCCAGCTTTTATGCGGTCCCGTCCCGAATGGTGGATGGTGGACGCTCTGGATCCTATTACCGGCACTGATGGCCTCTGCCAGAAGGCCCAGGAAGTGTGGATTAGGGGCTGGAACCTCCTTTTCAAGCAAGGCATGAGTTGCCTTCCACACTTGGCGGACAGGTAGAGCCACATTTGAAATTTGGAGGTTCCAGCTACCTTCGAACGTACAAGCGTCGGCTTGGCCAGGTTCCTGCTTGCTGCCAGGGACACCGTGGTCGCAGCACCGTCGAAGCTCCAGAGCCCGTCCAACTCCTGTTGCGGCAGGGCATCGTTTATTCGGGCGGGCGGTCCGGCAGTTGACCTATGAGTCCTCCGTTGAGGCGATGCATGAGATTTCGGACCGACGTGACTGCCTCGATCAAGCGATCACCGCAATGGCATATGGAAGCGAATACATGCCGATTGTCCGTGCCCTGCAATGCCTGCACGGCATCTCGACGCTGACCGCATTGGACTTGCCCTGGAGATCGGTGGCTGGGACCGGTTCACCGGCTCCGCAAATGGCGCTTACCTCGGACTGGTTCCAACTGAGCATTCCTCCGGACAGTCCCGGTCCCTGGGTCCATCAATCCGGCAGTCTGAGGGCGACCATCTTAGGAGGTCCTCAGTGTCCCAACTAATCTGTGCTGACCCCACCAATGTCTGCGGGTGAGGTGTCTGATCGCAAATCAAGGCCGGCCCGTGTCCGGCGCTGCTGAACAGTTCAATTATTCCTGGCCCACCGCCCGGCGCGGGGCGGGGCGGAGCGTTATGCCGTCATAGGTGCACCAGGGATGGGCCGGACATAGCGGCTATAACCAAAGAAGAGACTGGTTACCTTCAGTACGACAGGAACTTGTCAAGAAAGACTGGTTGCAACCTTGATGCCGGGGCGGTGTAATTAGCGTGCACTTCACCGTTGTCGCGTCGCTCCGTGAGAAGCAGCCTCCGGTAGGCGCAGACCGGACCGCGCAAGCTTCCTCGCCAGAGATGCTCGTGGTGGGTAAGGCGTTGGCGGACTCGGTGAACACGTCGTGTCCCAGCGTGACCATGTGGAAGGCAAAGATCAAGTTTGGCGTTGCGCGGCAATCAATTCCGCAGGGCCTTGCAGAAGCCGCGGACTGCCTTCGCTGTCACCCTCCTGGCATCTGTCGGACCAGCAGCGGAGGATTGCGTTCCAACAGATGCAACGATTGCATCACTGCCGCGGGACTACGACTCCTTCATCGTTTTGCTCGCGTTCAGATGCATTGGGTTTGAAGATCCAATGCTTGTATAACAAAAAGTTCCATGCAGTCGTCATTATCGTCGAAACGACCTTGCCCAGCTGGTAGCCCGCGCCGAGCAAGTCGAAAACATTGACTATAACATCAATTGCCAGCGTGTTGAACACTACGAGGAGGCAATATTTGATGAAACTAACACTCTTGCCGTTATCAGCACGGAAAGTAAAAATACGCTGCAGCGCGTAATTGAAACCAAGGCTGGTGAGGAAGGCAATTGGAGTTGCAAGTACAAGATCGACTAAGAATACCTCGTGGAGAAGCATGAGCAGCCCGAGGTCAATGACGAACGAAACTCCGCCAACCATAATGAATCGCGCGATCTCGCTATCAAGCACAATCTTGGAATGCCGTTTCAGCACTTATCCTCTTATTTCAAGTTGGACGGCGCCGGTTTGGCACACGCTGGGCGTAAGGACCATCACGGTCAATGATCGACAGCTCGGCTAATGCGTTGCAACATCAGGAGTCGAGACCGTTCAACTGGCGGGCCGTTCGCGCCACTAGGGCTAGGGTATAGGCTAGCATACTAGGGTTGTCGGAAGGCTAGGCCGCTACTCCGGGCTGCATCGCGACAGCGTGACGCCACCGACGCCCAGCTTCGATTCCCTAGGACCAACGTTTGACTGCCATAGCATTATCAGCGCCAGAGCTTGCCGCTCGAAGAAAGTCGTTCTTTTCGCAATTAGGGAAGAAAGACAACCCCCTTCGGATCGCGGTCATAATTCTCTATATCGCTGCCGTGGTTTTGGGTGCTACCACTTCATCTATAGGTATGCCGACGCTCAGGGAGAATCCAACTGCTCCACTGGGCCTTCAACTAGGTGAAGCGTCTCCTATTCGGTCAGATGAGTACAATGCTTTTTCACCTATTGTGCTTTCAATTATGGCGACAGGGGCTGCACCGACTACAAGCGTCCTGGCCGCTCCGGCAGACTTAACTCACCGCTATTCTTCCGGCGGGTTTTTTGAGACTTTGGTCTTTTTTGACTCCTCTTTGCTCTATACCGCCTCGTTCTTGCCGGACGCAATGGTTTTTGCAGCCCACTGGTGGCTGCCAGCGTTACTTCTATTCCTTTTCCTGCCAACTTGGTTTGAGCAAGTCGGCTCAAGCCGTCGCTGGGGTTGGATGGCAGCTTTCCTTATAGCACTATCGCCGGCGGCTTCATGGTGGACCATGATGCCCATTCAGTTAATCGCTTACACGATTGCTGGTTCCAGTCTCATTCTGTCCGCTTATCGAAGATTCACTGCGCATCAACGTGTCGTACCTGCTTTGCAGTGCCTCGCAGCCGGAATATTGATCGCGGGACTGCCGAGCTTTTACATCCCTTGGTCTCTCGTTCTAGGCCTGCCCATGCTCGTCGCAACAGTCGCCTGGGTAATTGCACATCAGGGACAGTGGAAGCCGAAGCTGCTGGCCTTGGGCTGCTCAGGGTTAACCGCCATGATTTTCGCAGCTGGGATGCTGTGGGAGAACCGCGAAGGCATCAACGCCCTGCTGCAGACGGTCTATCCCGGCTCCAGAAGGTCGACAGGAACAGCCCAATCCTTCGCCTTGCTTTTCGGGGCACCTGGCCTGGCCCCGATGCAGGACATGCTTCCCGTCGGCATCAACCAGAGCGAGCTGTCAACAGCCTTCACCATAACTTTTGTATGGGCAGTACTATTGGTCGTCAATCTGAATTTCTTCGGACAGCTTCGTGAGAACATCGCTATCATCGTAGTTGCCATTTTCGGCCTTCTTTGGCTCCTCTGGTGTACCGTAAATTTCGGTGAAAGAGGTACTTCCATACCGCTCCTGAACTATGTACAGCCCGCACGGGCGGCCCAAGTGTGCGGCATTTTGGGTTCCATACTCGTTTGTCTATTGTTGGCTCGCTTGCCACGCAAGGTAAATTGGAAGCTTCCCCTGACAGCAGCCGCAAGTTGCGCCGTTGTCACAGCGTACGCCGTGTCTTCGCTTCAATTGTCCTACCTCCCCGAGATGTCAAGGTCTTCGATTGCCGCCGCTGCCTTTGCCGTTGGGCTATGCGTTTTCTGCGCCACTAAATTTCCCTCCAAGGTGTGGCCAATAGTGCTGACTTCTGTACTGGCAGCAGTTCCTGTTTATAGCGCCAATCCTTTGCTGTTTGGGCTTGGTGATCTGCGGGATTCAGAAACTGCCAAGTATCTTTCAGCCGAGGGCAAGCGGGCAGCTGAAACCAATGGGGTGTGGGCCTCGGACTTCGGCCCATTCGACACGGTAATGCTGGCCAACGGAGTCCCCTCGATGAGTGGACTGCAGCGTTCAGGCCCCGACACCGAGCAATGGAAGAAGTTGGACCCTGACGCCAGCCACGCCAATGAGTGGAATCGTGGAGGCGGATTCATCCATTTTCAGTGGGCAACAACAGGGGAACCTATGACCTTTGAAGCGCCCGTGCCTGACACCACTGTTGTCCGCATAGATCCTTGTGATCTGAAACTCCGCTGGCCCAACCTTCAGGCAATATCTTCCTCTCAGAGTCTGGATGCAGCTTGCCTCATTCCCGAACGGACGTTGACATGGTCCGGCAAGGAGTTCTTCGTATACAAATTCCAGTAGTTCGGTTGTCAGCATTTCTTCTGAAGTGTTCATGCCTGGGAGATATCAACTATCGGATCAAGCATGGTATTGCACACCGTCCTCGGCCATGAGCAAGTGGCAACGGCACGGAACGGAGTTCTGGAAGACGGGCACTGAGATTTCGGGCGATATCCCTATTGCCCGACGGTTTGATGTCACCTATGGGAGGGGGTCAGAATGCGTTTCCGCTCTTCCTCCCGTAGCGGCTTCGCCCACTAGCCTAAAGGCAAGCAAATACGCCGCGGTTGACCATGACCGATCGGTTGCGTTCAAACATCGTTAGATTGGAGAACTGCATTTGGCTTCCAAAGCCGTTCCTGCTTTGCTGCGACGTTTCGGCAGCTTCGCAGCATCCCTTGTCTTCTCAACCGGAATTAACCTACTCGCTATCCCGTTCGTCATCTCGACCCTCGGCAAAGAGACCTGGGGCGAGCTGGCCCTGGCGCAGGCAACGGCGGCGATCTTTGGAATCATAGTGGCCTTCGGCTGGGGCACCGTGGGGGCTGCTTTGGTGGCCTCACTGCCAGCGCGCGAGCGGCCCCAGATGTTCCTCGACTCCTTGGTAAGCAGGACGTACCTCTTCTTTATTGCTGCACCTGTGATGTTTGTTGCGATGCTGTTGCTAGCGAGAGTTGAACCCTTGGTCGCGGCCTTGGCATCAGTGAGTTATGTCCTGCCTTTTGCTGGAGCCTCCTGGTTCTTTATCGGCCAGGCAAGACCGTGGAGGCTGTTCCTCTTTGATGTTCTCCCCCAGGGCCTCGGTATCGTGACCGGCGTCATACTGATCCAGTTCTATCCCCAGCCCATCGTCTTTGTCCTGTCGCTGCTGGTTTTCAATCTTTTGGCGGTCGTCCTGGGCGGGGTCGGGGCATTGTCCGGAGCAACGCAGTCCCCGAAGGCCGACTTCCGCTTCGTCCCTGCCATGAAGCGCCTCCGGGATCAGAAACATGGGGTCATAGCAGCGGGAACGGGTAGCCTCAATAGCAACCTACCCATGCTAGTTGTCAACCAGTTGGTTACCGCTGCACTCCCCCAGTATGCCTTGGCCGATAAACTCTTTCGTTTTGCGGTCGCCGGGTTCGGACCGATACTCCAAGTAATTCAAGGGTGGATTCCGGAAGCCGGGCCAGCCCGCAGCTCCCTTCGGATACGGACTGTAGCAAGGCTTACACCCGCAGTTGGACTGCTTGCGGGAACTCTACTGGCCGTGCTTACTCCTTGGGCGAGCGCGCTTTTCTCCGGAGGCGCTATTACCATCGATTACAGTCTTAGCATCCCTTTCGGCGTTATTCTTGGCGGGGTTCTGGTCGCGCAGGTTGTTGGCCTCGCCTGCCTTATCCCGCTGGGCAAGGGTGCAGCGTTGGCCAAATCGACAGCAATCGGGGCAGCTTTCAACATTCCAATGATGTTTGTTCTTGGGACTTTTTTCCAAGCTCCCGGAGTTGCTTGGGCAGTAGGCACCGCTGAGTTGGTCGTGGCAGGTTATCAACTCGCGGTTGTGCGCAGCAGCCTGAAGCATCTAACGCTTGTGGAAGAAGCGGATGCCTCCCGGTGACTGACATGTCGGCGCGGACCGAGATATACGCCGTTCGGCGAACTATCCCTTGCGACTCCTTGGAAGCAGTTCAAGCGGCGCCCCGGCAACGAATTCCAGAAAACACGGCAATGCGATGTCACCGTTCCGGAGCCCGGAGACAAGTGCCTTCCAAGGCCTTACCAAGTGATGGCCCGTCTCAAAAGCCGCTACTCCGGCGCCACGATCAGCAATGTCATCACCAAGGCGCCTTCGCAGGGTATCGGCCATCACTCCTCGCCAGCCGAAGCTCAAGTCATTTGCCGTCCTGAGCATCGCGGCTGGACTGCTACTGCCTTGAAACCTCCGGGACAGGGCAGCCAAGTGCGCTAAGGACTTCGCAACACTCTTCCTGCTACCGACCTCGCCCAGAACATTCCCAGCGTGCTGGACATAGTCCTGCACGACATCATCAATCACAAGTGCGTCGCCGGTGGCCTTGGCACAAACAGCCAACCAGTGATCATGAACCTGCGAAACAGTGTTCAGCCGGGGGAAGGGGAGAGCAAGATCCAGCAGTTCGCGGCGGAAAACGCACAGGCTTCCCGTCACCTGGTTCTGGGCCAGCAATGCGTCCAGCGCAACGTTCTTCCGCTGCGTTGACGTTGCCACCACCTTGTTTTCAGGGAGTCTGATGACGCGTGCTTGCGCCGCCACCAAGCTGACATCGTTCAGATGCGGAAGTAGTTTTTCGATCTTAGTCGTGTACCAAGAATCGTCCTGATCAGACAGCGCCACCCAATCGGCTTCGGAAGGGACGTTCTGAAGAGCCCTCTCAAAGTTTCCGAAAAACCCCAACCTGTCATCGAAGCCGACAACTTGGAACCTGTCGTCACCGGCCAACTCCCGGTCGACAAAGTCGCGGACTTCATCGAATCCACCATCTGCCGAAATAATGCAGTGAAAGTTTGAGTGCGTCTGGTGCTGGATGGACCGCAACTGGGTAGCGAAGAGCTCCCAGTCAGGCTGATAAGCGGCGAGTGCCACCACGCCGAAAGAATTGGCATTGAAGGGCATGACTTTTACCGCTATTCCGCCAGGGCGGACTGGCCGAGATACGCTTTCAGTGCATCCCGGGCAGGTCGAGGCTCGAAACCTGACTGCTTGATCTTGCCCAGATCCAGCACACTGTTGAGGGGTCGTGGCGCTGCTGCCTTGCCATGGAAATATTCCTCGGTCGTGACGCCCGTGACGGCGGAACGCTCACGCCCGGACAGTTCGAAAACGTCCCCGGCTATTTCAGCCCAAGACTGCGGCTTACCGTCGTTACTGAGGTTGTAGGTTCCATAGGCCGCGTGGGAGTCCAAGAGGTGACGGATACCCGCCGCGATGTCTTCCGCAAAGCTGAGCCGGCCAATCTGATCATTGACTACCGACGGCTCAATACCTCGCTCTGCCAACGAATCCATGACTCGGACGAAGTTGTTCCCTTCACCGATAACCCAACTGGTCCGCACGATATAGTGGCGCGGAATCACATTCACGATGGCATCACCTGCCGCCTTGGTCTGGCCGTACACGCCGAGGGGCGTAAACTCCTCGTCCTCGGTGTGAATATCCCGGGAACCATCGAAGACATAATCCGACGAGACGTGGACCAGCGTCAGGTCTTGTTCGACGGCGATCTTTGCAAGACGTGACACAGCCGTCACGTTGTTGGCCCAGGCAACTGCGCGGCCTTCTGCTGTTTCCGCCGCGTCCACTGCGGTGTATGCCGCTGCGTTAATTACGGTTGAATAGTTTTTCCAGTTGCGGGCGGAGAAGGCCTCTGCACTGGTGATATCGAACTCAGCCCGCCCGGCGAACTCTACGGAAGCATCGCCGTCGTACAGTCTCCGCAGCGCCCGGCCAAGCTGGCCGTCCGCGCCCAGGACCAGGACCTTCTTTGGAGGCATCGGCACGACGTCCGTCAGGCGTGGGTGGGCTTTGTCTTTATCAGACAGCTCCGCCTGGGCCAGGGAAATGGGCCAATCTATGCCAGCGGACTCGTCGGCGAGGTTGAGGAACGTGTACTGGCCCTGGGCATCGGCCGTCCAATGATCATTAACCAAGTAGGTGTAGGCCGTGTTGTCCTCAAGGGTCTGGAAGGCATTGCCGACCCCGCGCGGGATGAATATGGCTTGGCTCGGGTCAAGTTCAGCAGTGAAGACAGCCCCGAACGTCGGCCCTTGTCGAAGATCAACCCAGGCACCAAAAATTCGCCCCGTGGCTACAGAAATGAACTTGTCCCAAGGCTCCGCATGGATTCCGCGGCTGGTTCCTGCCTTCTCGTTGAAGGAGATGTTGTTTTGCACAGGCCGGAAATCAGGCAGTCCGAGGGCAACCATCTTTTCCCGCTGCCAATTTTCCTTGAACCAGCCTCGGTTGTCGCCGTGAACAGGAAGGTCGTAGAGAACTACTCCCGGAATTGACGTTTCGTGCGCGGTCAGCTTCTTGGAGAACTCGATCGCCATCGTTTACTGGCCCTGTTCCGTGTACTTGGCTTCGGTGGCGGCCTTCTGCGGGCGCCACCAGTCTTCGTTATCCCGGTACCAGGCGATGGTGTCCTCGATGCCGGCGTCGAAGTTCGAAAACCGGGGTTCCCAGCCCAGCTCGTCGCGCAACTTGGTCGAATCGATGGCATAGCGCAGGTCGTGGCCCGGCCGGTCCACCACGTGGTCGTAGGCCTCCGGGGACTGTCCCATGTGCTTAAGGATGAGTTCGACGACGTCCTTGTTGTTCTTCTCACCGTCGGCGCCGATCAGGTAGGTCTCACCGATCTTTCCCTTGGCGATAATGGCAAGCACGGCCGAGGAGTGGTCGTTGGCGTGGATCCAGTCACGGACGTTCTCGCCCTTACCGTAGAGCTTGGGCCGGATTCCATCGATCACGTTGGTGATCTGGCGGGGGATGAACTTCTCCACGTGCTGGTACGGGCCGTAATTATTTGAGCAGTTGCTGATGGTGGCCTGCAGCCCGAAGGAACGAACCCAAGCGCGGACCAGCAGGTCAGAGCCGGCTTTCGTGGAGGAATACGGGCTGGAGGGGTTGTAGGAAGTCTGCTCGGTGAAGCGTTCAGGGTCATCCAGTTCCAGATCGCCATAGACCTCGTCGGTAGAGATGTGATGGAAGCGCTTGTTGTGCTTCCGCGCCGCCTCAATAAGCGTGTACGTGCCAATGATGTTCGTGTCCAGGAACGGGCGCGGATCATGCAAGGAGTTGTCGTTGTGTGACTCGGCCGCGTAATGCACCACCACGTCCGTGCCGCCGACCAGCCCGTCCACCAGCTCAGCATCGGAGATGTCTCCCTGGACAAATGTGAACCGGTCCTGCGGCAGGCCCTGCAGGGACTCCAGGTTGCCGGCATACGTCAGCTTGTCCAGAACGGTGACATTGTTATCGGTGTTCTCGAGAACGTAGTGGACAAAATTGGAACCGATGAACCCGGCACCGCCGGTGACAAGGAGATTCTGCATTAAGCCAGCTTACCCAACCTTCTTTGGCGGCCTCTATCACTCGTCACTGCCGGCAACCCTACGGGTCCTCCGGAATGCCTCGATCATGAGCCTTAAAAGCATGATGCGTGCAGCTGCTATCCTCCGCAGGGACCTCCAACCTGCTGGTGTCTGATTCTCGCCATGCAATCTCCGGAAGACAGTCGGCTCGTCCAAATGGGCGACAGAGCGTGCCATATTGCCGGAAATGGCCAACCACAGGTCATGCGACTCCCGTACAAAGGGTGGGATCGGCACCACCAGTCCTATGGCATCACGCCGGAACCCCATAGCGCAGCCGTAATATGCGCGGTAGCCGATCAGAATTCCCCAAAGATTGGCCAGGTTCCTTCTTGAATCCGATGAGCGGAGCTTGGGAATCCACGGACGGGGACCGCCGCCCAAAATTTCGAAGTTGCTGGCAACTACCTGGGCAGATTCCAGGGCTGCCAACATCGCCGCCATGCGCCCCTCAATCCAAACGTCATCCTGGTCTGAGAGAAAGATGAACTGACCGCGGCTGAGCCGGATGGCTTCCTCGAAGGTGCGGACGTAACCCCGATTTTGCGGTGCCACTATAAGCCGCACCCGCGCGTCTTTCACTCGTCCCACAATGGAAGCGGTTTCGTCAGGCGACGCATCGTCAACCACGACCAGTTCGTCGTCGGGCCCCAACTCGCGCAGAATGGACGCCAACTGCTCCTCTACGAACTTGCTTCCGCGGTAGGTTGCCATGCACACGCTCGCCCGTACTTGCGTCGGGTGCCCGGACGCTGCATAGTTCATTTTCGTACTCCACATGGATTGGTGACTAACTCCGGGTGACGGACCCTGTCTCATCCTACGTGTCCATAAGGAGCAAGGATTGTGCCTTGTTGTTGCCGTCACACGTCTTCAGGTCTGCATCCGGCGCGGAGCCCGCCCCGGTTGTACCGTCCAAAGCTGCATTTTGGTTGAAGCGAGGTCAGGGCTGCATTGCGCTCCAAGCCTGCAGTGGCCCGTATCGCCCCGGGCCGTTGATATATTGGAGCCCTATGAAAACTGATACCTCTGGGCGGGTCCTAGTCATCATGCCTGCCTGGAATGAGGCTGAATCCGTAGGAAATACCGTCCGCGAAGTCCTGTCCGTGGGTATGCCCTATGACGTTTTGGTCGTAAACGATGGCTCGAGGGATGACACGGCCACGCTGGCGGAGGCCGCAGGCGCAACCGTGCTGAACCTTCCCTTTAATCTTGGGGTGGGGGGAGCAATGCGGGCGGGATTCAAATACGCACAGCGTATGGGGTACCGGCGAGTGATCCAGGTCGATGCCGACGGGCAACACGACCCCCGGAATATCGCGGAGGTCCTTGAGGGCCTTGAGTACGCGGACATATCCATCGGTGCCCGCTTCGCCGACCGAGGCGATTATGAGGTGAAGGGCCCTCGCAAGTGGGCTATGCAATTTCTTGCACGAGTGATCTCCGGACTGGCAAAAACCCGGCTCACGGACGTAACCTCGGGCTTCCGAGCAGCAAACGAACGTGCCATCAACCAATATCTTGACCACTACCCCGCCGAATATTTGGGCGACACCATCGACTCTTTGGTCGTGGCTGTCCGTTCGGGCTGCACGGTAACTCAGATACCCGTTGCTATGCGGCCCAGGCAAGGTGGAACGCCCAGCCACGACCCCGTAAAAGCCGCCATTTATCTAGGACGTTCGGTCTTTGCCTTACTCTTTGCGTTGACGCGCAAGAGGTCAAAGCTCCAGACATCAGACCAGACCAGTCAGGAACCAGCAACATGCTGAACGTCGCTGCTTTTATTCTTGCCCTAGCCATAGTAGGCGTTGTTTTTGAGATGCTCCGACGGAAGAAACTCCGTGAAAAATACGCGGCGCTCTGGCTTTTCGTCGGTACCGGCACGTTGATTCTGGCTGCCTTCCCCCGGCTCCTGACAATCGTGACTGAGTTCTCAGGCGTGCAACTCCCATCGAACCTTTTGTTCATCATCAGCATCCTCCTGCTCCTGGGTGTTTGCCTCCACTTGTCCTGGGAAATCTCTGTCGTAGAGGATGAAACGAGGACGCTGGCTGAGGAAGTTGCAATCCTTCGAACCCTTATCGAGGCGCTGCCTGCAGGGGAAAAGCAAGAGGGCAAGCCCACAAATTTGCCCGGCTCGCCTTAGAGAAGCGCGAGCAAATGGCACTGGACATATTCATCCCTTATTGGGGTGACGTGAATTACATGAAGCAGGCAGTTGATAGTGTTCTGGCCCAGGATAACGATGACTGGTTGCTGACGGTGGTGGATGACGCGTATCCAGGTAATGAAGTGCGACGGTACGTTGAGGCACTGAGTGACGAACGTGTCAGGTATCTGCGAAAGGAAACCAACGAGGGCATAACGGAAAATTTCCGGACATGCATTTCCCTTGCAACTCAAGACATTGTCGTCGTGATGGGTTGCGACGATGTCCTTCTCCCCAACTTCGTCGCTGTCATTCAAAAGGCCGGCGCCAATCATCCAGAGGCGGCGATAATACAACCAGGCGTACAAGTTATCGACGAGGGCGGCAACGAGACGAAGCCCCTCACCGACCTGGTCAAGCAGCATATGGTCAAGCCCCGGGGAAGAGGCCAAAGGCTCGTCAGAGGTGAACAGTTGGCCATAAGCCTCCTCCATGGCGACTGGTTGTACTGGCCGTCCCTAGCTTTCAGGCGGGACAGCATCAGCAAGTTTGATTTCCGCGACGGATTTCCCGTCATCCAGGACCTGGCACTCGTGATGGATATGGTTCTGGATGGCGCCGTGTTGCTCATCGAACCCGAAGTGTGCTTCGCGTATAGGCGGCACACCCGCAGCGCCTCCGGGGCGAAGCTCCTTGACGGATCGCGATTCGAAGGCGAAAGGGACTATTTCGCTCTTGCGGCCAAACTTTGCGACGCTAAAGGCTGGAGCAGAGCAGGCAGGGCAGCGCGACTCCGCCTGACATCCCGGGCACACGCCCTGCTCTATGTGCCTTACGCCCTCCGTCGGAGGAGAAGCGACACACTCAAAGGATTGGTAAACCATGCCTTCGGAAAGTGAGGTGCGGAGGACAGAGCACCGCGCTGATCCTGCGCCCCTGTCCCAAGTAGCCTGTGTGGTGACGGCTTTCCACCCCTCAGCCGAACTTATAGCTAACGTCAAAGCACTTGTGGCCCAGTCCGGCAGGGTCATTGTGGTTGACGACGGAAGCGGCCCAGGTTACGACCATATTTGGGGGCAAGTTGCGGAAGTTGGCGCCGAGGTTGAGCGTCTCGCAACAAATTTTGGCATCGGGGCAGCCCTCAACAGGGGGATAGAATCTGCACGCCAAACACCTGACATTGGCTATATCATCACAGTCGACCAAGATTCGACGCTCCCAGCGGGCTATGTCCAAGCACTCCTTGCGGGCGAGGCTACTGCTCGGGCACGTGGACTCGCCCCTGGACTCATAGGCCCTGCGCGTATACGCGGTAATCCAGTTATGTCCGCAGGAACGCGCAACGGCGTTGTTCTGGGAAAGGAGCCCATTCAGTCGGGGCTGATGATCACAGTGGACGCCTTGGAGCACATTGGTGCTTTTCAGGAGAAGCTGTTCATTGACTTAGTGGACACAGAGTTCTACCTGCGTGCAACCGACGCCGGTTGGTCAACCATCCTTGCCGATGCAGAGTTCGATCACTCCTTGGGAACTTTTGTTGAAGCACGCGTGCTTGGACAGCCTGTAAACCTTCCTGCCGGTCCCCTCCGGGTGCGTACGGCCGCAACATGGCGTTACTACTACATATTCCGGAATAGGATTCTTGTCTCGCGGCAATATGCGAAGCGCCACCCCACTTGGGTTGCTACTGGTTTGTGGGCTGATCTTCGACATCTTGCTTGGGTCACCAGTCTGGCGCCCGGCCGCACATCACGACTTGCGGCAGCGGCGGCCGGTGTCAGAGACGGCCTTCTGGGGCGCAGCGGCAAAAGGCCAGTTTGACGTGAGGACAGCTACTCGCCTGTGGGCCCCAGGTTTTGCTGACAAGTGAGCCGTAGGAGAGGATGTAGTCCATGCGTGGAATTATTCTGGCCGGCGGCACTGGATCGCGGCTACACCCGATTACTCTCGGCATCAGCAAACAGCTCGTCCCCGTGTACGACAAGCCGATGATCTACTATCCGCTTTCCACGCTGATCCTCGCAGGAATTCGTGACATCCTGATTATCACCACCCCACATGATGCAGAGCAGTTTCAACGACTCCTAGGCGACGGTTCCCAATTTGGCATCAACCTGACCTACGTCCAGCAGCCCTCCCCCGATGGGCTCGCACAGGCGTTCATCCTTGGTGCCGACCACATCGGTGACGATACAGTCGCGCTGGTGCTGGGAGACAACATATTTTATGGGCAAGGTATGGGTACGCAGCTGCGCCGCCATTCAAAGATCAACGGCGGAGCAGTCTTTGGCTACTGGGTAAAAGATCCCAAGGCCTACGGCGTCGTGGAGTTCGACGATAACGGAAAAGCGCTTTCACTGGAAGAAAAGCCGAAAAAGCCACGAAGTCATTATGCGGTTCCCGGACTCTACTTTTACGACAATGACGTTATTGAGATCGCAAAAAACCTTGAACCATCTGCGCGCGGCGAGCTCGAGATCACAGACGTTAACCGGACATATCTTGAACGGGACAAGCTCCAGGTAGAGATCCTGCCCCGCGGCACTGCTTGGCTGGATACCGGGACCTTCAATGACCTCAGCGACGCATCGAATTTCATTCGCACTGTTGAGAACCGCCAAGGACTTAAGATTGGGGCTCCCGAGGAAATCGCATGGCGTCAGGGTTTCCTGACCGACGACGAGCTTCGACACCGTGCGGAGCCTCTCGTTAAGAGCGGATACGGCAGCTACCTATTGGAACTTTTGGAGGACTAGGGTTTGCGGCTTGAACCGCACCCACCTTCTACTTGCCGTCTTTTCGTGGAGTCCTCATGAGTTGGTTTTCTGTCATTCCGCTGGCTGCCGTGTGCGTAGCCCTATTGTTGCTGCCCGGCACGCTAATCATCCTGGCTCTTGGCCTCCGCAACCCCGCATTTATTGCTGTTGCTCCCCTTCTGACAGTGAGCATTGTGGCCGTCACTGCGATAGTTGCTCCATCTGCCGGGGCAGAATGGTCCCTCCTCCCCGTGGCAGCTGCCACCTGCCTGCTCGCGGCCGTCCTGTGGGCGGGCCGGCAATTGCCGAAATTACGCCAGCCATCTCGATCATGGCGCTCAGCCCTTGGCGCAACCAAGCGTATGCTGCTTACAGCCGGTGTCGGCTTGGCAATAGGAGCGGGATCCATCGCCTATCAGCTCCGCACGGCCTTTGGTCGACCGGAAAATATTTCTCAGACGTTCGACAACGTCTTCCATTTGAATGCAATCCGGTACGTGCTGGAGACCGGAAACGCCTCGTCCATGACTCTCACCGGGATGACTAACGGGGAAAACCCGCCATACTTTTACCCGGCGGCTTGGCACGCCCTGGCATCGCTCCTCGTACAATTGACCGGCACATCGATACCGGTGGCCGTCAATGTCCTAAGTCTCTGTGTAGCGGCCGTAGTCTGGACATCTGGGTGCATGTTTCTCGTGCGTTCATTAGTCGGCTCCAACGCTATAGCCGTCGGCGCCGCAGGCGTTTTGTCGGCTGGCTTCGGCTCCTTCCCGATCCTTCTGCTAGATTTCGGCGTACTGTATCCAAACTTTCTTTCCATAAGCATGCTCCCGGCTGGTTTGGCGTGCGTGAACCTGTTCTTCGGAACCAGCCAGCTTCGGCAAATTGGTCCCGTAGCTCGCTACAGCCTGGCACCACTCACAGCGCTTGGTGTCGCGATGGCTCACCCAAATGGAGTGGTGTCACTTGTAGCACTGTCAGTTCCGATACTTATCACTGCCTGGATTTCTCTAGCAATTGCACGCCGTCGATCAGGCGTAAGTCCCGGATTGACCATCCTCACTGGGGTTGGATTGCTCGTCGCGTTAGCCGTCGTTGCAGTCATGTGGATGTTCATAAGACCACCATCTGAGGCGGCAGCCTGGCTACCCGTGCAGTCCCCGGGGCAAGCTGTGGGGGAAGTGCTTACAAACTCAGCCATGCAGCGACCTATTGCTTGGGCCGCAAGTACCATGGTCGTCGTAGGACTAATTTTTGTAGTTAGGCACTTCTCCACAATCTGGATAGCGGCTTCTTTTCTCATTGTCGCGGCCCTCTTCGTCATTGTGTCCGCGGCTCCTGCTGGCCCGTTCCGAGATGCAATGACCGGAGTCTGGTACAACGACAGTAATCGTCTAGCAGCCCTTCTGCCCGTAGCAGGGGTTGCACTGGGTGCTGTTGGTGCAGCGTGGGCGTTCGAAACTATGCAGAAGAAAATTTCAAGCAGGCTTAGCGGATCGCCTAGTGACAGGTGGATCGATCGACGCGCAGTTATTGTATGTGGCATCTGCCCAGTCGTACTGCTCGGCCTCCTTGGATTACTTCAAGCGAGACCGCTGGAAGCTCCCGTGCGTTCCGCACAGGCCAACTATGCAACAACACCCGATTCTCCCTTGGTTAGCTCGGACGAGATGGCGTTGATCGCCGACATGGACAAATACGTCCCAGAAGACGCAACAGTCGCGGTGAATCCGTGGACGGGCGGTGCGATGGCCTTTTCCTTGGCCGACCGCAATACGACCTCAAAACACACACTCACCACCTACACAAAGGCCATTGAACTGTTGAACGACAAGTTTCGGGACGCAGCAAACGATCCGGCTGTCTGCCCCGTTGCACGTGCCTACAACGTCCGCTATGTGCTGGATTTCGGGAAGAACGAGGTCCATGGCGGAAATCATGGCTTCCAGGGACTGCAGATTCCCGACGCAACACCTGGATTCAAGCTTCTCGCTCGACGTGGTGACGCAAAATTATATGAAGTTACAGCCTGCGACTGAGGGCGTACAAATTGCCGCAGAAAAAGTAAGCAATGGCTCAGCACCTGATGTCTCGGCTTCAGGCTTGGGAAGAGCGAACCCACGTAGGGCTCCTGTCTCCTTGAGAAGGACCGGGGCCAGGGACATGGCCTCTGTAGTAGAGGAGTGGTCAACGGAAGACGAGGACATTGCCCATAACGGGCAGGACATAGCTGCGACCGGCAGAAGTAGTCTGCCAGATTTCTGATGGATACCCCTTCAACTTGATCCGCTGCCCTTGCCAATTAGGTCTTCCCTACCCTGGCGCGGCTGAGTTAAGGTGGCGCGGCGCTGAGTGGAATCCCGTTGCGAACCCATCGCACGCACAAGCGGATCGACAGAGCGGCTGAAAAGTACTCCCCCACTACTACGCAGGAACATCCCTACGTGTCAGGCTGGAACGGTACCAACGGCTCATAGCAAGTCCGTTTAATCGCGTGGGACGAGAGCCAGGAATCCAGTGATCATGTCCAGTCCAGTTTTGAGTGCAGTACGCGAAGATAGTGCTGTGAGTAGTAGTAGTAGTAGTAGTAACGGGCCTCGGGCCGGTGGTCCTCTGCGTATACCGGCCGGATCATGGCAACGTTCTCCCGGAAGCAGGCCGGGAACCCCGTTCAGCCCACTCGATTAAGCAACACGGTCCCAGGCATCCGCGGATTCCCAGCAGCAGCGCCCGAACTGCCGGTTCCACTGCCTCGATCCCGAAGTCCCCAGCCGCGCCGCTATCGTTCTCATCGACTCACCCTTGGCTAGATGCAACAGTCACAATGGCTCACTTTTCGATCGTCACCGACAGCGCTGAAGGAAGTGTGCAATGGCGCAACACCCCCTCATGTCCGCTGCCTGCCACGGGTTGGGCGAGGCTCTGTTCAAAGCTCCAGTCTCCTTGCAAGGACAGGGGCCAACGACTTGGCGAATGTATTAGTGAGGTGATTGTCTCGAAAGACCAGGACATTGCCTATAACGGCAGGACATAACTGAGACCGGCAGAAGTAATCAGCGAGATCTACGACCTCTACCCCTTCAACTTGATCCGCTGCCCGTTTCAACGGGTCGTCGAGGCTGTCTTCAGGCGGCTAAAGTACGTGGCATTGGGTTGAGTCAGCTCCTTTTAGCTGGACGCAGTCCAGGGCGGAAAACCTTGGGTATGGACTGTCGAGGACAACAGCTACGCGCAGCCCCGCGCTTCGAAGGGGACTTAATAGGTCTACATAGCCGTTCGCTAACTTTTCCGCCCCCAGCCCCACTCCTATGCGTGCTCATAGCCCTCGGGCACCATGCCGGAGATAACCACCAAGTCTGGGCGCAGGCCAAAATCCGTTGCAGCGACAACTTATTCTGATCGGAACAATTATGGTAAACGGAATGCGGACGCAGTGTAGTAGCCAGGAAAGGGACCGTCACGTCCGCAGCATCGCGACGGCGTCGTGGATAGCCCCGTCAAACCTCACGTTGCCGTGCTCCAGCAAAATACCCCGTTCACAGATACGTGATACAAGGTCCAGGTCATGACTAACCACTACCAGAGTCTTTCCTTCACGGGCCAGCTCCTGAATTTTGTCGATGCACTTCCGTTGGAAAGGCTCATCTCCAACGGCCAGGATTTCATCAATCAGGAATACTTCAGGGTCCGTGTGGACAGCAACAGAGAATGCGAGTCGAAGGTACATTCCCGAGGAGTAGAACTTAACCTCAGTGTCGATAAATTGCCCGATCTCCGAGAACTCGACGATGTCGTCAAAGCGTTCCTTGACCTGCTGCTCAGTCATGCCCAGGATGGCACCATTCAGAAACACATTATCCCGGCCGGACAGATCGGGGTGGAACCCGGCGCCTACCTCAATGAGGCCGGCAACTCTGCCCCTCGTCTTTACGGTTCCGGAGTCAGGAAGCATGACTCCGGAAATATGCTTCAGCAGGGTAGATTTTCCGGAGCCGTTCAGGCCCAGCAGCGCAACTGTTTCGCCCGTCTTTACTTCCACCGTGACGTTTTTGAGGGCGTGGAACTTTTCGGACAGATCCCCTTTGCGGCCCTTGGCCAGCCACACTACGGCTTCCTTAATGGACCGCGTATGGCGCAGCACGAACTGCTTACTGATGTCAGAAACCTCTATTGCGTTTACCACTTACAGCTCCTGCGCGAAGCGGCCCTCGAGCCGCCTGAACGTATATTGCCCGAGTACCACCATTGCCAGAGCGACGCCCAACCCCAAGGGCAACCAGAGGCTGAACAGGTCCGGTGGCATGGCAGCGGTTCCGTCCGTAGTGGGGAACCAGAAAGCATAGTGGAAAAGTTCAACTCCGATGGTGATCGGGTTCGCCTGGTAAATCGCATACCCCGTGCTGCCAAGCTTTTCCTGAACCATGGTCCAGGCGTACATAACCGGTGAAGCCCAGGTCGCCACCATCAACAACATGTCCACCAGGTTTTCTGAGTCCCGGAAGTAAACGTTGGCCGCGCCGAACAACAGACCTAGCCCTGTGGCAAGCATCCCCACAATGAGGAAGCCTGCAACAGCGGCAAGCAGCTGAACGAAATTGGGCTGCCAGCCGGCGAGGATGCAGCCTATAACGAGAACCACCAACTGCGGGAAGAAGTGAACCGCGGACACCCATACCGACGCAACTGGAAACAGCTCCCGGGGAAGGTAAATCTTTTTGATCAAGTTCCCGTTATTGACGATGGACCGGGCTGCGTTTCCCAAAGCTTCCGAGAAAAAATTAATCAGTACAATCCCCGAAAAAAGGTATACGGCGTAGTTGGCCAACCCTTCCGGGTTACGGGGGCTGCGCTCCAGCCCAAGGAACACACCCAAGGCCACGTAGAAGACAACAAACTGCACACCAGGCTTGACGTAAGACCAGAGCAGACCCAGTACCGAGCCGCGGTATCTGACCTTGAGTTCTTTCCTCACCAAAAGCTTGAGCAAAAAACTCGACTGCCTGATATCGCGCAAGCCACCTCCAAGACCAGGAGTTGTCAGTTCAGCCGGAGATACGGCACTCACTTGATCTCGTTCTGGGTGTGTTGCTCGAACGTCTTCCTCCAGGATTCGATGGAAGTAAGGTCCTGCAGCGCGGACTTGTATTTCTTGCTGAGGGCTGGCCAATCCTTGAGCAAAGCGGCATGAAGACGGGCGCTTTCGGCCAGCATTGTCCTGAGCTGCTTGGGATCACGCCGATACCAGGACGCGCCGGTTCCTTCCGCGTTGGAGACCACAGCGCTGTCGTACTGTGCCATGCGCCACCAGCGGTTGTCCTGGTGCGCGACTGTTGTCTGGGGGCGCTCAGCGCTTGTTCCCTTGACAGGACTGGCCAACTGCCGGGCGACTGTCTTGGCTGCCCATGGCAACAGGGTAATTTTCGATGGCTGGGACGGCCCGTGGCCACGGCGCGGTGGCTTGTCCATCTTGGGAGCAGGAAAGTCTTCAGGATCGGGACGGAATACGGCATCCGAGTGGCTTGACATCATTTCGCGGATCTGCGGCAGCTTCGACGGCAGCAGATCAGGCAGTTCCCCCGGCCCCTTCAGTACGTCTTCCAAAGCCCACTGGCGGCCCTGAGCCGTAGCGTATTGCATCGAAACAAGATGCTTTACGTCGGCGTACTGGGATTCCTTGATGACGCGGCCACCGAACTCATAGGGGCTGTGCAGGAGAGCCGCCACAACCCTGTTCCGGGCATGGAAGTATGCCTGCCAGCCCACAAGGTCGTCCTTGTCGATCCAGGAAACATGCCAGACGGCCGAGCCCGGAAGCGAGACAGTGGGGTAACCGGCCGTTTTAGCTCGGAGTCCATATTCGGAGTCATCCCACTTGATGAACAGCGGGAGCGAAAGTCCGATTTCCCGGATCACCTGGGTGGGAATCAGGCACATCCACCAGCCGTTGTAGTCAACGTCGCACCGGCGGTGCAGCCAGGATGTCTGGCGAAGGTTGGATGACAGGAAGTCGTGTCCGAGGATCATGTCCTCGCTGGGGAGGGACGGCTGGAACCTGTAGGGGTTCACAATCTCGCCAAAGGTGTGCAAAACAGTACGGTTGTACAGGTCAAACATGTGTCCGCCCACGAGCGTGGGGGTTTTGCAGCGGTCGGCGAAGGTCAGCAGTCGAATGATGCTTTCAGGTTCGACGACGACATCATCATCCATCAGCAGAACGTAGTCGCTGCCGTTCTCCACAGCCTCGAACATGCCCCGGGCGAACCCGCCCGACCCGCCCAGGTTCGACTGGTTGATGATGCGAAGTTTTCCGTGCAGCGACTTCTTAATGTCGTCGAAGCCTTCTGCTTCGGAAAGCTTCTGCGTACCTTGGTCAACGATGAGGATCTCTTGAACGTGCTCGATTGCCTCCTCGCTCTCGGCAAGAAGCCTGAGATTGTTGAGGCAGAAGTCAGTCTTGTTCAGCGTGGTGATTTGAAGGGTGACGGATCCCGGCTTGCTCTCTGTGGCCGGACCCTGCCACTCAGCGTCGAGCATGATGAGCGGCTCTGTGCCGGCAAGCAAGTCAAACCAGTACCAGCCGCCGTCGCCGAAGGGCGCGAGCGAGAGCTCAAAGTAGTTATCGGCAATCCCCTCAACCCGCCGGGTGTCCACGCGCTGCAGAGAGCCCCGGGCGTTGGATTTATACACGATGACCGAACCCGTGCCCTGTGTCCGGACTTGCAGGCGGATCTTGTCCACTGTGGTCCAGCGCCGCCAATAACTGGCGGGAAATGCGTTGAAGTAGCTGCCGAAAGAGACCCGCTCGCCTGAGCGGACGGACGTCGAGTGCCGGGAAAGGAAGTCCTCGACGTGGGCTTCCTTCGCCGGGCTGCTGAATGCCCGGGCCCTTGCGACGTTTCCGTCCCGGTCACCCACGGTGGGCAGCTGAACGCCGGTAGCAGTCCCCATGTCCATGTAAAGCGGTACGGTGTCCATCTGGCTGGCGCTCGGAAGGATTACCCGCTGCAGGGTTTGCCACTCGCTGCGGACGTCCTCTGATGAGGCCTTCGGAGTGTTCTTCTTCTTGCTTTCGGTTGAGACACTCATGCGTCCACGCCTCCGCTTTCCAGCTTTACGCCGCTTTCAAAGTGCGGCCGGATCTTGTTGTCGAACATGCTCAGAGCAGAGCCGATGGCCATGTGCATGTCGAGGTACTTGTACGTCCCCAGGCGCCCGCCGAACAGAACGTCCTTTTCGGAAGCCGCCAGGTCGCGGTACTTGAGCAACCGGTCACGGTCTGCAGAAGTGTTGATTGGGTAGTAAGGTTCGTCGCCCTTCTCAGCGAAGCGTGAAAATTCGCGCATGATGACGGTCTTCTCCGTCTGGTAGTCCCGCTCGGGGTGGAAGTGGCGGGGTTCGATGACGCGCGTGTAGGGCACGTCCTCGTCGTTGTAGTTCACTACAGAAGTTCCCTGGAAGTCTCCGACCTCCAGAACTTCTTCCTCGAAGTCGATGGTGCGCCAGGAGAGGTCGCCTTCGGCGTAATCGAAGTACCGGTCGACGGGGCCGGTGTAGACCACAGGGATGTTGCCAACGACTTTGCTCTTGCTGTATTCGTGCGAGTCGTCAAAGAAGTCAGTGTTCAGCCGAACATCAATATTCGGGTGCTCGGCCATCTTCTCGATCCATGCTGTGTAGCCGTTCGTCGGCAGGCCCTCGTACTTGTCGTTGAAGTACCGGTTGTCGTAGTTGTACCGCACGGGGAGCCGCGAAATAATGCCAGCCGGCAGGTCCTTAGGATCCGTCTGCCACTGCTTGCCTGTGTAGTGCTTGATGAACGCCTCGTACAAAGGTCGGCCGATGAGCTGGATACCTTTGTCGTTGAGATTCTGGGGATCGGTTCCCGCAAGCTCGCCAGCCTGTTCCTGAATGAGGTCGCGGGCCTGACCAGGGGTCATATTAGCGCGGAAGAACTGGTTGATGGTTGCCAGGTTGATGGGCAAAGAGTAAACCTCGCCCTTGTGTACGCCGTAAACCTTGTGTACGTAGTTCGTGAAGGTGGTGAATCGGTTGACGTACTCCCACACGCGTTCGTTAGACGTGTGGAACAGGTGGGCACCGTAACGGTGTACCTCGATACCGGTTTGCTCTTCTTTTTCGCTGTAGGCATTGCCGCCGATGTGGTGGCGGCGGTCGATGACGACGACCTTCAAGCCGAGCTCAGTAGCGGCCTGTTCTGCGATTGTCAGGCCAAAAAAGCCGGACCCTACAATGACGAGGTCAGCGGTCACAAAATCTCCTGGTTTGAATGCGGGCAGCGCAATGGTGCGCATTGTCTGCTGCTCTAGCCTACCCGAGGCATTGCGGCACACGTCGAATCAAGCGCCCATGCAGCCCTCCTGTAGGTCGGCCGGATGAATGCCCCTGCTTCCAAGTCCGCCGGTTTGTAAACCCTTGCAGTTGTCGCCCACGCTCCAAGCGTCGGCGTTTATCCACATACGAAAACTCGCTCAACCCGCGCGGCGTTCCGCTCACTAGCGTGGGTTGAAAGGCCGTGAGGATCTGTCGATGAAACTCCATTGCACGCTCGTCCGCAGCCCAGGGTCCGGGCTGCAGGAATCACCACTCGAACTCACCATCAATGCGCCCGAAGGGACCACCGGCGAGGACATCCGTGTCCAACTGATCCAGAAGTTCGGGACGGGCCGGATCTCCGTCCAGGGCAAAGACATCGATTCCATGAGGGTGGGAACGGCCCCACTGGTGAACGGTGCCATCCTTCTGGATGGGGCTTGCCACCGCAACGCCCTGAAGGCACGACGACGGATGCCTGGTGAAGACGCCCAGCTCGCCCTGGCAGTGCACACCGGCGTCGGGGCGGGCACCGTGGTGCCCCTGCGGCGAGGCTCCTACACCATCGGGCGGAGCGGAACCCACATCGTGATCCCCGACCCCGAACTTTCCCGCGAACATGCCCGCCTCGTTGTCACCGAGACGGACATCATGATCATTGACCTGGACAGCGCCAACGGCATCTATGTCGACAGCGAACGGGTCCGGAACGCCGTCGTCTCCACCGAGTCGAGCATCCGGTGCGGCAACACAACGATGTCGCTGGTTTTTGTGGACCTGACTGCCAGGACGCTGGCCGACGCCGGGACTTCCACCCAGCAGCCCCTCACTGTCCCGGGACGCGCGGACACGGCCAACAGGGCTTTGCTCCTGTTGACGGCAGTTCTTCCCCTGCTGATCGGAATAGGACTCGCCGTGCTCACCGGATTGTGGATGTTCCTCGCCTTTGCCGCCGTCTCGGCAGTGTCCGTCCTTGTCCCCCTCGCCTCAGAACGGCGGCAGCGCCGCGAGCTGAGAAAAGCCATTGCAGCCGCCGTGGAAGAAGACCGGCAACGACGACGACGGTCCGGCCCGTCCCTGGCACTCCTGGCCCTGGCTGTCAGCCAGAACCAGGGCATCACCGCTGTTTCCCCCGGCGAGGACAGGGTTTGGCTGCGGCTGGGGGAGGCTCCGCAGCCAGCCAATGTGAAAGTAGAGCCCGCCGCTTCGTCGGTAGGCATTCCCTGCCTGGACGCGGTTCCCGTGACCTTGGACCCGGCAATGCCCACAACATTCCGCGGGTCTGACCAGGTGGCTGACGGCATCATCCGATCCCTCCTGATGCAGTTGGCGGGTTACCCCAGGGGCCACGGCACACGAATCGTCATTTGCGGTGAAGCAGGCCGCCTGCCCTTGGCTGCCCGATACCTGCCGAGCGTCACTCTCACCGCTTCTGCGGCCGACATCCTCCCCATTCTTAGCGAGGGCTTCGGGCGTGGCTACCAACACGGCGTAGTCCTGCTGCTGGCATCTGCCAACGCGGAGGATGACCGCGGCGCTATTGCCGAAAGTGCGGTGGCACTCGGCTGGCAGGTCCTCCAATTTTCGACTGCAGAAAGTGCCGGCACCTGCGATGTGGAACTTACCGAGCGGAAATCCCTCCTGCGGCTCGCGGCCGGTGACATTGCATTCGTCCCGGATCTGGCACGCGAAGACGTATTCCTGAGTTTCTGCAGACGGCTCGCCGTCCATCAGGAGCGGCGGGATGCCGAGGAGCCGGTTGTCCCCGCAGTGTGCTCACTCCCGGAGGTGCTGTCGCTCTCTCCGGACCACACTGCTGCACGATGGAAAGCCAGCACCCGCAACCACGGCCTGCACGTTCCGCTGGGGCTCAGCGCCACGGGAGTGCGCACCCTGGACCTCCAGGCCGACGGCCCCCACCTCCTGGTCGCCGGCACAACCGGCTCCGGTAAGTCTGAATTGCTCCGCACCCTTACCTTGGCTCTGGCCCTCAGCCACCCACCCGACCGGGTAAATTTCCTCTTCGTCGATTTCAAAGGCGGCTCCGGGCTCGGTCCCCTCACGGAACTGGTCCACTGTGTGGGGTTGCTAACCGACTTGTCCACGTACGAGCTTGAACGCACCCTTATCTCTCTCCGCGCGGAAATCCGGCTGCGCGAGGAAGCGCTGGCTTCAGCCCGGGTGCCGGACCTCGCTGCCTACCGGTCCTCCGGAGCTTCACAGAACTTTCCCCTCCCCCATTTGGTCATCGTCATTGATGAGTTCCGCATGCTCGTGGATGATGCCCCGGAAGTACTCCGCGAACTGCTGCGGATCGCGGCAATCGGGCGCTCGCTTGGAATTCATCTGGTCATGGCCACCCAACGGCCGCAGGGGGCCCTCACAGCAGACATCCGGGCGAACGTCACCTCAAGCATTGCCCTGAGGGTGCAATCGGAGATGGAGTCCACAGACATCATCAGTTCCAAAGCGGCCGCCGGCATCAGCATCGACGCGCCGGGACGGGCCTTCCTGGCTCGCGGCACCGAAGCTCCCCAGGAATTCCAGACTGCTTCCCTAGCTCCAATCCATAATGGTGGTTCCCAGCCTGCGGGTGCCGTTAAGGTGGAGCTCGCCGTGGACTGCCTTGCATCAGCCGAGAGGGGCGGGCCTGAAGGTCGCCTCCCGGCCGGGGAAACACCTGCCCAGGCAGCAGCCCCACTGGTGAATCTGGTGCGGGACCTGTGGTGTGAGCGGAAGGGACGGGCCCCGAGGCTACCGGTTGCCCCTCCCCTCCCTTCAGACCTGCCAGCTCCTCCCGAGACCACTTCGGCATCTCCATCAGGCAGCCGCAGGAGCGAGGATTGGGCGATTGAGCTCGGACTGTTGGACCTACCGGAACAGCAGAGACTGAGGCCCCTTGTGTGGAACCCGGCCGCAGACGGTCACTTGGCCCTAATCGGTGCTCCGTCTTCCGGTGCCACGGAAGCGCTCGAACTGGCTGTGATGCAGTTGCTCCTCCACCCGGTCGAAGCACACGGCTACATCCTTGATGCCGGTGGTACTTTCCTGACCTTGGCCACGCACCCCGCCATTGGCGCACATGCGGGCCTGCATGAGCGGCGGCGGGCCGTCCGCGTACTCGAGCGCCTCAAGCAGGAGCTGGCACGCCGGTTGGGCCAAGGTGGCGGCCATGGCGAAGTGCCCTTGGTACTCGTCATTTCCGGATGGGGATCTTGGGTTTCGGCATTCCGGGCCGGGCCTTTGGCCTGGGCTGAAGATCTCGTGCAGGACCTTGCCCGTGACGGCGGGCAGGCAGGGATTGTCGTGATTGCCGCAGGCGATCGCGAACTCGTCAACTCCAGGGCACTGTCGGCATTTCCCAACCGGTTCTACTTCCCCACCGGTTCCAACGCGGACAGCCGCATTGCATGGCCACGAATGCCGGCCACTGCGGAGCTTAAGGGGCGCGCCGTGGTGTTCGGTCCGATGTCCGGAGAAGTGCCTGCCGTTTGCCAGCTGTACAACCACCCGCGCTTGGATTCAAGGGCGGCGGCCTGCGTCCGGGAGGGGGTTAAGGGGGTGAACGGCCAGGAAGGCATTGAGAGGGTGACCGGCCCGGGGAGCGTAGGGAGGTCGGAGAGCCGGCTTTCCAAATCGCCCTTCCGCATCGATCGACTTCCCGCGTTGGTGCCAGCCTTGAAAATACGGGACGTGACACGTTCCGGTCTAAGCGCACAGGACCTGACGGAGCCGGGCGAACCACCAGGCGCTCCGGGTAGCACCATCTTGCAGGATATTTTCATTGGCATTGGCGGTGACGAACTTGAGCCAATCTCCTGCCGGCTTCAGGCTGCAGCGGTGTTTACTGTCCTGGGCGGACCGGGCGCCGGGAAAAGCAACTTCTTAGGCGCCCTGCCGCTTATGAATTCCGAAGGCCGCCGGTGGCTGTATCCCAAAGATGGCACGGACCTCTGCGACTTCTGGGAGCGATCGCTTGCCACTGCGGCAGCAGGTGAAACACCAAAGGGTACGGTGGCGCTGGTCGATGACGCCGACCTGCTCCCCGCCGAAGCCATCCGGGACTTGTCGGCTTTCAACGCCCTGGGGCACCCAGTGGTCCTCACGGCGACCTACAGCCCAATGCTCCTGCAACGCGTGCCGCTGGTCATGTGCTCCCGTTCGGCGGGCATCGGCCTCCTGCTGGCACCGCGTTCCCTGTCTGATGGCGATCTCTTCGGGGTCCGGTTCGAGGTGGAGGCCAGTGCACCACCGGGCAGGGGCATCCTCATCTCGCAAGGCCTCGCGCGGTCCATCCAGGTGGGCTGGGCCGGGCCCGGGCCGGGAGCATGAGCCGGAACCGACGTCGAGGCCTGAAGCACCGGAGCAGCGACGACCCGCAGCTGCGGCGAACTAAGGTCGAGTGGAATGAGGAGCAGTGGCCAAACCCAAAAAGGTATCCCGGCGCGGCACTCAGAGGGCTGGTGTCGCGCTTCCGGTGCGGGAGGCGAAACTGATGACATTGTTGAGGAACAGCAGCACGATGGCGGTGGCCGCTGGGATCAGCATCACCATTCCAGCCAAAGGAAGACCACCAGTCAGCGTGGGGAATCCGATGGTCAGAACGAGCAACTGGGCCACCAGCGCGGCAGCCCTGGTCCACCGGTAACCCCGGTAGAGAAACACCGCCACCGAATAGAGCCAGGCCGAAAAAGCCAGGAGCAGCGCAAGGGTGAACACAGCGCCCCAGAACGAAAGAACCGGGCTGCCCGCTGCCAACTGGTAGCCGTACCAGGCAGCAGCCGCCAGCAGGGCCGTCGCCTCCGCCGCCACTATCAGCGCCACCACGAAGACAGCTGCCGGTCGTGCCGGGCGGGTGCCGCCCGTCGGCTGTTCCGCGTCTGGGCCTTCTGACGGGTTCGGCGGGTCAGTGGGGTATACAGGGGGTCTTGACACACTGGCACCCTACCGGACATAGTCGGACAGTGGTGAGGGCCAGTACCGCCACTGTGACGTATCGCTCAGCGTTCCCGGGATTTCAAGCCTTATTACCCCTTGTTTACACAGCGTTAACATGACAGGCTTGACTCAGATGACCAACGGGGCCCTGCCGGGCCCCTTTCCTTTGTAGCTACTAGTGAATAATTTCACAAGGGGCTTTTCCCAGAAATGGAGCAACTGATCAGCATGGATTGGCGTAACCGCGCAGCGTGCCTCGAAAAGGACCCGGAACTGTTCTTCCCCGTAGGGAACACAGGCCCGGCGCTCCTGCAGATTGAGGAAGCGAAAAGCGTCTGCCGTCGGTGCCCGGTAGTGGACACCTGCCTGCAGTGGGCCCTCGAGTCGGGCCAGGATGCCGGTGTCTGGGGCGGCATGAGCGAAGACGAGCGCCGCGCCCTGAAGCGCCGGGCAGCGCGCGCCCGCCGGGCTTCCTGATTCCATCAGGTATTTAGGCGCAAGCTAAAACACTTAAAAGGCCCTGGCCGCAACCTGCAAGGTTGCGGCCAGGGCCTTTTTGATGTCCTACTTCGCGGCCAGGCTGAGCCGGATCTGAACGGCGGTGCCGCCGCCCTCACGAGGCTGCCACTGGATGGTGCCGCCGAGTTCGCTGGTCACCAGGGTGCGCACGATCTGCAGCCCCAGGCCCTCAACGTGGGGCGTGTCGGGCAGGCCCACGCCGTCGTCGGCAATGGTGACGGTCAGCTCCTCGCCGTCGTCACCCTCGGACCGGTCAGCCAGCAGCCATACGGTGCCCGTACGCCCCTCAAGGCCATGCTCAACGGCGTTGGTGACCAGTTCATTGATG
Organism: Pseudarthrobacter sp. R1; assembly: GCF_024494415.1. Taxonomy (NCBI): domain Bacteria; kingdom Bacillati; phylum Actinomycetota; class Actinomycetes; order Micrococcales; family Micrococcaceae; genus Pseudarthrobacter; species Pseudarthrobacter sp. R1. The sequence continues at coordinate 742,306 of NZ_JAMKFI010000008.1, read as the reverse complement.
ACCAGCGCCAGCGGAGTGGCGAAGTCACTGGGCAGTTCGCCGAACAAACCGGAGCGCTCGGTCCTGACCTGTTGCGATGGCGAGGCTACTTCTGCCGACAGCCGGAACTGCCGCCCGATCAGCTCGTCGAAGTCCACGCTCTGCGTCAGGCCCTGGGACAGGGTTTCGTGGACCAGCGCGATGGTGGCCACCCGGCGCATCGCCTGCTCGAGTCCCTGTTTCGCCTCGTCGCTGACCATGCGGCGGGACTGCATGCGCAGCAGAGCTGCAACGGTCTGCAAATTGTTTTTAACCCGATGGTGGATTTCGCGGATGGTGGCGTCCTTGGTCACAAGCTCCATCTCGCGCCGCCGCAGTTCAGACACATCGCGGCAAAGGACCAGCGCACCGAAGCGCTGCTGCTCATCACGCAGCGGGATCGCCCGCAGGGACAGGCTCACGCCACGGGATTCAATTTCGCTGCGCCAGGGCATACGGCCCGTAACCACCAAGGGCAAGGTTTCGTCCACCATGCGGCGGTCCTTGAGCAGGCTCGCAGTAACCTCGGCCAGCGAGCGGCCCTCCAAGGATTCACCGTCGCCGAGGCGCCGGAAAGCCGAGACACCGTTGGGGCTGGCGTACTGGACGATGCCCTCGGCGTCGAGCCTGATCAACCCGTCCCCCACACGGGGGGCGCCGCGCCGGGAACCAGTGGGAGAGGCGAAGTCAGGCCACAACCCAAGCGTGCCCATTCGCAGAAGGTCATAAGCGCACTGCCGGTACGTCAGCTCCAGCCGGGACGGCATCCGCGAGCTCGAGAGGTCCATGTGGGTGGTAACAACGGCAAGGGTGCGGCCGTTCCGGACCATCGGTACCGCCTCGACCCGCAACGCCATGTCACTGCTCCAGTTGGTTTCACTGGAGCGCTCGATGGAGCGGCTGTTCCAGGCCTTGTCCACGAGGGGCTGAAGATCCGAGCGGATAGGTTCCCCCACGAAGTCGCCGTGGAACACCGTATGCGTGGTGGAGGGCCGGACGTGCGCCAGCGCCACGTACCCATGGTCCGGGTGGGGGAACCAGAGCGCCAGGTCCGCAAACGCCAGGTCCGCGACCATTTGCCAGTCCCCCACCAGGAGGTGCAGCCATTCGGCATCCCCCGGCCCGAAATCAGCATGTTCCCTGATAGGGTCCGTAAAGATTGCCACTGCACCTCCATTTGCGACGCCGGACTTATTAGCGTCGAACGATTGACCTCAAGAGCCTCAATGCTACCGACAGTGAAGCCATGTCGTCGGCTTCGAGGGCATTGACCTCATCAAACATGCTCTTCGCCCTGCCCAACTGCTCCGCGTTCCGCGCCTCCCAATCCTTCAGCCGCGCCTCCGGCGAGTCCGCAGCATCGGTGGCGTCCAGCACCGCCGTCGTCATGTCCGAGATGGTGGAATACAAGTCATCGCGCAGCGCCGCCCTGGCAAGCGCCTGCCACCGGTCCTGCCGCGGCAGGCTGCTGATGCGTTCCAGCAGGGAGTCCGCGTGGAACCGGTTGAAGACGGTGTAGTAGACGGCCGCAATCTCCTCTACGGGATCCTTCCGGACGCGGGCGATCTTTGCGATGTCCAGCAGGACAAAGCTCTCGAAGAGCTCCGCCCACCTCAGGGCCAGTCCCTCCGGCAGCTCCCATTCGCGCGCTTTCTCCAGCCAGCCGGCTACCCTGTCCCGGTCATCGCCGCGCAGGTAGTCGAGCAGGCGGGCCCGCATGGGATCCATGAGGGGCTTGAATTCACCCACGACGTCGGCAATCGGCCGGGAGACGCTGCCCTGCCCCAGCAACCAGCGGACAGCCCGGTCCAGCAGCCGCCGGATGTCAAGGTGAACAGTGCTCCAGTGCTCGGTGGGGAACGACGCCGGCAGGCTGTTCAGTTCCTCGACCATCACGTCGAGCTCGTAAACCTCCCGCAGGGCAACGAACGCTTTGGCCACAGCCACTTCCGAGGCCGACGTTTCTTCCATGGTCCGGAATGCGAACGTGATGCCGCCCATGTTGATCATGTCGTTAGCCACAATGGTTGCGATGATTTCGCGCCGCAGCGGATGGGTGTCCAGCTCCGCGTCAAACCGTTCACGCAGCTGCTCCGGGAAGTATGCCCGCAGCGTCTTCCTGAACCAGGGGTCGTCAGCGAGGTCGCTGTCGCGCAGTGCGGAGGTCAGCTCGATCTTGGCGTAGGCCGCCAGCACGGACAGCTCCGGGGAAGTCAGGCCCTGGCCCTGCTGCAGCCGCTCCCTCAGCACCTCCGTGGTGGGAAGCGCCTCCAGGTCACGGTTTAGGTCAGCCTTCTTTTCCAGCCAGTCCATCAGCCGTTCGTAGCTCGGGCTCCACTCGGCCACGCGTGTACGGTCGTTCAGCAGCAGGATGTTCTGGTCGATGTTGTCTTCGAGCACCAGCCGGCCCACCTCATCGGTCATCGATGCAAGGAAGCCTGCACGCTCTTCGGCACTCAACTTCCCGGCGGCGACCATCCGGTCCACAAAGATCTTGATGTTGACCTCGTGGTCGGAGCAGTCAACTCCGGCAGAGTTGTCGATGGCATCGGTGTTGAGGATGACCCCCTGCAAAGCCGCTTCGATGCGGCCGCGCTGCGTCATGCCCAGGTTTCCGCCCTCGCCCACCACCTTGACGCGCAGGTCCCGGCCGTCAACGCGGATGGCGTCATTGGCTTTGTCCCCCACGGAAGCGTTGGACTCGGTGCTCGCCTTGACGTAGGTTCCGATGCCGCCGTTGTAGAGGAGGTCAGCCGGAGCCAACAGGATGGCACGAAGGAGTTCCGGCGGACTGAGTTCCGTTGTTTCGGCGTGCAGCCCCAGGGCGGCACGTACCTGGGGGGAAACGGGAATCGACTTTGCCTGGCGGGGGAACACTCCGCCGCCTTCGCTGATGAGGGACTTGTTGTAGTCGTCCCACGATGACCTCGGCAGCTCGAACAACCGCTGCCGCTCCACAAAGGAGGTTTCTTCGTCCGGGTTGGGGTCCAGGAAGATGTGGCGGTGATCGAAGGCTGCGAGCAGCCGGATGTGCCGCGAGAGGAGCATGCCGTTGCCGAACACGTCGCCTGACATGTCGCCCACTCCCACCACGGTGAACGGCTCGGTCTGCGTGTCCAGGTCAAGCTCGCTGAAGTGACGCTTCACGGATTCCCAGGCACCACGGGCCGTAATGCCCATCGCCTTGTGGTCGTAGCCCACCGACCCGCCGGAAGCGAATGCGTCGCCGAGCCAGAACCCGTATTCCTTGGCCAGCCCGTTCGCGATGTCGGAGAAGGTCGCGGTTCCCTTGTCGGCCGCCACCACGAGGTAGGAATCGTCGTCGTCGTGCCTTATAACGTCCGACGGCGGCACCAGCCTTTCGCCGTCACCCTCCGTGACGAGGTTGTCAGTGATGTCGAGGAGGCCGCGGATAAAGGTTTTGTAGCTTTCAACGCCTTCGGCCATCCAGGCAGACCGGTCAACTGTGGGGTCGGGAAGCTGCTTGGCGAAGAAACCGCCCTTGGCCCCGGTGGGCACGATGACGGCGTTCTTTACAGTCTGTGCCTTGACCAGGCCAAGGACTTCGGTGCGGAAATCCTCCCGGCGGTCGGACCAGCGCAGCCCGCCGCGGGCCACCTTGCCGAAGCGGAGGTGGACACCCTCGACGCGGGGTGCATAGACCCAAATTTCGAACATGGGACGGGGGAAAGGCAGCCCCTCAATCCGGGCCGGATCGAGTTTGAAGCTGAGGTGGGGCTTGTACTGGTAAAAGTTGGTCCGGAGCGTGGACTCGATCAGGTTCAGGAAGGTCCGCAGTACCCTGTCGGCGTCGAGCGTGGCCACCTTTTCGATGGCCGCTGCCAATTCTTCGCGCACGGAAGTTTGCGCTTCCAGGCGTGCTTCATCGTTGAGGGAAGGATCAAAGCGGGCGGCGAAGAGCGCGCTCAGTCCCTTGGTCACTTCCGGATTCGCCAGCAGGGTGTCCGCCATAAAACCAAAGGAGTTGGCATTGCCCATCTGGCGCATGTAGCGGGCGTAGGCGCGCAGCACCGTGATCTGGCGCCACTGCAGTCCCTCGCGCAGGACCAGCCGGTCAAAGGCATCCGATTCAGCGGCGCCGGTAACAGCAGCGGAGAAGGAATCAGCCAGCAGCTGGCCCGTCGACACAGGATCAACTCCCGCCGGGTACTTCAACCCCAGGTCGTAGAGGAAGAAATCCCTTCGGTCCGCAGTCTCGATCTCGAACGGCCGCTCATCCAGCACCTCCAGGCCAAGGTTATGGAAGAAGGGCAGGATCTGGCTGAGGCTCTTGGGCTCCAGCATGTAGAGCTTGACGCGGGCGTCTTCCTCCAGTGTTGCCCCCGCCCCCTCCGGGAGGTAGACATGCACGCCTGGCCGTTCCTGCTTGGCACCGACAGTCCGCTCCGCCGCCGCGCCGTATTTCTCGAAGCGGGCGATGTCCTCAAGGGCGTCCTCAACTTCGTAATCCACGCGGTAGCTTGCGGGGAAGGCTTCCGACCAGATGGCTGCCAGCTCCTTGGCCTCTGTAACATCCCGCCCTTCACGCAGGACTTCGGCGATGCCTTCGCTCCACGAGCGGGCGGCACGCACCAGTCGTTTTTCCAGTTCCTCGGCGTTGACGTTGCTGACGTCGGCACCCTTGGGCAGGCGGATACGGAAGAACAGCCGGGCGAGCGCCGACTCCGTCATGCGTGCTTCATAGTCGATGGACACAGCCTGGAACGTCTCGCGCAGTTCCTGCTCGATGCGGAGCCGGACGTTGGTGGTGTACCTGTCCCTGGGAAGGTAGACGACGGCGGACATAAACCGGCCATAGATATCAGGCCGCAGGAAAAGCCGGGTGCGCCTGCGCTCCTGCAGCTTTTGGATGCCAAGAGCGGTGGCAGCGAGGTCCGGAACCTCAATTTGGAAGAGTTCATCCCTCGGATAGGTCTCCAGGATTCCCAGCAGGTCCTTTCCGGAGTGGGAATCCGGCGGGAAGCCCGCGCTTCTCAGGACAGCGTCAACCTTTTCCCGGACGATGGGGATGTTACGAACAGAGCCGGTGTAGGCGCTGGTGGCAAAGAGACCGATGAAGCGCCGTTCCCCATTGACGTTGCCTGCAGAGTCAAAACTCTTGACGCCGATGTAGTCGAGGTATGCCGACCGGTGGACGGTGGAGCGGGAATTCGCCTTGGTAATGACAAGGGCACGCTTTTCACGCGCCTTTTTCCGGCCTGTGTCCGTGAGGTGCTGGATGTGTGTCGAGTCCGCGGCAGCGCGCAGCAGCCCAAGGCCACTGTCTTCCCGCAGCTCCAGGACATCTTCCCCGCCCACGTTGACCAGGTCGTATTCGCGGTAGCCGAGGAAGGTGAAGTTACCGTCGTCAAGCCAGTGCAGGAGGTCTTGAGCCTGCCTGAGCTCAGCGATCTGCGCCGGGTTTGCGACCTTGTCCAGGCCCTCGGCGATTTGCAGTGCCTTTTGGCGCATATGGGGCCAGTCTTCAACAGCAGCCCGGACGTCGCTCAGTACCCGCTGCAGGCCTTCCAGCAGTGCTGCTTTTGCTTCGTCGGATACGCGGTTTATTTCGACGGCGATCCATGACTCCATATGCGAGGAGTTTTCGCCCTGGGCAATGAGGTGGGACAGGCTGGGCATGGCAGCGGTGTCGCCGCTGGAGATGCCGAGGTGGGAGGGAACCTTGTTAACCTTGACCAGGGCCCCGGTTTCCTTGTTGCGGGTGGCCACAAAAAGAGGGTGGACCACCAGCCTGATGGCTGCATGCTGCCGGACCAGTTCCGCGTTGACCGAGTCAACGAGGAAGGGCATGTCGTCGGTAACCACGAAGACCACGCTGCTGTCTTCCTCATCAACGATGGCAATGTTTGCGTGGCCCGGTTTCCGCACCGACGCGGCGTCCCGGTGCGCTTCCGCACGTGCGGTCAGTACGTCTCCCGGATAACTCCGCGCGTCCTCTTCGGCTAGGTGCTGATAGTAGTCCCCGATAAAGCCCTCATGGCCTTCGATCGAAAGGGGCTGATCCTCCACGCTGGATCCAGACGACATCGACACACGCCTCCATCACAAGATTGTCGCTGCTTCCTTGCAGCTCTTACGGCGAGCCTAGTCTTTTAGTTTGCGCCCTGCTGTGGAAGAAAACACAGAGGTTTTCGATTTTTGCTGGACGGGTGCACAAACAAGTTCTGCAATGGCTCGGCGGAGGGGCGAATCAGGTGCCACTTCCAGCAGGAGTGACCCGCCCAGGAGTGCTGCATCTGCCGCCGCATTGTCCTCCGGAAGGAAAGCCTTAAGTTCCGACGCCGGACCGAACCTTTCCCATGCGTCCCGTAACTGCCGCTCGGGACCCCTGCCCACCGAGGAGGCCCGGACCCTGTTCATCACGACGATGGGAGCCGCCTGTGGAACGGCAGTCTCAAGCTCGGCCAAACCCCGTACGAGCCTTGGCACTCCGACAGGATCCGCGGCACCGACAGCGTAAACGGTGTCAGCCAGTTCCAGGGAGCGCAGCGTAGCCGCGTTTCTGCGGGGAGCCATGGTGTCAAAGCTCAGCTCCTCGTCAGCCTCGAGGCAGAATCCGGTGTCCACAACAACCACCTCGGCAATCTGTTTCGCCCGCTCCAGGACGATGGCAAGGGCGGATGCCCGGAGCTCCGTCCACCGGTCCGCGCGGGTGATTCCGGTGAGGACCCGGAAAGAACCGAGTTTCGTGGCAATCGGCGTTGCCACCCTCCTCAGCGCGTCCGCATCCAGCAACCCCTGGTCAGCGAGCCTGCACGCCTGTGCCAGGCCGGCAGACTCATCCATCAGGCCCAGAACAGCGGCTATGCTCGCACCATAACTGTCGGCGTCGACGAGGATAACGGACTTTCCTTCGGCGGCCAGTTCGCCGGCGATGTTCGCCGCAACGACTGTTCGTCCCGGCGCTCCGGCAGGGCCCCATACCGCGATGATCCGCCCCAACGCTGGCTCTTCTTGGCTGTTCAGTGGTTCCGCCGGTACAGGGCCAAGGGCAGCGCCTGTGTCAGCGGCACTGCTCGAGTGGGTTACCCGGGGTCTGCCACCGGTCACTTGGGCTACTGCCTCCTCTACCCTGTCTGACAGAACCGCCGATTCGACGCCGGTCAGGGCGGAAGCCACTCCTATCCCCCGCAGTCTTGCGGCTTCATCAGCCGAATCGGTCAACGCAATGACGGCCACACCGACCGCTCCAAGCCGGTCCACCAGGGAAGCGGTCAGGCCCTCGGAACCCTCGGCAACAACCGCGGCCCTCGCCAGTCCACTTTGGCACGCGGCCAGCAATTCGGGCAGTTCCGAGCATCTTCGGACCACCGTGACAGGTCCGTGCAGGCGCTCCAGCCCGCCGACCAGATCCTCACGGCTTTGCCCGACCGTGACGACGGGAATATTCATCGGGCACCGCCGCCAGGATTCCAGACCACCGAGATCTTTGCTTCATTCGCCTGCGCTCCAAGCAGGCCGGGCATCTGGCTATCTTCCACCAGCACCATCAACACCGTGTTCCGGGACGACCCCAGGGCCGTGGAACCGGCCGTTACTTCCGCAATTTCAGCGCCCGGGAGGAGAAGCTTCGGTTCGCTGAAGCCGTTGCGGGCATCTGGCTGGGCCACCCATACATCAACCCTGGCGCCTGCCACGGCCTGCGCGGGAAGGGGCTCCCCGATAGTTAAGGCAACTGGTTTGCGGTCCAGTTGGTCCACTGCGCCGAGGCTTGCCCTGGGAACGAGTTGGTCCTTGCCGATCCTTTGCACCGCAACCACGTTGTCCGGCAGGCCTGACTCGGCGGTAATGTAGTGCGCTTCCGTCTCGCCCAGCCTGACCTTGGCCCGAACGACGTTCTCCGGTGTTAGCTTTTCACCCACCGCTATGCCGTCGCGGGCCGCGAAGACCTCCGTGGTCCGGTCGGCGCTTCCCACCAAGAAGACGACGCCTGCCACGGATGCCAGCACAAGGAGGACACCTACCAGCAAGCGCGGGTCCTTCCATGAAGGCCGTTTCAGCCTTGCCGCCGTGGCAGATGACTCAGGAACCATTACCGTTTCTCCCCCTATATGCACCGGGACTGCCGCTGTGTCCCGACTCCTCCTCATTGTTGCGGCACTGACGCAGGAACAAAAGTCAAAAGTCCAAACAGGATCAAATTGTGGATAACAGCAGCAAACTGCTCATCCCGGTGGCAAACTGGATGTATGCCCAGATTTCTTACACTCGCAGACGTCGCCGAGCAGCTTCAGATTAATTCTCCGGCTGCCTACGCGCTGGTCCGGAGCGGCGAGCTCAAGGCTATCCAGGTTGGCGGCCGGGGCCAGTGGCGGGTCGAAGAAAAGATGCTTGAGCAGTACATCGAGGAACGGTACGCCGAAGCAAGCCGCATGATCCAGGAATCCAAGTCGAAGTCAGTCTGACCTCCCCCCTCACTGGCCGCTCCAGTCCGGGGCCCCAGCATCTAGAACTCACTGGTCCGCAGTGACCTGATCGCAGCCAGTGCGGTGAAGGGAACGGTCGCGATCTGATTGACGTGATGGCCGCGGCGCACCTCGCCGGGAGTGAGGACAGCAAGGTCGACATAGTCCTTTCCCACCCGGTCGATGACTCCTGCAAGCCGGACCACGCCGCCGGCGTTCCCAATGAAGACCGACAGTTCGGCACGGTCCCGGGCCAGCCCGCGGAGGGCATGAGCCAGCCCGATCCCCCGGCGCACAGAGGACGTTTCAGCCAGTGACAGCCGGCCCAGGCCCACATAGCGCACCGCTGCCGCGTAGGGAATGAGTAGTTGGTGCTGTCCTTCATCCAGCACCAATGCCTCCCCGCCCGCATGTGAGAGCGTGCCGGAAAAAGACTCCCCCGCGGCCAGGTAGACCGTCAGCCTGCAGCCCAAAACTGCCCGCAACCGGTCGGACAGTTCCAGACCCACCATTTCCGCCCGCGCCCGCTCATTGACTTCGGCATCAAGGGCCAGCCGGTCCGCCTCCGCAAATTGGCTTTCGAGGTCAGTAAAGAGTGCATCCCAGCGCATCCGGCCAGCGTAGGGCCCACACCTCGCCGGGTCAATGAGCGAGGATTTTTCTCTCCAACGTCTGGACAAAGGAAGACAACCACCGCAAACTGGCTCTATCAATGTCAAACAGCATCAAAGTGGATCAAAAGGAAACCGATGACCCAACCAGCAGAGCCCGGGCGAACTACCGACGCCATCACCGCGACAGCCATACTGCTGCTGGGTGTCCTTCTTTATGCTGCGGGTTCCGGGATTCTGGAGCAATGGCAGCAGTCCTCCGCGCGGCAGCAGGGACTCCACCCGGAGCACCTGCTTGGCGCAGCCGCGGCGGCCGGCGGGGCGGTCCTTGTTGTCTGGTGGTGCCTTGCCTTTGTCTTCGCGGGAGCCACCGCCCTTCTGGAGCGCAACGGCAGGACCCGCGCGGCAGCACTGACCCGGAAGCTGTCGCCGGCACTAATGCAGCGGCTCGTCCTTGCTGCGCTTTCGGTCCAGTTGGTGTCCGGTCCCGCCGCATATGCAGGCGTGATGCTGCCCGGGCCGGAGTGGACTAAGAGACAGGACCGGATTGCAGCGGCTGCAAGCGCCGAACCGCTGTCAATGAAGGAACGTTCGAAGCACCCCGTAACTCCCCCATCAGACCTGGACCCGGGCTGGCGGCCGGCTGCCCCGGTGGCCGGGCCCGGGCTGCTGGCTGCTCCTGCAGTACGCGCAGTTGAGGAGGCAAAAACCGAAGCCGGCGCCGTGGCTGTCCTGGCGGGAGACACACTGTGGGACATCGCCGCGCAGGCGATGGAACCGGGGGCCTCGGACGTAGAGATCGCCATGCAATGGCCCCGGTGGTACGAGGCCAACCGCGCCATCATCGGGCAGAATCCCGACGTGCTGCTCCCGGGACAAATACTTCAGCCGCCCTCCGCGGCATAGCGCCGGACAGCCTTCAAGCAATCCGTAATTTTAGCCACCAACAAGGGGAAAGCAATGAGCGCAGCAATACCTATTCGAGCCGTCGAAGCGCCAGGAAGGGCGGGGAGTCCGACAATCCGGCAAATTCCACCACAGGCTCCGGCCAGGATTTTCCCTCCTGGCCAGGCCGGGACGCCTCCAGTCTTGCGTCCGGCTGATGAGTTATCAGAAGTGCGTACAATTACCCGCGGCACAATCCAGGCTGCCATGGAAGTGCTTGCGGGTATCCGCCCCGTCCACCAACTGGCCCGGCGGCTTGATCCCCGCTGCCTCGCAGCCTTGCAGCACCGTGCCTGCCTGATCCGGCGCGAAATCACCCGTACGGGCAACCCCGCCCTGGCGAGGCTGCATCGGAATTCCATCGTCCGCTCGGTCCGTGTTTGCGAAGTGGCTGAAGGCATTTATGAAGCAAGCGCCGTTGTGGTGGACGATGTCCGCGCCCGGGCTGTAGCCATCCGGCTGGAGCGGGGCAAGCAGGTGTGGCGGGTTACTGAGCTTGTCATTGGCTGACGGGCTTACGGCAACGAATTCAGCGCGCTGACGAGCTCATGCAGAGTGAAGGCCAGACGGGAGCAGGGCCGGGGAACGATCCCCCGGCCCTGCCCGCCATTCGACTATTGGTTTTACCGCAACGAGCGTGTCAGCGCTTTTTCTTCTTTGCAGATCGCCGGGACGCATCCTGGGCCGCAGCCTTGGCGGGATTTCCTGAGCGGCCGGAGGACCGGGTTTCCACCCGGGTCTGGGTGCCGCCATCCTCGCGGGGAGCAGTGTACTGCAGCTGGGCAGGCTGAGCCGGCGCTTCCAGTCCGGCGGCCCGCACCTGCGGCTCAACGTGCTCGGTGTGTCCACCTTCATCGTCAGCCACTACGACGTCCTGGGCAGGAGTGACTTCCACTTCGAGGTTGTAGAGGAAGCCTACGCTTTCCTCCCGGATGGCCTCCATCATGCTTTGGAACAGGGTAAAGCCCTCACGCTGGTACTCAACAAGTGGGTCACGCTGTGCCATTGCGCGCAGGCCGATCCCCTCCTTGAGGTAATCCATCTCGTAAAGGTGTTCCTGCCATTTGCGTCCGATCACTGACAGGACCACGCGGCGTTCCAGCTCGCGCATGCTTTCGGAACCGATGGCCTCTTCCCGCGCCTGGTAGACCAGCCGGGCGTCGGACAGCAACTCTTCTTTCAGGAACTCAACCGTAAGCCTGGACTTGCCGCCGGCTTCCTCGATGATCTCGTCGGCCGTGACGCTGACCGGGTACAGCGTCTTGAGGTTGGTCCAGAGCTGGTTGAAGTCCCAGTCGTCGCCGTTGCCCTCCGCCGTGGCAGCATCGATGAGGGCTGTGATGGTGTCCTCAATAAAGAACTGCACCTTTTCGTGCAGGTCATCGCCTTCAAGGATCCGGCGCCGGTCACCATAAATGGCCTCGCGCTGGCGGTTGAGGACGTCGTCGTACTTCAGGACGTTTTTGCGCTGTTCAGCGTTGCGGCCCTCCACCTGGCCCTGCGCCGAAGCGATGGCACGGGACACGAGCTTGGATTCCAGCGCGACGTCGTCCGGCACTGAACTGTTCATCAGGCGCTCCGCGGCGCCTGAGTTGAAGAGCCGCATGAGGTCGTCAGTCAGCGAAAGGTAGAAACGGGACTCGCCGGGGTCGCCCTGCCGGCCGGAACGGCCGCGCAGCTGGTTGTCGATGCGGCGCGATTCGTGCCGTTCGGTACCCAGCACGTACAGGCCGCCCAGGTTCAGAACTTCCTCGTGCTCGTCCTTGACGGACTGCTTTGCAGCTTCAAGCGCGGCGGGCCAGGCGGATTCGTATTCCTCGGAGTTCTCTTCCGGATCAAGACCACGCTTCGCGAGCTCCGCCACGGCAGTGAATTCAGCATTGCCGCCGAGCATGATGTCCGTACCGCGGCCGGCCATGTTGGTTGCCACGGTGACGGCGCCCTTCCGGCCTGCCTGCGCCACGATGGCTGCTTCCCGTGCGTGGTTCTTGGCGTTCAGGACTTCGTGGCGGATTCCTTCCTTGGCAAGGAGCCGGGACAGGTATTCGCTCTTTTCCACGCTTGTGGTGCCCACCAGGACCGGCTGGCCCTTTTCGTGCCGTTCAGCAATATCCTTCACGACGGCGTCGAACTTGACGGCCTCGTTCTTGAAGACCAGGTCCGACTGGTCGATCCGCTGCATGTCGCGGTTGGTGGGAATGGCAACCACACCGAGCTTGTAGGTGCCCATGAACTCCGCTGCCTCGGTCTCGGCAGTTCCGGTCATGCCCGAAAGTTTGCTGTACATACGGAAGTAGTTCTGCAGCGTTACGGTGGCCAGAGTCTGGTTCTCCGCCTTGATCTCCACGCCTTCTTTGGCCTCGATGGCCTGGTGCATGCCCTCGTTGTAGCGGCGGCCGGCAAGGATACGGCCGGTGTGCTCATCGACGATCAGGACCTCGCCGTCGAGGATGACGTAGTCCTTGTCCCGCTTGAACAGTTCCTTGGCCTTGATGGCGTTGTTGAGGAACCCGATGAGGGGCGTGTTCGCGGATTCGTAGAGGTTCTGGATGCCGAGGTAGTCCTCGACCTTTTCGATGCCGCTTTCCAGGACACCGACGGTGCGCTTCTTTTCGTCGACTTCGTAGTCCTTCTCCGGCTGGAGCCGCAGGACCACCTTGGCGAATTCGCTGTACCAGCGGTTGGTGTCGCCCTGGGCGGGACCGGAAATGATGAGCGGGGTACGGGCTTCATCGATGAGGATGGAGTCGACTTCATCGACGATGGCGAAGTTGTGCCCGCGCTGGACCAGTTCGGATTTGTCCCAGGCCATGTTGTCGCGGAGGTAGTCGAAGCCGAACTCGTTGTTGGTGCCGTAGGTGATGTCCGAGGCGTACTGGTGGCGCCGCACGGCCGGATCCTGGTTGGCGAGGATGCAGCCGCTGGTCAGTCCGAGGAAACGGTAGACGCGGCCCATGAGGTCGGACTGGTATTCGGCCAGGTAGTCATTGACGGTGATGACGTGGACGCCTTTGCCGGTGAGGGCATTGAGGTAGGCAGGAGCAGTTGCCACCAGTGTCTTGCCTTCACCGGTCTTCATTTCCGCGATGTTGCCCAGGTGCAGGGCTGCGCCGCCCATCAGCTGAACGTCGAAGTGGCGCATGCCCAAGGTCCGTGAGGCCGCTTCCCGGACCGCGGCAAAGGCCTCGGGAAGCAGGTCATCAAGCTTCTCCCCGTCCTGGTGGCGTTCGCGCAGCCGGTCCGTTTCCTCGCGGAGTTCGGCATCCGTGAAGGTCTTGAACGAATCTTCCAGGGCATTGATGGAGTCGGCATAGTTCCGCAGCTGCCGGAGTGTTTTTTTGTCACCGGTGCGGAGAAGTTTTTCGATAAGTGATGCCACGTGAAGATGCTCCCAGTCTTATGCCGCCGATTCTGGCGTTTTTAGTCTACGGGAGAGACACCGCCCCGGGGCCCGTTTGTTCCCTCAGAGCGGATACGGGCTACAAGCCGGCAACGGCCTTCGCAAGCGCCCCGGACAAATCGCCGCGGCAGCCGACCTCCACGTCAGGGAGTCCCAGCCAGTCCGCCATCAACCGGAGCTCGGCGGCGAGTTCGACGGCGGTGTCCACCGGGGCGCCGGGCTCGGCAAACGCGGACTTGGCCAGGAGTTTCCCGCCTGTGCGGTCAGCTTTGAGGTCCACCCTCGCGACAATCCGGTCCCTGAGGAGGAAGGGAAGCACGTAATACCCATAACGCCTCTTGTGCTCCGGTGTGTAGATTTCGATCCGGTAGTGGAAGCCGAACAGTTCTTCCAGCCGGCGGCGTTCAAAAACCAGGGAGTCAAACGGACTCAGCAGTGCCCGGCCGGCCGCCCTGCGTGGAAGGGTGGCCTTCATGTGCCGGAACACGTCGCGGTTCCAGCCGGTCACAGTCACCCGCTCCAGCCTTCCGGCATCCACCAAATGTTCCACGGACGCCGCCGCGGCCTTGACCGGGGTGCGGAAGTAGTCAGCAAAACACCGCACGGTTCCGATGCCGTGGGCCTGGGCCGCGGCATCAATGAGGCGGTGCAACGCAGGCGTGCAATCGAGTTCCCGCTGCCCTGTTAGGGGCAGGCCCGGCAGCACCCTGCTGGTCAGGGTGTACTTGCGCTCAAACTGTTCAGTCCTGGAAGCCGCCGAGACCAGGCCCTCCTCAAACAGGTGTTCCAGTACCCGCTTGACGGCACTCCAGTTCCAACCCCAATTGACCGCCTGCTTTTCCTCGACGTAGCCGATCCTCGCCGCGATCTCGGCAGCAGTCATCGGGCGTGCGGACGCGAGCGTTTCCAGGATCCTGGCGGAGATGGTGGACCGCACAGCCGGGTCCATCCCGGCGGCGCCCACCCATGCTCTTTTCTGCCAGAGGCGTAGGTCGGGAAAGTGCTCGGGGCGGATATAGCTGGCTTCATGGGCCCAGTACTCCACCATCCGCCGCGGGTGGGTGCCTGACATCCGCTGGAGGATGGTGCGGTCGTAGTTTCCCAGCCGGGAGAAGAAGGGGAGGAAGTGGCTCCGGGCGAGAACGTTGACGGAATCTATCTGGACGAGCTGGAGCCGGGCAAAGGTGCGGCCCACCGTCCGTGATGTCACGGGGCCGGTGGGCCGTCCTTTGTCGAGTCCCTGTGCTGCCAGAGCGATCCGCCGGGCCTGGTCCAGGCTCAGCGTCGCTGGCACATCAGTCCTCTCTGTGGATGGTGTTCACCACCCTAGGCGTTTGCTGCTGCATCGTCCGAACGGTACGCAATGATTTTTTCTTCGACCACGGTGTCACCAGGTTCGCATTCGTGGTCCAGGGTGATGACCCCATAGGTCCAGCCGCGGCGCCGGTACACGACGGACGGCGTATTCGTAGCCTTGTCCACGAAAAGGTAGAAGTCATGCCCAACGAGTTCCATGTTGTCCACGGCGTCGTCGAGGGAAAGCGAGGCGGCCGGGAAGACCTTGCGCCGGATCAGGACCGGGGAATCGCCGGCGGGGATGTCGTTGTCGACATCATAGGGAGACTTCTCTGCGGGGGCCGGCGCGGTTTCGTTCCGGTGGCTCGCCTCGACGTAGATCGGCTCGTGGGCGCTGGCGGGCTCCAGCGTGGCGGTTGCTTCGCGGACAGCCTTGGGTGTGTGCCGTCCGTGATGGACCTTCTTGCGGTCCTTGGCGCGGCGGAGCCGCTCAAGCAGCTTGTTGTATGCGAGGTCGAATGCCGCGAACTTGTCAGCGGCGCTTGCTTCGGCACGGATCACCGGTCCCCTGCCCAGAACTGTTACCTCAACGGTCAGCTGGTCGCCGGTCTGCCGGGAACTGGTCTCCTTGGAAACCTTCGCATCAACCCGCTGGACTTTGTCCCCCAGCGACTCGATCTTTGAGATCTTCTCCCCGGCATATTCGCGGAACCGGTCTGAAACTGTCAGATTTCGTCCGCTGATCATAAACTCCATGGTGCCCTCCAAATGACTTCGGTGACACGACGGCAGCACTTCCCTGGGCCGATCTGTTTGACAGTCAAGCCCCTCTCCGAGCCGCCATCGACAGGTACATTCTGTTCTTGGTACCCACCACCGACGTTAGTTCATAGCCATCCTTTATTCATCCTTTCCTGGTTTATTTTTTTCTAAGTCATGCTCCCTTCCGCGGCCTTCCGGGGAAGCGGCGCCCGGGCCTGAAGAGTCGGGCGGGCGTGTCGCGGCCAGCACGATTGCGCCGGTCACTACGGCACCGGACACGTGCAACGCGCGGGCTGCTTCCGCGAGTGTCGCGCCTGTAGTGAGGACGTCGTCGACGATGATGCAGCGCTGCCCGGCTACCTGGTTCCGGCCACGTTGGCGGACCTGCATGGAGCCCCGTACGCGCTTTGCGCGGCCGCCACGGTCGAGGCCTTTTTGCCCGCCAGGCAGTTGCAGGCCGCCCGACGCGGTCTTTCCCAGCACGTCCTGCACCGCGAGCCCCGGCACCTGGCGTGACACCTCCTGCAGGAGCAGGTGGACGGGGCTGAAACCGCGTTTTAGGAAGGCCGCGTTACTGCTCGGCACCGGGACCAGGCAGCTCACCTCCGTTCCGGGTGATGCCGAACGGACAGCACCGGCGAGCGCCCGCCCCAGGCTGCTCCTGAGCTGATACTGGCCGTGGCGCTTGAAGGACAACAATGCCTGGGCCAGCTCCTCCCGGTAAACACCGGCAGCCACGACGGGCAGCAGCACCCTCCCGCCAACATCCATCAGGGCAGGTGCTCCGCTTTCGGCACGGAAGGGGTCGCACGTGAGGCGCCGGATACGGCGGTCGCACTGACCGCAGAGGGCCCGGTCCTCGGCTCCGCAGCAGACGCAGTCCACCGGAACAGCGAGCGCAAGGAGGTCGGCCGCAGCTCCCGCTGCCTGGTCCAGCAGGCGCAGGAGTGCACTCTGATATTCGGAGCGGTGGCTGGCGGACCGTTGGGGTGCGGGTACAAGGTCCGGGTCCAGCCGAACCGTCCTCCCCGCCCCGGCCTCAGTAGTGCATTTGTTGCTCACCGCCTAAGGATGCGTCCGTAGGTACTCAGAGGACAGGACGCTCCACGCCTATGTGGACAACGCCCGCCGGGGGCAGCAGCAGCCCGGGGCAACGGCATCAGCCGGGGAACGACGGCTCGATGGGTCCCTTGATCTGGGGGGACCAGCCATTTCCGAGCCGCTGGAAGACGCCTTCGGCGGACTGCGCATAGATTTCCTCAGCCCCGTTTCCGGCGCTGAGTGCCACCAGGCCTGGCCACGGGGCCAGTTGTTGCGGCTGCCCCGACGTGAGGGAGAGCAGCTCAGGCGTGACGTTCGACGCGGCGGCACCCTTCATCACGGCAACGGTGGTGTCATTGACCCAGACGCCCTGGTCCGGTTCGCTGTTGGTGGCCAGGGAAACCGGCGGTGTCAGCTCCCGCGGTGTTCCGTCCGCGCCGCGGATAATGCCGGTTACCTGCACGCGGGTCTTCCCGTTTTGTTCGGAGATCACCAGCGCCCGGACTCCTTCCCGCGAGATCCGGAAGTCCTTGACGGTTCGACCCGCCAGCCAGGCGGGCGCCAGCGTTACCGACGGTACGTTGGCTCCCTCGGCCACGCCGGTGGGGCGGTACGCAACAACTTCGGTTCCCCCCGAAGCTCCCGGCCCTGCCGACCACACCCATTCATTCAGGCCGAAGGACGGCCGGGTCAGTGTGCTCCGTGTAGTCAGTGCCCTCGCCGGCTGGCCAGGATTGATGCTGTACAGGGTGGTGCGGCTGTCATTAAGGAAGGCCGCGGTCTGTGACACCGGGGATTCTGCGGGAAACCGCGGGTTGAGGGAAGATACCGGCTGCATATCCGGCAGCGGTGACACCCTGTTGTTCTCGTAGCGCACCAGGTCATTGCCGCTGACGGCAATCTGGCGTGAGGGCACGCTTTTGTCCAGCACCGGTGGCAGGACCGAGCCGTTGTCCTCGACGAGAACCAGGTCCTGGTTTGCGCGCAGTTCGACGTTGACCACATCCGGCTGGCTGCGGAAGGTCAGGGTCAGCTGCATCTGCATCCGCAGGCGGTCTTCGGGCGAGGTTTCAGTGAGTTCCTTGGCTGTCAGGTCCACCTGCGCCGCGCCTGAGACAACCGGCACCGATTCCCGTGCCAGCTTGATGCCCGAGGGGAAGGCACTCGCCACGGCACCGCGCAGGTACGGGGCAGGCCCGGCCAGCAGCGCACTGGTCATCGCCTTGACGGTCTTGTTCTTGATGAACCAGCGCACATCAGGCACCGCGTACGTGAAGCTGGGATCATAGAAGTAGATGGGATATGCGCCGTAGATGACCTTAAATGTTTCTTCGGCAATGGCTGTGCCGTCCGGAAGGGCGGAAATCCGCCATTCCCCGTCCACCTGCGTAACCGTCACCGGGATCTTCTCTACGGTTCCCTCTGGTGACTGGGTGGCTATGCCGTCGGCGTCGACTGTGTAGGCGACGTCGAGCTCATAGTTGTAAACATTCTCCGCCTCGCCCGGCACAACCCGCGCATCACGGTAAACCAGGGCGCGCTGGTCCGGCTTCCAGGAGACGGATGACGCCTGGGTCAGATACTGGCGTGCGACCGCGTAGTCGTCCTCATATCCGCTGCCTGCCCGGTAGAAGTAGTCGATGATGGTTTCGGGCGTAGCGCCGTCCTGCGGCGCCGCCGGCAGGAACACCGGTGCGCTGAGGTTGCCGGCGCTTCCCTCACTACTTTTGCCCACCGGTCCGGACGTGGGAATGCGGGCGCAGCCGGCCATCAGGACGGCCAGCAGGACCAGCAGTAAAGCCACGGGTTTTGCCCGGGCCAGGGCGTAGCCCGTCATGTGGTCTCCTTCGACGTGGACGCCGGAACAAACGGCGCTCCGCCGGCTTCCAGCACCAGCATGTTTTTGTTGTCCGCCTCATCAGGGAGCGTGATGTCACTGGGTTCCAGCTGAACCGGCGACTTGTCGATGTCTTCGCCCTGGCGCAGAGGCAGTGTCAGCCGGAAGTTTGCCCCGTGGCCCTTCTTCCCCCACGCCTGGAGCCAGCCGTTGTGGAGTTTGGTGTCCTCCATTGCTATGGACAAGCCAAGGCCGCTGCCCCCGGTGGTGCGGGCGCGGGCAGGGTCTGCCCGCCAGAACCTGTCAAAGACGCGGGCGGCTTCCGCCGGTGCCATGCCAATGCCGTGGTCACGGACTGCTATCCCGACGGCGGTCCGGCTGGCTGCCACGGTGACCCTTACCGGTTTTCCTTCGCCGTGTTCCACGGCGTTGAGGATGAGGTTCCGAAGGATCCTGTCGATCCTGCGGGCATCCATTTCCGCGATGATGGCGCCGCCGGGGGCGCTGAGGATAATTTCGGATCCGTATTCGGCTGCTACCGGCGTCGCCCCTTCAATGACGTGGGCCACCACCTGAAGGATGTCCTCCGGCTCGGCGTCCAGCATGGCCACGCCGGCGTCGAAGCGGGAGATCTCCAGCAGGTCCGACAGGAGGGACTGGAAACGCTCCACCTGGTTGTACAGGAGCTCGGCGGAGCGTTTGTTGATGGGATCGAATTCTTCCCGCGCGTCGTACAGCACTTCCGCTGCCATCCGGACAGTGGTCAGCGGTGTCCGAAGTTCGTGGGAGACGTCGGACACGAAGCGCTGCTGCATCTGGGACAGCGTGGCCAGCTGCGTGATCTGCTCCTGGAGGCTTGCTGCCATGTGGTTGAAGGAGGCGCCGAGGCGGGCAACCTCGTCCTCACCCCGGACCACCATCCGCTCCTGCAACTGGCCGGCCGCCAGCTTTTCGGACACCATCGCCGCGTGGCTGACCGGACTGACGACGTTGCGGGTGACATACCAGGCAATGGCACCGATCATCAGGACCAGCACGGCGCCGCCCGCCCACAGCACGCTTTGGATCTCGTCGAGGGTCTGCTGCGCGGTGTTCAGATCGTAAATAAGGTACAGCTCATAAACGGTGCCATTGAAGGTCACCTTGTTGCCCACGGCAATGCCGGGACGGTCCTCAGTGCCAACCGGGATCACGGTGGACGCCCAGTACTGGTCCTTGCCCGACTCCTGCACGGCCTTACGCAGCTCAGGCGGGATAACGCTGACTGTCAGCTGGTCCGAAGCCCGTGACTCCACCCACCGGTTGCGGGGTTTGGTCTGTTCCGGCACGGCCTCGAAGACATACCTCCGCTGGATCACCGAGCCCCGGCCCTCCACCGCGTTGAGGGTGTCGTACACCAGGGTGATCACGCTGGATTGATCGGTGACCTGGGCGCCGTCGAAGGTGTCCTGGACCTGCTTGACGTTGTAGCGGGTCTCCGACTCGGCCTGGGTCAGCCGCTCCTGGAACAGGTTGTTGGCGATCTGGTTGGACAGGTACGCGCCAACCACCGCAAACGAGGTGACCGCGAGCATCAGGGTGGTGAGGACGGTACGGAACTGCAGGGACCGGCGCCACCGCCGGTGCAGGGCACGCCCTACAGACCGAAGCGCCGGCAGGAACCGCCGGAATCCGGTTCGAACCAGCCGGGCAACGCGCAGGGTGACGATCAGGGTGCGCCGCCGCCAGATCCGGGCGCGGAAGGACAGCCTCTGGAAGCTGGCTGTTACGGCGTCGGTATGCTCCGGGGACTTGCGGGGCTCAGGCCGGTCGGGCCCGCCGTGGGATTCCGGAGAATTTCCCGCAGCGGGCGCGTTGGCAGGTTCCCCCTTGGGAACTGCGGGGTCAGGCCCCTGCTTTGTAGCCGACACCACGCACCGTTAATACAACTTCCGGGGCTTCCGGATCCTGCTCGATTTTTGACCGGAGGCGCTGGACATGGACATTGACCAGCCGCGTGTCCGCGGCGTGGCGGTAGCCCCAGACCTGCTCGAGCAGCAGTTCGCGGGTGAACACCTGCCACGGCTTGCGGGCAAGGGCAACCAGGAGATCGAACTCCAGCGGCGTGAGGGAGATCCGCTCACTGCCCCTGCTCACGGTATGCCCCGCGACGTCGATGGTGATGTCCGCAATCTTCAGGGTTTCCGGGGCCTTCTGGTCACCGGGCCGAAGCCGGGCGCGGACACGGGCCACGAGCTCGGCCGGCTTGAACGGCTTGGGCACGTAGTCATCGGCACCGGACTCCAGGCCGCGGACGACGTCGGAGGTGTCTGCCTTGGCAGTGAGCATCACGATGGGCACGTCAGACTCCGCGCGGATCTGCCGGCAGACCTCAATGCCGTCCACGCCGGGAAGCATAAGGTCCAACAGGACAAGGTCCGGCCGGGATGAGCGGAAAACGTCAAGCGCCTTGGCGCCGTCGGCGCAGAAGACCGGCTCGAAGCCGTCATTGCGAAGAACAATTCCGATCATTTCGGCCAGCGCTTCGTCATCGTCTACCACCAGAATGCGTGCCTTCATAGTTATATATTCCCTTATCAGGCAGGCTTTGTCCTGTTCAGGGCGCTGCGGCACGGCGGAACGCTAGGTGTATTGACCACGGACGTTAGGAACATGCGGCGTGGTTAGGTGACAAAAAGAAGACCTCCAAGTGGAGTGGGGCTTGTCTAGAGTCCGAACCACAAGGAGGTCTTCAATGTCCCATGCTAACGAGACCGAGCGTGTTGCCGCTTTCGCCGACTGGCTCCATCACTACAATCATCATCGAGGCCACACCTCACTCAAAGGTCAGCCACCGGCCAGCCGCGTCACCAACCTCTCAGGTCAATACAGCTAGGTGGCCCGCCAGCGGAACTATAGGCTGGGACGAAGCCGGACGTTCCCGGTGCCCACCGTGTGCTGCGGCCCGGGCGCCTACAGCCGGGCATAGCTACGGGGGAAGGAACAAGGGTGTCACAAGAGGATCCGGGCGCGCAACGGCCTCAGGGCTGGGACCGGTCCGCTAAAGGCGGTGCCACCGACGGTCAAGGCTCCGGCGCTGACGGCGACCCGGGCGCCGGCAGCCAAGCCCCCGGCGCTGACGGCAGCCAAGGCAGCGACGACGGCGTACCGGGCTTCGGCGCGAATATGCAGCCCGCGCCCCCCACTTATGGCCAGGCGGGCTGGGGTGCGGCGCCCGCGTGGGGCAAACAGCCTGAATCGGGCGGCCAGCCAGAGTGGAACAAACAGCCCGAGTGGAACAAGCAGCCCGAATGGAGCAAACAACCCGAATGGGGCGGCCAGCCTGTTTGGGGTCCCGGGCCGGGGCAGCAGCAGTGGGGCACACCCCAATCCCCGTACCAGTACCCGGGCTACGGCCAGCAACCCTACGGCCAGCCCCGTTACGTAGCCCCGCCCAAACCCGGCATTGTTCCGCTGCGCCCCCTGATGTTCGGTGAGATCCTGGACGGCTCCTTCCAGACGATCCGGCGCAACGCCAAAGCCATGCTGGGCGCCGCCGTCCTCGCGCAATCCCTCGCAGCCATCCTCGCCGCCGTGATCACGGCCGTGACAGCCACCTCCCTGGTCTCCTTTGAAACCTGGGCGGAGAGCGCCAGTCCTGCCGACCTTGCCTCCCTCGGCCTTGGCTTTCTGGCCGCCATCCTGCTGGTAGGTGTACTGACGCTTTTTATCTCGGCCGTGCTCCAGGGCGCAATGGTGGTGCCCGTAGCGAGGTCCATCCTCAACCGCCCCACCGGATTCCGGCAGATGTGGGGCCTGACACATTCTCGGGCCTGGGCGCTGGTCCGCCTGGCCGCGCTGATGATGGTGGCGGGCCTGCTCGGGTTTCTGGTTATTGCAGCGGTCGCCGTGGGGTTGGTCGCCGGCTTGGAAGGCACGGGCGCCCTGCTGCTCATTCCCCTGGTGCCGGCTTTTATTGCCGTGTTCGCGTGGATCTATATCAAGCTGATGGTGGCCCCTGCCGCCGTCGTCATTGAAGAACTTGGCGCCCTTGATGGCCTGCGCCGCTCCTGGGCACTCACCCGCGCCAACTGGTGGCGGATCTTCGGGATCACCTTGGTGGTGAGCATCATGGTGGGCATCATCGGGCAGGTGGTGGCGATCCCGGTGAGCCTGCTGCCCACCTTCCTTGGCGGTTTCATCTCGCCGCACGGCGGCACTGAGCAGGAGGTCACCATCGCCGTTGCAGTCGGCGTGGCCACTGCCGTCCTGGGTGCACTGATCGGCGCAGTGGGCTATGCCTTCCAAACGTCGGTGATGGCGTTGCTCTACATGGATCTGCGGATGCGGAAGGACGGGCTGGACATCGCCCTGCTCCGCCTGCTGGAAACCGGCGCCGATCCGGAAGGAATCCCCGGACGCGGGATGACTGTATCCGGGCCGGGCCCTCGTCCCGGGACAAGCCCCGGCGGAGCCTGGCCGAATGTCCGCTGAACCTCCAGTGCTCCCGGGGGCCGAGGAGGCCCGGCGGTGGGCAGCTGAGGAACTCGCAAAATCCGAGTACCGGGACGCCGAGCCGGGCTGGCTGGAATCGTTGTGGCGAAGTTTCCTGGACTGGCTGCTGTCCCTGGACGGACCGTCCGGCGAAGCGGGCCCGGTGCCGAGCCCGGTCATCGGAATCGTCATCGCGGTAGTCATCGCCGTCGCCGTGATCCTGGCCCGGCCCCGCCTGAACCCGAAGACCCGGCAACGCAAGGAAGTCTTCGAGCCGGACACTGAACTGAGAGCTTCGGACTACCGGCTGCGCGCGCAAGCCTCAGCCGCAGCAGGCAAGTGGGGGGACGCCGTCGTCGACCGTTTCCGTGCGCTGGTCCGTTCTGCGGAAGACCGTACGGTCCTTGATCCGCAGCCCGGCCGGACCGCTGACGAAGTGGTCCTCGCCCTGTCCGTCCCGTTCCCGGCCGAAGCCGCGCGCCTCCACCAGGCCGCCAGGACTTTCGACGCAGTGCGCTACGGAAACTGGACGGCGGGCAGCTCTGACTACCGGGCGATAGCCGGCCTGGACCAACATCTCGAGGCAACGAAGCCTGCGAAGAACGTGGACCAGCAAAATGACGCCCTGCACCAGGATCGGGCGGCGCTGCCATGACCGGAGTGGTTTCCGACGCTGCGGACATGGAGCGCCACAGCGCCCAAACCGGGGTTGCCGGCAGGAACCCGCTTCGGTGGCTCCGCCGGCACCGCGCCCTTGCTGCCGTGGCAGCAGTCGTGGCCGTGGCCTTGGGGCTGGTCATCTGGGGACAGCTCGCCCCCAAGGGCGACGGTGTTGCCTTGTCCGTCCATAACCCGGGACCCGAGGGAGCACGGGCTGTCACCCAAATATTGGGCCGGCACGGGGTTGACGTCCGGGACGCCGACACGTTCGAAGACGCGATGGCCGCCCTTGCCGATGGCGCCTCCCCCACGCTTCTGCTGTACGACCGGGACGGGTTCCTGGATGACTCCCGGCTGCGCGACTTGTCCGGCGCCGCGAATCGCGTGGTGGTTGTATCGCCCCGGCTGCAGACGCTCGCCGCGCTGGACAGCGGCATCAGCCAGGCCGGCGTGGTGCCGGAGGCCTCAACAGTCCTGGAGCCCGGCTGCGCGCTCCAGGATGCGGAAGCCGCCGGCGCCGTCTCCGGCGAGTCCGGCTTCGTGTACGACGGCGGGACGTCCTGCTACCGGCCCACGGGCTCCGCCGCCGGGCTGCTGACCGTAAGCGGCGACGGGCGCCTCTCGGTCCTGGGCAGCACGGCCATCCTCAGCAACGAACGGCTCGACGAACTGGGCAACGCCGCCCTCGCGATCCGGACCCTTGGCAGTTCAGCGGACCTGGTCTGGTACCTGCCGTCCGTGACTGACCTGGAGACGTCCGGTTCGCCGCAAACGCTCGATGAGCTGGCACCGGACTGGGCCCGTTTCCTTGGCCTCTGGCTCGCCCTGGTGGCCTTGGCTGCCATCCTTTGGCGGGGCCGGCGCCACGGGCCGCTGGTCTTCGAGCCGCTGCCCGTTGTGGTCAAGGCTGTGGAGACGGCAGAGGGAAGGGCCCGGCTCTACCATGACTCGCGTGCAATCGACCAGGCACGGGACAACCTGCGGGCCGGGACGCTGGTGCGGCTGGCCCGGAAGCTGCGGCTGGGGCCGGGTGCCACCGCGGACGACACTGCGGAAGCGACGGCCCGGTTCATGGACCGGCCCTCCCAGGACATCAAACAACTGCTCAACGAACGTCCCCGCAGCGAGGCACGGCTTGTGGCCTGGTCGCAGGAACTGGACACCCTAGAGAAAGAGGTCAGTAGCCGATGAGCGAACAAGGCAGCGGCCCCCGGGTCTTTGACAATACCCATGATTCCGCCCGTCAGGCGCTGCTGGACGTGCGCCATGAGGTGGCGAAGGCGGTGGTGGGGCAGGATGCCACCGTCACCGGCCTGCTGATTGCCCTGCTGTCACAGGGGCATGTGCTGCTGGAAGGTGTGCCGGGCGTGGCCAAGACCCTGTTGGTGCGGGCGTTGTCCGCGGCCCTGAGCCTTGACACCAAACGGGTGCAGTTCACGCCGGACCTGATGCCGGGTGACGTCACCGGTTCACTGGTGTACGACTCCCACAGCTCCGAGTTCTCGTTCCGCGAGGGGCCGGTGTTCACAAACCTCTTGCTCGCTGACGAAATCAACCGGACCCCGCCCAAGACCCAGGCGTCGCTGCTCGAGGCCATGGAGGAGCGGCAGGTTTCGGTGGACGGCGTATCGCGGCCGCTGCCCTCACCCTTCCTTGTTGCCGCCACCCAAAACCCTGTGGAGTATGAGGGCACCTATCCCCTCCCCGAGGCACAGCTGGACCGTTTCCTGCTGAAGCTCACCATGCCCTTGCCGGAGCGCCGGGACGAGATGGAAGTGATCCGCCGCCACGCCGCCGGTTTCGATCCGCGTGACCTTGCAGCCGCCGGTGTCCGGCCGGTGGCAGGTGCGGCGGACCTTGAGCGGGCCCGGCAGGCGGTGGCCACCGTTTCGGTCGAGCCCGAAATTATCGGCTACATCGTGGACCTGGCCAGGGCCACGCGGCAGGCACCATCCTTCCAGTTGGGCGTGTCGCCCCGCGGCGCCACGGCATTGCTGAACACATCGCGGTCCTGGGCCTGGCTGTCGGGACGGGGTTTCGTCACACCCGATGACGTCAAGGCGCTGGCCCTGCCCTGCCTGCGGCACCGGGTGACGCTCCAGCCTGAAGCGCAGATGGACGGGGTGCGGGTGGACGATGTCCTTGCCAGCATCCTCGCTTCCGTACCTGTTCCGCGCTAATGGCCATTTCCGGGCGTTTTGTGGTGCTGGTGCTGCTGGGCCTGGTGCCGGTCCTGCTGGTGCCCGGATGGGGCACGGTCTTCCTCGTGGCCGGCTGCCTGCTGGCCCTGGCAGCCGTGGACCTTGTCCTGGCCGGCTCGCTGCGCAACGTCCGGGTGGTGCGCCGGGATCCCGGCAACGTGACCCTGCAGGGAACCGCGGACTCTGTGCTTACCGTCCGGAACGATGGACGGCGCCGGTTGCGCGGGACAGTACGTGATGCGTGGCAGCCCTCCGCCGGCGCACAAAATCCAGTCCAGGACATCAACGTACCGGCTGGCGAAGGCCGGCGGACCAGTGTGCGGCTGCAGCCTGCCAGGCGCGGAGACCTCAAGGCCCCCCACGTCACCGTCCGCTCCTACGGACCATTGCTGCTGGCAGCCCGCCAGCGGACCATCGACTGCCCCGGCGTACTGCGGGTCCTGCCTCCTTTTCATTCCCGGCGGCACCTGCCATCCAAACTGCGTAAGCTCCGCGAGCTCGACGGCAAGGCCGCCGTCCAGATCAGGGGTGCCGGCACCGAGTTTGATTCCCTGCGTGACTACGTCCGCGGCGACGACGTCCGATCCATTGACTGGCGGGCTACGGCCCGCCGGTCTGCCGTAGTGGTGCGCACCTGGCGGCCGGAACGCGACCGGCGCGTCGTGATGGTTCTGGACACGTCCAGGACCTCGGCAGCAAGGATCGACGACGAGCCCCGCCTGGATACCGGCATGGAAGCGGCCCTCCTGCTGGGAGTCCTTGCGGAAAGGGGTGGAGACCGGGTGGACTTCCTGGCCTTTGACCGCCGGACGCGGGCCAGGGCGGGATCTGCCGGGCAGGGCAATCTCCTGGGCCAACTGGTCCAGGCGATGGCCCCGCTGGAAGCCGAACTCATCGAACTGGACTGGTCCGCGATCCCGGGGCAGGTGCGGGCCGTGTCCGCCCACCGGTCCCTGGTGGTGCTGCTGACCTCCCTGGAGGGCGGCGCGCCGGAGGAGGGCCTTATTCCCACTGCGGTGCAACTGGCCCGCCAGCACGTGGTGGTGGTGGCGGCCGTCCGGGACCCCCAGCTCGGGACGATGCTGCGGGAACGTGACAGTGCCACCGGTGTCTTCCGCGCCGCCGCCGCCGAACGCGCGCTTTTGCAGCGCGCAGCAGTCACCGCCGAGCTCCGGCACCATGGCGTGGAAGTGGTGGATGCCGAGCCGCAGGAGCTCCCGCCACAGCTGGCGGATATGTACATCAGGCTCAAGGCTGCAGGTAGATTGTGAAGTCCCTATCGCTGTCCGTGCCCTCACGAGGAGGTCCCCATGAACGTACCGATCTACCAGCAGGCCCTGGGTTCGGACTTCAGCCGGCTGCAGCCCGAACTGCAGGAGTACTTTGCCCTGGTGCCGGGCAGCGGCCAGTACGGCGTGGGCGAGGGCACGTTCGACGTCGTGGGCTGCCGCCAGGACTGGCTGCGTCCGCTGCTGCGGCTGGCCGGCGGGGAGGAAGCGTTTTTTCCGGAGTACGGGGAGAACATTCCGTTCCGGATCGAAAACCACGCGCACCAGGATCCCTTTGGCCGTTCCAGCCTTACGGCGCGGCGGGAAATCCGCTTCCCGGGGCGTACCCGCATCTTCCAGGACACCACCAGCCTGGCCAGCCACAACGGGGCGTCCCGGCTGGTTGACTACGTGGGGAGGTACCGGCGGCTGGTGACGGACCTGAACCGGAGCGTGACAGCGCAGGGGCGGCTCCGCGGCGTTTCCGAAGCTTCGAGGCTTTTTCTTGGCCCCCTCCGCATCCCCCTTCCTGCCGCCCTGGACGCCAAAGCCTACGCTGAACAGTGGTGGGACCCGGCTGAAGGCGGCAACGGAAAGCACCACATCCAGGTCAAGGTGATTCAGCCCCAGATCGGCCTGGTGCTGGTCTATGCCGGCAGCTTCGACTACAGGCTGCGTGCATACACTGGCCGGAGCGCAGCACAGAGCTTCCTGCCGCGGTACGCGCAGCCGGACCGCTGGGAAAACCGAGTCTGACGCTCCTAGCCCTGTGCCAGTTGGTTCAGCCCATCGGCGACCTGCGTGATCCGGCCCAGGACCGCCGTAGCCTCAGCCGGGCTGCGGCCGGCAAGTCCTGCAGAGGGCGTGACGCGTACCGTACTGATGGCAGTTGCCGGCAGGCCGAGCTGCCGCCACGGGCGCCATACCGCCTCGACGCTGTCAGCCACCCTGGGCAGGGAGTTCCCCGCTACGTCCAGCGCCCCGATCCACAGGCGTTTGTCCGCTTCCACGGCTCCGGCCAGCTGCTCCCATTGCCGGGCAGTCAGCGCCTTCAGTGGAACAGCAATGCCGTCGGCTCCGGCCGCGAGGATCTGTTCGAATGGCGCTTCAATTTCGGGAACGGCAATAACGATCTCGGCGGCGCCGGCGGCCCGCAAAGCGTCCAGGACAATACGCCAAGACTCCCGCGCCTCGGAGGCTGCAACTGCACGCAACGTGCGGTACCCGCTGGACGTGGGAATGGTGCCGGCCAGGACGGCTGCGATGTCAGGCTCATCCACCTGTACCACCAGCCGGGCACCGGGAACCGCTGCCGAGACCCGGGAAAGATACGGGCCGACGCCGGCAGCCAGGGAAGCTGCGAGATCCCGCCGGGCGCCGTAGTCCATGAGGGCGCGCTCGCCGTTGTGCAGGTGGAGGCCGGCCGCAAGGCTTAGCGGACCCACCAACTGGACCTTGACCTCCGCAGCCGGCTTCTCCTCGGCACCGGCCACATCAGCCAGGACGTTGATGTCAGTGGCAAGGGCCGAGGCAGCGCGGCGTAAGTCCTTGCCGGGCCGGTCCACGAGCCGCCAACCATAGGGCTGGACGTCCACGGCCAACTCCTCAAGGAGGCAAGCGGTGCGGCCCAGGGCATCCGACCCCACGCCCCGGTCCGGCAGTTCGGCAAGGAATGGCAGATGGGGGCTGCCCAGCTCGCCCCGGATGATCTTTGCCGCCTCCACCGGGTCCTCGCCGGGCCAGGGCCCAAGTCCGGTGGCCGTTACCTCCCGCGGCGGTGCCTCGTTCCCGCGTGTTGCGCCGGACCCGGCTTCGTGCCGTTCTCCGGTCCTCACGCGAGTGCTGATGCCTGCGGGTGCTGCCCCGAGGCGGCCTCATGGTCTTCGGCGATCGCTTCGTGATGCCGGATGACCTCGCCGATGATGAAATTCAGGAACTTTTCCGCGAAGGCAGGATCCAGATGGGCGTCTTCGGCCAGCCTGCGCAGCCGGGCAATTTGGGCAGCTTCACGCCCCGGGTCGCCTGCGGGCAGCCGGTGGGTGGCCTTGAGGAACCCGACTTTCTGGGTTGCCTTGAAGCGCTCAGCCAGGAGGTAGACCAGCGTGGCGTCGATGTTGTCGATGCTGGAGCGGATGGACAGCAGCTCAGCCATCACCGAGTTGTCCACCTGGCCGGCCAGGGAACTGGCGGAGGGGTCGTAGTCATCGGAGTCAGGAGCGTGGAGGTTGTGCTGCGTCATGGTTCAAGTCTATGGGAGGGCTCCTGTTTCGACCGGGTGTTAAGCGCCGGTGCCGGTATCGGGCACCGGCGCTCACCCAAGGCCCAGGGCTTCAGATCCCGAGCAGTGCCCGGTTTTCTTCCCGCCGCCTCGCCTGTTCCTGCGGATCCGGTACGGGAAGGGAGGCGATGAGCCGCCGCGTGTAGTCATGCTGCGGGTTTCCCATCACCTGGCTTCCGATGCCCTGCTCCAGCAGCCTCCCCTTGTAGAGGACGCCCACCCAGGAGGAGAGGATGTCCACAACGGCGAGGTCGTGGCTGATGAAGAGGCAGGCGAAGCCGAACTCCTGCTGGATGTCCTTGAACAGCTCCAGGACCTTGGCCTGCACTGAAACGTCCAGGGCCGACGTCGGCTCGTCAGCTATCAGCAGCCGCGGGTTAAGGCTGAGGGCCCGGGCCAGGGAAGCGCGCTGGCGCTGGCCGCCGGACAGCTCATGCGGGTACCGTCCTGCGTACGACGCCGGCAGCTGGACTGATTCGAGCAGCTCGCCGACGCGTTTGCGCGCCTGCGCCGGGCTTGGCTTCGTATGGATGACCATGGGTTCGGCGATGCAGTCCCCGATGGTCAGTTGCGGGTTGAAGGAAGCGGCAGGGTCCTGGAATACAAAGCCGATGTCCTTCCGGAGCGGTTTGAAGGTCCGCTCCCGAAGGTTCAGCATCTCGTATCCCATCACTCGGAGGCTGCCCCCGGTGGTCCTGTTCAGGCCCGCGATGGCCCGTCCGATGGTGGTCTTGCCGGAACCGGACTCCCCCACCAGTCCGAACACTTCGCCCCGGGACAGGGTGAAGCTGACCCGGTCCACGGCCTTGAATGCCGGTGTTCCGAGCCTGCCCGGGTACTCGATGGTCAGGTTATTGGCTTCCACCAGGACTTCCTCATCCTGGTGCGCCCGGGCGGTAAGTCCTTGCGACGCAGAGTTGTGCCCGAGGTGCGGTACTGCGGCGAGCAGCTTTCGGGTGTAGTCCTGCCGCGGTTCGGCAAACAGGGTGCGTGCGAGCGCCTCCTCGACGACGTCCCCCTGGTACATCACCACCACGCGGTCGGCGAGGTCCGCCACCACGCCCATGTTGTGGGTGATGAGCACAATGGACGTGCCGTACTTGTCCCGCAGGTCCCGGAGCAGTTCCAGGATCTCTGCCTGGACCGTGACGTCCAGCGCGGTGGTGGGTTCGTCGGCAACAATCAGGCCGGGATTCAGTGCCAGGGCCGCGGCGATCACCACCCGCTGCTTCTGTCCTCCGGAGAACTGGTGCGGGTAATAGTTGACGCGGTGTTCCGGATCGGGGATGCCCACCTTGCGCAGCGCTTCAACGGCCCGGGACTTGGCTTCCTTGGCAGAAACCCGCTTTCCTCCGCTGCCGGTGTGGGCTCGGATGCCTTCGGCGATCTGCCAGCCCACGGTGAATACCGGGTTCAGCGCCGTGGAGGGTTCCTGGAAAACCATGGCCACGTCGCGGCCGCGGATCTGGCGGAGGCGGGCGGCACTGACACTGATCACGTCAGCCCCGTTGATCACCACCGCACCTGAGCTGCTGGCCGTTTCCGGAAGCAGGCCCAGGATGGTCTTGGCGGTGACTGTCTTGCCGGACCCGGACTCCCCCACGATGGCGAGCACTTCGCCTTTCCGCACCTCCAGGCTGACGTCCTTGACGGCATGGACGGGACCGCCGTCGGTGGCGAAAGTGACCCGGAGGTGGTCGATGTCAAGAACCGGGCGGCCGCGATCCCGCCCGGACAGCGGGTCGTTATTGACGGTCATGATGCCCTCACTTCTGTTGCGATGGCGGCGGTGTCCACCGGCGCCGGGGAGCTGCCCCCTGTGCTCTTGCGGCCGCGCAGGCGCGGATCATTCAGGTCGTTGATGCTCTCGCCCACCAGGGTCAGGCCCACTACCGTGACCACGATGGCCAGGCCGGGGAACATGCCGGTCCACCAGATCCCGGAGGTGGTGTCGGCGAGCGCCTTTTTGAGGTCGAAGCCCCATTCGGCGGCCGAGCTGGGTTCGATGCCGAAACCAAGGAACCCCAGTCCGGCCAGGATGAGGATGGCTTCGGAGGCATTTAGCGTGAAGATCAGCGGCAAGGTGCGCGTGGCATTGCGGTAGATGTGGCGGCTCATGATGCGGATGTTGGAGGCGCCCACCACTTTTGCGGACTCCACGAACGGCTCGGCCTTCAACCTGACAGTCTCGGCCCGAATGACGCGGAAATACTGCGGAATGAATACCAGCGTGATGGCGGTGCCGGCGGCGAAGATGCCGCCGATGAGGCTGGACTGGCCCCCGCTGATAACGATGGCCATCACGATGGCCACCAGCAGCGACGGAAAGGCGTAGACGGCGTCGGCGATGACCACCAGGATCCGGTCGAGCCACCCGCCCAGGTATCCGCTGACCAAGCCCAGGACGACGCCGACGACGATGGACATGACCACGGCGACGACGATCACCAGGATGGCGGTCTGCGCACCCCAGATCACCCGCGACAGGACGTCATAGCCCCCTACCGTTGTGCCCAAAAGGTGCTTGCCGCCCGGGGCCTGCTGAGTGGGGAAGTTGCCGTCGGCGTCGGACAGCTGGGAGAAGCCGTAGGGCGCCAGCAGCGGGGCGAAGAGCGCCGTCAGGACAAAAGCGCCGGTCAGGATCAGGCCTGCCACCAGCATGCCGCGCTGGAGGCCAACGCTTTTGTTGAAATGCGAGACGACCGGCAGGCGCCGGTACCAGGGCGCCCGCGGACTTTCCATCGGGACGGGAACGGCTGGAATGCTCATGTCAGTACCTCACGCGGGGATCGATCAGCGCGGCGATAATGTCCACGATGAAGTTGGTCAAGGCGACGATGATGGCGAGCAGCACCACGATGCCCTGGACCGCTACGAAGTCGCGTGCCGTGAGGTAGTTGGCCAGCTGGAATCCCAGGCCCTTCCACTCAAACGTAATTTCGGTCAGTACCGCGCCGCCGAGCATCACGGCGATCTGCAGCCCCATCACGGTGATAATCGGGATCAGGGCGGGCTTGTAGGCATGCTTGGTGACCAGGCGGTATTCGCTCACTCCCCTGGACCGGCCGGCCTCCACGTAATCCCTGCCCAAGGTGCCGATGACGTTGGTCCGAACAAGGCGCAGGAAGATCCCGGCCGTCAGGAGCCCCAGCGCCACGGCGGGCAGGACAGCATGGGCCATGACGTCGCTGAGCGCTGCCATGTTTCCGCTTCGGAGCGCGTCCAGCCAGTAGATCCCGGTGGGGGCTTCCAGGGAGGTCAGGGCGAGTTCGCTGGATGTTTTGGCCCTGCCGGCAACCGGCAGCCAGCCCAACCACACTGAGAAGGTCAGCTTCAGC
Source organism: Pseudarthrobacter sp. R1 (assembly GCF_024494415.1). Lineage (NCBI taxonomy): Bacteria > Bacillati > Actinomycetota > Actinomycetes > Micrococcales > Micrococcaceae > Pseudarthrobacter > Pseudarthrobacter sp. R1. The sequence continues at coordinate 709,752 of NZ_JAMKFI010000008.1, read as the reverse complement.
AGCATGCCCGCGAAGAACACGGGAGTGGCGTAGCAAAGAATGGCGAAGACCCGCAGGACGGCGTCGGGAGCCTTGTCCCGGCGGTGCGCCGCGACCATGCCGAGCGGGATGCCCACCAGGAGGGCGACGAGCAGTGCGTTGATGGTCAGCTCCAGTGTTGCTGAGCCATAGGTTGAGAGCATTTCGACGACGGCCCGGTTGTCCGTGAGGGTGCGGCCAAAGTTGCCCGTGGCCAGCTGGCCGAGGTATTCGAAGTATTGGACCAGGAGGGGCCGGTCGTAGCCGGCAGCCTGGATGCGCTCCTGAAGCTGGTCGGCAGGCAGCCGCCCGCCCATGGCCGCAGTTATGGGGTCACCGGTAATCCTCATCAGGAAGAAGACCATGGTCACCAGGATGAAGATCGTGGGGAAGATTAGCAGGAAGCGGACCAGAATGTACTGGCCAAGTCCCCCGCCGGAAGATTTTTTGGCGGCCGGGAGGAGGCCGTCCGCGTCGCTTGGGGGCGCGTCAATAAGTGTTGTCATGGGTACCTAAAGTTGTCGTTGCCGGCGCTGCGGCTCCGGCAGGAGTGCAGCAACCGTGACCAGCAGACGGGGCGGGACACGTGCACCTGGCTGTAGGCGCATCACGTCCCGCCCCGTGTGCGGTCAGAACCGGATGGTCGCTGGACCTACTTGGACATCACGCCAAGACGGGTCTTGAACGATGCGTCCAGGGTCTTTTCGACTCCCTGGACATCCGTTCCGGCCACCATCACCTGGGCACCCTGCAGCAGCGGCAGCGTGGAGAGATCCTTGGCGATTGCTTCCTGGGCCTGGCCGAGCAGTTCGCTCCGCTCCGCCTTGTCCGTGGTTACCAGCTGCTTCTTGACGATGTCCGTTACGGCAGCGTTTTCGTAGTGGTTGCCGAGGAAGTTGCCGGGGATGAAGAACGGGGTCAGGTAGTTGTCCGCATCCGAGTAGTCCGGGAACCAGCCAAGCTGGTACACCGGGTAGGCATCCGCGCGGCGCTCCTTGGTGTAAGTGGTCCACTCCGTGGACTTGAGGTCCACGGTGAAGAGGCCGGACTTCTCAAGCTGTTCCTTAACGAGGGCGTACTCATCGGCGGCGGACGTGCCGTACCGGTCCGTGTACTGCAGCTTGAGGTCAACCGGGGAGGTGATGCCGGCGTCGGCCAGGACCTTCTTTGCCTTGTCCAGGCTGGGCTTGCCGCTGCCGTCACCGTAAAGGCTCTTCAGCGGCTCCGCGGCCCCCTCGAATTCCTTGGGGACGTAGGAATAGACGGGAGTGTAGGTGTTTTTGAAGACCTGGGAGGCGATGACGTCGCGGTCAACGAGGTGCGCGATGGCCTGGCGCACGGCCAGCGACTTCGCGGGATCGGCTTCGGGAGTCTTCGCGCCGAACGGCATGGTGTCGAAGTTGAAGACCATGTAGCGCAGTTCCCCGCCTGGGCCCTTGTGGACCTTGACCTTGGAGTCCTTTTCCAGGTCGGCCACGTCGGTTGCCGTGAGGATGCGGCCTGCAACATCGATGTTGCCCTGCTGGACGTCGAGTTTCAGGTTGTTCGGGTCCGCGTAGTGCTTGAGCGTGGCGCCGTCGTTGGCCGCTGCGCCCAGCATCCCCTGGTAGTCCGGGTTGGGCTTGAAGCTGACCAGTTCGTTCTTCTTGTAGCTTTCGATCGTGTACTGGCCGGCAAAAGGCTTCGCGGCGATGATGGCGTCATCGTCCATGATCTTGTCCGCGGGGAAGACTTCCTCGTCCACAATGGGTCCCGGGTTGGAGGCGAGGACGCCAGGGAACACCTGGTCGTTTCCGGCAGCGAGGGTGAACACCACGGTGGTGGGGTCCGTCGCTTCGATTTTCTCCATATTGGCCAGGAGCGAAGCGGGGCCGTTGGGATCGTCGATGGCCTTCACGCGGTTGAACGAGAAAACGACGTCGGAGGAGTCAAGGGTGTGGCCGTTGGCGAACTTCAGGTCCGGTTTGAGCTTCACCGTGAATTCGGTGGGGCTGGTGAAGGAAGCCGATTCAGCGATGTCCGGGGTGGCCTCGGCGGTGCCGGGCTTGTAGTTGAGCAGGAAGGGATAGATCTGGTTCATCACCATAAACGAGCCGCCATCGTAGGAACCGGCGGGATCCAGCGTGACGACCTTGTCAGTGGTTCCGTAGGTGATGGCCCCGCCGCCGGCATCGCCGGTAGAGGTTCCGCCGCCGCCTGAGGGGCCCGTGCAGGCAGTCAATGCGAGTGCGGAAATGCCTGCCAGCGCGATCGCGCCGTGCAGTGCCTTGATGCTCTTCGTCATCTGTGAACTTTCTGTTCGATGAGTACGCGCCCCGCCGGTCGCTGCAGGATGGCTTTGCATGGGCAGGAGCGCGCTGTGCTGATGCCTAGATTCAATCAGAGAGTCAACCCCCAACACGGGCCATTTTGTGAGTTGAGACACAAAATTTACCTGAATGATGCAATGCTCTCAGTTGCGGGCGGCACAACGAAGAACACCGCCCCGGTTGAATCTGGGCGGTGTCTGGAATGAATGGTCTAGAGCGCGGCGCGCTGGAGTGAGCGTGCGGCGTCGATGGTGGCCTGGCCCAGTACCCGGCTGCCTTGGTAAAGGACCACGGTCTGCCCGGGGGCGACGCCGCGCAGCGGCGTGTTCAGCCGAACCACCAATTCAGCGCCGGAGCCTTCTTCCTGGGCTTCCATCCGGGCCGTCGCGGGGACGGGGTCGCCGTGCGCCCGGACCTGGGCGTAGCAGTCGAAGTCCTGGCCCGTTTCCACTTCCGCAATGGGCAGGCCGGCCCAGGACACCTTGATGCCCCTGATTTCGTCGATGGCCAGCAGGGCTTCGGGACCCACCACCACCTTGTTTTCCTTGGGCCGGATCTCAAGGACAAACCGGGGCTTGCCGTCGGCGGCGGGGGTGCCAAGTTTCAGGCCGCGGCGCTGGCCCACTGTGAAGGCGTTGGCACCGGGGTGCTCCCCCACCTTGGCACCGGTTTCGTCCACGATGTCGCCGGTGGTCATGTCGATCTTTTCGGCGAGCCAGCCGGCGGTGTCGCCGTCGGGGATGAAGCAGATGTCGTGGCTGTCGGGCTTGTTGGCCACGGAGAGTCCGCGGCGTTCAGCTTCCGCGCGCACTTCAGCCTTGGAGGGCGTGTCGGCCAGCGGGAACATGGAGTGCTTGAGCTGCTCGTGCGTCAGGACGCCCAGGACGTAGCTCTGGTCCTTCGCCCAGTCAGCGGCGCGGTGCAGTTCGCGGTTGCCGTCGGCGTCCTCGATGACCTTGGCATAGTGTCCGGTGCAGACGGCATCGAAGCCCAGGGCGATGGCCTTTTCCAGCAGCGCCGCGAACTTGATCCGCTCGTTGCAGCGCATGCACGGGTTGGGGGTGCGGCCTGCGGCGTATTCGTCGATGAAGTCCTGGACAACGTCCTCTTTGAAGCGCTCAGAGAAGTCCCAGACGTAGTAGGGAATGCCCAGGACGTCGCAGGCGCGCCAGGCGTCCCGGGAGTCCTCGATGGTGCAGCAGCCACGGCTTCCGGTCCGCAGTGTGCCGGGCATGCGGGAGAGCGCCAGGTGGACCCCGACGACGTCGTGCCCCGCCTCGACGGCGCGGGCGGCGGCGACGGCGGAATCAACTCCGCCGCTCATTGCTGCTAGGACTCGCATATTGGCTTTCTTTTGGGGGTGTTTGGCGGTTCTTGGCCGTGTGGTGCCGGACGGTGCTGGCTGGACGTGCTGCCGAAAACGCAGGCAGGGTCCCGGGAAACGAACTTGGCCTATCTATTCTACGGCCTCTGGCAAATGCACGGTCAGCGAGCGCCCGAACCTTGCCGGGCAACGGTACCGGCCGTCTGGATGGAGGACTCGTGGCCGGCCATTCCGGCCTGCCGCGCCCGCGCGTAGGCATTGGGAAGGGCGGCCAGCAGCGCATCGACGTCCTCTGCCTTCGAGGAGTGTCCCAAGGTGAAGCGCTGGGCGCCGCGCGCTGTTTCCTCGTCCAGTCCCATCGCGAGCAGCACGTGCGAGGGCCGCGGCACGCCCGCGGTGCAGGCCGACCCGGTGGATGATTCCACTCCGGCCAGGTCCAGGAGGAACAGCAGGGAGTCCCCTTCGCAGCCGGGGAAGGTGAAGTGGGCGTTGCCGGGGAGCCTGCCGGCGGCGGGTGCACCGCGCAGGACTGCTTCCGGCACCTGCCCGCGGACGCCGTCGATCAGGCGGTCGCGGAGTGTGGCGATACGCTCCGATTCAGTGCCGAGGTTCGCGACGGCGGTTTGGGCCGCCGCGGCGAAGGCTGCGATCGAGGCGGTGTCCAGTGTGCCTGAGCGGACGTCCCGCTCCTGGCCTCCGCCGTGCTGGACCGGCGTGAGTTTCACTGACCTTCCCAGCAGCAGGGCGCCCACCCCTACAGGTCCGCCAATCTTGTGCCCGGAGACGGACATGGCATCCAGGCCTGATGCCTTGAAATTAACCGGCAGCGATCCGAACGCCTGGACCGCATCGGAGTGGACGGGAACACCCACCGCATGCGCCAGTTCCACCACGCGCTCGACGGGCTGGATGGTACCCACCTCATTGTTCGCCCACATCACGGTCACCAGGGCGATGGTGTCCGGGTCACGGGAAAGCTCAGCCTCCAGGAACGCCAGGTCCACCAACCCGTCGCCGTCCACCGGAAGCCAGGTGACCTCGGCGTCCTCGTGCCGCTCCAGCCACTCCACCGTGTCCATCACTGCATGGTGCTCGACGGCGGAGCACAGGACGCGCCGTCTTGCGGGGTTTTCGCCGAGCCGGGACCAGTAGAGGCCCTTGACGGCAAGGTTGTCCGATTCGGTGCCGCCGGACGTAAAGATCACCTCGGAGGGATGGGCGCCTGCCGCTGCGGCGAGGGCTTCCCGTGCATCTTCCACGGTGCGGCGTGCCCTGCGGCCGGAGCCGTGAAGAGAGGACGGATTTCCGGTGCGGGCAAGTTCACGCGTCAGGGCAGCCAACGCCTCGGGAGAAAGAGGGGTGGTGGCTGCATGGTCGAGGTAAACGGGCACCCTGTAATTCTAGCCGTCCTGCCCCCACAGGTCCGGCCCCAGCATGTGGCGAATTTAGGCTGGCGGCGTGATCCTGGCACAGCAGTGGCCGGGCAGGTCGGCAGGTGCGACGCGGTCCGGGGAGGTGTCGAAGCGGCTTGCGGCGCCCCTCAGGAACGCACCGTTCATGGTGCACACCACCCCCGGATGCCCGTCGGAAAGGCGGTGGAAAGGGCAGTTTGGCAGGAGGAAACCGCCGTCGCCATCCGGCTCGGGGCGGTAGCCGGACTGCACGAGGAAGTCCTCCAGGGTCTCCGCCGTTTCAGCGAGGGAGCAGCCCTTCCGGAATGACTCGGCGGGCAGGGAATCGGCGACTGGCTCACCTCCGGCGGTGGACCGCTCGATCGCTGCTGCCATTAGTTCGCCGGCGAGGTCGTAGTTCCGGTCCGGCACTGACGCCCCGATTTCACCTGCCACCGGCCGGTACATTTTGGCCGGGCGGCCCGAGCCCGGTCCCGACTTCCCCGGCGGCTTGTGGAACTCAACCGCCAGCAGGCCGTCCTGAACCAGCCGGTCCAGGTGAAAGGAGACCGTGCTGCGGGGAATTCCGGTGGCACCGGCCACCTCGTCCCGGCCTACGGCCCCCGGGGAAGCCGCCACGAGCTCAAAAAGCTGGCGGCGCTTTTCATCACCAAGGGAGGCGAGGGCCGCCATCCGGCCCGCCCAGGAAAGTCTGCTCATTGCCCACCAATCCAAAGTCAAGATGTCTTGATTATAGATCCTCCTAAACTCTAAAATAGCAGAACCTACTTTTAGAAGGAGTCAGCTGTGAAAACCACATCAGCACTGCGCGCCAACGCCACCACGACCAAGGCCCCGGCGCGGCAGGCCTTCCTGTTGCTGCGGACCGTTTTTACCGTCGCACCCATCGTCTTCGGACTGGATAAGTTCACGAATATCCTCGCGGACTGGACCATGTACCTCGCGCCGCAAGCCACGGCCCTGGTGCCATTGCCCGCCCAAACCCTGATGTACGTCGTCGGAGTGGTGGAAATTATTGCCGGCATCGCCGTAGCGGTCCGTCCGCAGTTCGGGTCGCTCCTCGTGGCCGCCTGGCTGGGCGGAATCATCCTCAACCTGCTGCTGCTCGGAGCCTTCTTCGACGTGGCACTTCGTGATTTTGGGCTGCTCGTCGGAGCCCTGGCCCTCAACCGGCTGTCCCGGTGGACCGACAAGCCCTCCGGCAGCTAGGCCGAAGGCGGCAGCACCGGCAGGAACCTGGCCACGTCACCGCGTGCCGCGGCCAGGGATGCGGGGTCCGGGCATGACACGGAAACGTAGACCGATGATTCCGCAGTTCCAAAAAGCCTGGCCAGCACCGCTGTCGCCCTGCCTCCGGCCGCCGCAGCCTGTTCCAGGACCAGCACGTCAACCGCGCGGCCCGGGGAGGAGTCATCCCCTCCCCACCGCAGCGTCCCGGCTTTGAGGTAGTCCGGCAGGATCGTGGGATCCAGGTACTGGAACAGAGCCACAGTGGACTCGTGGTCCCCGCCCCTGGCCAGCACGGATTGGTTTGTCCGGACCTTTGCGGCCACCAGGCAGCCATCCGCCTTCAGATATTGGCTTTCGCCGGCAACAGCGTCCTTCACCATTTTCCAGCCGGGCGCGTCCTTCAGTCCGTCCGAGATCCCCACCGGTACTCCAGGGGCCAGGATGCCGCCGGCGGAGAAGGGCAGGTCCTGCGCCGCCACTGCCTCGGCGTCATGGCCCGGAGTGATGGTGGGCGTGGCAACTACCGGGACGCTTTCCACGGGTTCCGGCGCCGCAGGGTCAGGAACGCCAACACTGCAGCCCCCGGTCAACACTGCGCCGAGCACGGCAGCGGCCAGCGGCACTCTTCCCGCACGAACCCTATGGGCCCGGCCCGCCGTCGTCGGCTTTTGCATGCGCACCCCACTACATTCCCTGCCCGGCCCCCGCGGCCGCCATCCCCAAGAGTCTAAACGCGTCCCCGACTGTCCGAATGGGCAACAGGAGGGCGACCGGGGAAACCTGAACGCCGGCACGATCGTTGTCAGGGCAAGGGCCGATATGCTGGGCCGACAGGGCTGCCCCCGCGGACTGGCCATACCGACAGAAGGATGAGTGCTTGACCGAGAGCAGCTCGCATTATCAGGTGCTTCGTGTGGCAGTCACCGCCACCGAGAAGGAAATTAAGGTGGCCTATCGGCGCGCCGCCCGGGTTGCCCACCCCGACCACGGCGGGGACGCTGCCGCTTTCCGCCGGGTAACCAGCGCCTACGAAACCCTGATTGATCCACAACGCCGGAAAGCCTACGACCGCTCCTACGCAGCCGGCACCGCCGGGGAAAACCAGGATTCGGAGCCGCACTTTGATGCACCGCCGGCGGGCAGCCGGGCTTCGGCCACCGTGCACAGGACCGGCGGCAGCCGCAACACTGCCGGAGACCCTCCGGTCTACGTTCCGCCCTACGGTCCAGCGGACGGTGACGTAGTTCCCCTGATCCCGCTGGCTGAGGCACGTCAGCAGATTCACGGCATGCCGCGGAAGCGCGGGATCTTCGGGGCCGAAGCGCGGATCCAGCGCGAGATGCGCACCGTCCAGCTCCTGACCCGCCAGGTACTCCCCGTCATCCCGGCGGCGCGGCTCATCAACGGGCTCCAGTCTCCGGCGGACAACAGCCACATCGACCACGCCGTGCTGTCCGGCTACCGGCTGGCGCTGATCGGCTCCATGCTTTTGCCCAAGGGCGCCTATGCCTGGGACGGCAGGACCCTGAACCACGGCGGACGCTCGGTTGCCCCGCCGCAGCTGGCGCACATAGTCCGTGCCATGCAGGACATCTTTCCGGAGTTGAACGTCACCGGCTGGACGGTGGTGCACAGCCCGGGCGGGAATCTTCACGAGCCGGTGATCGACCAGCATCGCCGTTCGGCCGGCGCACTGGAGACCGTCCGGATTGTGAATGCCGCGGGCATGGTCCGGGGCCTGAAGGAGTTCCTCGCGTCCGGTCCGGCTCCCAACACTGTCAACGTTCCTGTACTGGCCAGGTTGCTGGGCGGCATGCACTGACGGCGTTGACTAGGATGGGATGGTGTTCCGCATCCTCTTCCACGCCCCCGAAATCCCCGGCAATACCGGCAACGCCATCCGCCTGGCCGCCATCACCGGCGCTGAACTTCATCTGGTGGAGCCCTTGGGATTCGACTTTTCGGACGCGAAACTCCGCCGGGCCGGCCTGGATTACCATGACCTCGCCGTCGTCACCGTTCACCGGAGCATTGACGACGCCTGGCAGCACCTCCAACCGGAACGCGTTTATGCCTTTACGTCGGACGGAACCGCCAGCTACGCGGACATCGCTTACCAGCCGGGCGATGTCCTGATGTTTGGCCGGGAATCCGTTGGCCTGCCACCGGAACTGAAAACGGATTCCCACGTCACTGCCACCGTTCGGCTGCCCATGCTGCCCGCCCTGCGCTCGCTCAACCTCGCCAACGCCGCTTCCATCGCCGTCTACGAAGCCTGGCGCCAGCAGGGATTTGCCGGCGCGCGGATCTAAGGCCGCGGGTCTGCTTTGGTCTGCTTCACCCGGCCGGAAGGATGCTGCCGGAATGCGCGGCTAAACAATATCGGCCCCGGCCCATCCACCTCCGCAGCTGCGCCGAATAACTCCTGAGAACATTCCACAGCGATTAAGGAGCGGCAGGTGACACTTCTCCGGGAAGGTTCCAGGTCAGCTCACCGCATCCCCGGCGGCACTGCTAAGGATTCATCTCCTGGAGACTTATGCTTGGTAGTGATGGAAACTCCCAACGCGCCTCATTCCGAGGCTCCGGCCACGGTGGCGGAAACGCCGGCCGACGTCAACCAGCGACTTGTTGCCCTGCTGCAGCAGACAGCCGACGGCGACCGCACGGCATTCGCGGAGTTTTACCGACTCACGTCCCGGCGCGTCTACGGTATGGCGCGCAGGGTTCTCGTGGATGCTGAACTCAGCGAGGACACCACGCAGGAGGTATTCCTGCAGGTCTGGCAAAGCGCGGCCAAGTTCGATCCGGCCGCCGGCAGCCCGCTGGCGTGGCTCATGACCATTTCGCACCGGCGTGCTGTGGACAAGGTCCGGTCGGCCCAGTCGGCCACCGACCGTGAAGCCCGCTACGGTGCCAGCACCCAGGACATCGACCACGACAGTGTCTCCGACGAAGTGGGAAGCAGGCTCGAAGCAGAGGCTGTGGTGCGGTGTCTTGGCACGCTGACGGAGACACAGCAGGAATCGGTTCGCCTCGCCTACTACGGCGGGCTCACCTACCGCGAAGTCGCAGAACGCCTGAACGCCGCGGTTCCCACCATCAAGTCCCGCATCCGCGACGGACTAATCCGCTTAAAGACCTGCCTGGGGGTGAGTTGAAATGACCGAAATGAATAACGGACGCGGCGGCCGCTCTGGCGCCTTCGGCGATACCGTCTCTGCTGACCTCGCCTCCGGCCGCGCCGTTGACCTGGCCGAACTGTACGCCCTGGATGCAGTGACGGATGAGGAACGCCGTACCATCGAGCAGTACATTTCAACGGCTCCGGCGGCGGAACGGGACTCCTTCGACGAACGCGTCCGCCAATCCAGGGAAACCCTCACGCGCACGTTCAAGGCGGAGGAAGAACCGCCGGCTGACCTTTTCGACCGGATCGCCGCCCAGTTGCCCGCCCAATTGCCTGTCCAGGACGCGCGCCGGGATTCGGGCGTCGCTCCTTCCGCCGGCTCCGCCTCCTTCGCGGGTGCCGGGGAGGATTCCAATGACGAACTGGCCCGGGCACGGCAGCGCCGGGAGGAACGGCGCAGTGAGGAACGACGCCAGCCGGCCGGAGCCCGCCGCTGGCTCGCCGGAATCGCAGCGGCAGCAGCGATAGCCCTGGGCGGAGTTGGCGTGGGCTCCTACATTGCGGACCAGAACGACCCCCTGAACCAGGTGGTCCGGGCAGGGGACCTGCGGGAGGCCTCAGTGGACGTTGCCGGCGGCGGTACTGCCACCGTCCAGATTTCCTCGTCCGAGGATGCAGCCGTTGTCAGGATGAAGGACGTTCCTGCCCCGCCCGAGGGCAAGGTTTACCAGATGTGGCTGATTCCCAAGGACGGGTCAGCACCTGTCTCGCAGGGGCTGATGGACGCGGAAGCGCTCTCCAAACCCGCAGTAGTGGAGGGCATCTCCTCTGCGGCAGCGCTCGGGATCACTGTCGAGCCCGTCGGCGGCTCCGAGTCCCCCACCCTGCCCACCGTCGCCGCAGCCGCCTTGGACGCCTAGCACCGGCCCGGCGAAGCATCACAAAGGCGCCCAGCGGCATCCGGAAGGAAAGCCGTGGGGCGCCTTTTTGTGTTCGGGAACGCCGGTTCCCTAGAAACCGGCTATGGTTCCGGGTCCGTTGACCGCTACTACGTGGAACGCTTCAGCGCTGTGCCCGGCGGGAAGTCCGGCACGGGCAGCATTCGCGTGCATGCCCTGGCGTACGGCTGATTCCATGGCTTCGACGTCCGGGTGCTGGCTGACGTGTACATGGATGGCCTCGAGTTTGGCGCCCACGTGCGCGGTGACATCAACGAAGTGGTTTTCCCGTTCGTCCGGCCCCGCGTACAGCCACAGCCACGGAAGCTTGTACGCCTCCAGCCCTGCCTCGGCGAGTTCAGGGTAGGCAAACGGATTCTCCAGGGCCGGATAAACCGCGCGTGTCACGGCCTCCCCCACGGCGAGGTGGTCCGGATGGCTTTTCTGGATCCGCCGCCAGTTCCGTTCCGGATGCATGGCAAGTACGACGTCGGGACGAATTTCGCGGATGAGCTTCACCACTCCACGCATCACCTCGTGCGAGGGTTCGAGGTAGCCGTCACGCTGATGGAGGTAGTGGATGTCGGTCACCCCCACCAGTTCGGCAGCGCGGCGCTGTTCGGCGTCGCGCATGGCAATGATGTCCGCACGGTGTGCCGGGTCGAAGCCGCCCGCGTCGCCGTCGGTCATGATGCAGTAGCTGACCTGCACCCCTGCCGCCGTCCAGGCCGCGATGGTGCCGGCAGCACCGAAATCAATGTCGTCCGGGTGGGCCGCAAAACAGAGCACCCGTCCAATCCGGTCCGTGGCCGGATTGAACGGGCTCTCCGCCTGCAAAGTGTAGGCAGTCAATAATCAGCCTTTGCGCTTCTTGATCTCTGCAGTGGCTTGCGGGAGGACATCGAAGAGGTCTCCGACAACGCCGAAGTCCGCGATCTCGAACACTGGGGATTCGGCGTCCTTGTTCACCGCGACAATGACCTTTGCGGTCTGCATGCCGGCCTTCTGCTGGATGGCACCGGAGATACCTGCCGAGATGTACAGCTGCGGGGAAACGGTCTTGCCGGTCTGTCCCACCTGGGCGTCGTGGCTGATCCAGCCGGCGTCGGTGGCTGCGCGTGAGGCTCCCACGGCCGCTCCCAGTGCGTCTGCGAGTTCCTCCACGGGCCCGAAGTCGCCGTCGAGGCCGCGTCCGCCTGCCACTACGATCCGGGCGTCGGTAAGGTCCGGGCGGCCGCTGGCAACCTTCTGCTCGCGGGCCGTGATCCGGGCCGCGGCTTCAGTGCTGCCCACCGGAACGTCAACCGTGCCGGTTTCCGGCGTGCTCGGTGCGGCAGCCGGCTCCGGGACCACGTTGTTGGCTTTGAGGGTCAGCACGGACACGGGTGTGGTGGTTTTGCACGCGGTGTTATAGGAACCGGCGAGGACCGACTTGTGGGCTGTTCCGTCAGGATCCACGGCGACAACGTCGGTGATAACACCGGCGTTGAGGCGGATTCCCAGGCGGGCGGCAATTTCCTTGCCCTCCGGAGAGTTGTCGAGCAGCACGGTGGTGGCCCCGGTGCTCTGCGCTGCGGCAGCAAGGTAAGCGGCCTTGGGTGCCACGAGGTAGTCGTCCAGGTCCTGCGCGGAGGGGCGAAGGACAGCGCTGACCCCGTACTCGCCGAAAGCAGCTGCTACGTCGTTGTGCAGTTCCCCGTTCAGGGCAACAACGCTTTCCCCAAGGGAACGTGCCAGCGTCAGCAGCTCAAGGCTGCTCTTCTTGAGCGAGTTGCCGGGGTTGTCAATGAAAACAAGTACTTTTGCCATGTCGATGTTCCCTCTTAGAGCAGCTTCTGGGCGGCCAGGAAGTCAACCAGCTTGATGCCGGCGTCGCCTTCGTCGGTGATGATGGTGCCGGCGGTGCGCGGCGGCCGTTCCTCGGCATTGGTAACTGTGGTCCACGAACCGGCGTGCCCCACCTGGGCGGGTTCCACTCCAATGTCGGCGAGGGACAGGGTGGTGATGGACTTGCGCTTGGCGGCGATGATGCCCTTGAAGTTGGGGTACCGCGGCTCGTTGATCTGATCCGTCACTGACACCAGCGCCGGGAGGGCTGCCTCGACGGTTTCCGAGCTCGTGTCCGCGTCGCGGCGTGCCACGAGGCGGCCGCCGTCCACCTCCAGGGACGAAGCGAACGTGACCTGGGGAAGGCCAAGGCGTTCGGCCAGCTGCGCGGGGACCAGGGAGGTCTCGCCGTCGGTGGAGGCCATACCGGTGATGATCAGGTCCACGGGCGCATCCTGGCCCAGGTAGCGGACAGCTGCCGAAAGTGCCAGTGACGTGGCGGCCGCGTCGGAGCCCGCCAGGGCATCGTCGGTCAGGTGCACGCCCTCGGTGGCGCCCATCTGAAGGGACTTCTTGACCGAGTTGACCGCACCGGCGGGGCCCATGCTCAGTGCGATGACCTGGTTGCCCGCCTTGCTGCCGCCGCGAGCCTCGGCGAGCTGCAGTGCCGCCTCGAGGGCATATTCGTCCAGCTCGGACAGGATGCTTTCATCACGGTCCGTCGTGTAGCCCTCCCCGTTGAGGTGACGGTCGAACTGGGCGTCCGGTACATGCTTGACCAGGACGATGATCTTCAATGTCTTTTCCACTGTATCGACAGCAGCCTTCCATGCTTGTGGACAGCCAGCCGGGTAGGGTCATGGCCGCGGAATGCCCGGCGTACGGGTAGCTCCTAGCTAACCATATAGGCGCACCCGTGCGCCGTCTTGCGTTAACGCCTGTGTCAGCACTCCCTTGACGCCGGTGCCGGCCTTCCCCCACGGGGTGGAAACAACGACGGCGACGCCCCCTCCCGAAGGTGGGGACGCCGCCGTCGTACTGCTGCTGCGCGGTTGGCGCCGCGTACGGCACCTAGCTCGCTGCGGTGCCCAGCGTGACGTCGAACGTCTGTTCCTGGCCGTTGCGCAGTACGGTGATCTTCACTTTGGAACCGCCGGGCTGCTCACGGACAGCCGCGGTCAGTTGCTCGGGTTCACCGACTGCAAGGTCGTTAAACCTTGTGATCACGTCACCCACCCTGATTCCTGCCTTAGAGGCTGCCGAGTCCGGTTCCACGGTGGCGACGTCCGCGCCCACCGAGAACTCTGAGGACGCGCTTGTGCCCTTCGGCTTGACGCTGACACCCAACTGTCCGTGCGAGGCCTTGCCCGTCTCGATGATCTCGTTGGCCACCCGCTTGGCGTGGTTGATGGGGATGCTGAAGCCCACTCCGATGTTGCCGCTCGAGGAGGACAGCGAGCCGGATCCGGCCGATGCGATGGCCACGTTGACGCCAATGATCTCGCCGCTGCTGTTCACCAGGGCGCCACCTGAATTGCCGGGGTTGATGGCGGCGTCCGTCTGGATCACGTTGATGGAGATCTGGCCCTGTGCCGCCGATTGCTGGCTCTGGCCGCCGTCCGGAGGCGCAAACTGGAACCCGCCTTCGTCGTTGCCCTCGGCGTTGTCGCCCTCTTCAGGGGCTGCGGCTGAGGCGACGCTGATGGTCCTGTTGAGCGTGGAGACGATGCCATCCGTCACCGTTCCGGTCAGGCCCAGCGGCGAGCCGATGGCAATGGCGGTGTCCCCGACGTTGAGCCTGCCGGAGTCGCCCAGGGTGGCAGGGGTGAGGCCTGAAGCGTTGTCCACCTTGATGACGGCAAGGTCTGACAGCGGGTCGGTACCAACCAGCTTGGCGGTGACCACCCTGCCATCGCTGGTGCGGACTTCAAGGGCGGCGTTGGCCGTCTGTCCGTCCAGCGTGACCACGTGCGTGTTGGTGAGGATATTGCCCTGGTCGTCCAGGACGATGCCTGAACCTGTACCGCCGGCGCCGTTGCTTGAAGCGCTGATGGTCACCACGCTCGGTGATGCCTTCAGGGCGGCAGCCGTTATGGCATTTACATCGTCCTGGTTGTTGACGATGACCGTTCCGGGCTGGCCGTTGCTGCTGGTAATGGCAGCGGAGCCCGGGCTGTCAAAGGCCTCGCCGCCCGCAACGGTCGCTACGCCGCCGCCCACCAGGCCGGCCGCGAGGATGCTGGCCACCAGGGTCCCGACGCCAAATGACGCCTTCTTGCGGGGGGCATCCTTCGGATTCGGAGCCAGTCCCGGATGACCGCCGGGGGCGTGGTGCTGGCTCTGGCCGTAGTAGCCGTCGTGGGGCTGGGATTCGTGGGGTTCATTGTGTGCGGGCTGGCCAGAAGGCTGGCCATAAGCAGCCTGCCCATAGAACGGCTGGCGCTGCGGATAGGGCTGGCGCTGGGGATAGGGCTGGCGCTGCGGGTACGCCGGCCGCGCTCCCGGAAGCTCTTGGGTGGGGTTATCCCCCGGGTTCGTCTGGTCCAGCTGTTCAGTCGGATACTGGCGCGGACCGGGAGCCCCATTAGGTGCATGCTCCGTGGAACGCGGGGCGGCCGTGCTATCCGCATCCTGAACCTCGCCAGGATCGTTCCCCGGCTGCGTTGGGTGCTGCTGCCAGGAATCCTGCCGCCCCGGGCCGCGGCCCTCCGGAGCGGCACCGGGGGTTTGGTTCTCAGTCATGGGACTTCCTTTCATCCTCGTCTGAATTAACTATGGACTCCCTCCCTGTAACAAGCTCGGATGTTTGCTGAGAGCTTGCTGTGGACTTCTCCGAGGACTGTTTTGGCGCTTCCCGCGACGTTTCGCTGGTGGCATATTCGACTCGATGGACGGCCTGTGGGGTGCACCATAGAATCAAGATGATTGCCACAGCGACCTGCGGCTACACACATGCGTGGGGGCGCTGCTGCATTCTGAGACGACCGGTTCGTCCCGAATCGGTGTCAGGCGTGCTGAAGGGTTGCACATGCGGTCAAAGTTCATACGTATTCTCGCCGTGATCGGCCTTACCGGCCTGCTGGCGGTTCCCGCCGCGGCCGCGTGGGCAGAGGATCCGGTGACATTGGATCCGGCATCAAAGATAGTCGATTCCGCCGGTGTCCTGGGTTCCCAAAAGGGCGAAGTACAGGAAGCCATCAAGAAGCTCGGCACTGACCACGCGACCGTGCTCCACGTCGTTACGGTCAAGAAGTTCGAGAACCCGGCTGATCGGGAAGCATGGACGGACGCCGTAGCCGAAAAGGCGAGCCTCGGACCTAACGCCTTGATCTTCGCGGTCGCCACCGATACCCGGCAGTACGTCCTGAATAAGGGCGGCAGCAAGATCACCGCGGCCCAACTCGAGAACATCAAGAGCAAGGCCATTGGTCCGCAGCTGGCTAATGACAACTACGCCCAGGCAGCAATTAACGCTGCTGCGGCAATCGGCGATGCTGCCGGAGGCGGCAGTGGCAACGTCCCTTCCGGTGACGGTGCCGGGGCAGCCGTACTGGTGGGAACCGGCGTGGTTGCCGCAGGCGGTGCGGGCGCCTACCTGTACTTCCGGAACAAGCGCAAGAAGGCTGCTGCCCAGGCATCCAGCGCGAGTTACGGTCCGCAGGGTGCCGAAGTCGATCCACTGGCTTCCCTGAGCGTAGAGGAGCTTCGCCGCAAGAGTGGATCCCTCCTTATCGAGGCCGACGACGCGATCAAGTCCAGCGAGCAGGAACTGCTGTTCGCCCAGGCACAGTACGGTGATTCCGCCGTCGGCAACTTCACCAAGGCGCTGGAGGAAGCCAAAGGCCACATGACGGAATCGTTCAAGCTGCAGCAGCAGCTGGACGACCACATCCCCGACACCGAAGAACAGCAGCGTACGTGGCTGGGCGAAATTATCCGCCGTTCGGAAGCCGCACTCGCCTCGCTCCAGGAGCAGAAGGCGGACTTCGATTCCCTCCGCGAACTTGAGAAGAACGCCCCGCGGGCATTGGCAGCCGTCAACGCCGGGGCCCGTGAAGCGGATTCGAAGATCGCCAGCGCTGAGCAGTCCCTCACCGCGCTGCGGGCCAAGTACGCGGAGAGCGCACTGGCACAGGTTTCGGACAATATCCTGCAGGCCAAGGAACGGCTCGCCTTCGTCCAGAACGCCTCCGCCACTGCGGAGCAGAAGCTGGCTCAAGGCGAAGGAAGCCTAGCCGCCGTTGCTGTCCGGGCCGCAGAAGAGAGCCTGCACCAGACAAACGTCCTCATCGATGCAATCGCCAAAGTTTCGTCCAGCCTGGATGAGGCCCGAAGCGGCCTTGATGCGGCAGTAGTTGACACGTCCCAGGACCTTGCCCAGGCACGGGCCATGATCCAGTCCGGCGCGAATCCCGAGCTCGCCGGACCGGTGGCGGCCGTTGAAGCTGCACTGGCACAGGTCAAGTCAGAGATCCAGGGCGGGAAGATCGATCCCATCGCCACCCTGCAGCGCGTCGAAACGGCACACCAGTCGCTCGACCAGTCACTCAGCGGCATCAGGGACCAGCAGGAACAGGCGCGCCGGGCCCAGGCATCACTTCAGCAGACCATCATGTCCGCCCAGGCCCAGATCAGTGCTACCTCCGACTACATCACTGCCCGCCGCGGCGGCGTGGGAACGGAAGCACGCACCCGGCTGGCAGAGTCGCAGCGCAACCTGGATTACGCCCTGTCCATCGCACGCACTGATCCGGTGACAGCCCTTACTTACGCCCAGCAGGCGCACGCACTGGCGGCGCAGGCAGCCCAGCTGGCACAGGCCGATGTTGACCACTTCGACGGCTACGCCAACCAGGGCTACGGCCGCGGCGGCATGTTCGGCGGAGGCGGCGGAGGCGGGCTGGGAGGCGCCATCCTCGGCGGCATCCTGATCAACTCCATCCTCAACGGAGGCGGTGGCGGCGGCTGGGGCGGCGGCCACAGCGACGGTGGTGGATGGGGCGGCGGCGATTTCGGCGGCGGAGGAGACACGGGCGGCTGGGGCGGAGACTCCGGCGGCGGTGGAGACTTCTAACCCGCCCGGCATCATCCCTGGCCGGAACGGCACTTGAGCCCATTGGCCTGGCGCCCAGGCGCAGTACAAAAACGTTCACTGATTTCAGTGGTCAACACAGAGCAGGACGAAAGGTAACACCATGGTTAAACAGTCCATTTTCGGTCGAGTCGCGCAGCTGGCAAAGGCGAACATCAACTCCTTGCTGGATAACGCTGAGGATCCGCAGAAGATGCTGGACCAGATGGTCCGGGACTACACCAACAACATCGCCGAGGCGGAGTCAGCCGTCGCGCAGACCATCGGCAACCTCCGGATGCTCGAGGACGATTACAACGAGGACGTCAAGAACTCTCGCGACTGGGGAAACAAGGCCCTCGCCGCGTCCCGCAAGGCTGATGAATACCGCGCCAGCGGCAACGTGTCTGACGCCGAAAAGTTCGACAACCTCGCCAAGGTGGCCCTGCAGCGCCAAATGGCCGCTGAGAACGAGGCCAAGGGTGCGGAACCGAGCATCATGTCGCAGCGCGAAGTGGTGGACAAGCTGAAGACCGGCCTGGACCAGATGAAGGGCAAGCTCAACCAGCTGACCAGCAAGCGCAACGAACTGGTTGCCCGTTCCAAGACCGCAGCTGCCCAGGCACAGGTCCACGACGCCATCAAGAGCATCGACATCATGGACCCCACCAGTGAAGTGGGCCGCTTTGAAGAGAAGATCCGCCGCGAAGAAGCCAAGGTCCGCGGGCAGCAGGAACTCGCCTCGTCGAGCCTGGACGCGCAGTTCAACCAGCTTGAAGACCTCGGTGAGCAGGTGGAGATCGAGGCACGCCTGGCTGCCCTGAAGTCGGGTGGCACCTCAAAGCCTGCCATCGGCGCCGCCGGCTCTGCCAGCTCCGACGAGTCCACCGCGACCGAAATCGACTACGACAAGCTCTGACTAGCGGGCAGGAGGAGCCTCCCCAGTAGCACAGCAGGAAGGCCGGGGCCGCTGCCCCGGCCTTCCTGATGCCGGGGGTGTGTAGCGTGGTGGCATGGCTTCCTCTGACGCAACGTCCCTCGTCTGGCTGCGCGACGACCTCCGGCTGGACGATAACCCTGCGCTGACAGAGGCGGCAGCGCTGGGCCTGCCCCTGACCGTCGTCTTTATTCTGGACGAGGAGTCGGCGGGGATCCGGCCGCTGGGTGGAGCAACCCGGTGGTGGCTTCACCATTCCCTGGCAGCGCTGGCCCCCTCCCTGGAAAACAAAGGTTCGCGCCTCCTGCTTCGCCGCGGGCCGGCGGCAGCTGTGATCAAGGAACTGGCCGGCGAAACGGCTGTTACGCACCTCTTCTGGAACCGGCGTTACGGACTGCCGGAGCGCACCGTCGATGCCGAGGTGAAGGCCTGGGCCGGCGGCAACGGCGTTCACGCATCCAGCCACCAGGCAAACCTCCTGTTCGAGCCCTGGACCATCCGCACCGGCGCCGGCGGACCCTACAAGGTGTTCACGCCCTTCTGGCGTGCATGCCTTGCCCACGGCGACGTGCGGGATCCGCACGAGGTACCGCTCCAGCTTCCCTCCCCTGCCCTGACAGGAGGAGGAGCACTTCCTACCGGTGAGGACCTGGACAGCTGGAACCTCCTGCCCCGCTCCCCCGACTGGAGCGGCGGCCTTGCAGACACCTGGGAGCCGGGCGAAAAGGGCGCCCTGCGCCGCTTGGCTGATTTTTTGGACGGACCGGCCGAAGATTACGGCACCGGCCGCAACGTACCAGGGGTGGAGGGTACCAGCCGCCTGTCCCCGCACCTGCGCTTCGGCGAGGTCAGCCCGTTCAGGGTGTGGCGCGAGATCCGGGAACGGTTCCCGCGCAAGATACCGGCCGACGTCGGAATTTTCCGTTCAGAGCTCGGCTGGCGGGAATTCTGCTGGCACCTTCTGTACAACAACCCCGAACTCGCCACCCGCAACTACCGCCCCGAGTTTGACCGCTTTGAGTGGGAGCAGCTCAGCAGTGGCGAGCTGAAGGCCTGGCAACAGGGCCGCACGGGTTATCCCCTCGTTGACGCCGGGATGCGGCAGCTGTGG
Source organism: Pseudarthrobacter sp. R1 (assembly GCF_024494415.1). Lineage (NCBI taxonomy): Bacteria > Bacillati > Actinomycetota > Actinomycetes > Micrococcales > Micrococcaceae > Pseudarthrobacter > Pseudarthrobacter sp. R1. The sequence goes on along the minus strand of NZ_JAMKFI010000008.1, from coordinate 690,445 downwards.
CAGACAGGCTGGATGCATAACCGCGTGCGGATGGCGGCCGCTTCATTCCTGGTTAAGAATCTCCTGGCGGACTGGCGCATCGGCGAGCAGTGGTTCTGGGACACCCTCGTGGACGCGGATGCCGCGAGCAACCCCGCCAACTGGCAGTGGGTGGCCGGCTCCGGAGCCGACGCGTCCCCATACTTCCGCATCTTCAACCCGGTGACGCAGAGCAGGAAATTCGATCCCGCTGGCGGCTACCTGCGCCAGTACATCCCGGAACTTGCCGGCCTCGACGGTAAAACCATCCACGAGCCGTGGAAAGCCTCCGACGTCGCCGGGTACCCGGCGCCGCTCGTTGGGTTGCCGGAGTCCCGGGAGAGGGCACTGGAGACCTACAGCAGGCTCAAGGACTAAAAGGCTGTGGCGCCCTGCGGGATATTGGCCTGCGGCGTATTACCGGCTGACCTTGCCCATCAGGGACGCTATCGGCCGCAGGAAGATGGGGCGGGCCAGGAACCAGGCCGCCACCATGACCACAACCGAGGCGAGGAAAACCCAGAACCCGAACCAGCCGTCGTCGTCCCGTACTCCGTACATGTGGTTGAGGTTGCGCAGCGCCCCTGTGGCGAGCACCAGGAAGACGTGCACCACGATGAAGGCAACAAAGTAGATCATCACCGGGAAGTGGACGGCCCGGGCCCATTCAATCGGGTAGGCCTTGTTGAGGCCGGTGGCCTTCTTCGGCCACGCGGACGACATCCGGAGACCCGTAATGAAGGCCAATGGCGCCGCGATGAAGACCGTCACGAAGTAGGAAAGCAGCTGGAGCGCGTTGTAGTTCACCCAGCCGTTCTCGGTGGGCCAGTTCAGGGAGGCGTATTGCAGGGCGGCCGAGAGCGCATTGGGGAAGACGTCCCAGCTGGTGGGAACGATGCGCATCCACTGCCCGGTGGCAAACAGCAGGACCGCGAACACCAGGCCGTTGAGGATCCACAAGGCGTCCAGCGTGAGGTGGAACCAGAGCTCAAGGCTGATCTTGGTGGGCGGGTTCTTCGTCTTGATCAGGCCCTTGTTGTTGCGGGTCCAGTGGCCGCTGGGGCGCGTGGTGGTCCGCACCTGCCATCCGGTCCGGATGATCAGCAGGAGGAAGAACGCGTTCAGGAAGTGCTGCCAGGCGAGCCAGGCAGGGAAACCCTCGGGCGCCCCAGCCGGCAGCTCCGAATGCCCCGGATAGTCCGCCACGAAGGAGGCGCCGGCGGGGAGGCCCATGAGCCACTTGGCGATCAATACCACGAGGACCAGCGCCGCAAGGACCGCGGGCACACCCCAATAGAGTCGGGACCGCTTGCCCGCGGCAGTGCCGGGCTTCTTCGTGGGTGTGGACATCGAGCAACATTCCTCTCGAGAATGACTGGCGAAGTGCTCACAATGCGTGAGGCTCTGCGAAAGAGAATACTAGGAACTACCGGCATTCAAGGAAAAAGAAGGCCCCGCCCGGCTTGTCTGCCGGTCGGGGCCTTCTCATGGTTGCGGGGACAGGATTTGAACCTGTGACCTCTGGGTTATGAGCCCAGCGAGCTACCGAACTGCTCCACCCCGCGTCGCAGAATCAACACTACCTTATTTCGGCGGCGGGTTTTTACACGACCTCTTCAGTGCCCTTTCCGTCCCGAAACCCGGGCTCAAGGCTTAAAGCAAAAAGTCCCGGACACTGTTTCCAGCGTCCGGGACTTCCGTCAGTTGCGGGGACAGGATTTGAACCTGTGACCTCTGGGTTATGAGCCCAGCGAGCTACCGAACTGCTCCACCCCGCGTCGCAAGAACTACTTTACCGGCCGGTGAACAGCAGGCCAAATCGGGAAGGCGTGATCTCCGTCTCGCCGGTCCGGCACCCGCTCCAGGTGGAACGGGTGCCGGGTGCCGGGTGCCGGGTGCCGCCGTCGTGATCAGCTATAAGGTGATCAGTTGCTGGGCGACGGCGAAGGCGTGGCTTCAGTTGTCGCCGTGGAGGCCGGAGCCGGAGTTGCCTCGGGAATGGCAACGGGGATTTTGTTCTCCGCATCCAGGGCCCGCTGGAGGGCGGCCGAGATACGCTTCTGCGCCTCACCGTAGGCTGCGAAGTCACCGGCAGCCAGGGCCGCCTGTCCCGCCTGGATGGCGGCGTTTGCCTCATCCAGCGCCGCCCGCAGTTCCGCCTTGGCATCCGCTCCGCCCGGCGCGGCCGGCGCAGCAGGGTCTGAGGGTGTCTTGCCGTTGTTGCCGGAGTCGCCCGCAGCGGCTCCCGAGTCTCCGCCGAAGAGCTGCTTGAGGGCTTCGTCAAGGGTTGGGGCGAACCCAACCTTGTCGCCGAAGGCCACCAGGACGCGCTGCAGCGTGGGGTAGGACGTCTCACCGGTGGACTTGAGGTACACCGGCTGGACGTAGAGGATGCCTCCGCCTACCGGGAGCGTGAGCAGGTTGCCGTTCAGGACGTCAGAGGCACCCTGGCGGAGCAGGTTAAGGGCCTGCGAAACCGTGGGATCGGAGTTGAACTTGTTCTGGGCCTGGCCCGGACCGGGGACCTGGATCTCCGGCGGAATCTGCAGCAGCCGCAGCTTGCCGTAGCTCTCTGCCTTTACACCCGCCTGGTTGCCGGCGTCGGAGTCGGCGGCCAGGAAGCCGTAGAGGACGTTTCGCGCGTTCCCGTTGACGATCTGCGGAATGAACGACGACGTCAGCTGGAAAGCAGGCTGATCCTGGTCCGGCATTTGCAGCGACATGTAGAACGGCGGCTGCTTGACGTCGTTCGTCGAATCAACCGTGGGGTCGTTCGGCACACTCCAGGCGTCCTTCGTCTGGTAGAAGCTGGACGGGTCCGTCACGTGGTACTCGCCCAGCAGCTGGCGCTGGACCTTAAAGAGGTCCTCGGGGTAACGGACGTGGCTCATGACATCGCCGGACATTTCCGAAAAGGGCTTCAGCGAAGTGGGGAACACTTTCTGCCAGGACTTCAGCAGCGGGTCCTGGTCGTCCCAGGCGTACAGGGTGACCGAGCCGTCGTAGGCATCGACCGTGGCCTTCACAGAGTTCCGGATGTAGTTGACGGTGCTGTTGGGCAGGGCGACTGCACGGCCGGAAGTGGTCTGGGAATCGGCCGTGGCGTCCGAGAGCTGCTCCTGCTGGGAGTATGGGTAGTACTGGCTGGTGGTGTAGCCGTCTACAATCCACTTCACCCGGCCGTCAACTACCGCAGGGTAGGCATTGCCGTCCACGGTCAGGTAGGGGGCCACCTTCTCTACGCGCTCACGGGGATTGCGTTCGTACAGGATCTGCGATTCCGGGTTGACGCCGTCCGAGAGCAGCAGGTCCGAAGACTGGAACTTGATGGAGTACAGCACCCTGTTGAAGAAGGTGCCGACGTTGGGTCCGCCGTTGCCTTCGAAGGTGTACTGGGTCTCTCCCTCGCCTGACGGCCTGTCCTGCTCGCGGGCAGGCGCGCCGTCCGGTGCGCCCACGATTGAGTAGTCCGGCGAGTATTCACCAAAGTAGATCCGCGGCTCATAGCTGGAGTCATCCCCCAGCACACCCGTGGACGGAATGCCTGACTGCAGGAACTCCGGCTTGCCGTCAACGGTGAACTTGTTGCCCTTTGCTGCCACCACGCCGTAGCCGTGGGTGTACACAACGTGCTGGTTGAGCCAGCCCTGCTGGTTTGTCTGCACGTTGGTGGGGTTCAGCTCGCGGACAGCGATGACGGTGTCCTGAATCTGGCCGTCCACTTCATAGCGGTCAACGTTGAGGGACTCCGGGAACCGGTAGTACGGGCGGTACTGTTCAAGCTGCGAGAACGCATCCGAGATCAGGTTCGGGTCCAGCAGCCTGATGTTTGCCGTGGTCTGGGCATCGGGCGCCAGCGCGCCGGTGCTCGCGGTGTTGGTGGCATCGTAACGGTCCACCTGGATGGCATCCAGTCCGTAGGCGGCACGCGTGTTGTCGATGTTGCGCTGGATGAACTCCTTCTCCAGCGTCTCTTCCGAGGGGCGTACCTGGAACTGCTGGATCACCCAGGGATAAACGCCGCCGGCCAGGATGGACGTAATGACGAGCATCGCCGTGCCGATCACGGGCAGGCGCCAGCGGCCGATAACGGCGGCCACGATGAACAGGATGGCGACAAGTGCTGCGGCCACGGCCAGGATGGACTTGGTGGGAATGACGGCGTTCACGTCCGTGTACAGGGCGCCGGCCCAGCGTCCGCTGTTGCTCTGGACGGCCGAATAGCGGTCCAGCCAGAAGTTGATGCCCAGGAGGACCAGGAAGGCGGCACCCGTCACGGCGATGTGGATCTGGGCCGCGCGGCTGGTGAAGACACCCCGTTCCATCAGCCGGATACTGCCGTAGAGGTAATGGGTCAGGATGCCCGCAATGCCGGCAATGACCACAACGCTGATCAGGAACCCGGTCACGAAGCCGAGGAACGGCAGCGTCATCAGGTAGAAGCTGATGTCCAGATTGAATTCCGGATCCGACTTTCCGAAGGGTTCCTGGTTGAAGAAAAGAAGGACCTTCTGCCACTGGCTGGATGCGGCGCTTCCGGCGAAGAGGCCGAAGAGGACCGGCAGGCCCACCATGACCACCCGGCGGACAGGTTCCAGCTGTGCCTGGTAGCGGTTGAGGTTGTCGCGGATTTCCGAGTCCGGGGCGTAGACCGGCCGGGACTGGTAGGCAATGCGGATAGCGTAGAAGACCGCAAGGAACATGATGGCGAACCCGGCAGCGAAGATCCCGATCCGCGCCAGGTTCTCGGTGATGAAAACTTCGATGAAGCCGAGCTGCCGGTACCAGAGGACATCGGTCCAGACGTTGGCAAAGAAAATGAAGCCCACAACTACCAGGGCAACAACGATCAGGGTGGGCGTCAGCGCGCCGCGTCTTGAAGGGGGTTTACCTGTGGACATGGTGCTGGCGGGACGGGACAAACTCGGTACCTCATAGCTGGTCGTCAGAATATTCGAAGCGTGCGTGCGAGCGACGTACTTACCGGTCAAACGCTGGTTTCGTCCGTCTTAATTGCCACGAGTGGCAGTAATGCTTAGTTCCTGCCCAGTCTAGTTGCTTGTGCACGCCGGCAGGCCGGATGTGTCCCCGCCGGAACCGGCAAGCTCGACGGCGCGGCGGGCCTCCGCGAGGTTCTCAACCCTGACCACTTGGAGACCGTCGGGAATATTGCCCACCACTTCCCCGCAGTTGGCAGCGGGAGCGAGGAAGAGCCTGGCTCCCCCGGACCTTGCACCCTGCATCTTCTGCCCGATGCCGCCTATGGGCCCCACCAGACCGTCCGGGGTTATGGTTCCGGTGCCGGCCACGTGCTTTCCTCCGGTGAGGTCCCCCGGAGTGACTGTGTCGATGATGCCGAGTGAGAACATCAGTCCCGCGCTGGGGCCCCCGACTTTTTCGAGCGAAATCTCCACGTCGAAGGGGAACGTGAACAGGTACTTGAGCATGACACCCAGGATGAAGCGCCCCGCACCGTTGTCTTTAGGGGTAATCACCTGCGTGACCTGTTGGCCCTCGCGTTCCACCACCACCGTGGCAGCCGCGCCCTTGCCTGCTGCCAGTTCCTCCTGGATGACGGCCAGGGAGGTGATCTCCTTGCCGTTGATGGTCTTGAGGATATCCCCCGGCTCGATTTTTCCGGCGGCGGCAGAATCCCCGGAGAGCTCTGCTGCCTGAAGCTGCTGCCCAAACGGAATATCCAGCTCGTTGAGGGCCGAGGCCACAGCATTCTCCTGCGACGTGGTCATGGCCACTGAGCTCTGTTCTGCGGCCTCCTCCTTCGTTGTGCCGGTGGGGTAGATCAATTCCTCGGGGTACACGGCTTTTGACGGGTCGAGCCAGGCAGAGAAAGCGCCCAGGACGCTCACGGGACTGTTCGGGCCGCCGCTCACGTAGACGGTGGTCAGGTCGAGGTTGCCCGCTGCCGGATAGGTTTCCCGGCCGGTGACTTTGATGACCGGGCTTCCCTGGCTCTGGCCCAGCGTGTTGTAGGTGGGGCCGGGTGTTTCGACGACGTAGGGGACCGGCAGGGTGCCCACCGCGATTCCGAGTCCCAGGGCCGTTATTCCGGCCAACATCATGGCCGAGACTTTCCTGTCCCGGCGCGGCGGGCCGCCGGGGAACGGCGCAGTGCCGGCCGTTGGCGTAGAGCCTGTGGCACCTGTTGGCGCGCCGGCTTCAGGGCCGCCTGATTCCCCGTGCCAGGGACCGGAAGGGAGCTCGGCAGCGTGGTCCTCGGATGGGTGGCCGCCACGGGTTGTAGTCACTGAACCAACACTACGCGGTGCCGGCAGGCGCAGTTCTTTGCCTACAGCGAACGGTAACGCACTCCGGCAGACAGCCGTCCACCACCGGGGTACCGTGAAGGTTGATCAACAGTCACACCGACGATCGGCGGGATCATGACCTCCAACCCACTTAATCCGTCCAACGGCGACGACACCCCCAAGGACCCGTTGACAGAGATGCTGCAAAACCTGATGGGCGGCAAGGGGATGGAGAATTTCGACCCTGCCGAGCTCGCAAAGGCTGCCGGCCTCCCCGACGACCCCAACCTCTTGGCCCAGATGTTCTCCCAGGTCCAGGCCATGATGAGCGCGCCGTCCGAGGGCCCGGTGAACTGGAAGCTGGCCCATGAGAATGCGCGGCGGGTCGCGGCCGGCAGCGCGGATCCATCGGTCACCTCACAGCAGTCCCGCGAAGTGGACGAGGCCCTGCGGCTCGCCGAACTGTGGCTCGACCCCGTCACGGATCTTCCCGCCACCGGGCTGATCGGCCGGGCATGGTCCCGGGCGGAGTGGGTGGAGGCAACCCTTGGCACCTGGAAGAGGCTGACCGAGCCGGTCGCCAACAGCATCGCCAATGCGCTCTCCTCCGCAATGACCGAGCAGATGCCGGAGGAGATGAAGTCCATGATGGGCGGAGCCTCGTCCATGCTTCAAAACATGGGCGGCGCCATTTTCGGGATGCAGCTGGGGCAGGCCATCGGCGCCCTCTCCACGGATGTGGTCAGCTCCACCGACATCGGAGTGCCCCTCGCCGATCTTGAGATGGCCCTGCTGCCCCTCAACGTCGCTGCTTTCGGAGAAGGGCTCTCCCTGACCGAGAACGACATCCGGCTTTTCCTCGCTGTTCGGGAAGCTGCCCACGCCCGGCTCTTTGTCCAGGTTCCGTGGCTGCGGGGCCACCTGCTTGGCGCCATCGAGGCCTACGCTCGGGGCATCCATATCGATACCTCCCGCATTGAGGAACTGGCGCGGGATCTTGATCCCGGCAATCCCGAGGGCATCCAGGAAGCCCTGTCGCAGGGCGTATTTATGCCCCAGCGGACGCCCGCCCAGGACCAGGCGCTTGAGAAACTGGAAACGGCGCTCGCCCTGGTGGAAGGGTGGGTGGACGAACTTACTGCTGCGGCCACGGAAAAGGTCCTTCCGTCAGCGGGCGCTCTTCGCGAAACCGTTCGCCGCCGCCGTGCCACCGGCGGTCCGGCGGAGCACGCCTTCGCTTCGCTGGTTGGTTTGGAGTTGCGCCCCCGCCGGCTGCGGGATGCCGCCACACTGTGGGCCACGCTGAAAGAAGAACGCGGCATTGAAGGCCGTGACGCAATCTGGCACCACCCCGACCTGCTGCCCACCGCCGAGGACCTCGACGATCCCCGCGGGTTCAGTGGACGCCGGAAACTGGCGGAAGCCAGCGACACCGAGGTGGACGACGCCCTGCAGAAATTGCTGAGCGGCGGGTTTGACGACTCCCCCTCCAGCGGAAACGAAGACGCCGACGGCGGACAGGACGGGAAGCCGGCCGAGGATCCGGATGCTGAGGGGCAGGACGGCGGGCCTAAAAGCTAAGCCCGCCTAGTCGGCGTCGTCCGCCCACCGCTCCCCGCCGGGACGGACGGCACCGGTTCCGTCCCCCGTTTCGCTGCCCGGAAGGCCGCGGGCCATGGCGAAGGAAACCCCTTCCAGGAATGCCTTCGCCCGCGCGGTCTCCGGGTAGGCCGCCAGCAGCTTCCAGAACGCCGCATTGTGGCTGGCCACCAGGAGGTGGGCGAGTTCATGGAGCAGTACATAATCGATGACCCACTGGGGCATGGGGCGGAGCTTGTCCGAGAGACGGATAGTGCCGTCCGCCGGGGTGGCCGAACCCCACCGTGAGTTCTGGTTGCTGACCCAGCGCACCGACGCCGGCACGGCCTTTCCGCTGAGGTACCGTTCGGAGAGCCGGACCGCGTGGGCAGCCAGGGCGGCGTCCGAGGCAGGGCGCTTCCGGCCGGAAGCTGCGCGCCGTTCCCCCTGCCGGTGCAGCTTGGCCAGCATCCGCTGGACCCATTCCTTTTCCTGGGCTGCTGTGAACCGCGCCGGGATGGCTACCACGGCTGTCCCGTTCTCCCAGAAGGCGGCGACAGTCCGGGTCCGGCGGGCGGAGCGCCGCACCTCTACCGGGGCGCCGCCCTCGGTAGTGATCACAGCGAGGTGCTTTCCACCAGGACCCGCAGAACGTCTTCGCCGTAGCGTTCCAGCTTCGACGGTCCCACTCCGGCAAGCGCCGCAAGTTCTTCCAGGGAGGCCGGGCGGGCTTCGGCAATGGCCGTGAGCGTTGCGTCGGTGAACACCACGAAGGCGGGAACGTCGGCGGCGAGGGCCACCTCGCGCCGCCAGGTCCGCAGGGCGTCAAAGGTCTGTTCCTCGTAGCTCGGCGGGCAGGCGTTGCACCGCCCCACCTTGCGTTCCGCACCGGTGGCCAGCATGCTGCCGCAGACCCTGCAGACAGCCGGGGCGGCTGCCTTGCGGCGGGGCGCGGGCCCCTTGCCCCTGATATTTGAGCCGGCAACGGAATCCGGGCGCAGGCCGTCAAGGAACCTGGAGGGTTTGCGGTTGGCCCGGCCGCCGGGAGTGCGGGCCGTGGACCAGGACAGTGAGAGGTGTTCGCGGGCGCGGGTGATCCCTACGTAGAGGAGCCGCCGCTCCTCGTCCACGGATTCCGGAGAGTCGGCAAAGGAGATGGGCATCAAGCCTTCGCTGAGTCCCACCAGGAACACGGCGTCCCATTCCAGGCCCTTGGCCGCGTGCAGCGAGGCGAGGGTCACGCCCTGCACTGTGGGTGCATGCTGGGCCAGCGAACGCTCCTGGAGTTCGTTCACAAAGTCGGCCAGGCCAAACTCCGGTCCCCGGGTCTGGACGAGTTCGTCTGCGAGGGCCACCAGTGCCGCGAGGGACTCCCAACGTTCACGAAGCGCACCGCCGTTATGGGGTGCTGCCTCGGTATAGCCGAGGGAAGCGACAATGTCCCGGACCAGCTGGCCCAGCGGTTCCGGCGACTCCGCCGAGACCGCCCGGGTGGCTGCCCGCAGCTGGAGGATGGCATCGCGTACTTCCTTGCGGGCAAAGAAGCGCTCTCCGCCGCGCAGTTGGTAGCCGATGCCGGTGGCAGCAAGAGCCTGTTCATAAGCCTCGGACTGCCCGTTGGTGCGGAACAGGACAGCCACCTCACTGGCCGGAGTGCCGGCGTCGAGCAATGCCTTGATCTTTTGCGCCACTGTGGCGGCTTCCGCTTCATCGTCCGAGCACTCGGTGAACTGGGGGGCGGGCCCGGCCGGCCGCTGGGCCACGAGCTGGAGCGGAGCGGCCCAGGCGGCGTCAGCAGCGGCTCCGCTGCTCCGCCTGCCGGCGAGGAGATCGTTGGCGAGCTTTACCACCTGGGGCGTGGAGCGGTAGTCCCTGATCAGTTTCACCACGTTGGCTTGCGGATAACGGGCCTTAAATTCCAGGAGGTGCTTCGGGGAGGCCCCGGTGAACGAATAGATGGTCTGGCTGGCATCCCCCACAACGCACAGTTCGTCCCTGCCTCCCAGCCATAGTTCAAGGAGCCTTTGCTGCAGCGGGGAAACGTCCTGGTACTCGTCCACCACAAAGTGCCGGTACTGCTCGCGGACGGTGGCGGCAACCTTTTCGTCCTCCTGCAGGATGCCCACCGTGATCAGGAGGACGTCCTCGAAGTCGATGACATTGCGGTCCGTCTTAACATCCTCGTAGGACTGGAAGACCCGGGCGACGGCGGTGAGGTCGAAACCGCCCGGGGCTCCGCGGTCCTGCGCGTTTTCCAGGTAGTTGGCGGGCGTCAGCATGGACACTTTGGCCCACTCGATTTCCGAAGCAAGGTCGCGGATCGAGGCCCTGTCAGTGCTCAATCGAAGCCGCCGGGCTGCCTCGGCGAGCATCTGGGCCTTGTGGTCCAGCAGGTTGGGCAGGGTTCCGCCGACAGCCTGCGGCCAGAAAAACTGCAGCTGGCGCAGTGCTGCTGCATGGAAGGTCCGGGCCTGGACGTTGCCTGCGCCCAGGTCCCGCAGCCGGCTGCGCATTTCCGCGGCTGCGCGGGCAGTAAAGGTCACGGCCAGGAGCCGCTGGGGGGTGTAAACACCTGAGTGCACGCCGTAGGCGATGCGGTGGGTGATGGCCCGCGTCTTTCCCGTGCCGGCGCCGGCGAGAACGCACAGCGGGCCGTTGAGCGTGCTGGCCACCTCGCGCTGCTCGGCGTCCAGGCCGCCCAGGACCCGGTCCTCCAGGGACGCTGCGCCGTCAAAATTTTCTGTAGTCACTTTGCTGCTTTTTCGTCTCGACTACCGCGTGCTGGAGTCTGATGGATAAGTAGGGCTTCAGGCGCCAACCCGGTCCTGAATACGTCCGCCGTACCAGTGCTCTATCAGGGAGCGGGCAATCGACAGCCGGCTGGAGATGGTGATCTCGCCGCTGAGCACAGCCTCCTGGAGTTCCTCCCGGCTGAACCAGCGCGCCCTGGTGACCTCCACGCCGTCGGGCGTTGCCTCGGCGTCTTCGGTGACGGCGGTAAATCCAAGCATAAGGGAGGCGGGAAAGGGCCAGGACTGCGAGCCAAGGTATTGGCAGGCAGCAACCCTCACTCCAACTTCCTCATGGATTTCCCGTACCACTGCCTGTTCCAGGGATTCCCCCGGTTCCACGAACCCCGCCAGGGTTGAATAGTTCCTGGCATCACGGGCCCCGCCGCCGCCCAGGAGCAGGCGGCCGTCCGGGCCCACGACGGTAACGATGATGGCGGGATCGGTCCGCGGGTAGTGTTCAGACGAATCAGCCGGGCAGCGCCGCACCCATCCCCCGGCTTCCACGTCCGTGGGAGAACCGCAGCGCGGACAATGCGTGTGCGTGGCATGCCAGTTGGCAATGGCACTGGCTTCAACAAAAAGGGCAGTATGGGTTGGACTGAGCCCGGCTGCAACGTCCCGGAATCCTGCCCATGAAGCATCCGAGGGTATCCCGGCAGTTCCAGGCTCCACCGCTTCCGCCAGGACGAAAAGCAGCAGTTGGGTACCCGGCGCAAGGTCCGAATCGGGCAGGGCGGAACCAAGGTAAACCGTCAGCTGGGGCGCGGTACCTGCGGCGGCCAGTTCCTCGAGGAGTGGCCGGGCCGCCGTCGTGAAGAGCCCGCCGGCATGGATCAGCCCCTGCCTGCCGGAGAGGACAACCGCCACGGTGTCCGGTGTGGCGAGGAGTTCCTCCACCAATCCCGGTTGTGCCCGGGCGACGGATCCGCGGTCAACGAGCGCAGGGGGCACCGGGAGTACGGTGTCCATAAGGTGGTTCGCCGGCAGCCGGGCCGCCTTGCCCAGGTGGACCGGTGTTGCAGACTCCGTATGGCTCATGTGTCCACCGTACTGACTGGGACCGACAATTGATATTTGGTGCGCACGCCCCCGTGGCCGGGCTCCCCTGCCTACCCTGATTTGGACTATATCTGAAGACTCGCCGTCCTTGGACCGGTGTCTTGGACTGCACGCAATCTACCGTGGAACGGTGAGAAGAAAACCGATTGAACTGGCAGCCGTTGCAACCGCGGCAGTCCCCGGACTGACCCCGACGGCCGTTAGCTCTGCCCCGGATGACCCTGCGGACTTCGACTCCGCCCTGCTGCTCGATTCCGAGGGCAAGCGGTGGCGCGTGCGCTCACCGCGGCACGCCGAGGCAAGCGCCCGGCTTGAGACGGAATTCCTCGTGCTGCGTGCCTTCGCCCCGGCCATCAGGGCCGAACTGCCCTTCCTGATGCCCACCGTTGCCGGCAGCGTGCGGCTGGGTACCCTAAGCACGTTTGTCTACTCGCATCTGGCCGGCAGCACGCGCAGCGTCGAGGAACTGACTGCAGGCCCGGACGCCCTCGCCCGGGAGATCGGCGTCGCCCTCGCCGCCATCCATGACTTGCCCCATTCGCTGGTCAGCAATGCCGACCTGCCCAGCTACACCCCCAACGAGTTCCGGCAGCGGCGGCTGAATGAACTTGACCAGGCTGCCACCACGGGAAAAATCCCGCCCGCCCTGCTGCTCCGCTGGGAGCATGCCATGGAAGACGTATCCCTGTGGCGCTTCAACCCGAGCGTAGTCCACGGAGACCTTCACGAGGACAACCTCCTGTTGGAAGGCCAGCGCGTAACGGCGGTCACCGGTTGGACCGACTTGAGGATCGGCGATCCCGCCGACGATTTCGCCTGGCTTGTTGCCTCCAATGAGCAGGACTTCGTGGACGCGGTACTGGGCGCCTACACGGCCAGCCGCAGGGACACACCGGACAACCACCTCCTGCGCCGGGCAGCACTTTCCGCCGAATTCGCCTTGGCCCAGTACCTGGTGAAGGGGATCGCCTCGGATGACCCCGGCATGATCTCAGAAGCAGAGGAGATGCTCGGAACCCTTGCCCGGGACATCGAAGAGCACGGCGGGCAGCCGATCAGCGTCGAGCCGCAGCCGGCCGCGGGCGCACCGGCTGCCGGCTTGTCCGCTGCCGGTGGCACGGGTGCCCACGCAGCCACCGGGAAGGTGTCAGCGGTCATGGCGGCCGACGCCGGTCCTTCAGCTTCCGGGCCGTCCGTTACCGTAGTCCCGCTGCCGGTTCCGGCCCCGGTTCAGCCGGCGGTCCACGTCACTCCCATCCCGGTGGAGCCCCCGGCTAAGGCTGGCGGAGAGGACACCGCGGGGGACAGTGGGCAGGCGATGGGCAGTGGGCAGGCCGCTGGGCCGGCCGACGCGGAGGAGAAGAAGGAACTGGACGACACCTCCACCGCCGCCATCTCCATCGTGGACGTCACGAAGAACTGAGGGCAGCCGCAACAATCTCCTCCAGCTCGCCGGCTGTACCGAGGTCGTGGGGACGCACAACCTCGTTGTCCGCGACGTAGAAGAAGGCCGCCCGCACTTCCTCGAGAGGTACCCCCTTCAGCCGCGCCCAGGCCAGGCGGTACACCGCAAGCTGCACGGATTTGGTCCTGAGCTGGGCCGCGGACGGCCGCCGTCCGGTCTTCCAGTCCACCAGGTCCCACCGGCCGTCGGCATCCCGGAAGACCGCGTCAATGCGCCCGCGCACCACGACGTCGCCAACGCGGGTCTCTACCGGAACCTCAACGAACGCGGGCGACCGTTCGGCCCAGGGAGACGCCTTGAAAGTTGCCACCATGGCATCGAGGTCGTAGGCAGCATCAATGTGGTCATCCGAGCCCGGAGCTTCACCGAGGTCGAGCATGCCGGCGGCGCCGAAGTACTCCTCCACCCATTCGTGGAACGCTGTTCCCTTGCGGGCTGACATGCCCGGTTCCCGTGGCACGGGCCTGCGGAGCCTGCCAAGCACCGCGGCGGGGTCCTCCCGCAGTTCCACCAGGGTGGATGCGGAGATGTGGCCGGGCAGGTGCACTTCCCGCCCGGCGCTCCTCCTGGTGCGCCGTTCCAGCAGCAGCGCCGCCTCCCTGGCCCATCCCCGTGCCACCCCGGTCAGTTCCTTGCCCGGCCCGGCCTGCCCTGGAAATGCTTCGGGTGGATGCAGGACCGGAGCGGCGTCCCTGTCCCGGTTTCCCAGGGCTGCAAGAACCCGGGCAGCGGCTGTTTCCATCGCCTGCCGCCGTCCGCCGGAAAGGCGCAGGCGGTTCCCGGTGCGCGGATCCACGGGCCCCTCAAGGGGGTCATACGGCCAGTTGGCAACTTCCGTTTCAAGGGTGAGCGGGCTCTTTTCGGGTAGAGCCGCTTCCTCCAGTGACCCCGGGTGGACTGTCGCAGCCGGCCGCTGCCCGCCCTCGGACACCTTGGTGAGTGCCTCGAGCCCGGAAAGGAACGGTGACATTTCAGCACGCCCTGCCCGGGATCCCACCCACGCAGGACTGGACGCCCAGAGGACGTGCTTGGCCCTGGTGTAGGCCACGTAGGCGAGACGGCGTTCCTCCGACTCCCCGTGGGCCTGGACGGCCGACTTGAACTCCTTTTCGGCGTCCAGCCAGCCCTTCTGGTCCGGCTGGTCGAGGTCCCACTGGGGAAGGTCGGCACGGTCACCCCGGAGCGGCCAGGGCAGGGCGGCTGAGCCGCTGCTCCACCGGGAGTCCCTGTCGCTGGGGAAGGCGCCCGCATTGAGCCCGGGGACAAAAACCACATCCCATTCCAGGCCCTTCGACGCATGGACTGTCAGCAGTTGCACAGCCTCCCGGTTCACGTCACTGGCGGGCGCTTCCAACCCGTTTTCCTCAGCAGCGGCGGCTTCCAACCAGGACAGGAACGCGAGGATGTCCACACGCTGGGAGGTGCGCAGGAACCCCGCGGCGGCGTCCTGGAAGGCGTCAAGGTTGCGGCGGGCCTGGTGGATGCTGATGCCTGGCCGCGCGGCCACTTCGATATCCAGCAGCATGGCCCGCTCCACCTCGCCCAGCAAGGTGGTGAGGTCATCCCCGAGGTAGCTCCGGAGTTGCCGCAGTTCAGACGACAGCCGGGCAAGCCGGCTGCGGGCATCGGAGGTGAGCGACCTGCCGTTGGCGGACGTCCAGCCCTCCCGGGGCAGCCAGTCCAGGGCTTCCACCAGGCTGGAACCGTCAGTCAGGTCGCTCTCGAGGACGGTTTCACTGGTGTCGTCGTCCGGCTGACCGTCAACGGACCGTTCGGCGACGTGTCCGCGCCGGCGCGCCAGCTGGCTGGACCAGTCGCGCAGCGCCATCAGGTCGGCCGGCCCGATGCGCCAGCGGGCGCCCGCCAGGAGGCGCATCAGGGAATCGGAGCGTCCGGGGTCGGCAAGCACACGCAGCGTCGCCACGAGGTCCACGATCTCGGGCGTATCCAGGAGCCCGCCAAGTCCGACGATCTCGTATGGGATTCCCCTGGCTTCAAACTGGCGCCGGATGGTCTCCATCTGTGCGCGGCGGCGGCAGAGGACGGCAAGGGCAGGCGGTACAGGCGTTCCGTCCGGTTTGAGCTCAAAGTCCGTCACCCGGTACTTCAGAACGTCCTCGGCGAGTGCGGACGCTTCATCGACATCTGTCCCGAACCGCCCCAGCACAACCGTCCCCTCAACTGCGCCGGGGCTGGGCTGCAACGGAGGCACGTCCGCTGCTGCCGCCCCTCCCCCGCCGGCAGGCCCCCGCTGGGCTGCTGCCTTGCCCAGGGATTCAGACATAACGTTGGCTGCCGACAGGATGGACCGGCCGTTCCGCCAGGCCGTTGTCAGGTAAGACGTGGGGGCAGGAGCCCATTTTCCGTCCCCGACGGGACCATTGGCTACGGGGAATTCCCGGACAAAGTGGAAAAGCTGTCCGGCCGAGGCTCCGCGGAATCCATAGATCGACTGGTTGGGGTCGCCGACTGCGGTCACCGCATGCCCGCCTCCGAAGAGCCGGGAGAACAGCACCAGCTGGGCGTAGGAGGTGTCCTGGAATTCGTCGAGCAGAACCACCTTGTACCGCTGCCGTTCCATGTGTGCGGCCAAGGGGACATCCTGCGCCACCTTGGCCGCGAGCGCCACAAGGTCTCCGAAGTCAAGGGCGCCCCGCGCCCGCTTCGCTGCCGCGTACCGGCCCACCATGTCCGCCACGCTGGCCCTGGTCCGCAGCATCCCGGCGAGCTCGGCCGCCGCCTGGGGCGGGTTCTTCTTTTTGCCCGCCTGGTACGGCAGGGCTTCGAATTCGGACAGCCGTGCCATCAGCCAGGCTTCCACGTCCTCGGGTTCCTGGAGGTGCTCCGCGCATTCCCCGGCCAGCTGGATGACCGCCTTCACCAGGGTGGATTTTGCAGAACGGAAGTGTGCGTACTCGCCGTCGTAGGCCTCCACCACTTCACTGGCCAGCTGCCACGCCTGCGCTCCGCCGAGGAGGACCACGTCCCGCTCCACGCCCAGCCGCAGTCCATAGTCAGATACGATGCCGCTGGCAAAGGAGTGGTAGGTGGACACCTTGGGCTCGAGGGAGTCGCTGCTGACCAGCTGTGCCGGGAACAGCCGGTGCGCAGTGTCCTGGCTGGCCAGCCGTTGCAGGGCGGCCAGCTTCGCCCGGATCCGGGACGCGAGCTCACCGGCGGCCTTGCGGGTGAAGGTCACGCCGAGGACTTCCTCCGGCCGGACCCAGCCATTGGCCACCAGCCAGACGACGCGGTCCGCCATGGTGGCGGTCTTGCCCGAACCGGCGCCTGCGATGACCAGCCGCGGAGTCAGCGGCGAACTGATGATTTCCGACTGTTCCCGCGTGGGCACGTTCTTTTCGCCCAGCAGCAGGGAGAGTTCTTCCGGCGTGAACCGGGCTTCAGGGACGTTCGGTGCGGCCACGGCTGCTTCCACGCTCATTCGGTGACCTGCCTTCCCCGTACGCACAACGGACACACTTCCGGGAGCCGGCAGCCGTGTCCGCCGTGGCTTCCCTTCGCTGGATCGTGCCGTGCCAGGAATTCGCTGCCAGCCATCACAGTGGCGGCCTCCTTCACCATGTCCAAAGCCCAGTTCTCCTGGGGGTCAAGCGGATCCTGCTGCTGGATGCCTGGATTTTTTGTTCCCGTTCCAAGCTGGGCAAGTACTGCGCCGCCGGGAACGGCAGGGGTACTCCCGCCGGGGCTTTCGCTGAAGCCGCCGGCGAGCACTGCGGCCTGGTAGGCGCCGAGCTGCGGATGCGTGGAGAGTTCTGCTTTACCCGGCTGGCGTTTTCCTGTTTTGAGGTCCACGATGACCAGCCTGCCCTCGCTGTCGATTTCCAGGCGGTCCACCTGGCCGCGGAGGACTGCCGCGCGGGCCGTGCCGTCGTCCACAGCCACGTCCGGGAGCGCCACCTCGAAGTCCTGTTCGACCCCCAGCAGGCTCCGGCCTTCGCTCCTCATAACCAGCACGTACTGGGCAAGCTTGCGGACCATGGCCTCCGCACGCTGGAAATCCAGTCTTCCCTCCCAGTTGTCCTTCATCCCCAGCGCGGGCCACCGGCGCACCAGTTCCGCGACGTACTCTGCCCCTGACGCATCCGGCAGTTCCTGTGCGATGTTGTGGACCAGCGTGCCCAGGCTCCTCGCGAAATCGGTGGCCGCTTCGCCGCCTGCGGCCTGTACGAACCAGTCGAGCGGCGACTTCTGGACCGTCTCAACTTTCGACGGCGACACAAACACTGTTCCGCCGGGGGGAACCACGGGATCAGACGAGGTCAGCGGTGGCAGCCCCCACCAGCTTCCGGGATGCGCGCCGGCCACGGCAGGCTCGGCAGCCGCGAGCCGGGCGAGGACCCTGACCGCTTCCTCCGCCTCAGCCGCGTGCTTTCCGTCGAGCTGCGAATACTGCCGCAGTTCGGCAACCAGCGCACGCAGGGTCATGGGGCGCTCCACCGGGGTGAATTCCCGGCCCGCCTGGTCCGGGCTGGGGGGTGAGACGTAATCCAGGAAGGAGGACGGCTGATCGTCCTCTGAGGAGACGGCAGTGCAGATCAGGAGCTCCCGCGCCCTTGACACCGCCGTGGAGAAGCTCCGCAGTTCGTCATACCGGATGTCCCGCAATCGGCTCAGCGGATCCCGCTGCAGTGCGTAAGGTGCTCCGTGCTCAACTGCGTCGGCGTAGAGGGTGCTGCCCAGGAGTTCACCGCGTAGCCGCGTGTTCGGCCACACGCCTTCCTGGAGCCCGGCCACCAGGACCACAGGCCATTCCCGCCCTGCTGCGCTGGCGGGAGTCATCAGTTCGACGGCGTCGTCCAACTGGGCGCGGTCGGCCAGCGTGTCCATGGGGAGCTCCTGGTTCAGCAGGTACTCAAGGAACTGCTCCGGACCGGCACCGGGCATCTGGTCTACGTACCGTTCGGCAGTGTGGAAAAGCGCCATCATGGCGTCGAGGTCGCGGTCCGCCCGGGCACCGTGCGGCCCGCCGGACAGAGCCGTCTCCGTCCAGGCAGTGGAAAGACCGGTGGAATTCCAAAGGGCCCACAGCACGGACTCGGCGTTGGCACCCGGCTTGAAGGCAGCTTTGCGCCCTGCCTGGATCATGCCTGCCGTGCGCCGCGCCGCACGGCCTTCCATGCCGAGGGAGGACAGCGCCCCGGGTTCGAGCAGGGCTTCAACGAGCAAGGCATCACTGGTGCGGCCTCCGCCGCCCAGGAGTTCTTCCCGCCTCAGCGACTGCCGCAGCCGGCGCAGCTCAATGGACGTGGCACCGCCGATGCGGGAGGTCAAAAGGGATACAGCTGTTTCAGGGGTCAGCAGGGTGGGGTCAAGGGCCACCGCAAATGCGTCGAGCAGGGGCCGTACCGCCACTTCGTCCCGGACAGCCGACTCGGCCACAGGCACGCGAACCGGGATCCCCTGGCCGGACAGGTAACGCTGCAGCTCGCTGACCTGCCCTCCATTACGCACAATCACCGCGATGTCGGCCAGGTCCCGCCCGTGGTTGATGTGCTGGTCCAGGATGCGCTGGGCCACATAACGGAGTTCATGCACTGCTGACGGCACGAGGTGGGCTTCCACCATTCCCTGCCCCCGGTCCCCCGCCGGCTGCTCGAGTTGCCTTGCCAACTGCCCGCCGGCACGCTGCGAAATACGTGCGGCAACCCCCAGCCACGCGGTTGCCAACGCCTGCGTGTGCCGGTGTGCGTATCGCAGGGGCCGCTCAAGGGCGGGGGCGTGCGGCGACAGCAGGCGCGGCAGTTCGGCCACCAGATCCGGGCGGGCTCCCCGGAAGCCCTGGACCACCGTGTCCGGGGAGAAGGCAATGAAGCAGTCCATCCCGCGGGCGATGTCCGCCAGAAGCTCAAAGACGGCAGGGTTTGCCTCCTGCACGTCATCAACGACAATCACCTGCAGGCGCTCGCGCTCTGCAGCCAGGAATTCCGGGACGTCCTGGAAGATCTGGCGTGCCGCGGTGATGATCCCCGCGGGATCAAAGGCCTCTGGCATCCTGAGGTCCAGGACGTCACGGTACTCCGCGTACAACCCGGCGGCGGCAATCCAGTCAGGCCGGTCGCACTGGCGGCCCAGCTGGGCGAGGTCCGTGGCGGTCAGGCCGGACTCGATAACGCGGTCGAACAGCTGCCGTACTTCCTGCCGGAAGCCGCGCGTCTCCAGGGCTCCCGCAAGGTCGTCAGGCCACGGCAGCTCCAGCCCTGGCAGGCGGTGGCCCTCGAGCAGTTCCTTGATGATGAGGTCCTGCTCCGGGCCGGACAGGAGGCGCGGCGGCCTTGAGAGGGGCAGCACTCCTTCGGCCTTGGCGCGCCGAAGGACATCAAAGGCGTAGGACGCCCAGGTCCGGGCCGGCGTCGTGCTCAGGCTTCTGTCCAGCCGGGCCGTGAACCGGTCGCGGAGGGAATCGGCCGCGAGCCTGGTCGGGGCCAGGATGAGCATCCGCTCGGGGTCAACCCCGTCCCGCAGCACCCGCGTGACCGCGGCTTCGATCAGGACAGTGGATTTGCCCGTGCCCGGCGCCCCCGGTACCAGGACAGGTCCGGACCCTTGTGGCACGTCCACAGCGGCTTGCTGATCGGAGGTCAGCGACGGGGCTTCGGCGTGGAGCCGCCGCGGCGGCAGCAGTTTGAGGCCCGGAGAACCGGCTTGGCCAGGGTGCCCACTCCCGCCGTCGTGCAATGCGCCGGCTGCTGTAGCGAATTCGGCTTCAAGACCGGCTGCTGATGCCTGCCGGTACTCGTCGCGGGGACCTGTGAAGGGAACTGTTACTGTCACGCCGACATTCCATCATCAGCCACCGACAATTTACGGAGCTGACGCTCCAACTCCCCGGAGACCGCGTCGATCTGTTCAAAATCTTCAGGTGTCGGCGCCCATCGTGCTGCGGAAAGGTCCACCCGCCATGAGCCCTCCCCCGTCCGCAGGTAGGCTTCGTGGTCCCCTGTGAGGGGAGTTCCTTCCTGGAGGTAGTAGCGGAGGGCTTTCACTTCGTGTCCCTCTGGAGCGTGTCCGCTTGCCTTGAGGATCCGCCACCAGGGAACGCCGCTGCTGTAGTGGCTCATGACGGCACCGATCTGCCTTGGCCCGCCTGATCCCAGCAGTTCAGCGACGTCCCCGTATGACACTGCGGCCCCGGCCGGAACCAGCCTCACGATGGCCAGTACCGCCTCCACATACTCAATCCGCATTGATCCAATGTAGCTGCAGTGGCGCTCCCGGGAATTGTCGGTGGCCGCCGTTAGCGTGGACGTATGAGCACCTGGAACACCCTTCCCCGAGCAGCTTTCGACCTCGAAACCACCGGCCGCAACTCGCGTGCCGCCCGGATTGTGACGGCGTCAGTCACTGTTGTAGACCACAAGGGTGAGGTCATCAAGGAACATGAGTGGCTGGCCGATCCAGGGGTTGAGATACCCACCGAAGCCAGTGATGTGCACGGCATCACCACTGAACAGGCCAGGCGCGAGGGCAGGCCCGCCCACGAGGTGACGAAGGAACTCGCGGCAGTGCTGCAGGCGCTTTTCGACGACGGTACGCCGGTCATCGCGTTCAACGCGAGCTACGATTTCACCGTGCTCGCAGCCGAGTCGGCCCGCTATGGAGTCCCGCAATTGACCCGGTTTCCGGTCCTGGACCCCTACATCATGAACAAGCAGGTGGACCGATACCGCAAGGGCAAGCGAACCCTGACTGCATTGTGCGAAGAGTACGGCGTGGTCCTGGACAATGCCCATACGTCGGCCGCTGACGCCCTGGCTACCCTGAAGGTCCTGGATGCCATGGCCGGGAAGTTTCCGAAACTGAGCATGCCTGCCAGCCAGCTGCACCAGCTTCAGGTGGACTGGGCCGTGAGCCAGGCTGCGGATTTCCAGGGCTACCTCCGCAAAACGAAGCCGACAGCCGTGATCGAAGGCGACTGGCCCGTGCTCCCGCCGCAGGACGCCAGTGCCGGCGGCTTCTAGCCCCCAGGCCGCCCTGCCGCTCCGAGATATATTTCACAGTCATATCGCTTCATAAGGCAGCTTGCTTTCAGGCTGCGGGGATTCGCTGCGACGGCCCTGCCAAGCATCAGCTGGGCAGGTGAAGTATCCCAAGGCCGAATTTTGTTCGCCAGAGGTGACGTCTCATCCGCGCTTCTTCACCATCCGGACCGAAAACTCCAAAGTGAGACAATAAAGTTTTGCGGTCACCCCTGCCCTGGCCTTGCTTGACCAGCACCGGGCAGGTGCCAGGCGCCACCAGCGCAGCCTTGCGGCCCGGTTGACTTATGACTCAATGAAAGTGACAACCTGATGAAAATCAAAGCGATGAAGTGGCTCACAACCGCTCCCGTGGCACTCGCCCTCGCGGTTTCCCTCGCAGCATGCGGCTCAGGATCTGCCGAGCCCGCCGGAACGCCCACGGATGCACTCGCCGGCAGTGACCAGCAGACGCTGGACAAGTACACCACCGCCGACGTCACCCCGGTCGATCAGATCGACAAGTCCAAGCTCGGCCTCAACACTGAAGGCAAGCTCGAGGTGGGCACCCTCTCGGACGCCCCGCCGAACATCTTCATTGACCCTTCGGGCAAGTTCACCGGCTACGACAACGAACTGCTGCGCGCCATCGCCGGCAAGCTCGGCCTTGAGGTCGAATTCGTTGCCACGGACTTCTCGGCACTCCTCTCCCAGGTTTCCACCAAGCAGTTCGACGTCGGCTCCTCCTCCATCTCTACCACGGACGCCCGCCGCCAGAACGTCGGATTCACCAACGGCTACGACTTCGGGTTCATGGCAGTCGTTGCCAAGACCGACAGCGACGTCAAGGGCTTCGCTGACCTCACGGGCGACCTCCGCATCGGCGTCGTCCAGGGCACCGTCCAGGACGACTATGTCACCAACACCCTGAAGCTTGAGCCGATCCGTTTCCCGGATTACGCCACGGTGTACGCCAACGTGCGCAACGGCCAGGTTGACGCGTGGGTCGCCCCGTCCCAGCAGGCCACCGGTCAGGTGAAGGAAGGCGACGGCACCGTCATCGCCGAGTCCGTCGTCAACACGCAGAACTTCACTGCCTACGCCGTCGCCAAGGACAACCAGCCGCTGATCGACGCGTTGAATTCCGGCCTGGACGCCGTTATCGCTGACGGAACCTGGTCCAAGCTGACCAAGGAGTGGTACCCGGACCGCGAGATGCCCAGCGACTGGAAGCCGGGCAGCAAGGCCGCCACGGTTCCCCAGAGCTGATTGAGCCGCAAAGTCTATGGATCTCTTGGATCAACTGGCTGACACCTTCTTCAACTGGGAGGAAATGGCTAAAGTCATTCCCGCCCTGCTTATGGTCGGTTTGCCCAACACCCTGATATTGGCTGTGGCCTCCGGCGTCCTGGGTTCCCTGCTGGGGCTGGCCCTGGCAATGATGGGGATCTCCCGCAACGCCGGGGCCCGCTGGGTGGCGCGCATCTACACCGATATCTTCCGTGGACTCCCTGCCATCCTGGTGATCCTGGTCATCGGCATCGGGCTCAGTCCCATCGCCCGGGAAATCACCGGGTCCCGGAACCCGTACCCCCTGGGCATCCTGGCCTTGACGCTCATCGCGGCAGCCTACATCGGTGAAATCTTCCGTTCGGGCATCCAGAGCGTGGAGAAGGGGCAGTTGGAGGCATCCCGGGCGCTGGGCTTCAGCTACGGCAGTTCCATGCGCCTGGTGGTGGTGCCGCAGGGCATCCGCCGGGTCCTTCCCGCACTGGTGAACCAGTTCATCTCGCTGTTGAAGGATTCCTCGCTGGTGTTCATGCTTGGCCTGGCTGCCTCGGACCGGGAGATCTTCCGGATCGGAAATGACGCCATGGCCAACACCGGCAATCTCTCTCCGCTGGTGGCCGCAGGTGTGCTGTATCTGATCCTGACCGTTCCGCTCACCCACTTCGTGAACTTCATCGACAACCGGCTCCGTACCGGCAAGCCGGAAAAGAAGGAACCGGATGAGCTGGCAGCACCTATCGGCAAGGGGGCACAGGCATGACGGAATTCGCGTCCGGAACCCTGACCGGCAAGAACCTGCACCTATCGTTTGGGCACAACCACGTTCTCCGCGGCATCGACCTGCACGTGGAGAAGGGAACCACTGCCTCGGTCATCGGCCCTTCGGGGTCCGGTAAGTCCACACTGCTGCGCGTGATGAACCGGCTGATCGAGCCCGACCAGGGCGACATCCTCCTGGATGGCCGCTCGGTCCTGAAGGACAACCCTGACGAGCTCCGGCAGCGGATCGGCATGGTGTTCCAGCAGTTCAACCTGTTTCCGCACAAAACGGTGGTGGACAACGTGTCCCTGGCCCTGAGGAAGCTGCGTAAGCTGCCGCAGGAACAGGCCCGCGCCGAGGCCCTGGAGCAGCTGGACCTGGTGGGCCTGAAACACAAGGCCGACGCCCGCCCGGCAAACCTTTCCGGTGGCCAGCAGCAGCGCGTGGCGATAGCGCGGGCACTTGCCATGAAGCCGGAAGTCATGTTTTTTGACGAGGCCACGTCCGCTCTGGATCCCGAGCTCGTCAAGGGAGTCCTGGCGCTCATGACGGACCTCGCGAAGGGCGGCATGACCATGGTGGTGGTGACCCACGAGATGGGCTTCTCCCGCAATGTGTCAGATACGGTGACGTTTATGGACGCCGGCGTTGTGGTGGAATCCGGTCCTCCCCAGCAGATCTTCAGCGACCCCGCCACGGACCGCCTGAAGAACTTCCTCTCGGACGTTCTGTAACTCCTGGCATAGGCACACAAAGAAATCCCCGGTTGCATCATGCAACCGGGGATTTTTTATGTCCAGCGGGAAAAGAAACGCCCGACGGCGGAACTAGCCTTGTGCGGCTGCTGCCGCCTTGGCTGCGGCCGGAAGCGCATCGAAGATGCGGTTCATGGCTGTGTCGTCGTGCGCGGCGGACAGGAACCAGGCCTCGAAGACAGACGGCGGCAGGTAGACGCCCGACTCCAGCATGGAGTGGAAGAACGGCGCGTAGCGGAAGCTTTCCTGCGCCAGGGCGTCGGCGTAATTGTGCACGCCGTTGGCCGAGGTGCCGAACGCCACCGAGAAAAGGTTCCCGGCGAACTGGATTGAGTGGTCCACCCCGGCGGCGTCCAGTGCGGTGGACAGGGCGGAGGAGAGCTCCAGCGAGCGGACGTCGATGAAGGAGTAGACGTCCCGGGTGGCGTGCGTCAGGGTGGCAACACCCGCAGCCATCGCCACCGGGTTCCCGGAGAGCGTCCCGGCCTGGTACACCGGACCGGTGGGGGCAAGATGATCCATGATGTCGGCACGTCCGCCGAGGGCCGCCGTCGGCATTCCCCCGCCAATGACCTTGCCGAAGGTGAGCAGGTCCGGCGTCCACGGTTCAGCGGCGTCCGGTGCTCCGCCGGTGAGGCCCCAGTACCCGGAGTAGCCGGTGCGGAACCCGGTGAGCACCTCGTCCACGATGAGCAGCGCCCCGTGTTCGCGGGTGATGCGGGACAGGCCAAGGTTGAAGCCGTCCTCCGGTGTTACCACACCCATGTTGGCCGGCGCCGCTTCAGTGATGACGGCGGCGATGTTGGGTCCGTGGGCGGCGAAGGCTTCCTTCACGGCGGTGAGGTCGTTATACGGCAGCACCAGGGTTTCGGCTGTGGTGGCCTCGGTGACGCCAGCCGAGCCTGGCAGGGCGAGCGTTGCCACGCCCGAACCCGCCGACGCGAGGAGGCTGTCCAGATGCCCGTGGTAGCAGCCCGCGAATTTGATGATCAGGTTCCGGCCGGTGAAGCCGCGGGCCAGGCGGACGGCTGTCATGGTGGCCTCGGTGCCGGTGGAGACCATCCGGAGCCGCTCGACCGCCGGCACACGTTCCTGGACCATCGCCGCCAGGTTCGCCTCGTCAGGGGTGGAGGCGCCAAAGGAAAGGCCGCGGTCCACGGCCGCGTGAACGGCCTCCAGCACGGCCGGGTGTGCGTGGCCCAGCAACGCCGGGCCCCAGGAGCAGACCAGGTCCACGTATTCCTTGCCGTCGGCGTCCGTCAGGTACGGGCCTTTGGCGGAAACCATAAAGCGCGGAGTCCCGCCCACGGACCCGAAGGCCCTCACGGGAGAATTGACTCCGCCCGGCATCAGCTGGCGGGCGCGGTCGAATAGTGCCTCGTTGCGAGGATTGCTGGAAGTCATGGTTCCCATTCTCTCAGTTAGCCGGCGCTTCAGATGCGAGCAATTCCGCCACCCGGGGCGCCACCGCCATCCCCAGGAGCTCAATGGAGCGCATCATGGCCGAGTGCGGCAAGGGGCCGTTGCTGTACTTGAGGTCAAAGCGGTCCACGCCCAGGTTCTGCTTGAGCAGGACAATCTTCCGGGCCACGGTTTCCGGCGATCCTACGTACAGGGCGCCCTCGGGAGCGCACAGGGCATCGAACTCCCCCCTTCCGGCAGGTCCCCAGCCGCGCTCGGCCCCAAGTTTGTTTCGCAGTTTCAGCCAGTGCGGGAAGAGTTCCTCCCGGGCCTGTTCGTCGGTATCTGCCACATGACCGGGCGAATGGGTGGCAACCTGCTGCATCGGGTGGCCGTACTTGGAGATGGCTTCCCGGTACAGGTCCACGAGTGGCCGGAACGAGCGCGGCTGCCCCCCGATAATCGCGAGGATGATCGGATAGCCGTACTGCGCGCAGCGAAGCACCGATTCGGGTGTCCCCCCGACGCCGATCCAGGTGGGCAGCAGGTGGCGTTCCAGGGGCGGGTAGACGCTCAGGCCGGAAAGGGCCGGCCTGGTGCGGCCTTCCCAGTGCACCGGCTTCTGCGCCCGTACCTTGTCGAACAGCTCCAGCTTCTCTTCAAACAGGACCTCATAGTCTGCGAGGTCCAAGCCGAACAGCGGGAAGGACTCAACAAAGGAGCCCCGGCCCAGCATCACCTCGGCGCGGCCGTTCGAGAGGGCATCCACGGTGGAGAACCGCTGGAAAACCCGGATGGGATCATCCGAACTCAGGACCGTGACCGCGGAGCCGAGGCGGATCCTGGTGGTGCGGGCGGCAGCGGCAGCGAGGAAAACCTCGGGCGCGGATACCGCGTAGTCCTTCCGGTGGTGCTCGCCCACACCAAAGGCGTGAAGTCCGACGGCGTCCGCCAGCTCAGCCTGTTCGAGCAGCTGGCGCAGCACCTGGGCGTGCGGCTGCGGGCTGCCGTCCGGGTTCTCGCCGACGTCGCCGAAGGTGTTCAGCCCGATCAGGATCCGGTCCGCGGCCACCGGGGCCGTGGGAAGGGGCGGGATTTCGCTCATCGGGACTCCTTCAGCCAGCCGGCCAGTTCAGCTGCCCAGTACGTCAGCACCATGTGGGCGCCGGCGCGGCGGATGCCGAGCACGGATTCGGTGATGGCCGCACGCCGGTCGATCCAGCCGTTCGCGGCGGCAGCCTCGATCATGGCGTACTCCCCCGAGATCTGGTAGGCCGCCACGGGGACCGGGCTCATCGCCGCCACGTCGGCGAGGATGTCCAGGTAGCTCATGGCCGGCTTCACCATCACCACGTCTGCCCCTTCGGCGAGGTCCAGTTCAACCTCGCGAAGGGCTTCGGTGCGGTTGCCCGCGTCCATCTGGTACGTGCGCCGGTCCCCCTTGAGCTGGGAATCGACGGCTTCCCGGAACGGGCCGTAGAAGGCCGAGGCGTACTTCGCCGCGTAGGCAATAACGGACGTACTGGTGTGCCCTGCCTGGTCCAGGGCAGCGCGGATGGCGGCAACCTGGCCGTCCATCATGCCGGACGGACCCAGCATGTGGGCACCGGCGTCGGCCTGGGCCACTGCTATCCGGGCGTAGATCTCAACGGTGCGGTCGTTGTCCACATAGCCCTCGGCGTCCAGTACGCCGCAGTGCCCGTGGTCGGTGAATTCATCCAGGCAAACATCGCTCATGACCACCAGGTCGTCGCCAACCTCCGAGCGGACATCCCGGATGGCCTTGTTCAGGACACCGTCGGGGTCAAGGGAGGCGGTGCCCTCGGCGTCCCGGGTCTCCGGGATGCCGAACAGCATGATGCCGCCCAGGCCGAGCTCTACAGCTTCTGCCGCAGCCCGCTTGAGCGTCTCCGTGGTGTGCTGGACAACTCCGGGCATCGACGTAATCGGGTGGGGCTCGGTGAGGCCTTCCCGCATGAAGGCCGGGAGGATCAGCTCGGCCGGCGCGAGCCGGGTTTCAGCGGTCAGCCGGCGCATGGCCGGAGTGGTGCGGAGGCGGCGGGGGCGGTCGCTCGGAAAAGTCATGGTCTTGTCCTTGGGAAGGGTTCGAGGGGTGGGCGGAAGTTCCGGCTGGCGGTTTTCCGGCAGGTCAGGGTGGTTGCCGGCCGGAATTCCCACCGGTGCCAAGTGCCGTTTCGACGGCGGCCACCAGCCCTTGTGGCGTGGGCTCGCCGGCGATTGCAGCCACAGGCAGGCCGAGGGCGGCGGCCTGTGCCGCCGTCGACCTTCCGATCGCCACCAGGCGGCAGCCGTGCAGCGGCGAGAGCGCACGGATTCGCCGGACGGCGCTGGGCGAGGCGGCCACTACTGCCTGGATCCGCCCGGCCGCGATTTCGGCGGCGGCTGCTTCCGGTGCCAGCAGGGAGTACGACGGCGTGCCCAGCCCAGGTCCCGCATCCTCCAGCGGTATGGCCAGTCTGCGCTCCGCTGCCGCGGGATAGTCCACGGTGCGGTAGGCGGTCACTGCCGTGACGGTGCTGCCTGCCGCCGTCAGCCCTTCGGCGAGTCTTCCCGGCGCGATGTCCGCCTGGGGAAGAAGTACCTTGCCGGTGTTGGCGGGCCATACCGCGAGCAGTCCCGAAGCGGACTGTTCGTCCCTGGGCATCAGATCCACCGGCAGGCCGGCGGCTTCGACGAGACGCCGGCAGGCCGGTCCGATCGCAGCGATCCGGGTGGCGGCGGGAATCCACTGGCGCAGCGTGAGGCCCCGTTCGGCTGCCTTGGCGGTGAGCACATGGACCGTGGTTGCGCTGCTGATAATCAACCAGTCAAACGCGCCGGCACCGAGCGCATCGCAGGCCACGTCCAGGGAGTGCTGGTCCGCGGCACGTTCGAAGTCGATCAGCGGCAGCAGGAGCGCCTCGGCGCCGGCCTCCTCAAGTGCCGCTACCAGGGGCAGTGAGCGTTCCGGGCTGCGGGTAATCAGTACCCGGGCCCCTTTAAGCAGCTTCCCGCTCCCGGACCCGGTTGCTCCCTTGGCGGTGCTGTCCGCCACCCCTACCCCTCCCCAAGAGGGCGGTCCTGGACACGGCGGAAAGGCAGTCCCATGGCCGGCTCAGGAAGCCTGCAGGTCTGCGATATCGGCGGCACCTGCGGCGAGGAGGACTTCGGCGAGTTCGATGCCCAGCAGGGTGGCCCCTACTTCCGTGAGTCCGTCGGTTGCCCGCTTGTCCCGGACTGAAGCGGTGCCGTCCACGGCGCAGACCACGGCTTCCAGGTGGAGCATGCTGCCCTTCCGGAAGGCGTACGCGCCCACCGGTGCAGCGCAGCCGGCTTCGAGCCGGGCCAGCAGGGCCCGCTCAGCCGTAACGGCAAGCCGGGTGTCCGGATCGTCCAGCGCGGCCAGTGCCTGCGCAAGGACATCCTTGGAACCCTCTGCGGAGCCCGGCCTGGGCGGGGCGTCGGCCGTGCGGCATTCGATGGCGAGGGATCCCTGCCCGGCAGCGGGCAGCATAACGTCAGTTTCGAGAAACTCGCTGACGGCATCCAGCCGGCCGATGCGTTCCAGGCCTGCCGCCGCGAGAACCACGGCATCAAGGTCGCAGGACTTGCCCGCAACCACCTGGTCCGTCGCGTTCCCCGGAAGTCCGGGCACCCTGCCCAGGCGGGTGTCAACGTTGCCGCGGATATCCACGATTTCAAGGTCAGGCCGGGCGGTGCGCAGTTGGGCCGCACGGCGGGGCGAGCCGGTCCCCACGGTGGCGCCGGAGGGGAGGTCGGCAAGTTTGAGCCCGTCCCGGGCGCAGAGGACATCGCGGACGTCCACCCGCTTTGGTGTGGCGGCAAGGCTAAGGCCTACTGCCGCGCCGGTGGGCAGGTCCTTGAGCGAATGGATGGCCACGTCGCACTCATTGCGCAGCAGCGCATCGCGCAGTGCGGCGACAAAAACGCCCGTGCCGCCCATTTGTGACAACGAGCCGGTGAGGACGTCGCCGTCGGTCCTGATGTGGACGAGTTCCACCGGGAAGCCTCCGACGGCGGCCAGCCGGTCAGCGGTTTGCTGCGTCTGGGTGAGTGCCAGCTTGCTGGCGCGGGTTCCGATGCGGACTGTCACTGCTGCGGCGCTCCCCCGGCCGTGCCTGGCTGGTTGGCCGCCGCGTCGGCCGGATAAGGATCATGGCCGGTACCCACGGTGGTGTCCGCCCCCGCGATGGTTGGCTTCTCGCCACGGAAGTTCGCGCAGCATCCCGGGCGGCAGACGTCGTACCAGGGGCCAAGGGCGGTCACTGCCGGGCGGTCGCTGATGTTGTTGGCCACGGTCCGCTCGGAGATCAGGTCCACCAGACCGTTGACGAATGTGCGGTGGGTGCCGGGAGTGGGGACGCGGGTGGCTGCAAGTCCCAGGTTGGCGCAGGTTTCCAGGGCTTCCGTGTCCAGGTCCCAGACAACCTCCATGTGGTCGCTCACGAAGCCGAGGGGCACAATAACGATTCCCTTGACGCCCTTGCCCGCAAGCTCTTGAATGGCGTCGTTGATGTCCGGCTCGAGCCACGGCACGTGCGGGGCCCCGGAACGGGACTGGTACACCAGCGACCAGGGGGCGGTAAGGCCTGATTCCTCTTCCACCCGCTGGATGACGGCGGCCGCGGTGGCCAGGTGCTGGGCAACGTACGCGGAGCCCTCTTCGAATTCGCGGGGTTCGCCCTCGGACCGGCCTGCCGCGTCTGCGTCACGGGTCGGGATGGAGTGCGTGGCAAACAGGATCTGGACGGGCGCGTCGGGTGTGCCTGCAGCTGCCAGTTTTTCCCGGACCTCCGCGAGGCCCGCGGCGGTGCCCTCGATGAAGGGCTCCACGAAGCCGGGGTGGTCGAAGTACTGGCGCACCTTGTCCACTTCCAGCCGGCCGTCCAGGCCGGTCTCCGTCAGCGCCATGCCAATGTCTTCGCGGTACTGGCGGCAGCTGGAGTAACAGGAGTAGGCACTCGTGGTGACCATCAGCAGGCGGCGGTGCCCGGCGTCGTACGCGTCCTGCAGGGTCTGCGGGATGTACGGGGCCCAGTTGCGGTTGCCCCACAGCACGGGAAGGTCAATGCCCCGGGCGCCGAGCTCGGCCTCGAGTGCCGCCTTCAGCTCGCGGTTCTGCTGGTTGATGGGGCTGATGCCGCCGTTGGCACGGTAGTGGTGGGAGACTTCCTCAAGCCGCTCGTCCGGGATCCCGCGCCCGCGGGTCACGTTGCGGAGGAACGGAATGACGTCCTCCTGGCCTTCCGGGCCGCCGAAGGAGGCGAGGAGGACGGCGTCGTAATTCTTGGGGGCCATGCGGCCGGCTTCTGTCACAGGGTTAATGGCCACCGCACTGGCGGGATCGCGTGCTTCGAGGGGGCTCATGCCAGCACCTCTGCAACTTCTTCCGCGGAGATGCGGCGACCGGTATAGAACGGGATCTCTTCCCGGACGTGGTTGCGTGCTTCGGTGGCGCGAAGGTGGCGCATGAGGTCCACCAGGTCCACGAGCTCAGGCGCCTCCAGGCCCAGGATCCATTCCCAGTCACCGAGGGCGAAGGAGGAGACAGTATTGGAAATGACCTGCGGGAAGTCCCGGCCCAGCAGGCCGTGGTCGCGGAGCATCTTGCCGCGCTCGGCCTCGGGCAGGATGTACCACTCGTAGGAGCGGACAAACGGGTAGACGCACAGCCACTCTGCCGGTGCAACGCCGCGGGAGTAGGCAGGGGTGTGGTTCTTGGCGAACTCAGCCTCGCGGTGCACGCCCATGGCGGACCAGACAATCTCGGTCCCGGCGAAGAGGGTGCTGCGGCGGATGTCCCGGATTGCCTGCTGCAGGGCTTCGGGTTTGGGCCCGTGGAGCCACACCATCACGTCCGCATCTGCCCGCATGGCGGAAACGTCGTAACTGCCGCGGTGCGTCACGCCGGCCTGGGCCAACCGTTCCAGCAGGGCCTCGAAGTCCGTGGCAGCAGCGGCGCTGCGGACCAGCGCCTCTGACCGCTTGAAGACCGTCCAGAGGGTGAAAAACTGCTCGGCTGATTCTTCGGTTTTAGTGACAGATTCGGCAGAAGTGTGGCTCATGGTTACAAGTTTGCCCCTTCGTACCCGCCAAGTCGAAACCAGCAAGTTCTACAGCACGTAGAAGTGTTCAATGTCACACCAGGATCGGTTTTCGCTGATCCCCGGAGGTCCGTGCCTAGGGTGTGTTGCTAAACCCTTTGAGGGCTGATTTCCGTCAGGCTTGATTTATGGCAGCGAGGCAAGAAATTTCTGACAAGGCTTGGGCCGTGATGGCGCCGCATTTCCCGGTGTGGAAGGGGAAC